>NZ_LMPE01000015.1:184266-204069 GCF_001424325.1 Rhizobium sp. Leaf341
AGCGTGTAGATCGCGGATTTCCCGAACGCCGTCTTGTCGCTGATCGCGATTCGTCCCCCGTCCGGCGAAAGGCCGTGATCGTTGTTCAGCAGGGTGGCGAAACCGGTGTCGATCATCTCCGGCACCGGGTTTGCAAGGCCGATCCGAAAGAGCCGGCCGTCGCCGTTGAGGATCAGCCCGTCGCCGTCGGGCGTGAAATTCGGCGCCTCGACCAACCGGTCCGTCTGCCAGACCACGCGGGTCTCGCCCGTTTCCACGGTGAACACTTCAACCGAACTGCGCATATCGTCCTTCCTCGTCCCGGCTCTTTTTGCCCGGCTTTCCCTGCCCAAGCCTCCACCCAGGCGGTTTCTGCCCAAGCCAACGCCTAAGCCGCCGCCCAAGCCGACACGCCGGCCTTCCTACCCGGTCGTGTCCCTGCTTGAGGGCTGTTGCCGCTCATGGGGATGCGATGGTTCGCCTGCGATCACGCGTATTGTGCGTGGGAAAGCACATTCATCCTCTGTTCAACATGACACCGATATGACAGGCATGCGAAGAATTTGTGAAGGGAGCCGGCCATGGCGAGTTTTCAGTCTGCCGTGAACGCAAGACCCTCCGCGGACGTCTACGGACCCGGTGTGGCGCAGGACGTCCGTCCCTCAAGGCTTCTGTCCCACCTTCGCAGCACCCTCATCTCTTTCCTGCTCGCCGTCTCGCTGATCTTCATCGTCGAGTGGATCGCGCGCAACTCCGCGGCCGAGGCGACGGCGTTCTTCCTCGATCCTGCGCGGCCCGCCTGGGTCACGGCCTTCATCTTCTTCCTTCTCTTCCTGGCGGTGGATGCGATCGCCGGTCGCGCCGAATACGGCATCGTCCTGATCGCCCCGCTTGCGCTGGTGCCGGCCCTCGTGACGCGCCAGAAGCAGATCTTCCTGTCCGATCCGCTCTATCCGACCGATTTCCTGTTCGGCCGGCAGATCATGGAGCTGATGCCGGTCCTGGTGCGCGACCGCCCCGGCACGGCGATCGGCATTGCCGTCGGGCTCGTCCTGTCGCTGGCCGGCCTCACCTGGCTCGTGCGCCACGCCTGGCGCCGCTTCCCCCGCCTCACGCGCCGCCAGCGCCTCGCGCGGCTCGCGGTCGCCCTGCCGCTGCTGGGCGGCTTCTACCATCTTATGGACTACAACCAGTTCTCCTGGGTGCGCGATCGGCTGCAGATCATTCCCATCATGTGGGACCAGACCGAGAACTATCGTCACAACGGCTTCACGCTCGCCTTCGTGCTGAACCTACCGATGGCCAATGTGGCCGCCCCCGCGGGCTACATGGCCGACGCCATCGACAAGATCCCGACCGAGCCGGTCGCGGCCGGCACGACGCATCGCGGCAAGCCGGATGTGATCGTCGTCATGAGCGAGTCCCTCTGGGATCCGACGCGTCTGCCCAACGTCACGCTCTCGCCGGATCCGATGCCGACGATCCGCAGCCTGCAGTCCGGCGCGGTGTTCTCTCCGGAATTCGGCGGCATGACCGCCAATGTGGAGTTCGAGGCGCTGACGGGCTTCTCGAACGCGTTCCTGCCCTATGGCAGCATTCCCTATCAGCAGTATATCCGCAATCCGATTCCGTCGCTTGCGACCTTCTTCCGCGGCGAAGGCTATGTCGCCCGGGCCGTCCACCCGTTCCAGGGTTGGTTCTGGAACCGCAGCGCCGTCTACAAGGCGTTCGGCTTCGAGCAGTTCCGCTCGGAGGAAAGCCTGCCGCCCATGGAGAAACGCGGCATCTTCGCCTCCGACGAAGCGCTGACGAAAGAGATCATGCGCCAGGCCGACGAGCTGCGCGACCCCTTCTTCTTCTTTACGGTGACGCTGCAGGGCCATGGCCCCTACGAGGCGAACCGCTATGCGAAGAACACGATCAAGGTCGAGGGCGATCTGCCGGAAAACGACCGGCAGGTGCTGGCAACCTATGCGCAGGGCGTCAAGGAAGCGGACGACAGCCTGAAGATGCTGATGGACTGGGCCAAGACGCGCGACCGGGAAACGATCATCGTGCTGTTCGGCGACCATCTGCCGCCCCTGAACACGGTCTACACCTCGACCGGCTACATGCCGGACGTCACGGCCTCGCGAAAGGGCACCGTCGACCAGATGTCGTCCAGCCACGAGACCCCGCTGGTCGTCTGGTCGAACAAGTCGGGCCCGGTCAAGGATATCGGCACGATCAGCCCGGCCTTCCTGTCCTATCAGGTCCTGAAGACCGGCGGCTTCGAGCATCCCTACTACACGGCGTTCCTCGGCGACGTCTTCAGCCGCTACCACGTCGTCGATCGCTACATGCTGATCGATGCCGCCGGCAAGGACACCGAAGCCTGGTCCCGCAACAAGAAGATCGCCCCCGTGCTGCGCGACTACCGCTTTCTCCAGCACGACATGATGTTCGGCAAGCGCTACGGCACCGACCGGTTCTTCGAGACCCACGGCGCGCTCTTCCCCCAGCCGGTGATGTAGGCCACCGCCCGCCTCGCGTCTGACCCGCATACGACGCCGCACACACTGACGTCATGGTCGCCCCGCGTGGCCTGGCGGAGCAGGCGTCGCCCCCTCTCACGGGGGTCGCAAGCGCGAGAGCGCTTCCCGAACGAAAAAAGGGTGCGGACAGTGCCCGCACCCTTTTCTGCGACGGTTTTGCGCCCCGCTATGCCGCGCGGCGGGCGCCGGGGTTGAAGCCCTGTCCCAGCTGGAAACGGGCGAGCAGCTGCTGCAGCTGGCGGCTCTGGTCGGCGAGCGTTTCGCTGGCCGCCGTCGTCTCCTCCACCATGGCGGCGTTCTTCTGCGTCATCTGGTCCATCTGGTTCACGGACGTGTTGATCTCGCCGAGCGCCGTTGCCTGCTCGCGCGAGGCCGTGGCGATGCTTTCGACATGGGCGTTGACCTGATTGACCAGCGTTTCGATTTCGAGCAGCGCGGCCCCCGTCGAGCGCACCAGCGTCACGCCGCCCTCGACCTCGGTGGCCGAGGCGCTGATCAGCGACTTGATCTCCTTGGCCGCATTGGCCGAGCGCTGCGCAAGCTCGCGCACCTCTTGGGCAACGACGGCAAAGCCGCGACCCGCCTCGCCGGCCCGCGCCGCCTCGACGCCGGCATTCAGCGCCAAGAGGTTGGTCTGGAACGCGATCTCGTCGATCACGCCGATGATCTGGCCGATGCGGCTGGACGACCCTTCGATGCGCTCCATGGCATCGACGGCACTGCGGACGATCAGGCCGGACCGCGCCGCGCTCTCCTTCGTCTCGCGCACCATTTCCTGCGCCTCGTGGGCGCGCGTGGACGACGTGCGCACCGTTGCGGTGATCTCGTCGAGGGCGGCCGCCGTTTCCTCCAGCGCCGCGGCCTGCTGCTCGGTGCGCTTCGACAGGTCGTTGGCCGCACCGCTCAGTTCCGCCGAGCTGTCCGAGATCGTCGAACCCGCCCCGCGCACGCTCTCCATGGTGGAGCGCAGCGTGACCATCGTCGCGTTGACATTGGCCTGCAGTTCGCCGAACGCACCCTGGAAACGGCCATTCATGCTCTGTGTCAGGTCGGCCTGCGACAGGGCCTCGATGACGCGGCGGAGTTCCGCGATCGCGTTGTCCACGCTGCCGACGAGCTCGTTGACGCTCGCAGCAAAGCGGTTGAGGTCCGGCGAGCCGTAATCCCGGTTGATGCGTGCCGTGAAGTCGCCGGCGACTGCTGCGGCCACCACGGAGGCGATGCTCGACTGCAGGTCGCTGCTGCTCGCCTGGAGCGCGGCTTCCTGCGCCTTCATGTCGCGCATGGCGATGGCGTTGCGACGGAAGACGTCAAGCGCGCGGCCCATCTCGCCGATCTCGTCGCGACGGTCGGTTTCCATCGTGCCGACATCGAGTCGTCCCTCCGACAGGTCGCGCATCACGCCGGTCATGGCGCGCACAGGCGCCACGATGCCGCGGCGCGCCACGAGCAGGCTGACGAAGCCGCCGAGGGCGATGGCGGCGATGGCCGCCCCGATTTCCACGACCATCGCCATGGAGGCGCTCTCGAGCGCATCGGACCGGGCTGCGGCCAGCGCGTCGCCGGAATAGGTGCTGTAGGCCTTGACCGCCGTCGTGACCGCCTTCTGTGCATCAAGCGCCGTGGAAAGCGGTGCCGTCATCGAGGCGCTGGTCGCGCCGGGCGCCGCGGCCGCATCCACCATCGCGTTGATGGTCGTGAAATAGGCCTGCAGCTTGTCTTCCACCGTCTTCAGCTGGGCACGCTGCGTCTCGTCGGCGGCCGTTTCGATCTTGGGCAGCCGCGCCAGCATCTCGCTCTGGCGGCGCGCCGATTCGGTGCGGACATCCGCCGCCTTGGAAGGATCGGCCGCGAGCTGGTAGGTCATGCGGCTGATCGAAATGACGTCCACCCGCAGATCCATCGCCTCCCGGGCGACCTCCTCTCGCATGCCGACGGAAACCATGGTGTCCCCGAGCGCGCCGATGCCGCGTATGCCGACGGTGGCGATGGCGGCCGAGGACAATCCCATGACGAGGACGACCAGCCCAACCTTCTTCAGGATGGAAAGATTTTTTAACGACATGCGGAACTCCGGCGAAGCGCATCACCGCGCAATAGACAGGGAAAGGGGGAAAGAGGACTCATGTCCGGCAAGGCGCATCGGGACTTTCGCACATCGCGCGGTTTCATTTTTAGCGCGGAAACGAATAACTAAGGCTTAACTTACCTTTATGCCTGCCGTCGACGTTCGTTTTCAGGCTTCCACGGACACAGTTCCGCCGGAAACGGGGCGACAGGGCTGAAGAAATCCCGCCGAGACCCGGAGCCCGCATGTCCAGCATCGAAGAAATCTCCCGCCGCCTCTTCAACAAACCGGCAGCCGCGCTGGGCGCGGTGGAACGCCATGTGCTCGGCCGGGCGCATGCACGTCAGACGCTGTCGGAAGACGTCAATGCCCGTTTCGTCGCAAGTCAGGATCTCGGCGATCGCGTCGCCGACCAGATCGCCCGCATCGGCGGCTCCTGGGGCTTCATCATCAGCTTTCTCGTGTTCCTCGCCGGCTGGGCGCTGGTCAACACGGTGCTTCTCAGCCAAAGCGCCGCCTTCGATCCCTATCCCTTCATCTTCCTCAACCTCGTGCTGTCGATGGTGGCTGCGCTGCAGGCGCCGATCATCATGATGTCGCAGAACCGGGAAGCGGCAAAAGACCGGCTGAACGCGTCCAAGGACTACGAGGTCAACCTGAAATCGGAAATCGAGCTGATCTCGCTTCATCACAAGATCGACGACGTCCTTTTGCGCGAAATCGCCGCGCTGCAGGCCAATGTCGCCCGGCTGCACGATCGTCTCGAAGCCTACGAAACCCGCCGCGACTGAGCGCGGGAGGAGAACGCTCCTGACGAAGACGAAGAAAGGGCCGGAGATCGCTCCCCGGCCCTTTCCTGTCTGTCTCGATGAACCAATGCGCGGCGGCTTACGCCCAGCCGTTGACCAGCATCCGCTTCTCGTCGCGTCCGCCCTTCATGCGCTCGGCAAGCAGGAATGCCAGTTCGAGCGCCTGGTCGGCATTGAGGCGGGGGTCGCAATGCGTGTGGTAACGGTCGGCAAGGTCGGCGCCCGAAAGCGCGCGGGCGCCCCCCGTGCATTCCGTCACGTCGTTGCCGGTCATCTCGATATGGATGCCGCCCGGATGCGTGCCCTCGGCACGGTGGATCTGGAAGAAGCTCTCCACCTCGCTCAGGATCCGCTCGAACGGCCGCGTCTTGTAGCTGTTGAGCGTGATCGTGTTGCCATGCATCGGATCGCAGGACCAGACGACCTTCTTGCCCTCGCGCTGCACGGCGCGGATGAGGCGCGGCAGGTGCTCGGCAACCTTGTCGTGGCCAAAGCGGCAGATCAGCGTCAGCCGTCCCGCCTCGTTGGCCGGGTTCAGGATGTTGATGAGCTCGATCAGCCCGTCGGCCGTCATGGACGGGCCACACTTCAGACCGATCGGGTTCTTGATCCCGCGGCAGTATTCGACATGGGCGTGGTCGGGCTGGCGTGTCCGGTCGCCGATCCAGATCATGTGGCCGGACGTCGCATACCAGTCGCCCGAGGTCGAATCGACGCGCGTCAGCGCCTGCTCGTAGCCGAGCAGCAGCGCCTCGTGGCTGGTGAAGAAATCCGTTTCGCGCAGCGACGGGTTGGTCTCCGGCGTGATGCCGATGGCCTTCATGAAGTCCATCGTTTCGGAAATCCGGTCGGCGAGCTTGCGGTAGCGCTCGGCCTGCGGGCTGTCCTTCACGAAGCCGAGCATCCACTGGTGCACATTGTCGAGATTGGCATAGCCGCCCATCGCGAAGGCACGCAGCAGGTTGAGCGTCGCGGCCGACTGGCGGTAGGCCATGATCTGCCGTTCCGGGTTCGGAATGCGCGCCTCGGGCGTGAAATCGATGCCGTTGATGATGTCGCCGCGATAGCTCGGCAGCTCGGTCTCGCCCTGGCGCTCGATGTTGGACGAGCGGGGCTTGGCGAACTGGCCAGCGATACGGCCGACCTTGACCACCGGCTGCTGAGCGCCGAAGGTCAAGACGACGGCCATCTGCAGGAAGGCGCGGAAGAAGTCGCGGATCGTGTCCGCGCCATGCTCGGCAAAGCTTTCGGCGCAATCGCCGCCCTGCAGCAGAAAGCCGCGGCCTTCCGAAACATTGGCGAGCGCCTTCTTCAGGTTGCGCGCCTCGCCCGCAAAGACGAGCGGCGGATAGGTCGCCAGCTGCGCCTCGGTCGCCGCCAGGGCGGATGCATCCGGGAAGTCGGGAACCTGGCTGATCGGCTTCTGCCGCCAGCTGGTCGGTGTCCAGTTCTGTGCCATCTCGTTTCGCCTTTCACGGTCCCGCCTCGTCCGGCGGGCCTCGTCGCACCGGCACCCCCTCCGGCGCCGTCTTCGATGCGGGCTTATAGACGTTAAGACGCCGCTTGCAAAGCCCGTCGGCCGGTCACGCACAGCGCGCGGCCGATCAGGCACTCGCCGTCTCGCAAGCGCCGCGATCTACACTCTTCCGCATCGCACCGGCGGGGCTACAAGAGGGATATCCAGCGCCGGCGAAAAGCGGGCGGCTTTCGCCGATCCGCTCGACCAGCCGGCCTGGAAGGGCCTCAGCTGGGTCGTGCCCGTCCTCACGGCCGTCACCGGCGGGACGCGGCCGCGCCCGAAAAGGCCTTCGGGAACGCTCCGGCAGCAGCCCGCCCGGTTCTACACGCGCTCGCCGTTGCGGATGCGATAGCTCGGCGCGTACATCGTCACCAGCTCTTCCGACGCCGTGGGATGCACGGCCATGGTCCGGTCGAAATCGTCCTTGGTCACGCCGGCCTTCAGGGAGATGCCGAGAAGCTGGGCCATCTCGCCGGCGCTCGGCCCGAGAACATGCGCGCCCACAACCTTCCGGTCCGCGGCGTTCACCACCAGCTTCATGATCGTCTTCTCCGACCGGCCCGACAGCGTGGCCCGCATCGGCCGGAATTCGGTCCGGTAGATCTCGACGTCGCCGAGCGTCTGCGCGGCCTCGTCTTCCGAAAGGCCCACGGTGCCGATCTCCGGCTGGGAGAAGACGGCGGTGGCGATGAGGTCGTGATCGGGCGACGTCGGGTTGCCCTTGTACTCGGTCTCGATGAAGCACATGGCTTCGTGGATGGCGACCGGCGTCAGCTGCACGCGATTGGTCACGTCTCCCAGCGCGTAGATGCCCGGGGCGCTGGTGCGCGAGAAGGCGTCCACGATGATGGCGCCCTGGTGGTCCGTCTTGACCCCCGCGGCGTCGAGCCCCAGCCCTTGCGTGTTGGGCACGCGGCCGAGCGCCAGCATCACCTGGTCGACGGTCAGGATCTCGCCCTTCAGGGTCGTCACCTGCCGCCCGCCATGCTCGCCATCCGAGATGGTCTCGATGATGTCCTCGCAGAGGATGCGGATGCCCTTGTCGACCATCGCCTTGTGCAGGCCCTGGCGCATGTCCCGGTCGAAGCGGGAGAGGATCTCCTTGCCGCGATAGATCAGCGTCGTCTCGACGCCCAGCCCGTGCAGGATGTTGGCGAACTCCACCGCGATGTAGCCGCCGCCGGCGATCAGGATCGACCTTGGCAGTTCGGGCAGGTCGAACACCTCGTTCGAGGTGATGGCCAGTGCGCTTCCCGGAAGCGCATCGTGCGGCGACGGCCGGCCGCCGACGGCAATGACGATCCGTTCCGCGGTGACGATCTGCCCGGTCGAAAGCAGCTTGATGCTGTTCGGCCCGACGAGCTCGGCCCGGCTGTGGAAGATGTCCGCACCGGCATTGGCAAGACCCTTCTGGTAGAGGCCTTCCAGCCGGGTGATTTCTGTCTCCTTCGCCGCGACCAGCTTGTGCCAGTCGAACGATGTCTCGCCCACGGTCCAGCCAAAACCTTCGGCGTCCTGAAAGTCGGTCGAGAACATGGAAGCGTAGACATAGAGCTTTTTCGGCACGCAGCCGCGGATGACGCAGGTTCCGCCATAGCGGAATTCCTCGGCGATCCCGACCTTCTTGCCGAGCGAAGCCGCAACGCGGCCGCTGCGCACGCCGCCGGATCCGCCGCCGATGACGAAGAGATCATAGTCGTAAGATGTCATGGAAGGCTCCGGGGACGAGAGACGAGAACGGGGGTCAACGGGCGCGGCGCGGTCTGTTCCGTCCTGTCCGGCGCAGCCTGTCGGCATGTCGCTGATATAGTGCGCCGCGCCGGCAAAAGAAAAGCCCCCCGGAGAGGTCCGGAGGGCTTTGACGATCCGCAGCGGCGATCACGCCGGAGACGAAACGAGGAGATCAGGAAAAATGATCGGGAAAGCCGATCCTCAGGGTGCCGGCGCGGGGGCCGGAGCCGTCGGCGGCTGGCCGGCGGCGTCGGCCGGCGGCGCCAGCGTCGACTGCAGGGCCTTGGTGGCTTCGGCGCTCAGGTCACGCGACACGCCGGCTGCCCAGATATCGGCCGCCTTCATCATTTCGCGCGAGGCGATCGGGCCGTCGTTCAGAAGCTTCTTGCCGGCGTCCGACTGGTAGAAGGCGCTGATGGCGTTCAGCTGCTCGATCGTGAAGGTCTTGGCGTAGATGGTTGCGGCTTCCCGCTCGAGGTCGGCGCGGCGGCCGGCCAGCTCCAGCGCCTTGGCATCGACCGTGGTCGAGATCAGGTCCTGGTAGTTCGGCGACGACTGGATCAGGTTGACCTTCAGCCGCTCGGCGAGATTGGGGAGAATATTGTCGAAATTGTCGGTCGCACCGATGGAGGCGATCGCGGCGCGCGCGGCCTTCAGGTGATCTTCCGTCACGTCCTGGGCAAAGGCAGCCGGTGCGGTTGTTGCGAGAAGAACGAAGGCGGTCAAGACGCGGACCCGGCCTGCAAATCTGTTCATTCGAAAAAGCTCCTGTATGTTCAAGGGCGTCGTGTCGGTTCGACGCGTCCGGTAAAGTCTGTGGGGGATCAGGCCGATCGAGCGCTCGTCATCTCCCTGGCACCCGCCGCGCCGGCGATGATCGCCAGGGACGCCATGCCGATGAAGAGGCCGTGTTCGACCACGCCCGGAAGTCCGTTCAGCTCGCGCGCCAGCGCATCTGCATCAGGAATGCGGCCAAAAGATGCATCGACGATCAGATGCCCGCCATCGGTCTCGAACAGGCCGTCGCCCGAACTGCGCAGCACCAGATCGCCCGAAAGGCCGAGCCTTGCGGCCGTTTTCTCGATGGCGATCAGCGTCGCCTTCTGCCCGAAGGGATTGATTTCGATCGGCAGCTTGAACGCGCCGAGCGTGTCGACGACCTTGCTTTCGTCGGCAATCACGATCATGCGCGCCGACGAGGCCGCGACGATCTTTTCCCGGAGCAGCGCGCCGCCACCACCCTTGATGAGGTTGAGGGCGGGATCGACCTCGTCCGCACCGTCGATCGTCAGGTCGAGTTCCGGCAGCTCGTCGAGCGACCGCAGGGGAATGCCGAGGTCGAGGCAGAGCCGCGCCGTACGCTCGGAGGTCGGAACCCCTTCGATGCGGAATCCCGAAGCGACCTTCTCGGCCAGAAGCCGGATGAACTCCTCGGCTGTCGAGCCGGTGCCGATCCCGAGCCGCATGCCGTCCTCGACATGGGCCAGCGCCGCTTCAGCGGCCTTGATCTTCATTTGGCGGGCATCCATGCGCCGCTGTCTCCCGTTGAACCCGTCGTCCGGGCAAGGCCCGGCCGCCCGGAGGTTTACACGGCCCATGCGACAGAGGAAAGCCCCCGCCGCGAAGACCGTCGCAGCCAGGTGCCTTCCCCCTGCACCTGCCCCGCACCTGGCCCGCATCGGCCTGGCCCGCCCGCTTTCCGGGCGTGCGCGATTCCCGGAGATGCCGGGCCGTCTTCCCGGCGAAACAAGCGAGGAGCCGCCGCAGATCGCGAACGGACCAATGCGGATCGGGGCAAAGGATCCGCCCGAACGATTGCATTTCGCGGCCCGGTCGCATACGCCCACGGGCAACCTCAGACCGCAAAAGGCCCTCCCCGATGCCCCTCTCGACCTCTGCTTCCGCGTCTTCGGGCGCCCTGCCGCCGGCCACCATCGTCTTCGACCTCGACGGCACGCTGGTCGATACCGCACCCGATCTGGTCGCAAGCCTCAACCATGCGGTGACCCAGGCCGGCCTGGCACCGGTCGGCTATGACGACCTGACGCATCTCGTCGGCCACGGCGCGCAGGCGATGATCGAGCGGACCTTCGCGATGCGCGAGAAGCCGTTGAGCGAAGACGATCTCGCCTGGCAGATGAAGGAGTTCGTTGCGCATTACCACGCCACCATGCCCGGCGCATCGATGCCCTATCCCGGCGTGCTCGATGCCATGGACCGGCTGTCGGCTGCCGGCTATCGCCTGGCCGTCTGCACCAACAAGCTGGAAATGCTGGCACGGACGCTGATCGAGGCGCTCGGCCTGACGTCCCGCTTTGCCGCGATTACCGGCGGCGACACGTTCGATGTGCGCAAGCCGCATGCTGAGCACCTGCTCGCCACCATCCGCCTTGCCGGCGGCACGCCCGGGCGTGCGGTGATGATCGGCGACAGCCGCAACGACATTCTCGTCGCGCACAACGCCGAGGTTCCCTCCATCGCCGTGCCCTTCGGCTATTCCGATGTCGCCGTGGAGACCCTGGCGCCGTCCGTGGTCATCTCCCACTTTACCGAACTCACCCCGGACCTCGTCGAACGCCTTCTCGCCGGACAGGCGTGAAACCGGGCGCGCTCGGGCCGAGGCCGATCGCGAATGCAGGTCGCCCGAGAGTATGCACCGGTTTCGGCAAACGACATGCATCACGATAAGATCTTCAAGCGGGTCGCGTGACTCCTTTTTCACGCAACGCGCTTAGCCCGCGGCCTTCGTGGCGATCGTCTCCATGACCAGCGCTGCTGCGCGCTCGCCCGGCGGCACCTCCGTGCGCATGATATCCCAGACAGCGTCGAACCCGCCGATCATGGCACGCCGCTCCGGCGTGTCGGCAGCCAGCCGCTCCATCCAGCGGGCAAGCGCGCCCGGCCGGATGGACTCGTTGAAATATTCGGGAACGATGACGTAGTCGCCGATCAGGTTCGGCAGGTTCGCCGTCCAGATCCGGATGCGCTTGTGCATCATGCGGATCAGCCAGTCGGCCTTATAGGTCGAGACGACGGGAATGCTGCAGAGGCCGAGCTCGAGGATCACCGTGCCTGAGGCCGCCATGGCGACGTCGGCCTGCGCGAAGGCCGCCCATTTGGCCTGCGCGCCCACCCGCACCTCGACATCCACCGGCCAGTCGCGCACGAGCGCGCGCACGGTGTCGGCCTGCCGCGGCACGGTGGGCAACACGAAGCGGAAGCCCGGGGAGCGCTTGGCCAGGATCTCCACCGCTTCCCGGAACACCGGCAGCAGCCGCGTGATTTCCGAACTGCGCGAACCCGGCAGAAGGAGACAGGTCGGCTGCCAGCCATCGCGCGCGCGCGCGTCGCCCTTCGCCCACTGGGCCGCGCGGACGGAGAGGACATGCTCGTCGGAGGCAAGCCGATGCCCCACATAGGTCGTCGGCGGGCCGCCGAGCGTCACCATCGCCTCGGGCTCGAACGGCAGGACGGCGAGCACGTGGTCGACATAGGGCCGCATGCGCAGGGCCCGCTCCGGCTTCCAGGCCCAGACGCTCGGGCAGACGTAGTCGACGATCGGCAGCCCGGGCATCGACGCCCGCACGCGTTTGGCGACGCGATGGGTAAAATCGGGGCTGTCGATGATCACCAGCACATCCGGCCGCGCCGCGATGACCGCATCCGCCGTCTGCCGGATGCGCCGGAGAAGCGTCGGCAACCGGGCGAGCACCTGCGAAATGCCCATGATCGACAGTTCGGAATAGTCGAACAGCGACACCAGGCCCTGCGCCTCCAGCTCCTCGCCGCCGACGCCGACGAGCGAGACGGGGCCGGCACGCTGCTTCAGCGCCCGGATCAGGTCTCCGCCAAGCAGATCGCCGGACACTTCGCCGGCGATGATGGCGACCTTGAGGGGGTCGGCCCTGTTTTCATTCGGCATGCACGCACCTCGTCCATCTGAGAGTTCCGACGCGGCTCCGGCGCGTCCTTCCGTCCTGCACGCGCCCCGTGCCCTGCGCGGGCCGTCGTCAGGACAGCGGCTGCGTCCGGTCGAGCCCCGTCACGAACAGCCCCGAACGATCGGCGCTCTCGATGGTTGCGGCGCGCTCCAGAACCAGCGCCCGGCCCGCTTCCACCGCGATGCCGGCGAGACCGGCCGTAAGCGCGCTTTCCACGGTCGAGGGCCCGATCGACGGGAGATCGGCGCGCAGATCCTGTTGCGGCTTGCAGAGCTTGACCAGCACGCCGCGCCGCCGCTGGGAAATTCGGCCGTCGCGCCGCAGGCCGGCCACGCGCGCGATCATCGCGTCGGTGCCCTCCGGCCCCTCCAGCGCGACGACACGGCCGCCAACGGCAATGGCGCCCTGGCCCACGTCCAGCGCGCCGAGCGCATTGGCGGCAGCCGTCGCCACGGCGATGTCCCTGAGATCGTCGCCATCGGGTGCAATCCGGCCGATCGGTCCGATCTCGGCGAGAAGCGCCGGCACGATATCCTGGACGCCGATGACACGAGCTCCGCTCGCCTCGATCAGCGCGATCGCCATTTTCAGCACCGCATCGTCCCCGCCCGATATCAGCGTCTTCAGAACCGCAGGCACGCGCGAGAGCGTCTTCAAGGTCGGGCGGATGTCGCGCCATTCCGGACGGCGCTGCACGCCGCCGGTGAGCACGACCCGGTCGATGCCCTCCTGGCGGAAGGTGGCGCTGATGTCCCGGAAGTTGCCGATGCCGAGCGTCCGGCTGTCATAGCCGCTCCAGCCGTCGCCGGCCTCCCCGGTCAGCGCGATGATGTAGGGGTTTTCGCCGCTCGCCCGTGCCGCATCGGCCACGTGATGCGGCAGACGACCGCCGCCGGCGATGATCGCCAGCCGCCCTTTGCCGGCACGACCGCCAAGTCCCGGCGGTGTCGATACCGCCAGCGGATCCTTGGAGGATGGGCCGGGCATGGCGCTCAGCCCTTCTTTCCCCGGGTGGGGGATGACAGGGCCCGGTCGCTGTCCGCACCGATGAAATCGAGAATCTCGAGCACAGGCGCACAGTCGAGGTAGTCCTGCCGGATCGCGGCGGCATTGGCGCGCACGGAGCCCGTTCCGTCGAAGATCTGCTTGTAGGCGCGGCGCACCTCGTGGATCACGGCCTTGTCGTGGCCCGCGCGCGACATGCCGACGACGTTGAGACCGGAGAGAATGCCGGGATTGCCGTTCAGCATGCCATAGGGAATGACGTCGTAGCTCACGGCCGAGAGACCGCCGACAAAGGCCTGGCGGCCCACGCGGGTGAACTGGTGGACGGCCGAGCCGCCGCCGAGGATCGCCCGGTCTTCCACGACCACATGGCCGGCCAGCATCACGTTGTTCGACAGGATGATGTTGTTGCCGAGCCGGCAGTCATGCGCCACATGCGCATAGGCGAGAAACAGGTTGTTGTCGCCGACGGAGGTCAGCCCGCCATGCTCCACCGTGCCGGTGTTCATGGTCACGCCCTCGCGGATCGTGCAGTTCGCACCGATCACGAGCCGCGTATCCACGGCGCTGTGATGCACGCTCTGCGAATCGCCGCCGATGACGGCGGAGGGGAAGATTCTCGTGCCGCGGCCGACGCTCGTCCGGCCGATGACGACGACATGGCTCATCAGCACCACGTCGTCGGCCAGCTCCACCTGACCGCCCACATGGCAGAACGGACCGATGGTGACGTTCTCGCCGATGACGGCCCCGTCTTCGACGACGGCGGACGGATGAACCTTGGCGCTCTCGGCAATCATGTCAGGCTTCGTCCTTGCTGATGATCATGGCGCCGATATCCGCTTCCGCGACCAGCTGCCCGTCAACCTTGGCGTCGCAGTGAAACTTCCAGATACTGCCGCGCTGCTTCTGCTTGACCACGTGATACTCGACGCGGTCGCCCGGCACGACCGGCTTGCGGAAACGCGCATTGTCGATCGTCATGAAGTAGACGAGGTTGCTGCCCGTCGCGGTCTTGCGCGCGCAGATCGCGCCCGCTGTCTGCGCCATGCCCTCGATCAGGAGAACGCCCGGCATGATCGGCTGGTCGGGAAAATGCCCCGTGAAATGCGGCTCGTTCGCCGTCACGTTCTTGATGCCGATTGCCGAGTTGTCGCTGTCGATCTCGATGATCTTGTCGACCAGCAGAAACGGATAGCGGTGCGGCAGGAGCTTCATGATCTCGCGAATGTCGGCCGTGCCGAGAACGTTTGCCCCTGTCTTTTCGGTTGGCATATCGCCGGTTGGGGTATCGTTCATTGCTTGTCTCCCGTCGTCGTCTTGCGCTTTCTTAGATTGGCCCGCGCCGCAATCTCGGCCGCCTCCCGCAGGAAGTCGCGCATGGGACGCGCGGGAATGCCGCCATACCGCTCGCCGGCCGGCACGTCCGCGGCCACGCCGCTCATCGCGCCGATCTGGCTGCGGTCGCCGATCGTGATATGTCCGTTGATCGCGGCCGCGCCGCCGATCATCACGCCGTCGCCGATGCGCGTGCTGCCGGCAATGCCGACCTTCGCCGCAATGCCGCAGTGACGCCCGATGCGGACGTTGTGGCCGACCTGGACCAGATTGTCGATCTTCGTGCCTTCGCCGATAACGGTGTCGTCCATGGCGCCGCGGTCGATCGTCGTGTTGGCGCCGATCTCCACGTGATCCTGCAGGATGACGCGGCCGATCTGCACGATCTTGATCATGCCGCCGCGCGGTCCCGGCGCATTGCCGAAGCCGTCCTGGCCGATCCGGGCGCCGGGATGAATGATCACATGGTTGCCCACGAGGGCACAGAGGATCGTCGCGCCGGCGGAAATCGTGCAGTCGCGCCCGATCCGCACGCCGGGGCCGATGACGACGCCGGCAGCGATGCGCGTGCCGGAGCCGATCTCCACCCCTGCCCCGATCACCGCGGTTGCCTCGATGTCGATGCCGTCCTCCAGCCGCGCCGTCGGATCGACGAAGGCCGCGGGGGAAATACCGCTCTGGCCACCGAGATTCTGGACCGGGCGCAGCGCATCCGGATGGAAGATCGCCCCGGCCAGGGCAAAGGCGGTGTGGGGATATTTGGCGAGCAAGACGGGAATGTGCGGCGGCACGATCGACGCGACCGCCTCGTTGCAGATCACCGCGGCGGCCTGCGAGGTCGAGAACTCGTCGCGATAGCGCCGCTGCAGCATGTAGCAGACGTCGCGAGGGCCGGCCCTGTAGGTCGGCGCGATGGACGAAACGATCCGGTCGCCGGCCGTCTCGTCCTGCAGCGAAGCGCCGATGCGCTCCGCCAGATCGCTCAGGCGGAGCCCGTCATGCGGCGGGAAAAACCAGTTAGCATCCATGGGCCAGACTCCAGAACAGTTTGGCATGCAGTTCTGGACTGCCGATATCAGAAATTCGACGAAATACCGAACTTGATGTTCTGCACCTTGTCGTAATCTTCCTTGGCGATCGGAACAGCGTAGTCGACGCGGAGCGGACCGAAGGGCGATGCCCACAACAGGCCGACGCCGACCGAGGCCCGCAGCGATGCATCCGTTCCGACGACCCGGTCGCTGGCCCTGACCTTGACGTCGTTGCCATAAAGCGTGCCGGCATCGGCGAACACGGCGCCACGGAACCCGGCGTCGCGCGGAATGCCCGGCAGCGGGAACGTCGCTTCGGCCGAGGCCGTGAAGTAGGTCGTGCCACCGACGGCATCGTCATATTCGCGGCTGCGCGGACCGATACCGTTGCGCTCGAAACCGCGGATTTCGTTGCTGCCGATCTGGAACTGGTCGAACACTTCCATCGGACCGGTGGTCCCGACCACGTGGCCGGCGCCGGCCGACAGCGACGCGATCACGTCGGCGTCGTCGTTGACCGTGTAGTACCACTTGGCCTTGGCCGTCAGCTTGTAGAAGTCCGACGTGCCGCCGAGGCCAGCCAGTTCCTGCGTCGCCGTTGCCAGGATGCCTTCATGCGGCAGCTGGGCGTCGTCGAGCGAATTGTAGGTGAACGAGTTGGAAACCGACGAGCGCGTCCACGGCGAATTGTTGACCACGCGGCGGTAAGGCGTCGACAGGTCGTTCAGTTCGTCGTCCGACGCGTGATAGTTCAAACGCGTGAAGTTGTAGCGCAGCGTCGACGACAGGCGCTCGGTGATCGGCGCGGTGACGCGCAGGCTGAAGCCCTGATCCTCGTAGCTGTAGTTGTCGTCGTTGAAGTCGTTCTCGTTCTTGAACACGTCGAAGCCGGCGGCCAGACGGTAGCCGAGGAAGTAGGGCTCGGTGAACGACACGTTGTAGGTCCGGCTGTCTTCGCCGCGACCGGCTGCAATCCGGATGTACTGGCCCCGGCCGAGGAAGTTCTTTTCCTCGATCGACGCTTCCACCAGGAAGCCGCCACCGCTGCCGGCCGAATAGCCGGCGCCGATGCCGAACGAACCGGTCGACTGGTCCTGCACGTCGACGACGACGACGACGCGGTCGGCCGCACTGCCCTGCTGGGTCGAGATGTTGACGGTCGAGAAGTAGCCGAGCGCTTCCAGGCGGCGCTTGGCCGTTGCGATCATTTCCTGGTTGAAGGCGTCGCCTTCGCTCATGTCGAATTCGCGGCGGATGACGTAGTCGCGCGTGCGGGTGTTGCCGCGGATCTCGATGCGCTCGATATAGGCGCGCTCGCCCTGGTCGACGAGGTAATCCACGGCGATCGTGCGGCCCGCAAAGTCGCGGTTGCCGCGCGGCGTGACGCGGGCGAAGGGATACCCCTGCGCAGCGACGCGCTTGGAGATCTCCGACATCGTTTCCTGGACGTCCTTGGCCTTGTAGATCGTGCCCTGGCGGCTCTGGACGAGGCCCTTCAGCTCATCGGCATTGATGCCTTCGACGGTCGATTCGACATTGACCGGACCGAAGTCGTAGCGCTCGCCTTCTTCGACCGTGATGGTGATCGTGTATTCGTTGGCGGTCTCGTCGAGAACGGCATCGGAATTGACGACGCGGAAGTCGGCGTAACCGCGGTTGTAGTAGAACTGGCGGAGCTGCTCCTCGTCGGCACGCAGCTTGTCGGCATTGTAGACGTCCTTCCGGTTCAGGAAGGAGAGGATGCCGGACTTCTTGGTGGCGATGACGCCCTGGAGACGGCCGTCGCTATAAGCGTTGTTGCCGACGAAGTTGATCGCGCGGATCTTCGTGCGATCGCCCTCGTTGACGACGAAGGCGACATTGATGCGACCTTCGGCGACCGGAGCGGTCTGCACGGTGACGGTCACGTCGTTGCGGCCGATGCCGGCATAGGCATCCTTGATCGACTGGATATCGGCCTGCACGGTCGCCTCGCTATAGGCGCTCAGCGAGCGGGTCTTGACGACCCCGGCCAGCTTGTCGTCGGTGATCTTGCGGTTGCCGTTGAAGACCACCTGGTTGATCAGGTTGTTCTCGCTGACGTTGACGACCAGCGCGCCACCGGACACGTTGATGCTGACATTGGAGAAGTAGCCCGTGTCGTACAGGCGCTTCACCGAAGCGTCGATGTCGGCATTGGTGAATTCCCGACCGGGAACGATGGTGATGTTGGAGCGGACCGTTTCGGCGCTGACACGCGTCGCACCGCGAACGTCGACGCGGCGGATCGTCGCGGCTTCAGCGACAGACGCACTGGCAAAAAACACGACGCCAGTTCCAGATGCGACAATCCCTGCAGACAGCGCAACCGCCGACACCGCGTTCAAAAACTTTGAACCAGCCTTCATGTTCTGATCTTACCTTCTTCCAATGTCCCGCGGCGAACTCGTGCCGACTCCGGTCATGCCTGCCGTTTTACCCGCTTTTCTCATACAAGCAAGGTAGCACGTTAATTTCCGTTTACTTCAATTCCCACCGTGGCTGAACGGCCACTACAGACAAGAATTATCGTAAACAAATCGTTTCTAATCAAATCCTTGAAGAGAAGCTTCGACCGTTTTAGCGCCTCTTCCTTAACCTTTAGCCAACCGCGCCGCTCATTCGCCCGACAAGGGAAGAAATATCGTTCCAGGTGGCAAACACCATCAGCATCAGAACCATGGCAAAGCCGATGCGGAAGGCGATATCCTGCGCGGAGGCGCCGAGCGGCCGGCCGCGGATCGCCTCGATCGCGTAGAACATCAGGTGTCCGCCGTCGAGCACGGGCACCGGCATCAGGTTGAGAAGGCCGATCGAGACCGACAGGACGGCGGCAAGCTGGAGCACCGCGGCGACGCCAAGCGTCGCCATCTGCCCGGAGGCCTGCGCCACGCGGATCGGCCCGCCCAGCTGGTCGGCCTTCATGTGCCCGGTCACGAGATTGCCGAGATAGGCGAAGGTGCCGGTCACGATGTGCCAGCTCTCGATCGCGCCCTGCCCGATCGCCTCGAGCGGCCCGAAGCTCTGCAGCCGGAAATTGCCGCTCTCCTGGTTCGTCAGGATGCCGATGATGCCCATTTCCATCTTGTTGCCGAACTGGTCGGTGATCTCGCTGCGTTTCGGCACCATGGGCACCTGCAGGAGTTGCCCGTCGCGGCGGATTTCCACGACGA
This sequence comes from Rhizobium sp. Leaf341, assembly GCF_001424325.1. NCBI lineage: Bacteria > Pseudomonadati > Pseudomonadota > Alphaproteobacteria > Hyphomicrobiales > Rhizobiaceae > Rhizobium > Rhizobium sp. Leaf341. Next base: position 203,413 of record NZ_LMPE01000015.1, read on the forward strand.
TCGGAATCTCCGGGCGCACGCCGACATAGCGGCGGACGTCGTCGAATGTCGTCACCGTCGAACCGTCGATGGAGACGAGAAGGTCGCCCGGGCGGATCCCCGATTCGGCAGCGGCACTGCCGGCCTTCACCTCGGACACCACGGGATCGGCGATCGGCTTGCCGTAGGTGGAGAACAACAGGGCGTAGATGACGATGGCGAGCAGGAAATTGGCGATCGGCCCGGCGGCAACCGTGGCGGCACGCTTCCACAGGGCGGCTCCGAGGAAGGTCTGCCCGCGCTCCTCGGCCGACAGGCCCTCGAGGGCCCGGTAGTCGGGCGTGCTCGCCGCATCCTCGTCGCCATAGAACTTGACGTAGCCGCCGAGCGGAATGGCGCAGATCTTCCAGCGCGTTCCCCGGCGGTCGTTGAAGCCGACGAGCTCGGGCCCGAATCCGATGGAGAAGGCAACGATCTTGATGCCCGACCAGCGCCCGACGAGATAGTGCCCCATCTCGTGCACGAAGACGAGCAAGGTGAGGACAAGCAGAAACGGGACGATATAGCCCACGAAGATATGCAGAAGATCGGCCAGATAAGTCATCGTCGTCCTTGTCAGATCGCCGGAGGCGGGCTCAGATCGCCGGAGGCGGGCTCAGATCGCCGGAGGCGGGCTCA
>NZ_LMPE01000015.1:204159-240050 GCF_001424325.1 Rhizobium sp. Leaf341
GCGCGGCGCGCGGCTCCCCGCGCGGAGAGCTGGCGCCGTCGCGCCGTCAGAGCCCGAGCAGCAGGGCCCCGATCCGACCGCCGGCGCCCGTCATCGCCTCGCCGAGCGCGATGATCAGGGCGGCGAAGCAGGCGACGACGAGCCCGTCCACCCGGTCCCAGACCCCGCCATGGCCGGGAATGAGGCGGCCGCTGTCCTTCACGCCGCAGCGGCGCTTGACGTAGGATTCGAAGAGGTCGCCGCACTGGCTGGCGATCGACAGGACAAGGGCGACGAGCGGAATGCGCGCGTCTTCGAGCGGGAAATAGGCGGCATAGACCGCGGTGCCGGCCACAGTGCCCGAGACGGTGCCGCCGATTGCGCCCGACCAGGTCTTGCCCGGTGAGATGCTCGGCGCCAGCTTCGGGCCGCCGATCGCGCGTCCGAAGAAGAAGGCGAGAATGTCGGTCGCCCACACGACGGAAAAGACGAAGAGCATGGCGACAAAGCCGACCTGGGTATCGTCGCGGATCGTGGCGAGCGAGATCGTCGTCATCCCGGCATAGGCCACGCCCCCCGGCAGCCACCAGCCCCGGCCGTGGAACCGCGACCAGACGATCGCGACGATCGAGGCGAGGATGAGGATGGGCAGCGCATATTCGTCGCCGCCGCCGATGATGAGCACGGCGACGACCGCCTGCACGGCCCAGCCGGCGAGATAGGCGCCGCGGTCGCCCGCAGCGATCCGCGTCATGCTGGTCCACTCGTGCCAGACGGCAAGGCCGATGATGCCGGACAGGATCGCAAAGGCGGGGCCGCCGATCCAGGTGTCGCCAAGTGCGACCGCTGCAAGCACGATGCCGGAGATGATCCGGAGACGAAGTTCGCGGCTCATCACGAACCGACCGCGAAGCTGGTCGGCGGCGTGGAGGCGGACGCGTCGGAAGAGGCGGGCTCGGCGCCGGGCGTGACATTGCCGAAACGGCGCTCGCGCCGGCGGTAGGTGTCGATCGCCCGCATCAGCATGGCCCGGTCGAAGTCCGGCCAGTATTCCGGCAGGAAGACGAATTCGGAATAGGCCGATTGCCAGAGCAGGAAGTTGGACAGCCGCTCTTCGCCGCTCGTCCGGATGACGAGGTCGGGATCGGGGATGCCGGCCGTATCGAGCCGGCTCGCGATCATCGCAGGCGTGATCGCCTCGGGGCTCAGCCGGCCCGCGGCAACGTCCACGGCCAGGGTCTGCACGGCCCGGGCAATCTCGTCGCGCGATCCGTAGTTGAAAGCGATGCAGACCGTGGTGCCGGTGTTGTTGCGCGTGGTTTCCTCCGCCTCCAGCAGCAGCGGCAGCACGTCGCTGCGCAGGTTCGATCGGTCGCCGATGATGCGGATGCGCACGTTCTGCCGGTGCAGTTCGGCCAGGTCCCGCCGGATGAACACCTTGAGAAGCCCCATGAGGTCGTTGACCTCCGGCTCCGGCCGGCTCCAGTTTTCCGAGGAGAAGGCGTACAGCGTGAGGTAGCGGATGCCGAGCGCACCGGCGGCGCGCACCGTCTCGCGGACAGCCTCGACACCCTTGCGGTGCCCCATGGTCCGCGGCAGGCCGCGCCGGGCGGCCCAACGGCCATTGCCGTCCATGATGATGGCGACATGCGCGGGAAGCGTTCTGACGGACGGATCGGACATGGACGGCCTGACTTCGCGGAGAGGAGAAAACGAAAGGATGCAGACTAGACCTGCATGATTTCCTTTTCCTTGTCGGCGAGCAAGCGATCGACGTCGGAAATCATCTCGTCGGTCATCTTCTGGACCTTTTCCGACTGGATGCGGCTGATATCCTGGCCGATCGTGCCGTCCTTCTCCGCCTTCTTGAGATTGTCCATGCCGTCGCGCCGCACGTGACGAATCGCCACCTTGCTCTTTTCGGCATAGTCGTGCGCGACCTTCACCAGCGAGCGGCGGCGCTCCTCGTTGAGCTCCGGCAGCGGGATGCGCAGCGTCTGGCCGTCCATGATCGGGTTGAGGCCGAGGTTGGATTCGCGAATCGCGCGGTCCACAGCGTTGACCATCGAGCGGTCCCAGATCGACACGCCGAGCATGCGCGGCTCGGGCACGGTGATGTTGGCCACCTGGTTGAGCGGCACGCGCGAGCCATAGGCTTCCACCATCACCGGGTCGAGAACGTTGGCCGAGGCCCGCCCCGTCCGCAGCGACGCGATGTCGTTCTTGAAGGCGGTGATCGCGCCGTCCATGCGGCGCTTCAGGTCGTTGAGGTCGATACCTTCACTCATCTTGCTTCTCCGTGCTCGATCGGCGTGCTCCCGCTTGCGCAGAACCGTCCGCCGTCTGTTGGCCGCTCTTTCAGTTGTCGGTGACGATGGTGGCGCGGCCGCCGCCCGTCAGGATATCGGTGAACCCGCCCTTCTCGTGGATCGAGAAGACGATGATCGGGATGCTGTTCTCGCGCGCCAGCGCTACGGCGGACACGTCCATGACGGCGAGCCCCTTGTCCAGCACCTCGCTGTGGGTCAGCCGCTCGAACCGGGTGGCCGTCGGATCCTTCTTCGGATCGGCCGAGTAGATGCCATCGACCTGAGTACCCTTGAAGATGGCCTGCGCGCCCATTTCGGCCGCGCGAAGGGCGGCGGCCGAATCGGTCGTGAAGAACGGGTTGCCCGTGCCGCCGGCGAAGATCACCACGCGGCCGAGCGAGAGATGGAACAGCGTCGCGCGCTGGGAAAAACTCTCGCAGATTTCCGGCATCGCGATGGCCGAGAGCACGACCGTGTCGATGTCGAGCTTGCGCAGCGATGTTGCGAGCGCCAGCGCGTTGATGACGGTCGCGAGCATGCCCATGTGGTCGCCCGTGACGCGGTCGCCGCCCTTGGACGCGACAGCGACGCCGCGAAAGATGTTGCCGCCGCCGACGACCACGCCCACCTCGACGCCCATGGCGCGGGCAGCTGCGATGTCGGATGCGATCCGATCAACGACCGTGACGTCGATGCCGAAGCCCTGGTTGCCCATCAGCGCTTCGCCGGAGGCCTTCAAAAGCACGCGTTTATAGAGCGGTTCGGCCGACATCGTCACTCCTGTCGTGGTGCACGCCCGGGGGGTCCGGCGCGCGGTTTGGGTCGAGAACGCGGCACCCGAGGGCAGCATCGCGTTCCAGCAATCGGGCGGCCGGATACCGCCTTCGCGTCGTGCAGGACAGACGCCTTCGCGTGCCGCCAAGGCCGGACGCCGGTTGCGTCAAGCCGGTTTGACGCCGGGTTGCGTCGAACCAATTGGACGCCGGTTGCGTCAAGCCGGTTGGACGCCGGTTGCGTCAAGCCGGATACACGAAGGGCACCGCGTTGTCCACGCGATGCCCTTCCGTTTTGTCGGATGTCAAAGAAGAATCAGCCCTTGGCGACAGCGGCCACTTCGGCTGCGAAATCGCTCTCTTCCTTCTCGACGCCTTCGCCGAGCAGGAGGCGTGCCATGCCGGTGATTTCGATCGGCGCGCCGACCGTCTTCTCGGCGTCCTTGATGGCAGCCTCGACCGTGAGGTCGGGGTTCATGACGAAGGCCTGGCTGAGAAGCGCCACTTCCTCGAAGAACTTGCGCATGCGGCCGTCGACCATCTTCTCGATGATGTTGTCCGGCTTGCCCGAAGCGCGCGACTGCTCGATGAACACGTTGCGCTCGCGCTCGGCGACCGCCGGATCGACTTCCGTCGAGCGAATGGCGAGCGGGTTGGTCGCAGCGATGTGCATGGCAACCTGGCGGCCGATGGCGTTCAGCGCTTCCTTGTCGCCGGTCGACTTCAGCGCGACGAGAACGCCGAGCTTGCCGAGGCCTTCGGTAACGGCGTTGTGGATGTAGGTGGCGACGACGCCGTCCTCGACCGAGAGCAGAGCGGCACGGCGCAGCGTCATGTTCTCGCCGATCGTGCCGATCGCGTCCTTGATGCTGTCGGAAACCGACTTGCCGGTGGCCGGATAGGTGGCGGCGTTGATCGCATCGACCGTGCCGTCCGTGTTGACGGCGACCTTGGCAAAGCCGCGGACCAGGTCCTGGAAGGCGTCGTTGCGGGCCACGAAGTCGGTTTCGGAGTTGACCTCGATGACGACGGCCTTGGTGCCGGCGCTGGTGATGCCGATCAGGCCTTCGGCGGCCGTGCGGCCCGACTTCTTGTCGGCCTTGGCGATGCCCTTGGCGCGCAGCCAGTCGATCGCGGCTTCCATGTCGCCGTTGGTTTCGCCCAGTGCCTTCTTGCAATCCATCATGCCTGCGCCCGACTTCTCGCGCAGTTCCTTCACCATTGCTGCAGTAATGGTCGTCATCGTCTTGGCCTCTTTCTGTCTCTCGTCCGGTGCGCTCAGATGCGATCGAGCGGCGGTGTCCGGAAAGTGTGTGAGGGTGTGCCCCCTCAAGATGACATCGTGATGAACAATCTCACCCGATGTGGACCCGCCGCGCAACGGCGGTCTCCTCGAAAAGATGCGGGGCCGTCCACTCCATCAGTCGCAAACGGCCCCGGAAAATAGGTCTCGACCGGCCCCCCCCTTGTCGGGGAACCGGCCGTGATCGTTCAGCTGGATCAGGCGTCGGCGGCGACGGCTTCTTCTTCCAGAGCCGGCTCGAGCGGCAGGTCGCTGGCAGCGCCGAGGTCGCGGCCGGACGCGCCCTGCTGACGGGCGATGCCGTCGAGAGCGGCACGGGCGATCAGGTCGCAATAGAGCGAGATGGCGCGCGAGGCGTCGTCATTGCCGGGGATCGCGTAATCGATCTGGTCCGGATCGCAGTTCGAGTCGATGACGGCGACGACCGGGATGCCAAGACGCTTGGCTTCTTCGATCGCGATCGACTCCTTGTTGGTGTCGATGATGAACATCAGGTCGGGAACGCCGCCCATGTCGCGGATACCGCCGAGGGCGCGGTTGAGCTTTTCGCGCTCGCGCTCGAGGTTCAGGCGTTCCTTCTTGGTGAAGCCCGAAGCGTCGGATGCGAGGATCTCGTCGAGCTTGCGCAGGCGCTGGATCGAGTTGGAGATCGTCTTCCAGTTCGTCATCATGCCGCCGAGCCAGCGGGCGTTGACGTAGTACTGGGCCGAACGCTTGGCGCTGTCGGCGATGATTTCCGACGCCTGGCGCTTGGTGCCGACGAAGAGAACGCGGCCGCCCTTGGCAACCGTGTCGCTGACGGCCTGAAGGGCGCGCGACAGCATGGGCACGGTCTGTGCCAGGTCGATGATGTGAACGTTGGACCGTTCGCCGAAGATGTAGGGCTTCATCTTCGGGTTCCAGCGGTGAGTCTGGTGGCCGAAGTGAACACCAGCTTCAAGAAGCTGGCGCATGCTGAAATCGGGCAATGCCATGCCGTTTATCCTTTTCCGGTTGAACCTCCGTGGGGAAAACAGCAGGTTCGGGTGAACCTGCCACCGGGCGGAACGCAACGGATGTCTCCCGAAACGTCCCAGACCCCACGTGTGGAATGCGGCCCGCCATACAGCGGGACGCCGCGGATATCAAGGAAAAAGGCGCAAGCCGGCCGGCAATTCTGCCGGTGCGGGCGGCCGACTGACTTGCAGCCTCCTTTCAGGTCCTACTTGCCGGGCCTACTTTCAGGTCCTACTTGCAGGTCCCCTCGCCGCCCTGCTTGAACATTTCGAGATTGGCCAGCTTGCCGCTGAGCACGAAGTCGCCATAGTCCATGGTCAGGTCGCGCGTGATGCCGTTCTCGTAAAGCTTGAAGGCCATGCGGTAGATCGGCACGGCATCGCCGGTCGCCTCGTCGTTGAAATAGGAGATCGTCACCGGCCAGTAGGGTTTCTGCGCCATCACGCCGGCCTTGCCGACGTCGGCATCCTCGTCGCTGGCCTTGGGCTGGTGCTGCGCGCCGACCAGGGTCGTCGTCACCAGCGTCTTGTCGCCGCTGTCGGAGCCGTCAAAGATCCGCGATTCGAAGATCTTGTCGCCGCGCTTCGCCCGGTCGATCACCTCCAGCATATGCTCGGTCGGAAACAGGCTGTGGGCGAGATCGACCTCCCGCTTGTCCGGCGCACTCAGGTCCACCCGCACGCCGTCCTTGGCGTCATGGGCGAGCCCGCGCACTTCCTTATCCAGCTTCTCGTCGGTGAAGGACCGCGTGAGAAAGCGGAAGTTGCCGCTCTTCAGGTCCTCGAAGGTGGTCGTCTGCTGGTCCGTCAGGCGCACGTCCTCGCCGGTGTCCACCTTGGTCACGAAGCGGAAGCTCACCGTATAGCCGTCGCAGGCCGATCCGTTGAACTCGTAGACCATGCGGCCATACATGCTGGAAATGCCGGAGCGTTCGGACGAATCCTTGAGCTCCAGATCGTATACCGCCCGGTGCGGAACCAGGATGTTCGCCGAGGCGTTCTCCATCCCGACCGCCGTCGTCCCGAGAAACGCTGCGGAGACCACGAAGACGCGGGTCATGCCTGAACGAAACATCCAATAGCTCCTGTTGGATCGACGCGCGATGCTATATTGAAACATGCGTCGAAAGCGAGGCGTCGGATCGTTATCCCCGCATCGAAGAGAGACGTGCATGACGCATTCCTCATGAGATTACAATATTGTCCGGAGACATCCATGTCCGCAGAAATCGAAGCCCGCATCGAGCAGCTCGGCATCACCCTGCCGGTGGCCGCAGCCCCGGCCGCAAACTACGTTCCCTTCGTCATCAGTGGCCAGCACCTCTACATCTCCGGCCAGCTGCCGATGGAGAACGGCAAGGTCGCCGTGCTCGGCCTGGTCGGCGCTGATGTGGACGTGACCGCCGCCCAGCGCGCGGCCGAACTCTGCGCCATCAACGTGCTTGCACAGGCGAAAGCCGCTCTCGGCGGCGATCTCGGCCGTATCCGCCGCATCGTCAAGCTCAACGGCTTCATCGCCTCTGCGCCGGGCTTCACCGAGCAGCACCTCGTCATGAACGGCGCGTCCAACCTGATCGTCACCATCCTCGGCGAAGCCGGCGTCCATGCCCGCGCTGCCGTCGGCATGGCCGGCCTGCCCTTCAACGCCGCCGTCGAGATCGACGCGGTCATCGAGATCGCGTGATGGCGATGCCGGCGACCCGACCGATCAAGGACACGGCCTTCCTCAAGGCCCAGCCGATCGCCCATCGCGGCTATCACGACATGAACAATGCGATCTGGGAAAACACCCTCTCGGCTTTCCAGCGCGCCATCGATCACGGCTACGCCATCGAGTGCGACCTTCACTACACGGCCGACGGCGTGCCCGTGGTGTTCCACGATGACGACATGAAGCGCCTCTGCGGCGTCGAGGGCGACATCCGGCTGAAGACCGTCGGCGAGCTCGGTCTCTTCTCCATCGGCAACACGGCCGATCGCGTCCCCTCGCTTGCCCAGCTCCTGCGCCTCGTCAGGGGCCGGGTCCCCCTGGTGCTGGAACTGAAGGGTCGCCGGGGCGACGACGAGGGGTTCGCCGATGCCGTCGTGGAGAGCCTTGAAACCTATGACGGCCCGGTCGCCCTCATGAGCTTCGACCACTGGCTCCTGAAGGACCTCGCGGCGCTCGATTCGCGCTTCCCCCTCGGCCTGACCGCGGAAGGCGCCCGGCCGGAAGAGTTTGCGCTGCACGAGGAAGCCATGGCGCTGGGGCTCGATTTCATCTCCTATTATTACGGCAACCTGCCCAACCCGTTCATCTCCGCCCAGCGTGACGCCGGCCGGACGGTGATCACCTGGACGGTGCGCGACGAGGATGCGGCGGACTACACCTTTCTCCACGCCGACCAGATGACGTTCGAGGGCTTCGCGCCGCGTACGCGGACAACCGGGGATCTGGTGGCCTAGCGCATGGCAGACGACGTCAGCATCCGCATCGAGACCTCGTTCAAGGACATCGACAAGGCCGATTGGGACCGGCTGATCGGCACGACGAGGGCATCCGCCACTGCGGCGGTGCCCTACAATCCCTTCGTGTCCTATGCCTACCTCTCGGCGCTCGAGGACAGCGGCTCGGCCACGGCCGAAACCGGCTGGCTCGGCCAGCATCTCCTGCTGCAGGACGAGGCGGGGACGCTCGCCGGTGCGCTGGTCTGCTACCTCAAGAATCACAGCCAGGGCGAATATGTGTTCGACCATGGCTGGGCCGACGCGCTCGAGCGGGCGGGCGGTCGCTATTATCCCAAACTCCAGAGCTCCGTGCCCTTCACGCCGGCGACCGGCCCGCGCCTTCTGGCCACCACCGAGCCCTTCGCGCCGGAGGCCGTGCAGATGGCACTCGCGACCGGCCTGACGGAGCTTGCCCGTCGCCACAAGGTCTCGTCCGCCCATGTGACCTTCGTGCCGGAAGCCGAGATCCCCACCTTCGAGGACGCCGACTTCCTGCATCGCACCGACCAGCAGTTCCACTTCACCAATGACGGCTACGGCAGCCATGACGATTTTCTCGCGACGCTCGCCTCGCGCAAGCGCAAGGCGCTGAAGAAGGAGCGCCGCGCCGCGCTGGAAAACGGCATCACGGTGGACTGGCTGACCGGCAGCGATCTGACCGAAGAGATCTGGGACCAGTTCTTCCGCTTCTACATGGACACCGGCAGCCGCAAATGGGGCCGGCCCTATCTCACGCGCGCCTTCTACTCGCTGATCTCGGAGCGCATGGCCGAGGACATCCTTCTCGTCATGGCCAAGCGCGAGGGCCGCTATGTCGCCGGCGCCATCAACTTCATCGGCGGCGACGCGCTCTACGGTCGCCACTGGGGCGCGATCGAGGATCACCCCTTCCTGCATTTCGAGGTCTGCTACCACCAGGCCATCGACTTTGCGATTTCCCGCGGCCTGAAGCGGGTGGAGGCCGGCGCGCAAGGGGAGCACAAGCTCGCCCGGGGCTACCTTCCCGTCACCACCCACTCCGCCCATTTCTTCACCCATCCCGGCCTCAAGCGCGCCGTGGCCGACTATCTCGAGCGTGAACGCCTCGACGTGGAAGCCATGGGCGACATCCTCACCGAGCACAGCCCGTTCCGGAAGGGCGAGCGGCAGGATGGGGAAACCGACAGCTGAACGATACGAGGACCCTGCCATGAGCGTTTACGACACCAGCAACATCTTCGCCAAAATCCTGCGCGGCGAGATCCCCGCCCACACGGTCTATGAGGACGAGGCCGTCATCGCCTTCATGGACGTCATGCCGCAGGCGGATGGCCATGCGCTCGTCGTGCCGAAAGCGCCGTCGCGCAATCTGCTGGACGCCGACCCCGCCACCCTGCCCGCGCTGATCGCGGCCGTGCAGAAGGTCGCCATCGCCTCGAAGACGGCCTTTTCCGCCGACGGCATCACCATCCTGCAGTTCAACGAGGCCCCCGCCGGCCAGTCCGTCTTCCACCTGCATGTCCACGTCATCCCGCGCCACGACGGCCAGCCGATGCGCGCCCATTCCGGCACCATGGAAGATCCCGACATCCTCAAGGCCAACGCCGAAAAGCTCCGCAACGCCCTGAAGCGCGTTGCGTGAAAAAGGATCAACGCAACGCGCTTAACGTCTTGTTTTGATGCATGACGTCCGGCCGCAGCCGGGCCGCCCTGCCTACCGGAACGCCGCGCGCATGAGATAGAGCGCGGCGGCAAGGATAAGCAGCGGCATGACGAGGATCTTGACGAGATAGGACACGGCGATCGCGATCGAGGCCGTGAAAAGGTCCGAGGAGATCGCGATGCCGTCCGTGATGACCTTGGTCTTGGCCGCAACGCCTTCGGTCAAAGACGTCACCAGCCCGGAGGCCGCCGACACCGTGCCGGAAATGGCCGACTGCGACTGGTCGACGGCGGAGCCCAGTCGCCCGAGGAAGCTCGTATCCGGTGTCGCGGGCGGTGCGGCCGGCACCTGACTGTCCCGGAGCGCGTCGATCTGTCCCACCGCCTCCGCATCGTAGTCCGCATTGATCCGGTCGAACACCCCCGTCGCCGACCGCCAGGCCTCGTCGGTCATGCGGGCGCCCGCATGGAAGGCGACGGCGTAGGACAGCGGCAGCACGACCGCGCCGAGAAGGCAGAGCGTCAGCACCGCCCGCGCCACCCGATCCACCGCCCGCGGCAGAGCCCGCCGCGAAAGGCTCGCGCCCGCCCGCAGGACGGACACGCCGGCAAGGCCGATCGCGGCCACCTTGGCCACCGGCAGGAACAGTGTCGACAGGACGCCCGAGACGATCGCCAGCCAGAACAGGAGGTCGGCCATCCGGTCGATCGTGTTCGTCACCGGCTGCAGCAGTTGCCCCGGGCTCGCGGTCACCGAGGCGACCCCGACGCCCCCCGTGACATCGGCGTCCTTGGCGACGCTCATCACCGAATTCATCACCCGCAGCGTGCCGTAGAGCGCCGTGCTGCCGATCGTCACGTCGCGATTGTACTCGGCCGCCCGGTCCGCCAGCGGATTGACGACGACGAGCAGCGCCGCCAGCCCGGCGAGAACGAGCCAGCGAAGGCAGGCGAAAGCGGGCCTCGGCCCTCGGCCGCCGGGTATAGAACCGGTCTCGTCCCGGATCGGGCCCGCCCCGATGGACACAGCGGGCTGCTCCGGCGGACCGCCGCGGCGCGGGATCCGCCCCGTCACCATCCCCGGCTCTTCGATGGGTCCGGACGTGTTCCTGGCCATGGGGCCTCCGCTCTCGTCGTGTCGGCGCGTCGCGCGTCAGAAGCCGAGAAGATAGAGCCCTGTGCCCAGAAAGGCGATGGCCGAGGCGATGCCGATGGCCGGCACCTGACGTCCGAGAAAGAAGGCGAGCGCCCCGAACGCGATCGCACCGACGCGCAGCCAGAGCGGCGAACCCTCGAGCACGCCGGTGGGAAACACGATGAGCTTGGAGACGACGCCCGCCACCAGCGCGGTGGCCACGGCCCGCACCCAGTTGAGGACCTCCGAATCCTCCCGCAGGCGCCGGCCGGCGATCACCCCCAGCCAGCGCCAGATATCGGTGGCGAGAAAGCCGGCGATGGCGATGAAGACATAGCCCCAGGCGTCCGGTTGCCAGGTCATGCGGATCCCCTCCTCATGCCCGTGCCCCCAGCCGCCGACGCCGCACCACGTCGAGCCCCCAGGCGAGCGTTCCTCCGACGATGCCAGAGAGCAGCAGGTCGAAATCGGGCGCGAACAGGGTCGCAAGCGGACCGAGCAGCAGGCCGACGACGAGGGCGATATGGATGACCGGATGCCGCGCCGAGCTCCAGATGGAGGCCAGGAAATAGACCGGTGTCAGGAAGAACAGGCACCCGGCCACGATCGGCGGAAACTCCGCCACATATTGGTACAGCGTGCCGACGACGACCATGTTGGCAAGCACGAGCGTCATGCCGAGGCCGAGCACATAGGTGACGCGGTGGGGGCGCGGCACATGCTGCACCCGTTCCATCGCCATCACCCAGGCGGTCACCGCGACCAGATGCGACACGATGAGCAGCACGAAGGTGCGCGTCTTCTCCGCGCGGATCTCGGGGATCAGCGCCGCGACCATCGGCATCAGCCGGATCGACGACAGCGTCACCGCGACGAAGGCCGCCAGGAGGTTGGCCCCGGACTGGATCGAACCGATGAGAATAAGCTTTGCGGGCAGCGCCCACACGATCCCGGTCATGAACACGGCCTGATCGACCGGCACGCCGGACTGCTGCGCAAACGCCGTGAAGCCGACGAAGGAAATCAGCAGAATCGCCGCCGGCAGGCTGAAAATGCCTTGCATGCCTTTCAGAAACCAGAACCCCGCCGTCCCCTCGTCATCCCTGTCGTCCGAATATGCCACGCCACCCTTTCCCGCTCCGCAGCGCCCCGAGGCGACGCGCAAGCCCGATCGTCATGGCGGTGGAAATGCCGCGGCGATGCTGCCGCGTCAAGCCATCCGGCCGGTTTATGACCGCCAGACGTGCCGCTGTCCCGACGGCGTCCGCACATGAAAATGCCGGGCACAGGGCCCGGCATCTCTCCGTCTCGATCTCGCGAGCTTACTTCCGCGGCACCTTCGGCACCGTCCGGCCCTTGCGGGGCGCGTCGGTTGCCGGATCGGTCCCCAAGTCGGCACCAGAGTCGGCACCAGAATCAGGTACCGAGCCGTTCGTCGCCGTCGTATCGGCGTCGTCGGCCTTGGCCTTCTTCGGCTTCGGGCCGGTATCGGCACCCACGGTTTCCATCTCGGCCTTGGCGGCACGGGCCGGCTTGCGGGGCTTCTGCTCCACCTCGGCCTTCGGCTTGATGCGGGCCGTTTCCGAGATGGTCTCGAGCACGAGACCCTTCTTGCCGTCCGCCTTCGGGCCGACCGTCACCTTGACGACGCCGCCCTTCTTGAGCTTGCCGAACAGGATCTCTTCGGCGAGCGGCTTCTTGATGTGCTCCTGGATCACGCGGGACAGCGGCCGGGCGCCCATCTTCTCGTCGTAGCCCTTGTCGGACAGCCAGGCGATCGCATCCTCGTGCAGGTCGAACGTGACGTTGCGCTCCGACAGCTGGGTTTCAAGCTGCATCACGAACTTCTGCACGACCTGATGGATGACCGGCGTCGGCAGCGAGCCGAACGGGATCACCGCATCCAGACGGTTGCGGAACTCGGGCGTGAACAGGCGGTTCAGCGCCTCCACATCCTCGCCCTCGCGCTTGGACGAGCCGAAGCCGAAGGCGGCCTTGGCCATGTCGGACGCGCCCGCATTGGTCGTCATGATCAGGATGACGTTGCGGAAGTCGATCTTCTTGCCGTTGTGGTCCGTCAGCTGGCCGTGATCCATGACCTGCAGCAGGATGTTGAACAGGTCCGGATGCGCCTTCTCGATCTCGTCGAGCAGCAGCACCGAATGCGGATGCTGATCGATGCCGTCGGTCAGGAGACCGCCCTGGTCGAAACCGACATAGCCGGGAGGTGCGCCGAGCAGCCGCGAGACCGTATGGCGTTCCATGTATTCCGACATGTCGAAGCGCAGCAGCTCGACACCCAGCGAAGCCGCCAGTTGTTTGGCCACCTCCGTCTTGCCCACGCCGGTCGGGCCGGAGAAGACATAGGAGCCGATCGGCTTGTTGGGCTCGCGAAGGCCTGCCCGCGCCAGCTTGATGGCCGAGGAGAGCGCCTCGATGGCGAGATCCTGGCCGTAGACGACCGAGCGCAGTTCCTTTTCGAGGTTGGCGAGAACGGTCTCGTCGTCCTTCGAAACGGTCTTGGGCGGAATGCGGGCCATCGTCGCGATGGTCGCCTCGATTTCCTTCTCGGTGATCAGCTTGCGGCGCTTGTTGAGCGGCAGCAGCATCTGGGCCGCACCGGTCTCGTCGATCACGTCGATCGCCTTGTCCGGCAGCTTGCGGTCATTGATGTAGCGGGCCGAAAGCTCGACGGCCGACTTGATCGCCTCGTTGGAGTACTTCAGCTTGTGATAGTCCTCGAAATAGGGCTTCAGACCCTTCATGATCTCGATCGTGTCGTCGATGGTCGGCTCCACCACGTCGATCTTCTGGAAGCGGCGCACCAAGGCCCGGTCCTTTTCGAAGAACTGGCGGTATTCCTTGTAGGTGGTCGAGCCGATGCAGCGGATCGCGCCCGAAGACAAGGCCGGCTTCAAGAGGTTCGACGCATCCATCGCGCCGCCCGACGTCGCCCCGGCACCGATGACGGTGTGGATCTCGTCGATGAACAGCACAGCGCCCGGATACTCCTCGAGCTCCTTCACGACCTGCTTCAGACGCTCCTCGAAGTCGCCGCGGTAACGGGTGCCGGCCAGCAGCGTGCCCATGTCGAGCGAGAAGATCGTCGCGTCCTGCAACGCTTCCGGCACCTTCTTCTCGACGATGCGCTTGGCGAGACCTTCGGCGATCGCCGTCTTGCCCACGCCCGGATCGCCCACATAGAGCGGGTTGTTCTTGGAGCGGCGGCACAGCACCTGGATCGTGCGATTGACCTCGGTGTGGCGTCCGATCAGCGGGTCGATCTTGCCGACCTTGGCCTTCTCGTTGAGATTGACGCAATAGGCCGTCAGCGCGTCCTGCGGCTTCTTCGGACCGCCCTCGTCCTGCTCGCGCGCAGCCTTCGGCGCCTCGTCCGTCTCGTCGGTTCCGCGCGGCGTGCGCGTTTCCGAAGAGCCCGGCCGCTTGCCGATGCCGTGGCTGATGAAGTTGACAGCGTCGTAGCGCGTCATCTCCTGCTCCTGCAGGAAATACGCCGCATGGCTTTCGCGCTCGGCAAAGATCGCGACGAGCACATTGGCGCCCGTCACTTCTTCGCGACCGGACGACTGTACGTGGATCACCGCGCGCTGGATCACCCGCTGGAAGCCTGCCGTCGGCTTGCTGTCCTCGTCATAGCCGGTGATCAGGTTGCCGAGTTCGTTGTCGACATAGTCGGACACCGTCTTGCGCAGGGCATCGAGATTGACGTTGCAGGCGCCCATGACGGCGGCCGCGTCGCCGTCGTCGATCAACGCCAGCAGCAGGTGTTCGAGGGTCGCATATTCGTGGTGGCGCTCGTTGGCCAGCGTGAGAGCCTGGTGCAGCGCCTTTTCAAGGCTTGTCGAAAATGTTGGCACGTCGGATCCTCATTTCTTTTCCATGACGCATTGCAGCGGGTGCTGATGCTGGCGGGCGAAATCCATCACCTGCGTCACTTTGGTTTCGGCTACTTCGTAGGTGAAGACGCCGCATTCCCCGACGCCGTGTTTGTGGACACTCAGCATGATCAGTGTCGCCGCCTCGTGATCCTTCTGGAAGAACCGTTCCAGCACGTGGATGACGAACTCCATCGGCGTATAGTCGTCATTGAGAAGCAGCACGCGGTACAGGCTCGGCTTCTTGGTCTGTGTCTTCGTCCGGGTAATGACCGAGGTGCCGCGATTGGAATCGCCGTTCCCCGCGTCACTCCCGGCCATCCGGATCGGCAGAGCGATCATTCGTCTTCATTCCCTCGTCGGATCGCAAAGCTTGGGAGCCCATTGCGACCATTCCATGACACAACAGATAGTGTGTCCCGCGTCGATTTTAAGCCCGTTCGGCCCGACTGCAACGATATTCGAACCCCGCGCTCAAGTTTGCTGTTTTTTACCGGAACGGGACGCGTGCCCCATTGCGGGAAGCGGGGGCAACAAGCAGGTGCAGCGCCTCGGGGACGCAGGATTGTCTCGGATATAGGGATGCGAACGCACGAAAAAACCGGCAGCGGTTGCCCGCAGCCGGTTTTCTTTGTTGGAAGGCCTGCGCCCCCGTCTCATGGCAGATCGCGGGTCACAGGTCGGGCGATGCCGATCGCGGATCCGTGATCCCCGGACGGGATCAGGCGGCGGCGGACTTCGCGGCCGAGGCAGCGGCCTTGGTTGCCGTCTGCACCGCGTTGGCGGCCTGCGCCATCGGCGCTTCGTAGGACTTGTAGCTGTCCTTGGCGAGATCGGTGACCATGGTCCCGATCTTCGTGGCTTCCGAGACATAGCCTTCGTAGGAGGACTTCAGGAACGAGGTCTGCAGTTCGACGACCGCCTCGATGCTGCGCACGCCGGTCAGCTTCTGCATGTGCGCGACGCTGTCCTCGAAGCTCTTCTTGGAATAGTCGGCCGCTTCCATGGCAATCGCCTGGAAACCCTTGGTCATCGCGACATAGCTCTTGGTCATCGTGTCCAGAGCGTCCTTGCCGGCAAAACCCGTATCGGAAAAGGTGAACATGGCATTCCTCCAAATGTTTTTCGATGGGATCATCTTAGTTGCAGTGCACAAGAAAGTCAAGATTGACGCGTGCAGTGCAACATGAGGATGCTCTTCCGGCAGCGGCTCAGACGAAAAAGCCCGGCGGGCAGAAGCCGGCCGGGCAAGAACTCTAACAATCCCAGATGGTTGAGGGAAAATCCTCAGAGATCGATGTCGAGGATCGCCATGGAGAAGCTGAACGACAGTTCTCCGTCTTCCTCATCGCGGAACACCACCCCGAGGAACTCGTCGCCGAGATAGACCTCGGCGGACTCGTCCTTCTTCGGACGCGCCTTGACGACGATCTGCGGATTGAAAATGCGCTTGAAGTAGGCTTCGAGTTTCTTGATGTCTTCAGGCTTCAAGTCGTGTCTCCTAGCAATTGGACGCGCGGCGCTTCTCTCATGAAGCCGCAAGACCTGTAAACCCTGCACGAGGCAAGCCGTTCCAACCGCGGCACTCTGTCCACGCCCGCGCGGCATCATCCGGATCCCGCCGTCGCGAACGCGGGAACCGCAGCCTCAGATCTCGAAGCTCTGCAGCACCTGGTCCATCGAGCGGGACGGTTCCGAGCAGCCGGCCTCGCCGACCACCCGTGCCGGGACGCCGGCCACCGTCACCTTCGGCGGGACGGGCTTCAGCACGACCGAGCCGGCCGCCACGCGCGAGCAGTGCCCGACATGGATGTTGCCGAGGATCTTGGCGCCCGCGCCGATCAGCACGCCGTTTCCGATCTTCGGATGCCGGTCGCTGCCTTCCTTGCCGGTGCCGCCCAGCGTCACGCCGTGCAGGATCGAGACGTTGTCGCCGATGACGGCGGTCTCGCCGACCACGAGGCCCGTCGCATGGTCGAGAAAGATGCCCTTGCCGATCCGGGCACCCGGGTTGATATCGGTCTGGAACACGGAGGAGGAGCGGCTCTGCAGGTAGAGCGCGAGGTCGCGCCGCCCGCGCAGGAGCAGCCAGTGCGCCAGCCGGTGGGTCTGGATCGCGTGAAAGCCCTTGAAATAGAGGATGACTTCCATGAAGCGGGTGCAGGCAGGATCGCGGTCATAGACCGCCTGGATGTCGACGCGCAGGATGCTCGCCCAGTCCGGCCAGTCCGCCGCCATGTCGAGAAAGGCCTGCCGCAGCAGGCTGGCATCGAGATCCGCGTGGTCGAGACGCTGCCCGATTCGGTGGATCACGCTTTCTTCGAGCGAACGCTGGTTGATGATGGTGGAATAGAGGAACGCCGCCAGCATCGGCTCCTGCTGCGCGGCATGGCGTGCCTCGTCCTGCAGGCTGTCCCAGATCGGGTCCATCGTCTTGACGGTCTCGTTCGCGCGCATGTCCATGATCATGTCAGTCCTGGCGACCATGTCGCACTCCTTCACGGCCGCTCTTGCCTGCGGCCGGTTCTCCGGATCCGCGGGGGCCTCCCGGCAGGCCAAGCCTTCCCGAAGACAACTAGCCTTCCCGAAGACCGTGGGAAGACCGCCGGCGTTTCCAAGCATCGTCCCTTCACAATAGGGCACTTCCGCTCAAGTTTAAATGGGGGGTCCCGGCCTTCTTGGCCCGGACCCGTCGCAAGCCGTCACCGAGCCCTCGTCCGAGAGCCCTATCAGGCCATGATGAGACGCCTGTGACAGGCGTTTCGCGTCCCGCATCGTCCCCCTATCGTCCCCGCATCGTCCCCCCGCCGCTCAGGCGTTCTCGGCCAGGAAAGCCAGCACCGCCTTCTTGAACACGCGATCGCCGACGGCAAGCATGTGGTCGCGGTTGGGAATGTCGATGGCGACCGCGCGGGGCATCAGGTCGGCGAGCGCCTGCCCCGAGCCGGCAATGTCGTCCTTCGTCCCCACGCCGATCAGCGTCGGCACGTCGATCCGGGCCATCTCCGCCTCGGTCAGAAGCGCACGCGACGTGGCGATGCAGGCGGCAAGGGCTTGCCGGTCGCTCTTCGTCTGGTCGGCGAACATGCGGAACATCCGGCCGCGCTCATGGGCGACGTCGTCGAGCGACGGTGCAAGCAGGGCGTCGGCGATCGGGTCCCAGTCGCCGACGCCGGTCACCATGCCGATCCCGAGGCCGCCGAGCACCAGCGTGCGCACGCGCTCGGGTGCCTCCAGCGCCAGGAAGGCCGAGATCCGCGCGCCCATGGAGTAGCCCATGACATGTGCCGTCTCGAGCCCGAGATGCGTCAGCAGCGCGCGCGCATCGCCGGCCATGTCGGTCGGGTGATAGAGCGCCGGATCGGTCGGCTTGCTGCTGGCGCCATGGCCGCGATTGTCGAGCGCGATCACCCGGTAGCCGGCATCCCCCAGCGTCTTCAGCCAGCCGGGAAACACCCAGTTGACGCTGGCGGACGAGGCGAAGCCGTGGATGAGCAGGACCGGCGCGCCGTCCGGATCGCCCGCATCGAAGAAGGCGATGTCGAGGCCCTGGTGGCGAAAGCTGGAGTACGGCGGCGGCGACAGATCCATCTCGGCGGT
Source organism: Rhizobium sp. Leaf341 (assembly GCF_001424325.1). Lineage (NCBI taxonomy): Bacteria > Pseudomonadati > Pseudomonadota > Alphaproteobacteria > Hyphomicrobiales > Rhizobiaceae > Rhizobium > Rhizobium sp. Leaf341. The sequence continues at coordinate 222,278 of NZ_LMPE01000015.1, forward strand.
TCCCTGGATGTTGGTCCGTCTCCCTTACTGCCCGCCGCGGCGCGGAAAAACCCCGTGCGACGCAAAAAACGCGTTTGGCCCGCGCCAATCGTCTACCTTTTTGCGGGGAACCGGCCTAATGTCCGCGCCGACACCGCGCGTGCCGACCGCAAAGGGCGAGGCGCTGCGGGCAGACCAGACAGACGATCCGGGCGGTCGACGCGATCCAGGCGATCGACACGAACCAGACGAATTAGACGAACCAGACGAACCAGACGAAAGAGTGGAGAACGACATGGCCGGGCACGGTATTCCTCATTTCCAGAACGACGGCGGTCACGCGGTGATCGAGGTCGGCGTCAAGGAATTCATGTGCACGGGCGCCTCCGTGCCCTACGACCATCCGCATATCTATCTCGACATGGGCGACGACAACGAGAAGGTCTGCTCCTACTGCTCGACGCTCTTCCGCTTCAATGGGGCTCTAAAGATGGACGAGACCCGGCCGACCGGCTGCCTGTTCCAGACGAAGGCGGCCTGATCCGGTCCCGGCGGGATGCCGCCTCCCGGCTTTGCACCCGGCTCCGGCCTTCCGCCTGCGTCCGGCGCTTCGGCGCATGACGCCCTGCCTGCCCCGCCCGCCGACGCACGCGCGCGCCTGACGATTGCGGTCGTCGGGGCCGGACTTGCCGGCCTCACGGCGGCGCTGGCGCTCGCCGCAAAGGGCATAGCGGTCGATATCCTGGAGCGCGCGCCGCGACTGGACGAGGTCGGCGCCGGCCTCCAGCTATCCCCGAACGCGACGCGCATCCTCGGCGCGCTCGGCGTGACCGGGGCGCTTTCCCCCCTCTGGTTCGAACCGGCGGAGATCCGCCTCGTCGACGGCCGCACGCTGGCCACGCTGGCCACCGTGCCCGCCGGGGATTTCGCCCGGATGCGTTGGGGTGCGCCCTACGCCGTGGTGGCCCGGGCCGACCTGCAGCGCGCGCTCGCCGACGCGGTCTCTGCTCATCCCCTCTGCCGGTTGCATCTCGGCACGGCCGTCACCGACGCCTCTCCGGCCGACATCGCACGGCACACGGGCCAGCAGCCCGATCTCGTCGTCGGGGCCGACGGCATCCGCTCCAAGGTGCGCGCCGCGATGGGCCTCTCCCCGGCCCGCTTCTCCGGCAACATCGCCTGGCGGCTCGCGGTCCCGCCCGGGGCGCCCGTGCCGTACCCGTTCGACCCGACCGTCGTCACCGCCTTTCTCGGCCGCAGGGCGCATCTCGTCGCCTATCCCATGGGCGCGGCCGGCGGCCTCAACCTCGTCGCCATCGGCAGCGGCCGCGCCGAGCAGGACGGAGGCGACGTCGTCGTCCGCAAGGCCGTGTCCGATCTGCTCACGGGCTGGAACCACGCCTTTGGCGCGGCGCTTCCGCGGGCGGAGCCGCTCGGCCGCTGGCCCCTTTACGAGATCGTCGCGGGCTCCGGCCGGCCGGCCGGATGGCACGACGACCTCCGTGTCCTGATCGGTGATGCCGCCCATGCCATGATGCCGTTTTCGGCCCAGGGCGCTGCGATGGCCATCGAGGATGCCGCCGCGCTGGCAGAGGCCCTCGCACCGATCCTGTCCGGCGCGAAAGACATGAGGACCGCGCTCGACAGCTTCGTCGCGGAGCGCAGCCTTCGCGTCGAGAAGGTCCGCGCCCGCGGCGCGTTCAACCGCTTCGCCTACCACGCCTCCGGCCCGGTTCGCCTCGGACGCAACCTCGTCCTGTCGCTGCGCTCGCCGGAACGTCTGGCCGAGGACTTCGACTGGCTCTACGCCCATCGCGCCGCCGGGCGGACGCCCTAGCCGCTGACGGACGCCGCCGCCGTGAACCCGGCCTCGAGATCGCGCCGCAGGTCCGGCACGTCCTCAAGCCCGATCTGCAGCCGGATCACCGGCCCTTCCGCAGGCTGCTTGCAGATCGTCCGGTCCGAGAGGCCGACCACGAGCGCGAGGCTTTCATAGCCGCCCCAGGAATAGCCGAGCCCGAACAGCGACAGCGCATCGAGAAACGCGTGCGCGCGCATCTTTGCCTGTGCGGGATCGGGAGCTTTCAGCACGAAGGAGAAGATCCCGCTCGCACCGGTGAAGTCGCGCTTCCACAGATCATGGCCCGGAAAGCTCGGCAGCGCCGGATGCAGCACCCGCGCCACATCCTCGTGCTCCTCCAGCCAGCGGGCGAGATTGAGCGCGCTTTCCTGATGCCGCTCCAGCCGCACGCCCATCGTCCGCAGGCCGCGGAGAATCTGGTAGCTATCGTCCGGCGAGCCGCAGATGCCGAGCGTGATGGTCGCCTCGTGCAGCTGCTCCCAGTGCCGCGCATTGGCCGACACCGTGCCCATCAGAATATCCGAATGCCCGCTCGGATATTTCGTCGCCGCATGGATCGAGATATCGACGCCGTGATCGAGGGGCTTGAAGTAGAGCGGCGTCGCCCAGGTATTGTCCATGGTGACGATGCAGTCCTGCCGGTGCGCAGCACGGGCGATGGCGCCGATATCCTGCATCTCGAACGTGTTGGAGCCCGGCGCTTCCGTGTGCACCAGCCGCGTGTTCGGCCGCATCAGCGCCGCGATGCCGGCGCCGATGGCGGGATCGTAATATTCGACCTCCACGCCCATCCGCTTCAGCATCGTGTCGCAGAAGTGCCGCGTCGGGAAATAGACGCTGTCGACGATCAGCGCATGATCGCCGGCGGAGAGAAAGGCGAGGAACGGCACAGTGACGGCGGCAAGCCCGCTCGGCACGAGGATCGTTCCCGCCGATCCCTCCAGCGCGTCGATCGCCGCGCAGAGCGCATCCGTCGTCGGCGTGCCGCGGGTGCCGTAGGTGTATTTCTGGGCGCGCGTCTCCATCGTCCGCGCATCGGGAAACAGGACGGTGGACGCCCGCACGATCGGCGGATTGACGAAGCCGTGATAGTCCGAGGGCGCGTTGCCCGTATGCGCCAGCCGCGTATTCACGCCTGCACCTGCCAGAAAATCGTCCCTGTTGCTCATCTCACATTCCTGTCCTGTCTCGCTGAACCCGTCTCGGCACCCGACCCCGCCTCCGGGTGTCGCGTCTCTCGACCTGCCGTCCGCAACGCGCATCGGGCTTCTTGTCGGTCGGCTTCGCGCTGCAGGTCAAGCCCGCATCGTCGAAACAACGACGCGTGCCGAGGGGGTCTGCCTCATTTTTCGCCAGCACTTTGCATGGACCAGCCGTATCCGTCGATAAAATGAGCAGACCCGTCGATAATGTTGAAACGGCCTAGAAATTCGGCAACGTGACTTGACCCGTCCGACTTTTACGAATGAGATAGCCCCACTCGCGCCAGGAGGGTGGCGGGGGCGCTTCTTCCGGCCGGCCGTGATCGGCCGCAGGGATGAAGGCGACAGAAAACAGAAAAAGGGTCTAAAGAATGGCAACAAGAATTCTCCCGATCGTGATCGGCGCCGCTGTCCTGGGCTTTGGCGCCCACGCAGCCTCCGCCGGAACGCTCGATGACGTGAAGGCCAAGGGCTTCGTGCAGTGCGGCGTGAACGGTTCCAACCTCGCGGGCTTCGGTGCCCAGGACTCTTCCGGCAACTGGACCGGCCTCGACGCCGACCTCTGCAAGGGCGTTGCCGCTGCCGTCTTCGGCGACGCGACCAAGGTCAAGTTTACGCCCCTCTCCGCCAAGGACCGCTTCCCGGCCCTGCAGTCGGGCGAAATCGACATGCTCGCCCGCAACACCACCTGGAGCGCCAGCCGCGACAGCCAGCTCGGCTTCGACTTCCGCGCCATCAACTACTATGACGGCCAGGGCTTCATGGTGAAGAAGGAACTCGGCGTGAAGTCGGCCCTGGAGCTCAACGGCGCGTCCGTCTGCGTCCAGTCGGGCACCACCACCGAGCTCAACCTCGCCGACTACTTCCGCGCCAACAAGATGGAGTTCAAGCCCGTCGTGTTCGAAGCGCAGGACGAAGCCGACGCCGCCTACAATGCCGGCCGTTGCGACGTCTACACGACGGACCAGTCGGGCCTCTATTCGATCCGCCTGAAGATGGCGAACCCCGACGATCACGTCGTGCTTCCGGAAATCATCTCCAAGGAGCCGCTCGGACCGGCCGTTCGCCAGAACGATTCCAAGTGGTTCGACGTGGTGTCCTTCACGCATTACGCCATGGTGACGGCGGAAGAGTTCGGCATCACCCAGGCCAATGTCGAGGAGATGAAGAAGTCGGAAAACCCCGACATCAAGCGCTTCCTCGGTGAAGAAGCCAACAACACGATCGGCGCCGATCTCGGCCTGCCCAACGACTGGGCCGTCCAGATCATCAAGGCCGTCGGCAATTACGGCGAAGTGTTCGAGCGCAATGTCGGCACGGGCTCCCCGCTCAAGATCGAGCGCGGCCTGAACGCCCTGTGGAACAAGGGCGGCCTGCAGTACGCACCGCCGATCCGCTAAACCACACGCACAGAAGCGGCGGACCGGCTCTCCAGGGGTCCGGCCCGCCGCTTCCTCAACGTCTTGAACACCCGGAAAAAAGGGTGACCGACAGGGGACAGGTGAATGGCTGCAAACGACGTCCGCACCGGGGGCGGCGAACATCGACCGTCGGTGTCGCTGATCTACAATCCGGCTTTCCGAAGCATTCTCTTCCAGATCGCAACCGTGCTCGTCGTCGGCGGCGCGGCCTATTACGCGGCCCACAACGTCGCGGCGAACCTTGCGCGCAACGGCATGTCCACGGGCTTCGGCTTCCTCAACAGCCGCGCCGGCTTCGACATCGGCCAGACGCTGATCGCCTATTCGCCGGACTCGATCTATTTCCGCGCCCTGCAGGTCGGCCTTCTCAACACCCTGCTCGTCGCCTTCTGGGGCATCATCACGGCCACGATCGTCGGCCTGCTCGTCGGCATCGGCCGCCTGTCCAAGAACTGGCTCATCGCCAAGCTCTGCACCGTCTATGTCGAGGTCTTCCGCAACATCCCGCCGTTGCTCGTCATCTTCTTTTGGTATCTCGGCGTGCTCGCCCTTTTGCCCAACGTCCGCACCATCTTTCAGCATGTGAAGGACAATCCGGACGCCTTCTTCTTCGTCAGCAACCGCGGCATCTATTTCCCGGCGCCCGTTCCCGGCGAAGGGTTCGTCTATGTCGCCGCGGCCTTCGTGCTCGGCATCCTGGCCGCCATCGCCTTCACGCGCTGGGCCGGCGCCCACCAGCTGAAGACCGGCAATCGCCCGCCCGTCCTCCTCGTCAATCTCGCGCTGATCATCGCGCTGCCGCTTGTCGTCTTCCTGGCGCTCGGCATGCCGCTGACGCTCGATTATCCCATTCCCGGCTCGTTCAATATGCGCGGCGGCATGGTCGTCGGGCCGGAGTTCCTGTCGCTCTATCTCTCGCTCTCGTTCTACACGGCGGCCTTCATCGCCGAGATCGTGCGCGCCGGCATCCGTGGCGTCGCCTCCGGCCAGACCGAGGCGTCCTATGCGCTCGGCCTGCGCTCCGGCCTTGCCACGCGCCTCGTCGTCCTTCCCCAGGCCATGCGGATCATCATCCCGCCGCTGACCTCGCAGTACCTCAACCTCATCAAGAACTCCTCGCTCGCCGTCGCCGTCGGCTTCTACGATCTCGTGGCGGTCGGCAACACGATCCTCAACCAGACGGGCCGCTCGATCGAGATCATCTCGATCTGGATGCTGGTCTATGTCTCGATCAGCCTGATCACCTCGGTGTTCATGAACTGGTTCAACGCCCGCGTGGCACTGGTGGAGCGCTGATATGGCCGCTGAGATCGCCTACGTCCGCCGCGACGTCCTCCCGCAGGAAAAGCCGCCGAGCTCCGACACCTCCGCGTTCGGCTGGCTGCGCAAGAACCTGTTCGCCACCCCGACCGACAGCATCCTGTCGCTCGTCGCCCTGCTAGCCGTGGTCTGGTACCTGCCCGGCGCGCTCAACTGGCTGTTCGTGCAGGCCGTCTGGACCGGCGCCGACCGCTCGGTCTGCACCACCACCGTGCAGGGCGGCATCCAGCCCGACGGCTGGAGCGGCGCCTGCTGGGCCTATGTCAACGACCGCTTCGTGCAGTTCATGTTCGGCTCCTATCCGCGCACGGAACTCTGGCGGCCGCTGACGGTGCTCGCCATCGCCATCGCGCTCCTCGTGCCTTTCCTGATGCCCAAGGCACCGCGCAAGGGGCTGAATGCGATCCTGCTCCTGATCGTCATGCCGGCCATCGCCTATATCCTGCTGCTCGGCGGCTGGTTCGGCCTGCCCTATGTGGAGACGTCGCTCTGGGGCGGGCTGATGGTCACGCTCATCCTGTCCTTCGTCGGCATCGCCGTCTCGCTGCCGCTCGGCATCCTGCTCGCGCTCGGACGCCGCTCGGAGATGCCGATCATCAAGACGGCCTGCGTCTTCTTCATCGAGCTCATCCGCGGCGTGCCGCTGATCACCGTGCTGTTCATGGCCAGCGTGCTCCTGCCGCTGTTCCTGCCGCCCGGCACCAATTTCGACAAGTTCCTGCGCGCGCTCGTCGGGGTGTCCATCTTTGCCGCCGCCTACATGGCGGAGGTCATCCGCGGCGGGCTCCAGGCCATTCCGAAGGGCCAGTACGAAGCGGCCGACGCGCTCGGCCTCAACTACGCCTACAAGACGACCTTCATCATCCTGCCGCAGGCGATCAAGCTGGTCATTCCCGGCATCGTCAACACCTTCATCGGCCTCTTCAAGGATACCTCGCTCGTCACCATCATCTCGATGTACGACCTGCTCGGCATCGTGAAGGCCAGCTTCGGCGACAGCGGCTGGAGCACGCCGGTGACCCCCTTGACGGGCCTCATCTTTGCCGGTTTCGTCTTCTGGATCTTCTGCTTCGGCATGTCACGCTATTCCGCCTTCGTCGAGCGCCGCCTCGACACCGGCCACAAACGATAACACGAGGGATTGACCATGGCTGAAGCCGCCCAGAAATTGACCGTTTCGTCCACCGATGTCGCCATCGAGATCGTGGCCATGAACAAGTGGTACGGGGATTTCCACGTCCTGCGCGACATCAACCTGAAGGTGATGCGCGGCGAGCGCATCGTCATCGCCGGCCCGTCGGGGTCCGGCAAGTCGACGATGATCCGCTGCATCAACCGGCTGGAAGAACACCAGAAGGGCACGATCGTCGTCGACGGCATCGAGCTCACCAACGACCTGAAGAAGATCGACGAGGTTCGCCGCGAAGTCGGCATGGTGTTCCAGCACTTCAACCTCTTCCCGCACCTGACGATTCTCGAAAACTGCACCCTCGCCCCCATCTGGGTGCGCAAGATGCCGAAGAAGCAGGCCGAGGAGATCGCGATGCACTATCTGCAGCGGGTCAAGATCCCCGAGCAGGCCAACAAGTATCCGGGCCAGCTCTCGGGCGGCCAGCAGCAGCGCGTCGCCATCGCCCGCGCCTTGTGCATGAAGCCGAAGATCCTGCTGTTCGACGAGCCGACCTCGGCGCTCGATCCGGAAATGGTCAAGGAAGTGCTCGACACCATGGTGAGCCTTGCCGAAGAAGGCATGACCATGCTCTGCGTCACCCACGAGATGGGCTTTGCCCGCCAGGTCGCCAACCGCGTCATCTTCATGGACCAGGGCCAGATCGTCGAGCAGAACGCACCGGCCGAGTTCTTCGACAATCCCCAGCACGAGCGCACCAAGCTCTTCCTCAGCCAGATCCTGCACTAGCGCACGTCGCCCGACGCCGCAGATCGCAGCACGACACCCCCGAAACCTCCGGCGAACGCCCGTTCGCCGGAGGTTTTTTTCGTGCGGGATCCTGCGTCGATGCGCCTTTGCAAACGGTCGGAAGAGACGTCTTTAACCCCGTTTTAGACCCTGCCTTGACCGCCGATTGCGACGCGATATACCGCTTGTCAAGAAAGTTATGGTGGACTTGAGGATACCTGGAGCCGCCTCTCCCTCTTCCCGCAAGGCATCGTGCTATGACCGGATCCTTTACCGCCTCCCGAACCTTCGCGAAAACGGGCAATGCGCTCGTGGACGGGTTGATCTCCGGCAATGCATGGAACGCGGCGACGCTGACCTATGCCTTCCCCACCTCGACCACGGCCTACGGTTATACGAGCGGCGTCTACGAGAACGTCGCTCCGGTCTCGCAGGCGCAGCAGAAGGCAGCGCTGTTCTTCCTGGAGCAATCCTATGGCCCGGCCGCCAATGACGGCTTTTCGGTCGAAGGCTTCACCCTGCTGAAACTGTCGGCGGGTACCGCAACCAACGCCACGCTGCGCTTTGCCGAATCGTCGACGGCCAATCCCACCGCCTATGCCTTCTATCCCGGCACCTACGAAGAAGCCGGCGACCTCTGGTTCGGCACGGAATATGCCGGTACGCCGTTCGATTACCGGACGGCGAAGATCGGCACCTATGCCTGGCACACGATCGGGCATGAGCTCGGCCATGCCCTCGGCCTGAAACACGGCCACGAGAGCGTTGCGCTGCCCACCGCCTATGACAGCGTCGAGTTCAGCATCATGACCTACCGGGCCTATGTCGGCGCCCCGCTGACCGGCTACAGCTACGGTCTCAACGATGCGCCGCAAAGCTTCATGTCGCTCGATATCGCCGCCCTTCAGGCAATGTACGGTGCCGACTACACGGTCATGAAGGGCGATACCGTCTATCGCTGGACGCCGGGCAGCGGCAACACCATCATCGACGGCACGGTCGCCATCGCGCCCGGGGCCAACACGATCTTCGCCACGATCTGGGATGGCGGCGGCACGGATACGTTCGATCTCTCCGCCTACAAGACCGGCCTGTCGATCGACCTGCAACCGGGCAAGTTCTCGCTCTTCAGCGCCGATCAGGCCGCCGACCTCGGCGGTGGCCCGAACAATGGCCATGCCCGCGGCAACATCTTCAATGCGCTGCTCTACAAGAACAACACGGCGTCGCTGATCGAGAACGTGCTCGGCGGTTCCGGCAACGACCGGATCGTCGGCAACCAGGTCGCAAACACCCTCACCGGCAATGCCGGCAACGACAAGCTCTATGGCCTTGCCGGCGACGACAGTCTCCTCGGCGGCCTCGGGGCGGATACGCTCGACGGCGGCAGCGGCTCGGATACGGCCTCCTACGAGGATGCCACGGCCGGCGTCCTCGCCAGCCTGATCAAGCCTTCGGTGAACAAGGGCTTTGCCGCCGGCGATCTCTACGTCTCGATCGAGAATCTCACGGGATCGGCCTATGCCGACAATCTGGTCGGCAATCTCGACGCCAATGTGCTCAAGGGCGGCGGCGGCAATGACAGCCTGTCGGGCGATGGCGGCAACGATCGGCTGATCGGCGGGGCTGGCGCCGACAGGCTGAACGGCGGCAGCGGCCGCGATACCGCGTCCTACGAGGACGCGACCGCCGGGCTGAAGGCCAGTCTGCTGAAGGCCGCGCTCAACACGGGCTTTGCCGCAGGCGACGTCTACAGCTCCATCGAGAACCTCACCGGCTCGGCCTTCGACGATACGCTCACCGGCGACGCTGCCGCGAACACGCTGCGCGGGGGCGCGGGCAACGACATTCTGTCGGGAGACAGCGGCAACGACATCCTCATCGGCGGGGCCGGCGCGGACAAGCTCTATGGCGGCGAGGGCAACGATGTGGCCTCCTACGAGGATGCCACCGCCGGCGTGATCGCCAATCTCGGCAAGGCCTCCGTCAACACGGGCTTTGCGGCGGGCGACACCTACGCCTCGATATCCGGCCTGATCGGATCGTCATACGACGACCAGTTGACGGGTGACGGTGGCACCAACGTCCTCATCGGCGGCAACGGTCGCGACGTCCTGAACGGCGGCAACGGCAATGATCGCCTCGTCGGCGGCGCGGGCCTCGACACGCTGACGGGCGGCGCCGGCGCGGATACGTTCGTCTATGCGACGACGCAGGAGTCCGGCCCTGCCTCGACCGCGCGCGACCTCATCACCGATTTCTCCGGCGCGGCGGGCGACCGGATCGACGTGTCGGGCATCGATGCCAACATCGTCATCGGCGGCGTCCAGCATTTCAGCCTCATCGGCGGCGACGCCTTCTCCAAGACCGCGGGACAGCTGCGCTACGTCACCCTGTCGGCCTCGTCCTTCGTCTACGGCGACACGAACGGCGATGGCGTCGCCGATTTCACGATCGCCTTCGACGATGCCGTGGCCTTCCGCTCGGAATTCTTCATCGTCTGAACGAAAAAGGCCGGAGGGACGACGCCCCCCGGCCTTTCAACAAGCGCTTTCGACAAAAACAGCCTTCCGACAAAAAGCAAAAGCCTAGCCGACGAAGGCCCGCTCAATCACGAATTCGCCCGGCTTGTTGTTGGCGCCTTCGCTCAATCCGGCCTCTTCGAGCAGCAGCTTCGTCTCCTTCAGCATCTCGGTCGAGCCGCAGATCATGCCCCGGTCGATCGCCGGATCGAAGGCGGGCACGCCGAGATCGGCAAACAGCTTGCCGTTGCGGATGAGGTCGGTGATGCGGCCGCGGAAGGGATAGTCCTCGCGCGTGGCCGTCGCATAGTGCCGGAGCTTCGTGCCGACGACGTCGGCCAGGAACTCGTGGTTGCGGATCTCCTCGACCAGGTCGAAGCCGTATTTCAGCTCCGCCACATCGCGCGTCGTATGGGTCAGGATGACCTCGTCGAATTTTTCATAGGTTTCGGGATCGCGGATCAGGCTTGCGAAGGGCGCAATGCCGGTGCCGGTCGAAAACATGTAGAGCCGCTTGCCGGGCGTCAGGGCGTCGAGCACCAGCGTGCCCGTCGGCTTCTTGCGCATCAGCACCTGGTCGCCGGGCTGGATGGCCTGGAGATGCGAGGTCAGCGGACCGTCCGGCACCTTGATCGAGAAGAACTCCAGTTCCTCGTCCCACGACGGGCTCGCGATCGAATAGGCGCGATAGATCGGCTTGCCGTCGACCATCAGGCCGATCATGGCGAACTCGCCGGAGCGGAAGCGGAAGGCCGCGGGCCGCGTCATGCGGAAACGGAACAGCCTGTCGGTATAGTGCGTGACGCTGGTCACGGTCTCGGCAAACACGCCGGCCGGTACGGTCGCGGCGAAATCCTCGGTCTTGGCCGGAGCATTCATCTGTGCGTCTCATCCTCATGGGTGCGGGTGGAGCCGAAGCTCATGAAAGGAGCGGGCGAAAGGCTGACGACGCCTCTCAGGTTTTCATGCGCGGAATATTCCATCGCAGCCGGCAAGGAAAGCAATTCCGTTTCAAAATTTCCGCACCTGTGAGATTGGCGCGCGCAAGCCGTGACCGTCGCCGGCAGGTCTCCCAGCCTTAAGCGGACGACCGGGCTTACGAAACCCGGCGCCAGCTGTAGGAGCCCGCGGCGGCCGCGGGCTTGGCCGTCGGCTGGTAATGGTTGTCGATGCCCGGCAGGCGCCCTTCCCCCAGCCGCTTCAGCGCCGTGGCATTGGTCACGGCAAAGCTGTCGATGCCACAGCGCAGCATCAGCGGCACCTGGTCGATCAGGACGTCGCCGACCGCGCGGATCTCGCCGTGAAACTTGAGCCGCGACCGCAGCAGCGAGGCATGGCTGAACGCCCGTCCGTCGTTGAAGGCCGGAAAGGCGACCGCGACGAGCGCGATATGGTCGAGATAGGGCTGCAGCCGCGCCACATCGTCGGCGGGGTTGATCAGCACGCCGAGCCCGGTCTCGCCGGCCTCCGCTTTCTCGATGAAGGCGGTCAACCCGTGGATCGCCCGCTCGTTGGAGCCGGCGGCGCGCAGCCCTGCCGGATGATCCGCCGCCTGCGTTTCCGCAGCCTGCGTCTCCGCCGTTTCCAACACCCAGGGATCGTCGGTCACGAAGCCGGTGGTCTTCCAGATCTGCGTCATCTCAGGCGGCTTCCTGTTCTTTGGCGCCGTACAGCGCGTCCTTGAAGGGCTGCGGACCCACGCGGCGATAGGCGGCGAGGAAGGTCTCCTCTTTGGAAAGCCGCAGGCCGAGATAGGTGTCGACGATCGTCTCCACCGCGTCCGTGACCTTTTCCGGCTCGAAACCGCGGCCGATGATCTCGCCGATCGAGGTCGTCTCGTCGCCGGAACCGCCGAGCGTGATCTGGTAAAGCTCCGCGCCCTTCTTCTCCACCCCGAGAAGGCCGATATGGCCGACATGATGGTGGCCGCAGGCATTGATGCAGCCGGAGATCTTGATCTTCAGCTCGCCGATATCGGCCTGCCGCTCGGGATCGCCAAAGCGCGTCGAAATCTCCTGCGCCACCGGAATGGAGCGGGCATTGGCGAGCGCGCAATAGTCGAGCCCGGGACAGGCGATGATGTCGGTGATCAGCCCGGCATTCGCGGTTGCGAGCCCCGTCGCCACCAGCCCGCGATAGACCGCTTCGAGGTCGGCCAGCGCCACATGCGGCAGGATGATGTTCTGCTCGTGGCTGATGCGGATCTCGTCGAAGGCGTAGTCCTCGGCGATGGCGGCCACGGCCTCCATCTGCACGTCGGTCGCGTCGCCCGGAATGCCGCCGATCGGCTTCAGCGAGATCGTCACCATGCCGTAGTCGGGGTTCTTGTGCGGTGCCACGTTCTGCTGCACCCAGCGGGCGAAGTCCGGATCAGCCTTCTTCCAGCTGGCCAGATTCGCCCAGCCCTCGGGCCGCTCGGCCAGGGCGGGCGGCGCGAAATAGGCGGAAATCGCCGCGATGTCGGCGTCGGGCAGCTTCAGCTCGGTGTTCTTCAGCTGCAGGAATTCCTGCTCCACCTGGCCGGCCAGCACCTCCGCGCCGGTCTCGTGCACAAGGATCTTGATCCGCGCCTTGTACTTGTTGTCGCGGCGGCCGTGCAGATTGTACACGCGCATGATGGCCGTGGTGTAGGAGAGCAGGTCTTCCTCCGGCAGGAAATCGCGGATCTTCTTGGCGATCATCGGCGTGCGCCCCTGCCCGCCGCCGACATAGACCGCAAAGCCGATGCGGCCCTGGTCGTCCTTCTTCAGGTGCAGCCCGATATCGTGCACCTGGATGGCGGCGCGGTCGCGCTCGGCACCCGTCACGGCGATCTTGAACTTGCGCGGCAGGAACGAGAATTCCGGATGCACCGACGACCATTGCCGCAGGATCTCGGCATAGGGCCGCGGATCGGCCACCTCGTCGGCGGCCGCACCGGCAAAGTGATCGGCCGTCACGTTGCGGATGCAGTTGCCCGAGGTCTGGATCGCATGCATCTCGACGCTGGCGAGATCGGCCAGGATGTCCGGCGTCTCGGAGAGGGCCGGCCAGTTGTACTGGATGTTCTGGCGCGTGGTGAAATGCCCGTAGCCACGATCATAGGTGCGCGCGATATGCGCCAGCATCCGCATCTGCCGGCCGTTCAGCGTGCCATAGGGAATGGCGACGCGCAGCATATAGGCGTGCAGCTGCAGGTAGACGCCGTTCATCAGCCGCAGCGGCTTGAACGCATCTTCGGCAAGCTCGCCCGAAAGGCGCCGCTCCACCTGGTCGCGAAACTGCGCCACCCGGGCAGACACGAAAGCATGGTCGAATTCATCGTAGCGATACATCGTTTGTCTTTTCCTTGAAGCCCGACCGTCGAGCCGTCGTCTCGTGCCAGCACGCCGGACGGGCACCGCCGGGCGCCGATCGTCCGGGTTTTCACCCTGGCAAGGATCGCGCCGGCTGCCTTCCGCTGCGCCATCCCGTCAACCGGAACCAACCCTTAAAACAGATCCGCCCCCGGATAAAGCAAGGCGGCGCTGTTTCCCTGCGCGTCTCTTACCTGCGCATCTCTTTCCTGCGCATCTCGTACCAGTGCGTCTAGGCCGCGCCCACCTGGTGCAGGCCCTTGTAGCCCGGCGCATAGTCCATCGTCGGCCCTTCCGCGCGGATCCGCTCGCGCAGGCGCGAGGGACGCAGCACGCCGTCGATCTCCACGACCTCGATCACGTTGACGTCGACGACCTTGTTGTCGGCAAAGGCGGCCTTGCCCGCGGCTTCCAGCGCTGCCACCGCCTCGGCATGACGGGCGATGAAGGCATCCTGCAGGCTCTCGCCCCAGTTGCCGGACGCGTCCAGCCAGACGGAAATGCCGTCCTCCAGTCGGTTGGCCGTCAGGACCTTGTCAGTCATCGTCATGCTCCTTGCCCGTGATATCGCACGTCATTCTGGTCTTGCCGCTGCGCACCGTCTTTCCGCGCACCGTCTTTCCGCGGACCGTCTTGCGGCCTGTCGGAGGTCCGCCCGAGAGACAGCGGCTCGGACCGCTCGAAATTGGCGCCGGCCACGGCGTCCCCGATGATCACCATCACCGGGCCGTCGAGATCGTCGCGGGTCTCCAGCCCCGGCAGTTCGCCGAGCGTGCCGTGCAGCAGCCGCCGATCGGCGCGGCTCGCATTTTCGACGACCGCCACCGTCGTGTCCCGGTGCAGCCCGGCGGCGATCAGCCGCGCGGCAACCGAGGCGGCGACCGTGCGCCCCATATAGACGGAGATCGTCGCACCGGACACGGCGAGCCGGGCCCAATCGGGCAGCACGTCGCCGGCAAGATCGTGGCCCGTCGTGAAGATCAGCGACGAGGCGACACCGCGCAGCGTCAGCGGCAGTTCGAAATCCGCAGCCGCGGCAAAGGCGGAGGTGATGCCCGGCACGATCTCGTAGCCGATGCCGGCCTCCCGCAGCGCTGCCATCTCCTCGCCCGCCCGTCCATAGACCAGCGGATCGCCGGATTTTAGCCGCACGACGCGCTTGCCCTCGCGGCCGAGCCGCACCAGGAGCGCGTTGATCTCGTCCTGTGATTTCGAATGGCAGCCCTTGCGTTTTCCCACCGACAGCCGCTCGGCATCGCGCCGGCCCATGTCGACGATCGCCTGCGGCACCAGCGCGTCGTAGACGAGCACGTCCGCTTCCATCATCACGCGCTGGGCGCGCAGCGTCAGAAGATCCTCGGCCCCCGGCCCCGCACCGACGAGATAGACGCGGCCCTCGACCGCGCTGCCCGCCTTCAGGAGCCGCGTCGCCTCGCGCCGCGCCGCCGAAACGTCGTTGGCGGCCACATGCGCGGCAACCCCACCGGTGAAGAACCGCTTCCAGAACTGGCGGCGCGGTGCACCGCGCGGCAAAAGCTTCTCGGCCGCGATCCGGTAGGACTGCGCCAGCGCCGCAAGGCTGCCGAGCGACGGCTGCAGCAACTGGTCGATCTGCGCGCGAATCATCTGGGCAAGGATCGGCCCTGCCCCTTCCGTGCCGATCGCCACGGCGACAGGCGCCCGGTTGACGAGCGCCGGCGTCAGGAAATCGCAATATTCCGGCTGGTCCACCGCATTGGCGGGAATGCGCGCCGCCCGCGCCGCAGCCACGATCCGCCGGTCGTCTGCCGCATCGCCCGTCGCGGCGAACACGAGAACGGCCCCCTCGACCTGACCGGCATCAAACGGCGCAACCACGCGCGTGATGCCCTTGTCGGCCAGGAACCGCGCATACTCCGGCTCCGCATCATCGGCATAGGCGATGATGCGCGCCTGCGTGTTCAGAAGCAGGCGAACCTTGGCATAGGCCTCGTCGCCATTGCCGAACACCGCCACGCATTTCTGCGCAACGCGAAAAAAGGCCGGAAATACGGTCAGCTGTTCGCTCATGACGATGGGGGATCTATCCTTTCAGGGTTGACTAGGTATCGCCCATCCTAGCGGCAAACTGAAGAAACAGGAATCCGCAGGCCGGAGACCTTGCGTATTCTTTTCCTCATGGGGACGGCAATCGGAGCAAATGTGACCCGACCCGGCGGCGGTGCATTGCGCGCCGGCCGCAATGCCCGCTAGATACGGTCTGCACAACAGCCGCCCAGAAGGACCGTGCCCGATGTCCACCGATCCGCTCGCCGAACGCCTCCTCTCCGTGATCGAGAGCGACATCCTGCCGCTGACGGAACAGGGCGTTGCCGCCGGCAACAAGGTCTTCGGCGCGGCCATCCTGCGCAAGTCCGACCTCTCCCTCGTCGTCGCCGAGACCAACAACGAGACCGAAAATCCGCTCTGGCACGGGGAAGTCCACACGCTGAAGCGCTTCTACGAGCTTCAGCCCGGCCTCGACACGAAGGACCTCATCTTCCTCTCCACCCACGAGCCCTGCTCCATGTGCCTCTCGGCCATCACCTGGGCAGGCTTCGACAATTTCTATTACTTCTTCAGCCACGAGGACAGTCGCGACAGTTTCGCCATCCCCCACGACCTCGTCATCCTGAAGGAGGTCTTCCGGCTCGAGCCCGGCGGCTATGCCCGCCAGAACGCCTTCTGGCGCTCGGCCGCCATCGCCGACCTCATCGCGACGGCCGAGGACGCCGATCGCCCCGTGCTGGAAGCCGCCGACGCCCGCATCCGCCGCCGCTACCAGGACCTCTCGAACGCCTACCAGTCCGGCAAGTCCGGCAACGCCATCCCGCTCGCCTGAGGCGTTCCGCGGCACTCCTGAGCCCGGCGTCGCCGGGCAATGCCGCGCGTTCCTCTGCTCGCCGTCCTGCCCTTACGTTTCTCTCATTGCCTTCTGCCCAAACCGACACGGACATCCCCTTCATGACCGATCCGATCCAGCCCTCGCGCGACATCGCGCAGCTCCTCGACATCATGTCCGCCCTGCGCGCGCCGGAGACCGGCTGTCCCTGGGACATCGTCCAGACGTTCGAGACCATCAAGCCCTACACGATCGAGGAAGCCTACGAGGTCGCCGATGCGATCGAGCGCGCCGATATGGACGATCTCTGCGAGGAGCTCGGCGATCTTCTTCTGCAGGTGGTCTTCCATGCCCGCATGGCCGAGGAAGCCGGCGCGTTCGATTTCGGCAACGTGGTCGAGGCGGTCACCGCGAAAATGATCCGCCGCCATCCCCACGTCTTCGCCCGCTCCGCGGCCGACACGCCCGACGCCGTGAAGATCCAGTGGGATACGATCAAGCAGGCGGAAAAAGCCGAGCGCCGCGCCCGCCGCCTGCGCCGTGGGCTCGCCGACGATGCGACCGGCTTCCTCGACGGCGTCCAGCGCCACCAGCCGGCACTCAGCGAAGCCCTGAAACTCCAGCAGCGCGCCGCAAAGGTCGGTTTCGACTGGGCGGAGCCCGCGCCCATCCTCGACAAGATCGAGGAGGAAATTGGCGAACTGCGCGAAGCGCTCCACAGCGGCGATCGGTCGAAGGTCGCGGACGAACTCGGCGACCTTGTCTTCGCCCTCGTCAACCTCGGCCGCCACACCGGCACCGATCCCGAAATGGCGCTCCGCGGCACCAACACCAAATTCCGCCGCCGCTTCCGCCACATCGAGACGGAACTTCAGACATCGGGCGAAACGCTGGAAGCCGCAACCCTCGACCGCATGGAAGCCCTCTGGCAGGACGCAAAGGCCATCGAACGGGCGCTGGCGGGACCCGCCTAGCCCGGCGAACCGTCACGGTCCGCGACCGCCCCTCATCCGCCTGCCGGCACCTTCTCCCCGCTTGCGGGGCGAAGGAACCCGAGGCACCGCCCCAGCCGCACATCAACCCGCTGCGCAGGCCACGTCCCCTCGCCCCGCAGGCGGGGAGAGGGTTAGGGTGAGGGGCAACCGAGGCGTCCGACCCAGCCGAATGCTCGCCCTGACAACCTGAGCGGCATCGCCCCAAACGCCCCTCATCCGCCTGCCGGCACCTTCTCCCCGCTTGCGGGGCGAAGGGACTCGAGGCACCGTCCCGGCCTCACATCGCCCCGGCGCGCAAGCCACGTCCCCTCGCCCCGCAGGCGGGGAGAGGGTTAGGGTGAGGGGCAACCCCAACCACAA
>NZ_LMPE01000015.1:240076-240299 GCF_001424325.1 Rhizobium sp. Leaf341
ACATCAGCCGAACCCGAAAATTCCCCGATCACGGCCACACTGGAGACGCCCCTCATCCGCCTGCCGGCACCTTCTCCCCGCTGGCGGGGCGAAGGGACTTAAGGCACCGCCCCAGCCGCACATCAACCCGGCACGCAGGCCACGTCCCCTCGCCCCGCGTGCGGGGAGAGGGTTAGGGTGAGGGGCAACCCCAACCACAACCATCAGCCAAGCCCGAAATTTC
>NZ_LMPE01000015.1:240321-311548 GCF_001424325.1 Rhizobium sp. Leaf341
CCCGCTCACGCCCGCACCGGATCCGCCCCTCATCCGCCTGCCGGCACCTTCTCCCCGCTGGCGGGGCGAAGGGACCTGAGGCACCGTCCCAGCCACGTATAGACCCGCTCCGCAGGCCACGTCCCCTCGCCCCGCAGGCGGGGAGAGGGTTAGGGTGAGGGGCAACCCCAACCAGAACCATCGGCATCAAACCGCGCCTTACTCCGTCCGGCCGCTCACGCCCGCCTGCTCGAACGTCGCCATGCCGGAATGGCAGGCCGCGGCGGCCTTGACGATGCCGGCGGCGAGGGCCGCGCCCGTGCCTTCGCCGAGCCGCATGCCGAGCGCCAGCAGCGGGGTCTTGCCCAGCTCTTCGATCGCCGCCATGTGGCCGGGTTCGGCCGAGACGTGGCCGATCAGGCAATGATCGAGGGCTGCGGGATTGGCGGCCTTGAGAATGGCGCCGGCCGCGGTCGCGACATAGCCGTCGAGGATCACGGGGATCTTCTGCATGCGGGCGGCGAGGATCGCGCCGGCCATGGCCGCCACTTCGCGTCCGCCGAGCCGCCGCAGCACCTCCAGCGGATCGGAGAGATGATCGCCATGGAGGGTGACGGCGGCTTCCACGGCGGCGATCTTGCGCTCGAGCAGATCGCCATGCGAGCCCGTGCCCGGGCCGACCCAATCGCGCGCCGTGCCGCCGTAGAGCGCGAGATTGATGGCCGCGGCGATCGTCGTGTTGCCGATTCCCATCTCGCCGATGCAGAGCAGATCCGTGCCGCCGGCCACCGCTTCCATGCCGAAGGCCATGGTGGCGGCGCAGTCGCGCTCCGTCAGCGCCGCGTCCTGGGTGATGTCGGCGGTGGGATAGTCGAGCGCGAGGTCGAACACTTTCAGCCCGAGATCGTGGGTCACGCAGATCTGGTTGATGGCGGCGCCGCCGGCCGCGAAGTTCTCCACCATCTGCGCCGTCACCGAGGGCGGATAGGGGGTGATGCCCTGCGCGGCCACGCCGTGATTGCCGGCGAAGATCGCAACCAGCGGCCGCGTCACGGCGGGTGCCCGCCCCTGCCACGCCGCCAGCCAGAAGGCGATCTCCTCCAGCCGTCCCAGCGCGCCGGCCGGCTTGGTCAGTTGCGCGTCGCGGGCGCGCGCCGCCGCAAGAGCGCCCGAATCGGGGCCCGGCAGCTGCCGCAGGAGCGTGCGAAAATCATCGAACGGAAGACCGCTGGCACTCATCTGGCTCATCCTTTTCTCCGGCCTCCGTATCGGCCGGTTTTCGGGCTGCCGGGCAGCCGCGCCTCTGGCCGGATCTCCGGCCCGTCCCGCGCCGATGCCGCCCGGCTTTGATCGGCGGGCAGGCAGCGACGCGGCATCTCGTCTCGCGCCCTCTTACTGCATCGCTTTGCAAATCGGAATCGATTTAAGGATAAATCATGCAGCAGAGAGACGCCGTTCCGCGCAGCCCGAGATGCCCGCCGGGACGCCCGTGGCGGCGGATCACGGGACGGTTTCCGGCCACCGCACGCCCGACCCGGCGGCTTGCCGGGACCGATAGGAGCGGAAACTGCGAAACAGACGCGGAACCAGACGCTGCGACCCGCAACCCCGACAGAGGAGACCGCCCGCGTGACGAACCCAGCAAGCACCTTTCTCACCGACACGATGCGCGCCCTCGCCTTTCTCAGCCGGCTGAGCGTGCCCGCGCGCTTCTTCGACGGCGACGACGGACGCATGGGCCGCACGGTCCGCGCCTTCCCCGTGGCCGGCCTCGTCATTGCCGTTCCCGCGGGTCTTGTCTTTGCCCTTGCGCTGGCGCTCGATGCCGATCCGCTGCTCGGCGCCCTGCTGGCTCTCGGCGTGCAGGCGCTCGTCACCGGCGCGCTGCACGAGGATGGGCTGGCGGATGCGGCGGACGGGCTCGGCGGCGGTCGCAACCGCGGCCATGCGCTCGAGATCATGAAGGACAGCCGCGTCGGCACCTACGGCGTCATCGCGCTCGTCCTCACGTTGGCGCTGCGGGCGGTCGCCATCGCCGATCTGGCCGATAGCCTGTCGACCGCCGGGTGCGCGCTCGCCCTCCTTGCCGTGGCCGCGCTCAGCCGGGCGGGCATGGTCTGGCACTGGTCGCTGCTGCCGCCGGCGCGCGAGACCGGCGTCGCCGCCGAGGCCGGACAACCGTTGCCTTCCGCCGTCACGATGGCGCTCGCCTCCGGCGTCGTGCTCTCGGCCATCGGCCTCCTCTTGGCCGGCGTTCCCCTCACCGCCGCGCTCCTCGCCTTTGCGAGCGTCGCCGCCACCGTTCCGCTCTGGACAAGATATGTCCGGCGGAGCCTGTCGGGCCATACGGGCGACACAATCGGAGCCACACAACAGCTGGCGGAAACAGCCCTCTTCGTCGCTCTTGCGCTCTTTGCGTGAGACGTCGATAGTCACAGACCATTCCCCGCTCGGACTTTCCATGGAATCACCCTGCACTTCCGTCTGCTCCATCGATATCGCCACCGGCTTCTGTCGCGGGTGCGGGCGGACCGGCGACGAGATCGCGTCTTGGACGCTCTACAGCGACCGCGAGCGCCGGCACATCATGAGCGGCCTGCACATCCGCATCGGCGCGCTCGGCGCCGCACACCGCCCGGACGCACGCGGCCCCCGCCGCGACCGCATGCCGCGGGAGCGCGCCAAACGATGAACAGGCTGACCGTCGCGCTCGGCATTCTCGGCCTCGGGCTCGTCCTTCTGCTTGTCAACCAGGGCAGCGGCCGCACGCTCGGCCTCGACAATGACAGCTTTGCGAGCCTGGTCGGCATGACGGCCCTGCTCACGGTCTTCGCCGCCGGCGTCTGGCGCAGCCGCAACCTCAGCGAAAGCGTGCGGCAGTTCGCGCTGTGGGTGCTGATCTTCCTCGCCGTCGTCACGGCCTATCTCTATCGCGGCGAGCTCGAAGCCTACTGGGCGCGCCTGTCCGGCGGCCTGATGCCCGGCCGCGCCGCCGTCTTCACCGACAATGAAGGCTATCAGGAAGTGGTGCTGCATAAGGTGATGAACGGCCATTTCGAGGCGAACGTCGCCATCAACGGCGCGAGCGTCCAGATGCTGGTCGACACCGGGGCGAGCACCGTCGCCCTGTCCTATGCCGACGCGAAGAGCCTCGGTCTCGACCCCGACAGCCTCGCCTTCACCCAGCGCCTGATGACCGCCAACGGCGAAGCCCGCGGCGCCCCGGTCACGCTGGCCGAAGTCGCCATCGGCCCCATCGTCCGCACCGACGTCCGCGCCACGGTTGCCGAAGACGGCAAGCTCGACCAGAGCCTGCTCGGCATGAGCTTCCTCTCGACCCTCGACATGATGCAGATGAAGACCGACGAGCTGCGGTTGCGGGACTAGTCCGCGCTCTCCGTAGAGCGCCGCGTCTGTTGCCCTTCACGCCCCTGGCCACACCGCCGGTTCAGTTCCGCAGCCGATAGCCCGTGCGGAAAATCCACACCAGCAGTCCCATCAGCACGCCCAGGAACGCAAGGATGATGACAAAGCTGACGACCGGGTTGACCTCGGAGATCTCGAAGAAGGACCAGCGGAATCCGGAGATGAGGTAGAGCACCGGGTTGGCATGGCTGACGGCCTGCCAGAAAGGCGGCAGCATCGACACGGAGTAAAAACTTCCCCCGAGAAAGACGAGCGGCGGGATGACCAGCATGGGGATGAGATTGAGCTGCTCGAAATCCTTCGCCCAGATGCCGATAAGGAAGCCGAACAGCGAAAAGGTCACCGCCGTCAGCACGAAGAACACCAGCATCACGAAGGGGTGCGCAATGTGGAGGTCGACGAAGAGCGAGGCCGTGGCGAGGATGATCAGCCCGATCATCATGCCCTTGGTCGCGGCCGCCCCGACATAGCCGAGCACGATTTCGGCCATCGAGATCGGCGAGGACAGGATCTCGTAGATCGTGCCGGTAAATTTCGGAAAGTAGATGCCGAAGGAGCCGTTGCCGATGCACTGCGTCAGCAGCGTCAGCATGATCAGCCCGGGCGTGATGAACGCCCCGTAGGACACACCTTCGATCTCCTGGATGCGCGAGCCCACCGCCGCGCCGAAGACGATGAAATAGAGAGAGGTGGAAATGACGGGCGACACCACGCTCTGCAGCAGCGTGCGCCGCGTGCGCGCCATTTCGAACAGGTAGATCGCCTTGACCGCCTGGAAATTCATGCCCGCGCCGAACCTCATGCCCGCTTCTCCACCAGTTCCACGAAGATGTCCTCGAGCGTGCTCTGCCGCGTCGAGATGTCCTTGATCCGCAAGCCCGCTTCGGCAACGGCCGCCAGAAGCGTCGTGATGCCCGTGCGTCCGCTCGCCGCGTCGTAGTCGTAGACCAGCCGCGCGCCTGCGTCCTCCAGCACCAGTCCGTAGGGCTCGAGCCCCCGCGGAAGCCCCGCGTCAAGGATCGGCTCGGACAGCTCGATGCGCAGCTGCTTGCGGCCGAGCGTCTTCATCAGCGCGCTCTTCTCCTCGATCAGGAGGATCTCGCCGCCGTTGATCACGCCCACCCGGTCGGCGATCTCCTCGGCCTCCTCGATGTAGTGCGTGGTCAGGATGATCGTCACGCCGCCCTCGCGCAATGTCTGAACGACCTTCCACATGTCCTTGCGAAGATTCACATCCACCCCGGCGGTGGGTTCGTCGAGAAACAGGATGCGCGGCTCGTGCGAGAGCGCCTTGGCGATCAGCACGCGCCGCTTCATGCCACCGGAAAGCTCGCGCAGCATGTTGTCCTTCTTGTCCCACAGCGACAGGTCGCGCAGCACCTTCTCGATATGCGCCGGATTGGCCTTCTTGCCGTGCAGCCCGCGCGAGAACGACACCGTGTTCCACACCGTCTCGAACTGGTCGGTGGTCAGCTCCTGCGGCACCAGTCCGATGATCGAGCGCGTTTCGCGAAAATCCTTGACGACGTCGTGCCCGTTGACGTGCACGGTGCCGGAGCTCGGATTGACGATGCCGCAGATGATGGAGATCAGCGTCGTCTTGCCGGCGCCGTTCGGTCCGAGCAGCGCCAGGATTTCGCCTTCCTCGATCTCGAGGCTGACGCCTTTCAGCGCCTGGAACCCCGACCCATAGGTCTTGACGAGGTTGGAAACGGTGACGATGGGCGCCATGGGATCATCCGGAATGAGGGGGACGGGATGCCTTATATGGCATCCCCCGGCCGAAAGTCACCCGACCTTCGCATGTACGCCGCGCCGCGCGCGCGTGCAGCGTCCCGCCGGCCGCCTCCCGCTGCCGGGGCCGACCTCCGACGAGGCTACCGTCATCGTCGGCCGACTGTCATCAATCCTTCGCCGGAATCACGCATGCTCACCGGGCACAACAGGCGCGGCCGCACCGCCCGCCGTCGTGATTTGCACCGATCGGCTGGCAGTCCCCTCCGCCGGTTCTTTCAAGGCCGGCGCCCGACGCAAGACGGGCGACCGGCCTTCTTTTTGCGCGTCCCGCTGTCCGCTGCCGCACAAGGGTGCGCGCCTCTCCGGCCGCAGGCATGTCGCCCGAAACTGTGCAGCGATTTCCGGAAACGACAGGCATCCAAACAAGACCTTGAAGCACTTTGCGTGAACCCTTTTTCACGCACCGCGCTTCAGTCGCAGTGCCGGTAGCCCGATTTCCGCTCCCGCAGATCGAAGTGGAAATGGTCCTTGTGGAACGGATCGCTGCCCGGCCCGAGCACCGTGTTGAAGTATTTGCAGCTGTCCTGCCGCACCGCCTTCAGCAGGCCCTTTTCGCGGAAGGCGAAGAAGCCGGGCTTGCGCACGTCGATCGCCTTGCCGTTCTTCAGCACGAACTTGCCGACGTCGATCGCATTGCCATGCGCGTGTTCCGACATGGCGGCGCCGCGGCGTGAGTTCATCGTCCGGCAGGAATAGCCGCCGAGCGGCTTGATGGTGCCGATGCCGCTGAGATAGCGATAGCGCGCCGAGGGCGCGAGCTCGTTCTTGACCCAGAGGGCGAACGCCTCGGTCACCTCGCAGTTCAGCTTCACCGCCGGCTTGACCGCGATGCCGCCGGACAGGCCGGAAAGCTGGATCGGGTGGTCGATGCCGCAGGAGGGACCGTTGGAGATCCGCGGCACGTCGGCAAAGGTCACGCCGAGCTTCGTCAGCCGCTGGCGGCAGGCGACCTCCGACGCGGGCATCCGCCCGCCGACATCCGGCCCGGGAATCCGCCCGCCGACTTCAGGCCCGGGCATCCGCCCGCCGACATCGGGCCCGGGCATCCGCTCGCCCACATCCGGCTCGGACATCCCACCGACCGGATGGCCGCCCCGCGGCAGAAACGCCACCTGCTCCTCGCGTCGCCTGTCACGCCGCTCCCGCATCGTGCGCTGTTCCTGCTCCAGGAACTGGGCCTTGCGCCGTTCCTCCATCGCCATCCGCTCGGGCGTCAGCGGCGGCAGGTCCGGATCCGCCTCGGCTGCCGCGGGCGATGCGGCACCGGCCGTCGTTTCCCGTGCCGGAACGGACAGGACGTGCACGCTGTTCGTGCCGATGCCGTCGACCAGCACCGGCCCGGCAGACGCCGTCTGATAGGGATAGCCGGACGACCCGGCATGGATGTCGCGGCTCTGCTCCTCGGCAAGCCCGACCACGCCGCCGGCCGGAAGCCCTTCTCCTGACGGAAGCCCCCCTCCA
The DNA here is from genome assembly GCF_001424325.1 of Rhizobium sp. Leaf341. NCBI lineage: Bacteria > Pseudomonadati > Pseudomonadota > Alphaproteobacteria > Hyphomicrobiales > Rhizobiaceae > Rhizobium > Rhizobium sp. Leaf341. The sequence continues at coordinate 246,985 of NZ_LMPE01000015.1, forward strand.
GACGGAAGGCCCCCTCCAGACGGAACGCCACTCCCGGCCGTCACCATGCCGTCGATATCGATCCCTTCGGCCGGGATCGGCGAGGCGGATGCGGCCGCCGGGTCACGCGCCAAGCCCGCCGGCCGGGCCTCGCGGTCCGGCTGCATCCGGGCCGCAGGCCGAACGCCGCTCATGCGCTCGGACGGCTCGAGGGCATCCGTCGAACAGGCCGCCATGGTCAGTGTCAGCGCCAGCATCGGCCCGACCGACAGCAGCGACCGACGCAAGACGGAGCGGGAAGACGGGAAGGAAGGGGCCATGCGGATGTCGCCTTTTCGAACGGAACCGGTTGCCGCAGATCGCCCGGAAGCCGGAAAGCCTCGCTCAACCCGAAAGCCTCGGGCTACCGGGCCTGTCGACCCGACGAGAGGCTGTCTGCGCACGGTCGAGACTGCACGCCGTCTTCGGCGATGTGCGGGCATGCGGCGCACGCGGGTGCCCATCTCCCGAGTTTAGTCGAGCATGGTAAATGAATGGTTACATCTGTCCGGTTTCGCACCAGCCGTCGCCGTTGCCTCTGCGCCCGGAAATCGCTATCATCGGGCTCGGGTGCGCAGAATGGCACCGGCGCTGCGGGTGTACGCAGCCGCAAGCGGGTGCAGGCACCCGCGATGGGATGACCGGACGGTTCAAGGGGGCTTGGAACCGACGGTGCGAGAGAGCTTCCAGACGTTTTGAAGTTGCGGGATGTCGCCTGAAAAGCGCGATCGGACCCGGAAACCGGATCGTTTCGGAGCTGGCCGGCCAGGGGGCAGGCATCGACAGGCCGGGAGGAGGGCCGCGCATGAAGTGTCAGGCAGAGACCACCGCATCCAACGCAACCGCCGCCTTGGCGGTCCGTGTCGTCGCCGATCGCGACGAATGGAACGTCGTCATCGTCGAAAACGGCACCGAACGCCACCAGTCCTTCGTCCAGCACGATTGGGCGCTCAGCTATGCCCGCGGCCAGCGCGTCCGCCTGGGCCTCCCCGCCGACCCGAAACCCGCAACCGCCTGACCTGCAACCACCTGACCCGGAACCGCCAGACCCGCAGCGGATCGACCCGCAACGGATCGAGCACTCGCCCACCTCGCGCGCCACGAGTCCCTTCTCCCCGCAAGCGGGGAGAAGATGCCGGCAGGCAGATGAGGGGCTTTCGCGAAAGCCAGCGCCACCAGCATCACCCTGCCGATCGCGCGAAACCCCGCCCCGCAGATCCGCGCGTCCGCAACGGCGTCACTGCGTGCTCTGACGGATCGAGCACTCGCCCCACGTCGGGCGCGCCACGAGTCCCTTCTCCCCGCAAGCGGGGAGAAGATGCCGGCAGGCAGATGAGGGGCTTTCGCGGAAGCCAGCGTCGCCAGCACCACCCTGCCGATCGCGCGAAACCCCGCCCCGCAGATCCGCGCGTCCGCAACGGCGTCACTGCGTGCTCTGACGGATCGAGCACTCGCCGCACCTCGCGCGCGCCACGAGTCCCTTCTCCCCGCGAGCGGGGAGAAGATGCCGGCAGGCAGATGAGGGGCTCTCGCGAAAGCCAGCGTCACCGGCACCACCCTGCCGATCGCGCGAAACCCGGACCCGCAGATCCGCGCGTCCACGATGGCGTCACTGCGCGCCGAGCAGGACCAGAGCACGCGCCCCCGTCAGGACAAGCGTCACGCAGCCCGAGCGGTCCGCGGCGAACGCCTGTGTCCAAAGCCCTGCCCGTCCCCCTGCCCAAAGCCCTGCATTTGGCCCTGCCCGCCGATCCCGGCTGTGCCCAGCCGGAACTGTTCCACCAGCGCCATCAGGGCATCCGCCTCGGTCGCCAGCGCGCCGCTCGCCGCGGTGGTCTCGGCCACCATGGCGGCGTTCTGCTGGGTCATCTGGTCCATCTGGTTGACGGAGGTGTTGACCTCGCTGAGGGCCGAGGACTGGTCGCTGCTGGCGGTGGCGATCATGTCCACATGGTCGCTGATCACGGAAATCTTGGCGCTGATGGCCGAGAGCACCGCGCCGGCCTGCGTCACGAGGCGGGAGCCCGCGCCCACCTCCTTGGTCGAGGTGTCGATCAGCGTCTTGATCTGGCGGGCGGCGTCCGCCGAGCGCTGCGCCAGTTCCCGCACCTCCTGCGCCACCACGGCAAAGCCCTTGCCCGCATCGCCAGCCCGCGCCGCCTCGATGCCCGCATTGAGCGCGAGCAGGTTGGTCTGGAAGGCGATGTCGTCGATCACGGAGATGATCTGCTCGATCTCCTGCGACGCCGCCTCGATCCGGCCCATCGCCGCCACCGCGCTCGTCACCACATGGTGCTGATCGTCGGCGCTCTGCTTGGTGTCGCGCACGAGGCCGTTGGCCTCGGCCGCCCGCCCCGCAGAGGCCCTGACGGTTACCGTGATCTCCTCCACCGCCGCGGCCGTCTGCTCCAGCGAGGCGGCCTGCGCCTCGGTGCGGCGGGAGAGATCGTCGGCCGAGCCGTGCAACCGGCCGCCATTGTCCTGGATCGCGATCACGCTCTGGCGGATCCCGCCCAGCGTCTCGTCGAGCCGGGCGATCGAGCCGTTGAAGTCCTGCCGCAGCGTCTCCAGCCGGCCGGTGAACGGGGTGTCGATGGTCTGCGTGAGGTCGCCGCGCGCCAGCCGGTCGAGCCCGGCGCCGAGTGCGGTCACGGCCCGCTCGATCTCCGCCTCCGTCGCCCGGCGCTCGGCATCGCGCGTTGCACGCTCCTCGTCGGTCAGCGCCCGCTCGGCCGCGTTGTCCGCTTCCATCTGGCGACGCGACAGCGCGGTGTCGCGAAACACGGCGAGCGCCCGGGCGATCGCGCCGAATTCGTCCCGGCGCGCGGCATAGGGCACATGGGCGTCGAGATCGCCCCTGGAAATCGCCGCCACGGACCCGGTCAGGATCGACATCGGGCGCATGGTCCGGCGGATCGCGAGCGTCGCCACGATGCCCATCAGCACCAGCACGCCGGCACCCGTCGCCAGCGACAGCATCAGCAGTTCGTGGATCTTGGCGAAATAGACCTCCATCGGGATGCCGATGAAGATCACCCCGACGACGGCGCCCGCAGCCGAGGTCACCGGCACGTAGCCGGTCATGTAATCCCGCCCGAACAGCACGGCCTGGCCGAAATAGGCCTGGTTGCGCGCCAGGGCCGCCTGCGCCGGATGCGCGGGTGCGAGCTTGGTGCCCACGGCGCGCGCGCCCGTCTCCGTCTTCACATTGGTGGAGATCCGGACGTAGTCGGCACCCTGCTTGGCAAAGATCGTGGCGACGCCGCCGATCGTCTCGGCCGTGCGGTCCACGAGATCATGATCGGCGATCGCGGGCATGGCCTCCGCCCGGATGTCCGCCAGCTGGCCGTCCTTGAGGGTCATGCGGATCCCCGGCGCCGTCACGGCATAGAGCACGGCCATGGCGCGGCTCGCGTCGCGCGCATCCACATCCGCATTGGCCATCACATGGGCGCTCAGCCGCACATGCATGGCCGCGACCAGCGTGGCGAGACCGAGACAGACGAGGGTGAGCGTGATCGCGACATTGCGCTGAACGACGGACAGGGAAAGTGGACGCATGCGGCGCTCCTTCAAGGATGCAGAGCACGGGACGCGCGACGACGCCGCCCGACAGGGCGGTCGCCGGCCGGATCATCGCTCTGGCAGGACTGGGGATCGACGCCGAACGCGCACGAACATGGGCTGGACCGTGCCGTCAAAGGTTTAAGAAAAACCTGCCGTTCAACCCCAAGATTAATGCATGTCGCGCGAAAGTGCGCAGCGGTTTCAGGAAACGACATCCATCACAACAAGACCTTAAGCGCGTTGCGTGACTCCATTTTTACGCAACGCGCTTGAGGAAGCGTCGCCTCACGCAGACAGGCAAACCACGCAGACAGGCAAACCGCCGACGGCGCGTCGACAGGTCGACGGCGACCAGTGGCGGCTTTGCACCTTTCCAGCCTGTGGGGGGATGACGAACGCGCACAACCGCGATAGCACGGGGCTTGCCACCGGCGCTCCCGGCGGCGCTGCAACAGCCGGAGAAGGCCATGACGACGCCCAGCGGTGAACTGACCTTGCGAACCCTTGCCATGCCGGCCGATGCCAATGCCGCCGGGGATATCTTCGGCGGCTGGGTCATGGCCCAGATGGACCTGTCCTGCGGCATCCGCGCCGCCGAGCGCGCCCGCGGCCGGGTCGTCACCGCCGCCGTGCGCGAGATGGCCTTCGCTTTGCCGGTCAAGATCGGCGACACCCTGTGCATCTACACCGACATCGCCGCCGTCGGCCGCACGTCCATCACGCTGAAGGTCGAGGCCTGGGCGCAGCGCTACCTTTCCGACCGCATGGAAAAGGTGACCGACGCCATCTTCGTCATGGTCGCCCTCGATGCCGACGGCCACCCGACGCCGGTTCCGGGCGAGCGCTGAACGGCGCCCTCCCGGCCAGACGCCCGTTATCGCGCGAGATAGTCCTCGGTCGAGACGACCTCGCCATAGGCAAAGGCCAGCGCCGACATGAAGGCCGCATGCACCGTGCCGGCGGGCACGGTCTCGCCCTTGAACGCCAGATCGCGCGTGGCGCAGGCATCCTCCACGATGGTCGTCCGCAAGCCGAGATCGGCGGCCGCCCGGGCGGTCGCATCGATGCACATATGGCTCATGGCGCCGATCACGGTGACGTCGTCCACCCCGGCGGATGCGAGCATCCCGGCGAGCGGGGTCTCCCGGAACGCGTTGGGGAAGCGCTTGGTCACGATCGCCTCGCCCGCCTGCGGCGCCATCGCGGCCATGATCTCCGCCCCTTGCGTGCCGACGGCGAAGAACGGACCGTCGGCCGGGCTTTCGTGGCGGACATGGACGACCAGGTCGCCGGCGCGGCGCGCGGCCTCGACCACACGGGCCGCCTTTGCGACGGCGGCGTCGATGCCGGAAAGCGGAAACCGGCCGTCCGTGCGATAGTCGTTCTGCAGGTCGACGATGATGATGGCGCGCTTGCGCATGGAGTGTCCTTTCGAGGTCCTGTCGTGTCTTGCCCGCGTCCGCCCCGCGTTCCCCCGTCATAGCAGGGCCATTCCGCCACCCGCAACCGGCCTTCCACCGTGTCGTCATCGCGGCCCCGGCCTCGCGCCCGCCGATCGATAGCGCCCGGCACACCCGCCCCGCGCCCGCACCCAAAGCGCGTTGCGGGAGAAAGAATCGACGCAGCGTGCTTTAAGGTCTTGTTGTGATGCGTGTCGTTTCCCGAAACCGCGGCTCACTTGTCGGCGACATGCACGAACGGTCCGCAGGCATAAGTAAAGGGCGCTGCCTGGCGCAGCGCCCCTCAAAGGCCGGGCTCCTGCCGGCGGGTCTCTCGGGTCGCCGGGTCGAGCGGCTCAGGCCGCCCGCCGCGCCTGCCCCTCGCCGCCGGCGCTTCCGCCGCTGAGGTGGAAGGTCTGCAGCAGGTCCTTCAGCGTGCGGCTTTCCTGCGCCAGCGTCTGGCTCGAGGCCGTGGTCTCCTCGACCATGGCCGCGTTCTGCTGCGTCATCTGGTCCATGCTGTTGACGGCGACGTTGACCTCCTGCAGGCCGGTGGCCTGTTCGCGGGCGGAGGTGGCGATCGAGACGACATGGTCGTTGACGCCGTTGACGAGCGTTTCGATCTCCATCAGCGCGTCGCCCGTCGAGCGGACCAGCGTGACGCCGGTTTCCACCTCGCTGGTCGAGGTGCGGATCAGGTCCTTGATCTCCTTGGCCGCCTGGGCCGAGCGCTGGGCGAGCTCGCGCACCTCCTGCGCCACGACCGCAAAGCCACGTCCCGCCTCGCCGGCCCGCGCCGCCTCGACGCCGGCATTCAGCGCCAGCAGGTTGGTCTGGAACGCGATCTCGTCGATCACGCCGATGATCTGGCCGATGCGCGCCGAGGAGCTCTCGATCCGGCTCATGGCCGCGATCGCGCTGCGCACGATCCCGCCCGATCGCTCCGCGCTGGACTTGGTTTCAGCCACCATGGTTCGCGCCTCGCCGGCCCGCTCGGACGCCTGGCGCACCGTGGCGGTGATCTGGTCGAGCGCCGCCGCCGTTTCCTCCAGCGCCGCCGCCTGCTGCTCCGTGCGCCGCGACAGGTTGCTCGAGGCCGCGGAAATGTCGCCGGCGCTGCCGTGGACGACGTCGGTGGAGCGGGCGATCGACCGGATCGCGTCGGACAGCGCCGCGATGGACAGGTTGAAGTCGTCGCGCAGCTTGGCATAGTCCGGCGCGATCGCGCCGATCGTCACGGTCAGGTCACCCCCCGCCAGCGCTTCGAGCGCCTCGCCGACGATGCCGATCGCCTCCGCCTGCTCGTGGGCCTGGCGGGCGGCGCGGATCTCGTTCGTTCGCCGCTCGCTGTCGATTTCGCTCTGCCGGATCGCCACGCGCTCCCGCAGCGCGATCCGGTCGACCACGCTGTCGCGCAGCACGGTGAGCGCGCCCGCCATCTGCCCGATCTCGTCGCCGCGATCCGCCTCCGGCACGGGCGACGACACGTCTTCCCGGGCGATTGCCGTCATCGCCCCCTTCAGCCGGTCGATCGGCCGGACGACGCTGCGCACGACGGCAAAGGCCACGCCGAGAATGACAAGACCGGCAACGCCGGTGATGACGGAAAGCGCGATGAGGCCCCGCCAGAACAGCGTGTTGAGATCGTCCTCGTAGCTGCCGGTGCTGACGACCCAGCCCCAGGGTGCAAAGCCGGCGGTGTGGGTGAATTTCCGCAAGGGCACGGTGCTGCCCGGCTTCGGCCAGGAATAGGCCACGAAGCCCTGCCCCTGCGCCTTCACCTGGTCGGCGAACAGCTGCAGGATGGCGACGCCGTTTGCGTCCTTGAGGCCGCTCTGGTCCTTGCCGTCCAGTTCGGGCTTGATCGGATGCATGATCATGCGGCTCGTCATGTCGCTGACGACGAGATAGCCGCTGCCCTGGAACCGCATGGCGCGGACCGCATCGAGCGCCGCGGCCTGCGCGGCCGCCTTCGTCAGCGTGCCCGCCTGCTCCAGCGTATGATAATGGCTGAAGATGCCGAGCGCGCTTTCGTCCACCGCGGCCAGCAGCGCCTTGCGCTCGTCGACCAGCCGCGCATGCGACTGGAACAGCGAATAGGTCATGGCCCCCGCCATGACGATCAGCGCCATTCCCACCAGTCCGTACAATCGCACGGAGATTTTATACTGTTTCATGACATGCCCCCTGTTGCGCTCTTGTTGCGCCCCTGTTTCGTTGGCGTTGCCAACCCCGCAACAGTGCCCATACATTTCTTTCCAATATATTAGCATCCTCTCAAATAGACGGTTTCGCCCGGGACGTTGCCGGGTCGCGGCGGGAGCGATCCGTACACGATGCGTTCTTCTCCCCTTTTCTTTCCGCCAGACTCTCTCCATATTTCCGGCATGGCCAGATCTCCGAAGAAAACCGCAGCGTCCTCCCGTGAACCCACCGGATTCGAGGAGGCGCCCCAGGCGCCGTTCGACGGCGCGCCGCTGTCCGGCGGGCTGTCCGGCTCCCTGGGCGGCCCCCTGGGCGGTTCCGTGTCAGACTGGGTCCGGCAGCTCGAGGCGGAGGCCGAGGCGTCCTCCCACGAGACGCGCCGCGATGTCGCGTCGAAGGCCGGCAAGCACCGCAAGCAGGTGGAGATCGCCGCCGCGAAGGCGAAGGCGAAACCCGTCGAGCCCGCCCTCTCCCCCAAGGCATCGAGATCCGCGCGCGGCACCTCCATGGGCGGCGCCAGCGATCCGAAATCGCGCGCCGCGGCCGGCCTGCCCGCCGTGTCCGGCATGGATATCTCGCTGGAAGAATCCGCCACGCTCGCGCCCGGCGCGGTCACCGCCACCGTGGATGCGCTGGCGCAGCTGATCGAAAGCGGCAACCCGCTGTTCAAGGACGGCAAGATGTGGACGCCGCACCGTCCCGCCCGCCCGACCAAGTCCGAAGGCGGCATCCATATCGAGATGGTCAGCGAGTACCAGCCGGCCGGCGACCAGCCGACGGCCATCAAGGATCTCGTGGAAGGCCTCAACAGCGGCGAGCGCAGCCAGGTCCTGCTCGGCGTCACCGGCTCGGGCAAGACCTTCACCATGGCCAAGGTGATCGAGGCCACCCAGCGCCCCGCCGTCATTCTCGCGCCCAACAAGACGCTGGCGGCGCAGCTCTATTCCGAGTTCAAGAACTTCTTCCCCAACAATGCGGTGGAGTATTTCGTCTCCTACTACGACTATTACCAGCCGGAAGCCTATGTGCCGCGCTCGGATACGTTCATCGAGAAGGAGAGCTCGATCAACGAACAGATCGACCGCATGCGCCACTCCGCCACGCGCTCTCTGCTGGAGCGTGACGACGTCATCATCGTCGCCTCGGTCTCCTGCATCTACGGTATCGGCTCGGTGGAAACCTACACGGCCATGGCGTTCCAGATGTCGGTCGGCGACCGCCTCGACCAGCGCCAGCTGCTGGCCGACCTCGTCGCCCAGCAGTACAAGCGCCGCGACATGGATTTCCAGCGCGGCAGTTTCCGGGTGCGCGGCGACACGATCGAGCTCTTCCCCGCCCACCTGGAGGATGCCGCCTGGCGCATCTCCATGTTCGGCGACGAGATCGACGCGATCACCGAATTCGATCCCCTGACCGGCACCAAGACCGGCGACCTGCGATCGGTCAAGATCTACGCCAACAGCCACTATGTGACGCCGCGCCCGACGCTGAACGCCGCCATCAAGTCGATCAAGGAGGAGCTGAAGCTGCGCCTCGCCGAGCTTGAGAAGGCCGGACGCCTCCTGGAAGCCCAGCGGCTGGAACAGCGCACCCGCTACGACATCGAGATGCTGGAGGCCACCGGCTCCTGCGCCGGCATCGAGAACTATTCCCGCTACCTGACCGGCCGCCGCCCCGGCGAGCCGCCGCCGACCCTGTTCGAATACATTCCCGACAATGCCCTGCTGTTCATCGACGAGAGCCACGTCTCCGTCAGCCAGATCGGCGGCATGTACCGGGGCGACTTCCGGCGAAAGGCGACGCTGGCCGAATACGGCTTCCGCCTGCCCTCCTGCATGGACAACCGGCCGCTGCGCTTCGAGGAATGGGACGCCATGCGCCCCAACACCATCGCTGTGTCGGCGACGCCCGGCGCCTGGGAGATGGACCAGTCCGGCGGCGTCTTTGCCGAGCAGGTCATCCGCCCCACCGGCCTGATCGACCCGCCGGTGGAGGTGCGCCCGGCAAAAAGCCAGGTGGACGACGTGCTGGGCGAGATTCGCGAGACCGCCGCCAAGGGCTATCGCACGCTCTGCACCGTGCTGACCAAGCGCATGGCGGAAGACCTGACCGAATATCTGCACGAGCAGAACATCCGCGTCCGCTACATGCATTCCGACATCGACACGCTGGAGCGCATCGAGATCATCCGCGATCTCCGTCTCGGCGCCTTCGACGTGCTCGTCGGCATCAACCTCTTGCGCGAAGGCCTCGACATTCCCGAATGCGGCTTCGTCGCCATCCTCGATGCCGACAAGGAAGGCTTCCTGCGCTCGGAAACCTCGCTGGTGCAGACCATCGGCCGCGCGGCGCGAAATGTCGACGGCAAGGTCGTGCTCTACGCCGACAAGGTCACCGGCTCGATGCAACGCGCCATGGACGAGACCGCCCGCCGCCGCGAAAAGCAGATGGCCTACAACGAGGCCCACGGCATCACCCCGGAATCGGTCAAGGCCAAGATCTCCGACATTCTCGACAGTGTCTACGAGCGCGACCATGTCCGCGCCGACATCGGCGGCGCCACAGGCAAGGGCTTCGCCTCCGGCGGCCATATGGTCGGCAACAACCTCGCCGCCCATCTCGAAGCGCTGGAAAAGCAGATGCGCAACGCCGCGACCGATCTCGACTTCGAGACCGCTGCTCGCCTGCGCGACGAGATCAAGCGCCTCAAGGCCACCGAACTCGCCACCATGGACGACCCGATGGCGCGGCAGGAGGCCAAATCTCAGGAAGGCTTCGTCAGCAAGGCCGACCAGAAGGCCGCCAAGGCCCGGGACGCCGCGAAAAGCCAGGAGATCGCCACGGGCAAATCGAAAGCCGCGCGAAATGCAGAGACGACCGCCGACGAGGACGCAGAAGGCGCCACGCTCGCCGGTCCTTCTCCCCGCGCGCGGGGAGAAGGTGCCCGCAGGGCGGATGAGGGGCAACCTCAACCCGCACCCTCCCTCTTCCGCCAGAACAGCCTCGACGACATGGGCCCCGGCACCGACACCGAACGCCCGCTCTTCCGCCGCAACGACCTCGACGAAATGACCGTCGGCCGGACCGAAAAACCGGTCAACGGCCCCCTCCCGGTCAAGCCCGACGCGGCCAAGGCCACGAAACGCTTCTCACCGCTGACCGAAGGCCAGCCGGAACGCGCCACCGACGACCCGCGCCCGCTGGTGCGCGCAAAAGCGGGCGTCGGCAGCTATGAGGATGCCGGGGATGTAAAGCGGCAGAAGGGCCGGACGAAGGGGAAGACGGGGCGGCCGGGGCGGTGAATGGAGTAAGCTCAGAAGAGTTATCGATACTTTTTAACGATTGATGTCACCAGCTTATAGACGTGGCTCCCGGGTCTGTCTGGCCAGCGCGCGGCCTGTTTTCTATCCAGTGATTTGGCACGTTTGATAGCCGTTCTTACGTTTCTAACCAGTTTTTCTGCATCATACTTGTTTTTGTTAAAACTCCCGAGCTCAGCGCGGAGTAGGCGCGTCAGTTGCTCGGTATCTTTGAAGTCTGGTAACTCACCCTCAAGATGCAGGCAAAGCCACAATTCAAAACATGGATTGCTGACAGCAATATTAATTTTGTCTTGTACGCATGCTGCACATACCGTCCTAAGACTTGCAAGCGTCCATCTGTCGACATCTATTACCAACCAAAGTTCATCACCTTCACCTAGATCATATTCGCTGGAGAACTTTTTCAAGTTCGAAAGGACATGCTCCGGTGAGCTGCGTCCTCCGAAGGATGGCAAGGTCTTTACTTGAACGCGCGTATCCCCAAAGTGATCGAAATAGACCTTCTCTGTTATGCTTCCTTCAGAAGCTACCACAATCAACGTCGCGTCCCGCAACGTCGCTGATGATCGATCTAACGGGCGCTTTTTTCTCGAAGTAATCACTGAGCAGTACTTTCAATCCACCCTAAACCGAAGATGTCACCGACAAACGGAATGGCACCAAACCGACCATTCAAATAGCCCTTTCGAATTTCGACATCCGGCCTGATCCTCATATCCGACAAAGCATACGCGCTGGAAACACCATTACTGTCCTTCTCGATGAACCAAATCTCGTCTCTTCGGAACAAATCCAGATCAAGAAGGTGTGTATTATGGGTTGTGAATATTAACTGACCGGACAGTGAATTTTCGAAAAAAGAACGAATGAGGTTGAATGAAAGAATCGGATGCAATTTCCGGTCCAACTCATCAATAATGTACGTTTTTTCAACATTGGATAGCTCAATTAGCATAGGCAGTAGATTTATTAGCCGACGAGTTCCGGCTGATTCCTCCGACTGGTTGAACGAGAGAACATCACCGTTCGAACGTGTATACTTTACAACGAGGTCGACGACCTCCAGCTCTCCATCCTCACCTTTAGTCAGTAACCGACGGATCGCATCAGGACCAGCCACCTCTACGATGTGCCCCTCATCTGTCTGCTCTTTAATCATCTCTAGAGCATCCGCAGGCATTTCACTGAAATCCGTTACATCAAACTTTCGAGTTTCTGTCTCTATTCGATCAATCCCAATACCTGCCTGTCGGATCTTGTCAGATAGTTTGGTGACGAATTCAGCATCCTGATGAGCTCTGACATTGAGATGAGCGTAGTCCGAGTCGGCGGTTATTACTTGGAGACATGAATGAAACCATTCGAAGGGCTTTCGCAAAGACTTAACGTTTCGCTGCACCGTCTCAGTCAAGAAGAGCTGACTTGGTGCCATACCAATTGCTACGAACTGGAGGAAATCCTCACCTGTCGCTCTATCACTTCGCGAGCGCTTTTTTAAAGAAGGCCCAAGATCAATCGCGGTTTCAAACTCTCCATTCCTCAGCTTTTTCGTAATACGCTCAAACAACTTCACTTCGCGCCCGCGAGGCGATGAAAACAACCATTCTTCAGTTACATGGCTCGGAAGTACACGAAATCCATACTCGTAATCAGTACCTTCGTGACGATAGTTAAATATAAACTCACTCGGAACGCGCTGCTTTGCAGATGATGTTTTGTAAGGACGGGTCTTAATGCGCCCGTCCGCGTTACCCTGCACCACTAGTTCTTTAGCAAACTTAACAGCGTGAACCAGATTAGTCTTTCCATGGCCGTTAGCTCCATAAACAGCAGCACCCCGAAGAACTCGTAATGGTCTCCGCCCTTCCGTTTCCATCACGTGAGTTGCATGTCTATCGTCCGCCGACGCTACCATAGATAGCTCAGTTCTGTCCTTGAAACTCAGGAAGTTAGAAACTGCAAATCTCAGTAACATTTGTAAGCCCTCTTTTTAGCACCCATATCACAGTCGCTTAAGCAATGAAGTGTTTGAGAGAAAAAATCTCGCAAATGGAGTTTAAAACATCCCGGAACAACCCACCCACCATCCAGTTCACTTCTGAGCCCAAACCTCAGGAGCGCCCCATGACAGCCCTTGCAGACACCTTCATCTCCGCCCTTCATCGCCTCGAATCCGATCGGGATGTCGAGACCATTGCAAAACTGTTTGCCGATGATGCCAGCGTGTCCAATCCCCTGGTGTCCTATGATGATGGCGGGCCGGATGCGGCGAAGACGTTCTGGTCGCATTACCGCGATGCCTTCGACGAGATTTCGTCGGAATTCCGCGCCGTGACCGAGACGGACGGCGTTGCCTTTCTCGAATGGCGCAGCCGCGGCACGATGTCCGGCGAGACCTTCGATTATGGCGGCGTCAGCGTGCTGGAGGAGGCAGACGGCCGGATCTCCTCGTTCCGCACCTATTTCGACAGCGCCCAGATCCCGCATGCCAAGATCGAGGGCGGGGACGCCACCGGCGCGGGACCGTCCGGGAGCCGCCCGGCAAATCCCGGCGGCAAACCGGAGATTTCGCTGACGGGGAACACCAAAGGCGAAGACGATCTCGACCGCGCCCAGCGCGAGGCTGCGGAGCAGCGCGCCAAGGGTGGCTACAGCTGAGGTTTCGGCCCGCCCTACGACACTGAAACCTCTTTGAAAACAAAGCGGCAGGCCGGTTAGCGCCTGCCGCTTTGCCGATCCGGGCGGGCCTTACCCTCGCCTGTCGATCCCCGGCGGCCCCGCGTTCGCCGCGCGCAGCCGCACATTTTTTGGCACGCCGCTTTCCCCGCCGGCATGAGCGCCCCGCATACTGGCCGCGTTCCGCTCTCGGATACACCGGCAGGCGTGCCGGCGAGGCGGAGCCGGCTGTGGGGCGGGTGGAACGACGTGCGCCCCCCGCATCACGGTTCGCATCACGACCTCCCCCCGAGGCGCCGGTGCACCGCGCAAGCGATGCACCAGAACGGTTCGGGTTTGCCTTTGCGGCACGGAGCGTCGTTTCACGCGCCTTCGGGGCGCGCCGGGACGACGGCAGAGAGGCACGTGCGGGCAGAAACCGCCGAACGGGGCGCCGGAAGGTGTCATTCTACATTCATGTCAACGCGGCAGCTTCCAGCGCCCCGTCCGAACCTCGGCCCTCAAGGGCCGAACACGATCGATGCGCCATACCGCGAGGCCGAACCGCCTGCGTGAAGGAGACCGCATGTCCCGACGCCCCCGACGGCCCGCAGCCCGGCGAACCGCCCGGCGAAACGCCCGGCCATTTTCCCCGCCTTCCGCGCCTCACGACATGCCGGCCAACCCCGCCGCCACGCCGTATGCCGATCACGCGCCGACAAACGGGATGTCCCTCGACGTCAGCTGGCCCTTTGCCTGCTACGCGGGAAACCCGGAGGAGGTGCCCGACCTTGCCGACGCAAAGCCAGCCGCCTCAAAACGTGACGACTCCAAGCCTGCCGGGCCCCATCCCGCTGGCCGCAGTGACGCGGAGCCTGGTCCCGCCGCACCGGATATCACCGGACGGGACCCCGCCGATCTCGGCTCCAGCCGCGCCGGCGGTGAGACCGCCGGCCATGAAACGGGCACCCTCGACACCGGACGCTGCGACACCGGACGCCATAACACCCCCGGCAGCGACGAGACCGGGCCTCCCGCGCCGCCCGCCTCTGCACCTCCTGTCCCCGCGCGTCCCGCGCCATCCCGCCCGTTCGAGCCGCGCAGCCGCGTTTGCGCGACCGCCGACATGCTGTTCACCCAGGCCCTGCTCTGCGACCGCGCCCGCTGCCGCCGGCACCGGTGCTGCAGCCTTCCCGGCGCGACGCCGCACGATCCGGCCCGCGGCGTCCATCAGGCCGAGATGGTCCTGCCCCGCTGCCTCGCCGGCATGCCGCGCGATCTCGTTGAGGGCTTTCTCGTGATTCTCGCCTTGTCGGTTGAGGTCGAAGCCCTTCTGGCGCCGGGCGCGCTGAAGGAGATGGGCCGTCTCCTCGGCAGCGATCCGATGGACACCGACATCCGCGCCGCCCTCGCCGTCGCCCGATCCTGCCTCCCCCGCGGCCACCCGCTCAAAGCGGAATTCCAGGATTTTTGGAGAAGAGATATGGTGAGTGGTGAGCCGTGAGTGGTGAGGAGTAAGGAGTGAGGAGTGAGGAGTGAGGAGTGAGGAGTGAGGAGTGAGGAGGGGTTAGGCAGTCGGTAGTGGGAAGGCAAATGGCCCCTCGGTCGGCTTGCTGATGACGCTTTGCGACAGCGTGATCGCAGCTCACCCCTCACTATTCCGCCGCTTCGTCGCGTTCCTCGCCGCGCAGCGATTCCAGCTCGTAGCGATAGCCTTCCAGCATCAGATAGGCCTGCTCGATCACCTCGATCTGGCCTTCGGCGGTCTTGATCGCATCGGCGATGGATTGGGAGCGCGCGCGCAGCATGGAGCCGAGCACATCGGCGTCCGGGCGGCGGCCGAGGCGGTCCATGTGCTGGCGGACACGGGTGCGGTGGCGTTCGAGCTCGAGAATATGGAACCGGCTTTTCACGATGTCGTCGGACAGCCGGCGGCGCATGGCGGCCACCGGGTCGAAGCTGCCGGGTTCGCGCTCGTCGAGGATCACCTCGTTGACCAGCGTCTCGATCACCAGCAGGCCCTTGAGGTCGCGCGGGTCGGCGAGCTGCGGATCATAGCCGGTATTGTCGAAGATCTTTCGCCGCACCGGGTCGCGCAACAGGTCGTAGGCGGCCTGCAGCTGGCCGAAGACCGCGCCGTCGCCGCCCTGGTCGGGATGCGCCGTCTTGGCCACCTGGCGATAGGCGGCCTTGATCGCGGCCTCGTCGGCGTCGCGCTCCACGCCCAGCATCGCATAGGGATCGATCACCTTGCCCCCGTTCCTTTCGCCGCAGCCGGCCTTGCCGCCGGTCGTTCCGGTCTCGGCTGCTTCGTGTCAGCCGGTCGATGTCGGCACCCTTGCAGTACCCGCCCCGGCCTCCGGCATCAACCCTTGGCGCGCACGAGACGCCCTTGCACACATGCAAACCCGCAGCCCGCACGCATGCGCCGCGGTGCACCGCTTCGGGACACTCGGTCACGCATCCGACGAAAATGTGGAGGCCCGGCCTTTTTCTCCGTTCGGTCCCCGCGGATCCCAGCGGAGACCCGCTTGCCAAGGCGCGTATTTGCTGGCAGAAATATACCGTTCGGGCTGTTCATCCCGGAGACTGGACTGATGTGGTTGTGCCGCTCGGCGGCGTTCCGGTGGGGTATCTGCTGTGGACACAGCCGAACGGCAGCATGGGGCGGATGGCCGGCCACGGCCTTGCGGCTCCCATGGGCGTAGACGTTCTTTGCTCCCGTACGTGACATCCAGACCGCGTGCCCTGTTCCGGCACGCACGACCGCCCGCCTCCCCGGCACCGGGGGTGCGGTTACCACAACAAGGGAAGACCAGAGGACATCCCCATGGCCACCAAAGGCACCGTAAAATTCTTCAACCAGGACAAGGGTTTTGGTTTCATCACGCCGGAAGGCGGCGCGAAGGACGTTTTCGTCCACATCTCCGCTCTTCAGGCTGCCGGCCTGCAGACCCTGAAGGACGGCCAGCAGGTCACCTTCGACACCGAGCCGGATCGCATGGGCAAGGGCCCGAAGGCCGTCAACATCAGCGCTGCCTGATCTGCCGCTGACGACATTCCGGAAACGGCGCCCTTGCGGCGCCGTTTCTGTTGGTGGCTCTCATCGTCCGCCAGAGCGCCGGCCCTTGCAACGAACGCCGAAAAAAGCCGCCCCGGCCGCCTCCCCGCCTGCAGGACCGGCGCCAGACTGGCCCCTCCCGCCGCAGAGACCGGCGAAACCCCGGATGTCGCCCGGCGCCTTTCAAGACATCCTCATGCAGGTCGCCTGAAAACGTGCAGCGGTTTTCGGGAAACGACATGCCGCAAGACAAGACCGGACCCGTTCGAACCGGCGCGATCACGCGGCAGCGTCGCCCGCCCCGGCGTCCGCGCGGGCTCCCGCCCCGTCGAGCACGGCGGCAAAGGCGGCAAGGATCACCTCTGGCCCCGCCCCGGCCCGCGTCGCATCCGACGACAGGATCTGCCGGAACCGCCGCGCGCCCGGCCATCCCTGGAACAGGCCGACCATGTGCCGCGTCACATGCACGAGCCGCCCGCCGGCGGCGATATGTCCGGCGGCATAGGCCATCATCGCATCGCGCACGCCGCACCAGAGGTCCTGCGACATGCGGTGCCCCGCCTCGGTGATGTCCGCCGGATCGACGGCGATCGGCGCCGCGCCGGTCAAGGGATGCGGAAAGGCGCCGTCCACGCAGGTCAGCAGCGCGCTATCATGATAGGCGGCCCGGCCGAGCATCACGCCGTCGAGCGGCCGGGACACGTCGGCAGGCAGAGGGGCGGCAGGAAGAGGAGCGGCAGGCAGAGGAGCGGCGAGAAGATGGGGCGTATCGACCGGATGAAGCTGCCGCAGGGCATCGCCCAGCGTGTGCAGTCCGCCATTGAGGCCGATGAAGAGATCGGGGTTCTCCGCCTTGATCCGGTGCACCAGCCCGTAGTCGAGCGGCGGGATCTCGCGGTTTTCTTTCGGCGAGAGACCCTGCAGCCAGGCCTTGCGCGCATGCACCCACACGCCGTCCACGCCGGCTGCCCGCACCTGCTCCAAGAGCGCGCGCAGCGCGATCTCCGGCTCCTGGTCGTCGACGCCGATCCGGCATTTCACCGTCACCGGCAGCGCGACCTGCGCCTTCATCGCCGCCACACAGTCGGCCACCACCGCGGGCTCCCGCATCAGGCAGGCCCCGAACGTGCCGGACTGCACGCGGTCGGAGGGACAGCCGACATTCATGTTGATCTCGCAATAGCCGAAATCCGCCCCGATCCGCGCCGCCTGCGCCAGCTTGTCCGGATCATTGCCGCCCAGCTGCAGCGCCACGGGCGTATCGGCCACCGGACAGGCCAGCAACCGCGCCCGATCCCCCCGCAGAACCGCATCGGCGACGATCATCTCGGTATACAGCAGCGCATGCGCCGAAAGCTGCCGCGCAAGATACCGATAATGCCGATCCGTCCAGTCGATCATGGGGGCCACGGCGAAGACAGGGCGGGTGTAGGGACGCGTGCCAGTGTGGGTCTTGAAGTGGGTGTCTGCGATGTCCGTCATCCTGTCGTCTCGTCGCTCAAGAGGAATCGGCCGGCGAAGGCTCGCGGGCTAAAAACCGGCGCGGCGCGGCCTGTCGGGGATGCCTGCCTGCCTCCGCTCATTCCCAGCATGCCGGTCCGTCCGGGCACGGGTTGTGGGCGTCGTCATAAACCCCCAGCCGATCCTCGCCAAGGCCCGGCCTTCCGAAAAGGCGCGCCGGACGGGATCGCATCGGCGGCGGCAAGGCGCATCAAAAAAGCCTGCCGCGGGAGGAGGTGCGGCAGGCTTTCTGAAAGGATCCTGGGTCGGGAGGAGATGACCCGGATCGACCGAAGCACCTGGGAGGAGGAGGAGCGCTTCGGTAACCATCAATATAATGCTGCATTGCAGCAAAAACAAGATGGGTAGAGAGATTTTCAGGCTGTATTAAAACCGAACCCGCGTCAGAACCAGGAGCGGTCGTGCCAGCTGTCTCTCTGGTCTCCGGCGCCCAGAACGTAGCCGGCCAGAAACGCGACCGCGCCAACCAGCAGCAGCGCGGTGCCGGTCGCCGCCCGGTGGTCCTGCGCCGTCGCCGCCACGGCCCCGGCTTCGCGTTGCACGGCAGAAGTCGCGCGCTTGACCTGCGCCTTCATCGTGGTCTTGTCTTCGAGTTCGCCGGTAAATCCTGTCTTGATATCGGACATCTTCCTGCTCCGGGTAGGTGAGAGACAGGGAAGAAAGATAACCAGAAGGAAATTTGTTCCGCAGCGCCAGAAAATACGTCACATTTTGGCATTATGTTTTTGCAGTGCAGTAAAACGGGTCGAAAATTTCTTTACAAGCCTGCCTTATTTTCTGCGTCCCGCATTTTTCGCTGGTTGTAGCACGGACTTTCTGGCAAGCTCATGGTGAGGTGCCTCATAAAAACCTGCTTCGCAGACCGAAATGCCTGAGTCGCGCGGAATCGGCGCGTGAACAACGGCCGTCGCGCAGAACGACCTACTTGACGACCCACGGGATGACAGGCCGCACGAACACGCATTGCACGAAAGAGGCAAGGGAGAGAGACATGGTCGAGGAAAATCTGTACCGCATCGTAGAAGTGAGCGTAAAGCGTGGCGCCGATCGGCGCGATGTCGGCATCATGACGGTGCGCCAGGCCCTGGCCCTCCCGGATGTGCCGAGCCTCGAATACACCGATCCGGACCGCAAGACCCGCAGCGGCGGCCCTTTCATCACCCGCGCCCAGCTCCAGGCCTATGCCTGCCGCTGAGGCCGCTGTCGGCATAGACATCCGGCACGTCCTGTAGGTTCCGCGCGGCTTGGCCATCCGCACCGTCCCGAGCCGCGAGGGTCGAGACCGGGTACCGAGCGTCCGGCGGCCCGCGGTCCCGAGCGTCGTCCGCCCGTCGGGAACACGCGCCGACACCATCCTCTCCCGACACCAGCCTTCGCCGGGCAACATGTTGTCCCCGCAGGATGGCCTTCCCTGCAAACGGATCGTGGCGGCAGACGGATGGCAGCGGCAAATGTCCCCGGCGGCAAAATGGGTCCGTCGTCTTCCCCGCGCCTGTTCCCCGGTGCTATCCTCTCGCTGTCGTCACCAGCATCCGGAATGCCATGAACACCGTCATCACCGCCGCCCCGCCCGTCATCCTGCCCGTTTCGGGAAGCGAGGCCGGTTTCCCCGTTCGTCGCGTCTATTGCGTCGGCCGCAACTATGCCCTCCACGCGATCGAGATGGGGCATGACCCCACGCGCGAGCCGCCCTTCTTCTTCCAGAAAAATCCGGAAAACCTTCGTCTCCCGGCGGCGGGCTTTCCCTATCCCGCACGCTCGAACGACGTGCATCACGAGGTCGAGCTGGTCGTGGCGCTGAAGTCCGGCGGCACGGATATCGATCCGGCCGCCGCAATGGACTGCGTCTGGGGCTATGCGGTCGGCATCGATTTCACCCGCCGCGATCTGCAGGCGGACGCCAAAAGCAAGGGCCAGCCATGGGCGGCCGCCAAGGCGTTCGAGCACTCCGGCCCGGTCTCGCCGCTCGTGCCGGCGGAACAGGGCGTGGATCCAGCCCGCGGCCGCATTCACCTCAGCGTCAACGGTGCCATCCGGCAGGATGGCGATCTCGCGCAGATGACGTGGAAGATCCCGGAGATCATCGCGGAGCTTTCCAAGCTGTTCGAGCTGGCCGCCGGCGACGTCATCCTCACCGGCACGCCGGCCGGCGTCGGCGCTGTCGAGCGCGGCGATGTCGTCACCTGCGGCATCGACGGGATCGGCGATCTCACCGTCACTGTCGTCTGATGCAGAATGGGCGGGCGCGCGGCAGCACCGCTTCGCCCGCCCTCACCCGGCACGACATCGACGCAGCATGACATCGACCCCGCACGCCCTTACCCCTGCTCCTGGAGCCCCCATGCCTCTCTACGCTCTCGGCACCCTGCGCCCCACCTGCCCGGACCCCGATCGCTACTGGATCGCGCCGGACGCCCATGTCGTGGGACATGTCATGCTCGGCGTGGATGTCGGCATCTGGTTCGGCGCCGTGCTGCGGGGCGACAACGAACCGATCACGGTCGGCGCGCGCAGCAACATCCAGGAGGGCGCCGTCGTCCATGTCGATGCCGGCTTCCCGGTCACCATCGGCGAAGGCTGCACCATCGGCCATCGCGCCATCGTCCATGGCTGCACCATCGGCGACAACAGCCTGGTCGGCATGGGCGCAACCATCCTCAATGGCGCGGTCATCGGCAGCAATTGCCTCGTCGGGGCCAATGCGCTCGTCACCGAGGGCAAGGTCTTCCCGGACAATTCGCTGATCGTCGGCGCTCCGGCGCGGGTGCTGCGCACGCTGGACGACGCGGCCATTGCCGGCCTGCGCGCCTCGGCCGAAAGCTATGTGCGCAACGCCAGAGCCTTTTCGGCGACGCTGACGCGCATCGACGAGGCCTGAGCGCTGGTCAGACCAGGTCAGGTCGATCAGGCCAGATCAGGCCAGATCGGGTCATGCCGGGCGAGGTTACGCCGCGGTGCAGTTGCCGCACTGCCCGCGCATCTCGATCGTCGTCTTCTCCGTGGTAAAGTGCCGCTTGAGCGCCAGATGTGCCAGACGGTCCTCGATCTCCGGGTCGCTGATCTCGCTCACCTGCCCGCAATCCTCGCAGATCGCAAAGGCGATCACGCCCTTCTCCGGCCCGTGATCGTGCGGGTGGGTGCAGGCGACGAAGGCGTTGAGGCTCTCCAGCCGATGCACGATGCCGAATTCCGTCAGCTTCTCCAGGGCCCGGTAGACCTGGAGCGGGGCCCGGAACCCGTGGTCGCGCAGCTTGTCGAGAATCGTATAGGCGCTGAGCGGCGCTTCGGCGTGGGTCAGCGTCTCCAGCACGAGCGCCTGGTTGCGCGTCAGCTTGCGTGGCTCCATCAGTGATGTCCTCCCGGCGGTGAAAAGGGCGTGCCCTCCCGGCCGCGCTTGCCGATCGGCAGCAGGCTGAGGACGAAGATGACGAGGGCCGCGACCACGATCGACGGGCCGGACGGCGTGTCGAAATGCAGCGAGCCGAACAGCCCGCCGACGACCGACACCGCGCCGATCAGCGAGGCGAACACGGCCATGATCTCGGGCGAGGCCGCAAAGCGGCGCGCCGTGGCGGCGGGAATAATGAGCAGCGAGGTGATGAGCAGGATGCCGACGATCTTCATGGCGATCGCGATGACCAGCGCCATCAGGAGCATGAAGAACAGACGCGAGCGCTCGGGATTGAGCCCCTCGGCCTCGGCGATCTCCGGATTGACGGTCGAGGCGAGCAGCGGCCGCCAGAGCATGACCAGCGCCATCAGCACGAGAATGCCGCCGCCCCAGACGAGGTCGATATCCGCCTCGGACACGGCGAGGATGTCCCCGAACAGGAAGCCGACGAGATCAATCCGCACCCAGGTCATGAAGGCGACGATGACGAGACCGATCGACAGCGAGGAATGCGAGAGAATGCCGAGCAGGGCATCGGTCGACAGCCCGCCGCGCTTCTGCAGCGCGAGCAGGAGCAGCGACACCATCGCCGCCACGAGGAACACGCTGACCATGAGGTTGAGGTCGAGCAGCAGCGACAGGGCCACGCCGAGCAGCGCGGAATGCGCCATGGTGTCCCCGAAATAGGCCATGCGCCGCCAGACGACGAAACAGCCGAGCGGCCCGACCGTGATGGCAAGACCGACGCCGGCGATGAGGGCGCGAATGAAGAAATCGTCAAGCACGGTCGCGCTTCCCCGGTTCGAGTCGCTTCAGGCGGACCTGGCTGTGGCCGCATCCGCAGTTTTCGTCATGCACGTGGGCCGCGGCGGCCGTATCCTGTGCCCGGTCGCTTCCCGGGGGGTGGCCCCCCGGGGGGTGGTCGCCCGCATGGTGGCCGTCCTCCGGGTGGCAATGGTCCGTCAGGCTTCCGTCCGCATGCAGGACGCGACCGTCGGGAAGATGGGTGTGGTCATGATCGTGATTGTAGACGGCCAGCGTCTGCGCGGCCTTCACGCCGAAGAGGCGCTGATATTCGGGGCTCTGGCTCACCGCCTGCGGCGTGCCGCGGCAGCAGACATGGCCGTTGAGGCAGATCACCGTATCCGTCTCCGCCATGACGACGTGCAGGTCGTGCGAGATCAGCAGGATGCCGCAGCCGGTTCTGTCGCGAATCGTCTTGATCAGGCCGTAGAGCGCGATCTCGCCGGAAAAGTCGACGCCCTGGACCGGTTCGTCCAGCACCAGGAGATCCGGGCGACGCGCGATCGCCCGCGCGAGCAGCGCCCGCTGGAATTCGCCGCCGGAGAGATGCTGCACCTCCGCCCGCGCCAAATGCAGGATGCCGGTGGACGAGAGGGCCTCTGCGATCTCGGCGCTTTTCAGCGGCCCCGTCAGCGTCATCAGACGCTCAACGGTCAGCGGCAGCGTCCAGTCGATCGCAAGTTTCTGCGGGACGTAGCCGACCTTGAGGCCGCCCGCCTTCTCGACACGGCCCTCATCCGGCTTCAGCACGCCGATCGCCGTCTTGGCGGTGGTGGATTTGCCCGAGCCGTTCGGGCCGATCAGGGTGACGATCTCGCCGCGCGACACGGAAAAATCGACGCCCCGCACCAGCCAGCGCCCGCTGCGGCGGATGCCGACCTCCCGCAGCGTCACCAGCGCGGCACCAGGCGAGCGCGCAGGCGTTGCGCGTGGGGCCACCGGGCCCGGCAAAGGGGCGGTCTGCAGTGGAGCGTCGATTTCGGACATCGGAAATTTCCCGGAGAACCCTGTTGCCAGCGGCTATGCCACACGTTATAGCATAACGCAATTGATGTAATAACATTACATTGAGAATGCAATGCCGGCATAGCCTTTTCCGGTCGTCGGCCCGGCAGAACCCTACAGGAGCCTCCCATGTCCCCTCGCGCCTCGCTGATCCTCGCCGCCACCGCCTTTCTGGCGGCCGGGACGGCCCATGCACAGACACCCGACGTCGTGGTGTCGATCAAGCCGATCCACTCGCTCGTCGCCGCCATCATGCAGGGTGTCGGCGAACCCGCGCTGATCGTGGAAGGCGCCGCCTCCCCCCATACCTACAACATGAAGCCCTCCAATGCCGCCGCGCTCCAGAACGCGAAGATCGTCTTCTGGATGGGCGAAGGCATGGAGCATTTCCTGACGAAACCTCTGGAAACGCTGGGATCGAAGGCAACCATCGTGGCGCTGGAAGACGCGCCGGGCGTCGAAAAGCTGCCGCAGCGTGAAGGCGGCCCGTTCGAGGCGGACGACGATGGCGACGAGGCCGAAGCCGCGCCGGCCGAGGCTGCCGGTGGCCACGCAGCGACGGATGCTGATGCCCATGCCCATGACGATGGCGAGTTCGACATGCATTCCTGGCTCGACCCGCGCAATGCCAAGGCGATGGCCGCCGAGATCGAGACGGTTCTGTCGAAGACCGATCCCGACCATGCCGCGGCCTACCGCGCCAACCGCGCGACACTCGACGCGCGTATCGACGCGCTGGATCGTGCGATCGCCGCGACGGTGGCCCCGGTCAAGGATCGCCCCTTCGTCGTCTTCCACGATGCCTATCAGTATTTCGAAAAGCGCTACGGCGTCGCCATCGCCGGCTCGATCACGGTCAGCCCGGAAACGGCGCCCGGGGCCCAGCGCCTGAAGGAAATCCACGCCAAGATCGAAACGCTCGGCGCCACCTGCGTCTTTGCCGAGCCGCAGTTCGAGCCGAAGCTCGTCAATGTCGTGCTGGAAGGCACCAACGCCAAATCCGGAACGCTGGACCCGGAAGCCGGCACACTGACCGCGGGCCCCGATCTCTATTTCCAGCTGATGAACGGCATCGCCCAGTCGCTGGCAAGCTGCCTGTCGCAGCAGGGCTGACGGGCGCACGCACGCGGCGTGATACCGCGGAGAAACAGGCTGCGGCCCCCTGTTCGGGGGCCGCAGCGAAACGCATGTCAGCGGGCGGAGGAAAGGCCGACGATGACGCCCGTGGCGACGCTGATCAGCAGGAAATCATTGTCGACCTTGACCCAGCGCTGGCCGCGCGGCGGTGCGCTCAGGCGGTAGCGGCGATAGTCGCGGATCTCGGCGGTCCGGCGGCGCTCGGCCGGCGACAGGCGATGTCCGCGGGCCCAGCGGGTCTTGCGCACGACGGTCTTCTTGATCGTCGTGGTCGTGTGCCGTTCGACCGTCCGCCCCCGGGCGCCGTCATGCCGGTCCTGCGGCGCAGCGAAGGCGCCCGGCGCGGCGAGGAAGGATGTGGCGAGAAGAGCGATGATGAAACGTTTCATGACTGCGTGTCCTTGTGTTGCGAGACAGCCGGAAACTAGGGTCGGGATGATGAACGGCAAATGAAGATGCGCATTACATTTCTGTAACCATATCAGAACATTATAAGACGATCATGATCTTCCGCGGCAATTCGGCGCGGGCGCAGGCGCCATCCGTCGCGCCGGAGATGCCGCTCTGCACGCGCCCGGGCGGGTCTTCGACTTTGGTCGCATCGCCGCGCCGCGCAGGCCCAAACGGTGCGCAAAACCGTCCATGGCGCTTGAAAGCACGGCCGAAATCGGCACTGTGGCGACATGGAGAGCCGCTGGGGAGCGCGGCCGGAGGGGGAGTTCGACATGAGATCACTGCTGGGCCTCAGCCGCCTGATAGACGCGACAACGGAGTTCATCGGCAAGTCCGTGACCTGGCTCATTCTCGTCGCCGTGCTCGTCAGCGCCGGCAACGCGGTGATCCGCAAGACCTTCAACATGTCGTCCAATGCCTGGCTCGAGGCGCAGTGGTACCTGTTCGGCGCCGCCTTCATGCTGGCCGCCGCCTACACGCTGAAACAGAACGAGCACATCCGCATCGACGTCGTCTACGGCAATTTCTCCCGCCGGGTGCAGCACTGGATCGACTTGCTCGGCCACCTCCTGTTCCTCATGCCCTTCGTCCTCGTAATGATCGTCTATCTCGTGCCCTATGTCCGGATGAGCTACACCTCCGGCGAGGTCTCCTCGAGCGCCGGCGGTCTCATCCTCTGGCCAGCCAAGGCCATCCTGCTCGCGGGCTTCGTCCTGCTCGCCTTCCAGGGCGTCTCCGAAATCATCAAGAAGATCGCCATCATGCGCGGCGTCATCGACGATCCCGCGCCCTACGTGCCGACGCATGCACCGCTGGAAACTGCCGTGCCGAACACCGATCAGGAGGTCCGCCCGTGATCGAGTTCATTGCCGAGAACCTCGCCCCCATCATGTTCCTGTCGCTGATCATCTTCATGCTGATCGGTTATCCCGTTGCCTTCTCGCTGGCTGCGAACGGCCTCCTGTTCTTCGTCATCGGCGTCGAGCTCGCGCCCTTCTCTGACAGCATCAACCTCTCCTGGCCGCTGCTCAACGCGCTGCCGGATCGGTTCTGGGGGGTGATGTCGAACGACACGCTGCTCGCCATTCCCTTCTTCACCTTCATGGGCATCGTGCTCGAGAAGTCCGGCATGGCCGAGGACCTGCTCGACACGATCGGCCAGCTGTTCGGCCCGGTGCGCGGCGGGCTTGCCTATGCCGTCATCTTCGTCGGCGCGCTCCTGGCCGCCACCACCGGCGTCGTCGCGGCCTCCGTCATCGCCATGGGCCTGATCTCGCTGCCGATCATGCTGCGCTACGGGTACGATCGCCGGGTCGCCTCGGGCGTCATCGCCGCGTCTGGAACGCTCGCGCAGATCATCCCGCCCTCGCTGGTCCTCATCGTCCTTGCCGACCAGCTCGGCCGCTCCGTCGGCGACATGTATGCCGGGGCCCTCATTCCGGGCCTCGTCCTCACCGGGCTCTACATGGGCTATATCCTGCTGGTGTCGTTCCTGAAGCGCGACGCCATGCCGGCGCTGCCGCTCGAAGCCCGCACACTCGGCTCCGGCGTCACCTCGCTCATCGTCGCGCTCGTCGTGGCCTTCGCCTTCGCCTATGCCGCGCATGTCATGCTCTCGCCGACCTACGGGCCGGATGCCGACATCCTCGGCGGAACCTGCGGCGTGGCCTTCATCTACGTCGTCGCCATCATCGACCGCGCGACCGGGCTCAACATGATGTCGCGCCTTGCCCAGCAGGTCATCATCGTCCTCATCCCGCCGCTGGCGCTGATCTTCCTGGTCCTCGGCACCATCTTCCTCGGCATCGCCACACCGACCGAAGGCGGGGCCATGGGCGCCGTCGGCGCGCTCATCATGGCCGGCGCCAAGGGCCGCCTGTCGATGGAGGTCATCCGCTCGGCCCTGACCGCCACGACCCGGCTCTCGGCCTTCGTGCTCTTCATCCTCATCGGCGCCCGCGTCTTCTCGCTCACCTTCTACGGCGTCAACGGCCACATCTGGGTCGAACATCTCCTGACCGCCATGCCGGGCGGCGAGACCGGCTTCCTGATCGCGGTCAACGCGCTCGTCTTCTTCCTCGCCTTCTTCCTCGATTTCTTCGAGCTGGCCTTCATCATCGTGCCGCTCTTGGCCCCGGCCGCCGACAAGCTCGGCATCGACCTGATCTGGTTCGGGGTGCTGCTCGGCATCAACATGCAGACGAGCTTCATGCATCCGCCCTTCGGCTTTGCGCTGTTCTACCTGCGCTCGGTCGCGCCGAAGATCCCCTATCTCGACCGGATCACCGGCAAGCTGACCCCGCCGGTGACGACCGGACAGATCTATTGGGGGGCCGTCCCCTTCGTCTTCATTCAGATCCTGATGGTCGCCCTGACGATCATGTTTCCGCAGATGGTCATGCACTACAAGGGCAATGGCGCGGTTGTGGATCCGAACACGATCAAGATCGAGGTTCCCGGCTTCGGCAATACCGGCGGCGGCCTGAGCCTCCCCGGCGGCCTGCAGCTGCCCGCCGGCAACCCGCTCGACGGCGCGAAACCCACAGATCCCTCCAGCGCTCCGCCGCCCATGAACGATCTGAGCGCACCGCCCTCCTTTAAGTAGCGGCGGCCGCATCACCATGACGAAGAGACGGCCGGGTCATCCCCGGCCGTTTTCACAGCGGTACCATCAAACGAAAACCGCCGGAGCCCGTGTCTGACATCGGGCTCCGGCGGCGGTCGTCGACAGGGTGGATGGGATCAGAGCTTGCCGTTGCGCTGCTGGATCATCATGAACGTGTCGTAGTTGTATTCCGCGATCTGCGCATTGAGATAGAACTCCGACCGGAAGGCCTTGATCGATCCCCAGATCTTCTTGAACGTCGGGTTCGTCGCCTCCATGTCGGCATAGACCTTGTTAGAGGCGTCGAAGCAGGCGGACAGGATCTCCGCGCTGAACGGGCTGAGTTTGGCGCCGGAGGCGACAAGCCGCTTGATCGCGGCCGGGTTCAGGTAGTCGTACTTCTGCAGCATGTTGGCGTCCGCCGCCTGGCAGGCCGTGCGCAGCAGCGACTGGTAGGCCTTGGGCAGGCCGTCGAAGGCCGTCTTGTTGAACATGGCGTGGACGGTCGGGCCGCCTTCCCACCAGCCGGGATAGTAGTAGTAGGGCGCGACCTTGTAGAAGCCGAGCTTCTCGTCGTCATAGGGACCGACCCATTCGGCTGCGTCGATCGTGCCCTTTTCGAGCGAGGGATAGATATCGCCGCCGGCGATCTGCTGCGGCACGACGCCGAGCGTCTGCATGACCTTGCCGGCAAAGCCGCCGACACGCATCTTCAGGCCCTGAAGGTCGGCCACCGTCTTGATTTCCTTGCGGAACCAGCCGCCCATCTGCACACCGGTATTGCCGCCGGGATAGGCGACCAGACCCTGCGGCGCCAGGAACTCGTTGAACATGTCGATGCCGCCGCCGTGATACTGCCAGGCATTGTGTCCACGGGCATTGAGCGCGAAGGGAACGGCCGCGCCCAGCGCCCAGACCGGATCCTTGCCCCAGTAGTAGTAGGAAACAGTGTGGCAGGCCTCGACCGTGCCGGAGGATGCGGCATCGGCGGCCTGCAGGCCCGGCACGATTTCGCCCGCGGCAAAGACCTGGATCTTGAAGTTGCCGTCCGTCGCGTCGGACACATATTTCGAGATCACCTCGGCGCCGCCATAGATCGTGTCGAGCGATTTCGGAAAGGACGACGTCAGCCGCCAGGAGACCTTGGGCATGGTCTGCGCGATGGCCGGCGCCGACAGCACGGTTGCAGCGGCTGCCCCGGCGCCACCGATCCCTGCGCGACGAATAAATGAACGACGATCCATGTCCTGTCTCTCCTCCTGTCGCAGTCAGCCGGTAGAATGCCGGCTGTCCTCCCTGCGGGCGCCCTGTGAAGCACCTGATCCAAGAAGCGGTTTGCCTGACGGAAACCGCTTGTCCGAAGGGAGATTACACGCCGTGGCTGCCGTGTCCAGCAGGGGGCGAAGCGGAGATCTTCGACTTTCGCAGCAAAAGGAGGAATGCCGCCGAGCCGACAGCTTTTCCGTCCGGGGCCCCTTCCCGGCAATAATATTCTCAAGGGGGCGGGCGACCGGTGATCCCTGACCTGGGTCATGGCGCTCCGCCCCCTTATGATCGACCCATCAACCTGTCGGAGACCTGAATGAAACGATTCCTCCTGATCGGTGTCGCCCTCGCCGCACTGACCGCTTCCGCCCATGCCGACGACAAGCTGCTGAACGCGTCCTACGATATCTCGCGCGAGCTGTTCGAAAAGGTCAACGAGGCCTTCGTCGCACACCATCCAGATGTGACGGTCGACCAGTCGCACGGCGGATCGTCCAAGCAGGCGCGCGCCATCCTCGAGGGCCTGGAGGCCGACGTCGTGACGTTCAACCAGGTGATCGACGTCGATGCTCTGGTGAAGGGCGGCTTCGTCACCGACGACTGGAAGAGCGACTTTCCGAACAATGCCTCGCCCTACTACTCCTTCCCGGCCTTCCTCGTGCGGGAAGGCAATCCCAAGGGCATCAAGGACTGGAGCGACCTCGTCCGCGACGACGTGAAGGTCGTGTTCCCCAATCCGAAGACCTCCGGCAATGCGCGCTACACCTATCTCGCAGCGCTCGCCTTCGCCAAGGAGACCTTCAAGAACGATCCGGCCAAGGTCGATGCCTTCATCGCCAAGCTGTTCGACAACGTTCCCGTCTTCGACACCGGCGGGCGCGCAGCCACCACGACCTTCGTCGAGCGGGAGACCGGCGACGTCCTCATCACCTTCGAAGCGGAGACCAAGGGCATCGCAAAGGAATTCGGCGAGGACAAGTTCGACATCGTCGTGCCCTCCGTCAGCCTGCTCGCGGAATTCCCGGTCGCCGTGGTCGACAAGGTCGTGGACAAGCACGGCACGCGGGACCTGGCGAAATCCTATCTCGACTTCCTCTACACGCCGGAGGGCCAGACCATCCTTGCCGAAAACGGCAACCGGGTGAATGATCCGACCGTCGCCGCAACCTTCAAGGACCAGTTTCCCGACATCCGCCTCCTCAAGGTCGAGGACGTGTTCGGCGGCTGGGAGAAGGTCAAGAAGGACGAGTTCGCCGAAGGCGGCCATCTGGACAAACTTTACGGAAGCCGTTGATCGCAGGCACGATCTGTGAAAAACGAAAGCCGCGGCGGGACGAGATGTCTGCCGCGGCTTCCATCGTTTGCAGCGCCGTTCGCCACCATCGGCGTCGAATCCGACGGCGCTCCGTGAAAGACCGCAGACCGGCCTTCGCCGCCCGCGCGACCTGAAAGCCCGCGGGACCTCGAAAGCCCGCGCGACCTAGAGAAAGAGGACCGACCTTGGCACGGCGCATTCTTCCCGGCCTGCCGCTCAGCCTCGGCATCACGCTGGTCTACGTCGCCGTGATCGTGGTGCTGCCGCTCGGCGCGCTGATCTTCAAGGCGGCGAGCCTCGGCCCCGCCGACTACTGGACGATCGTATCCTCGGATCGTGCCGTGGCGAGCTACCGCGTGACGCTGCTCTGCGCGGCCGCCGCGACCGCGTTCAACCTCGTCTTCGGAATGGCGCTCGCCTGGGTCATCGTGCGCTACCGCTTCCCCGGCCGCCGGCTCGTCGATGCGCTGGTCGACCTGCCCTTCGCGCTGCCGACGGCCGTGGCGGGCATCGCGCTGACCACCCTGTTTGCCAGCAACGGATGGTTCGGCGGTGCGCTGTCGGCCCTCGGCATCAAGGTTGCCTATACCCCGCTCGGCATCATCATCGCCATGGCTTTCACCAGCCTGCCCTTCATCGTGCGCACCGTGCAGCCCGTCCTCGAAGAACTCGACGGCGCGCTGGAGGAGGCCGCCCAGACGCTCGGCGCGAGCGACGGCGAGATCTTCCGGCGCGTGCTGCTGCCGCAGCTGCTTCCCGCCATCCTGGCCGGCCTGTCGCTCTCCTTCGCACGCAGCCTCGGGGAGTTCGGTGCCATCATCTTCATCGCCGGCAACCAGCCCTACGAGACGGAGATCACCGCCCTCCTCGCCTTCATACGGCTTGAGGAATACGACTACCCCGCCTCCGCCGCCATCGCCTCCATCATGCTGCTCGCGGCCTTCCTCATGCTCGCCGTCACCAACATCCTGCAGACCCGCGCCCTGCGCTACACGGTGAAGGGCTGACCATGACAGACGGCCGGACAATGACGAAAGCTACCCCCGGGTCGAAACCGGGTCACCGCCGCCCGGCGCGCATCGGCGAGACGCCGATCTTCCGCAACAGCCTGATCGCGATCGTGCTCGTGCTGGTCCTCTTCGTCATCGTCGCGCCGCTCGCCATCATCGGCGTCCAGGCCTTCTCCAAGGGGGCGGCCTTCTTCGCAAAATCGATCGCCGACCGCGACACCGCGCATGCCATCTGGATGACGGCGCTGACCGCGCTGATCGCTGTTCCCGTCAACACGGTCTTCGGCGTCGCCGCAGCCTGGGCCATCACGAAATTCGATTTCCCCGGACG
This sequence comes from Rhizobium sp. Leaf341, assembly GCF_001424325.1. Classification (NCBI taxonomy): domain Bacteria; kingdom Pseudomonadati; phylum Pseudomonadota; class Alphaproteobacteria; order Hyphomicrobiales; family Rhizobiaceae; genus Rhizobium; species Rhizobium sp. Leaf341. The sequence continues at coordinate 278,091 of NZ_LMPE01000015.1, forward strand.
CCGCCTCTTGCTCGTGGTCATCGAGATCCCCTTCTCGGTGTCACCCATCGTCGCCGGCGTCGCCTATCTCTTCGTCTACGGCCTTCAGGGCCTGTTCGGCGCGGCGCTGCAATCGGTCGACATGAAGATCCTGTTCGCGCTGCCGGGCATCGTGCTCGCCAGCCTCTTCGTCACCGCGCCCTTCGTCGCCCGCGAACTCATCCCGCTGATGCAGGCCCAGGGTCGCGATCTCGAGGAGGCTGCGACCTCGCTCGGGGCCAGTGGCTGGCGCACCTTCTTCTCGGTGACGCTGCCCAACATCAAATGGGCGCTGCTCTACGGCATCATCCTCTGCAACGCACGCGTCATGGGAGAGTTCGGCGCCGTGTCGGTCGTCTCGGGCAATATCCGCGGCCAGACCAACACGCTGCCGCTGCACATCGAGCTGCTCTACCACGACTACAACGCGGTGGGCGCCTTTGCCGCCGCCTCGATCCTTGCCAGCCTCGCCATCGTCACGCTGATCGCCAAGGTCGCGCTGGAGCGCCGCGGCGCCGGCCGCGTCCGGCGTCCGGCGCTGGCCGGGCCGAGCCTTGCGGGATCCGCCCCTGAAACATCGAAAGCCGGGATATCAGCGCCGTGAAGATCCGCCTCGACAAGATCGTCAAGACCTTCGATACCTTCCGCGCCGTCCACGGCGTCTCGCTGGACATCGGAAGCGGTGAGCTGGTTGCCCTGCTTGGCCCTTCGGGCTCGGGCAAGACGACGATTCTGCGCATGGTCGCCGGCCTCGAATATCCGGATGAAGGCGCGATCTTCTTCGGCGAGGAGAACGCGACCGACATCGAGGTCCGCCACCGCGGCGTGGGCTTCGTGTTCCAGCATTACGCCTTGTTTCCGCACATGACGATCGGCGAGAACATCGCCTTCGGCATGAAGGTCTCCAAGACCCGCCGCTCCGCGGCCGAGATCGCCGACCGTGTGGCCGACCTCCTGCGTCTCGTCCAGCTCGACGGGCTGAAGGACCGTTTTCCCGCACAGATCTCCGGCGGCCAGCGCCAGCGCGTGGCGCTGGCACGGGCGCTTGCCGTGGATCCGAAGGTGCTGCTGCTCGACGAGCCCTTTGGCGCACTGGATGCCAATGTGCGGCGCGACCTGCGCCGCTGGCTGCGCAAGATCCACGAGGAACTCGGCATCACCACGCTGTTCGTCACCCACGATCAGGCCGAGGCGCTCGATCTCGCCGACCGCGTCGTCATCCTCGACAAGGGCCGGATCGTGCAGACGGGCACCCCGGAAGAGGTGTGCCGCGCACCGGAAAATGCGTTCGTGATGAATTTCCTCGGCGACGCCAACCGCTTGAAGGCCACCGTGACGGCGGGCCGTGCCAGCGTCAACGAGGTCCTGTTCGACGCGACGGGCGTGCCCGACGGCGCAGCCGAGCTGTTCTTCCGCCCGGCCGACGTCATCTGGCGCGAGGACGGCGCGGGCATTCCGGCCGTTCTCCTGCGCGTCATCGACCGCCCGGACTCCAAGCGCATCCTCGCCGTGACGGCGGATGGCCAGCATGTGGAATTCGACACCGCGCCGGAATTCCCTTTCCGTCCGCAGTCCCGCGGGACGCTGGAAATCCTGCGTCCGAAAGTGTTTGCCGCCGCGTTTTGACCCGACAGGCCGGCGGGTTGCCGGCCTGTCGGAGACGCGTGTCAGGCCAGTTCGGCCGACTTCGCCCAGAGGTTGATGTCGGCCTCGCGGGCATAGGTGTCGATCTCGGCGAGCTCCTCGGTCGTGAAGGTGAGGTTGTCGATCGCCTTGACGCAATCCACGATCTGCGCCGTCTTGCTGGCACCGATCAGGGCCGAGGTGACCCGACCGCCGCGCAGCACCCAGGCGATCGCCATCTGCGCCAGCGTCTGGCCGCGGCGGGCAGCAATCTCGTTGAGCTTGCGGACGTTGTCGATGACCTCGGGGCGAATCAGGCGCTGGTTCAGATAATGGTTCAGCGCCGCGCGGCTGTCGTCCGGAATGCCGTTCAGATACTTCGTCGTCAGCATGCCCTGCGCAAGCGGCGAGAACACGATCGTTCCGACCCCGAGATCGTCCACCGTCTCCAGCAGACCGTCATCCTCGACCCAGCGGTTGATCATGGAATAGCTCGGCTGGTGGATCAGGAGCGGCGTGCCGAGATCCTTGAGGATCGCGGCCGCTTCGCGCGTCCGCTGCGAGTTGTAGGAGGAAATGCCGATATAGAGCGCACGGCCCGAGCGGACGATGTGGTCGAGCGCGCCGCAGGTTTCCTCGAGCGGCGTATCCGGGTCGAAACGGTGGGAATAGAAGATGTCGACATAGTCGAGACCCATGCGCTTCAGGCTCTGGTCGCAGGATGCGATCAGATATTTCCGGCTGCCCCACTCGCCGTACGGGCCCGGCCACATGTCGTAGCCGGCCTTGGACGAGATGATCATCTCGTCGCGATAGGGCTTGAAATCCTGGGCGAAGATGGCGCCGAAGGCCGTTTCGGCCGCACCGTAGGGCGGACCGTAATTGTTGGCGAGATCGAAATGGGTGATGCCGAGATCGAAGGCCGTCTGGCACATTTCGCGCTTCAGCGCATGCGGCGTGGTTTCACCGAACGTGTGCCACAGGCCGAAGGAGATGGCCGGAAGCTTGAGGCCGGAGCGACCACAGCGGTTGTAGATCATCGTGTCGTAACGGGTGTCGGCGGGGTGCCAGGTCATTGTCGTTCCTCCATGGGATCCTCCGGACAGGCGGCACGCGCCAAAAGGGCGGCGGCGCCCCGGGGTTCCCTCATTGTCATCAGCGCCGGAAGCCGTGCCGGCGCGGCCGCTCCGGTTCGTCGAAAGCGGTCCCTGCATGTAACGCAGAAGCCCGGAGACCGAAACCGGTTTCCGGGCTTTCCCGCAGAACCTGCCCGCAGATCAGCGCAGCAGCGCCCGTGCCGCCTCGATGCCAAGCGGGGCCGGCTGGGTGCAGGTGGTGGTCAGATCCACGAACCGGCCCTCGTCGCCCGATTTCAGGATCGAGACCATGACGTCGACGCCGTGCAGCGTGCGCTCCAGCGAGCAGCGCGGGTCGCGCCCCTCGGTGATCGCCTGCGCCATGTCGGCGAGGCCCGCGGTGCGGTAATTGGCGATCGGCCCCTGGGGATGCTCCTGGTTTTCCACCGAGAACGGATGGTCCCAACGATCGACCGGCGAGATCTCCTTGCCCTTGCCGCTCACCTCGACCTTGCCGCCGAAGAAATTGGGATCGGGCACGTAGAGCGAGCCTTCGGTTCCGTAGAGCTCCATATTGCCGTGCCGGTGCGACCAGACATCCCAGCTCGCCGTCAGCGTCACCGTCGCGCCGCTCGCAAACTCGAGAAGCGCGTGGATGTTGGTCGGCGTCTTCACCGGGATGACCTGCCCCTTGCGCGGCTCGCTGGAGATGGTGCGGGTCTTGGCGGCCTTGGACGCCAGCGCGGCGACGCGCTTCACCGGACCGATGAGGTTGATCAGGTTGGCGACGTAATAGGGCCCGAGGTCGAGCACCGGCCCGGCGCCCGGCAGGAAGAAGAAGTCCGGATTGGGGTGCCACATCTCCATGCCGGGGCTCATGACGTGGCAGGTGCCGGACGTGACGCGCCCGATCCGGCCGCTGTCGACCTGCGCCCGCGCCAGCTGATGCGCCCCGCCGAGGAACGTGTCGGGCGCGCAGCAGACAGTGAGACCCTTTTCCGCGGCCAGCGCCCGCAATTCCTCGCCTTGCGCCAGCGTCAGCACGAGCGGCTTTTCGGAATAGACGTGCTTGCCCGCCTCGAGGATCTGCCGGGAGACCGGGAAGTGTGCGTCCGGGATCGTCAGGTTGACGACGATGTCGATCTCCGGATTGGCGAGCAGCGCGTCGATCGACTGCGCCTTCACACCGTATTCGGCGGCACGCGTCTCGGCGGCCGCCGGATTGATGTCCGCGCAGGCGCGGATTTCGATGCCCTTGAAGAGCGGCGCAAGCCGGAAATAGGTGGTGGAAATATTGCCGCATCCGATGATGCCGACGCCGAGATCCTGTGTCATGACGTATGTTCCCTTGAAAAGGTCGTGCTGTCAGAAGGTCTTGATGGTGGCGATGGAGCGTTCGGCAAGGCGGGCGAGATCGCTCGGATTGTCGTGCTCGACGATGTAGGTCTTTGCGGGCGTGGCGGCGAGACGGGCAAAGAGACCCTTCCAGTCGACAGTGCCATGGCCCACATCCGCCCAGCCGTCCTCGTTCGCGTTTTCGCCGGCTGCGGCGATGTCCTTGACGTGGACGGCGGTGATCCGGTCCGCATACCGGTCGATCCAGGCGAAGGGGTCGGCGCCACCACGGATCACCCAGGCGATATCCGCTTCCCATTCGAGATCCGGACCGCCTTCAAAGATGAGGTCCATCGGCACGGCGCCGTCCGGCAAAGCCTTGAACTCGAAATCATGATTGTGCCAGCCAAAGCCGAGGCCGGCTGCCTTGATCTTCTCCCCGGCCTTCTGCAGTCGGGCGCCGAACGCGGTCCAGCCCGCAGCGTCCGTCGGCCGGTTCTCAGGCAGGACATAGGGGCAGTAGATCGTCTTGATGCCGAGCATCTTCGCCACCTCGATGGCGCGATCGGGCTTGGTCTCCAGCATGTCGAGGCTGAAATGGCCGGTCGGCATCGTCAGGCCGTTGCGGTCGAGATCGGCCTTCAGCGCCTTCACGGCACTGTCGTCATGATCGCCATAAAGCGCACCATAGCCTTCGACCTCCTGGTAGCCGGCCTTGGCGACCAGATGCAGGGCATCCGACAGCGGCGGGAAATTTCGGGCGGTGTAGAGCTGGAAGCTGAGCGGTCTCATGGGACTGTCCTTTTCGGGAATGCGGGTCGATCTCGGCGCCTTGGCGCGCGTCAACCGGCCGAGGATTGCAGGTCGTAGGCGGTGAAGACCGGCGTCGGGCCCTCGCCCGGCGTCGATGGCGTGAAGCGGACCGTGCGGCGCGTTCCTGCCGTCAGATCGAACGCATTGTCGCTGAAGCGGCCGGCGACATTGGCCTCGATCATCACATGGAGGGCGAGCCCGGTCGCGGAAACGGTGAGATCGACCGCACCGGCGGCCTCTCCGGCGGCGGACGTGGCGATGGCGAGGCCCGACGGTTGGAGATCAAGCGCCTTGTAGGTGCCCGGTACGTAATGGCCCTCCCCTTGCGATCCATCGGAAGCCTCGAAGGTCCAGAAGAGCAGCATCCCCTCGGGCACATCGCTGGCGGGAATCGTGACGAGCGTCGTCGCCCGGTCGGCCGGGCACGTGCCGCTCGCCGCCATCAGGGGCCGACGCTCGCCGGCCGGCGTGACGAGGAAGGTCTGCACCTCGATGTTGACCGGCGCGCGGGTGTCGTTGACCATCGACAGGGCCAGGGACGTGCCATCCTCCGACGGGATGGCCGCCACCGCGACCGGCTGGAAGAAACGGCGCACCATGTAGTGCATGGCCTTCCAGCTGCCGCCATAGTCGAGGCTCGACCATGAAGCGACCGGCCAGGTGTCGTTGAGCTGCCAGTAGAGCGTACCCATGCAATGAGGCTTTAGCGAGCGCCAGAACTCCACCGCCGTCTTGATGGCGAGGCCCTGCTGGATCTGGCTGAGATAGACGAAGCTCGCGAAATCCTTGGGAAAGCGGAAATACCGGAACATCGTGCCGGCGATCCGCTCGTTGCCGCCTGCATTTTTCTGATGGCTCTCCATCACCGGCGAGGCGATGTTGAGATCTCCAGGCGCGGCGAACTGGTGGATGACCGGCAGGGACGTATAGGACTGGAATCCGAACTCCGAGCAGAAGCGCGGGCGCACCGTCCGGTAATTGTCGAAAGACTTGTTCTCGTGCCAGACGGACCAGTAGTGCATGTCGCCGGCGCCATCGGCATGCCAGGCATCGCCAAAGTTCAACGGACCGACGGCGGGGCTCGACGGCCACCAGATCAGGTCCGGCGCGGCCTTCTTCATCGTGGTCTCGATGGTCCGGTTCAGGCGATCGTAGGAGACGAGATAGCGATCACGATCCTTTCGGCTTTCCTCGAACCAGGTGAGCGCGCCGACAAGCTCGTTGTCCCCGCACCACAGCGCGATCGAGGGATGCGACGCCAGCCGGTGCACCTGGTCCGCGACCTCGGCTGCGACGTTCTCGAGAAAATCCGGCGTCGAGGGGTAGAGGTTGCACGCGAACATGAAGTCCTGCCAGACCATGAGGCCAAGCCGGTCGCAAAGGTCGTAGAACCAGTCGGGCTCGTAGAATCCGCCGCCCCAGACGCGGATCATGTTCATATGCGCATCGACGGCCGACTGCAGCAGGTCTTCGACACCGGCCTGCGTGACCCGCGAGAAGAGTGCGTCCGCCGGGATCCAGTTCGCGCCCCGGCAGAAGATCTCGACGCCGTTGACCCGGAACGCGAAGCGGCTGCCCGCCTCGTCCGCATCCGTCAGAAGCTCGATCCTGCGAAAGCCGATGGTCTTCCGGACGCGGTCGCCGCCGACGGACACGGCAAGCGCGGACAGCGCCTGCTCGCCGCTGCCGGCCGGCCACCAGAGGTTCGGGCGTGCCACGGGAAAGATGTGTTCGACCGTGGTCATGCCCCTGGAAAGTTCGATATCGCGCGTCTGCTCGGTGCCGTTGAGCGTGAAGGTGACGGAGGCATGCCCGGCACTGGCGGCAAAGAGCCCGGCGGTAACGACGAGCTCGACCGAGCCGTCGTCGTGCCAATCCTGGCGGGTCGTCACATGTTCGACCCGCGCCTCGACCAGCCGCTTCAGCAGCGGCGGCTCGTAGACGCCGAGGGGGGCGATGGCAATGTTCCAGTCCCAGCCGAAATGGCACTGCACCTTGCGCAGCATGCTGCCGTTCGGAATGGGCGAGTTGGCAGTGGAATAGGGAATGTAGAAGGGCTGGCGCGCCTGCCGCTCGGCACTCTCGCGCACCGACGACCGGATGACGAGCGTCAACCGGTTCGTGCCGGAAACAAGGACATCCGTGACATCCGGGCGATACCGGCGGAAACTGTTGTCGGCCTCGAGCACGCGGACATCGTTGAGCATGACATCGACCACGGTGTCGAGCCCGGCGAGATCGAGATACCAGCGATCGGTCGCCCCGAGGTCGCCGAGATCGAAGGTCCGCTCCAGCACCCAGTCCTGCGTCGCCACCCACTGCACGTCGGCCTCGTTGCGCCCGACATAGGGATCGGGGATGACGCCCGCGGAAAGCAGCGCGCTGTGCACGTCGCCGGGAACCGGCATGGCGAGGGTGTGTTGCGCGTCGAGGCTGGAAAGGCTCCAGATACCGGAGAGGTCGAGGGTGGAAAGGGTCGTGTCCGTCATGCCGTCTGCCTTTTTTCAGCCGTCGCCGGCCCTTGTATGTGTCGCGGGTCTCGGCGCGCGAGAGAACCCCGCATCCGCCCGCCGGCATCGTCTCTCCGTTTGCGGCGAGACGGGACCCGGCGCTGTCGAGGGCCCCGTCCCCTCTCCCCGCGGGCGGGAAAAGGGCTCATGTGAGGGGCGACCCCGGCCGAAGGCACCTACAGTCTCTGCTCGGTGCCGGCGTCGAAGATCGAGGCCATGCCCATGTCGATGCCGAGGCGGACCTGCGATCCCGGGGCATATCGTCGCGCACCGGCGATCCGCACCGACATCGTCTGGCCTGCAAGCTTGAGCCAGAGAAGATTGTCCGCTCCCATCGGCTCCTCGATATCGACGATCGCGGAATGTGCGTCCCCGCCGGCCGGCACCTCGTCCACCGTCACGTGTTCCGGGCGGATGCCGAGGACGACCGCGGTGCCGGGGCGGATCGGGCTGCGGGCCGGATAGGCGTCGATGGCGAAGTCCACGCCGGAGACGCTGACGACCTTGCGACCGCCCTTCTCTTCCACCGTGCCGCGGAAGAAGTTCATCGACGGGGACCCGATGAAACCGGCGACGAAGAGGTTTTCCGGCGCATTGTAGATGGTCATGGGATCGGCGAGCTGCTGGATGACGCCGCTTTTCATGACCGCGATCCGGTCGGCGAGCGTCAGCGCCTCGATCTGGTCGTGCGTCACGTAGATCATGGTGTTCTTCAGCGACTGGTGCAGCCGCTTGATTTCGACGCGCAGCTCGGATCTCAGCTTGGCGTCGAGGTTCGACAGCGGTTCGTCGAACAGGAACACGTCGACATCGCGCACCAGCGCCCGGCCGATCGCCACGCGCTGGCGCTGCCCACCGGAAAGCTCCGCCGGCTTGCGCTTCAGGAGCGGCTGGATCTGCAGGATCTCGGCAGCACGGGCCACGCGCTTGTCGATTTCCGGCTGCGGCATCTTGGCGACCTTCAGGCCGAAGGACAGGTTCTTCTCGACGCTCATCTGCGGGTAGAGCGCATAGGACTGGAACACCATGCCGATGCCGCGATCCTTGGGCTCTTCCCAGGTGACGTTCTTGCCCTTGATGAAGATCTGCCCGTCCGAAATTTCGAGCAGACCTGCAATGCAGTTGAGCAGGGTCGACTTTCCGCAGCCGGACGAGCCGAGCAGGACCAGGAACTCGCCGTCGCGGATATCGAGATTGAGGTTTTCGAGAACGGTGACTGCGCCGAAGCTCAGCGACAGATCCTGGATGGAAACGCTTGACGTCATGAGGATCAGCCTTTCACGGCGCCGGCGGCGATGCCGCGCACGAAGAGACGCCCGGAGATGAAGTAGACGATGAGCGGCACCGCGCCGGTCAGCAGCGTGGCGGCCATGTTGACATTGTATTCCTTCACGCCCTGCACCGAGTTGACGATGTTGTTGAGCTGGACGGTGATGGGATAGTATTCGGGGCGCGTGAAGACCACGCCGAACAGGAAGTCGTTCCAGATGCCGGTGATCTGCAGGATCATCGCGACGACGAAGATCGGCAGCGACATCGGCAGCATGATCCGGAAATAGATCATCCAGAACCCGGCCCCGTCGATGCGGGCCGCCTTGAACAGCTCCTCCGGCAGCGAGACGAAATAGTTGCGGAAGAGCAGCGTCAGGATCGGCATGCCGAAGATCGAATGGACGATGATGAGACCGCTCAGCGTGCCGTAGATGCCCATTTCGCGCAGGATGATGACGAGCGGATAGATCATGACCTGATAGGGAATGAAGGCCCCGATGATCAGGATGATGAAGAACACCTCCGACCCCTTGAAGCGCCAGTTGGCGAGCGCATAGCCGTTGATCGAGGCAAGCGCGATCGAGGCGATGGTCGACGGCACGGTGATGCGCACCGAATTCCAGAAGCCGCGCGACAGGCCGTCGCAGTTCAACCCCGTGCAGGCGCTGGACCAGGCCTTGACCCAGGGCTCGAAGGTGATCTCGACCGGCGGCGAGAAGATGTTGCCGAGCCGGATTTCCGGCATGCCCTTGAGCGAGGTCACGACCATCACGTAGAGCGGCAGGAGGTAGTAGCAGGCAAAGACCAGCAACGTGCCGTAGACCATGATGTTGGTGCCGGAAAAGGCGCGTGCCGGGCGCTTGCCGCGCGGGCCGGAGGCGAGCTGCCGCCGGGAGGCGTCGATCGCGACGGCCGTGGTGTTGAGGGAGGCGATATCAGCCACGCTTGCGTCCTCCGAATTCGAGATAGGCCCAGGGAATGATGATGATTGCGACGGTGACCAGCATCATCGTGGAGGCTGCAAAGCCCTGTCCGAGGTTCTGAGCCTGGAACATGTAGTCGTAGACATATTTGGCCGGGACCTCCGACGCGATGCCGGGGCCGCCGCTCGTCTGCGCCACCACAAGGTCGTAGACCTTGACGATGCCCGAGGCGATGATGACGAGGGTCGTGATAAAGACCGGGCGCATCATCGGGATGACGATGAAAAGATAGGTCTTCCAGGCCGGAATGCCGTCGATCCGCGAGGCCTTCCAGATTTCCCCGTCGATGCCGCGCAGGCCGGCGAGCATCAGGCACATGACGAGGCCCGTTCCCTGCCAGAGTGCCGCGATCAGGATGCCGTACATCACGAGGTCGGGATTGTAGAGCGGGTCGAACCGGAAGGACGTCCAGCCGAGCGAGCGGATGACCGACTGGATGCCGAACTCCGGATTGAGGATCCACTGCCAGACGAGCCCGGTCACGATGAAGGACAGCGCGAAGGGGTAGAGAAAGATCGTGCGAAACGTGTTCTCGAACCGGATCTTCTGGTCCATCAGCGCGGCCAGGAGAAAGCCGATGAGCAGGCTGAAGATCAGCGAGAAGATGCCGTAGATCCCGAGGTTGACGATCGAGACCCCCCAGCGCGGTGCAGCCCACAGGCGCTCGTACTGGTCGAAGCCGACGAAGCTCATGCGCGGCAGCAGCCGGGAATTCGTGAAGGAATAGAGCACCGTCCACAGCGTGCCGCCAAGAAAGATCACGACCGCGGTCAGGATCATCGGGATCGACGCGATCTTGGCGCTCATGTTGCGGAAATACTGGTTTGGCCGGGTGGATCTCCGGACCGGTTTCGCAAGTGTCGTCGCTGGAACCGTCATCGGCAGGCGCCTCCTCGTGGCTCTTCCCGACAGGAGAGCGCGGCTAACGTGAAGCAAGGGCGTGGCGGTCCCGGGCCTCATCGAGGCCCGGGCGGTGATGCCAGGCGTGAACGGCGACAGGCGGTCGCCGTAGGATCAGAGCCGCATCGCCCCCGCCGCTTTCCTGAGAGAGCAGCGGAGAGCGAGCCGGGGCGGCAGCAGGCACACCCCGTCGACTGCCCCGTCCGTAAAGAGCCCCTTATTCGGCGGAGGCGATGATGCCGGCGAGACGCTTCTGGGCGTCCTCGGGCGTCATCGTCGTGCTAGAGAAGAACTCGGAGAACAGGTCCTCCTTCTGCTTCTGGATGTCCGCCGAAAGAAGCTCGTCGGCGCTCTTCACCACACTGCCCTTGGCAAGGATGTCGATGCCCTTCTTCATGCAGTCGTTGGTGGCCGACATGTCGACGTCGCCGCGAACGGGCAGCGACCCCTTCTTCAGGTTGAACGCGACCTGTGTCGCCGGGTCGAGGATGGTCTTGGCGAGCACGCTCTGCGCCTCGGTCTTGGCCTCATCCTTGAGCAGCGGGAAGTAGAAGGCGTCACCGCCGGTCGAGATCATGGCATTGACCCCGAGGCCCGGAAGGCACGAATAGTCGGTTCCGGCCTTCTGGTTGGCGATCTGGAATTCGCCCTGCGCCCAGTCACCCATGATCTGCCCGCCGGCCTTGCCGGTGATGACCAGATTGGTCGCCTGGTTCCAGTCCTGAACGTTCGACCCCTTGGCCATGCGCCGCGCATCGTCGGCCGCCTTGAAGATCTTCGCCATGTCGGGACCGGTCAGGGCCGCCTCGTCCTTGTCGCCATAGGCCTTGAGGTAGAAATCCTTGCCGCCGAGGGAGAGAAGAAGAACGTCGAACAGGCCGGCGGACTGCCAGGCCTGACCGCCGAGCGCGAGCGGAATGATCCCGGCCTTTTCGAGCGCCGGACCGGCCGCCACGAATTCGTCCCAGTTTTTCGGAACGTCGACACCGGCTGTCTTGAACGCCGCGTTGGACAGCCACAGCCACTGCCAGGAGTGAATGTTGACCGGGGCGCAGTAGATCTTGCCGTCGATCGTGCAGGCATCGAGCAGGCTCGACGGACGGATGACGTCCTTCCACTTCTCGGCCGTCGCAACGTCCGTCAGGTCGCGCATCAGGCCGGCCTGCACGAGTTCCTCGGCCTGGCGGCCATGGTTGAACTGCGTCGCCCCCATCGGGTCGCCACCGGTGATGCGGCTGATCATGATCGGACGTGCCGTACCGCCGGAACCGGCGATCGCGCCGTCCACCCATTTGTTGCCCGTGGCATCGAAAGCCTTGGCCAGCTCCGCGACCGCCGCAGCCTCCCCGCCCGACGTCCACCAATGCGTCACTTCCAGATCCGTGGCGTGAGCCGCACCGAGCGGCAGAACTACACTGGCAGCCAGAATTGCTGCGCGAAACCGTGTCATCATGAGTCTCCTCCCTCACTGTAACGTTGCCGTAAAAACCTAGCGGATGTCTGGAATGGGCGCAACATAGCAGAACGCAAATTTTTCGTGATGACGAAATTTCTACCTTTAGATGAATTTTTTGTGCACCCAGGGTGGCGTCGTACGACGGAAAGTGCAGTGCAAGATAACAAAGGATTAGCTCCAAACCTCTGATTTCAAATCATCAACGGGAAATCTGCGTAAAAACGCACCAATTTGCCGCTTTGCGATGCAGCAAATTGTTCCACTGCGGCCATCCTTCGTGCGTCGATTGCAACCAGACGCCAGAGACTGCAAAACACGATCTGGTCAACTGTATCGTTGCAGTTTTTTGGTGTAGGCAGAGTGGGAGTAGAATTGGTCAAGCCGTAGCAAAATGGTTAGGATCGCCGGTCGGATGACCGGAGCGGAAGGGCAGGCGAACATGGACGAGACGAAGAGAACCGGCAGCCCGATCCCGGGAGCGCCGGTGGCGGCCGCCCCGGCCGCAAGCCTGAACGCCGAACCGAGCCTCGCCGCGAACATTCGCCCGACCCTGAAGACGATCGCCTTCATGACCGGACTGGGAATCACGACCGTGTCGCGCGCGCTCAAGGATGCACCGGACATCGGTGCGGAAACGAAGGCACGCGTACGCCTCGTGGCACGGCAGGTCGGTTACCAGCCGAACCGCGCCGGTGTCAGGCTGCGGACCGGCAAGACCAACGTCATCAGCCTGGTGCTCTCGCTGGAGGAGGAGATCATGGGTCTCACCAGCCCGATCGTCGTCGGCATTTCCGAAGTGCTAGCGGCAACGCCCTACCATCTCGTCGTTACGCCCTACAGCCCCTCGCGGGACGCCCTCGCCCCGGTCCGCTACGTGCTCGACACTGGCGCCGCCGACGGTGTCATCATCTCCCGCACCGAGCCGAAGGATCCGCGCGTCGCCTTGATGCTGGAGCGCAATTTTCCCTTCGTGACCCATGGCCGCACCGAAATGGGGCTCGCGCACCCGTATCACGACTATGACAATGAGGGTTTTGCCTACGCCGCGGTGCGAACCCTGGTGGAGCGCGGTCGCCGTCGGCTGACGCTGTTGCAGCCGCCGCCGCACCTCACCTTCCACCGCCATATGCGACACGGCTTCGATCGCGCGGTTCGCGACTTCGGGGTCGAGACCATCCCCTTCGACGCCGTCGATATCGACCACTCGCTGATCGATATCCGCACCGCCTTCGAGACTCTGCTGCACAGCGGCGCGGTGCCGGATGGCATCGTGTCGGGCAGCGGCGCCGGGACGATCGCCCTGATCGCGGCGATCGAGGCGACCGGCCGCACGATCGGCCAGGATCTCGATGTCGTTTCGAAAGTGCCGAGCGATTTTCTCGGCTGGCTGCGCCCGGAGGTCATCACGATGAAGGAAGACATCCGCCATGCCGGACACGAACTCGCCAAGGCCGTGCTTGCGCGCATTGCAGGACAGCCGCCGGAGACGCTCCAGAGCGTGAGCGGCCTCGACCGTCAGGACGTCTGACCGCGGGCGGCGCTCCGTCGCGCTGACGGTGCTCCGCGCGCGCTCGGAATTGGCGAGATGCTAGTTGGAAAGACCCTAACGGAAAGGGCCGCGCGACGATGCCGCGCGGCCCTTTCCGGTTTCGTGCCGTCGGATCGGCGGTTCAGGAGCGCTCGGCGACGAGACCGCTGCCCCAGGGGCCGTGATGCGAGTCCTTGCCGTCGGTGCGATCATAGCCATGCGCGCCGAAGTAGTCGCGCTGGGCCTGGATCATGTTCGCCGTCCCGCGGGCGCGACGATAGCTGTCGAAATAGCCGAGCGCCGAGGCGAGAGCCGGGACCGGAAGTCCGCCCAGCACCGCGGTCGAAACCACGCGACGCAGCGGGCCGTCGGTTTCCTTGACCATCGCCGCGAAGGCCGGGGTCACGATGAGGTTGGCGGCGTCCGGCGATTCCGTGAAGGCCTTGGTGATCTCGTCCAGGAACTGCGAGCGGATAATGCAGCCGGCACGCCAGATCCGGGCGATGGTCGGCATCGGCAGGTTCCAGCCGAACTCGCGGGATGCCGCCGCCATGACGGCGAAGCCCTGCGCATAGGCACCGATCTTGGCGGCCAGCAGCGCGTTTTCGAGATCGCCGAGGAAGGCCGCCTTGTCGGCAATCGACAGGGGCGGCACGTCCGGCAGCCCGAGGATCTTCTCGGCAGCCTCGCGTTCGCTCTTCATCGACGAGAGGCTGCGGGCCGCGACCGCCGCTTCGATGCCGGTGGCCGGCACGCCCATGTTCTGCGCCTCGATCACCGACCACTTGCCAGTGCCCTTTTGGCCGGCCTTGTCGAGAATGACATCGACGAGCGGACCAGAGCCGAGCTGGTCGCCGGCACGCAGAACGATTTCGGAAATCTCGATCAGGAAAGAGTTGAGGCGGCCCTTGTTCCAGGTCGCAAAGACCTCGGCAATCTCGGCGGCGCTCATCTTCAGGCCGTCGCGCAGAATGCCGTAGATCTCGGCGATCATCTGCATATCGGCATATTCGATGCCGTTGTGGATCGTCTTGACGAAATGTCCCGCACCGTTCTCGCCGAGCCAGGCAACGCAGGGGTCGCCTTCGTAGCGGGCGGCAATCGAGGTCAGAACCTTCTCGACGCGCGTCCAGCTTTCCTCGAGACCGCCGACCATGATCGACGGCCCGTGCCGGGCACCTTCCTCGCCACCGGAGACACCCATGCCGATGAAGGTCAGGCCGCTGTCCTTCAGCGTGTCGAAACGGCGCATCGTGTCGCGGAAATTGGCGTTTCCGGCATCGATCATGATGTCGTGGGCTTGGAGATGGGGCTTCAGGATTTCCATCTGCTGATCGACCGCATCGCCGGCCTTGATCATGATGATGATCGGCCGCGGCGGCTTGATCGCCGCAACGAAGTCCTCGATCGTTTCGCAGGGGATGATCCGATCCTTGAGATCGCCGGCCTCTTCGTAAAATTCTCTCGTGCGCTCCACCGTGCGGTTGAACACCGCAATCGTGTTGCCCTTTTCGGCAATGTTGAGCGCGAGGTTGGACCCCATGACGCCGAGCCCGATAAGGCCGATTTCCGCCTGTGCCACGTGTGTACCTCCGTTAGATCCTGGAACGCGGGGATGCCGATATGCGGCAAGCGTTCCATCCATGTGCCGTACCCGCAATGCCGACCGTTGCAGCCGTTTGCCCAAGGGGTAGGCGCTGAAAGTTTTGGCACCTGGAAGAGGGAACCACAAGACATTGTTGAAGTCCCGAGCTACATTTCCCGTCCGACGCCGGGCCCTAACGTCACGGCCTTGAGGGAGCCTGGACATGATCCGGAACGTGCGCATCGTGGACGTGACCATCGAACGTGACGCGGCCGCCGTCTATGCCTTTGCCAGCCGGCCGGAGACCATGCCGCTCTGGGCTTCGGGACTGGCGAGCGGGCTCGTGCCGGCAGGAGATCATTGGATCGCGACCGGCCCTCTCGGTATCGCGAGGATCGTCTTCACCCCTGAGAACAGTCTTGGCGTCCTCGATCACACCGTGATTCTGGAGACGGGAGAGACCACGTACAACGCCTTTCGCGTGACGCCGAACGGCGATAACGGGGCTGTTGTCGTGTTCACCGTGCTGCAGCAGCCGGGTGCGGACGAGGAGAGCTTTCGGCGCGATGCGGACTGGGTTCGCAAGGACCTGATGCAGTTGAAAAGCATCCTCGAGGCGATGCCGCCGGAAGCCTGAGAGCCGGAAGCCTAAAACCTAAGGGCCAAAACCCCAGGCAAGGGAAGTCCATGTGCCGGACCGGACGGACGGAGGCGCGGACCTGTATTTCAGGCCGCGATGGTGCGGCGGCGGTTGGCCAGTTCCTGATAGACGATGATGGCCCCGATGATCTCGCCGGTTGCAGAGCGGCACGGCGTCATGCGGGAACGGATCACGATCGTTCGTCCGTCGACTTCCCGGGCATAGGTCGTATCGACGATCTCCCCGCGGAAGCATCGCTCGAGACGGGGTTTCAGGCTCTTTTCGAAGAAGGGCACGCCGGAGTGCTCGACCACGGGCCGGCCGACGAGCGAGAGGACCTTTCCGTCGACCGCCCGCGCGTGGCGGGCATTGGTGTAGGAATAGCGGAAGTCCGTCGTGATGACGCAGACATGGTCGGGCAGGCTGTCAAGGACAGCTTCGTTCAACTGCCCCTCCTCCGCCTCGTCGGGCGTCGGCGCATCATAGGTCAGGTAGATGCCGGGATCGCGGATCTGGAACTTTCCGGTCTCCACCTCGACGAAATAGCGCTCGGCCAGCCGCGACAGCGTATTGCTGTGCCGGATCACATGGGCGCGGTCATCCGCCTCCTGCCGCAGAAGCTCGAGCAGGAAATCGAACTGAAGCCGCGCCTCCTCGGCAGTCTGGGCCTGCTTGTTTTCGATGGCCTGTAACAACGGCTTGATTTCGCTGTCGAGCGCGTCGATCAGCGATGCTTTTCCCTGATCGACCGCCTCGTAGAGCTTGGCGTATTTCATCCAGAACAAATCGATCAGCGTCTTCACGCATCATCTCCCTATTCAAGCTCGCCCACGACATGGAGAAACCCTCCATCGCGGCGTGACGCAGCATGCCTCATCAACGGCTCGAACAACCAAGTAGGATTTTACACGCGTCGCATCACCGTTCAACGGATAGTTGACGATATCATGAATTTGATATGCCTTTTTTAGGGATGCGGCATCATTCACGTCGGCTTTGCACACGCCGGACGAGAGAAAAAGGGAGAACGCTCGCAGAGCTACATTTTCGTGTTCGTTTCGCGCGCGACTCGGCGCTTCACGTGCCAGCGATCGTGATACCAGAGCCACTGGCCGGGATACTCCCGCACCCAGCGCTCGACCGTGTCGTTGAGGAGCTGCGCCGTGGCCTCGACATCGACGCTGCCGCCGTCCTTGCGCGGAATGGTCACGGCCGGCTCGATTTCCAGCCGGAAGCGATTGCCGGGGAGACGGACGCACCGCGCAGGATAGACCTCGCAGCCGAATTGCCGCACGAGCTTTGCCACGAGCGGATTGGTCTTTACCGGCTGTCCGAAAAAGGTCGTTTCCAGCCCCTTGCGAAACTTCTGGTCGACCAGCACCCCGATCCCGCGCCCCTCGTCCAGCTTGCGCGCCAGGGTGAACGACGATCCCGCATGCGACGGCACCAGCGTTCCCATGCGCTTTGCCCGGAAGTCGAAGACCTTCTTCGCCATGGTCGCGTTGTTCGGCGGACGGAAGAGCACGGTGACATCGAGGCCGAACGCCGAGCCTGCGACGGGCAGCATCTCGAAGCTGCCGCTATGGGCGGTAAACACGATGAAGGGACGCGGATTGTCGCGCAGGTCGAGAAAGATCGGTGCGCCGACCACCTCGACGCGGCCGGGTGTGCCGCGCGTCGGATCATAGTCGAACAACCGGTCAAGGAAGACGTACTCGGCGGCAAGCCGGCCGATCGACCCCCAGCTCTCGAGCGCTATCGCTGCGATCTCGCTCTCGCTCTTTTCCGGATAGGCCGCGCGCAGATTGGCCAGCGTCAGCAGATGCCGGCCGCGCATGAAACGCGGTCCGGCGAACTGCGATACACGCTCCATGAAGTTCAGCGCCGTATCCGGCGGCAGCAGCTTCAGGAGCATCAGCGGCAGAAAGGCGAGTTGCGCGACGGTCCAGTCCTTGGCGTGCCGGGCGAAGAGCACGAGCCGCGTGATCAGGCTGCGCACGCGATCAATCCAGCCGCAGGACGATCTTGCCGAACACCTGCCGGCCTTCCATGCGTTCCAAGGCACGATCGATGTTTTCGAAGGTCACCTCGGTATCGATGACGGGATGCACGAGACCGCGGGCCATCTTCTGCATGGCGTCGGCCATGTTCTCCATCCGGCAGCCAAACGAGCCGATGAGCCGCAGCTGCTGCTGGAACAACATCATTAGGTTCATGTCGGTCGACACGCCCGAGGTCGAGCCGCAGGTGACAAGCCGCCCGCCCCGCTTCATGCAGAGCATCGAGCCGGCCCAGGTGTCCTTGCCGACATGTTCGAACACGACGTCGACACCCTTCTTCTTGGTCAGCTTGCGCACGACGCCCTCGAACCGGTCCGTGCGGTAGTTGATGACGTGATCGGCGCCCAGCGCCTTCGCCTTCTCGATCTTGTCGTCAGATCCGACCGTGGTGATCACGGTGCAGCCGATCTTCTTGGCAAGCTGGATCGCCGCCGAGCCGATGCCGGAACCGCCGGCATGAATAAGGATCGTTTCGCCCGGTTCAAGCTTGGCATTGTCGAACAGCATATGTTCGACCGTGCCGAAGGTGACCGGCGCAAGCGCGGCGGCGACCGCATCGACGCCGGGCGGCGCCGGCACGAGGAGCCGCGCGGGCAGGTTGACCTTCTCCTGCGCGAACCCGTCGAGATGGAAGCCGTGGACACCGCTGACATGTTCGCAGAGATTGTCGCGTCCCTCGCGGCAGGGCCGGCAAAGGCCGCAGGTCCGCGCACCGTAGATCGACACGAGCTGCCCCGGCAGAACATTCGCCACGCCCGGCCCGATCGTTTCCACGACGCCCGCAGCCTCCGCCCCGATGACCAGCGGCATCTTGCGCTTGGCAAAGGCCATGCCGCGCCAGCCCCAGACGTCGATATGATTGAGCGCCACGGCCTTGACGCGCAGCGTCACCTCGCCGGGGCCCGGTGCGTCCGGCTCCGGCAGGTCGGTGACTTCGAGCTTCCGGTCGTCGATCAGTTGCAGCGCGCGCATGGTCTTTTCCTTATCGTTCCGCGACTTTGGTCCGCGTCACGTCCGCGGGGTCGTCAAGGCGGTGTTGTCTCAGGCAGGTTCGGCCGTCATGACCAGGCTGGCGTTCTGCCCGCCGAAGCCGAACGAATTCGACAGCACCGCCGTCACCTGCGCATCGCGCTTGACGTTGGGCACCACGTCGAGGGCGATGGCCGGATCCGGGTTCTGATAGTTGATCGTCGGCGGCAGCGTGCCGGTGAGGATGGTCTGCAGCGAGAACACGGCCTCGACGGCGCCCGCCGCCGTCAGCGTGTGGCCGATCATCGACTTGTTCGAGGACACCGGTATGCGGGCGAGGCCTTCGCCGAAGACGGCCGACATCGCCCCGTATTCCATCTTGTCGTTTTCGGGCGTCGAGGTGCCGTGCGCGTTCACGTAGCCGATGTCGCTTTCCGCGATGCCGGCATCGGCCAGGGCCGCACGAATCGAGGCGATCGCCGGCCCGCCGTCCGGCGAGGACCGGGTGCGGTGGAACAGGTCGGCCTTCTCGCCGCATCCCTTGAGAATGCCGAGCACCTTTGCGCCCCGGGCAATGGCGGCTTCGAGCGACTCGAGCACGAGCGTGGCCGCTCCCTCGGCGATCACGAACCCGTCGCGATCCCGTGTAAACGGCTTGGAGGCCTTTTCCGGCGGATCGTTCTGGGTGGACAGGGCCGAAAGCAGCGAGAAACGGATCAGCGCTTCCGCGCTCACCGATCCATCGGTCGCGACCGTCAGCGCACGGGTGGTGCGGCCCTGCCGGATGGCCTCGACGCCGAGCTGGATCGCCGTGGCGCCCGAGGCGCAGGCCGTCGACAGCGTGACTGGCAGACCGCGCGTCCCGAATCGGTCGGAAAGGCGCTCGGAGATCGCCCCGAAAAGGGCCGCCTCGTAGAACACCGGATCGGCCTTTTGCCGCATGGCCGCGAGAAAGCGATTATAGGCATCGGCGGGCTGTTCGGACGGGGGCGAACGATCGGCAAGCGCGAACCGCGCGCTCCATTCCGGCTCGATCGGCGGCGCGGCCAGAAACAGCGGGCCGTCGAAATCGCCCGAAATCCCGGCCTGTGCCAAGGCCTCCAGCGTCGTCTCGCGCGCCATGGCGTAGGAGCGCTCGACCGAATTCTCGTTGGGTACGTCGATGAAATCGACCGTCCCGCAGATCCGCGTCGACAGGCTGTCGGTGGGGAATCGGGTGATCTTGTGGATGCCCGACACGCCTCCGGTCAGGGCGGCCCAGTTGTCCTGCAGCCCTTGGCCGAGCGAGGTGATGACGCCCATGCCGGTGACGGCGATCAGCGGGCGGCCGAGATGATCCCTGTAGGCGTCGCTCATGACGAAAGCTCCTCTGCGCCGGTTCCGGCATGCGCTGTCAGGACGGCAACCCCCTCGCCGCGGCCATGGCCGAGCGTGGTCACGACCGCATGCTTCGGCGCGCGGGTCATCGCGGGCTCGGACGGATCGAACGGCGGCACCATGGCGCCGGCGTCGAGCGCGAGCGCGGCAAGCGCAAGGCCGAGCGGAAACTGCGCCTCGATCCCATGACCGACCGCGCCGCTATAGCCGCGCAGCGGCGCCTGCGGGAAACGCGCCTCGAGCCATGCCCGCTCCCGGGCCGAAAGAGCGGCAAGGCCGCTCGCGCCTGAAAACACGATCGTCTCCCCCGCGGGTGCCGCCGTGCTCAACTGGTCGAGCCGCTGTTCCAGCCGCCCATCGTCGCGAGAGCCGCGGTCGCCGCCGACGGCGTCGATGGTCGCATAGATCCGCGCATTGCGGGCTTCGGCATGGGCGCGCGATTCGAGCACCAGGAAGGCGCCGACGGAGCCCAGGATGATCCCGCCGCCCTCGCCCTCGCCCTCGCTGCGAGACCAGAGTGGACGCCAGGGGCCGGTCGCATGGGCCTGCAGGGCTTCCACCAGCAGGATGATATCGAGCCGCTCGGCCGACAGGGCGCCGCCCACCAGCGTATGGCTCGACTGGCCGGCCTTGATGCGGGCGAAGGCGGTTTCCACGGCGGAGATGCCGGCGGCTTCCTCCCCCATGAAGGTGCGCGAGGAGCCCGTGACCTTGTGAACGATTGAGATATTGCCGGCCATGAGATTGGAAAGCTGCGCGAGAAACAGGGTCGGTCGCAGCTCGGTCGTCAGCTTCTCGTTGAGAAGATGTTCCCGGTCGTTGCGCTTCAGACCCTCGTCGACGATCAGGCTGTCGACCGCAATGTCGCGCTCGCCGCCGCCGGCCGCCACGATCATGTCCATCGTGCCGCAGGCCTCGGCGTCGTCCTTCAGGCCGGCATCGTCGAGGGCAAGACCGGCGCTGAACACGCCGAGGCGCTGCCAGTTCTCCATCTGCCGCTGGTCGCCGCGCTTGGCGATCTGGGCCGACCAGTCGATGGCCGGCAGTGGGTGCACGGGATAGGGCGCGAAACGCTCCGTCTCGACCACGATCGCCAGCGGCGCGCCTGCGGTCAGCAGGGCGATATGCGGCGCGACACCCACGCCCTGGCTGGTGACGATACCCACCCCGGTGATCACGACGTCGTTGGCGGCCTTCATGCGATCACTCCTTGGACAGTTCGGGCGGCAGATCTGGAGACGCCCCGGCGGCAAGCGCCGCCATGAGCCCGACCTCTTCCGCGCGCTTCCGGACGATCGAGCCGAGCGGCACCTGATCGAACGGGACGGTGCGCAATTTCAGCTGTGCGTCCGCGATGCGTTTGCCGGCGGACGAGATCTTCGCCTTTGTCACGGCAAAGCCCGAACCGTCATGCTCCAGCACCACATCGATGTCGAGCACGGCTTCCGGCTCGACGAAGGACCGCATCTTCGCGCCGTCCACCGTCATCAGGAACGGCATGGCGGCGAAATCGGTCACCGCCAGCACGAGGAAGCCGGACGCCTGCGCCATCGTTTCGATGAGCAGAACGCCGGGCACCAGCGGGTAGCCGGGAAAATGCCCTTCGAACACGGGGCTCTGGGTCGGCACGACGGAGCGGGCACGCAGCGTCTTTGCCGTCATGTCCACGGCCTCGACGCGGTCGACCATCTGGAAATATTCAAGCAGCATTAGACATCATCCGCTGACCACCTTGAGACCGCAAGGGGAGACCCACTGACGCACATCGGACGACCCGAGGGGGCTTCGACGTACAGCGCTACCCGCGACAAGGACCGGTGACGGTAGCAGCCGGGACATGGCGCGCGAGGCCGTCAGGTTAAAACGGCGATGCCGCCTGTCAAGCGCGCGGCAGCGGCATCGGGCGGCATCGCGAAACACGAGCAGGGAAAGACCGATCAGGCCTTGGCGGCGCGCAGCTCGTCGATCTTGGCGCAGAGGTTCTTCAGCACGAAGTACTGCTCCGTCGAGGCCTTGCCTTCGTTCACGTCCTGGGTCCACTTCTCGAGCGGAATCTTGATGCCGAATTCCTTGTCGATCGCGAAAACGATGTCGAGGAAATCCAGGCTGTCGATGCCGAGATCGTCGATCGTGTGGCTTTCCGGCGTGATCGTCTCGCGATCGATCTCGCTGGTCTCTGCAATGATATCGGCGACCTTGTCGAATGTGGCTGTCACGCGCAAACCTCTTTGAATGGCAAGTTTGCCGAAGCTATAGGGTAACTGCGCGGGAAAAGCCAATGGCCTTGCGGCGCTGCAGGGATTTTTACCCCCTCCTGTTGCCGAAAGGTCCGCGTTGCCAAATCGGTCGAGAACGCGGCTGCGGGTCCCTGTGGCCGATGCGCTAGACCAGGTACCGACAGGACGCGAAGGCAAGGACGACGAGAAGCGCCTGCGTGCAGGCGGAATGGAAGATGCTGACGCCGCGCAGGATATCGTCGGCGGTGGCGTGCGGCCGGCCGGCCGCGTTCATCATCGGTTCCTCGACGCGGGCTCCGGCATAGAGACGCGGCCCGGCAAGCTGCAGATCGAGCGCACCGGCCATGGCCGCTTCCGGCCAGCCGGAATTGGGTGAACGGTGCAGTCCCTGGTCGCGCAGTGCCACCGACACCGCGTCCCGCCCCGCCCTTTGGCTGGACCGCCACCAGGCGCCGCCGGCGATGAGCAGCATCGACAGGCGCGCAGCAGGCAGATTTGCAAGATCGTCGAGCCGGGCGGAGGCCCAGCCGAAGTAGAGGTGGCGCTCGGTCTTGTGGCCGATCATCGAATCGGCCGTGTTCAGCATCTTGTAGGCGAGCAGTCCCGGCAACCCGCCAAGCGCATACCAGAGCAGCGGCGCGACG
Organism: Rhizobium sp. Leaf341; assembly: GCF_001424325.1. Lineage (NCBI taxonomy): Bacteria > Pseudomonadati > Pseudomonadota > Alphaproteobacteria > Hyphomicrobiales > Rhizobiaceae > Rhizobium > Rhizobium sp. Leaf341. Next base: position 301,117 of record NZ_LMPE01000015.1, read on the forward strand.
ACGCCGTCGGAAAAGTTCTCGGCAAGGCTCTCGATCGCGGCCCGGCAGACACCGGCCTCATCGAGGCTCTGCGGATCGCGCCCGACAATCATCGAAACCGCGTGCCGCCCGCCCGCAAGCCCGCCGCCGCGCAACCCCCGCACCACCCGCAGGACATGGTCCGACAGGCTCTTTTGCGCGAGGAAGACGGCCACGATCAGGGCCTCGAGCGCGGCACCGACAAGTCCGAGTCGCGACAGGGCGGAATGAACGAGGACGCCGACGGCCGCCGAGAGGACGAGAAGGCCGGCGATGGCGAGAGCGCCGCGAAACCGGCCCTGCGCGGGTGCGAGATCCGGCCTGTTCATGCGTCGCTCGCAGATGCCGATCGCCGCGCCGAACAGGACGACAGGATGCGGCAGACGCCGCCACAGCCAGTCGGGATCGCCGACAAGCCGGTCGAGCAGCAGGCCAGCGGCGAGAATGACGAGGCGCATCAGGCCATCCCCTTCCGAAGCGCCAGTAGAAGCCGCTGGTCGGATTGCGGGTCGGGCGTGAGGCCCAGCCGCAGCCACCGGGGCGCATAGTCGAAGCTGCGGGTGAGGATGTGCTCTTTGCACAGCGCATGCTGCAGAGCGGCGCCGTCGGCGACCTCGACGAGCGAAAACAGGTGCGTTCCCCCGATCGTGCGGCAACCGGCCTCGGACAAGGCGGCCTCCAGTCCGGCCTTCCGCTCCGCGATCCGCGCGCGAAGACCTTCGAGATCGCCCTGGAAAAGCTGCTCGGCGACGCAAAGCGCAGGGCCAGACACGGCCCAGGGTCCAAGCGCGGTCGACAGCGCTTGGAGAACGTCCGGCGTGGCCATGACGAAGCCGAGGCGGATGCCGGCATGACCGAAGAGCTTGCCGAACGACCGGAAGACGATCAGGGCCGGATGCGTGAAGGCCTCCGCAGCGACGCTGTTTCCGGAGATCTCGTCGCCGAAGGCCTCGTCCACCACCAGCCGCCCATCCTGCGCCGCAAGGCGGTCGGCCAGATCGAGCAGCGTCCGGCGCGGCAGCTGGCGGCCGGTCGGATTGTTCGGATTGACGATGACGACCAGACCGTGCTCGGAGCGAATGTCCTGGGGATCGCCGATCAGATCGACCGGAAAACCCGAGAGCGACAGGACGCGTCGATACTCGCCGTAGGTCGGGCCGAGAATGGCGACCGGCCGGCCGGCCGAGGCCAGCGCCGGCAGATGCTGGATGACGGATTGGGTGCCGGGAACCGCAAGCGGAAGGCGCGGCCCGGTGCCGTAGAAGGCCGCGGCGGCTGTTTCGGCCCGGTGCACGAGATCCGCATCCGGGAGCCGATGCCAGACGGCAGCAGGAATCTCCGGCAAGGGCGGTGGGCAGGGGTTGATGCCGGTGGACAGGTCGAGCCAGTCTGCCGTCGCACCGCCATAGCGGCCGATCGCACGCGAAAGCCCGCCGCCATGCTGGATCGGCGCCGTCATGCAGGCCCCACGGCGCGGTTGCAGGCGCGGTCCGAGCCAGAGGCGCAGTCACAGGTGCCGTCGCAGGCGCGATCGATCAGATGCATGAAGGAGCCGGCAACCGAGCCGCGCCGAAGGCCCGCCGTGCCGAGCGCGGTGCCAGCGGCATCCTCGACCGCAAAGAGCGGCGCCGCGTCGCCCTCCGTGACGATCGTCGCATAGTGAAATTCATGCGCCATCATCGGCGGGAAGAAGCCGTCTTTCTCCAGCGGCCGGACGCGGCGATAGCCGAGATGCCGGCGCCGCTCGGCAAAGCTCGTCGTGAGCGGCAGAAGCCCGAGCATGGCGTGGCGCGCACCTGCGGCATCGATGAGGCCCTCGCCGAGCGTCATGTAGCCGCCGCATTCGCCGAAGATCCGCGCCTGCCGCACGGCCGCGGCCTGCAGGCCGCTGCGAAAGGTGGTGGCTGCGGCGAGCCTACCGGCATGAAGCTCCGGATAGCCGCCGGGCAGATAGACGGCATCGCAATCCGCCGCCGGCGCCTCGTCAGCGAGGGGCGAGAAGAAGGACAGGCTCGCGCCGGAGGCGTGCCATCCGGCGAGCAGATGCTCATAGGCGAAGGCAAAGGCGACATCGCACGCAACGGCGATCCGCGCACCGAGCGGATCGAGCGCAGGACGATGCCCGCGGACCGGCAACATAGGACCCGCTTCGCCGCCGAGCGCCACCAGCGCATCGAGGTCGCACCCCGCCTCCACGGCATCGGCGGCGTGATCGATGAAACGATCGAGGCCGCCGTGCTCGCCCGCCTGCACCAGGCCGAGATGGCGCTCGGGCAGAGCCAGAGCAGGGTCGCGACCGATGGTGCCGAGCACGGGCATGTCGATGCCGGCAAGGGCCCCGCGCAGCATGGCCGCGTGCTTCGGACTGCCGACCTTGTTGAGGACAACGCCCGCCAGCCGCACGTCGGGGCGGAACCGCGCATAGCCCGACACGAGTGCGGCGACGGAGTGGGCCATGCGGCCGCAATCGACCACCAGAACCACGGGCAGACCGAGCGCGGCGGCGAGATCGGCCGGCGCGCCGGTACCGTCCATCGCCGCATCGAAAAGCCCCATCATGGCCTCGATAACGAGCAGACGCCCATCGGCCCGCGCCCGCGCCGCCTGGGCTGCGAGCAAGGCGGGCCGCATGGCCCAGGGATCATAGTTGATGCAGGCGATCCCGCAGGCGGCCGTGTGGAAGGCGGGATCGATGTAATCCGGCCCCGCCTTGCCGGGCGACACCGCGACGCCGCGCCGGCGCAGCGCCCGCAACAGGCCGAGCGTGATCGTGGTCTTGCCGGAGCCCGAGGACGGGGCGGCGATCAGAAGGCCGCTCATGCCGCAGGACCCTTCGGAGTGGCGACGTCGCCTTGCGCGGTGGCAGCGCCGAGCCAGTCGAGGACGGGCCGCAGCCGCACGACCTCGCCGAGCACGACGATGACGGGTGGCGAAATGCCCGCTGCGACCGCATCGGTCGCCGCCTGCCCGAGCGTCGTTTCGAGAACCGACTGGCGCGCCGTTGCGGCGTTGCTGACGAAAGCCAGCGGCTCGTCATGCGCCCGCCCGGCGGCCAGCAGGTTCGTGGTGATCTCGCGGATATGCTTCATGGCCATATACATGACGATGACCGGCGAGCCCTTGGCGACGCTCGCCCAATCGACGCGATCCGGCACGAGCCCAGAGGAATCATGCCCGGTGAGAAAGGTCACGACATGGGTGACGTCGCGATGGGTGACCGGGATGCCTGCATAGGCAAGACCGCCGATACCGGCGGTGATGCCGGGGACGACCCGGAACGGGATGCCGTGCTCGACCAGAACCAAAGCCTCCTCGCCACCGCGACCGAAGACGAAGGGATCGCCGCCCTTCAGCCGCAACACCCGCTTGCCCTCGCGGGCGAGCGCCACGAGGCGGAGCGAGATATCGCGTTGTTTCGGCGAGGGCTTGCCGCCGCGCTTGCCGGCGAACTCCAGCACGGCGCCCGGCCGTGCGAGAGATAGGCAGGCGGCATCGACCAGCGCATCATGGACGATCACGTCCGCCTGGCGCAGCGCGTTGACGGCATGCAGGGTCAGGAGCCCGGGATCGCCCGGCCCTGCTCCGACAAGCCAGACGGCGCCCGGCGCCATCTGCGGCAGGCCGTCGAAAGGCGAAAGACTCATCCCGCCAACTCCCAGGCGGGCGACGATGATTCGATCTGGCAAGACGCGACCACGCCGGTCGAAGACATCGGGGCAAACGCTTGTTCCGACTCGGCTTCCGCCACGGCGGCCGTCGCCTGGCCGGACGTTCGCCTGGCGACGAGCAGCCGTGCACCCGCGCCGGCAGCGGCGAGCGCCGCGGCTTCGGCGACGCCGTGACATCCGGTCAGGCGAAAGACGGCGGCCGACGGCGTGGCGATCCGCGGCGTCTCGGCCTCCAACCGTGCGGCGGCGAATGTCACGAAGGGAACGGCGAAATGATCGGACAGGGCGGACAAAGCAGGCTCCAAAGCCCGGGCATCGAGCGACGCCACGGCCTGCAGCGGCCGCGCGGGATAACCGGCCGCAGCCAGCACGGCCTTTGCAAGATCGAGAACCTCCGCGGTGGATGTGCCCGGTCGGCAACCAAGGCCGAGAACGAGCCCACGCTCGAAGGTTTCACCGCTCATTGTCATTCTGCGCTCTCTTCGGGCGATCGCCGCCACCCGCAAAGGGTGGCAGGGCCTGCCGCGTTTCAGATCCTGCAGCCGGGCGGCGGTCGAAGCCGAGACCACGGGCGGCAGGCGCGCAGACGCCACGCGGCCGGAGATCCCTCCCCGGTCGAGGCCTCGACAGCTCCGGCATGAGCCCCCGATCAGGGTCGGCCGCACCGGACGCGTTTTCAGCCCGAACCGGGCGCCGTCGCACGGGGATCTCTTACAAGAGATTTGCCCGCACCGGAATTGCATAAGCAGACCTTGTCGCAAAATCATCGGGAAAGGCCCGCACCGCCCTGTCGGCAGAAGGACGGGCGGGCGGCTGCGCCGGGCACGACAGGCCGCATGAGCCAGGTTCGCGATAGGCTGCCGGTCCAAGACCGCTTTCCTTTGGCGCCCGGCTCTGCCAAAGAGCGGGTGCGGCTGCGCCCTGCGCGGGCGAATCTTCGATCATTCCACAGCCGGCGCCACGGCGAGGGTCCATCGTGCACGATCTCGCGCTTCATTTGCTTGTCTTCCTGTTCCTCGCGGCCTTTCTCGCCGGCTTCATCGACAGCATCGCCGGCGGCGGCGGCATGATCACCGTGCCGGCTATGCTGCTGGCCGGCCTCCCGCCCCTGGAAACGCTCGGTACCAACAAGCTGCAGTCGCTCTTCGGCTCCGGCTCGGCCAGTCTCGCCTATGCGCGGGCCGGCCATGTGGACCTCAGACGTCAGCTGCCGATGGCGCTCCTGGCCCTTGCCGGCGGTGCGGTCGGCGCGATGGTCGCGACCATCGTTCCCGGCGACGTGCTGCGTGCCCTGCTTCCGTTCCTCCTGATCGGCATCGCGCTCTATTTCGCGCTCAAGCCGAATGTCGCCGACCTCGATCGAACCCAGCGCATCACGCCCTTCGTGTTCGGCCTGACCATCGTTCCCGCCATCGGCTTCTATGATGGCATCTTCGGCCCTGGCACCGGCTCCTTCTTCATGCTGGCCTTCATCGCGCTTGCCGGTTTCGGCGTCCTCAAGGCGACCGCGCATACCAAGCTTCTGAACTTCGGCTCCAATATCGGCGGCTTCCTCGTCCTCGCCTGGTACGGCGTCGTCCTTTGGAAGGTCGGCCTGATGATGGGCATCGGACAGTTTGCCGGTGCGCAGGTCGGTTCGCGCTTTGCCATGCAGCGCGGCGCAAAAGTCATCAAGCCGCTGCTGGTGCTCACCTGCATCGCGCTCGCCATCCGCCTCTTGGCGGACCCCGCCTATCCCCTGCGGCTCTGGCTCGGCATCTGAGCCGGATCGCGCGCCTCGCAGCCTCGCCCACGGGGCGAGCGCAGGACCGCTGCCCGCGCCGGTGTGACAGGGCTCAGTATTCCACACCCACCTGCGCCTTGATGCCGGAGCGGAACGGGTGCTTGACGAGTTCCATCTCCGTCACGAGATCGGCGATCTCGATCAGTTCCTCGCGCGCGTTGCGGCCGGTCAGCACCACATGCGTCATCGGCGGCTTCTCTTCGGCGAGGAACCGGACGACCTCGTGGATATCGATATAGTCGTAGCGCAGTGCGATATTGATCTCATCGAGCAGCACCATAGAATTGGCAGGATCGCGGATCAGCGCCATTGATGTCTCCCAGGCCTTCTGCGCCATGGCAACGTCGCGGGCCCGGTCCTGCGTCTCCCAGGTAAAGCCTTCGCCCAGCGTGTAGAACCGGCAGAGATGCTGGAAATGCGTCTCGATCAGCGTACGCTCGCCCGTCTCCCAGCCACCCTTGATGAACTGCACGACCGCCGACGGCATCCCGTGGGCGATGTGGCGGAAGATCATGCCGAAACCGGCCGTGGTCTTGCCCTTGCCCTTGCCGGTGTGGACCATGATCAGGCCCTTGCCGTCGGTCTTCGTCGCCATGATCTTTTCGCGCGCCACTTTCTTCTTCGCCATTTTCATGGCGTGGCGCTCCAGATCGACCTCGCTGGTCGGTGTTTCCGCGGTCATGTCGGTTCCTTGAAATCTACGACGCCCGAAGCGTCACGCTGGTGGAAAGGTCGAAGCGCGCCGAGTTCGAGCGCGGCTGCCAGTACCCCCGGTCGATCGCCTCGGTCAGCCGCGCCTGCAGGTCGCGCAGGGCGTGGCTATTCGCCGCCTCCATGAAGGTGCGCACGGTGTCGTCCATCACGAATGCCTGATAGACCGCCTCGAAATGCTGGCTGCGAACGGCTCCGGTGGTCGCGGCGAATGCAAAGAGATAGTCGACGGTTGCCGCCATCTCGAAGGCGCCCTTATACCCGTGCCGCATCATGCCGGCGATCCATTTGGGATTGACCACCCGTCCGCGGACGACGCGCCCGATCTCTTCCTCGAGCGACCGGATGACCGGCTTTTCCGGCCGGGAGTGATCGTTGTGATAGATGACCGGGCGGACGCCCGAGAGTTGCTCGACCGCCGCGCTCATCCCGCCTTCGAACTGATAGTAGTCGTCGCTGTCGAGAAGATCGTGCTCCCGGTTGTCCTGGTTCTGCACCACCGCCTGCACGCCGGAAAGGCGTGTTTCGAGAACAGCGCGTTCGTCGCGGCCCTCGGCATGCGCACCATAGGCATACCCGCCCCAGGTGAGATAAGCGTCTGCGAGCTCCGACCGCTCAGCCCCGCCTTTCTCGTCCATCAGCGCCTGAAGGCCTGCGCCGTAGGATCCGGGCTTGGAGCCGAAGACACGGTAGGAGGCCAGACGCTCGGCGTCCGCAACGCTCATTCCTTTTGCGACCCAATCCGCGCTCTCGCGGCGAATCCGGGCCGCGATGGCGTTGTCCTCGTCGTCCTCCTCCAGCGCGCCGATCGCCCGAACCGCGCTGTCGAACAGCGCGATCTGCTCGGGAAACGCATCGCGGAAGAAGCCCGAGACCCGCAGCGTGACATCGACCCGGGGCCGGCCGAGAAGCGCCGGCGGCACGATCTCGTAGCCGGTGACGCGCCGCGACATCGGATCCCAGAGCGGTTTTGCCCCGATGAGCGCAAGCGCCTGGGCGATATCGTCGCCGCCGGTGCGCATGTTCGACGTGCCCCAGGCGGTAAGGCCGAGCGCCGTCGGCCACTCTCCGTGGTCCTGGAGATAGCGACGGATCAGCAGGTCCGCGGATTTCCGGCCGAGTTCGAAGGCGGCCGGCGTCGGCACTGCGCGGCTGTCGACCGAGTAGAAGTTGCGGCCCGTCGGCAGGACGTCGGGACGCCCGCGTGTCGGGGCGCCGGACGGCCCGGGCGCAACGAAGCGGCCATCGAGACCGGTCAGGAGACCGGCAATTTCCGCCGCCCCGCAGGCGACAAGGGACGGTTTCAGCCGGTCATCGATGGCGTCGAGGACGAGCCGCGTTGCGAGCCATGCCTCCGGGCACGGGACCTCGCCGGCCACGAACGCTGCCGCAAGGCGCTCGATCCGCTCGACCGTGTCGCCTTCGCTGCGCCACGGATCCTCGCAGACGACCCGCAGCAGGTGCGGACGCGGCCCCTGCCACGGCGTGGCGGGCGCACAGTCGAGCGGATCGAACACCGCGATATCCGGGTGCTTCTCGTTGTTTGGCTCCCCAACCGGCCGGTTGACCAACCCGCTGTCGCGCGCAATCGCCCGCTGTAGGCTGGCGTCGCCGCCCTCGCCGGTGCCGCGCGGCACGCGGGCGAGCGCCAGCGTCAGGTCCGTCAGGAGGCGCCCCTCGGGCGAAACGCCGAAGACGTGGAGGCCGTCGCGGATCTGCATTTCCTTCAGGTCGCAAAGATAGGCGTCGAGCTTCTGCAGCGCCGTGTCCTCGCCGTCTGTCGCGGCAATCCCGGCGTCCGCATCGAGCCCGATGTCGCGCACGAGGTGCAGGATCTGGTTGGAGAGAAGCCGCAGACGCCGGGGATCGCCGCCCGCAGCGTCGTAATATTCGTCGACCAGCCCCTCGAGATCGCGCAGCGCGCCATAGGTCTCCGCCCGTGTCAGCGGCGGGGTGAGGTGATCGATGATGACGGCGCTGGCACGGCGCTTGGCCTGCGTTCCCTCGCCGGGGTCGTTGACGATGAAGGGATACAGATGCGGCAGCGGCCCGAACACCGCTTCCGGATAGCAGGTTTCCGACAGCGCCAGCGCCTTGCCGGGCAGCCATTCCAGGTTTCCGTGCTTGCCCATGTGAATCACGGCATGGGCGCCGAACGATCGACGCACAAATGCGTAGAAGGCGAGATAGCCGTGCGGTGGTACGAGATCCGGGGAATGATAGGTTTCCTTCGGATCGATCTGATAGCCGCGCGCCGGCTGGATGCCGATCAGCACGCCGCCCAGTCGGGCGAGCGGCAGGGCGAAACGGTCCCCGTCCGCATAGGGATCGCGTGACGGATCGCCCCACCGCGCGGTGACCTGCGCCTGAATCCGTTCAGGAAGCGTCGCGAAGAAGGCGTTGTAATCGTTGAAGGACAAAGTTTCGCGAACATGCCGTCCGTCGCGTGCGGCGTTGGTCGGCCCTGCCATCAGGAACCGGATCAGCGCATCGCCATCGGCCGGCACGTCGTCGACCGGATAGCCGGCCCCGGCCATGGCGCGGAGAACCTCGACCGTCCCCGCCGGTGTATCGAGCCCGACGCCGTTACCCAGCCGCCCGTCGCGGTTCGGATAGTTGGCAAGCACGATCGCCACATTCCGGTTTGCGGGCGGCGTGTGGTGCAGACGCGCCCAGTTTGCCGAAAGTCGTGCCACGAAGGCGACCCTGTCGGCCAAAGGGGCGTGGCCGACGATGTTGGTCTCGACCGCTTCGTCATAGATGGCCGCCGCCTTGAACGAGACCGCGCGGGAAAGGATGCGCCCGTCGACTTCGGGCAGCGCGACGTTCATGGCCAGATCCCGGGCCATCAGGCCTTGCGAGGACGCCTCCCAGGCCTGACGCGTCGAGGCGGAAAACAGCACCTGAAGGACCGGCGCGCCGCCGGCGTCCAGCACAGTCCCCTTGTGTGCGCCCCCTGGCGCGGAGACCGCAAAGCTCGTGGCGTTGAGAACGACATCGGGCGCGTGGCGGGCAAAGATCGCCTCGACGGTTCCGACGGACAGCGTGTCCTTCAGGCTTGCAACGAAGATCGGAAGGGGCCGCATCCCCTGGGCGGCAAGCGCCTCGACCAGGGCAGCGACGGGGCGCGTCTCGCCGGACTGCACCAGCGCGCGATAGAAGCATAGCGCGACGATCGGCGCAGGACCGGGATGGGCGCGAGACCACTCTTCCGCACCGATGATACCCGCGTCCGGCGACCAGATGCCCGCCCGCAACAGCGGCGTTGCCGCGGCCGGCCGCTCGCGCGCGTCGATGACCGCCTCGGCATAGGCCAGAAAGCGCTGCATGTTGTCGGGCCCGCCTTCGGTGAAGTAGGCAAGCATCGCCGCCCGATCCTCGGCGGAGACGGTGGAATAGGCATCAAGCGCGGGATCCGGCTTGTCGTAACCGGGTAGCACCGCGATCATTGCGCGGTGCGTCACGGCTGACGCGTGCAGAGCCTCCAGCACGTACTGGAAGTAGGATGCCCCGCCGAGCGCCCGCACGACGATCAGCTTGGCATGCCGCGCCGTCCGCTCGACATAGGTATCGACCGACATCGGATGCTTTAGCGACAGAAGGCTTGCGGCCCGGACAGTCCGCCCGCTGGCAACGGCCTTGCAGGCCGACGCGACGGAGGAAAGTTCCGTATCGGCCGCAGACAGAAACAGGATCTCGCCCGGCGTCTGCCCGAGGTCGATGGCCTCGTCTCCGTCCGAGATCGTGCCTTTCTGCGCAAGAAGAAGATGCATCTGGTGCCGTTCCCGCCTGAATCCGGTCGTGCCTGACTATGCCGCTGCCGCGACGATGGCCGCGCGCACAGCGGCCTCGTCCAGATGATCGAGACCGATGACGACGAGGCGCGTGCGGCGCGCTTCGCCGGCGGCCCAGGCCCGATCGAAATAGGGGTCGATGCGCGTTCCCACGGCCTGGATCAGCATCCGCATCGGCTTGCCGGGGACATCGGCAAAGCCTTTCAACCGCAGCACGTCGTGCGCCGCGACGATGTCCTTCAGCTTGGCCACGAAGCCGGCGGGATCGACGATGGGGCCGAGCTCGACCACGAAGCTCGCGAATTCATCGTGATCGTGCTCCTCGCCCGCATCATGCTCCATCTCGTGATGGGACTTGCGGTTGGCGATGTCGTCTTCGGTGCCGACACCCAGACCAAGCAACACCGAGGCCGGCACCGCGCCGTTGGCAGCCTCGATCATCCTCGGCTTGCGGACGG
>NZ_LMPE01000015.1:311568-312666 GCF_001424325.1 Rhizobium sp. Leaf341
GAGAACGATGAGGTCGGCTGCGGTCAGCTGATCCTCGAACAGCTCCTCGATCGGGCTCTCGTGGTCGAGATTGTCATCCTCGGCGCGCAGGGCATCGACCTTGTCGTGGTCATCGGCAAAACGCCCGGCCGCCACGGCCGCGCTGTCCACCACGGTGATCACGCCGTCCACCGTGACCTGCGTGCGGATGTCGGGCCAGTTGAAGGCAGCGATCAGGGGTTGCGGCAGGGCAAGACCGGAGGTCTCGATGACGATATGGTCCGGACGGCCCTCCCGCTCGAGAAGACGGGTCATGGTGGGAATAAAGTCGTCGGCCACGGTGCAGCAGATGCAGCCATTGGTGAGCTCGATGATATCGTCCTCGCTGCAGGCTTCAGCCCCGCAACCCTTCAGCACGTCGCCATCGACGCCGAGGTCACCGAACTCGTTGATGATCAGCGCGATCCGTCGCCCCTCGGCATTTTCCAGGATGTTGCGGATCATCGTCGTCTTGCCCGCACCGAGAAACCCGGTGATGACGGTTGCGGGGATCTTTGCGCCCGGATGAGAATTCGTCATGGATCAGCCCTTCATCTTGAGCGGCAATCCTGCCGCTACGAAATAGACGTCGCGCGCCTGCGCCGCGACCTGCTGGTGGAGACGGCCGGCATGATCGCGAAACGCGCGCGCCATGCGGTTGTCGGGAACGATCCCGAGACCCACCTCGTTGGAAACGAAAATGACGGAGGCGCGAAGCGCCGGAAGGCTCGCAACGAGACGCGCCGTTTCCGCGGCGACGTCGTGCTCCTCGAGCATGAGGTTCGTCACCCACAGCGTCAGGCAATCGACCAGCACGACGCAGCCGACGGCATCGATGGCCGAGAGCTGACCGACGAGATCGACCGGCTCTTCATGCGTGGTCCACAGATCGCCGCGCGACGCGCGATGCGCGTCGATCCGCGTGCGCATCTCCTCGTCGAAGGCGCGACCGGTGGCGATGTAATGCCGGACGAGACCGGTTTCCGTGGCCAGACGCTCGGCAAAGCTCGACTTGCCCGAGCGTGCGCCACCGAGCACGAGCGTGGTGCCGTGAAGGGAAGGCATCATGATGTCAGGGGA
>NZ_LMPE01000015.1:312690-332616 GCF_001424325.1 Rhizobium sp. Leaf341
GGATATGTGGGCCAAGGATATGCGGAGCAGCGCCATGTGCACCAGGGGCGCGCCGGTCGTCTGCGCGTCGATCGAAACCGCCGTCGGCCATCCGCCCGCCACGCGACAGCGTGGACGATCCGGGGCTCGCATCGACATCGTCCCGATCGCGGGCGAATGCGCATAGGGCATAACCGCCGGCCGGTGTGACCCGGTGGGCGAACGTTTCGTGTGCCACGACAACCTCCGTGCTGGCGCTGGAACGCTGCATCATGAGGATGCGGCGCGGTGTGGCTGGCAGGTCTCCTGGCTCACGGCGTCACGCAGGGCAAGAGCCCTGAGAACGGGTCCGCCTCGCCTTCCCAAAACAGGAACCCGGCCTTTGACGGCCGGCTCGATGTCGAAGAGGTGGACGATTCGTAGATAAGGAGGCGTCCGACCCCGGTTGCTCGCATCGCTGCTTCAGTGGCTTTTCCGGCCTTGCCCTTCGGAAGACGCCAGCCGCACCACGCGGCATGATCCGTCGTCCCCGGACGAAACCGGATGGCGAACCCTGACCGTTCTACAGTCGCGGGGTCGGCTGCGATGAGGATGCCCTGTGTGGGTCCATCCCTCCGCATTCCCATTTACTCCCGAACGACAAACGCCGCACGGGAACCATCCATCGGCGAAGATTAGGCGCGTCGCTGGATCAAGTCAATCATCCGCGCTATGTCCGGACTTCGCCCGACCCGAAGCTCAGTGCGTTCCCCTGTCCCGGACGCCCGACGAGATCGCGCCTCACATGCTTGACGTCCTGAAATCGCTGACCCTTGCCCGCGTGAAGCGTTTGGCGCTGAAATCCGTGACCTTCTCGGAATGGCGCATCTTTGCCCGACGCAGCGAAATCGGGCTGCTGGTCGCGGGTATCGTCGTCGGCCTCACCTCGGGGCTCGCCGTTATCGCAATGAGCTTCATCTCGCTGCAGCTTCACAAGCTGATCTTCGGAATCTCCGATTACGAACGCGTCAGCTCGGCCGATCTTCAGGGCGAGATCTCGGTCCTGATGGCGCCGATCGTCGGCGGGCTCTTGCTGGGCTTGCTGATGATGGGGCTCGCGCTCTGGCGCAAGAAAGCGATGGTCGACCCGATCGAGGCCAATGCTTTGCACGGCGGGCGCATGTCGCTGACCGACAGCATCGTGGTGGCGGTCCAGAACCTCGTCTCCAACGGCTTCGGCGCTTCGGTGGGCCTGGAGGCCGGCTATACCCAGCTTGCCTCCGGTCTTGCCTCGAAGATCGGCGTCAATCTGAAGCTGCGGCGCAACGACCTGCGCACGCTGCTCGGGTGCGGTGCGGCCGGCGCGATCGCGGCCGCGTTCAATGCCCCGCTGACTGGCGCCTTCTATGCGTTCGAGCTGATCATCGGCGCCTACACCATCGCGTCCCTCACCCCGGTCGTGGTTTCCGCGCTTGTCGCCAATCTCGTGACGCGCCTTCTCTGGGGGGACGAGTTCACCATCGACATCGGCGCCTTCGGCGATGTCGTTCCCGGCGACTACGTGCCGGCCATCCTTCTCGGCGCCCTTTCGGCCGGCGTCGCCATTCTCATCATGAAGGGCGTGTCCCTGACGGAAGAGGTCGCGCGCAAGAGCTCGATCCCCGCCCCCATCCGCCCGGCCATCGGCGGCATCGTCGTGGGCCTGCTCGCGACCATCTCGCCGCAGGTTCTCTCAGGCGGGCATGGGGCCCTGCATCTCAACCTCTCGCATGCGACGCCGATCGCCATGCTCGTCGGCCTGTTCCTGCTGAAATCGATCGCGACGGCGGTCTCCATCGGCTCGGGCTTTCGCGGCGGACTGTTCTTCGCCTCCCTGTTCATGGGCGCGCTGCTCGGCAAGGTCTTTGCCGACCTCGTCCCCTATGTCTTCGGCGATACGACGCTGACACCCGTCATCTATGCCGTGGTCGGCATGAGCTCGCTCGCGGTCGCCATCATCGGCGGTCCGTTGACCATGACCTTCCTGGCTCTCGAAATCACCGGCGACTTTCCCATCACCGCCCTCGTCCTGGCCGCCGTCATCACCTCATCGCTGGTCGTGCGCACCACCTTCGGCTACTCGTTTGCCACCTGGCGCTTTCACCTGCGCGGCGAGAGCATTCGCAGCGCCCACGATGTCGGCTGGATCCGCAATCTGACGGTCGGCCGACTGATGCGCCCCGACGTCCGCACGATCAACGCCAAGGCGACGCTGGATGAGCTGAAGGTGGACTTCCCGCTCGGCTCGGCCCAGCGCGCCATCGTCGTCGACGACAGCAACCGCTATGCCGGCGTGATCCTCATTCCCGAGGTCTATGCCAGCCCGGTGGAGAAGGACGCCGCCGGCAAGGGGATCGAGGACTATATCAAGCTGCCGAACGACTTCCTGCAGCCGAACATGAACGCCCGGCAGGCGGCGACCCTGTTCGACAAGACCGAGAGCGACGCTCTCGCCGTCTGCAACAATCTGATCGAACGTCGCGTCGTCGGCGTGCTGACGGAGAGCTACACCCTGCGCCGCTACAGCGAGGAACTGGACCGCCGCCGCCGCGAGGCATCGGGTGAATTGTAGTTCGATTTCAGACAGAAGGATGCCGAAGGTCTAGCGAGACAGCAATCCGTCGAGCCAATGGGGATCGAGAACCGCTTCCAGTTCTCCGGCCACGGCATCGAGCGCGGCGTCCACGGATCCGCGATAATCGAAGGCCTCCGCTTCGATGCCGAAGCTGCGCAGCAGCGCGGCACGGTAGGCATCATTGCCGAAAAGACCGTGGAGATAGGTGCCCATGACGCGACCGTCCGGCGATGCGGCACCGTCCGGCCGGTCGCCGATCATCACGGGCGGACGCGCGCCGTCCGGCCCCGTCGTCTTGCCCAGATGGATCTCGTAACCCTCGAGTCCCACGTCATATTCGGTGGAGCGGGCGCCGCTGTTGCGCACCACCTTCTCGCGGGCCATCTCCGTCGCCACGTCGAGCAGACCGAGCCCGTCGACGGTCGAAGCGCCGCCCTCGATGCCGAGCGGATCGGAAATGCTTTTCCCGAGCATCTGATAGCCGCCGCAAAGGCCGATCACGCGCCCGCCCCGACGAAGGTGCGACCCCAGGTCCCGGTCCCAGCCGGCGGCCTTCAGCGCGGCCAGATCCGAGATCGTCGCTTTCGAACCGGGAAGAATGACGAGCGCAGCGTCGTCCGGCAACCGTTCCCCCGGCCGGATGAAGCGAAGATCCACCGACGGCTCCGCCGCAAGCGGATCGAGATCGTCGAAATTGGCAATACGTGGCAAGAGCGGCACGGCAATCGTCAGGGCGCGCGCCGTTCCCCGCGACAGGCGCTCCAGCACCACGGAATCCTCTGCCGGCAGCTGGCGCGCGGCCTTCAGCCAGGGCACGACGCCGAAACAGGGCCAGCCGGTATAGCCACCGATGGCCGTGATGCCGTCATCGAAGAGGGTCACGTCGCCGCGGAACTTGTTGATCAGGTATCCCGTGACCATGGCCCGATCCTCGGGCGCCAGCACCGCATGCGTCCCCACCAGCGACGCGATGACGCCGCCGCGATCGATGTCGCCGACCAGCACGACGGGCACCCCGGCGCGGGTTGCAAAGCCCATATTGGCGATATCGCCGGCCCGCAGATTGATCTCGGCCGGCGAACCCGCGCCCTCCACCACCACGAGATCGCGACCGGCCCGGATGGTTTCGAAGCTCTCGAGCACCGCACCGAGCAGCTTCGGCTTCATCGCCTGATAGTCGCGGCCCCGCGCCTGCCCGGCCACCTTGCCCTGGACGACGACCTGGCTGCCGGTCTCCGACTGCGGCTTCAGGAGAACGGGATTCATGTGGATCGAGGACGGGATGCGGGCGGCCAGCGACTGCAGCCACTGCGCTCGGCCGATCTCGCCGCCGTCGGCCGAAACGGCGGCGTTGTTGGACATGTTCTGGGGCTTGAAAGGGGCGACGCGGCAGCCGCGATTGGACGCGATCCGACACAGACCGGCGACGAGCACCGTCTTGCCGACATCCGAACCTGTCCCCTGAAGCATGATCGTTCTTGCCATGCGGCCTGATAGCACCCGGCGGCATCGCACGCCATGGAGCCCGACGGTTCCTCCACGCGCAAAAACCGCAGCAGCCGAAGCCCTGCGGTTTTCCGTCCTGGACGCCGAAGAACGCACGGCGCGGGACGGTCAAGCGGAGGCATCGAACGGATGCCGAAAGGCTGGCCGATTGCCGGGACGCAAAACCTGATCCGACAGTGCCGCTGCCACCAGCCACGCCCCTATCCTTAGGCCGAGAGGGTTACCAGAGCGTTACCTGGCTGACGGGTGATTCCGGTTTTGTACGGTGGCCGTCGCAGGGCAGACGACGCGGCACACCGCAGGGACGTGCACCTCGTGGCCTCACCGGTGAAGGAGCGGCAGATAAATGTTCGTCATATCGAACATTTGAAAGACTTAAAGTTCAAGGGGTTGTGAGCAGATCTCGAGGATGCACATCGACATCCCCGGTTGATTTCTGTTGTGGAGGTTCTAGGCTGCCAAACAGACGACGGCGATGATCCGTGGCAGAGGATCCGGAAAATGTCGGAAAGATACCATAGCAAGACGCCAGGCACCGCCGGCGGAGGGATCCGCCGGACGAGGACGCGTCGCAAGATGCGCGAGGCGCGGATCAGCGCGCGCTTCTGCGCGAGCCTTGTCACAGCGCTCGGCATTTTTGCGGGCATCGCCCTTCTGACCTCCGGCACGCCTGCAAGGGCTGCCGGCTGCGGGACGTTGTCGATCGCCGAGATGACCTGGGGCTCGGCCGCCATCATGGCCCATATCGACAAGATCATTCTCGAGACGGGCTTTGGCTGCACGGTCGAGCTCGTGCCCGGCGACACCATGCCGACCTTCGCCTCGATGGATGCGGAGGGGCGACCGGATATCGCGCCGGAGATCTGGGCGGCATCGCTGCAGAGGCCGCTCGACGAGGCGCTGCGCGATGGCAGGCTGATCGAAACCACCCGCGTCCTGACCGATGGCGGCGTCGAAGGCTGGTGGATCCCGCGCTATGTCAGCGACGCCCATCCCGATATCAAGACCGTGCAGGATGCGCTGAAGCATCCCGATCTTTTTCCGTCTCCGCGGGACGAGAGCAAGGGCGCGGTCCACAATTGCCCGTCGGACTGGAACTGCCAGATCCCGACCGCCAACCTGTATCGGGCCTTGAAGGGAGACGAGGCCGGGTTCGAGCTGATCAATTCCGGATCCGCCGCCGGTCTCGACAGCTCCATCGCGCAGGCCTTCGCGGACAAGAAGGGCTGGCTCGGCTACTACTGGGCGCCGACCGCGATCCTCGGCAAATACGAAATGGTCAAGCTGTCCTTCGGGGTCGGCCATGACCGCGCGGAGTGGAACAGCTGCACCGCCGTACCCGACTGCAGCGCGCCCGTCGTGAACGGCTACCCGACCACCGATGTCTATACGATCGTCACGCGACGCGTGCCGGAAAAGGCAGGCTCCGCACCCATGGTCTATCTGGCGAAACGGCAATGGGACAATCAGACGGTGAACAGCGTGCTTGCCCACATGGACCAGACCGACGGCAACCGGACGGAAGCCGCACAGTTTTTCCTCAAGACCTTCGAACCCGTCTGGAGCAACTGGTTGCCGCCGGACATCGTGGCAAAGGTGAAGGCAGCCCTCTGAGCCGTGGCCGCGCGCTTCAAGGCTCCAGTCCGGCTTCAGCCTCGCATGGCATGAAGACGCGACAACCGGCTTGAGGGGACCCCATGTACACGCAGACAACCAGCAGCCCGATGCAGCAGCCGACACCGACAGACCGCGATGCCGTCGCCGATGTCATCGAACGCCTGCAGGCCGCGGACACCGCCTTCCTGTCCCTGATGATGGACAACCCGCAACAGGACGATGCCCTGATCGACGGTCTCCACCGGTTCCTCGACCGCTCGGCCGGCGCGCGCTTCCTGCACACGCTGAAGCTGGAACAACGCGGCCTCTGGCTCGGCCATGCCGCCCCCGCCCGTCTGCAGATTCGCCTGACCGAGGCGGCGCGCTCGTCCCAGCACGCAGCCTATCAGGCCTTTCGCAACGGCCTGACCAAGTCGGGTGGGTTGGAGCGCGCCTTTCCGAAGGCGTGAGCCTGCGGTCTGAACGTCAGGGGGTCGCCCTGGACGAGCCGGCGCCGTGCCACATGGGCGTGGTCACCGCGATGATCGGCCCCATGGGATAGGTCTCGTCGATGCGCCCGATCTCCGGCGCATAAAGACTGGAAATGTGCCCGTCGAGAAACAGGGCATTCGGACAGCCGAGACTGTCGCGGAAAAGCGTCGCGATATCGTGAAAGCGCACCGGCGACAGCGAGATCGCAAAGTGCACCACGCCACCGGGATCGACCCCGACGGCGTTGCGGACCTGAAGGCTGTCGCTGTTCGGCTTGAAGGCGGGATGAATGGTGCCGTCGATGACCAGCATCGGCCCGGATTGCGTCGCGAAGTCCGGGGTCGCCGTCATCGTGCGGCGATAGGCTTGCGTCTCCCGCACGATCGCCGTGCCATCCCGAAGCGCGAAGATGCCGTTGGGTCGCAGATAGAAATTGCCCCAGCCCTCGCCGGCCGCAATCGGCTTTCGCTCGATGCCGTCGATGACCAGCAGCCCGACGGGCGACAGGTCCTTCTCGTACATTCCGCCGTTCATGCCGAAATCGAGGCGCGTCTGCTCGCGCAGCAGGTCGGTCTTCAGCGCCGTGAAGCCGCCGTAGGCGCGCCCGCTCTCGTCGGCATGGAAGACCCGCAGCGATGCGACGCGGGGATCGACATCGCAGACGGCATAGTCCGTATCGAGGTGCCGGACGACGCGACAGGCCGCGCGAGACTCTTGAGCGATGGACAGCATGAGAAGAAGTGCCGATAAGAGCTTGAGAATCATAGGCTTCAGACAATCGTTTGGCGCCATGATACGCGATGTTAAACGGTACGAGACACGAAAACGCCGGCGGACTCAAGGTCGCCGGCGTTTGCATGAAGAGGATGTCTGGTCGATCAGTTGGCAGCGCGTTCGACGCTACGGCCTGCATCCTGTGTGGCGTTCACGGTGTTGGCCGTGTCCTTGCCCATGCCGCGGATGGTGTTGCCGCAAGCGGAAAGCGAAACGACAGAAGCGAGTACGATGCCGACAGTAGCGATGGTCTTTGCGGTCATGGCTTGGGTCCTTGAATAACGCCAGATGGGGAAAGACAGGTGTCTTCGGTCTGGTAACGCGCGGACCCCGAAAAAGTTCACGGCGACTCGAGGAAAACACCAGAATCTTCAGCTTGGGAATGGTATTTCTTACACGGATGAAACCGCGGATGCCGCCGGAACTTCCCTGCGTTCTCCAAGTTCATTGGACATCGTGGACCAGATCACAGCTTCCATCGCCGCTTCGGTCGGCAAGAAACGCACCGCCGGAGAGCCGGAGGGTACGCCGAGCCCCGAGCTCGTCTACCTCTCGCGTCTCGACGAGGGGATCACGCGCAAGCAGGGCAAGAACGGCTTTCTGTATTACGGACCGGATGGTCAACGCATCACGGATACGGCCGAAGTCGACCGCATCTCGGCCCTTGCCATCCCGCCCGCCTACACGGAGGTTCTGATCTCGCCGGATCCGCAGACGCACCTGCAGGCGATCGGCAAGGATGCGCGGGGCCGCAAGCAGTATCGCTACCATCCGGACTGGCACGCGGAACGCGGCAAGGCGAAATTCGCCCTGCTTCCCGCCTTTGCCGCGCGCCTGCCGAACGTTCGCGAGCGCGTCGACCATGATTTGCGCATGCGTACGCCCGGCATGGAAAAGGCGCTCGCAACGATCGTCTGGCTGCTCGATCATCTCTTCATACGCGTCGGCAACACCGTCTATGCCGAGGAGAACGGTTCCTACGGGTTGACGACACTTAAGAACCGCCACGTCAAGGTCTCCGGATCGAGCGTGCATTTTCAGTTCAAGGGAAAATCCGGCAAGGAATGGCGCCTCAGCCACAGCGACCGCCGGATCACCCGCATCATCCGCTCGCTGCAGGAGCTTCCCGGCCAGCAGCTCTTCCAGTACCTGGACGAAGACGGCGACCGCCATCAAATCCGCTCGCAGGACGTCAACGCCTATATTCGCGAGGCCACCGGCGGCGAGTTCACCTCCCGCCAGTTCCGCACCTGGGGGGCGACCCAGATGGCGGCGACGGCTTTGTCCACCGTGGAGCCCGCAGAAAGCGAGCGGCAGCGCAAGCGCCAGATCAACGAAGCGGTAGATGGCATCGCGGCGGCTCTCGTAAACACCCGCGCGGTCTGCCGCAGTTCCTACATCCACCCGAAGGTGTTCGAGGACTTCGAAAACGGCGAACTCCGCATCTTGCGCGCCCAGCGCCGCAGCACGAGCGAAAAGATGACGCGTTGGATGAACGACGACGAGATCCGCGTGTTGCGCTGGCTGAAGAAGACCACCGACGGTGCCTGAGCCGCATCTAGCTTAGCCAGGCGGGGCACGCCCGCCGTAGGGTCGTGCGACAAGCGCCCAATGCATGTCGCCCGAACGTGTGCAGCGGCTTCGGGAAACGACATGCATCAAATTAAGACCGTAAAGCGCGTTGCGTGAATCCTTTTCACGCAACGCGCTTTAGACGAGAGCGAGGCAGGCGGCGCGAACGTGCTCGGCCACGGCAAGGACCGGCGCCGAGGCATCCTCGATCATCTGGATGCCGATATTGTAGGTGCCGAGACCCGGCAGCCCCTCCAAGGGGCCCAACTCCACGAGATCTCCCTGGACAAGATAGCGGGGCAAGGGCGCGACCGCGAGGTCCGCAAGGATGGCTGCTTTCTGGCCTGTCGTGTGCGCACTGAGGAAGGCGACGCGATGCGCCCGCCCCGCCTTGGTCAGCTTGTCGATCGCATCGGCGCGCCAGACGCAGCCATCTTCCCACATCGAGACCGGCAGCGGCTCGCGCAGATGTGCCGTGCCGCACCGCCGTCCGACCCAGACAAGCCGCTCCTGCATCAGCACCTCGCCCTCCCGCAAGGTCTCGCTCGGGAAGCTGTTGTAGATGACGATGTCCATGCGCCGTTCCTCGACCCGTTTGCGCATGACGTTGCTTTGCCCGATCATCACATCCACGGTGACATTCGGAAAGGTCTCGCCGAACCGCTTGAGGACATCGGGAAGAATGCGCTCGCCGAGGTCCTCGGGCGCCCCGAGCCGCACGACACCCTGCATGTCGGGCATCAGGAAGCGTGTGACGGCTTCGTTGTTCAGCGCCAGCATGCGGCGGGCAAAGCCCAGCAGCACCTCTCCCTTCGGCGTCAGCGACACCGAGCGCGCGTCCCGCAGAAACAGGGCGCAGCCCAACAGATCTTCCAGCTTCTTGATCTGCATCGAGACGGCCGACGGCGTGCGGTAGACGGCCTCGGCGGCCGTCGTGAAATTGCCGGTTTCGGCAATGGCAACGAAGGTCTTGAGAACATCGATTTCCAGCATCGGCAGCGCGTGCCGCATCGCGATATTCATGACGTCTCCATCATCAGAAAAACTGAACGATACCATCAGTTCATATCGTTTGATTGAACCTCCACCCCGGCGCATTGTCAAGATGCAGACATCGGAGACGCGATATGACCAGCAATATTCTCTTTCTCCAGACGCAGCCTCGACCAGCCGTGAAGCGCGTGCAGCGAACGCCTCTGGGTGCGCTTCAATGCTACGTCGAGGGCGTCATCGCGCGGCACAGGCTTGCTGCTGCACGCGCGGCCACGTGCCGGGCACTCCGCGTTTTGCCGGACATCGTGCGCCAGGACGTCGCCATGGTCGACGACCAGCCCATCAAGATTACTGAACTGACGCATCAAATCTATTCGTTGGATTGATGAACCGGGTTGCGGCAAACTTTCTCATGGTCGCGACCTTTTGACGAACACCTTCAAAAGGAACCAGTGCAATGTCGTATTTCAGCCTTTCGCCTTCCCTCACTCCCGCGTCATCGGGAACCCGCAGCCGTGCCGGCGCACTGACGCTTGCCGCTCGCCTCGTCAAGATCTGGCAGGATCGACGCTCCGAGCGTGCCCTGGCGTCGCTGTCCTATGATACGCTTAAGGATATCGGCTTTCCCTCGACCACCGACACCATGACCGACAGGCGGACCACACGGTCGTTGTGACGCCCATGCCGAAAGGTCTCAGCAGGACGAGGTCAAACGGGCCGATCTTCGCTCGCCGAGCGGAGCCGTTAACAGACAATCCCAGGCGTTTCGCCAGCCGGCGAGACGCCTTTTTCCGTCGCGATGACCCCGATTGAGGCGACGTGAGCTCATTGCCTGTTTCCGACAGCGCGCGCGTCCGCGGGAGCGTCGCAAACAGAGCAATCAACACCGTAAGTGTCTATCAGCTCTTTCGGATGACCCTCCAAATTCATGCTGCAAAGCAGCATTTTTGGGCAGTTGCACGAACCGAGGATACTTTTTGAGGCATGCTGCGGCATGTCGCAAATTAATTCTCTTGGCAGTCGTGTCCGTCCATGCCAGTGTCGCATTCAGGCAAGCGCGCCGGTCGAGCGTGCGCGACGAATGACCATACGCCCTGCACGGAGATATGCTTGTGAACATGTCGCTTACCGCCAAGCGCTCGCTGGTCTTCTTCCTTGTTCCCAACTTCTCGCTGCTGCCGTTCGCCGCGGCGATCGAAACGCTGCGGATCGCCAACCGCATGCTGGGCTACGAAGCCTATTCCTGGCGGCTCGCCTCCACGGACGGTGCACAGGTCGTCTCGTCCAGCGGCATCGCGCTCGAGGTCAATTCGTCGGTTGCCGACGAGCGCAAGCATCTCGGCGGCGAAAGCCGGCCCTCGATGGTGCTGGTCTGCTCCGGCGTCTTCGTCGAGGATTTCCAGAACAAGTCGGTCAATGCCTGGCTGAGAGAGGTCTATCATCGCGGCGTCGCCGTCGGCAGCCTCTGTACGGGCGCCCATGTGCTGGCCTCGGCCGGCCTCCTGACCGGCAAGCGCTGTGCGATCCACTGGGAAAACCTGCCGGGCTTTGCCGAAGCTTTTCCGCAGGTCGACGTCTTCGCGGATCTCTACGAAATCGACAGCAACATCTACACCTGCGCCGGCGGCACGGCCTCGCTCGACATGATGCTGAACCTGATCGACCAGGATTTCGGCGAGAATCTCGTGAACCGCGTCTGCGAACAGGCGCTCACCGACCGGGTCCGCGGCCCGCACGATCGGCAGCGCCTGCCGCTGCGGGCCCGCCTCGGCGTGCAGAACGCCAAGGTCCTGTCGATCATCGAACTGATGGAAGGCCATCTGGCCGAACCGCTTTCCCTGCTGGAACTGGCCGACAGCGCCGGCCTGTCGCGACGCCAGATCGAGCGGCTGTTCCGGCAGGAGATGGGCCGTTCCCCTGCCCGCTACTATCTGGAGATCCGTCTGGACCGCGCGCGTCACCTCCTCGTCCAGTCCGCCATGCCGGTGGTCGAGGTTGCCGTCGCCTGCGGTTTCGTCTCCGCGTCGCATTTTTCCAAGTGTTATCGCGAACTCTACAATCGGTCGCCGCAGCAGGAGCGTGCCGACCGCAAGGTGACACTGGCGCAGACGGCCCGCTCGGCCTGACGTTCCAACGGCGCGGCGGCGTCGCCCGCCCCTGCAGCTTGCCCTACGACGCCATCGTGTTGATCATCGTCAGTTCGGACACGATCCGGTTCCGGCCAGCGTGTTTTGCCATGTAGAGGAACTGGTCGGCAGCGTGCAGATAGTTGTCGAACACCTCGCGCTGCTCGATCGGGGCGAGACCGATCGACACCGTGATCGACAGATCCTCGTCATCGGTGACAACCTGCGTGCGAGCGATCGTCTCGCGCAGCTGTTCGCAGTAGAGCGAGGCAGCTTCGATATCCAGGCCATCGAACAGCACGCCGAACTCCTCGCCACCGAGCCGCGCCAGAAGGTGATCGCTGGAGACGAAATTGCGCAGGGTCCGCGCCACGGCCTTCAGGACGAGATCGCCGACCTCATGGCCGAACGTGTCGTTGAGGCGCTTGAAATGGTCGATATCGAGTATCGCGATCGACGACCCCGCCTTGCTGCGAAAGCACTTCTCGACGATGCGCGGGCCTTCCTGGAAGAAGAAACGCCGATTGTAGAGATCCGTCAGATAGTCGCGCGAGGCAAGCCGCTGCAGCGAACTGATGCGCTGATGGACGGTGATGGAGCGGTTGACGCGGCCCAGGAACTCGTCGCGATCGAACGGCCGCTCGATGAAATCGGCGCCGCCAGCCTTCAGGAACCGGGCGGCGTCCCCACGCGTGGCCTGCGAGGCCACCGCGATCACCGGCACCATCGTCTCCGCCTCATAGGACCGCATGCCCGCAAGCAGCTGCAGCGCGGACAGGTCGCCCGCCGCATGCTCGCAGACGACGAGATCGACCCGACCATCCATGACAGCGTTGAGAACATCTGCCGCCGAGCCCGCCTCCGCCACCTGGAATCGCTGCTCGCGCAGCACAGCGGCGATCGCCTGACGGCGCTGCGGATCGTCATCGGCGACGAGCACATGCGTGGCGGCATTGCTGAGAATGCGATTGACGGTCGCGACGACGTTCGAGACCGAGTCGCGCTCGTTCTTGATGATGCAGTCGATCACGCCCCGCGCCATGACGCGCTCGCGCGTGCTGTCGTTGAAGCTGCCGGTGAAGACAATGGCGGGAATGCCGTGCGCGAGCACGAGGTCCAGCGCCTCGCAATTCGGCGCGTCGGGTAGGTTAAGATCGAGCACGGCGACATCGAAATTCTGGTGCTCCAGCGCCCGCTTCGCATCGCCGAGGGATGCGCAGTGCGTCACCGTCAGGGCCGGGCCATCCTGGATCTCGTGTCGAATGAGCGTCGAGAAGACGCGCGAGTCTTCGATCAGCAGAAGGTGCCGGCCGCCCATGCTGAACGCGGCATCCCCCCTCGGCTCTTGCTTGCTGAACGTCAAGGTCCCCACCCTTATCGAGCAGGCTACCGTCAGCCGGTTCTGCTCCTCCAAGATCCCAACCATCGCTAGTGCGAGGTTACGAACTGTTATGTTTTATCTGACTTACCACGAAGGCTTTTGTGTTCCGTTAACGCCACCCGCAAAAGCGGTACTGCAATCGAAATCTTTGTCGGACAAGTGGTGCGGAGACATCCCGGCCAGCAGAAACAGCAAACGCCCGAAGCCGGGCGTTTGTCATGTCGGGAGAAAGGAAGCGCTTTGGCCGGATCAGGCGCTGAGCGCCATCTGCGTGCCAAGCGTGCGGATCTTCGTCAGCGTGTCCAGGTTCTGGTTGACGCGGCAGTAGAACTCCTCGTTGACGAAGGGCCGCATGATGAAATCATTGCCGCCGGCCTTGAGGAAGCGTGCCGACAGAAGGCGGTTTGTGGAGGACGAGACACCGATGATCCGGAGCTGATGGGGACCATAGGCCCCGCGGATCCGCCGCGTGAGCTCGAAGCCGTCAATGTCCGGCATGTTGTAGTCGGTAATGACGAGCCCGATATCCGAATGCCGCTTCAACAATTCCAGTGCGGTTGCCCCGCAGTCGGCGGTGCTGACGCGGAAGTTGAACCGCTTCAGCTGCGAGGTGAGAAGCGCCCGCGCCGTCGGGCTGTCATCCACGATCATGACATGATGGCGATGATTGGTGAGAAAGCGGCAGACCGATTCCACCAGCATATCGACGGCAAAGACGCTGTCCTTGATGATGTAGTCGACGATGTCCCGGGCAAGGATCGATTCACGCGTGCTTTCCTGGAAGGTGCCGGTGAAGACGATCGTGGGAACGCTCATATCCACGAGATAGGACAGCGCTTCGCCGTTTTCGGCGCCCGGAAGATTGATGTTGGAAATGGCGAGCGTCGCCGGGAAGGAAGCATTTTCGATGGCAAAGGTGACTTCGTCGTAGTCTTTACAGACGATGACATCGATATCGAGCAGTTCCTTGAGACGCTTCGACACCATGGCCGCGAAGAGATTGCTATCTTCTGCGAGCACAATACGGTGCTGTTGCAGGGACTCTCCGGAGTAATACATCCCCGACACACCGAAAAACGACATTGCGCGCTCTCTTTTCTAGACTGACAGGAACGGTAGCAAGAAAGGTTTTCGCAGTCGTTAAAAGACGAGGGCTTCAATGTCGCTTTTTCATCACCAATGGAAGAAAGCCTGCGACATGGACCATCCCGGGTCGCCGGCTTGCTTACGGTTGGCCGACAGCCATTGATCGGCGTGTTGGGCAACTAGCGTGTGCGGCCGGGGCGTCTTTTGCGCAAGCCGGTCGCACCCGGTTCCGGGTTTGTCGCAGGCCCGCCATCGGCGACATCTCCTGTCCGTGCCGGCGGCGCGGTCGTGGGCGACGACGCAGAAGGCGCGGTGGGCGCGGGCGGCGGAGCGGACAGCCTGGCATCCGCACGCAGCTCCTCCCCGCGCAACGCATCGGTGCGTCCGCTCTCCGAGGAGTCCGGAACATCGTCGCTGCGGCTGTCCGGCGGCTCTGCCCCCGGCTGCTCCACGTAGCCGCCGGCATCGCCCGGCAGCTGGCTGGAGGCACGCCCGCCGGCTGATCGCGTGCCTTGGAAGAGCGCCGAGAGGACCTCGGCATCTTCAGGCGAGATCTTGATCGGCACTTCCGGCGCGGCAGGTCCACCCAGCGCGATACCATCCGCCTTGAACCGCTCGAAGACGGCCATGCGGACATCCGTGCGCACGGAGACGCCCTGGAGGATGTCGGCAAGGAACACGCGCACCTCGAAGTCGAGTTCGGCGGCCGTGAAGCCGCGGAAGACGATGATCGGCTCCGGATTGCGCAGGATGTTCGGCAATCCCGTCACCGCCGCCCGCAAGGACTCCACCACCTTGCGCGGATCATTGGAGGAATGCGCCGTGAAGGTGATGTCGACCCGCCCGAGCTTGTTCCTGTGCGTCCAGTTGCCGACGGAGGCGTTGATGAACAGCGAATTGGGCACCATGATCGTCTGACGCTGGAAGGTTTCCACCTCGGTCGCGCGCACCGAAATGCGCTTGACGAAACCCTCTGTGGTTCCCGAGATCACCCAGTCGCCCACCTTGAACGGCCGCTCGACCAGCAGGATCAGGCCGGACACGAAGTTGGAGACGATGTTCTGCAGGCCGAAGCCGACGCCGAGGGACAGGGCACCGGCGACCAGCGCGAGGCTCGATAGGTCGAGGCCGGCGGCCGAGATGCCGATCAGCCCGGCAATGCCCATGCCGAGATAGCCGATGCCGGTCTTAACCGAGTTGCGCACGCCGAGATCGACGCGGCTGCGCGCAAGGACGCTGCCGTCGATCCAGCGCTGCAGCCAGCGGGTGACGACGAAACCGAGAACGAACAGCAGGATGCCGGCGAAGATGCCGACCAGCGAGATGGTGATCGTGCCGATGCGGATCTCGGTGAAGATGCGATAGGCCCAGGCCTCGATATCCGCGATCTTGAAGCCCCACTGGAGAAGGAGCAGGGGCACGAAGAACATGGCGACCAGAAGATAGATGCCGAGTCCGACCGCAAGGCCGATCTGGTCGAGCGCCATCGGCTCGAGCCGATAGCGATGGGAGAGGTAGCGGCCACCCACGGTCTTGGCGAGCGCGTTCTGCTTGGCGAGCGCCTTGCCGGTAAGGATGCCGATATACATGGTGACGAAGATGGCGCCGGTGACGACGATCTGCGTGGCGATGAAGCGCGCAAGCCCGACATAGCCGGAGAGCGCAGCCGTGATGAGCCCGAGGCCGGCCAGCAGCAGCAGGATGGAAATCGCGCGCGGCCAGGGCCGTCCCTGCCCGTCCAGCGGTTCGCCCTGCGGAATGACAGGACGGATCAGCGCGACCGCCATCAGGAGCAGGCCGATGATGATCGAGGCGATCAGGCTTTTTGCCACCGTCAGCACCAAGGGCGAACCGAGGGTGACGCTGATCGTCTCCAGGAGGTAGTCGAGGAGGTTTGCAAAGGCCATCGCCATGATGAGCGCGACCAGAAGGCGGGCACCGCGATCCGACACGCGGACAAGCCGCCAGACCGCCTGCCCCGGCGCAAGGACCGCCGTCGAGATGGTCCAGACGAACTGGAGCGCGACACAGAGGGCAAGGAAGGTCACCACCACCGGAGCGATGTCCTGGCGCAGCACATTGAAGGACTGCAGAAAGAAGAAGGCCGTCGTAGCAAAGGTGGCGGACGCGATCGTCGGCACCAGCGTGGAGCCGAAGGCGCGCGACAGGCGGGCGATGTAGGTCGGATGGAGATCGCGCACGGAGCGACGGAGCAGCGGCGCGAAGAGACGATGGGTCCCGGCAAGAAGAACGAGCGCGGAGCACAGCGACAGCAACAGCGCCCACATCAGCGGCACGCGCTTGAAGGTAAAGACGAAGGTCAGCCAGCTGCCGATGTTGCGGGAAAAGGCCCGCCCCTCGACCACGAGCGCCTGTCCCGCATCCACCAGCATGTCGAGGTTGATGTCGGTGTGCCGGAGCAGCGTGTTG
Source organism: Rhizobium sp. Leaf341 (assembly GCF_001424325.1). Classification (NCBI taxonomy): domain Bacteria; kingdom Pseudomonadati; phylum Pseudomonadota; class Alphaproteobacteria; order Hyphomicrobiales; family Rhizobiaceae; genus Rhizobium; species Rhizobium sp. Leaf341. The sequence continues at coordinate 329,219 of NZ_LMPE01000015.1, forward strand.
GAGAACAGCACGCGACGTTTCTCCGTGATCGACGTCGACAGCGCATTGGCGTCGGCGACGAGGGTTTCCCCGGTGCCGGTCACCGCATTCAGGGCGTTGCGCTCGCTGACCAGACGGCTGCGCTCTTCGGTCACGACCGACGCTTCGGGCTCGGCACCGGCGGCCGGCGGATCGCCGATCTCGGTCAGGCGTCCCTTGATCTGTTCGATGCGGGTGCGGGCCGCATCCAACTGGCCGGCCACCTGCTGCGACAGGTCATCGACCTGGGCCTTGATCTCGGCCAGCCGGTTGTCCGCCGCGTTCGCATTGTTGGCCTGGGTGGAGCGTCCCGTCTCCGCCGCATTGGTGTTGTCGACCTGCGCGGCCAGCGTGTCGAGCCGCTTGCGCGCCGCATCCAGCTTCTGCGTCGCGTCGGTCTGCCCCTCATCCGTCCGGTCGCGTTCCGACGCGCCGTTGCCGGAGCCCTGCTGTCCGGAGCCCTGCTGACCTGAGCCCTGCTGTCCGGCGCCGGCGGGAGCCGGTACGGGCGGAGAGGCCGCGGAAGGCGCCGCCGCCGGCTGACCTGCAGCGGGCTGGGTTGCAGCGGGCTGACTTGCAGCCGGCTGATTGGCCGACGGCGAACTGGCAGCCGGTTGCTGGGCCAGTACCGGCGACAGGTTGGCCACGAGAAGGAGCAGGAGGACGAAGAGACGGGGCATCGCGGAGGCACATGCTTTCACGGTTGGGTCTGTCTTCTCCAACGGACCGTGTTGAAAGGCTTCAGGAAGATCGCAACGCGACCGAAGAGAATCAGGCGCGCGGGAGCGCCATGCGCGTTCCGGTTGACGGCTCGGTATGGCGAATTTTGGGCTTCGCGCCGCAACGCCGAGCCGGTTTCACCAACATGCGTCCGGATGAGCTCAGAAGCGGGAGCCCGGCTGCAACAGAAAGGCTTCCTCCTGCGGGCTCGGCATGCGGCCGAGAATGGCGTTCCGATGTGGGAAGCGTCCGAAGCGGGCAACGATCTCGCGATGGCGCACGGCGAAATCGAGAAGCACGGGATCGCCAAGCGCGGTGAACAGCTGGACCGCAAGGTCTTGGTCGGGCATGGCCTCCGAATGCTCGAAGGGGAGATAGAAGAACGCACGCCGCACCGGCTCGACCGCCTGGTCTGCGCCCGCCTCCAAGGCCAGCCGGGCCTCGCGACGCGCCAGACCGTCCGTCGCGAAGGCAAGCGGCGACGCACGATAGATGTTGCGGGACATCTGGTCGAACAGGATGACGGCAGCGAGCCGGCCGTCCGGCGTCGCGCGCCATGCGGGCGCAACATCGCGCGAGAGCGCGAGATGGCTTGCACGAAAACGTCGGTCGCATTCCGCATCCAGGGCCGGATGCGCCTTGTACCAGTGCTCCGGATCGACATCCTCGAACCAGAACGCGAGAACCTCCCGCGGTTCGCACAGTATGTCGCTCATGTTGCAGTCCTCCTGCCGGCCACTTCGGTCTTGTCGCATCAATCTTGCGCAAGCGGGAGACCCGACGGCAGGACTTTTCTCCAAACGGTCTTTCAGGCGCAAACTTCTTCGTTACCTTAATCGACAGACCAGCTAGATTACTCGCGACAAGACGGAGGGCGAGAGCAATGAACGCAAAGGGTATATCCCGATTTTTCACGGTGGCGCTGCTGGCCACCAGCATTCAGGTGGGCGGGCTGGGCTTTGCCTTTGCCGATCAGACGATCCTGAACGTGTCCTATGATCCGACGCGTGAGCTCTACAAGGACTTCAACGCTGCCTTTGCCGAGAAGTGGAAGGCCGATACCGGGGAGACGGTGACGATCCAGACGTCGCATGGCGGCTCGGGCAAACAGGCCCGCTCGGTGATCGACGGTCTGGAGGCCGATGTCGTAACCCTGGCGCTCGAAGCCGATATCGACGCCATCGCCAAGGAAAGCGGCAAGATTCCTGCCGACTGGAAGACGAAGTTCGAGAACAACAGCGCGCCGTATACGTCGACGATCGTGTTTCTCGTGCGCAAGGGCAACCCGAAGAACATCAAGGACTGGGGCGACCTGGTCAAGGACGATGTGCAGGTCATCACGCCCAACCCGAAAACCTCCGGCGGCGCGCGCTGGAACTTCCTCGCCGCCTGGGCCTGGGCCCGCGCCGCGAACGGTGGCGACGACGCCAAGGCACAGGACTATGTCGCCCAGCTCTTCAAGCACGTGCCGGTTCTCGACACGGGTGCGCGCGGCGCCACCACCACCTTCGTCCAGCGCGGTCTCGGCGATGTGCTGATCGCCTGGGAAAACGAGGCCTATCTTTCTCTGGAAGAGCTCGGTCCCGAAAGCTTCGACATCGTGACCCCGTCGGTCTCCATCAAGGCGGAACCGCCGGTGGCCCTGGTCGACGGCAATGTCGACGCGAAGGGGACCCGCAAGGTCGCCGAGGCCTATCTGCAATATCTCTATTCCGATGTCGGGCAGAAGATCGCCGCCAAGCATTATTATCGCCCGTTCAAGCCGGAAGCGGCCGATCCGGACGATATCAAGCGGTTTGCCGACGTGAAGCTCTCGACCATTGACGAATTTGGTGGTTGGAAGGAAGCTCAGCCGAAATTCTTCGGAGACGGGGGCGTCTTCGACCAGATCTACAAGCCGGGGCAATAAGATTACATGACCGCAAGCCTCCCTCAGCGGTGGCAATTTCGACAGCCGAGCGTCATCCCGGGTTTCGGGTTGGCGCTCGGCGTCACTTTGTCATGGCTCATCCTCATCATTCTCATTCCCCTCTCCGGCCTCGCCTGGCGATCGAGCGCGCTCGGTTGGAGCACGTTCTGGACGCTGGCGACCGATCAGCGGACGCTGAACGCGTTGAAGATCAGCTTCGGAACAGCCTTTGTCGCCGCCCTGGCCAATGTCGTCTTCGGCGTGCTGCTGGCCTGGGTGCTGGTGCGCTACCGTTTCTTCGGGCGGCGCGCCATCGACGCCATGGTCGACCTGCCCTTCGCGCTGCCGACGGCCGTGGCCGGCATCGCGCTGACGACGCTCTATGCCCCGAATGGCTGGATCGGCAGCCTGCTGACGCCGCTGGGGCTGAAGATCGCGTTCACGCCGATCGGGATCGTCTTCGCGCTGATCTTCGTCGGGCTGCCCTTCGTGGTGCGCACCGTGCAGCCGATCATGGAAGAGATCGACCGCGAGGTCGAGGAAGCGGCAGCAACGCTTGGCGCAACGCGATTTCAGACCATCAGCCGCGTGTTGCTGCCGGGCCTTGCGCCGGCCGTTCTCACAGGCTTCGCACTCGCCTTCGCCCGTGGCGTCGGCGAATACGGCTCCGTCATCTTCATTGCGGGCAATCTGCCGTATGTATCGGAGATCGCACCGCTTCTCATCGTCATCCGGCTGGAGGAGTTCAACT
>NZ_LMPE01000015.1:332632-980486 GCF_001424325.1 Rhizobium sp. Leaf341
CAATTCCATCCAGGCCTGGAGCCGGCGGAGGTATGGTTATGGCACATGACGCTCTTGCCCCCGCATCGGGCGCGACCTCGGAAATGGTGCGGTCGGCCACCTCGGAAAGCCGCTTCGCGCGCTATGGTCTGATTGCCCTGTCGCTCGCCTTCGTCGGCCTTTTTCTCGTGCTGCCGCTCGCGATTGTCTTCACCGAGGCCTTCCGCAACGGGCCGGGACGCTTCTACGAAGCGCTGGCCGATCCCGAGACCTGGGCGGCGATCCGGCTGACGCTGCTGGTGGCCGCCATCGCGGTTCCGCTCAATCTGGTCTTCGGCATCGCCGCCGCCTGGGCCATCGCCAAGTTCGAGTTCAAGGGCAAGGCGTTCCTGACAACGCTGATCGACCTGCCCTTCTCGGTCTCGCCGGTGATCTCGGGCCTCGTCTTCGTCCTGCTCTTCGGGTCGCACAGCATGCTCGGTCCCTGGCTGTCCAGCCACGGCATCAAGGTCTTGTTTGCCGTCCCCGGCATCGTGCTGGCGACGGTGTTCGTCACCTTCCCCTTCGTTGCGCGCGAGCTGATTCCGCTGATGCAGGAGCAGGGCACGAGCGACGAAGAAGCAGCGCTGTCGCTCGGCGCGAGCGGCTGGCAGACCTTCTGGTACGTCACCCTGCCGAACATCAAATGGGGTCTCCTCTACGGAGTGCTGCTCTGCAACGCCCGCGCCATGGGCGAGTTCGGGGCCGTCTCGGTGGTGTCGGGCCATATTCGCGGCATGACCAACACCATGCCGCTGCAGGTCGAGATTCTCTACAACGAATACAACTTCATCGGCGCCTTCGCCGTGGCAACGCTGCTGGCGCTTCTGGCGCTGGTGACGCTCGTCATCAAGTCGCTGCTCGAATTCAAATTCAGTGCGCAGATCGCCGCCGCACGCAAGCACTGAAAAGGCACAGGGTTTCATGGAAGTACGCGTTCAGGACATTCGCAAGGAATTCGGCCGGTTTCCCGCTCTCGAGAAGGTTTCGCTCGATATCCGCTCCGGTGAACTCATTGCCCTTCTCGGGCCGTCCGGCTCCGGAAAGACGACGCTGTTGCGGCTCATCGCCGGGCTGGAAAGCCCGACCGACGGCATGATCTTCTTCGGGAACGACGATGCCTCGAAGAAAACGGTGCAGGAGCGCAATATTGGCTTCGTGTTCCAGCACTATGCCCTTTTCCGACATATGACGGTGATCGACAACGTCGCTTTCGGTCTCAAGGTGCGCCCCGCGTCGCGCCGCCCGCCGGCCGCCGAGATCCGCAAGCGCGCCGAAGATCTCATCGATCTCGTCCAGCTCGGCGGGATGGAAAAGCGCTACCCCGCCCAGCTTTCCGGCGGCCAGCGCCAGCGGGTGGCGCTGGCCCGCGCCATGGCGGTGGAGCCGAACGTTCTTCTGCTGGACGAGCCATTCGGGGCGCTCGACGCGCAGGTGCGCAAGGAGCTGCGCCGCTGGCTGCGCGAGATCCACGACCGCACCGGCCACACGACCGTCTTCGTGACGCACGACCAGGACGAGGCGCTGGAACTGGCGGATCGGGTGGTGGTCATGAGCAAGGGGCAGATCGAGCAAGTAGGAACGCCGGACGAGATCTACGACACGCCGAACTCGCCGTTCGTCTTCGGCTTCATCGGCCAGTCCAACACCCTTCCGGTGCGCGTGGAGAACGGGCAGCTCTGGCTCGAGGATCGCTCGATCGGTGTCAGCGCGCCGGGCGAGCCGGAGGGGCCGGCCGAACTCTATTTTCGACCGCACGATATCGACCTGCTCGACGGCTGCGGCGGCTGTCTCGCCGGGATCGTGACGATCAGCCGACGGGTGGCCGGAACGCGGCACGTCGAACTGGACGTCGCTGGCGCCACGCGTCGGATCGAGATCGAGCTGCCTTCCGACGTCGCTGCGGCGCCCGGCACGCGCATCGCCTTCCGGCCCAACCGCTGGAAGCTTTTCCGCGCCTGACATTTCGGGTCGGAAAGGCATGGCTGCGGGATTTCATCCCGAAAACGTTTATGATCTAAAGGACATCAAGCGCCTTCGGCAGCGGACTCCGATCCGCCGCCGAAGGCGTGTCCCCACCTGACCGTTTCTCCGCATCTTGACTTGAGCTTCATGCAGCACCGACCCGAAATCGATGGCCTCCGGGCCGTGGCCGTCGTCCCGGTCATCCTTTTTCACGCAGGCCTGGCCTGGTTTTCCGGCGGCTATGTCGGCGTGGATGTCTTCTTTGTTATCAGCGGCTACCTGATCACCACCATCATCGCGACGGCGCAGGACAAGGGCACCTTCACGATCCTCGGCTTCTATGAGCGACGGGCGCGCCGGATCATGCCCGTGCTGTTCACCGTCATCCTCTGCTGCCTGCCCTTTGCCTGGGCGTGGATGCTCCCGGCGCAGATGAAGAGTTTCGGCGAAAGCATCATCGCCGTCTGCCTCTTCCTGTCGAACGTCCTGTTCTGGCAGGAAAGCGGCTATTTCGCCGCGGCCGCCGAGAAGCAGCCGCTGCTGCACACCTGGAGCCTGGCTGTCGAGGAGCAATATTACGTCGTTTTCCCGATCCTCTTGATGCTCCTTCATCGGGCAGGCCCGCGCATCCGCTTCGTGGTCCTGCTGCTGGCGGCCCTCGTCAGCTTCGCCCTTGCAGTCTACGGCGCGATCGCGTTCCCGAATGCGGCATTCTACCTGCCCCATACGCGCGCCTGGGAATTGCTGGCGGGCTCCCTCTGCGCCCTCTTCCTCCTCCATCGCCAACAGCCTGCCAACGAGACCCTGTCGCTTCTCGGCCTCGCTGGCGTCCTGGCCGGCGTCTTCCTCTACGACGACGGAACGCCGTTTCCGTCCGCCTGGACGCTGGCACCGGTGGGCGGAACCGCCCTGATCATCCTCTTTGGCGGACCCGGCACGCGCGTGCATCGGTTTCTGTCGCTCCCGCTTCTCACCGGGATCGGTCTAATCAGCTACAGCCTTTATCTCTGGCACCAGCCGCTGTTTGCCTTTGCCCGCATTCGCAGCCTCACGGAGCCGACGCCGGTTCTGATGACGAGCCTCACGGTCGCCGCCGTGCTTCTCGCGGTCCTGTCCTGGCGCTTCGTCGAGACCCCGTTCCGCACAGGCCGCATTCGGATCCTCGGCAGCGCGCCCCGCATTCTCGGCGCGACGGCGGCGGCCGCCGTTTTCCTCATGGCGGTCGGTGCGGCGGGCCGCGTAGACAACGGCTGGGCGTTCCGCCTGCCCCCNCTGCCCCCGTCCGCACTGGCGGCGCTCGACGTGCAGGCGCATCCGGATCCGGCCATGTCGACCTGTCTGTTCGACAAGGGCGAGGCAACGCTGCCGCATCCCGTGCGCGCCTGCATGACACCCGGCACGCAGACGAGCGACACGATCCTGATCGGCGATTCTCATGCCGGGGCGGTCACGGGCGAGGCTTTGCGCGCCTTCTCGGCCGCCGGACTCGATCTCTACGCCCTCTCCCACTCCTCCTGCGCCGGGTTCTCGGGCCTTGTCGTCTCCAATGCGAAATATCGCCTTCGCTGCAACCGCTTTTTCACCGGCGTCGAAGATTACATCGCCCGGAGCGACATCAAGACGATCATCATGGTCAGCCGCTGGTCGCTCTATGTCGATGGAACGGCATTCGACAACGGCGAAGGCGGCATCGAGGCGCTGAAGCCCACCTATGCCGACCTCTACGAGCGGCGCGACGACATGGGCGGGGAGAACGACCTCGCCCGCAAGGACCGGGTTCTCGCGGCCTATCTCGCGGATATCAACGCCTATCTCGATCGCGGCGATAACGTCGTGCTCGTCTATCCGATCCCCGAAGCCGGGTGGAACGTGCCCGACCTGCTTGCCCGGGCGGCCATGACGGGCAACGACGCGGAGCCTCTCGGGACGTCGTCGGAGCGATATCGCGCGCGCAATGCGGCTGTCATCGCCGCGTTCGACACACTCGACCATCCGCGCCTTGCCAAGATCAGGCCCGACGCGATCTTTTGCGACAGCTTCGTCGCCGGGCGCTGCATCAACAGCCTTGCGACGGACCGGATCTTCTATTTTGACGATGACCACCTCTCGAATGCGGGTGCTGCCCTGCTGATGCCGCCGATCATCGACGCCGTGCGCCGCCTCAATGCCAACCCCAAGGGCACGCCGGGGAAGACGACACGCTGACGGCACAGGATCTGCCCGCTTGGGGCGGTCTTGATGTCAGCGCGGGAAAACCTGCCGACGCAGTTCCAGGCTGACCTTGCCGACGCAGACCCTGTCTTCATCGAGAACCTCGACTTCGAGCCTGCCAAGAGGCCCTCGCGGCAGCCCGTCGAGCGCCATTTCCGCCAGAACCACTTCGGCTTCGGCCAGCGCCGTGGCGACATCCGCGAAGGCGTAGGCTTCCTCGCCGTCGGAAAAACCCTCGTGATCGACAAGGTTGAAGTAGAAATGTGGCATGGTGACCGCCTTGACGACAGGGTCGCGCTGATGACGCACGCGAGAAGAGAACGGGATAACGTCCGAGATAGAGGCTTGGCAGACATCGCGGCGACCGCTGACGATCGCGCGACGGCAAGGCATGCGTGGGCTCTTACGGGCTCTGCTCGGCAGCCTTGTCAGGCGCGACAACGAGGGGATCCGGCGGGGTCGTCGATTGATCGCCGGACTTGCCCTCCAGCTGCTGGACGACGACGACGCTGAGGATCGCGGCAACCACGAAGCCGATGACACCCAACATGAGATAACGGACGGGCAAAACGCGCTCCTCGACAAGACTTCGGCAAGGCGATTGCCGATACTGCACACTGGTCGTCGGACGCTGGAGCCCTGCCGAACGCAAACGCGCCGGCACGCGCACAAACGAGAACGCCGCCCATTCGGCTTGAAAGCTCAAGCTTCAAGGCTGAGCTGTCGATCGCGAGGCCTGGAACCAGATCGTCCGTTTTCCGATACCACAGCAAGAAACGCGGGTTTTGCTGCAATGTTCCGCCGATGGCGCAGGTTCGGCAAAGCCGTAACCCGGAGGCTCGTGACACGACGGACGTGGAGCCGCTGAAAGGCGCGCTGATCGTTGCCTGGATCCTCAAACGAAAAGAGCCTGCTGCGGGAGGAGGTGCAGCAGGCTCTCAATTCCGGTTGGCAGCTTGGGAGGAGGAGAAGCTGCAACCACAACCGACGATCCCGGGAGGAGGATAGGATCATCAAGGTCGTCAAAACGATGCGGGAGGAGGTGCATCGCTTCGATAGGCTCATCATACAAACTTCTCGCACCACGACGAGCGGAATTCTTGCATTGCAGCTATGTGTTTCGCACATGCGAAGACGGCGTTGCCGCGCGGTGGATCGCGGCGAACGGCTGCGAAGGGGATGTCCGCCGAGGTGAACTTGCCGTATGGAACGACATCAGAGCCATTGCGCGTGACAATCAGGGACGCGTGGCAATCAGGGAGACGAGTAGATGGGCGACGTCAATCAGTCGAAATCGGGCATTGCGGTTGCAAAACAGCGGGATGGCTCGTGGAGCTTCATCTTGACGTTCAAGGGCGTCACGCATCCCGCAACCGGCAAGTTTCCGTCTCAGCTGCAGGCGCAGTTTGCGGGGCAAGCGGCGCTCAAAGCCTTGGAAAGCCGTCCGCGTGGATAGGATTGCACGGCCCTTGCAGCTGGGTCAGCGCAGCCGAACAGAACGGGCGCCGGAACCGCTGGAGGGTTCTTTGCGCCAGCACTGCAACTTCAAGCTTACTTTCGATCGTAAATCCGATCGTTCAGGGAACTTCGGCGGAATCGAGGCGTTCACAGGCGAGCGTACAGATGCGACTTGCAAGGGAGCGGTGACATGACGGATCTGAAGGGAATACGAGGAAAGACGGTGCGGGGCGAATCCTGCACGCTGGAGGAGTTCCAGGCACGCTACGGTTTGCAGACGGACGAGGCAAAGCGGCTCTATGAACGGTTCGGCCCCTCCTCGACGGAGCTGGACCTTCTGATGGCGGCCAAGCGCCGGGTTCCCGCACTCTAAATCGCCTTGCATGAGCAAGGATTCACGCAACGTGATTTTGTTTTCGTTTTGATGCATGTCGTTTCCCGAAACCGCTGCACACTTTCGGGCGACATGCATGCGCGAGCGACCTTGCCGACATTTGACCTTGAACGGACAGAATGCCCCGCGGGCAAAAGGGTCATTCTGTCCATGACCGAAACGGGGCGTTCTCCAAAGGAGACGCGACATGGACTCCGAAATTCTGATCTTTGCGGCCATGAACGTCATAGGCGGCGTGCTCGCCCTGGGCTTCGTTCACTTCTACTATCTTCCCAACGTCGAAAAAAGCAGCATCGAGCCGGCGCTCTATGAGGTGACGCAGCGCGAGACGCTGGCCGTGGACCCCCTGCGCCGGTAACGCGAACCGATGGCACCCAACCGGGCACGCGGCATCGCGGCACGGCAGCATCAGGCGCATTCCAAGCTGGCGAATGTGTCGATTTTTCCTCGCCTTGACGGTTTGCCCTTGCCTTGAAGCTTTGAATGGCTTTAGCGAACGGGACGCGCAATTGTCATTCGGAATGAACGGCACGAGGGAGACAGATCCGACATGGAAATTTTCACGGCAGCCGGTCTGGCTGCGTTTCTGCAGGTCATTGCCATCGATCTGGTGCTGGCGGGCGACAATGCCATCGTCATCGGCCTTGCCGCCGCGGGCCTGCCGGTCGACCAGCGCCGCAAGGCGATCCTGGTCGGAATCATCGCCGCCACGGTGCTGCGCATCGCATTTGCGGCCATTACCGTCCAGCTGCTGGCCATTGTCGGCCTTCAGTTTTTCGGCGGCCTTCTGCTGCTGTGGGTCTGCTGGAAGATGTGGAGCGAACTGCGCCAGGCAGATGAAAACGCCGCCCACGACATCGGTGCGACGGCAGACGAGACCCGGGTTCGCAAGACCTTCCTGCAGGCGGCGACGCAGATCGTCATTGCCGATGTCTCCATGTCGCTCGACAACGTTCTGGCCGTCGCCGGCGCTGCGCAGGATCATCCGACGGTGCTGGTCATCGGCCTGATCGTCTCGATCGCGCTCATGGGTCTGGCTGCCAGCTTCATCGCCAACCTCCTGCACAAGCATCGCTGGATCGCCTATGTCGGCCTTGCCGTCATCTTCTATGTCGCGCTGAGCATGTTGTTCCACGGCGGCATGGAGATCCTGCCTTACATCGACGGCAGCGCCGCCACGATGCCGGCCGCCGCGCCCGCTGCCCCTCCAGCGACGACACCGGCGCCGTAACGCGCCCAGAAATTGTCGGATGGGATCGCCGGATGAATGTCCGGCGTGACGCGACCCGGATCGCAAATGCCGAGCCCTCCTGCTGACCCAGCCGGAGGGCTTTTTTTGTGTGTCCTCGGCGTGTTGCAAGGAGCGGCACACAAGCCGCGAGAACGACGACGGCCCCTCTTCGCCGCCATGCGAGCCCTCCAACACGATGCTTCGATCGCGAGACTGCCCCGAGGCTTTGCCGGTCCAGCCGAAAGCCGCTCCGACAGCGTGTCGGGAAAGCGTCGAGAAAATCCCCGTCAACGAAGAACGGCGCCGGTTTCCCGGCGCCGTTCTTCGTTTCTCTGAATCCGGCGGATGTGCGATCGTATCGCACCCCGCACAGTGGCCCATCCCGCGGCGCGACGATGCGCGCCCGCGTGATCAGGCAGCAGCGGAGGCGTAGCCTTCGGTGGGAACTTCCGAGATCGTCTTCAGCACGGCGGAAGCGATCTGGTAGGGGTCGCCCTGGGAGTTCGGGCGGCGATCTTCCAGATAGCCCTTGTAGTCGTTCTTGATGAACGAGTGGGGAACGCGGATCGATGCGCCACGATCGGCAACGCCGTAGCTGAACTTGTTCCACGGAGCCGTTTCGTGCTTGCCCGTGAGGCGCTTGTCGTTGTCGGGACCGTAGACGGCGATGTGATCCATCAGGTTCTTTTCGAACGCCGCCATCAGGGCTTCAAAGTAGGCCTTGCCGCCGACTTCGCGCATGTAGGCGGTCGAGAAGTTGCAGTGCATGCCCGAGCCGTTCCAGTCGGTGTCGCCGAGCGGCTTGCAGTGATACTCGATATCGATGCCGTACTTTTCGGTCAGGCGCTGCAGCAGGTAGCGGGCCATCCAGATTTCGTCGGCAGCCTTCTTGGAGCCCTTGCCGAAAATCTGGAATTCCCACTGGCCCTTGGCCACTTCGGCATTGATGCCTTCATGGTTGATGCCGGCTTCCAGGCAGAGGTCCAGATGCTCTTCGACGATCTCGCGGGCGATGTCGCCAACATTGCTGTAGCCGACGCCGGTGTAGTACGGCCCCTGCGGCGCGGGGTAACCCTGCTCGGGGAAGCCGAGCGGGCGGCCGTTCTGGTAGAAGAAGTATTCCTGCTCGAAGCCGAACCACGTGCCTTCGTCGTCAAGGATCGTCGCACGGGAGTTGCTCGGATGCGGCGTCACGCCGTCCGGCATCATGACTTCGCACATGACTAGAACGCCGTTGGTGCGGGCGGGATCCGGATAGAGAGCGACGGGCTTCAGCACGCAATCGGAGCTGCGGCCTTCGGCCTGCATCGTCGAGCTACCGTCAAAGCCCCAGAGCGGCAGCTGCTCCAGCGCCGGGAACGCGTCGAATTCCTTGATCTGCGTCTTGCCGCGCAGGTTCGGTACCGGTGTGTACCCGTCGAGCCAGATGTACTCGAGCTTATACTTGGTCATGGCAAATCTCTCATAAATGGTGAGCAATCCAGAACAGCGACCGCGAACCCGAAGCCGACATCCTCTGAACGTAAGGGAATGCACAAGCCGTGCCAGTTGGTGGCCATTGACGCCAGCAGAAGCGATAATTCTCGAAAATCCGTCTCGATGACACTCGGCATACCCGATCGTGGACCGGGAACACCCACCTTGTCGCGCATGCGCGCGACCTCTGGGCGCCGCGAGGAACCCTTAAGGCTCGGACCGCGTTGAACGAGGAGAATTTGCAGGCAGAAAACCGGGCCCGCACCGGAAAAATCGCCACCACCGCAGAAAATGCGCGAAAAGCCGACACGAAAATTGATTTATTTTTAGACATTCAGCGCAAAATATGTGCATATGAACGCATACATCTCGGACACACAAAAGGGAGCCGATGCCATGCCAATGACACCACAGCGCCAGTCGGCGACGATCTATCAATTTCCTGTCGGTGGTCTGAAAGGATTGTCCGGCTGGAAGACTGTACCGGACGTCAAGGTCGAGGCCCCCGCCTCCCCGGTGATCATCGACAGCTGGTATCACGAAGCTGCCATGAACGAGACGAAGCCCCAGTAAGGGTCGCCATCCCAGGTTTAGAAAGCAGAAAGCGATTGCCGCAGGCATGCGACAATCGCTTTTTTATGCATCGATGCCGGGGCGGCCAAGCGTTTCCGGTCGTGGGCCCGCTTTCAATCTTTCCGGCTGGGTGCTTGATGGATCAGGAGACCGCGTCGCCGACCGTGTCGGCGACATAGGCGCCACGGTCGCCCATCGGGCGAGGATGGCCGGTGGTCGAGTCGATCGTCGTCTGGTGCTCGAGTTCCGCGTTGATTTCAGCGCCCACGATCAGGATGATCACCGACATCCAGGTCCACACCATGAAGCCGATGAGGGCTCCGAGCGTGCCGTAGGTCGCGTTGTAATTGGCGAAATTCTCGATGTAGTAGGAAAAGCCGAGCGACGCACCGAGCCAGGAGACGCTGGTAAAGGCCGCGCCCCAGCTTAGCCAGCGCAGCTTGGCCCTCTCCCGGCTGGGACCATAGCGATAGAGCATCATCGTGGCGAAGCAGACGATGACGAGCATCAGCGGCCAGCGCGCGAAGCGCGCAAGAAGTTCGACCCAGCGGTCGAGCCAGAGAAACGCGAGCACGGCCGGCAGGATGCCGATCGCCGAGATCACGATCACCGCGACGCCGAGCGCCCCGAGCGTGAACAGGAGCCCGAGGCCGGTCAGCTTGAAGAAGCCGCGCTTTTCCGTCTCTCCGTAGGCGATATTCATCGCGTCGAACAACGCACGCATGCCGTTGTGCGCACTCCACAGTGCGACGCCGAGACCGAACACGAAACCGATCGAAAGCGTAGAGGTCTTCTGTGTCGCCAGCGTCTTCAGCTGTTCGAGGATGATGTCGAGCGATCCGGTCGGGACGATGTCGGCAAGCAGCGTCACCTGCGCACCAATCGCGCCAGGGTCTGCGACGAAGCCATAGATCGAAACAAGAGCGGCAAGAGCCGGAAACAGCGCGAGGAGCAGATAGTAGGTCACGCCCGCCGCAATCAGCGTCACCCGGTCTTCGCTGATCTCGGCAATGACCCGCCAGAACACGTCTTTCAGACCGGGATAAGGGATGGCGGACGGGGTCTTTGCGAGCCGACCGCGCGTGTCGTTGTCCGCAGCGCTCTCCGTCCGCGATCCGATGCCGCCCGCTTGTCGTCCAGCCTGATATCCGTCTGCCATGAAACCCTCTCCAGTCTTTGACGGAGATCTACGGCTGCTGCGCGGAATTTCCATCCTTTGGAAGATCATTCGGCGTGATCACCGGCATCTGCCCGGATGACGGCGCAGGCTCGACGATCTCGCCGTCGCCCACCGACGGGGGCTTCAGCACACCGTTGCAATCGTCGAGCTTCTCTGTCAGCGAACCGCTGCCGGGATTGGCGTTGGGCGCCGTCCCCTGTTGTGGCGTACCGACACCGCATTCTCCCTGCTGCGCCTGCGCAAAGGCCTGCCCGGTCGGAACGGACGCCAGGGAAACGACGAGAGCCGCCAGCGCAGCACCCCCGACGGTGGACAAAGGTGAACCTTTCAGGAAAGCCTTGATGCGCATGGAAAATCTCCTTTGGTTCGAGAACGAAAACGCGCCATGATCGTTCCCGGAGATAACGTGGCGACACCATTCCAGATCGAGCACATCCAAAAACGCGACCGGCAGAGCGACCCTGATGATGTCTCCTGATTTCTTCCAACGCTCCGCCGTCGACGCCGCACGAGACCTTGTCGGAGCAACCTTCCTCGTCGACGGGGTCGGCGGCATCATCGTGGAAACGGAGGCCTACGAGCCGGACGATGCGGCGTCCCACAGCTTCCGCGGGCCGACGCCGCGCAACCGCGCGATGTTCGGTCCGCCGGGGCACGCCTATGTCTATCGGTCCTATGGCATTCATTGGTGCGTCAATCTGGTCTGCCGTCCGGGCAGCGCCGTTCTGGTCCGTGCGCTGGCGCCCACAGTCGGGCTGGAAACGATGATGGACCGCCGGGGGCTCGACAATCCCCGGCTCCTGTGTGCAGGACCGGGGCGGCTGTGCCAGGCGCTCGGAATCGATATCGGCCATGATGGCTTGTCGCTGCTGGCGGCGCCGTTCCATCTCGCTGCGGCGACAGCGCCCGTCGACGTCGTCGCCGGTCCGCGGATCGGCATCACCAAGGCGATCGAGCAGCCCTGGCGTTTCGGGCTGGCCGGCTCGCCCTATGTGAGCCGCGGCTTTGCGCCGAAGAAACCCAGGCGGCGAATGCCGTTTTCCGACATGCCACAGGCGCAGGATTGAAAAATCCGCGTCTCGCCACATTTTTTGCCAAGTATTTCTCGAAACACGTGCAGGAGAGACCATGCGCCCGATCCTCATCGCCATCCTCAGCCTGTCCGTCCTGACGCTTGCCGGCTGCGGCAATACGGCCAAGGGTCTGAAGCGCGACGGACAGGGGACCAGCCGCGCCCTGGACGATGCCTCCGGACGCGTGCTCTCGGCAGGCAAGTAAGGGGCGGTGGCCTACACGCGTCTTCGCTGCGGCAGTTGTTTTTGGCAAACCGTCGGTATCCGTCGAATACCGACGCAGGAAAGCGCCGTTTCCCCAGCTAATTCCCACGGATATTGTTTTTTTTAATGGCCGCCCTGAATTAACCGTCTAGGAGAAAGGTCACCGAGAGGACAGTCATTGAACGACGTCACAGAGCATCAGCGTATCGAAGCCCAGATTGCCCGCATGGATGTCGGGCATGACCCCTTTGCAGCCGCCGTCCGCGCGACCCGCATGCCCATGCTGATCACGGATCCGTCGAAGCCGGACAATCCGATCGTGTTCGTCAACGACGCATTTCTCCGTTTCACCGGCTATCGCCGTGACGAGATCATCGACAGGAACTGTCGCTTTCTCCAGGGCCCCGAGACGAACCGCGCGGACATCCAGAAAGTTCGCGATGCGATCGACAACCGGTATCCGATCGAAATCGACGTCGTCAATTACAAGAAGAACGGCGAACCCTTCTGGAACCGCCTTCTGATCTCGCCCGTCTTCGACGAAGAAGGCAAGCTGACCTATTTCTTCGCCTCCCAGCTCGACGTCACCATGGAACGCGACCGCCTCGTGCGGCTGGAGCGGGACCGGGATCTGCTGGAAAGCGAAGTCCAGAAGCGGACGGCGGAACTGAAACGCAACGAGACTCAGCTTCGTTTTGCGATGGAAGCCGGGCATCTCGGCTACTGGACCCTCAATCTCGCCACGATGGAGCTCGTCGCGTCGCCCGACTGCAAGGCCAACTTCGGCGTTGCGCCGGACCAGGATTTCTCGATCGACGATCTGTTGAACGCGGTCCTGCCGGAGGACAAGGCACGGGTCCACGACGCGTTCCGGAACGCCGTGGAAAATCACGAGGAATACGACGTCGAGCACCGCTGCGTGTTTCCGGACGGCCGGCTGCGATGGGTCCATATTCGCGGACTGGTCTACTACGAGCCGGACGGCCATGCCTCGCAGATGTCGGGCCTGTCGATGGACATCACCGACCGCAAGCGGACCGAGGAAGCCCGCGCCATCACCGTGCGCGAGCTCAGCCACCGCATGAAGAACCTGATGACGACGGTCCAGTCCGTGATCAACCAGACGCTTCGCCAGGCGCCGGACAAGGAGGCGGCCGGCAAGGCCATCACCTCGCGCCTCCAGTCGATCGGCGCGGCGCAGGATCTTCTGGTGTCCGGCAACTTTGCCGGGGCGGATCTCGGCCGCATCGTCCGTGCGACGCTCGATCCGTTCTGGGACAGCTACCCCAATCGCATCGACATCGATGGGCCAGACCTGCAGGTGTCGTCCAATCTCGTGCTGACGCTGGCCATGGCGCTGCACGAGCTGGCGACCAATGCCATCAAATACGGGGCGCTCTCCAACCTTGCCGGACGCATCCGGGTGCGCTGGCACGCCATGCCGGACGCACCGCTGAACCGCCTCAAGCTGACATGGGAAGAACGCGACGGCCCTCCGGTGGAACCTCCGACCAGCCGGGGTTTTGGAACCCGCATGATCGAGCGGGTGCTCTCCAACAGCCTCGGCGGCAGTGCAGAACTGCGCTTCGACGTCACGGGCGTGGTCTTCACCATGGAAGCCCCGATCGGCGACGAGGACGAGGACGGCGAGGAAATGCATCCGCGCTGAGGGCGACGTCCGGCAGCCGCCGCGCGCAGCGTCGCGGCCCGCACGTTTCAGCTGTTGTAGTCCGGCGACTGCCGGTCGAGCACCCGGCGCACGCTTGCCAGATGAAGCCTGGCGCTTTCCGGATCCCCCTCCCGCATCTGCCGTGCGGCGATGGTGGCGATTTCCGGCGAGACCGGCAACAGGCGTCGCCCGGTGCTCATCGCCTTCAACTGCACCTCGGCTGCGCGCTCAAGATAATAGAGGTCGTCCCACGCCTCCGCGATGTTCGGGGCGCAGACCATGACGCCGTGGTTCTTCATGAACAGGATGTCCTTGTCGCCCAGAACGGCGGCAATCCGATCGCCTTCCCGCTCGTCCAGCGCGAGCCCGTTATAGGCCTCGTCCACGGCAACGCGGCCGTAGAACTTGAGCGCCGTCTGCCCCGCCCAGACGAGCGGTTCGCCCTCCACCATGCTGAGCGCGGTCGCGTTCGGCATATGCGTGTGAAAAGCGGCACCGACGCGGGGACTTTTCTTGTGCAGCCGGGCGTGGATGTAGAAGGCCGTCGCCTCGGGCACGCCGTCGCCGGCGATCACGTGCCCCTCGAAATCGCAGATGAGCAAAGATGAGGCCGTCGCTTCCTGAAAGGCCCAGCCGAGCCGGTTGACGAGGAAGAGATCGGGATGACCGGGCACCACCGCCGAAAAGTGGTTGCAGATGCCCTCCTCCAGCCCGAGCCGCGCCGCCATCCGCAGGCACGCGGCAAGATCGGCGCGCGCCTGCCAGATTTCGTCCGTCTCGAGCGAGACGTTGCGCAACAAGGCGGGAGCGGTCTTCGGGATCGTCATTTCGTGCGCCATGCGGGGCCTCCAGATCTTACTGCATCCACCCGGCAGCCTGAAGCAGGCCGGGCACGCGATCGAGCGCGGAAACGTGCTCGTCCGGTCGATAATCGGAAGGCGGCTTGCGGCCTGTTCCACGATCGATCCAGATCGTACGAAAGCCCAGATCGCGGGCCGCGACAAGGTCGAGATGCGGACTTGCGCAGATATGCACCAGCGCGTCTGGCGAAATGCCCAGCGTTTTCCAGGCATGTCGGAAAATCTGCGCCGTGGGCTTGTAGGCGCCGGCCTGTTCGGCGGTGATCACCCGGTCGATCGACCCGCCAAGCTGTGCGATGTTTCCAGCAATGATCGCGTCGTCTGTGTTGGAAATGACCGCCAGCTTGAAACCGGCATCCTTCAATTGACGCAGCGTCGCAACCACCTCGGGAAAGGGCGGCATGCGGCCGATCGATCCGGTCAGGATCTCGGCATCGGCAGGGTCGAAGCGCAGGCCGAAGGCCGCCATCGTCTTTTCCAGTGCGAGCGCGCTGACCTCCCGGAAGGACCGGTGCGGCCGCTCTGCTTCGAGCGCATGCTCGTGACCGTCGAACGTCGCAATGAAAGCCGCGGGATCGACCGCCGCAGCGTCTGCCGAGAGGATCTTCTCCATTGCGGCCAACAGTCCCTCGTCCCACTGGATCAGGGTGCCGTAGCAATCGAATGTCAGCCAGTCGGGCCGCTGTCCGGACAATGTCATGGTCAAATCTCCTGTGTGTGGCCATGTTGACAAATCTCGTTGTCATTGGGAAATTAAATGTTCTCATGAACCCTATCGAGAATGCCGATGACCTATCCATTCGACCTCGATCTGCTGCGCACCTTCGTGGCCGTCATCGACAGCGGTGGTTTCACCCGCGCTGCCGAGCGCGTCTGCCTCACGCAGTCCACCGTCAGCCAGCAGATCAAGAAGCTGGAGACCGGTCTCGCCCAGCCGCTCATTCTGCGTGACCGGTCCACCGGGACGCTGCAGACCACGGAGGCCGGCGAGCTGCTTCTGAGCTATGCCCGCCGGATGCTCGCCACGGCAGATGAAGCAGCCGAGGTGATGCGCCGTCCTTCAGCGCCACGCACCGTGCGGCTCGGCGTTCCCGAAGACTTCGCGGGACGGCGTCTGATCGATCTGCTGTCCGGGTTTGCCGACGCCTCGCCGCATCTTCGCCTGGACACGACGAGCGGCTGGAGCACAGGGCTCGGACGGCTGCTGGAGGCGGGCGAGATCGACCTGGCGCTTGTCAAGCGGGAGCCCGCCGTCGGCGCCTGTCTCGCGAGCTGGAAGGAAGACCTCGTCTGGATCGGAGCCGAGAACCGGACGATCGACGAGGACGTCGTGCCCCTCGCCGTCTTCCCGGTCGGGTGTATCTACCGGGATCGCGCCATCCGCGCCGTGGAGCGCAGCGGGCGGCGCTGGCGGATCGCCTATACCAGTCAGGGTTTGATGGGCGTGCAGGCCGCCGTGGCCTCCGGGCTCGGCATCAGCCTCGTTCCGGCCAATGCCGTGCTGGCCGACCATCGGCGGCTGACGCGGGCCGACGGCTTCGAGCCGCAGCCGGAAGCCGAACTCGCTCTTGTGAAGGGGCGTGCGACACTCGCGCCGGAGGCGCAGGATCTCGCCGGCTACATCGCCCGCAATCTTTCCGTCTGACCAGACAGCCGCGCGGCGGGACGGCGCGGCTGAAGGATCATTGCCGAGCCTCGTTCAGCCCTGGGGCTGAAGGTCGGGCTCGGATGCGGAGGGCGCGCTTGCCCCAGCGTCCGCGTCGGGCTTCTCCTCATGGATGCGGAACCAGGCCACGTAGAGCGCTGGCAGGAAGAGCAAGGTCAGGACCGTGCCCACGACGATGCCGCCGATCATGGCATAGGCCATCGGACCCCAGAAGATCTCGCGGGCGATCGGGATGAGCGCAAGGCTGGCCGCGGCGGCCGTCAGCATGATCGGCCGCATGCGATGTTCGGTGGCCTCCACCACCGCACGCCAGGGCGCGACCCCATCGCGACGCAGCGTCTCGATCTGGTCGATCAGGATCACCGAATTGCGGATCAGGATGCCGATCAGCGCGAGGATGCCGAGGATGGCGACGAAGCCCATCGGTGCGCCACTGGGCAGCAAGGCGGCGACGACGCCGATGATGGCGAGCGGGGCGACTGCGAAGACCAAGAAGAGCCGGCTGAAGCTCTGCAGCTGGATCATCAGGATGGTCGCCATGACGAACAGCATCAGCGGCACGACGGCGGCGATCGGTCCCTGCGCCTTGCCGCTTTCCTCGACGGCACCGGCAACCGCGACCGCATAGCCGGGCGGCAGCGTCGTTTCGAACGTCTTCACCGCCGGAGCGAGCTCGGCCACCGCCGTGGCCGGCTGGACCTTGTCGATCATGCCGGCCCGCACGGTGACCGTGGGGATGCGCGAGCGGGTCCAGATCAGCGGCTGTTCGACGTCGTAGCGGAAGGTGGCCACGGCTGCGAGCGGAACGGACCGGCCGTCGCCGACCGGAAGCTGCAGGTCCCGCAGCGTTTCGATCGAGCTGCGTTCCGCCTCCACGGCACGTCCGACGATGTTGACGAGATAGATGTCGTCGCGCACCTGCGTGGCCGTCGTGCCGCCGACGATGCCGTTGATGGTCGTGGCAATCGCCTGCGACGTGATGCCGAGCTGGCGGGCCTTGTCCTGCTGGACATCGATCTTGACCACGCGGGCGGGCTCGTTCCAGTCATAGGCGACGTCGCCGAGATGCTTGTTGCCGCCGACGATGTTGCCGAGATCGAGCGCCAGTTGCCGTACCGTCTGGATATCCGGTCCGCTGACGCGATAGGCGACGGGACGTCCGACCGGCGGGCCGATGTCGAGCAGCTTCACATAGGCATCCGTGCCGATGAAGGTCTTCTTGAGGTAGGCCTCGAGATCACCCTTCAGCCGATCGCGTGCCTCGATGCTCTTGCTGACGATGATCGTCTGTCCAAAGGCCGGGCTGTTCGGCTGCACGTCGAACGACAGAACGAAGCGGACCGCGCCCTGCCCGACATAGCTCGACCAGTGCTCGACATCCGGATTGCCCTTCAGCTTCTCGTTCTCGAACTGGGCGATCTGGCGCTGCGTCTCGCGGATCGAGGCGCTCTGCGGCAGGTTCCAGTCGATGATCAGCTCGTTGCGGTCCGACGAGGGAAAGAACTGCTGCTGCACGAACTGCATGCCGAACACCGAGCCTGCAAACACCATCAGCGTGACGGCGATCGTCACCCAGCGGAACCGCATGCAGGTGAGGAGAAGCCGCGAGAAGATGCGGGCGACGATACCCTTGGAGCCGTGATGCTGCTTCATCGTCTTCGGCAGCATCAGAACGCCGAGAAGCGGGGTGAAGAGCACGGCGACGATCCAGGAGAGGATCAGCGACGCGGCGATGACGATGAACAGCGTGAAGGTGAACTCACCGGCCGCACTGTTGTTGAGACCGACCGGAATGAAGCCCGCGACGGTGACCAGCGTGCCGGTCAGCATCGGAAAGGCCGTCGAGGTGTAGACATAGGTCGCGGCCTTGCGCAGGTCATCGCCCGCCTCGAGCCGCGCCACCATCATCTCTACCGCGATCATCGCGTCGTCCACGAGCAAGCCGAGCGCGATGATGAGCGCGCCGAGCGAGATGCGCTGCAGGGAGATTCCGAGATATTCCATGATGACGAAGGTCATCGCCAGAACGAGCGGGATCGCCACCGCCACCACCAACCCGGCCCTGAGGCCGAGGCTGACGAAGGAAACCGCGAGCACGATGGCGATGGCCTCGAACAGCGCGCGCGTAAAGCCCGTCACCGCCTCGTCGACGATCTTCGGCTGGTCGGACACCAGATGCGCATCGATGCCGACCGGCAGCTTCTGCTCGATCGTGTCCATGCGTTCGGTGAGCGCCTCGCCGAAGGCGAGAAGATTGGCGCCCTGCTTCATGTTGACGGCCAGGGCGATCGCCGGCTCGCCGTTGTAACGGAAGATCGTGCTTGGCGGATCGGCATAGCCGCGGCGGATCGACGCCACGTCGCTCAGCCGGAAGAACTGGTCGTTGACGCGCAGGTTGAGGTTGCGCAGGCTCTCTTCGGAGGAAAACTGGCCGGACACGCGAACGCTGATGCGTTCGGGACTGTCCTGCATGACGCCGGAGGGCGCCACCGCATTCTGCGCCTGCAGCGTGTCCACCACGCTCTGCTGGTCGAGCCCGAGGGCGGCCAGCTGGCGCGACGAAAATTCGAGGAAGATCACCTCGTCCTGCGCCCCGATGATATCCACCTTGCCGGCGTTGGGGACGGTCAGAACCTCGGCCCTCACGGCCTCCACGGTGTCGCGAAGCTCGCGCTGCGAGAAGCCGTCCGAGGTGAAGGCGTAGATATTGCCGTAGACGTCGCCGAAGCTGTCGTTGAAGAACGGTCCCTGCACGCCCGAGGGGAAGGAACTCTTGATATCGCTGACGAGATTGCGCACCCGCACCCAGGTCGGCGCGACCTGGGCCGCCGGTGTGGTTTCGCGCAGATAGACGAAAACGGTCGTCTGCCCGGCCACGGTCTGGCTCTTCGTGTAATCGAGCTGCGGCAACTCCTCGAGCTTCTTCTCGATGCGCTCCGTGACCTGCTTGATCGTGTCCTCCACCGTGGCGCCGGGCCACTGGGCGGTGATGATCATGGTCTTGATGGTGAAGGACGGATCCTCCTCGCGCCCGAGGTTGAGGTAGGACAAGAAGCCGGCGATCGAGAAGACCAGCATGAAATACCAGAGAAGCGAGCGGTGCCCCAGCCCCCAGTCCGACAGGTTGAACGGCGTCATTTCAAGTCTCCGGAAATGCGGATTTTCTGCCCGTCGGTCAGGCTATTGACCCCGGCGACGACGACACGGTCGCCGCGCTTGAGGCCGGAAGAGATGGATACGCGATCACCACGGGTGTCCCGGGTCGCCACCTCGCGCATCGCAACAGCCTCCGTGCCTTCCGGAATGATCCAGACGAAGGTCTTGCCGTCGCGCGTGACGAGGGCGGTTGCCGGCAGCAGCAGCTCGGACGGGCGTGTATCCGGCAAGGTGACGGAGATGACGGAGCCGAGACGGAAGGCGGCGGGCGCGGCCTGCAGCGCGATGCGGATGCGTTGCGAACGGGTGACGGGGTCGGCTGAGGGCTCGATCCGGCGGACGCGACCCTTGACCACCGTCGTCGGGTCGGACTGGAGAACCACGAGGAACGGGTCGCCGATCTTGACGCCGGACGCTGCCGAAGAGGGAAGATCGACCACCGCATCCCGAAGATCCGGCCGCGCGACGGTCACGACGGTCTGTCCGGCAGCCACCACCTGGCCCGGCTCCGCAGCCGTGCTGGTGACGACGCCGGTGTAGTCGGCGGCGATCTTCGCGTAGCTCAGCCGCTCCTGCGCCTTGGCGAGATTGGCCCGCGCCCGCACTTCGGCAGATTGCGCCGCCTGTGCCGCCTGCACCGCATCCTCGACAGCCGCCTGGGAGACGACCGTCTTGGCGAAGAGGCCTTTCTGGCGCTGCTCCACCACGCGGGCATTGTTGCTGGAGGCCTGCGCGCTGACGAGCGATGCCTGCGCGGCCGCCACGTCCTGCTCCAGCGCCGTGGATTCCAGCACGGCCAGCAGCGTGCCCCGTTCCACGGGATCGCCGACCTGGACATTGCGGGAGACCATGCGCCCGAGGATCTGGAAGCTGTAGTTCGTGACGATCTGCGGCTCGACCGTGCCGGCAAAGGACAGGGGTGCGGAATTCGTCTCCTCCAGCACCAGCGACTTGACCGGCCGCGGCGGCGGAGGCGCCGTCTCCCCGTCGTCCGAGCAGGACGCCAGCATGAAAGCGAGCGGCAGGAGAATGAGAGCGGGCTTCATGGGGTGTTCCCCTCGGCGGGCAGCACGGTCTGCCCTTCGCGGAGCAGTTTGGTGCCGTCGACGACGACCTGCTCGCCGGCCTTCAGGCCCGTGGCGACAATGATGGCATCGGTCTGGTAATCGGCAACCGTCACCGGGCGGAGCGACACGGTGGTCTTGGCGGGATCGAGGATCCACACGGCCGGCTTTCCGCCGGACGCGGCAAGCGCACTCGGCGGCAGGGTGAAGGCCGGTGGACCTGCGAGCGAGACCGTCCCTCGCACCACCGAGGCGAGCGTCATGGCGGCCGGCGGCTGTTCGAGCCCGACCTTGACGCGGACCGTGCCGGTCTGCCGGTCGACCGTCGGCGCGATTTCACGCACAGGTCCGCGCGCGACGACCGAAGGGTCGGACGCAAGGCTCACGGTCACCTCCGGCGGCTCGCCGCTGCGCAGCAGGGACTCGTAGATGTCGAAGACGGCATCGCGCGGCCCATCCACCGCAACCGAGAAGACGGCTTGTGCCGCCTGAACGGTCTCGCCGACATCGGCGTTCCGCGCGGTCACGACCCCGTCGGCACCGGCCGTCAGCCGCGTGTAGGACAAGGTCTCCTCGGCATTGCTCAGCGCCGATTCGGCGGATTCGAGCGAAGCTTTGGCCACCTTCAGATTCTCTTCCGCGAGATCATACGTGGTCTGCGCCGTCGAGTTGGCGCGCAGCAGGGTTTGCTGCCGCGCAAAGGCCGCGTTGGCATGCGACAGATCGGCATTGGCGGAAGCGAGCGTCGCGCGGGCGGACACGAGATCCGCCTGCTGCACCTCGTCGTCCATCCGGGCGAGCAACTGTCCCTTGCGCACCGCGTCGCCGACATCGACCAGGCGTTCGATGATGCGGCCGCTGGTGCGGAAAGACAGGTTGGTCTCCGTCCTCGCTGCGATGGAACCGGTCAGGCTGATGACCGTCTGCGACGGTTTGGGGGCGACCGTCTCGACGCGGACGCGCGGCACCGGCTTCGGCGGCGGCGCCTCCTCGTCGGAGCAGGCTGCCAGAAAGGACACCGCCAGGGTCGCAACGAGCGCCAGGCGGGCGTGGGGGAATGTCATGATCGGATCCATGTTGCCATTCGATCCGGAGGGAGACCTCTCGGACTTGACGGGAAACCCTTCAGTTTCCTATTGATAGAAAACGCATCGGTTTCCGAAAGTCAAGACGACCACATGAGCACATGCGCAGACAGTTGCAAGAAAAGGCCCGGCCGCCCTGCCGCGATCAGCGAAGCGCGCCGCCGTGACCTCATTCTCGACGCAGCCGAGCAGTGTTTCGTCTCACAGGGCTATCGTTCGACGCAGATGGACGACGTGGTCAAGGCCTGCGGGATGTCAAAGAAGACGGTCTATCGCAGCTTCGGGACGAAAGAGAACCTGTTCGTCGCCCTGATCGACCGCGTCATGCAAGCCGACATCAAACTGGACATGCCGGACGAGAAACAGGCGGCCGACGTGGTTGTCGCCGATATTCTGTCGCGCCTCTCGGCTTTCGTGCTTTCGGATCGCCAGGTCAACATCACCCGGCTCGTCATCTCGGAAAGCGCCCATGCACCGGAGCTGGCCGCAGCTTTCCATGACAATGGGCTGCGCTGCTGCAAGGAAAAGCTTACCGATATCCTCGCGCACCTGCAGACGACCGGCCGGCTGAAGGGCGATCGTCCGGCGGAACTCGCCAGCCTGCTCGTCGGCGCCATCATCGGCGAATCGCTGGTGACCGCCCTCATCCGACGGCCGATACCGATGACCGATCGGGAGCGCGAGGGCCGCATCGAGCACCTGATCCGGATCGTCCGTCCCGCCCTGATGCCGCCCCGGGCCTCCTGAGGTCCGCAAAACCGCATTCTCCGCCTGCAAGCGGGGATAACGACGGCCGGCGTCGCAGGCACCCGTGAAAACAGGCCGGCAAACTGCTACTTTCGGCGGTATCGTTGCCCCTCCTCGTCCCGCACCCTATGCTCCGACATGTCTGCAGGCGAAGCCCCCTCTGCACGACTGCCGGAACGAAGCCTGATGCAATCCACCATCGTCATGATCAATCTGTTCGGCGCGATCGCGCTCCTCCTCTTCGGCCTGTCGCTGGTGAAGGACGGCGTGTCGCGGGCCTTCGGCGCACGACTGCGCACGGGGCTTGCGACCGGGACCAAGCATGGTTGGCGGGCGTTTCTCTCCGGCTTTGTCGCGACCGTCGCCTTGCAGAGCTCGACGGCGACGGCCCTCATGGTCTCGTCCTTCGTGGAACGCCGCATGGTCAAGCAGCGGCTGGCGCAGATCGTGCTTCTCGGCGCCAATATCGGCACGGCGGTCACGGCCTGGATCGTCTCGACCGGCATCGAGTGGCTTTCGCCACTGCTGATTCTCGCGGGAACCGTTCTCTATCGCGGCAAGCACAGCGGACGCCAGGGCGGCGGCACCGCGCTGATCGGCATCGGTCTGATGCTCCTGTCGCTGCATCTGCTCGGCCTGGCCACCGAGCCCATGCGCAACTCCCCCGCGCTGGCCGCCTTCATCGCGCTTCTCGACGGCGCGTGGCTGGTTGCGCTCGTCTTCAGCGCCGTGCTCGCTTTCGTCTCGTCCTCGAGCCTCGCGATCGTCGTTCTCATCCTCTCGCTTGCCTCGACCGGCATTCTCTCCCCCGGCCTCATCGTCGTGCTCGTGCTCGGCGCCAATCTCGGTGGCGCCATTCCGCCTTTCGTCGCCACGTTGAGCGGGCCTCCGGCCGCGCGCCGGGTGACGCTCGGAAACCTCATCGTGCGCACCTGCGGCTGCCTCGTCGCCCTGCCGCTTGCAGGTTTCGGCGCGGATCTTCTTCGACGCTTGCCGCTGCCGCCGGAAAAACTACCGGTCGACGCCCATCTCATCTTCAACATCCTGCTGGCCGCTGCCGCCTGGCCCTTCGCCCGGCGCCTCTCGATCCTGATGATGCGCATCGTTCCGGACCAACCCGAGCGGGAAAATGCACCGAAGTTTCTTGACAACCATGAATTGTCCACACCCGTCGTCGCGCTGACCAGCGCCACGCGCGAGGTGCTCGGGGTCGGCGACCTGATCGAACGCATGCTCATTCTCGCGTCGGACGCGTTCCGCACAAACGACATCACGCCGCTCCGCCAGATCCCGGCTTTGGAGCACAGCGTCGACAGCCTCCAGCAGGAGGTGAAAATCTATCTGTCGAAACTCGGCCGGAAAGGGCTGGACGATGAGAACGGCCGACGCTCCATCGTCATCATCGACTATGCGATCAATCTTGAACATGTCGGCGACATCATCGAAAAGGGCCTTCTGGACCAGGTGACGAAGAAGATCACGCTCGGCCTCAACTTCTCCGATGCCGGCTTCCAGGAACTGAAGACGCTGTTCGACCTGACGATCGACAATCTGCGCATCGCGCAGACGATCTTCGTCACCCGCGATCTCGACCTCGCCCGCCAGTTGATGGAGGTGAAGGTGGAGGTGCGCAATCTCGAGAAGCAGTCTGCGGAGCGGCACTTCCAGCGCCTGCGCGACGGCCATGCCGACAGCCTGCAGACCAGCTCGCTGCATCTCGACATGCTGCGCGATCTCAAGCGCATCAACGCCCACATCGTCTCTGTCGCCCATCCGATCATGGATGCGAGTGGTCTTTTGCGCGAAAGCCGGCTGAAGACGCTCGGCGTCTGACCGCCTCAGGCGGAGCGCTTTTCGGAAGGCGAGAGCCGCGCTTCGGCAATCGCCTGGTCGATGCCGGTCAAGGCGCGGCCAAGATGCCCCTCGAAGACGAGGCGCTGCTCGTCCAGGTGCACGGTGATCTCGGGCCGTCCCTTCAGCCGCACCTCGTGCGAGGCCGAAAGCCCCTCCTCGATCCCCGGCGCCAGGAGATCGAAATAGCGCGTTCCCGGCCCGGTGAACACGACCGGCAGGCGATCGTGAAAACTCATCAGGCGCGACAGTCCGTTCCCGAGCGCAAGTCCCGCCTGGCGGAAGGCGTAGCCGGCCATCCGGTTGCCCGCCCGTGCCGTCTGCGCGATCTTGTCCATTTCCGGCAAGGGAACGAATTTCGCCGGGATCGTGTCGGCCGGAACCTGGAAGGCCGTGCGCAGGATGCCGTAGAAGCCGGCGGTTGCCTCGATGCACCCCTGCCCGCCGCAGCGGCAAAGACCGCCGCCGGGTGCATGAAGCATGTGCCCGAAATTGGGCGCGCTCGCCTCCACCTCGTCGTGCCGGCGCAGTCGCGCGATGCCGAGCCCGATGCTGTGGCCGAGCGAAACGACGGCCAGGGCATGCCCCTCCGGAGAGCTTTTCGCCGCGAGGCCGAGCGCCTGGGCAACGAGAAGCGTCTCGTTGCTGAGGGTCACCACAGCGCGCCAGTCCGGAGACAACAGCGCCGCAAAATCGATTTCCTGACCGCCGAGGAGCGGCGACCAGAGGAGGCGGTGCCCATCGGCATCGACCGTTCCCTTGCTGCTGATCGAGATCGCCATCACGGCATCGCGTGCAAGCTGCGAACGCTCCACCAGCCGGCGCAGCGCTTCGCGAAACTGCAGCGCGAACTGCGAGGAAGCCTGCGCTTCGTGACGTCGCGTCTCGTCGAACCGATCGATCAGCCGCCCAGCATAATCGACCAGCGAATACTGGACGGCGTCCGAGGAAATCTGCGCGGTGACGAGATAGCCGCAGGCGCGCCGCTGCGAGAAAAGAACGCGCGGACGTCCCCGCCCCGCCCCCGGCTGCTGCTCGCTGCGTTCGAGAACGCCGGTCTTTTCGAGCTCCATGGTGATGGCCGAGACGGTGGCCGAGGACAGGCCTGTCCGCTCGGCAAGGTCGGTGTGCGACTGCGGCCCATGGCGTCGCAGCGCAGAGAGAACGAGCAGGATATTCTGCTGTCGCATCTGCTCTGAGCCGGCCTTGTTGAGCATGCGAAGCCTGATCTTCCCTGGGTCACGACGGCGCAGAGCCGTGCCGAAACGGCGTCAAAATCCTTAGCATGAGGACGTGTTGACAGCCTCAAATTTCTCTGACATCTATTTTCTCGACTGTCGAGAAAAAACTCTCAGGAGGAGAGATCGGCAGGTTTTGGGGCTGGGCGGGGGTCGTGCGGGAGGTTCGCGCGAACGGTCAGCCGCGTTTGGGAGGTTTTGATGAAATCCGTTCTGAAACTCATGGCTGGCGTTGCCGTCATCGTATCCCTGCACTCGGCCGTCCAGGCCAAGGACCTCGTCGTCGGCGTGTCCTGGTCGAACTTCCAGGAAGAGCGCTGGAAGACGGACGAGGCAGCCATCAAGGCCGCGCTCGAAGCATCGGGCGACAAGTACATCTCGGCCGACGCCCAGTCGTCCGCCGCCAAGCAGCTGACGGATGTGGAATCGCTGATCTCGCAGGGCGCCAATGCGCTGATCGTGCTCGCCCAGGATTCCGAGGCCATCGGCCCGGCCATCGAAAAGGCAGCTGCGGAAGGCATTCCGGTCGTCGGCTACGACCGTCTGATCGAAAATCCTGCGGCCTTCTACATCACCTTCGACAACAAGGAAGTCGGCCGCATGCAGGCCCGCGAAGTGTTCAAGGCCAAGCCGGAAGGCAATTACGTCTTCATCAAGGGCTCCTCGTCCGACCCGAACGCGGACTTCCTCTTCTCCGGTCAGATGGAAGTGCTGAAGGAAGCGATCGACGCCGGCAAGATCAAGAATGTTGGCGAAGCCTACACCGACGGCTGGAAGCCGGAACTGGCCCAGAAGAACATGGAGCAGTTCCTGACTGCGGCCGACAACAAGGTTGACGCCGTGGTTGCCTCCAATGACGGCACGGCTGGCGGGGCGATCGCCGCGCTCGACGCACAGGGGCTCGCAGGCTCCGTTCCGGTCTCGGGCCAGGATGCCGACAAGGCAGCGCTCAACCGGGTGGCGCTCGGCACGCAGACCGTATCGGTCTGGAAGGACAGCCGCGTCCTCGGCAAGCGCGCCGCGGAAATCGCGGTCGAACTCGCCAACGGCAAGAAGATGGACGAGATCGCCGATGTCCAGACCTTCGAAGGTGGCCCGAAGAAGGTCGCGATGAAGTCGGTCTTCCTGTCGCCGATGCCGATCACCAAGGACAACCTGAACGCCGTGATCGACGCCAAGTGGATCAGCAAGGAAGAAGCCTGCCAGGGCGTGAAGGCCGGTTCGGTCGCAGCCTGCAAGTAATGGTCGACTGACGTGAAACGGGGCGGACGGGGCATGGAGCGTGCCGCGTCCGCCCCGATCGCGCACGGCGGGGAGCCGCGCGAGCGAGAGGCTCGAAGACGGCGGGAACACGGCTTGTACACAGGCCGGGATCCGCGCGAGACAGCCGGCCATACGCGCGGCAAGAGACAGGCACGCCTGCCCGGCGCATGAGGGAGAACGACGAGGCCATGGCCGAAACCACCAACACCATTCCATTCAACACGGCGCGCGCGACGACCGAGAACCCGGTCCGCCGCTTTTTCCGCGCCACCGAGATCGATACGCGCCTGCTCGGCATGATCGGCGCTCTGCTGATCATCTGGATCGGCTTTCACCTGCTGACGGGCGGCCTGTTCCTGACCCCGCGCAACCTCTGGAATCTGACGGTGCAGACCTCCTCCGTCGCCGTGATGGCGACCGGGATGGTGCTGATCATCGTCACGCGCAACATCGACCTGTCCGTCGGCTCGGTGCTTGGTTTCTGCGGGATGGTCATGGGGGTCCTCCAGGCGCAGATCCTGCCGCAATATCTCGGCCTCGACAGCTCGCTCACCTGGATCGTGACCCTGGCCTGCGGCGTGGTCGTCGGGGGGCTCATCGGCGCGCTCCACGGCGTTATCATCGCCTTTCTCGGCGTGCCGTCCTTCATCGTCACGCTGGGCGGCCTGCTCGTCTGGCGCGGCGCGACTTGGTTCGTGACCTCGGGACAGACGGTCGCTCCGATGAACGCCACCTTCCGCCTCATGGGTGGCGGCACGGAAGGCTCCATCGGCGCCACCGCCAGCTGGGTCGTCGGGCTGATTGCCTGCCTGGCGATCGTCGGAGCCATCCTCAACGCGCGCAAGCAGCGCAAGCGCTTCGGTTTCCCGCGTCGCCCGGTCTGGGCCGAATATGTCCTCGCAACCCTCTCCTGCGCCATCGTCATCGCAGCGGTCTTCGTCGCCAACAGCTATTACTGGCCCGTCAACATCGCGACGCGCTATGCCGAGGCCAACGCCATTCCCGTGCCTGAGGGCGGGTTGAAGATCTCGCACGGCATTGCCGTTCCCGTCCTCATCGCCATCGCCGTCGGGATCGTGATGACCTTCATCTCCACCCGCCTGCGGTTCGGCCGCTATGTCTTTGCCATCGGCGGAAACCAGGAAGCGGCAGAGCTCGCGGGCATTAAGACTCGCTGGGTCACGGTGCGCATCTTCGCGCTGATGGGCATCCTCTGCGCCATCGCCGCCGCCATCTCCACCGCCCGCCTCAACGCCGCCACCAATGCCCAGGGCGAACTCGACGAACTCTACACGATCGCCGCGGCGGTTATCGGGGGAACGTCCCTCGCCGGCGGCGTCGGCACCATCGCCGGCGCCATGCTGGGCGCCTTCGTCATGCAGTCCCTGCAGTCGGGCATGGTGCTTCTCGGCATCGACAGCCCGCTCCAGCGCATCGTCGTTGGCTTCGTGCTGGTCGTCGCCGTCTGGCTCGACACCGTCTATCGCGCGCGCGCCAAGTAAGGAGGCCGATCATGCCCACGACAACACCCCCAGGCTTCCCTGCCGCCGCCGCCGGTGCACACACGCCGACGACGCCGACCGGCACCCCGCTGGTCGAGATGAAGAATGTCTCGATCTCCTTCGGCGGCATCCACGCCGTGGACAATGCGTCGATCGACCTCTACCCCGGCGAAGTGGTGGCGCTTCTCGGCCACAACGGGGCCGGCAAATCGACGCTGATCAAGATCCTGTCCGGCGCCTACAAGCGGGATGGCGGCGAGATCCTGATCAACGGCCAGCCTGCCGACATCTCCAACCCGCGAGACGCCAAGAAATACGGCATCGAAACGATCTACCAGACGCTCGCCGTCGCCGACAACGTGGATGCCGCCGCGAACCTGTACCTCGGGCGCGAACTGCGCACCCCGTGGGGCACGCTCGATGACGTGGCGATGGAAGCGAAGGCCCGCGAGGTGATGGGACGGCTGAACCCGAACTTCCGCCGTTTCAAGGAGCCTGTGAAGGCGCTCTCGGGCGGGCAGCGGCAATCCGTGGCGATCGCGCGCGCGATCCTGTTCGATGCGCGGATCCTCATCATGGACGAGCCGACCGCGGCACTCGGACCGCAGGAGACCGCGCAGGTCGGCGACCTCATCCGTCAGCTGAAACGCGAAGGCATCGGCATTTTCCTGATCAGCCACGATATTCACGACGTCTTCGATCTCGCGGATCGGGTGTCCGTCATGAAGAATGGTCAGGTCGTCGGCCATGCCCGCACGGAGGATGTGACCAAGGACGAGGTGCTCGGCATGATTATTCTCGGCAAGGTTCCGCCGAAAGCGATCCCGGGACCGGGCGCCATGCAGACGGCCTGAGCCTCACCCAGCACCATCCAGCATCCGCGCGCCGGGCATTTTCGCAATGTCCGGCGCATCGGTTCGGGAACCTTGTCGGCGAGCGCGCCTTTGCTTGCCGTGGCCGGACACTTCGGTCATAGCCTTCGATCAGGAGGCACTCTGCGGCTTACCATCGACATGGATCGTCATGTCGCCGCCGAGACTTCGAAAGGGAGATCATCATGAAAAACCATTCCTTCGGCAGACTGCCGTTCACCGTGTCCAATGTCGGCTTCGGCGCCTGGCAGATTGGCGGATCCTGGGGCGACGTCAGCGAGGCCGACGGCCGCGACGCCCTGAACGCGGCGCTTGATAACGGCATCACCTTCATCGATACCGCCGACGTCTACGGCGACGGCCGCTCGGAAAAGATCATTGCCGACGTGCTAAAGACCCGTGGCGGGACGCGCCCGATGGTCGCGACCAAGGCCGGCCGCCGGCTCAATCCGCATGTGGCCGATGGCTACACCAAGGCGAACCTCGAAGGCTTCATCGACCGCAGCCTTGCCAATCTCGGAGTCGAGACGCTCGACCTCGTGCAGCTGCACTGCCCGCCGACGGAGGTTCTCTATCGGCCGGACGTGTTCGAAGGTCTCGACGCCCTGCAGTCCGCCGGCAAGATCCAGGGCTACGGCGTCTCCGTGGAGAAGGTCGAAGAGGCCTTGAAGGCGATCGAGTATCCGGGCGTCGTCAGCATCCAGATCATCTACAACCTCTTCCGCCAGCGCCCTGACCACCTGTTCTTCCAGGAGGCCCGCCGCCGCAACATCGCCGTCATCGCCCGCGTCCCGCTTGCCAGCGGCCTTCTCTCCGGCAAGATCACGGCGGACACGCACTTTGCCAAGGACGACCACCGCAACTTCAATCGCAACGGCGACGCCTTCGACGTCGGCGAAACCTTTGCCGGTGTTCCCTTCGAGGTCGGCCTGCAGGCCGTGGAAGAGGTGCGCAAGCTTGTGCCGCAGGGTGCGACCATGGCAGCCTTTGCGCTTCGCTGGATCCTGATGAGCGATGCCGTCACCGTCGTCATCCCTGGCGCCCGCAATGCCGAGCAGGCCCGCGCCAATGCAGCGGCGGCGGATCTCGCACCTCTGACGGACGACGTGATGGCAGCCTCGCGCGAGATCTACACGCGCCTGATCGCGCCGCACGTCCACCAGAAATGGTAGCCTGAAACGCTCCGTTCAAAAACAGAAAGCCCATGTCGCAGCTTGCGGCATGGGCTTTTTTCTAGTCGGGCGCTTATTGGCTCAGGCGGGATAACGCGACGCGTACCAGGCCTTGAACAGCGTATACTGGTTTTCGATATGGCGGCGCTGCGAGGCGCTCAGGGCATCGCCCTCGTTGAAGTGCAGCGTGTATTCCGCGTCACCATTCAGCACCATCAGATACTTGTAATGGAGAACGAGATCCGGACCCTCGTCATAGGTCGAGAGCACCCAGAGCGCCTCTTCCAGCTCCTTGGCATCGCGGCGCGCTTCGGCATCGCCCTTGGCCGCCTTCTCGCAAAGGGCGACGAGGTGCAGCACTTCCCTGGGAAGCGCGTTGCCGATGCCGGTGATCGCGCCGCCCGCGCCACAGTTGACGAAGCCGTGATAGACGCCGGTGTCGACCCCGACCATGAGGATGAGATCATCATCGCCCGAGGTGATGTTCTCGGCCGCATAGGTCATGTCGGCCTTGCCACCGAATTCCTTGAAGCCGACAAGGTTTGAAAAGCTCGCACGCAGCGCGAAGAAGAGGTCGGCGCGCGTGGCAAAACCGTAGTACGGGCTGTTGTAGATGACGGCCGGCAGGCCGTCGGCCGCCTTCAGCACGGCCGAGAAATGATCCTTCTGGGCGGCAAGCGACGAACCCCGCGACAGAAGCCGCGGGATGACCATCAGGCCCTTCGCGCCGACCTTCGCCGCATGCGCCGCATGCCCTGCAGCCGAAGCCGTGCTCACGGCACCCGTCCCCACGATGACGGGCACGCCCGCCTCGACCAACCGGCGGACGCCTTCCTGGCGTTGCGCGTCGGTCAGGAGCGGCCAGTCGCCCATCGATCCGCAATAGACGACCGCCGACATGCCGAGGTCGATCAGTTCGCGCCCCTTGCGCACGAGCGCATCGAAGTCCGGCGTGCGGTCGGAGCGGCAGGGTGTCATCAAGGCGGGAATGCAGCCGGCAAAAACGGGAACGGTCATCTCATGTCTCCGAAGGAAGTGCGAGCCGAACCGTTGTAACATCGTTCGCTCGCTGTCGGAGATGGCTGTACCAAATCATCCACGCTCTGTCGACAAAATAAATACAGGAGATCCGGACAAGGTTTTTTGAGCGCGCAATCCGCGACATTGCCGACGAAGGTGATGACGTAAGACGTCGAGCAGCCACAGCGGGTGGGTCATGCGACGGCATGATGACACGTGTGCTGTAGAATTGGCGGAGAGACAGGAATCGCCACGAGTTCGACTACCCCTGGGGGCTGTCGAGGATCGTCGTAAACGCGCATTGAAGAAAATTTGGTGGGTGATGTAGGGTTCGAACCTACGACCCGCTGATTAAGAGTCAGCTGCTCTACCAACTGAGCTAATCACCCATCCTGCGCCGCATCGTGGCGGTGCAACACTGCATCGCTGCGGTGTAACCGGGCGTATAGAGGCCTTCGCCCGGCTTGTCCAGCGATCGTGGACATCTTTTTCCCGAGGCCCCCGGGATTTTTTTGGTCGACAGTCTCAGGCCGCCATCAGGCCGTAGCGTTCGAGGATCACCGCGATCTTCGCGTCCTGCTCCCGGTCGGGCAACAGGGCCGGTTGGCGGCTGGCGCCGACCGACGGATCGGTCAGATAGAGCGCACGCTTGACCAGCGCCGGCGGAAAACCGAGGGCATAAAGGTCCGTTCGAAACGCCGTGTAGATGGCCTGCTGGCGTTCGGCTTCGGCGATGTCGCCCGCGTTGAAGGCTGTAAGAATGCCGGAGAGGACCGCCGGCATGGCATTGCCGAGGCCCGAGATGCAGCCCGCAGCACCGTTCTGCAGCGACCAGAGCACGAGATGATCGGGGCCGGAATAGACCTCGAAGCCGTCGACGCTCTTGCCGACCGCGAGGTAGGCTTCCAGCGTTTCCTTGGCGCCGCCCGAATCCTTGATGCCGGCAATGTTGCCATGCGCCGCCAGCGCCCGGGCGGTCTCCGGCTCGATGTGATTCTGCGTGCGGGCGGGAATGTCGTAGAGATAGACAGGTGTCTGCACCGCATCCGCGACCGTTGAAAAATGCCGGATCAGGCCATCCTGCGTGCAGGCGATGAAAAAGGGCGTAATGACGGCAATGCCCGTGACGCCGATCCGGTCGAACGCACGGGCCAGTTTCAGCGTCTCGAACGTCGCCGGCATCCCGGCATTGACGATGACATCGACCTTGCCCGCGACCTCGTCCACCACTTCTTCGGTCAGCCGCACCTTCTCGTCATAGGTCAGTGCCGAAAAGTCGCCATTGGTGCCGGCGCACATGATGTTGTTGCCGGCCGCGACCTGACGTCGGACCTGTGCGCGCGTCGCGGCGTAGTTGATGGTTTCGTCGTCATTGAAGCAGGTGACGAGCGCGACGAAGGCTTTCTTGGACATCATGTTCTCCTGAACTCTCGAATTTTCCGGCCTCTGATGAAGCCTCAGGCCCGCTGCAGGCGTGCCGCACGGTGCGCGGCCTGGACGTCGGGATCGGGGTTGAGGCCGGCCGCCAGCAAGGATTGCGTATAGGCTTCGCGCGGCGTATCGAAGACCTCCCGCACCGTCCCCAGCTCGACCACCTTGCCGTTCTGCATCACCATGACGTGGTCGGCGAAATCGCGGACGACCGGCAGGTCATGCGCGATGAAGATGAAGGCGATGCCCATGGTCTTGCGCAGATTGTCGAGCAGCGCGATCACCTGCGCCTGCACCGAAACGTCCAGCGCCGATACCGCCTCGTCGCAGATGATCAGCTGCGGCTCCAAAGCCAGCGCCCGCGCGATCGCGATGCGCTGACGCTGCCCGCCGGAAAACTGATGCGGGTAGCGTCCCATATGCTCGGGTCCCAGTCCCACCTGCACCAGCAGCTCCGCCACGCGTGCGCGCCAATTCGGCTTCGGCAGAATGTCGGGATGGATGACCCACGCTTCCGAGACGAGCTGGTAGACCGTCATGCGCGGGTTGAGCGATTGCGTCGGGTCCTGGAACACCATCTGCAGATCGCGGCGCAGCTTGTAGAGCTCCGTCGGACCCATCTGGAACAGGTCCCTGCCCTTCCACAGCGCGCTCCCACCGGTCGGCTCCTCGAGTCGCAGCAGAACACGGGCCAGCGTGGATTTCCCCGAGCCGCTTTCGCCGACCACCGCGAGCGTTTCGCCCGGCATGAGGTCGAACGAAACACCCTTCAGCGCTTCGAAAGCGCCGTAGGACTTGCGGGCTTCGCGCACCGACAGCACGGGTTCGACGCGCGGCAGCGGCACGTGCATCTCGCCTTTTCCCGGCGCCGCCGCAATCAGCTTGCGGGTATAGGGATGCTGCGGATTGCGATAGACCTCGCGCACCGTACCGCTTTCCACCAGCTGGCCCTTTTCCATCACCACCACGCGGTCCGCCACCTCGGCGACAACGCCAAGGTCGTGGGTGATGATCAGGATGGCCATGCCGGTTTCCTGCTGCAGCTCCTCGAGCAGCGCCAGCACTTCCGCCTGGACGGTCACGTCCAGCGCCGTCGTCGGCTCGTCGGCGATCAAGAGGTCCGGCCGCAGCGCGAGCGCCATGGCGATCATGACGCGCTGGCGCTGTCCGCCGGAAAATTCGTGCGGATATTTCCCGAGCGATCCTTCGGGATCGGGAATGCCGACGCGGCCCATCAGCCGCAGGGCCTCGGCCTGCGCGGTCGCGCCGTCCGTGCCATGCGTCGTCAGCGCCTCGCGGATCTGCCACCCCACGGTGTAGACCGGGTTCAGGTGGCTGAGAGGATCCTGGAAGATCATCGCGATGCGGCGCCCGTTGACCTCGCGCCGCGCCTGCGCCGGCATCGTCAGGAGATCGACGCCGTCGAGCAGGATCTGGCCGCCGCTGATGCGGCCGGGCGGCATGTCGATCAGATTCATGATCGCCGAGGAGGACACCGACTTGCCCGAGCCGCTTTCCCCGAGAATGGCCAGCGTTTCCCCGCGGTCGAGATGGTAGGAAATGTCACGGACCGCCTTCACGACGCCGACGGCGGTGTGGAACTCCACGGAGAGGTTGCGGACTTCGAGGAGATGGTCAGCCATTTTTGCGACCCTTCATTTCGAGACGCCAGCGCTGGACGGGATCGAGCGCGATCCTCATCCAGTTCGACAGGAGGTTCAGCGACATGGTGGTGAGAATGATGGCAAGGCCCGGCCAGAACGACAGCCACCACGCATTCTGGAGGTACTGGCGTCCCTGCGCGATCATGAGGCCCCAAGTGATCTCCGGCGGCTGGATGCCGATACCGAGGAAGGACAAGGCGCTTTCCGCCAGCATCACATAGGCGAAGTCGAGGGTCGCAAGGGTCGTCAGCGTCGGCAGGACCACGGGCAGGATGTGACGGAACAGGATGCGCTTGCTGGAAGCCCCCATGACCCGGGCCGCCTGCACGAACATGCGCTCGCGAATCTCCAGCACTTCCGCCCGCGTGGTGCGCAGGTAGACGGGAATGCGGGTGATGGCGAGCACCAGCATGAGATTGAGAATCGAGGCGCCGAGAACGTAGAGCACGATGACCGCGATCAGCAGCGACGGGAACGACATGATGACGTCGGCAAGCCGCATGATGATCTGGTTCACCCGCGGCGACGAGAAGCCGGCGACGAGACCGAGCAGCGTGCCGGTGATCGAGGAAATGGCAACGGCGCCGGCAGCCACCATGAGCGTGTTCTGCGTCGCCACCACGATGCGGGCAAGCAGCGGCCGTCCGAGCGCATCGGCCCCCATCCACCACACCCAGCCGCGGCTCCAGTCGAACGGTGCGGCATTGCGGCCGCGCAGGTTCTGCTTGGTGGCGAGATCGCCCATCCAGTGCGGGCCGATGATGGCCATCACCAGGATGACAAGGAGGAAGATGGCAGCGCAAAGCGCGAACTTGTCGGCCCACAGCATGCGGCCCATGCGCTTCAGGAAGGAAGGCTCTTCGGCGAGCGGCGCGTCGATGGTCTGCAGTGTCATGGTCAGCGCCTCAATGCCGAATGCGCGGATCGAGCAGCGCGTATGCGAGGTCGATCAGCAGGTTCATGAGGAAGATCGCGAGCGCAGTCACGAGGATGGCGGCCAGCACGACGTTGAAGTCCCGCTGGAGGATGCTGTCGATCATCAGCTTGCCGACGCCCGGAAAGCCGAAGATGGTCTCGACGATCACGGCGCCGTTCAAAAGGCTCGCCGCCTGGTCACCGATGACCGTTATGATGGGCAACATGGCATTGCGCAGCGCGTGGATGAAGATGATCGGGCCGGACTTGACCCCTTTGGCCCGCGCCGTCTTCACGTAGGCCGACGACAGCGCGCCGATCATCGAGCCGCGCACGATTTGCACGATGATGCCGAAGGGGCGCACGAACAGCACGCAGATCGGCAGGATCCAGTGCAGCACTGATCCGGTGCCGGAGGTCGGCAGCCAGGCGAGATTGATCGAGAAGACCACGATGGCGACGATCGCGAGCCAGAAATCCGGGACGGACGCACCGATCAGCGAGACGACCGAGGAAAACCGGTCGAAAAAGCCGCCGGCGCGAAAGGCGGCGAGCGAACCGACGAGGATGGCGGCGCCGGTGACCAGCGTCATCGTGATCGCGGCGAGCCACAGCGTCCAGACGAAGGCTTCGAGCACGACGTCGAGCGCCGGGCGCGCCTTGCGCAGCGATTCCCCGAAATCTCCGGTGACGACATCGCCGACATAGTGGCCAAACTGCACGAGCAAGGGATCGTTGAGGCCATGCAGTTCCCGGAACTGCTGCTTCAACTCCGCGGACGCTTCGACCGGGAGAAAGAGTGCCGCGGGATCGCCCGTCAGGCGCGACAGAAAGAACACCATCACGATCAGTCCGACGAGGGAGATCAGGCTGGCGACGGCGCGTTTTCGAATGAAGCTTAACATGGCATCCTCGCCGGAAGTCCTGCGGCAATGGCGGCGGGATCAGCCCGCCGCCACCGCAATCTGGACAGCGGGCGCCGGAGCGCCCGCCGTCGCGGTCTTACTTGATCTTGATCTCGGACAGCTGGAGCGTCGAGTTCGTGGCGATCGTGGGCGTGAACTCCAGACGCTCGGAAACCCGGGCAAAGCCGACCATGTGGAAGAGCAGCACGTCAGCCACGACGTCGTCGTGGAGATAGGCGATCAGTTCGGACCAGAGCTTGGCACGCTCCTCCCCGACCGCTGCTGATGCGCGCTTGATCAGGTCGTCAACCTTGGGATCCGAGAAGCCGGACTGCGTGCCTTCGGTTGCATACTTGAAGAACATCGAGAACGACGGGTCGCCCTTCGAATTGTCATGCATCGCGGCAACGATCTGCGGTCCACGCCCTTCCTTGAACGGCTTGGAGTAATACTGCTCGTGCTCGGCCACTTCGACGAACTTCAGATTGATCTTGAAGCCGACATCCTGGAGCTGCCCCTGGACGGCTTCCATGATTTCCGTGACGTTCGGGAAGTTCGCCGAGCGGGCGATGATCTCGATGGGCGTATCGACCGGCACGCCGTCGGCCTTGGCCTCTGCCAGAAGCTTCTTGGCACCCTCGGGATCGAACGGGAACTGCTTGACGTCCGGGTTCCAGCCGATGGTCGTCGGCGGCACGATGGCCGTGGCGAGAACCGCGCTTTCGGGCACGAGGGTTCCCAGGAACGCCTGGCGA
The DNA here is from genome assembly GCF_001424325.1 of Rhizobium sp. Leaf341. Classification (NCBI taxonomy): domain Bacteria; kingdom Pseudomonadati; phylum Pseudomonadota; class Alphaproteobacteria; order Hyphomicrobiales; family Rhizobiaceae; genus Rhizobium; species Rhizobium sp. Leaf341. The sequence continues at coordinate 369,251 of NZ_LMPE01000015.1, forward strand.
TCGATGGCAAGGTTCAGCGCGCGGCGGACACGCACGTCCGAAAGCGGCGGAATGTTGTGGTCGATCCGCAGATACACGGTCTCGCTGTCGAGATAGGACAGGTCGGTCGCGGCATTCGTCGCCTCGAGCTGCGAGATCGACGGCGCAAGGTCCGCTTCGCCGGCCTGCACCATCGCGGCGCGCACGGAAGGATCGGCCCGGAACAGATAGGTCGCTTCGGTGACGTCCGGCTTGGCGCCCCAATAGTCGTCGCGCGCGGTCAGCACGATCTGTTGACCCGGCGTCCAGTTTGTCAGCTTGTAAGGCCCGGTCCCGACGGGCTCGCGGATGAACTCGAGCGGCGTCTCCTCGGGAACGATCGTGACGAGCGACAGAAGGAGCGGAAGGATCGGCTGCACCGGATCGGCGCTGAAATCGACCGTGTTGTCGTCGACGATCTTCGCCTCGATCTTCATGCCACCGAAGTAACGGCGGGATTCGCAGGCATTCTTGTCGCTCATGATACGGTCGAAGCTGTGCTTGACATCCTTGGCATCGAAGGTGGTGCCATCGGAGAACTTCACGCCCTGACGCAGATGGAAGCGCCACGATCCGTCGGCATTCTGTTCCCACTTCTCGGCCAGCCGCGGCTTCACGCCCTGCTGACCGCGAACGTCGAGCTCGGTCAGCGTCTCGCTGACATTCTGCATGATGACGCGCCCGATGTTGGAGCGGGTCGCCATGCACGGCTCCAGCAGGTCGGCCTCTTCAGCCAGCACGATCTTGACCGGACCGGACGCGGCAAACGCCGGCGTCAAAGCGGTGCACAGCATCAGCGCACCGAGAATCAGTGTCTTCTTCACGATAGTCTCCTCCCTTTTCTCTGTTGACCGCGACGCGGGCCTCTCGCGAAGCAGGCGTCACACCGCTGCTCAAGACATCCGGTCGGCGATGATCGTCGTCCCGAGCATCCTCCTGCCAAGGCTGGCCATACCATCGGACCTCGTCACAACTTTGTCAAATTAATTTCGAATGTCATTTCAAACAAAAAATTATCCTCAAAATTCTCTATTATTTGCAGTAGGATAGTATTTTAGAAGATCGGAAATCGCCTGATAGATGACATCAGGAAACTTGACAACTATGAAATTCCCGTGGTTTTTGGCGGGCATGGAGGACAAGATGAATCCCGAAGACATCGCCCGACGCATGAGCGGGACCCTGGCATCCGTGGCCTCTGGACGGGAGGAAGCGCTGCTGCCCTCTCCCATGATCCAGAACCACGCCGCCTTTCTGCACAGGCTCGGGGACGGTGCCCTCGTCTGCGCCTGGTTCGGCGGAACGCTGGAAGGCAAGTCCGATATCTCCATCTTTGCCTGCGTGCTAACCAAAGGCGCGTCGCAGTGGGGCCCACCGCAACAACTGAGCAACGACCCTGCCCATTCCGAGCAGAATCCGATGTTCTTCACGGCACCGGACGGCCGGCTCTGGTTGTTCCACACGTCTCAGCCCTCCGGGAATCAGGACGAATGCCGGATCCGGATGGTCGAAGTTCTCCGGGACAAGGACGACCCGCATGGTCTCACGGCACCGGGCGGGCGCTATCTCGACCTGCCCCGCGGCTGCTTCGTTCGGGCCGGTGTCGTCGTGCGCCAGGACGGCGCGTGGTTGCTGCCGATCTTTCGCTGCATTCAGCGGCCGAACCAGAAGTGGAACGGCAGCCACGACACCGCGGCGGTCGCGATCTCGGAGGACGGCGGGGAGACCTGGCGTCTGCAGGATATCGATGCCTCGATCGGCTGCGTGCATCTCGGACCGGTCCTTCTGGGGGACGATCGCTATGCAGCCTTCTTCCGTCGTCGTCAGGCGGATTTCATCTATCGCACGGAAACGGTGGATGGCGGGCGGACATGGTCGCAACCCCAGCCGACAGACGTCCCCAACAACAATTCCTCCATCGCCGCCACCCGCCTTCAGGACGGCCGGCTCGCCATCCTCTGCAATCCGGTCAATGCCGAGCAGTCATCGGAACGCCGCGCGTCCCTTTATGACGAACTCGGCGAAGCGGACGACCGGCCTGACGCGGATCCGACCGGCGGCTGCACGCCGATCTGGGGCGTGCCCCGCGCCCCCGTTGCGCTCTGCCTTTCGAGCGACGGCGGCCTGACCTTTCCGGAATGGCTGGTCATCGAGACCGGCCCCGGCACCTGCCTGTCGAACGACTCGATCGACGGGCGCAACAAGGAGATGTCGTATCCCTGGCTGCTCGAAGAGCCGGACGGTACGCTGCATCTTGCCTACACCTATCATCGTCGCGCGATCAAACATGTCCGCCTGGCCCGCGGCTGGGACAGTGCGGCTGGACGGAGAGTATCATGAGCAACATCATCGGCATCACCATGGGCGACCCCTGCGGCGTCGGCCCGGAGATTTCCGTCCGCGCCCTTCTCGACATGTCCCCAGAGGATCGGGCCCGCACCCGCATCTACGGCAACCTGCCGACGCTGGAAGCCGCGCGCGATGCGCTGGGCCTCGAGATCGATCTCGCGCCCTACGTCGTCGATCTGCCGATCGAGGGCGCGCCGCTCGCCTGGGGACAACTGAGCCCGATCGCCGGCGACGCCGCCTTCCGGTTCATCGAGAAGGCCGTGCGCGATGCGGAAGCCAGCACGATCGGCTGCATCGTCACGGCGCCGATCAACAAGGAGGCCCTGAACCTCGCCGGCCATCATTATGACGGCCATACGGGCATGCTGCGCAGCCTTACCGGCGCGAAAGCCGCCTACATGCTGCTCGCATCGGAGAAGCTCAAGGTCATCCATGTCTCGACCCATGTCTCGCTGAAGGAGGCGATCCAGCGGGCAACGACGGAACGCGTGCTCGCCACCATTCGCGCGGGCGACGCCCATCTGAAGCGGATCGGCTATGCAGCGCCCCGCATCGCCATCGCCGGCATCAATCCGCATTGCGGCGAGAACGGTCTGTTCGGCACCGAGGACGACGACCAGATCGGCCCCGCCGTGGTCGCAGCCCGCGCCGAAGGGATCGATGCCCACGGCCCCATTTCGGCCGACACCGTCTTCCACCGGGCTTATACCGGCGCCTTTGACCTGATTGTCGCGCAGTATCACGACCAGGGACACATCCCGATCAAGCTGGTGGCCTTCGACACGGCCGTCAACGTCTCGGTCGACCTGCCGATCGATCGCACCTCGGTCGATCACGGCACCGCCTTCGACATCGCCGGCAAGGGCATCGCCAACCATGGCAACATGAACGAAGCCATCGCCTATGCCCGCAAGCTTGTGGCCGGTCGCTCCGGCAAGGCACAGCAAGGATGACCCGCATGGCGATCGCCCCCATCACCCTTCACCAGCCGCGGCGCCTGATCGTCGGCGCCGGCACCATCCGCGAGGTCGGCATCTGGGCCGCGGATGCGGCGTCCGTCCTGGTCATCGCCACGCCGATCACGGCCGGCTTTATCGACCGGCTGCAGCTGAAGGCGCGGATCACCGTCTTCGATGCAATCCCCGGGGAACCCGACATCGCCACGCTGGATGCTGCCATCCAGGCCGCGCGCGGCTGCAGGCCGGATCTGATCGTCGGTCTCGGCGGCGGCTCGGTCCTGGACGTCGCCAAGCTCGTCGCCGCGCTCTGGACTGGAGACCAGACGCTTGCCGATGTTGCCGGACCGAACAAGGTTGCCGGACGGACCACGCGCCTCGTGCAGGTCGCCACGACCGCCGGCACCGGCTCGGAAGCCGGCATCCGCTCGCTGATCACGGATCCGGAAAAGGGCAGCAAGATCGCCGTGGAAAGCCCGCACCTGATTGCGGACGTCGCGGTGCTCGATCCGGAGCTCACCTATTCCGTGCCGCCCGCCGTAACCGCCGCGACCGGCGTGGATGCCATGGCCCATTGCGTCGAAGCCTTCACCAACCGGCGCGCGCATCCGATGATCGACGGCTTTGCCCGCATGGGCTTCAGCCTCGTCGGACGTTTTCTTGCGCGGGCGGTCCGCGATGGAACGGATACGGAAGCCCGTGAGGGAATGATGCTCGCCTCCTACTATGGCGGCATCTGCCTGGGCCCGGTGAACACGGCAGCGGGTCATGCCATTGCCTATCCACTCGGGACGCGGCTTGGCCTCCCCCATGGCCTGGCGAATGCGATCATCTTCCCGCGCGTCCTTGCCTTCAACCAGCCGGTTGCGCAGGAGAAATCCGCAGAGGTTGCCCATGCCTTGGGGCTTGGCGCGGGGGAGCGACTGTCCCAGGACGACCTGCTGCGTCAGGCACATGTCTTCTGCCGCAACCTCGGCATCGAGATGTCGTTGCGCGCGCACGGTGCCCTCGAGGCGGACTTGCCGATCTATGCGGCTGACGCCCATGCCAATCGCCGGCTGATGGACAACAACCCGATCGACATGAGCGTCGAGGATATCCTTGCGATCTACCGCGCCGCCTACTGACAGGCTGCGGGCACGCGAAACCTTCGACGCGACCCGCCCCGACTGCGATGTCGGGGCGCAACAGAGACTGTGGCGACCGGACTGAAAGCGCGTTGCGTGAAAAAGGATTCACGCAACGCGCTTGAAGGTCTTGTTGTGATCCATGTCGTTTCCCGAAACCGCTGCACACGTTCGGGCGACCTGCATTAGTGGGGAAACAGCCGTTCGCGCGATCCGGTCAGATGCTCGCGCATCAGCTGGCCCGCGAGCGGACCATCGCCGGACGCAATCGCCTTGGCGATGGCTTCATGCTCGCCGAAGACGCGCGCAAGACCGGCGCTGTCGCGCTTGACCGAGGCGCCATGGAACTTCATGCCGACGGCGATATGCTCCTTGAGCGCCTCCATGGCCGTCGAAAAGTAGGAGTTGCGCGCTGCACGGGCGATGGCGAGATGGAACTCGAAATCCGCGTCTACCCGATGGGACTGCCGATTGGTGGCGTCGCGCATCAATTCCAGAGCCTGACGGATGGCTGTCAGGCTTGCCTCCGTGTGCCGCGCGGCCGCAGCGCTCGCCGCCGCCGGCTCGAGCGTCAAGCGGAACTCGTAGCAGTTCAAGAGATCGGCGACATTCTCGAGCTGGCCGAAACCCAGAGGCTCCTTCAGCCCCAGCGCCCGCACGAAGCTGCCCGCTCCGCGGCGCGAATAGATCAGGCCCTGCTCCCGCAGCCGCCGAAGCGCCTCGCGGATGATCGGCCGGGACACCTCGAATTCCGCCGCCAGATCATGCTCCGTCGGCAGGCGCTCGTCCGGCTGGTAGGCACCCGACTTGATGGCGCGATGCATCCGCTCGAAGACGACGTCGCCGAGGCTCTTGCGAGTCGTTCCCGCTTCCAGTCCCATTCCTCACCCCCCGTTGCGAACCATCTGGGCCGCGATCTCGCTGAGCGTTTCCGCACCGCCGAAACCGCCGGACTTGGCGATAATGCAATGCCCGTCCGCAAAGGCAACACCCAGTCCCGGCATGCATTCACCCAGGAGACGGAAGCGATGGATCCCCATATGCGCGAGCACCGCCTCAGCCGTCGCCCCGCCCGAAAGGACGAGGGTCGACGCCTTGCGCACCCGGTCGGGATAGACCCCGTCCGCCAGATGGCGCGCGACGTCGAGCGACGAGATCGGCATTTCGCCCGGCACCGCCTGGACGAGGGTCAGAAACGGATCTTCCGCGCCGTCGGACGGGACACGCCCGTTGGGCGCGGCAAGATAGGCCGGCGCGTGGCCGGTGCGCAGATGCGCGATCTGCGCAAGCGTGATGGGATCGCGCGACCCGATGACGAACAGGCCCGGCCCGGCGGGGATCGTCGCGGCCTTGGGCGCGGCATCGCCCGTCATGCGCACCGCCAGGGCTTCGGCAAGCCCCCGCGCACCGATCAGGAGATCGACGCCCTCGGCAAGTGCCGCCTCGAGCGCCGCGCGCATCTGCGCTGCATCGGCCGTGTCCGGGATCCGCGCCCTTCCCGCGTGGACGCCCAGACGATCGGCGATCGGGATCGGGACATCCACGCCGAACCCGCGCACATGCCCGTTCACGGCGAGGCGTCCGAAGTCCGGTATCGCGGGCGCCATCAGGGCCCTGCGGAACGGCATCGCATCAAGTTCGGCTGCGATATGGCCCTTCAGCCGCGAATCGACCTTCTTGAAAAGCACGACGTCGTCCGGCAGAGCTGCAAGAACGGCGCGCGTCGCGGCCTGCGCGGCCTCTGCGCCGACCTCGCGCGATTGGACGTTGATCGACAGGACGTCCGGTCCCTCGGAAAGCGCGTCGGATATGGCAGCCGGGACCAGCGCGACCTCGACCCTGAGGCCCCGCGCGGCAAAGGGTGCTGCGGCATCGAGCGTACCCGTGAGATCGTCGGCAAGTATGACCAGCAAGGACACGGTCTCCGCAATAAGTTGTTATCTTCATTCGCCCATGATCTGTTGTTTTGTCAACATTTTTGGCAATGAAGTGACAGATATTGCGCGGACAGACTGCAGCACTGGGGCTGCAGGGCCGAACCCGTGGTCGCCAAACAGGGCAGACGCGGTGCGTCTGCCCTGTGCATTCCGGGGTCTCTGGAGATGTGGGCGGCGACCGAACGCGGCTACGGACGCCGCACGATCAGGCGGCGAACCGGCTGCGGGCGTCGCGCGGCGCCGGTGATGGCGAGGCCGCGCGATGCGCAACCTTGTCGTCAAAGCGGAACTGCTCCAGCAGCTGGAAGAGTGCGCTGGCCTCTTCCGCGAGACCATGACTGGCCGCCGTCTGCTCCTCGACCATTGCAGCATTCTGTTGTGTGCTCTGGTCGACCGTATTGATGGCCTGGTTGATCTCGCCAAGGGCCGTCGACTGCTCCCGGGCCGCTTCCACGATGGCGCGGATGTCCTCGTTGATGTGCTCGACATGGCCGGCAATCGTCTGAAGGGCCTCACCCGCCTTGCTGACGAGCGATACGCCGCTTTCGACATGCGCGCTCGACGTGGTGATAAGGGCCTTGATCTCCTTGGCCGCGCCGGCGGAACGCTGCGCGAGCTCCCGGACCTCGTGTGCCACGACGGCAAAGCCCTTGCCGGCTTCGCCTGCGCGCGCCGCCTCGACACCCGCATTCAGCGCCAGCAGGTTCGTCTGGAAGGCGATCTGGTCGATGACGCCGATGATATTGGCGATTTCGCGGGAGGAATTGTCGATCTTGTCCATCGCGGAGATGGCCTCGCGCACGACATCGCCGGAATGATCGGCACTCTCCTTGGCGCGACCGACGAGGATGCCCGCGCCCTCGGCACGCTTGCTGGATCCCTTGACCGTGGTGGTGATCTGTTCGAGAGAGGCGGCGGTTTCCTCGACGGAGGCCGCCTGCTGTTCGGTTCTGCGTGCAAGATCGTCCGCCGATGTGCGCACCTCGTCCGCGCCCGAAGCGATGGCTTCGGCATTCGTCCTGACGGCCTTGAGCGCCGTTTCCAGCTTGCGGCAGGCGGCATTGAAATCGGTCCGCAGCTTGTCGAGGCTCGGCTGGAACGGCTTCTCGATCTGCTGGCTGAGATCGCCCTCGGCAAGCTTGGACAGGCTGTCCGCGAGACGGTCGACGTTTTGCACGCGCTCGGTCACATCGGTCGCAAACTTCACCACCTTGATGACCCGGCCCTTCGGATCGAAAACCGGATTGTAGGATGCCTGGATGTAGACGGCTTGGCCGCTCTTGCTGATCCGCGTGAACTCGCTCGATACGAATTCGCCGGCGTTCAGCTTCTCCCAGAACGCCTTGTAGGACGCCGACGCGCGGTAGGCCGGATCGACGAACATGCTGTGATGCTGGCCGACGATCTCGCTCAGGCTATAGCCGAGCACTTTCAGGAAATTGTCGTTGGCGGTCAGAATCGTGCCGTTCGGCGCGAATTCGATCACGGCTTGCGCGCGCGAGACCGCATCGATCTTGGCGCCCGTGTCCATGCCGGCGAGTTTCGTCGCGGTGATGTCGTTCGCGAACTTGATGACCTTCAAGACCTTGCCGGAGGCGTTCTTGATCGGATTGTAGTTGCCGCGGATGTAGATCTCCGAGCCATCCTTTGCGACGCGCATGAACTCGCTGCAGATGAAGTCCCCATCCCGCAGCTTTTTCCAGAAAGCGGCATAGTCGGGGCTCGCGGCATACTCCGCCTCGACGAACATCTGGTGATTTCGCCCGACGATCTCTTGTTCGGCATAGCCCATGAGATCGCAGAAATTCTTGTTCGCCCGCAGGATCTTGCCCGAAGTGTCGAACTCAATGATGGCAAAGGACAGATCGAGCGCGTCCAGGATCTTGCTCGATGTCGATGTAAATATCCCAGTCACGATCACGCTCTCCATAGAAGTGTCACATATACTCGCGCCTTAAGATGAAGACATCGCTAAGATGAAAGTCTAAGCCTACATTTCATAGACGCGCCGCGCCGCTTTCTGCAGGAGATCTGTTCGCGCAAGCTGACCCCGGCTCCGGAAGGACAGCAAAGCCCGACAATGCCCCTCCCACTGCCATGCGGCAGCGCCCTTCTCCGCCGCCATGCGGCCGCGATAGATCCGGACGACGATCATGTCATGGACGCTGCGTGACGTGCTGCTGACCCGCGCGTCGCCTTCGGGAGGACGGGTGCCTGATCGAGGCGCGACGTTTCAGCGCACCACCCTGGCCGGGCGAGGCTGAAAGCGGTACGCAAACAAGGAGATGGAGAAATTTGGTGGGTGATGTAGGGTTCGAACCTACGACCCGCTGATTAAGAGTCAGCTGCTCTACCAACTGAGCTAATCACCCACGAGGACAACATCGCTGCTGTCTGACGCGGCGTATAGAGGCCTTCGCCCGGCTTGTCCAGTTGCTGGGCCGCGGAATCCGAGCAAACCGCAAACTTATCAGAGATAAAGTTCGCCGGCCGCGATCTTGACCGCCTGTCCGCCGATCCGCGCACCGACAATCTCGCCGTTGCCGATATCCAGATGAAGATGCAGGTAGGACGGCCGGCCCATTTCCACGCCCTGCTCGACGAGATAGCTGTGATGCCCGTCCGGCAACTGGTCGAAACAATGGATGGCGGCCGAGAAGGCGGCGAGCGCCGAGCCGGTCGCCGGATCTTCGTGCACGCCCATGGCCGGCGCGAACATGCGGGTGTGGAAACGGGCATGATGGTTGATCCCGCCGCGGCAATAGAGATAGGCGCTCGCCAGCCGTCCATCGGCCATGGGGGCCATCTGCTCCCATTGTGCCGCGTCGAAGTCGACGTCGGCCATCGCCTTCAGGTCGTGCAACGGTATCGCGACGAACGGCACGCCGGCGCTCCAGAAGGCAGGAACGTGATTTTCGAAACCGATCTGCGTCGTCTTCAGGCTCAGCGCGTCGGCAATCCGACCGACGTCAAAGCGCGCCTCGAGGCGCACCGACTTGCGCGGCAGGTCGAACTCGGCAAAGCTCGCCTCCCCGGGCCGCAGCTTCACCGCGCAGCGCACCGGACCGACATTTTCCTCCAGGACATGGACGAGATCGCGATTGACGCCCTCACCCCCCTGCGCGTCTTCAGCCAGTGCCACGGCCGCTCCGACCGTCGGATGGCCGGCGAAGGGAAGCTCGGTGCCCGGCGTGAAGATCCGCAGCCGGGCTGCCGATGCGGGATTGTCCGCCGCGCAGACGAAGACGGTCTCCGACAGATTGAACTCTCCAGCGATCGCCTGCATGGTTTCCGTCGATAGCCCGTCGCCATCGAACACGACGGCCAGCGGGTTGCCCTGCAGCTTTTCCCTCGTGAAGACGTCGTAGATCGCATAGCGGCGTGCCAAATCCGTTCTCCCGTTGAAGCGACCGGCCTTGCTGTCGTCAGCCGCCGGAGGACCTTGCCTTCGGGATCCGACGCGGGCAAGGCAAATCGTTATCGATACCGACCAAAGATATGCGCGAGAATCACACGCATGTGGGGCTGGTAGTTGTGTGCGTGCGGATCGGCGTCGAAGATCGCAACCGCATCGTCGATCTCCTCCTCCTCCGCTGTTTCGATATGGCGCCCGATGCGCGCGAGGAGGGAGTCCGAGGTTTCGGAAAAGCGGAACCTGCGAAACAGGAACGCCGAGCCGTCCATCTGCATCCCCTCGAACGGTCCCGCGACGGCCTCGCCGGCATCGAGGCCCGTTTCCTCCAGAACCTCGCGACGCATGTTGCCGGGCACGTCGCAGACAAGGCCCCGCGCATCCTCCACGAGGTCGGAGGCATCGATGGACCCGGCCGCGCAATAGACCTTGCCGGGATTTGCCGTATGTGCGCCCATCCGCACAGCAATGACGGCGCCGTCGGAGGTCTCGATCACCGGAACGGCGGCGAGATGGCAGACAATGGGCGGACGCGATGCCGAACGCCACCAGAGAAAGGCTGCGAACGGCGCGAGATAGCCTTCGCCGACGAGCGTTCCGGCTTGCACGCTGAGCCGATGCTGCAAGACCATTTCGCCATTGAAGAGGGCGGGATTGGCGGCCTGTTCTCGTGCCCAGTTCTCCGCAATCTCGGGTGCGTGCTCCGCAAGAACCGGATGGGGGCCCGGCAGGACGCGCAGATCGATATCGGCCACGGGAAAGATGACGCCCGCCGCCGGCCATCCGTCGCCGATGCCGGGCGGGTGCGGCCGGGCGATCTTCGAGACCTCAGACATCGAGCGCCACCACGACGGGGCAGTGATCGGAGGCCTTCGGCCGATCCCATCCGGTGCGGGGATAGCGCTCCACGTCCTGGCCGGGTGGAAACACGGTGCGATAGGGTTGCCCGGCACGGATGATATCCGGCACGGCGTCCGGGTTGCGGGCGGCGAGCGCCGGAGAAAGCCAGATATAATCGAGCTGGCAGAGATGCCGCTCGGCCGGGCCACGGCTGTGAAACAGCGTCCAGCGATCGAGCACGGGACGCCGCCGGACCACGTTCTCGGCAAACCCCTCGGCTGAAAAGACGTCCAGCGCCGACGAGGTCTCCGCGGCGGGTACGAACCCGTAGCCGCTCCGTCGATCTCCCGTGACGTCGATCCGCTCCTGATAGTCGTTCATGTCGCCGCAGATCACGAAGTTCGCGGTCTGCGTCTGGCCGGGAAACCGCTTCTCGATGATGCCGCGCACCGCCAGCGCCTCCGCCCGACGCACGGGCAGCGTGGACGACCTGCCGTCCAACCCGTCGCGGCTCGGACCCATCGATTTGAAATGCACGACGAAGACGGTCAGCGGCCGTCCGCCGATGGTCAGTTCCAGCTGCAGGCAATCCCGCCGGAAAACGCGGTCCGCCGGCACGTTGGTCCGCGCGATCTCCGCGTCATGCAATCCGAGCTCGGCATAGGTCAGGGCGGCATGCGAGATGGCGCTGGTGCAGACGATGGACTCCCCGTCCCGCGTCACCTCCCGCATCATCACCGCAACATCGATCCCGCGCCCGTCATTGCCCTCGATCAGCACCTTCTTGCGATAGCCGCTGCCCATCATCCGGTAGAGATAGCCATATTCGAACGCCTCCAACGCGGCCATGTCGTCGGCCTCCTGCAGGCAGAGAATATCGGCATCGCAGTCGGCGATCGCCAGGGCCGACATCTGACGCGTGTCGTCGGCATGGGTAATCGTGCGCGCCTCCTCAAGACGCTCATAGACCGCCTCGTTGCCGATATCGAAGAGCCGGAGCACCCGATCCTGCTTGGATGGATTGCGATAGCCCGAAAAATCGAACCGGCGCATGAGATTTTCGATGTTGAAGGTCGCAAGTCGAAGGGTCATGAAAGCGTCCGCTGTGTCGCCCCGACCATAGACGGGCTGGCACGAGAGGCAAGCGCTGAAGCCGGCCGCCCCGCAAGCAATCGCTCATCTGCCGCCGGCCGTATTTCCCGACCGCCGCTGCCGCCCTATCTGCCGCGGCACGACGGATCAACAGGAGGAAACAGCATGGAATACCGCAATCTCGGCCGCTCCGGTCTCAAGGTCTCCACCATCACCATGGGCACGATGACCATGGGCGGCAAAGGCTGGGCCTCGATGGTCGGCAGCCAGGGCGTGGACGAAGCACGACGGCTGATTGACATGTGTCTCGACGCCGGCGTCAACCTGATCGACACCGCCAACGCCTACTCTGCCGGAGCCTCGGAGGAGATCATCGGCGAGGTCCTCGGCGGCAAGCGCAAGAACGACGTTCTCATCGCCACGAAAGCCCGGTTTCCCATGGGCGACGGCATCAACAATCAGGGCCTTTCGCGGCATCACCTGATCCGCGAATGCGAGGCGAGCCTCAAGCGCCTCAACACGGATGTGATCGACCTCTACCAGGTCCACCAGTGGGACGGGCAGACCCCGCTCGAGGAAACCATGGCGGCGCTCGACACGCTCGTGCAGCACGGCAAGGTCCGCTATATCGGCTGCTCGAATTTCTCCGGCTGGCACATCATGAAGGCCATGGGCATTAGCGCGAGCGACCATCGTCATCGCTTCGTCAGCCAACAGATCCACTACACGCTCGAGGCCCGCGAAGCGGAATACGAGCTGCTGCCGATCTCCATCGACCAGGGCCTCGGTGTTCTCGTCTGGAGCCCGATCGCCGGCGGGCTGCTGTCCGGCAAGCATCGCCGCAATCACACCCCGGAAGGCAGCCGTCAGGCAGCCGGCTGGACCGAACCGCCGATCCGCGACGTCGACCGCCTGTGGACGATCGTGGACGCGCTGATCGAAATTGCCGAGAGCCGCGGTGTTTCCGCAGCGCAGGTGGCGCTGGCCTGGCTGATCGGCCGCAAACCCGTGACCTCCGTCATCATCGGCGGGCGCACGGAAGAGCAGTTCCGCGACAACCTCGCGGCCGCCGACCTGAAGCTGACGGACGAGGAACGCGGCCGGCTGGATGCTGTCAGCGCACCGCCCATCCTCTACCCCTACTGGCACCAGATGCAGACGGCGGCCGAACGGCTCGGCGAGGCCGACCTTTCGCTGCTCGGCCCGCATATCGCCAAGGCCTGAGCTCATGCATGTCGCCGACAAGTGTTCAGCGGTTTCGGGAGACGACATGCATCAAAACAAGACCTTGAAGCGCGTTGCGTGAATCCTTTTTCACGCAACGCGCTTTAAGACAGGAAACGGCGGCGGATCATCATCCGTCGCCGTTCAAGCCCATCGCACCGAACTGCCTGATCAAGGAACGATGCCGATCGTCACAGGCGCTGGAGAAGCTCGGCCTTCTTCGCCGAAAATTCTTCCTCCGAGAGGATCCCGGCGGCCTTGAGCGCCGCGAGCTTTTCGATCATGGCGATGATCTGCAGGCCATCGTTCGACACGGGTTGCTGGGGCGCCTGCGGTTGCAGGCGGGATTCGGCCGCACCGACCAGACGCGCCTCGAGAGACGCGCTGCCGGGATCGATCGCGGCCAGCGGCGCGGACTGGGCGGCCGACCAGCCTTCGCCCGCATAGCCGTCCGTTTCGACCTCCGATGCCGGGGCCGGCGCTGCGGAAAGCGGTGCCGCCGTATACCCGGCTCCCGCATGATGGCCGTCCTGATCGACCATGGGATCGGCCCCGGGCAGGTCGCCGCCATTGTTGAGCCGGCGAAGGCGGGAGACGGAAAACGAACCGCGCTGGCTCGTGAAGGTTTGCGAGCCTCCGACACCCTGCTGCTGGCCGACGCCGGAAATCACGTGATCCTCCGTGTCGTAAAGCGTCAGACCGTCGCCGTCCTTGATGGCGAGGCAATGCTGGGACGGGAAGACCGCATAGGCGCTGTCGTTCTGTGCGCCCGTGCTCGAGGGCACGCCCAGCCAGTCCGGCCACCAGGCGTGATGTCCGCTCGACGCGTCGTTCATCTCGATCCGCCCCGACGACAGGGCTTCGGCCAGACTGTTGCAAAGGGAGTCGACCGTGTTCTTCAGTCCATGGTTGAACATGTCGCCGACCATGGTCATGCCGCCGCGCATCCATTGGCCGTTGCCGCCGAGCTCGGCAATGTCGAATTGGGCCATGGTACCATGGCCGCGCTTCACCGCGACGAGCATGGCCGTCACGGCGCTCTCGCTCAGCTGGAAGCGTCCGGCGAGTTCGGAAAGAATAGCTTTTGTGGCATCGCTCTGGCCCTGCATCGTTTGTCCCTTCGCTTTCGCCACGCGGCGGCGCCGCGTACCACTCCCATGACAGAGTGGCACGCGAAGATATAGGGCAAGGCTTGCAAACGATCAGGTGTGGCAAGCGATCAGGTGCGGGAGCCGATCAGGCAACCTTGTCGAGCATCTCGCCACGGATGAGCGTGGCAAGACGCGATATGCCTTCCTCGATCATCGTTTCATTGGCGCAGGAGAAGCTGACGCGCAGCGTGTTGGCGCCCGATCCGTCGGCGAAGAATGCCTTGCCGGGCACGAACGCAACCTTGGCCGTCACCAGCGACTTCGCCAGAAGGGCGGCCCCTTCCATGCCCACCGGCAGGGTCAGCCAGACGAACATGCCGCCTTCCGGGCGCGTCCAGGAGACGCCGTCGGGCATGTGGGTCTGCAGCGCGTTCAGCATCGCATCGCGGCGCTGGCTGTAGACGGAGCGGATCTTGTCGACCTGCCGGTCGAAGCCGCGCTCGGCCACATGGCAGATCGCCATCTGGTTGATCGTCGAGGAATGTAGGTCGGCCGCCTGCTTCATCAGGACCAGCTTGCGGATGACCGGCATGGCGGCGACGACGAAGCCGACACGCAGGCCGGGGGCCAGCGTCTTCGAGAAAGAACCGCTGTAGATCGTGCGCGTCTCGTTGATCGCACCCTTGCGGGCGATCTCGAGCGCGAGGATCGGCGGGATCGCATCGCCGTTGAACCGGAGCGACTGATAGGCACCGTCCTCGATGATGGCGATATCCATCTCGTCGGCCATGTCGATCAGCGCCTCGCGCTGGCTGCGCGTCACGGTCTCACCCGTCGGATTGGAGAAGTCCGCCGAGAGATAGGCAAACTTGACGCGGCCGCCGGCTTTCGCCGCCGTTTCCTGGTAGGCCGCCGGTGTCCGGTTGCCGCCGGGAGTCAGCTGATCGTAGTTCGGCTCGTAGGCATTGAAGGCCTGCAGCGCACCGAGATAGGTCGGCCACGTCACGAGGGCCGTATCGTTGGGAGACAGGAACAGCTTGCCCAGATAGTCGAGCGCCTGCTGGGACCCGGAGGTGATGAGGATGTTCTCGGCCTCGCAGGGAATGCCGATCTTCGCCATCTCGCCGACCAACCATTCGCGCAAGGGCAGATAGCCTTCGCTCACCGAGTACTGGAGCGCAGCGCCGACCGAGGGGCCGGAAAAGATGTCGGCATAGGCAGCCTTGAATTCCGCGTCCGGAAACAGCGCCGGGTCCGGAATACCGCCCGCAAACGAGATAATGTCGGGACGATCGAGCAGCTTCAGAAGTTCGCGGATTTCCGACGCGCGCATACGGCTCGAGCGCGTTGCGAAAATGGATTCCCAGTCCAGCATGGATATTTCCTCGATGATGCTTTTGCCGAACCACATCACGGCAGGTGGAATAAGTCAACAATACTGACCTAAATCAGCAGAAAAAGTCGGCTGCCAAGGCTGCGGGCGAAAGAGAAGGCCGGTTGTGGGGAGAAGCGTTGCGGAGACCCTGCCGATGAGGTCACAGATGCTTGCGACCTGAACCACCGGGCACGCATGCCCGGCGTGTTAGGCTGTAAGAAAACGATCTTCCGGCCACGACCGAAATCCGTTCTGCCAATGGCCTCTCAGGCGCTGCCCGAGGTCAGGCTGCAGGCGATCAGCGCACCGATGGCGCAGAGAATCGCAAAGTCGAACCAGGCGAAATACTCCATCACGGTCGTCATCACACTATCCTCCTCGATGTGGAACGAGACGGAGAGAGTGTGCGCCGAACGGCGCGATCATGCAACCTTCAATCACATGTTTTGCAAAGCACAATCTTTCTTGCATTGCAAAAGCAGCGTGCGCCCGCGTCTGGCGGAGCAAACGAAAATGCCGGGCGCAACCGCCCGGCATCGACGTTTCCGAGGACGGAGACGCTCAGTTGCGGGCCTTGTCGACCAGCTGGTTCTTGGCGATCCACGGCATCATGCCGCGCAGCTTCGCACCGACTTCTTCGATCTGGTGGCTGTCGTTGACGCGACGGATACCCTTGAAGCGGGCCGCGCCGGACCGGTATTCCTGCATCCAGTCCGAGGTGAACTTGCCGGTCTGGATGTCCTTGAGGACACGCTTCATCTCGGCCTTGGTCTCTTCTGTAATGATCCGCGGACCCGTGACGTATTCGCCCCACTCTGCCGTGTTGGAGATCGAGTAGTTCATGTTGGCGATGCCGCCTTCATAGATCAGATCGACGATGAGCTTCACTTCGTGCAGGCACTCGAAATAGGCCATTTCCGGCGCATAGCCGCCTTCGACCAGCGTTTCGAAGCCGGCGCGGATGAGCTCGACCAGGCCACCGCAGAGAACGACCTGTTCGCCGAAGAGGTCGGTTTCGCACTCTTCCTTGAAGTTCGTCTCGATGATGCCCGAACGACCGCCGCCAACGCCGCAAGCGTAGGACAGCGCGAGATCGAGCGCATTGCCCGACGCGTCCTTCTCGACCGCCACGAGGCAGGGAACGCCGCCGCCCTTCTGGTACTCGCCGCGCACCGTATGGCCCGGGCCCTTGGGCGCGATCATGACGACGTCGAGCGTATCCTTCGGCTCGATCAGGCCGAAATGCACGTTGAGACCATGTGCAAAGGCGATGGCGGCACCGTCGCGGATGTTGCCGGCGATGTCGGCCTTGTAGATGTCGGCCTGGAGTTCGTCCGGGGTCGCCATCATCAGCAGGTCGCCCCACTTGGCGGCTTCGGCGACGGTCATGACCTTGAAGCCGTCGGCTTCGGCCTTCTTGATCGTCGGGGATCCCGCCTTCAGCGCGATCACGACGTTCGAGGCGCCGCTGTCCTTCAGGTTCAGCGCGTGGGCGCGGCCCTGGCTGCCGTAGCCGACGATGACGACGTTCTTGGACTTGATGAGATTGAGATCGGCATCACGATCGTAATAGACGCGCATGGAGTGTGTCCTTCCCTTGTTGAATCCCGGCCGCCTTCAGGGCTTGGCCATCTGTCTTTTCGTACCGTAGAGATCAAGGAAGGCGTCGACCGCCCGCTCCGCCCTGCGGCTGAAATCCTGTTGTGTCAGCTTCACGTCCTCGCCGAGCAGCATGCGAAGATGCAGATCGGTGACGATGAGCCCGTAGAGCGTGCCGTAGGCCTCTTCGCCATTGTCGAACCGCAGGAGCCCTGCCCTGCGTCCGGCGTCGAGCAACCCTCCGGCACGCTTGCCGATCTGGCGGCGCCCGCGCTCCTGCAGCATCTGCCCGAGCTGCGCGCCGTCGCGGCTCGCCTGGCCAATCGCAAGGCGGTTGAGGGCCAGCGACACGTCGCCGCTGAGCACGTCGAGCAGATCGCGTGCGAAAACCACCAGATGCGCACGCAGGCTGTCGCCCGTCAGTGTTTCCGCCCGCTCTTCCAGCGTGCGAACCTTGCTGGCCTGGTATCCGATCATCGCCGACAGAATGCCGTCGCGATCGCCGAACCACTTGTAAAGGCTTTCCTTGGAGCAGTTCGCCGCCCGTGCGACGCCGGCGGTGGTCAGTGCCCGCTCGCCGCCGTCAACCAGCAACCGGAGCGCGCTGTCCAGAACGGCGTTCTGGCGCGGCGAAAATTCCGGCTGGGTGGACAAGGACGACACGACGACAAACCTCCAAAATAGTACCGTACGGTACGGTTCTTTCTAAGCGGAAGAAGGGCGGGTGGTCAAGCGGCACGGGCAAAAAAAATCAGGGTTGGGAGCGAGGTTGTGACAGTCGGATCTCCGGCCACGTCAGCCGGGTGCCAGGCCGATGGACCCTGACGGTTTGGTCGGAGGATTAGACGGCGTAGTCGACCGGAAAGGCGGCTCCGCTTTTCAGAACCTCCATCGAGATGGACGCGGAGACATCGAAGAGTTCCGTCTTGCGGACGATCTGCTTGTAGATGACATCGTAGTGTTCGACGCGCGGCAGGACGATCTTCAGGATGTAGTCGTAATTGCCGGTCAGCCGGTGCACCTCCACGATCTCGGGGATATCACGGATGATCCGGCGAAAACTGTCGATCCATTCGTCGGAATGCTGAGTCGTCTTGATCAGCGCGAACACCGTCGTCGGCACGCCGATTCGATCGCGGTCGAGAACCGCGATACGACGCGCGATATAGCCTGCCTCCTCCAGCCGCTGGATCCGGCGCGAGCAGGCCGAAAGCGACAGGCTGATCCGTTCGGCCAGGACCGTGACCGACTGGTCCGCATTTTCCTGCAGCAGCCCGAGCAATTTCCGGTCACGATCATCCAGCATCACGCGTCTCCCGATCACCTCACGCGGATTTATTGCATAAGAGCTCGTCATGGCGCAAATTTTTCCTGCGTGACGGCTGTCAAGAGCCGTGGAATGCAAGCACATGCCGCCCGTTCCGCCGCATCATGGTCGTCATCACGGCATCAGGGGCACGGACAACATGCGCAAGATCGGTCTTATCGGGGGAATGAGTTTCGAAAGCTCGGCGGTCTACTATCGCATGGTCAACGAGGCGGTTCGGCGTCACCTCGGAGGTCTGCACTCGGCCGAGGTGCTGCTGCACTCCGTCGACTTCCAGTCGATCGTCGACCTGCAGATGGCCGGTCGCTGGGCCGATGCCGCGAAGCGCCTTTCGGATGTCGCGCGTGCGCTGGAAGCTGCCGGCGCCGATTGCGTGCTGATCTGCACGAACACGATGCATCTGGTCGCGGAAGAGGTGCAGGCCGCCATCGGTATCCCGCTCATCAACATCATCGACGAAACGGCCAAGGCGATGTCCGCCGCAGGGATCCGCCGGCCCCTGCTGCTCGCCACGCGCTACACGATGGAACACGGTTTCTACGCCGATCGCATGGCCGGCCACGGGATCGAGGTCATGGTCCCCTCGCCCGAGGATCGGACGCTCGTCCATGACGTCATTTTCAAGGAGCTGTGCGCCGGACACGTTCACGATGCCTCGCGCACCGCTCTGCATGCCGTCATCGCCGAGGCCAAGGCGAACGGCGCCGACGCTGTCATCCTCGGCTGCACCGAGATCTGCCTCATTCTCGACCCGGACACGCTTTCGCTTCCGGGCTTCGATTCGACGGCCCTTCATGCCGGCGCTGCCGTGGCCTTCGCGCTCGACGGGACCGAAATGACGCAGACCGGCTGCCGCAAGGCAGCCTGAGCCGTCAGCGTCAGCTCGCGGCGTCGAACACCTCCCGCGAGGTCCGGATCGTCCCGTGGTGCAGGGTCGACCACTCCACCAGCGGGAGGAGAACCGTGAGGAAAGACCGACCGAGATCCGTCAAAGCGTAGTCGACGCTCGGCGGATTGGTCGGATAGACGGTGCGGGCGATATAGCCGTCGCGCTGGAGGTCGCGCAGTGTCTGCGTGAGCATGCGCTGCGAAATATCCGGAATGGTGCGCTTGAGGGCAGAAAACCGCTTCGGACCATCGCTGAGCGCGTGAATCATCAGGGTCGTCCACTTGCCCGCGATATTGCCGAGCACGTCGCGCATGGGGCAATTGCCCGGCGTGAACACGACGCCACCGATCATGATCGCGCTTTCACCTCGGGTCTTGCGGACATTCGTGTTCACAGGGCGGTTCCCTTTACGTGCCTATAGGCGAAAAAACTGCCGCCTTTACAGATGCGGCTCAGTAGAGAATGAAGAGGAAGTCTCTTTTCGAGACCATACCTTGCCTCGGTTCACGCTGCAATGCGGAGCCTGTCATTCCTGAGCTATCATCTGGAGAAGGAAGCCCATGTCCAAAATCCTCATCACCGGTGCCGCCGGCAAGTTCGGCCGTCTCGTCCTGGACGCCCTCCTCGCGTCGGGCAAGCTGGCCCCGGCCGACATCGTCGCGGCCAGCCGGGATCCCGGCAAACTCGCGTCCTATGCCGAAAAAGGCGTGACGCTCCGCAGGGCGGACTTCGATGATGCTTCCACGCTCGATGCCGCCTTCGACGGCATCGACAAGGCGCTCATCATTTCCACCGACGCGCTCGCGGTTCCCGGCCAGCGCCTGGCACAACACCGCAATGCCGTGGCCGCTGCCCAAAAGGCTGGTGTGAACAGGGTGTTCTACACCTCTCTCCCGAACGCCGACGTCTCGGCTGTGACCTTTGCGCCGGATCATCTCGGCACCGAGGCAGCGATCAAGGCGTCCGGCCTCGCCTACACGATCCTGCGCAACAGCTGGTACATGGAAAACCTGTTTCTGTCCGTCCCGAACGCGCTGCAGTCGGGCACGTGGTTCACGTCGGCCGGTGACGGCAAGACCTCCTATGTCGCACGCGCGGATCTTGCCGAGGCGACCGCCGCAGCCCTTCTTGGCGATGAAACGGACAACGTCACGCTGACCCTCACCGGCCCGGTCGCCTATACGACGGCAGAGATCGCCGCGCTCGTGAGCGACGTCACGGGCAAGCCGCTTGCCGTGCTGAACCTCACCGACGCGCAATTGGCAGGCGGAATGGAGGCAGCCGGCGTTCCCGCCTTCCTCATCCCGACATTCGTCTCTTTCGACACGAACGCCCGTCTCGGCCATATCGGGATCGTGACCGATTCGGTGGAGACACTGACGGGCCGGCCGTCAAAGACGCTCCGCGCGTTCCTCGAGGAAAACAAGGCGGCGCTCGCCGGCTAGGCGCACTCCGGCGTCACCGCGACGGGTCTGCGGTCAGGCGACGGTCTCGCCGCAGGCGCGGCGGAACCGGCGCACGGTTTCCGTCATGCCATATTCCAAGGCGTCGGCCGTCAGGCCATGCCCGATGGAGACCTCATCGAGATGGGGAATGTGTTCGGCGAGGAGCGGCAGATTCTCGACGGTCAGATCATGGCCTGCATTGACCCCAAGCCCGAGATCACGCGCGATTTCCGCAGTGCGCCCGAGTTCGCGCGCGATGACGGCCGCACGATCCGGCGCGCCGTAACATCCGCCATAGGGCCCGGTATAGAGCTCGATACGGTCAGCCCCGGTCGCCCGAGCGATGTCCAGCGCCTCGCGATCGCCGTCACCGTCGGCAAACAGCGAGACACGAAGCCCCAGATTTTTGAGCCGGGCGATGACATCCGTCAGAAGCGCCCGGTTTGCCCGGAAATCCCAGCCGTGGTCGGACGTGGCCTGCGCCGGATCGTCGGGAACCAGCGTGACCTGTTCGGGCCGGTGGCGCTCGACCAGCCCGAGAAACTCGGCATTGGGATAGCCTTCCATATTGAACTCGGCCTTTGGAAACATCTGGTCGATCAGCGTGCGCAGGGGACCGAGATCCGAGAACCGGATGTGCCGCTGGTCCGGACGCGGATGAACGGTCAATCCGTGTGCCCCGGCCTCAAGCGCCTGCTTGCCGATCCCGACCACCGACGGCCACGGAAGATCGCGGCGGTTTCGCAGCATGGCGATCGCATTGAGGTTGACCGAAAGCTTGGCGGGCATGTGACACCTTGGAAGACCGGAGACATCGGGACAGAACACGAAGACAGCGCCCGGAGGCGACGGGCCATCTCTAGCATTCCCCCGGACGGCGATCCAGAGGCGGCAACGGGACGGCTCGCCGGCCCGGGCACCTGCCGAAGCGCGCAAACCGCAACCGGAGACTGCCGAACCCCAGGCGCACTGCATCCTCTCGATGTCCGTAGCCGCACCAGAATGGCATCGGAAAGGTACGCAAAAGGTTTATTTCTTCATTATTAGTAAGTAAACGATATCATTTTTAAACGCGAATGATATCAGGTCTTGCTAGAACGATGGAGAGAACCAACAATGGGTTTGCCGGCTGCGCCGTGAGGGCATCGAGTCGCGTCGCTCTTGCGGATATGGGATCACAGGCGTCCCGTGCCACTGAAGAGTCAGCGATAATTTACGCAATTTTGAAGAGCATTTTCGTGCAGGTCTGGTAAAGTGACGTATCGATGCGGTTCGTGCCGCATCGCGCGGATCAAAACGACAAGCACCGACGTGAACCAGGGCGTTTCTGAGACTGTAACGATACCGGTGCGTCCAAAAGAGGATTGCTCGGTGACTGGATGAGAGCGGAAGGAGGCAGAGTGTTTTGAAGCCGTTGGAGAGACCAACCGATACGGAAATCCGCTCCGCGCTTGCCGATGTTCTGGCCAGCACCGTTTTCGCGCGATCCGAGCGCCTTCGCGCATTTCTCTCCTATGTCGTGAACAAGGATCTGGCCGGTCAGTCCATGCAGCTGAAGGGCTATACGATCGCTGTCGACGTGTTCCGCCGTCCGGACGCCTTCAATGCCGATAGCGACCCCCTGGTCCGGGTGCATGCAGGCAAGCTGCGCAAGCTTCTGACCGCCTTCTATGAAACCGAGGGGCGCGAGGCCGTCTGGCAAATCGAGATCCCCAAGGGCGGTTACGCCCCTGTCTACGTGCATCGTCCGGCCAGTGCCCCTGCGCACGAGCCCGCGCCTCAAAGCTTTGAGGCTGATGTCGTCCACGAGGTCGAACCGCTCGAGGCAGTGGCGCCGATGGCGCTCGCCGAGCCCACCCCGGATGCAGCCTTCCCGGAAGACACGGCGTTGACGAGCGACCACCTCCCGATCGAGGCCGAACCGGAACCGGCGATCGCCGCTGCGCCTCTGACGTCTCGAAGCCCGATCGTGAAGCGGGTGAGGCCGAGCTGGCTGCCCGCGCCGCTCGCGACACCCGTCGCGATGATCTCGCTGCTCCCCCTGCTCCTCTTCGCACCTCTGAGCTCGACGGCGCTTGGCGTCAGTCCGCAGGTCCAGGCGCGCCTGTCGCTCTCAAGGGATGCCGCGGACATCGAGGTCCCGCGCGTGGCGATCGAGGCCGTTGGCAACGACGATCACGCGGCCCGGCTTGCCCGACAGATCCGTGCAGCGATGGATTACTATACGGTGATCACGCCGGGTCCCTTGCCCGACGTGCTCGCCGGGCAGCCGCCATCAAAGAGCGCCCTGTCCTTCACCATTTCGATCGCGCCTGCCGAAACCGATGAGCAGACGAGGGTCACCGTATCGAGCGACGCGACGGGTGAGATCGTGTCGCAGATATGGATCGACAACCAGAATCTCTCGAACGATTTCGACCTTCTGTTCGAAAGCCTCGGCGTCGCCGCAAGGACGCTGGCGACGAATGGCGACCTCTTCCACTATGCCGTCGACAAGGGCATATCGAGCCCGCTCATGCAGTGCATGCTGGTCACGGACACCTATCGCCGGGAAAAGAGCCGGGAAGCCCTCAAGGAAGCCCGCATCTGCCAGGAGAAGCTTCTCGGCAAGCGAAAGACGGAGGGTGAGTTCATCATCAGCGCCAGCGAGTTGAAGCGCAACGTTCACCCTTAGCGATCGCATACATCGCGTGGGCGTTTCCGGACGTGTCGATAACCGGGCCAGCCGATCGGCGCACCCGGATCAGCGAACGATCGTCAGGGTTTCCGCCGCCCGCGTAATGGCCGTGTAAAGCCAGCGTTCGCGTGTGTCGCGAAACGCCCAGCTCTCGTCGAACAGGACGACATCGTTCCACTGCGACCCCTGCGCCTTGTGCACGGTCAGCGCATATCCGTAGTCGAACTCGTCGTAACGCTTGCGTGTCGTCCAGGGGATTTCACCTTCGACATCCTCGAACGCCGTCTTGAGCAGCTTGATCTTGGCCGCGCCCCGATCGAGATCGTCGTCCTCGGGACGGATCATCAGATTGATTCCCGGCTTCACGGTTTCCTTCGAGGAGGTCATCACCTGCCAAAGGGATCCGTTGAGAAGGCCTTTTGCGGGGTCGTTGCGCAGGCACACGAGCTTGTCGCCGGATTGCGGATACTCTGTCGAAAACCCCTTGAGTTCGCGCAGCCGCGTATTGTAGCGCCGCCGCGTCTTGTTGGTTCCGACCAGGACCTGATCGGCCTTCAGCACCAGATCCTGCGTCACCTCGGATTTCGGGATGATCTTTGCCGTTCCGTAGTCGCCGAACATGATCTCCTTGCCCTCGCGCACCTGCATGGCAAGCTTGATGATCGGGTTGTCGCGGGCCTGCCGGTGAATGTCGGTCAGAAGGTAATCGGGCGCGTCGT
Source organism: Rhizobium sp. Leaf341 (assembly GCF_001424325.1). NCBI lineage: Bacteria > Pseudomonadati > Pseudomonadota > Alphaproteobacteria > Hyphomicrobiales > Rhizobiaceae > Rhizobium > Rhizobium sp. Leaf341. Next base: position 393,328 of record NZ_LMPE01000015.1, read on the forward strand.
TCGTGAAATAGCCCCCACCCGTCACGGGCGGCAACTGACCGGGATCGCCGAGAACGAGGATCGGCGTGCCGAAGCTCATCAGGTCCTTGCCCAGCGCCTCGTCGACCATCGAGCATTCGTCGACGATGATCAGCGCCGCTTTCGCAACCGGGCTCTGGCGGTTGATCGAAAACATCGGCGACACCGACGTCTTGCCGGTTTCCTCGTCGGAAACCTCTTCCTCGCCCCGCGGACGGTAGATCAGGGAATGGATCGTCTTGGCATTGGAGGCCCCCTTCGAGCGCAGCACCTGGGCGGCCTTGCCGGTGAAGGCTGCAAACAGGACTTCGCCATCGACATGCTCGGCGAAGTGGCGGGCAAGCGTCGTCTTGCCGGTACCGGCATAGCCGAACAAGCGGAACAACGGCTTGCGTCCGGCTTTCAGCCACTGGCTGACGGCCTTCAGCGCTTCATCCTGCTGGGGGGCAAATTCCATGCAGCGACGTGGCAGGATTCGGCGCCGAAGTGCAAGCCCGCCGGTGCGCTTTCCCGGCATGCGCAAGCGGCAGCGCGCGTGGATGCCGGTGAATGCGGGCGGAATTTCAATCCGCGCAGGACGCGAGCTTGACTTCCGCAGCCCGGTAGCACTAACCCCGGGGAAAGCATCCGCCGACGTCCGCCCTCCTGCAGGCCGCACGCGTCATATCCAAGGTCCCGGCAATCCCGTTCGTCGCACAGCTCCGTGCCGGATCGTGTGATTGTTGAGGCTGCAGGATCCGCACCGACATCGCGTGTTCCGGACGGAGATCCGGAATGAGAATGGCCAGAAATCGAGCCGCCCCATGATCTCACCGTCAAGCCCTGCAACAACCGGTCTCGGCCGGCGATCCCGCAGCCTCCAGTGGCTCCTGCTGCTCGTCCTGTCGCTTGCCCTTGCCAGCGGCCTGGAAGCCCTGGGCATTCCCGCGGCCCTCCTGATGGGGCCGATGGTCGCCGGCGGCATCCTCGGCCTGAACGGCAGCACGATCCGCCTTCATCGTGCGTTCGTCCTGTCGTGCCAGACGCTCATCGGCACGATGATCGCGGGCTCCATCACGGCCGACATCGTCGGCACCTTCCTCGGCAACTGGCCGCTGTTCCTCGGCATCGTCGTCTGCGTCATCACCATGAGCACACTCAGCGGCTATCTGATTACGCGGTTGAACGTCCTTCCCGGCACGACCGCCATCTGGGGGTGCTCGGCCGGAGCCGCCACGACGATGATGGTGATGGCGGAGGCGTATGGCGCCGATGTCCGGCTCGTGGCCTTCATGCAGTATCTGCGGGTGGTGTTCGTCGCCGCGGCCGCCGCTCTCGTCGCCCGCTACTGGGCAGGGCTGGAGGGCGCGACCACAGCGATCGTCTGGTTCGCGCCGATCGCAGCGCTGTCCTTCGCCCAGACGCTTTTTGTCGCCATCTTCGGCGGCATGCTCGGCTGGTATCTTCGCATTCCCGCGGGTGTCCTTCTCGTGCCCTTCCTGATCGGCGGCCTGCTGAGCGTGACCGGCAGCATCCACATCCATCTCCCGGAATGGCTGCTCGCGATCAGCTATGCCGCGCTCGGCTGGAACATCGGTCTCGGCTTCACGCGCCCAGTTCTCGCCCATGCCCGTCGCGTGCTCCTGCCCACGGTCGCCTCCATTCTGGTGTTGATGGGTATTTCGGGCGGGCTCGCCTTCGTTCTGACCAGGACAACCGGAATCGATCCGCTGACGGCCTATCTCGCCACCAGCCCCGGCGGGATGGATTCGATCGCCATCATCGCGGCCTCCAGCAATGTCGACATTTCCTTCGTCATGGCGCTCCAGACCGCACGTCTGCTGATCGTCATGGCCATGGGACCGCCCTTGGCCCGCTTCGTCGCCCGTCGGGCCGGTGCACGTCCCGCCCTTCCCTGACCCCTCTTCCGGCCGGCCGAGCGACGCCTATATCTCCCCTCACCACAGGAGAGGCCGCCATGCGCACGACACGGACCACCACCACATTTCCCAACGGAGCGACGGTTCCCGTTCTGGGCCAGGGCACATGGCACATGGGCGAGGCTTCCAGCGCACGAGCGGACGAGGTCTCGAGCCTTCGGCTCGGCCTCGACCTCGGCCTGACGCTGATCGATACCGCCGAGATGTACGCAGATGGGGGGGCCGAGCGGGTCGTGGGTGAGGCCATCCAAGGTCGCCGCGACGAGGCCTTCGTCGTCAGCAAGGTCCTGCCCTCGAACGCGTCGACGGCCCGGACATTGCGGGCCTGCGACGACAGCTTGAAGCGGTTGAAGACCGATCATATCGACCTTTACCTCCTCCACTGGCGGGGCGGGACACCGCTCTCGGAGACGCTGGAGGCGTTCGAGCGCCTGCAGCAAGCCGGAAAAATCCGCGCCTGGGGCGTTTCAAACTTCGATGTCGACGACATGGAGGAGATCGAGCAACACGCACCGGGCCAGGTGGCGACCAACCAGGTTCTCTACAACCTGTCGCGCCGCGGGATCGCCTTCGATCTCCTACCCTGGTGCGCCGAGAAGCGCATTCCGGTCATGGCCTATTCGCCTCTGGACGAAGGCCGCCTGCTGGGCAATGCCGCGGTCAACCGTGTGGCCGCAGCCCATGGCGCGACCCCGGCGCAGATCGCGCTGGCCTTCGTTCTGGCAACGCCGGACGTCATCGCCATCCCGAAGACCGGCCGCCCGGACCGGATTCGCGAAAACCTTGCCGCCCTCGACATCCGCCTGACGGTCGAAGACAGGACGGCGCTCGACGCCGCCTTCCCGCCACCATCGCGCAAGCGACCGCTCGAGATGATCTAAAACGCGTTGCTTGAAAACGGATTCACGCAACGCGCTTTACGTTCTTGTTTGGATGCATCTCGTTTCCCGAAACCGCTGCACACTTTCGGGCGACATGCATGAGGCGAAAAGACCGCCCACCCCTTGGGATGCGCGGCCTTGTCTGTCGGTTACGGCGTCGGAGCGTCAGGCGTTTCTAGCGTGACGCTGCCTCACATCCCCTGGGCGCCGCGGTTCATGGCGGCGATCCCGGTGCGGCAGACTTCCAGAAGACCCAGCGGCTTCATGACGGCGACGAACTGGTCTATTTTCGACGACTTGCCAGTGATTTCCAGGATGAAATGCTCGACCGTGGCATCGACAACCTTGGCATGGAAGGCATCGGCAAGACGCAGGGTTTCCGCCCTGTTTTCCCCCGTACCTTTGACCTTGACCAGCGCCACTTCACGCTCGATCGGCCTGTCGTGGCCCAGCGAACCGGCACGCACCGTCAGATCCACGACGCGGTGGACCGGCACCAACCGCTCGAGCTGCGACTTGATCTGCTCGAGCACATGCGGCGTTCCGCGCGTCACGATCGTGATGCGTGAAAGATGCGCCTCGTGTTCGGTCTCCGAAACGGTGAGGCTTTCGATGTTGTAGCCGCGCCCGGAAAACAGCCCGATCACCCGCGCCAGAACACCAGGCTCGTTGGCCACGAGGACAGACAGCGTGTGCTTCTCCGCAATCTCGGTCTCCTTGGCGATGAAATAGGCAGAGCCGGTCGGCTGAAGATGAGCGTTCATGGTTTCGGTCCGTTTCCTTTAGAGTATGTCTGCCAGTTCGTGCTGGCTTTTGGCGCGTGCCGTCTCGTTCGTGCGCCGTCGCGGGTCGTCGGAAGCATTTCGGCGCCGGGCGCGAAATCAGGCCTTCCTCTCGTCGCGAGAGCCACCCTTCGAACGGGACGCCGTCAATCGCCAGCGTCCCGTGCGCTCGATCAGACCAGCTGGCGCCCCTTGGCGTCGATGGCGGTCGCGACAGCCTCGTCGGTGGCCTCGTCGGGAAGGAGCATTTCGTTATGCGCCTTGCCGGACGGGATCATCGGGAAGCAATTGGCCAGATTGGCGACGCGGCAGTCGAAGATCACCGGCGCCGGGCTGTCGATCATCCGGCGGATCGCGTCGTCCAGTTCGCCGGGCTTTTCGCAACGGATGCCGACACCGCCATAGGCTTCCGCCAACTTGACGAAATCCGGCATCGCTTCCGTGTAGGAGTTCGACAGACGGTTGCCGTGCAGCAGCTGCTGCCACTGGCGCACCATGCCCATATACTGGTTGTTCAGGATGAAGATCTTGACCGGCAGACCATACTGGACGGCGCACGACATTTCCTGAATGCACATCTGGATCGAGGCATCGCCGGCGATGTCGATGACCAGGCTGTCGGGATGGGCGACCTGGACGCCGATCGCTGCCGGGAAACCATACCCCATCGTGCCGAGGCCACCCGAGGTCATCCAGCGGTTCGGTGCCTCGAACCCGTAGAACTGCGCGGCCCACATCTGGTGCTGGCCGACTTCGGTTGTGATGTAGGTGTCGCGATCCTTGGTGAGCGCGTGCAGGCGCTGAATGGCGTATTGCGGCATGATGACATCGTCGCTCGGCTTGTAGGACAGGGACCTGCGGCCCCTCCACCGGGCGATGTCACCCCACCAGTCGTTGAGACGTGCCGTATCGAGATCGGCCGACGCCGCGTGCCACAGACGAACCATTTCCTCCAGGACCCGGCCAACATCGCCGGCGATCGGAACGTCGACGCGCACGATCTTGTTGATGGAAGATGGATCGATGTCGATGTGGATCTTCTTGGAGTTCGGCGAGAAGGCATTGAGCCTGCCGGTGATGCGGTCGTCGAAGCGGGCGCCGATGCAGATCATGACGTCGGCATCGTGCATGGCCATATTGGCCTCGTACGTGCCGTGCATGCCGAGCATGCCGAGCCAGTTTGTGCCGGAGGCAGGGTAGCAGCCGAGGCCCATCAGGGTGGACGTGATGGGGAAATTCGTCAACGAAACCAGTTCGCGCAGCAGCCGCGTCGCTGCGTCGCCCGAATTGATGACGCCGCCGCCGGAATAGATGACCGGACGGCGTGCCGTCTTCATCAGGGCGACCGCTTCCTCGATGCGGCGGATATCCCCATCGACCTTCGGCTGGTAGCTCGTCTGGATCGGAACGGCCGATGGCGGTGTGTAGGTACCGGTCGCGAACTGGATGTCCTTGGGAATATCGACGAGGACAGGACCCGGGCGGCCGGACTTTGCGATGCGGAACGCTTCATGGATGATGGCGGCCAGCTCGTTGACGTCCTTGACGAGCCAATTGTGCTTGGTGCAGGGCCGCGTGATGCCGACGGTGTCGCATTCCTGGAAGGCATCCGAGCCGATCAGCGAACTTGGAACCTGGCCGGACAGGCAGACGAGCGGGATCGAGTCCATCAGCGCGTCCTGCAGCGGCGTGACGGCATTGGTCGCGCCGGGACCGGAGGTGACGAGCATGACGCCGACCTTGCCCGTCGAGCGCGCATAGCCCTCGGCCATGTGGCCTGCGCCCTGCTCGTGGCGCACGAGGATGTGCTTGATGTCTTCCTGCTGGTGGATCTCGTCGTAGATCGGGAGGACGGCACCGCCGGGATAGCCGAAGATAACTTCGACGCCGTTGTCCTTGAGCGCACGCAGAACGATTTCTGCGCCTGTCATCCTGTTGTCCTTGGTCGCTGCATGCATTTCGCTATTCCCGCCCGACATATCTCGATCCTGTGCTCTGCGTGTTCGAAGGCATAAAAAAAGGCCCCGTCAGGAGCCTTGGTTCGCGCATGGGTGGCTATCGCCGGATGGTTACACCATCCTGCCCATGCGCGATCCCACCACAAGAATGATTGCTTGAATGTTCATGGGGCGCACTGATACCGGCATTCGGGCATGTCGTCAACGGTTTTTACACCTTTGCCGCGATCCTGCCCGGCAACGCCCTCTCCTCCGCGATGCCAAAGCCGTGATGCTTCGCGGGGTTAAAAGAGCCAAACAGAAACATCTTCTTAAAGTCCGCCACTTACATTCGCGATTGTAAGCGAGGTGCGACGTGGTAAGCAACGAAATACAGGCCGACGGCCGGACGGCGGATGCGGACAGGCGCGATACGGTCGCCCGAGGCAATCGCTTTCTCGGCCGCGTCATCGCCTGCAACGGTTCGCGCGCGACCATCGCCGCTCTGGCCGAGAACGGCGAGACGTCGCTGACCGAACTCTGGTCGGTCGGTCGGCTGGTGTCCATCACCGTCGGCACCAATCGTGTCGTCGCCCTCGTCTCGTCCATGCGCACCAGCGACGACAACTGGGCGGAGCAGCAGGACAACATCTTCCGCATCGATGTCGAACTTGTCGGCGAAGTGCGGGTCGACAGCGACGGGCGCGAAGCCTTTTCAGCGGGCATCAGCCAATATCCCTATCTCGGCGCCGTCGCCCACCGGATCCGGACGGCGGATCTCGCGCGCATCTACGACACCGGTCGCGGTGGCAGCCACACCATCGGCAAGCTGACGCAGGACGACAGCCTGGACGCCGCGATCCATATTCCGTCGATGCTGTCGAAGCACTTCGCCGTGGTCGGCACCACAGGCGTCGGCAAGTCCACGGCCGTCACGCTTCTCCTGCGCAAGGCCATCGAAGCCGATCCGAAGCTTCGGGTTCTCATTCTCGATCCCCACAACGAGTTCGCGGCCGCGTTCCCCGACCATGCCGTCGTCATCGACACCGACACGCTGGACCTGCCCTTCTGGCTGATGCGGCTCGAGGAATTTGCGGAGGTCGTTTTCCGGGGACGCTCCGCCATCGCCGAAGAGCTCGACATCCTGCGCGATCTCATCCCCGAGGCCAAGCGCGGCTTCAAGGGCGACAGCGGACTGATGCGGCGCCAGACGGAAAAGAGCTCCCTGACGGCAGATACGCCGGTGCCCTACCGCATCGCTGATCTGATCGCGCTGATCGATGAGAGGATCGGCCGCCTGGAGGGACGCGGCGAAAAGCCGGCGCTCCGCTCCTTGAAGGTGCGCATCATGGCCGCCGTCAACGATCCGCGATACACCTTCATGTTCTCGTCGAACACGATCAACGACACCATCCTCGAAACGATCGCCAAGATCTTCCGCATCCCGGGCGAAGGACGTCCGATCACGACGTTCCAGCTGGCCGGCATCCCCTCGGAAGTCGTCAACTCGGTCGCTTCCGTCCTCTGCCGGATGGCCTTCGAAATCGGGCTCTGGAGCAATGGTGGCGTTCACATGCTCGTGGTCTGCGAGGAGGCACACCGGTACGTCCCGTCGGACCAGTCGCTCGGCTTTCTGCCAACGCGCCAAGCCATCGCCCGGATCGCCAAGGAAGGCCGGAAGTATGGTGTCTCTCTCGGCATGATCACGCAGCGTCCGGGAGAGCTCGATCCGACCATCCTGTCGCAGTGCTCCACGGTCTTTGCCATGCGGCTCTCGAACGATCGCGACCAGGACATCATTCGCTCCGCCATCCCGGATTCGTCCGTCTCCACCATGAGCTTCCTATCCTCGATCGGTAATGGCGAGGCCATCGCCTTCGGGGAAGCCGTGTCGGTGCCCATGCGCATGCGCTTCTCGCGCATCCCGGACAATCGCCTGCCGAAGGCAGCTGGCGGACTTGTGAAGGGCGAAGACGAAACGCCGGCCAATGTCGATCTGCGCACCATCGTCGCGCGCATGCGTGCAAGCACCGTCGGTGAGACAGGATCCTTCGCAGCTTCGGCAGCAGGGGCCGGGGGATTTTCCCCAGCCGACCCCTTCGAGCCGCTTCCGTCCGGGCGCATGCCGGAAAACCAGGACACCGGCGCCCGACCGGACATGCCGAGCCGGCCGGACATCCAGAACCGGGGGGACATCCAGAGCCGGGCGGACAGGCTCGACAGCTATCGCCCGGACATGCTGCCGCGCGCCGAACCGCCACCGGCCGATCCGCTGTCCAATCCGCAGGCCGACCGCTTCAATGCCTATCGCCGGCAGATCCTTGGCGGCGAGCTGGACAGGCGCGGGCCGGACACGCCGGCGCTTCCGTCACAATCCCCGGCATCGCCCCCGCCCCCGGCTCCCGCTCCGGTCGCGAGCGGGACCGACGAGGCCGCAGCCTTCACGCGCGCCCCGTCCCTGCGGGAAAGCCTGCTCCGAAAGCCGCTGGGCAGCATGATCCGCAAGTGAGCATCCGCTTCGCGGCGCATGTCCTCAGGGTGTGACGCGCGCCCAATCGTCCGTCAGCTGGTTGCGAAACCATGTCATCTGCCGCTTGGCATATTGCCGTGTGGCCGCCGACGCCGTCTCGATCACCTGGAGCCGGCTCATGGTCCCCTGCAGCATCGCGGCGATCTGCGGCACGCCGATCGCCTTCATGGCCGGAAGATCGGGCGCGAGACGGAGCGCCAGAAGCGCTTCGACCTCCTCGACGGCCCCCTGCTCCAGCATCGTCTCGAACCGCCGGTCGATGCGGCGACGAAGCTCGTCCCGGTCCGGCATGACGACCATTTTCAGCGATCGGTCAGGATCGACAACGATCGCGCCGGGCGCGTTTTGGAAGGCGCGGATCGACCGTCCGCTCGCCTGGAAGATTTCGAGAGCCCGCACGATCCTCTGCCCGTCTGCGGGCCTGAGCACGGCCGCCGTCTCGGGGTCGACGGCCGCGAGATTCGCGTGAAGCGCCTCCGCTCCTTCCGCGAGCAAACGCGCGCGGAGCTCCGAACGGATCTCGTCCGGCACGGTGGGCATCGCGGACAGTCCGCCCGTGAGCGCCTTGAAATAGAGCCCCGTGCCGCCGACGATCACGGGAACGCGTCCCTCCGCGCGCAGATGTCCGAGCAGTGCCGTCACGTCCCGAAGCCATTCGCCCGTGGAATAGCTGTGGCCGGCCGGCACATGCCCGTAGAGCCGATGTGGCACGCCCTCCATCTCGGCATCCGCGGGCCGCGCGGTCAGCATCCGGAGGGTGTCGTACACCTGCATGCTGTCGGCGTTCACGACCACGCCGCCTTGGGCCTGCGCCAGCCGCAGGGCGAGCGCAGACTTGCCGCTGGCGGTCGGCCCCGTTATCAGGATCGTGTCCTGTCCTCTTTCAAGGTTTTTCATCATGGCTCTCGTTGCCACGCTTGTCGCCAATCCGTCAAATCCGGCGCTGAGCGCGGCTCTCGGCGAAACGGCCGCGGCGGCCGTCCAGGCATCCGGCCTCTACTGGCTTGCCGACGGCGTGGCCTGCGATATCGCGCTGCGGGACGGAACGAACCCTGACGCTGCCGAGCAGCGGCTGCGCGACGCCATGGCCGGCGCGCCGATCGACGTCGTCGTCCAGGATGCGGAGACACGGCGCAAGCGCCTTCTGATCGCCGATATGGACTCGACCATGATCGGCCAGGAATGCATCGACGAACTGGCCGCCGAGGTGGGCCTCAAGGATCAGGTCGCCCTGATCACAGCGCGGGCCATGAACGGCGATATCGCCTTCGAACCCGCCTTGATCGAGCGCGTGCGCCTGTTGAAGGGCCTGCCTCTCAGCGTGGTCGATGACGTGATCGCAAAGCACATCACCCTGACGCCGGGCGGCATGGAACTGATCGCGACCATGAAGGCGAAAGGCGCCTACACCGCGCTCGTCTCGGGCGGCTTCACCGTCTTTACCGGGCCGATCGGCAACAGACTCGGCTTCGACGAAAACCGCGCCAATCGGCTGGTCGTTGCGAACGGAATTCTCGACGGCACTGTGGAAGAACCCATCCTCGGTCGCCAGGCCAAGGTCGATGCGCTGATCGCCATTGCCCGGCGGCTTGGCATCGACCCGCAGGACGCCATGGCCGTTGGCGACGGTGCGAATGACCTTGGCATGATCCAGCTTGCCGGCTCGGGCGTCGCCCTGCATGCAAAGCCCGCCGTTGCCGCCGAGGCCCGGATCCGCATCGATCACGGCGATCTGACGGCGCTTCTCTACATTCAGGGCTATCGCAAGACCGACTTCGTCAGCCCGGCAGACCGTCCGTGATCCTGACGGAGACCGAACGGCTGCGGCTGCGCAACTGGGAGGAACGCGATCGGGATCTCTTCTTCGAGATCAACAGCGATCCTGACGTGATGACGTTTTTCCCGACGCGCCGGAACCGGAGCGAGGCGGATGCGCTCTTCGACCGCAACCGTCGAGACATTGCCGACACGGGCTTCGGCTTCTACGCGCTTGCCTTGAAGGCGACCGACGAAGTTCTGGGCTTTTGCGGCCTCGCCAAGGCAAATCTCAGCCCGATCCTGCCGAGCGACACCGTCGAGATCGGCTGGCGCCTGGTGCACCGCAACTGGTCCAAAGGCTACGTAACGGAAGCGGCAACCGCCCTCATCACGTTCGGTTTCGACGTCCGCGGTCTCGGCGAGATCGTCTCTTTCGCCGTGGCCGACAATCACCGCTCGATCGCGGTGATGGAGCGCATCGGTCTTGTGCGCGACATCGATGGCGACTTCGACCATCCCCGCATCCCCGAAACACATCCGCACCTGAAGCGTCACGTCCTCTATCGCCGGACGCGCGGGGCCTGAAGCGCGTCGCGTGAAAAAGGATTCACGCAACGCGCTTTAAGGTCTTTTTGCGCGGGCGGTGTGTGCGCCTATTCGATGCGCACGGTCACGAAGCGCAGTTCGCCCGTCTTGTTGGAAATCATCAGCAAGGCATTGCGCCGTCCGTCGGCCTTCAGCTCTTCGATCCGCGCGGTGACATCTTCCGGCGTCTTCATGGCTTCCTGACCGATTTCGACGATCACGTCTCCGGCGGTGATCCGGCGTTCGGCCGCAGCCGAGCCCTTGGCCACATCGGTGATGACGACACCCTCGATATCGTCTGCGATCCCGAAGCTCCGGCGATTGGGCGCCTCGAGCAGCGCCAGCTTCATGCCGAGAACCTCGTCGGATTTGGGCAGTTCGGCCGCCGGCGGTTCCGCCTGGTCCGTTCCCTCCTGGCCGCCCTTTCCGCCGTCGCTCTGATCGTCCGGCGCGTCCTCGGAGGTTGCCGGCGCATCATCGGACGTCGGCGCCGTCTCGGCATTCGCCACATCGGCATCCTCGAGCCGGCCCAGCGTGACCTGCACCGTCATCTCCTTGCCGTCCCGAATCACGATGACGTCGACGGCCTTCCCGACCGGGCTTTCGGCCACCACGCGCGGCAGGTCGCGCATCTCCGCAACATCGCGACCGTCGAACTTGGTGATCACGTCGCCTGTCTTGATCTCGCCCTTCGAAATCGGGCCGCCCTCGATGATGCCGGCGACCAGCGCGCCGCGCGGCGTGTCCATGCCGAGGCTTTCTGCGATATCGTCGGTCACGGGCTGGATCCGCACGCCGAGCCAACCGCGCCGGGTCTCGCCGAAATCCTTGAGCTGCGTGATCACGTTGGAGGCGAGCTCCGTCGGCACGGAGAAGCCGATGCCGATCGAGCCGCCGGACGGCGAGATGATGGCCGTGTTGATGCCGATGACCTCGCCCTTCATGTTGAAGAGAGGTCCGCCGGAATTGCCGCGGTTGATGGCCGCATCCGTCTGGATGAAATTGTCGTAGGGGCCGGCATTGATGTTGCGGCCCCGCGCCGAGATGATGCCGACCGTCACCGTGCCGCCAAGCCCGAAGGGATTGCCGATCGCCATGACCCAGTCGCCGATCCGCATCGCGCGGCTATCGCCGAGGGGCACGGCCGTCAGCGGCTTCTTGGGCTCCACCTTGAGCACGGCCAGATCGGTCTTCGTGTCGGTTCCGATCAGCTTGGCCTTCAGCTTCGAGCCGTTGGCGAAGTTGACCTCGATATCGTCGGCACCTTCGATGACGTGATTGTTGGTGACGATGTAGCCGGTCGGATCGATGACGAAACCGGAGCCGAGCGATTCGACTTTGCGGCCGGGCGCGCCCTGCCCGTTCTGCCCCTTGAAGAACTCGTCGAAGAAATCCTGGAACGGCGAGCCCTGCGGCACCTTCGGCATCGGCGCATCGTCGTCCGTCTTCACGTTCTGCGAGGTCGAGATGTTGACGACGGCATCGAGCAGCCCGGCCGCGAGATCGGCCACCGAGTCCGGCCCCTGGACAGCGCGTCCCGGCGGAGCGATCGACGGCGACGGCTGGGGCGGAACAGGAAGCGGCGTGGCCGTGCCCGCTGCCGGCGGCGCGATCGGCTTGGCGACCTGCGCCATCGCCGTGAAAGGAGCCGTCAGAACAAGGGCGCTCGACAGGGCAAGCGCCGCCGCCCGGGTGAAGCTGGAACGGTGTGATCCCATGAGGTCCTCGTTTCGATGATGGGGCAATCGGTTCGCGCGTACCTTATCGGTCCGATGGCGGAAGGAAAAGCCTAAGGGCAGGAACGACGAACCCGGCAAGCGCGGACGCCGGTGTTCATACCACTGCTGATGTCAGCCCTGGTGCGAGCGAAGATAAGGCGCGAAGGCAACGCGTCCAGTCATCTTTTCGTTATGCCGGGACCGGGGCGACACCCGGGTCACATCCCGCAACGCGGCCTCTTGCGCAGGCGGCGGCCGCGCTTCATAAGCGATGAAACAGATATGTGGGCGCAGGCGCGCCGGAGAGGTGACATCATGAGCATTGTCGTCAGAGACAGCAACGGAACCGCGCTTGCCGATGGCGACTCGGTCACGCTGATCAAGGATCTCAAGGTGAAGGGCACCTCGGTCACGCTGAAGCGTGGCACGCTGGTGAAGAACATCCGCCTGACGGACGACGCCGCGGAAGTCGAATGCAATGCCGAGAAGGTGAAGGGCCTGGTGCTGCGGACGGAGTTTCTCAAAAAGGCCTGAGCAGGCCACCCACGTCGCTTCCACCGCGTCGTTTCAGACCATGACCTCGTGGCCATGGTTCCTGAGCGCGGCGACCGCCTTGTCGAGGTCCGATCCCAGGATGAAGATGTAGTCGGTGCTGAAGGTGGAGTTTGCGAACAGCCCGACGCCGGCGGTCGAGAGCGGGTCGAGAACCGACGACAGGATGCCGGGAATGTCGAAGGCGAAGTGTTCTTCGATGCGAAGACACCGCCAGCCGTTGGACGAGATGACGCTGGTCGGCACGCGGGCTGCGCGGCACACGAGCGTCATTTCTTCGCGCGACGAGGAGACGGCCCAGAAGCCCGCGCCGGGAAGCCAATCCGGCAGCGGCGAACCGACATTGAGACGCGTGATCGAATATTCGGCTTCGACCAGCCGGATCAGCAGTTTGCGAGACATTCATACCCCTCGAGACGCCGTGGTCCGGCCAAGGCCTTCCGAAGACCTGATGGACGGCAAGCGCGGTGGACGCAACGTCTGCTGCAGCAGGGCAGCAGGCAAAACCATTCGATCAGGGCGGGAACGGGAGACATGACGCCCTGCTGGCCTTGCCCTGCCATCCCCAGCGCATGTCGTCAAGAAAGAAGGGGCCGGCATCGCTGCCGGCCCCTTCTTTTATCACCCGGTAGTTCCGCCGCGTCGGCAGCGGCAACCCGCTTAGTTTGCCGCGGGCGCGGCAGCCGGTGCGGCCGGCGCTGCCGGAGCAGCAGGCGGCTGCGGCGTGCCCTGCGAGCTGTTGAAGTAGCGGAAGAACTCGGAGTCCGGAGAGATGACGAGGGTCGTATCCGGGCTTGCGATGGCCGCACCGTAAGCCGTCATCGAGCGGTAGAACTCGAAGAAGGACGGATCGCGCGCAAAGGCATCGGCAAAGACGCGGGTCCGCTCGGCTTCGCCTTCACCGCGCAGGATTTCGGCATCCCGTTGGGCATCGGCGACGATCTCGACGACCTGTCGATCCGCGATGGCGCGACGACGCTGGCTTTCCTCGTTACCGCGGGCACGGATCAGTTCGGCCTCGGCCAGACGTTCCGCCTTCATGCGGTCGAAGGTCTGCTGCGAGACTTCCTGCGTCAGATCGGTCCGGCGAATGCGCACGTCCTGGATGTTGAGGCCGAGAGACTCGGCATCGCTCTTCAGGTCGGCGCGCACTTCGCGCATCATGGACGCGCGCTCTTCGGACAACGCGGACTCGAACCCGCGAAGACCGTAAACCCGACGCAGCGAGGAGTCGAGACGCGTGCGCAGACGCGCCTCGGCGGAGGATCGATCACCGGATACGGTTTCGCGGAAGCGGCGCGGATCCTGGATGCGGTAGACGACGAAGGCATCGACCTCGTAGAATTTGCCGCCGGACACCTGGACGCGAATGTTGTCGAGGTCGAACCGCAAAGCCTGATCCTCGACATACTGGACGCGATCGGCATCCATGAAGGCGAAGGGCAGCTTGAAGTAGAGGCCCGGCTCGGTCTTGACGTCCTGGATCTGGCCGAAGCGGACGACGATCGCCTGCTGGCGCTCGGTCACGACGAAGATGGAGGAATAGACGACCATCAGGATCACCGCGAAGGCGATCAGGAAATAGGGAAGACGGCTGTTCATCAGTTGCTTCCTCCGACCTGCGGGGCCGGTCGGCCGATTTCGGTAAGCGGCAGATACGGCAGGACGCCCTGCCCGTTCTTCTCGTCCAGAATAACTTTCTTGGACTTGCCGAGAACCTCCTGCATCGTTTCCAAATAGAGGCGCTTGCGCGTCACGTCCGGAGCCTGTGCATAGGCGTCGTAGACCGAGACGAAGCGCTGTGCTTCACCCTGGGCTTCCTTGACGACGCGATCCTTGTAGGCGGCGGCTTCTTCGCGGTTCTGCGCGGCCTGACCGCGTGCCCGACCGAGCACCTGGTTGGCGTACTGGTTGGATTCCTCGACGAAGCGATCCTCGTCCTGTTCGGCGCGCTGCACCTCGTCGAACGCATCGGCGACCTCGCGAGGCGGCGCCGCATCTTCGATCGCGACCGTGTTGACGGAGATGCCGGCGCCATAGGTGTCCATGGTCGCCTGGATGGTCGCCTTCACGTCCTGCGCGATCGCCTGACGGTTGTCGCGGAAGATGTCCTGTGCCGGACGACGGCCGACGACCTCACGCATGGCGCTTTCGGCGACCTGCTGCAGGGTGTTGGCCGGATCCTCGACATTGAAGAGATAGGCTTTGGGGTCGGTGACGGAGAACAGGACCGAGAACTGGACATTGACGATGTTCTGGTCGCCCGACAGCATCAGACCCGCCGAGGACGGATCGGCCGACACCGACTTGCTGCCGATATTCTGCTGCTGCTCGGTGACCTTCACCAGTTCGACCGTTTCGAGCGGCCAGAAATGATAATGCAGGCCCGGCATGGAGATCTCGTCCTTCGGCTTGCCGAAGCGCATCTCGACGCCACGCTCGTCCGGCTGGACCGTATAGATCGAGTTGATGAGGATGAAGCCGACGATCAAAAGACCGATGATGGCGACGACGCCACCGTTGAAACCGCCGGGAACGACGTTCTTCAGCTGGTCCTGGCCCCGGCGCAAGATCTCTTCGAGATCCGGCGGGCCGCCATTGCCGCGGCCACCGCCGCCGCCACGCGGGCGATTGGGACCCTGGCCCCACGGGCCCTTGTTTCCACCACCGCCATTACCACCGCCGCCGTTGCCGCCGCCGCCCCAAGGACCGCCGCCGCCGCCGTTCTGATTGCTCCAGGGCATTCATACCTCTTTCGTTAAACTCCCGCCTCCGGCAATCGGCGGAACCGACTGGGAAGTGAACCCGTTATAGGTATCGCCCCGGAGCCTTTCAACGCGCCGCGTCATAACTTTGGCGTTAACAAGGCGATTTCGTTCCGTTTATTGCTAAAGTTCGAGCGAAGCCCCGCCTTCGTGCCCCGCGGAGCGTGCGCGCCGCTGCCATGTCGTGAAGATGACCGGATGGCTGTCCGCCTCGGCTTGCATCGGAACCACGTGCGAAACCTGCTCGAAAACGGCGGGGTCGATTGCCGGAAAGACCGTGTCGCCGTCCAGATCCGCCTCGACCACGGTCATCTCGATCGTATCGGTCATGGCGATCGCATCCCGGTAAATCTGGCCGCCGCCGATGATGCAGATCTCGTCGACCCCGAGCTCACGCGCCTTTTCCCCGGCGACATGGAGCCCCTCCTCCAGCGACCCGACGCGTGTCGCGCCGTCCGCCTCGAAACCGGTGTCGCGCGTAATGACGATGTTCGGCCGGCCTGGCAGCGGTCGGCCGATCGACTGCCAGGTCTTTCGACCCATCACCACCGGACGCCCCAGTGTCAGCGCCTTGAAATGCTTGAGATCCGTCGGCAACCGCCAGGGCATGCCTCCATCCCGGCCGATGACGCCGTTGCGGGCGGCTGCGACGACGATGACGATCCGTGCCGCACTCATACGGCGATCGGCGCCCGAATCGCTGCATCGGCGTCATAGCCCAGCAATTGGAAATCCTCGTAGCGAAACGCGAACAGATCCTTCACGTCCGGATTGAGCCGCATCTCCGGCAGCGCCTTCGGCGTCCGGGTCAGCTGGAGGCGCGCCTGCTCGAAGTGATTGCTGTAGATATGCGCGTCTCCGAGCGTATGCACGAAGTCTCCCGGCTCCAGACCGGTGACCTGCGCCAGCATCAGCGTCAGCAACGCATAGGAGGCGATATTGAAGGGAACGCCGAGGAAGATGTCACCGGACCGTTGATAGAGCTGGCAGGACAGCCTGCCCTCGGAAACGTAGAACTGGAACAGGCAGTGGCAGGGCGGCAACGCCATCTCGTCCACAAGGGCCGGATTCCAGGCCGACACGATATGACGCCGGGAATGCGGATTGGTCTTTAGGCCTTCGACGAGCTGGGCGATCTGGTCGATGTGCCGCCCGTCGGGTGCCGGCCAGGACCGCCACTGGTAGCCGTAGACGGGACCGAGCTCGCCGTTCGCGTCGGCCCACTCATCCCAGATGCTGACGCCGTTTTCCCGGAGATAGGCGACATTCGTATCGCCGCGCAGAAACCACAACAGTTCGTGGATGATCGAGCGGAGATGCAGCTTCTTCGTCGTCAGGACGGGAAAGCCGTCCGCGAGATCGTAGCGCATCTGATAGCCGAAGACCGAGCGTGTGCCCGTTCCGGTCCGGTCGCTCCGGTCGTTGCCGGTCTCCAGAACATGGCGCAGGAGATCAAGATATTGCTTCATGAGAGACGGGTCCGCCAAATTCGAGTCCGGCTAGGATAAGACCTGGAGCGCAGGCGCGATAGACCCCTTGCCGGTTTGTCCCCCGCGGGCGTTCGTCGATTTTGGACCGTGATGACGCCTCGGCACAGTCGTCACAGGGCTGACATCGGCGCGATTTATCATTTTCGAAAAAGCGAGGGAACCATTTCGGCACCTTGCGTGTTCCCCGGCACCTTCACCTCCCCCTGCCATTCAAGATCTGCTACATCCCAGATCGTCTGCCATCCAGATCCTGTCGTCCGGCCACAGGCCGTGCGCATCCCGCCACGAAAGCACTGTCATGACCGTCCGTTACAAGCTCGGCTGTACCCTCACCTACGAGGTTCGCGAACCCACCGTGTTCATCTTCAACGTCGAAGTCGCCAAGCTTCAGCGTCATCATGATCTGGTGGAAACCCTGACGATCAGCCCGAAGACGGCGCGCTGGACCTATACGGTGCCGGAAGAACGGAACCGCTACTTCAAGATCGACGTCGCGCCCGGCCCGCTGTCGGTCACCTACGCGGCGGAGGTCACGCTCGACGTCTTTCGCGCGGATCCCGCAACCATCAACGAGACGCCGCTGTCGGACATCCCGCTCGACATCATGCCGTTCCTGCTGCCTTCGCGCTTCGTATCCTCCGACCGTCTGGGCGCCTTTGCCATCCGCGAATTCGGCAATCTGCCGAAGGGCCATGAGCGCGTGACGGCGATCTGCAACTGGATCTACAACAATATCGACTATCAGCGCGGCTCATCCAACGGGCAGACGACAGCGGACGAGAGCCTGTTGCTGCGCGCCGGCGTCTGCCGCGACTTCTCGCATATCGGCATCGCGTTCTGCCGGGCGCTGGGCATCCCCGCCCGCTTCGTCAGCTGCTATGCCTACGGCCTGCGCCCCTCTGATTTTCACGCCGTCTTCGAAGCCTATCTTGACGGCCGCTGGTGGCTGTTCGACGCGACCCGCCAGGCCAATCTCGACGGTCTGGTGCGCATCGGCGTCGGTCGCGACGCTGCCGAGATCGCATTCTGCACACCTTTCGGCCTGATGGAGCCCGGTGCGGTCGACATCACGATCGAGCATGCCGACGGCACGCCGGAGAAACCCGGCCGGACGATCGACGCCATCTCCACGGACGATCGCATCGAGATCGCCGAGATCGAACAGGACGCGGCCTGACCCGCAAGACGGCGGATCGAACAACCGGCGTGACCAAGTGCGAACCGACATCGAGAATGGGCATCCCGCTTTTTGGCGGCGATGCCCTTTTTCGATGCGCTTTGCCCTTTCCATCGGCTGCGGGAACGCCTATATCTTCCGTGCCGTCGCAAGGCGGCTATGGCAATAAACTGTCGGTGTAATAAACCTATTGGACCCGGGGGCGGTACCCGGCGCCTCCACCAAAAACCGGCCTGAAGGTTCACTGGAAACAGGAGACCGGAATGGCGCCACGCCAATCAGGCGGCCGGCTTTTGATGGGGGCGAAATAGGATCGACAAGGGCGTAAAGATCGAACTTTTGCTCGGCATTGTACCACCGTTATCGGGCTCAAACAGTAGTTGCAAACGACAACTATGCGGAAGCTCGTCTCGCTGCTTAATCGCGGTGTGACACTTCAAATCAAGCCCTTCCGGTTCGCACCGTAAGGCGGGGTTCGGAGGTACCTGGCAACAGAAACCTCCACTTTTCCCATGACATGCGACGACCGCTCCAAGGAATAAGGCTCCCGGCCTCGGTGCGTCCATGTGATTTCCCGCAGGCCGCCCGCCGCGCCTTGAAATCGTCCATCAATAGTGCAAATGGTTTGATGGACGACGCAGGGTCGATGCCGTTCTCGCGGCCGATGCCCCTGCGCACTGAAACATCTAGGCAAGACGGGGATCCGATGGGCCAGGACCATATCCGCTACGACATTCTCGCACAGGACGCGCTTCGGGGCGTCATCCGCAAGGTTCTGAGCGAGGTTGCAGCGACAGGTCACCTTCCCGGCGATCACCACTTCTTCATCACGTTTCTCACGGGCGCGCCCGGCGTTCGCATCTCCCAGCATCTGAAGTCGAAATATGCCGAGCAGATGACGATCGTGGTGCAGCACCAGTTCTGGGATCTGAAGGTCACGGAGTCGCTGTTCGAGATCGGCCTTTCCTTCTCCGACACACCGGAAAAGCTGGTCATTCCCTTCAATGCCATTCGCGGGTTCTACGATCCGTCCGTAAACTTCGAGCTCGAGTTCGACGTGGCCGTCGGCGAGGACGAGGATACGGAAACAGAATCGGCGGAGATCACGGCCTATCCCGGCGTGACGGTCGAACGCGACGAAGAGACGGAAGCCGAGGCGCCAAAGGGTGAAGATGGCAAACCCGGTGCGTCCGTCGTCTCCCTTGACGCGTTTCGCAAGAAGAACTGACCGTCCATGACCGGCGACGTCGTCAACCTGCGTCAGTTTCGCAAGAAGAAGACCCGCGCCGAGCATGACAAGGTTGCGGATCAGAACCGCATCGACTTCGGCCGGACGAAAGCCGAAAAGACGTTGACCCGGACGCTGAACGACCAGGCGGAGCGTCGGCTCGAACAGGGCCGGCGGGAAGCGCCGACCGGATCCGAGCGGCCGGACGAGGATTGATGCGCCCCGCATCTCCGCGCCGGACGGCGATTGTCCGGGACAGGCTCCAGACATGCTGAGGAAGCACTCGGCCACCCTCCACGGTCACCGCAC
Organism: Rhizobium sp. Leaf341; assembly: GCF_001424325.1. Classification (NCBI taxonomy): domain Bacteria; kingdom Pseudomonadati; phylum Pseudomonadota; class Alphaproteobacteria; order Hyphomicrobiales; family Rhizobiaceae; genus Rhizobium; species Rhizobium sp. Leaf341. Next base: position 412,977 of record NZ_LMPE01000015.1, read on the forward strand.
GAGCTTCTCGCTCGAAGAGGTCTTTTGGGACGAGCTGAAGCTCATCGCCGCCGCCCGCGCCATTCCCCTTGCCCGTCTCGTGGCCGAGATCGACGATGCCCGGTCGGCCGACAGCAATCTCTCCTCCGCCCTCCGCGTCCATGTGCTGGCCTGGATCAAGTCGACGCGCGATACCACGCCGGACGCATAGTCGCTGCACCGACCGTCGGGCGCTGCACGGTTCAAGTCCGGCGCTGCGGATCTCGCGCAGCATAGGCCGACACCGCTGAGGCCTATCGCGGCCCGATTCCCGGTAGGGTCTGGAAATTCAGCGAATCCGGTGCTGATCCGGGCGCCGGCAAAGCACCGCCCCGCTCCACCTCATCGCTTGGGTTGACCGGCATCAGACCTGACCGGCGGTCCTCTTCGGCGGCACGCGCGTCCGCGGCCGCTTTTCTTTCCGCAGCCTGCCGCGCCGCCTGGGCTGCCCGCTGGTCGGCGAGCGCCTTGGCCTCCGCCGCCGCCTTGGCGACCGCAGCGGCACGGGCATCTGCCTCGGCCTTCTGCCGCGCGGCCTCCTCGAGAGCGAGCGCGCGCCGCCTCTGCTCCTCCGCGGCGCGGACCCGGTCGGCCTCCCGCTGCTCGGCGCGTGCCTTGTAGAGCGTGGCCTCCCGGCGCAGGCGTTGTTTCTCCAGCACGTTCGCCTGGAGGATCTCCACCCGCCGCCGCTCGCGCTCGAAGGCGCGCAGCGACAGGAAGCTGGCAAGCTCGCCGGTCTGCAACTGGAACCCCGGCGCGTCCAGACCCCCTTGGTAGGACAGGTCGACCTCCGGCTCGGCACCGGCAACGGTCTGGTCGCCTGCGTCGAAGAGAACCCGCAGCCTTGCATTCAGCGTCTCGTCCGGGAGCGACACCTCGGCATTGCCCGTGACCGTCGCGCCCTCGACTTTCGCGGTCACGTTCTGCGCCCGGAGCGTCCCTCCCGCAATGCTGAACGGGACCTTGACCGAGCCGAGGGCTGCATCGCCCGAAAGGATCGCCGGCCGGACAAGCGGCTCGACGGCCACCGGCGTGATCTCGCCTTCGAGCCGGTCCGCCCCATCGAGGATCGCCGGAAACGCGCCCAGGTTCAGCCCGCGCACCGTCAGGTCCGAAAGGTTGACCTCGCCGGACCCGCTCGCCGATTGCGCCATGGCCGCCGGGGTCTTGCCGGACGCTTCAAGCGCCAGCGCCAGATCGAAACGCCCGTTGGCGACCGAGGCTCCGGATGTCTTCCACGCCGCGGCGGAAAGATCGCCTCCGGAGAGATCGAGCCGGGCCTGCAGGAAGCCGGACCCGTTGCCGTTGCCGAGCAACATCCGGCCTGACATCTTGCCGCCGAGCCACTCGCCGGCCGCATCGGTGATCTCGAGCTGGTCACCCTTCCAGACGGCCTTGCCGATCATGTTGGAAATGGCGCCGTAGACGCCGGGCCACACCTGTTTGGCCGTCAGGTCGAGCGCAACATCGTAGCCGCTCAACGCGACGGGCGCGACCGGCGAGGTCGCGAGCGTCCCCTCGAGCGGGTCGAGGACCGGCCCGAGCAGGCCTTCCGCTGCCCAGGCGAGATCGAGCGTATCGACCGCCAGCTGGCCGGTCGCCTTGCCGGGCACCGTTCGGTCAAAGGCGATCTGGCCGGTGAACGCGTTCCTGTCCGCCTTGCCCTCGACACCGGACAGCGTCACCGCCTCGGGTGTCACGGTCACGTCGCTCTTCAGGCTCACCGGCAGTCCGGCCCCCGTCTGCGGCAGCGCGATCCCCTGCACCAGCAGGAAGGGCTCGATATCCTGACTTTCGAGCGTCAGCTTGGTCTGCCCCGTGAGGAACCGGTCGCGGGACAGGTCGATCTCCCCGCTCGCGTTGAGCGCCGTCTTCTCCGTGGTGAAGCTCAGCGTCCCCGAAGCCTTGTCGCCTTCCGTGCTTTGCAGCTTGATCGACAGGAGGCCGTTGGCATCCGTATCGAACGGCAGCGGGTCGAAACCCGCCTGCCCGAGCAGCGCCAGGCTCGACGGATTTTCGAGCGTGGCCTCGAGGAAGATGCCTTGCCCCGCCAGCGCCTGTGCAATCGTCGGCGCCTGATAGTTCGCGGCGACACGGCTGCCGCCCGCCGTGCCGACGATGCCGAAGGTCACCGGTGCGTCGCCTTCGCGACTTCCGGCCGTCAGCGTCACGTCCAGGGCTGCGTCGTTGTAGTAGCCACCGCTGCGGGCGAGCCGCGCGAGAATCGGATGGGCGGCGGCATGTCGCTCCACCATCTGGAAGAAGGCGGTCATATCCGGCGCGGCGATCTTCATCTTTGCGGACACGATCGGCGCCGCCAGCGTTCCGCCCATGCGTCCGGATGCTGCAAGCTGCGCGCTGGCAATGTTGCCGATGGAGGCCCGCTCGGCCTGCAATTGTCCGTTCTTCAGCGTCGCGACCAGCTGCACGTCGCGCGCCTCCTCGCCGAAGGCTAGGAGCGTGTCGGCAGAGATATCCGCGGCAATCGTGTGCGACAGCAGCGTCTCGTAGGACGCATCGCCCGCCACGAGTCCCGTCAACGCCTGCAGCGCTTCGAGATCGATCCGGTTGCCCTTGAGCTGCACCGAAAGCGTGGGGGGAACGCCGTTCAGGGCCTGCCGCTCCACCCGCCCGGTCAAGGTGGCTGGCCCGACGGCAACTTCGAGACGCTCGAACTGCTGCAGCGAATCTGTCAGATTGACCGTCGCGGAAAAGCCGGCGGTGCGCAGGCGCCGGATCGCGGGATCGACCGAGCCGGCGAGCCAGGAGGCAAGCCCCGAAGGCTGATTGGATGCGACGAGCAGGTCGCCGCGGAACGCGCGCTGACCCGAGAGATTGAGCCGCCCCTTGGCTTCGAGCTGGGTTCGGCCCGGAAACTGCGCGACGGCATTGTCGACCATCCAGCCTGCGCCGTCGGGACGGAGATCCAGCCGCACGTCCCGGACGGTCGTGTCGCCGATGACGATGGCGGGAAGCTTCAGATTGGCCCTGCCCGGTACCTGGGGAATGGGGATGTTGGCGATGATTTCCATCATCGCGGAGAGCCGCTGGCGGATCGAGATTGCGGGATCGCGCCCCGTCTTGCCTGCAGCGCCGGCCTTGCCGCCAATCCGGCTGACGTCGATCTGCTGGCCGTCGGCGAGGAGAAGAAACTCGGGTGTCTTGCCGGTATCGAGCGTCGCCTCGCCGGTGACGAGATAGGGATCGTCCCGCGGGCCGACCTCGACGCGATAGTCCGGCACGCGAATCCGGTCGTTGGTCAGTTCGAACTGGCCATTGATCCGGAGCGCCGCCACGTCGTCTTCGCGCTTGGCCGCATCGGCAGGACGGTTTTCCGTCATCGTGAACTTGCCCTGGTAGACAGGGCGGAATTCGACGACCTTCAGCTCGCCATCGAGATCGACGCCGAAGGGTCGCTTGTCGGGCGTCAGCCGCGCGCGCAGCGGCAGGCCGCCGCCGTCCAGAAGCTCGCCGCTCAAGAAGGCGAAGCTTCCCGCCTCGCCATCAAGCGCAGCCCGCCCCTCGACCTTCCAAGGGCCGGCAAGCGTGCGCGCGGACAGGTCGGCATTCAGGGCGGTCACCTCCCGCGTGCGGCCCGTCTGCTCGTCGATGAACTCGATCTCGCCATCGGTGATCTCGACGTTCTCGAGGACCACCGTCTTTGCGGGGATGGCGGCCCGGCGACCGCGCGCCCAATCGAGCGTTCCGTCCGGCAGGAGCCGCATCTTGGCCTTGGGCTTGTCCAGCCGCATGTCGAAGATCAGGGCCTCGCCGGAGAGAAAGGGCGCAAGCTCCGCGTCCATCGAGAATCGCTCGACCTGGACGAGAGGGGCGCCGGCCTCGGTTTCTCCGATGCGCACATCGCTGAGGGTTACCGAGGGAAAGGGAATGATCCGGGCATCGACGCTGCCATGCACGACCACCGGCTGTCCGATGATCCGGCTGGCCTCCCGCTCGAAGTCTTTGCGGAAATCCGTCCAGTCGATGAACAGCGGTGCGATCAGCGCGCCAAAGAGCGCGAGCACGAACAAACCGCCGACGATGACGAAAATACGCGAAAGCACCGAGCGTTACGTCCTGTCCGATCCTGCCACGCAGCCCCCCATGGGCTGGTGTCTCCCCGTTATCCCTACTGCCGCCACGCTGCAGCTGCGCATCGCGCGTCGGCGGCGGTCGACTGTCAAAGACCTGCCGTTCTGCCCCATGTCTGCCGGGCACCGTACGGGCGATGCAGTAGCATGGCGCGGCGGCAAATTCTCGTTCATCCTTTAAAAATCTTCCCCGGATTGAAAATTCCCGCCGGGTCGACGGCCCGCTTGATCTGTCGCATCAGAACCAAAGCATCGCCGAGTTCCGCCTCCAGAAACGGCATTTTCCCCTGACCAATCCCGTGCTCTCCCGTACAGGTCCCGTCCATGGAGAGCGCTCGCGCGTTCAGCCGCTCGACGAAGGCCTCCGCTCGCGCGACGTAGGCTGCATCCTTGTCGTCGAACAGAAGGCCGACATGAAAGTTCCCGTCGCCGGCATGGCCGACGATGGGGGCGATCAGGCCATTTTCCCGGATGTCCTCGCGTGTGGCCTCGACACAGTCGGCCAGACGGGAGATCGGCACGCAGACATCGGTGGAGAGCATGGCGAGATCGGGGCGAAGCGCTTTCTGCGCCCAGTAGGCGTTGTGGCGGGCCTTCCACAGAACGGCGCGTTCGTCGGCATTCGCGGTCCAGCTGAAATCGCTGCCGCCGAAGGCTGCGACGATCTCGGCGAAGGCCGCTGATTGCAGCGCGACACTTTCCGCGCTGCCGTGAAATTCGACGAACAGGGTCGGCTTCACCGGGAGTTGAAGACCGGAATAGGCATTGCTCGCGATGACCTGGGTCTCGTCCAAAAGCTCGATCCGCGCGACGGGAATTCCCGACTGGATGGTCAGGATCACCGCGTTGCAGGCGGCACCGACATCGTCGAACGCGCAGACGCCGCCGGCGATCGTTTCGGGGATGCCGTGCAGCCGCAGGGTGACCGAGGTCAGAACGCCGAGCGTGCCTTCCGCGCCGACGAACAGCCGGGTCAGGTCGTAGCCGGTCGAGGACTTGCGCGCCCGGTGCGCGGTGCGGATCTCGCGGCCATCCGCGATGACCGCGGTGACGGCGAGAACGTTTTCCCGCATCGTGCCATAGCGCACCGCGTTGGTTCCGGACGCTCTGGTGGACGCCATGCCGCCGATCGACGCATTGGCGCCGGGATCGATCGGAAAGAACAGGCCCGTTGCCCGCAGCTCCCGGTTCAGCGCCTCGCGGGTAATCCCGGGCTCGACCGTGCAGTCGAGATCGCTTTCGTTGACGGAGAGAACGCGATCCATCCGGCTCATGTCCAGGCTGATGCCGCCGTGCGGTGCATTGACATGGCCTTCGAGCGAAGAGCCTGTCCCGAAGGGTATGAGAGGCACAAGGTATTCGGCGGCGACCCGGACGATCGCCTGAACCTCGGCGCTCGTTTCAGGATACACCACGGCGTCGGGAAGCTGCGCCGGTATGTAGGTGGTGGTGTGGGCGTGCTGTTCGCGGATCGCCTGCCCGGTCTGGAGGCGTTCACCGAACTGCGCCTTCAGCGCGACGATCGCATCCGTGATCCCCGGCTCGTTGCGAACACCCGACTTGATCGCCTTCAGAGCCATCGACCGCATCCTCCAACCGAGGCACGGTGCCTGCGGTCCTGCTGAGATATCAATGCGCTACTGTAGAATCCGGAATCACTTTGTCCAGCCTCTCCTTCGTCGCGTGAGGATCTCCCGGCATTTTGCAAAACGCATGGGACGCCGGCGCCACAGCTGCACCGTTTCGAGACAGATGCGGTGCGCGGCCGACTATTCCGCCGCGCGCAGCCGTTCCTCTTGCTCCACCTCGTGGACGCCGTAGGCTGCGGCGAGCTCCCGCTGCAAGCGCCGTTCCTCGTCCACCTGCGGCTTGGAGAAGCGTGCGATGGCCAGGTAGGCGACAGGGGTCAGGTACAGCGTGACGACGGTGGCAAGACCGAGGCCGCCGACGAGAACCCAGCCAAGCGCGACACGGGCCTCCGCCCCCGCACCACTGGCAAGCACGAGCGGTACGGCACCGACGATGGTCGCGATCATCGTCATCATCACCGGACGAAGCCGGATATTGGCGGCATTCTCGATCGCCTCGCGCAGGCCCTGCCCGCGGTCGCGCAGCTGGTTGGCGAACTCGACGATCAGGATGCCGTTCTTCGCCATGATGCCGACCAGGAGCACAAGGCCGATCTGGCTGTAGATGTTCAGCGTGTTGCCCGTGAGAATCATCGCGAACACGGCGCAGGCAAGGCCGAGCGGCACCGTCGACATGATCACGAGGCCGCTAACCAGGCTTTCAAACTGCGCGGCCAGCACAAGGAAGATGATGACGATCGCAAAGCCGAAGGTGACAAACAGGGCGCCGGAATTCTCGTTAAGCGTGGCAGCTTCCGCCAGCGGCACCACGCGGGACCCTGCGGGCAGGAGCGGTTTGGCAACCTGCTCGGCATAGGCAAGCGCTTCGCCAAGCCCGGTCCCGGGCGCAAGGCCGGCGGAGAGCGACACGGCACGAAGCTGCGATTCGCGCGACAGCTGTGGCGCGACGGCCTGTTCCTTGACGGTCGCGATCGACGACATCGGCACGATCTTTCCGTCCCCGGTCTTCAGGTAGAGGTTTTGCAGGTCCGTCGGATCGTTGACGGGATTGGTGGTCGACAGCAGCTTTACCGGATAGGCCTCGCCCTCGACATAGACGTCGATGACGCTGTTGCCGTCGAGCATCGCCTGCAGAGCCGCCGACAGGCCGTTGATGTCAATGCCGAGATCCGAGGCGCGTTCCCGGTCGATGGTGACGGACAGCTGCGCCTGGTTCGCCTCGTAGTTCAGGCGCACGTTTTCAAACCGGCCGCTGTCCTCCATCTGCCGGACGAGCTTGGCGGCGGCATCGCCGAGCGCCTTGTAATCATTGCCCACCAAAGCGAGCTGCAGCCCGTTGCCGGCACCGCGGATCCCCAGGCTGTTGGGCTGGACCGGGAAGACGCGGATCGACGGAATCTCGGCCGACAGGCGCGAGATCTCGCGCGAGATCTGCTGCTGCGTCCGCTCGCGGTCGCCCCAGGGGGACAGCGACAGGACCATGAAGCCGGAGTTGACGGCACCGCCCTGCCCCGAGATGGAATAGACATTGGCGATTTCGCCTGCCTTGACCATCGGTTGCAGCGCATCTTCCACGCGGCGCATCTGCGCCTGGGTGTAATCCAGCGAAACGCCCTGCGGCGCCTGCATGCGCAGAAGAATACGCGCCCGGTCCTCCGTCGGCGTCAGCTCGGACGGAAGCGTGGTGAAGGCGACGCCGCCAGCCACGACGAGCATGGCGGCGGCGAGGAAGACGACGAGCGGTGAATTGAGACAGGCCGTGAGGGAACGCCGATAGCCACGGGCAAAGACGCCGCCGACCCGTCCGAGGACGCCGCTGTGACCATGCCCATCATGCTGCGCCGTGAGCATGCGCGACGCCAGCATGGGGCAGAAGGTGAGCGCCACGAAGGCCGACAGAAGGATGGCGAAGGCGAGGACAAAACCGAATTCGCGGAAGAGCCCACCGGTCTGCCCGGGCAGGAAGGACAACGGAATGAACACGGCAGCCAGGGTCGCGGTGGTTGCGATGACCGCGAAGAACACCTCGAGCGTGCCGAGCACGGCGGCGGCCCGTGGCCCCATCCCTTCGCTTCGCCGTCGCACGATGTTTTCGAGCACGACGATGGCATCGTCGACCACCAGGCCGGTCGCCAGCACGATGGCCAGCAGCGTCAGGATGTTGATCGAGAACCCGGCCATGTAGATGGCGGCACAGGTGCCGATCAGCGCGATCGGCATGGTCAGAACCGGGATCAGGGTCGCCCGCCAGTCGAGGAGGAACAGGTAGATGACCACCGTCACGATGATGACGGAAGCCACCAGCGCGATCTCCACCTCGTGGATGGCGCCCTGGATGAAGACGGCGTCGTCGCTGGTAATGGTGAGCTCGGTTCCCGGCGGAAGGATCTTGCCGATCTCCGCGACCGTCGTCTTGACGCCGTTCGAGATGTCCAGCGTGTTCGATTGCGCCTGGCGGATGATGCCGAGGCCGATGCCCTGTTTGCCGCCGGAGCGCAGGGAGGACGTGCCGACGTCGGGGCCCATGGTCACGGTGGCGACGTCGCCGAGGCGCACATTCGGCCCGAGGATGACCTTCTCGAACTGCTCCGGCGTCTGCAGGTCGGCCGTCGCGCGGACGGAGAGATCTTGATTGGCGCTGGTCAACGATCCCGCGGGAACGTCGAGCGAGGCGGTGGCCAGCGCCGTGCGCAGATTGGCGACCGTAAGTCCGCGCGCCGCGAGCTTGCCCTGGTTGACGTCGATGCGGAAGATCTTCTCCTGCTCGCCGTTCAACTGGACGTCGGCCACGCCTTCGACCGAAGCGAGCCTGTCGGTCACCTCGTTCTCGGCCAAAAGGGTAAGATCCTCCATCGAAAGCGTGTCGGAGGTCAGCGCAAGCCGCAGGATCGGCTGGCTGTCGGCGTCCGCCTTGACGATTTGCGGTGCATCGGCACTGTCCGGCAGATCATTGGTGACACGGCCGAGCGCATCGCGCACATCGTTGGAAGCCTGTCCGATATCCGTCGTGTCGGAGAACTGGAGCGTCACGCGGCTCTGGGCGTATTGCGAGGTGGACGAAATATCCTTGATGCCCTGCACGCGCGAGACGGCGCCCTCGATCACCGACGTCAACTCGCGGTCGACCGTCTCCGGCGCAGCACCCTCGAATCGCGTATTGACGGAGACGACCGGCTGGTCGACCTCCGGCAGTTCGCGGATCTCCACGCCGTTCAACGCGGCAAGGCCTGCGACGATGATCAGCGTATTGACCACCAGCGCAAAGATCGGCCGTCGGATGAAGAGCGCGGTGAAACCCGCCGATCCCCCCGCATCCGTCTTGTGCGCACCGCTCATCGCGCCACCTCCGTGGCCGTCACAGCGGGCTGCGCACTCGACATCTTCTGCTCGTCCCCGTCCTTGGTCGAACGGGCAGGTACATTGGCGACCTTGACCTCGCCGCCATCGCGCAGGCGCTGGACGCCCTCGGTGGCGACCATGTCGCCCTTAGCAAGCTTGGCATCCACCAGGACCTTGTCGGAGTTGCGCTGGATGATCGTCACCGGCACGCGCTCGGCCTTGCTGTCGACGACCCGCCAGACATAGGAGCCATCGGCGCTCCACTGCACGGCCAGCGGATTGACCGTGGGATAGCTGTCTCCGGGGAAGCGGACGGTGACCGAGAAGGACATGCCCGCACGCAGGCTGTCGTCGGGATTGTCGAGGCGCGCACGCACCCGCAGGGTCCGGCTCGCCTGGTCGATGCGGTTGTCGATCGCGTGGATCGCGCCGGTCAGCTGGCGCGTGACCTGGGCCACGGCAACGGCGGAAACCTCCTGGCCGACCTTCATGTTGTTCGCAAACCGCTCGGGAACCCAGAAATCGACAAGGATCTGCGAGCGATCATCGACGACGGCGATCGGCGTCGAGGTGGTGACGTAATCGCCGGGATTAACCGTGATGATGCCGACGACACCCTTGGACGGCGACGTGATGGCGCGTCGCGCGAGGTCCAGTTCCGCCGTCTTCAGCGCAAGTTCCGCGGCCTGCTCGGCAAACTCGGCCTCCCGCAGTGTCGCGATCGAAACCGCATTGCCGAGGCGCCGATTGCGCTCGACCTTGTCGCGGGCGGCATCCAGGAGCACCTTTGCCTGCGCGACCGCGAGCACCTGCTCGTCGCTGTCGAGCTTTGCAATCACCTGCCCCTTTTCGATCCGGTCGCCGGATTTCACCAGAACTTCGGTCAGGTTGCCGGTCGACAACGGCGTGACGGAGACGGAGAGGATCGCTTCGCCATTGCCGATGGCATTGAGCCGATCATTGACGAGCGCCGTCCCCGCAGCTTCGGTCACGACAAGCGGCGTCTGGTTGCCGGCAGCGGCCCGTTGCGTGCCGCTCGGCCCGCTTCGTCCTTGCCCCTTGTCCTGCCCGGTCGTCGCCGGCGCGACAAGAGCCACCATCCCGCCGGGAACGCCTGCCGAGACGAGCAAGGGTCCGGCCGACGGCGCGAACCGCACCCATACCCCCAGACCGACGAGGAGAATGACGAGGCTGAGGATCAGCTGTTTCCAGATCTGCATGCAGGTCTCCGAAGTGGGCATTCCCGAAAGGGATGGTTCAGACGAGCGGAATGCAACGGCCAGCGGCAAAGTACCGGGCGGCACGCGTGTCACGCAATCCCGGACGGCCATCATTACGCAATTGTAATGCGGACGGATTTCCCGTACCCGGCAGATCGTTCAGCCTTCGGGCCCGGAATAAAAGAAGAACGCAATTCTGGCCTTTCAGACCCGAATCACTACATTGAGCCGCATGAGCAACGGTTTCGACGACATCCCCTTCTTCGACGAAGAGCCCGCACGCACGCCTCCGAAAGGCGATCGCGGAAGCCTCGCATCGGCAAAGGCAGCCGGTGGCGCGCCGGATGGCCACGGCACCCCGGGCGAAGCGGATCAGGACCGGCGCCCTGCGCCCTCGCAGGGGCCCTCGGGTCTTGCCGCGCGCGCCATGGCCGCACGCGACCGCGACCGTGCCCCGGATTATCTCTCTGGCCTCAACCCAGAACAGCGCCTGGCAGTGGAAACGCTGGACGGTCCGGTGCTCGTTCTGGCAGGCGCGGGCACAGGCAAGACACGGGTCTTGACCACGCGCATCGCCCACATCATGGCGACCGGCCGGGCCTATCCGAGCCAGATCCTGGCCGTTACCTTCACGAACAAGGCCGCGCGCGAGATGAAGGAGCGCATCGGCGTTCTCGTGGGCGGCGCCGTGGAGGGCATGCCTTGGCTCGGCACGTTCCACTCCATCGGCGTCAAGCTTCTCCGGCGTCATGCCGAGCTCGCGGGCATCCGCTCGGATTTCACCATCCTCGACACCGACGACGTCACCCGCCTGATCAAGCAGATCCTGCAAGCCGAATCGATCGACGACAAGCGCTGGCCGGCCAAGCAGTTCGCGCAGCTGATCGACGGCTGGAAGAACAAGGGGCTGACGCCCGCGGACATTCCCGAGGGTGATGCGCGCGCCTTCGGCAACGGCAAGGGCCGCGAGCTCTACGCGGCCTACCAGGCGCGTCTGCGAACCCTGAACGCCTGCGATTTCGGCGACCTCCTGCTTCACCCGATCGCGATCTTCCGCAAGCATCCCGATCTGCTGCGCGAGTATCACGGCCGCTTCCGCTATATTCTGGTGGACGAGTATCAGGATACCAACACGGCGCAGTACATGTGGCTCCGCCTTCTGGCCCAGCGACCGAGCCCCGCCAAAGGGGAACCACGCACCGCGGACAACACCGTCAACATCTGCTGCGTGGGCGACGACGACCAGTCGATCTACGGCTGGCGCGGCGCGGAGGTGGACAACATTCTGCGGTTCGACAAGGATTTTCCCGGCGCCGTCGTGATCAAGCTGGAACGCAACTACCGCTCGACCGCCCATATCCTTGCGACGGCCGGCCATCTCATTGCCCATAATGAAGGCCGCCTCGGCAAGACGCTGTTCACGGACCGGCACGATAGCGACGACCGGAAGGTCCAGGTGCACGCCGCCTGGGATTCCGAAGAGGAAGCCCGCGCGGTCGGGGAAGAGATCGAACAGCTCCAGCGCGACAAGCACATGCTGAACGACATGGCGATCCTTGTGCGCGCGTCCTTCCAGATGCGCGAGTTCGAAGACCGGTTCGTCACCCTCGGGCTGAACTATCGCGTCATCGGGGGTCCGCGCTTCTACGAGCGCATGGAGATCCGCGACGCGATGGCCTATTTCCGGCTCGTCTGTCAGGATGCCGACGATCTGGCCTTCGAGCGCATCGTCAACACGCCGAAGCGCGGCCTCGGCGACACCACGATCCGCCTCCTCCACGACTATGCGCGCGCCCGCGATATCCCGATGCTGGCGGCCGCGGCCGATATCATCGAGACCGACGAGGTGAAAGCCAAGGCCCGCAAGTCCCTCTTCGACGTCGTCACCATGGTGCGCCGCTGGCAGGGGCTGCTTGAAAACACGCCGCATACGGAGCTTGCGGAAATCATTCTCGAGGAATCCGGCTATACCGACATGTGGAAGGTCGACAAGACGGCCGAAGCCCCCGGCCGACTGGAAAACCTGAAGGAACTCGTGCGCTCGATGGAGGCCTTCGAGAGCATGCGCGGCTTCCTCGAACATGTTTCGCTGGTCATGGATGCCGAGCAGAACGAGAGCCTCGACGCCGTCAACATCATGACGCTGCACTCCGCCAAGGGGCTGGAATTCGAAACGGTCTTTCTTCCCGGCTGGGAGGAAGGCCTTTTCCCGCACCAGCGTTCGCTGGACGAAGGCGGGCGATCGGGGCTCGAGGAGGAACGCCGCCTCGCTTATGTCGGCATCACGCGCGCCAAGCGCCGCTGCCATCTCTGGTTCGTGTCGAACCGCCGCATCCACGGCCTCTGGCAGTCGACCATCCCCTCGCGCTTCATCGAGGAGCTGCCGGTGGATCATGTCGAGGTTGCGGAGATGGAGCAGTCCTATGGCGGCTACGGGCGCGGCGGCTATGGCCAGTCCCGCTTCGATAAGCAGGAGCCTTTCCAGAACACCTATGCCACGCCGGGCTGGAAGCGCGCCCAGGCCAACAAGACGGATGCGACCCGCGACAACTGGGGCAACCGTTCCGGCGTTGCCATCGACCGCATCGGCTACGGCGAAAGCGGGCCCAAGGCGCGGACGATCGAGGGGGAACTGACGGTCCGCTCGACCGTGGAAACGCCCTCCAAATTCGCCATCGGCGACCGCGTCTTCCACATCAAGTTCGGCAATGGCAATGTCGCCGGTATCGAAGGCAACAAGCTGACGATCGACTTCGATCGCGCCGGCCAGAAACGCGTGCTGGACGGCTTCGTCGAAAAGGTCTGACGGCGAAGACTTTAGTCCCGATGGATCCCTGTATGGTGCGTATGCTTCTTCTGCTTATGATTTTATGAATAAGCTTTTTACACTAAAGAGCCTCACCTGCTTTTTATCGCAGGTGAGGCTCTTTTTATTTTTTCTGATCGAGATTAACCGCTGGATCATTCGGCCAGCGCTTCAACGCGATAATCCATAGAAAGACGATGCTGATCAAAGGTAATACTGTCAAGATCGACAGGATTGCCGGCAGGCCAGTTCGCTTAAAAATGATCCAGAATGGAGCTACAAAGCCTACCGCAAAAATCAGAACTATTAGCAAATGCCATAAACTAAAACTACCCATGTCTCCCTCTCTGCTAGGTCACTGACATATATTAATATATCATAATATATTAATATAGGGTAAATGATTCAAACGCCATGCTCTCTTCGCTTTAGTGTTATAAATTCCCCTTCTATTATCGTACATCGGTCTAGAAGTGTTTGTATTTGTTTAGTTTTATATAAGTAATCTATAGTCGTCAGTGTTATCTAACCTAACCGTTTTCACGTCGTTGACGAAAAGGTTCAAGCCGCTTTCGCCGCCGTTAGTTCCTGAGTCGGACCCCGTTCGATGCCTTTGCCAGTGCAGCCCGTTGAGCATCGTTCAACCGTGACCGAGGTCCGGGAGCCTTTCCATCAACCAGCCCGGCGGGGCCATTGCCATTAAACCGCAAGCCCCAGTCTCGCACGATCTGCAGCGTCACATCGCCCAGCCGCGCCGCATCCGAGCGCGAGCCTCCCTCATAGATCAAGGCAAGCGCCATAAGACGACGCGCCTGCGCCGCATACTGCTCTGGCGGGCCAGACGCCGAAGACTTTTCCCGTCGAAATCTGCTCGCAATGAAATCGCTGCCCCCATGGCCCATCTCCGGTTTGCAGTTTGCACCAGAGATTCTCGTTCATTGCCGTTCGGGAAGCCTAAGAGTCGCAGTCAGTGAGGACGCGCTTTAGCGCCTTAGCGCTTGACCGCCAGCCAGATGACATGGCGGGCGCCGCCACGTTTGCCGTTGGCCCGCGTCGAGACAGCGTCTGCGTCGAAGCCGCACTCTTTCAGCCGGCGGGTAAAACGCGGATCCGGGCGAGACGACCAGACGGCGAGCACGCCACCCGGACGGAGCGCCGCATGCGCGGCCCGCAACCCGTGGTGATCGTAGAGACGATCGTTGGATGCGCGGGTCAGCCCATCGGGGCCGTTGTCCACATCGAGCAGAATCGCATCATAGGCTGCGCGCGCGGACGCGATGCAGGTCCCGACATCGCCTTCGTGAATCGTGACCCTCCGGTCGTCGAGACAGCCCTTGAACACGCTCGCCATCGGTCCCCGCGCCCATCGAACCACAGCCGGCACCAGTTCGGCCACCATCACCTCGGCCCCTTCGGGCAGGATGGCGAGCGCGGCACGCAGGGTAAATCCCATGCCGAGCCCACCGATGAGGACCGCCGGACGCGGCCGCTCGCCGATCTTCGCCCAGGCGAGAGAGGCCAGTGCCTCCTCGGATCCGCTGAGCCGACTGTTCATCAGCTCGTTGTTTCCGAGCATGATGGAGAACTCCTCGCCGCGGCTCTTCAGCCGCAATTCGCCCACGTTGCCGCCACCGGCGGCACCGGAAAGTGCGTCAGGGGTCGCGCCGGGAATGTCGGCTCTATCGATCTCGATCCAGGGAAGCATCGGCAGGGGTCCGGTTGAAGACGCCCCTCCCTACCCCAGATCGCGACGGACGGGAACCGCCTGCTGGCCCGATCAGCCGTTGCGCGAGAAGAGCGAGGCGAGGGTCTTGGCGGGCTTGGAGAAGCCGCCCTTCATGCTCTTGACGATGACCATCTGGGTGATCTCGCCACGCTTGAAGGCCTTGAGGAAGCGCGGATAGTCGGCAAAGGCCACGCAGCCATGGCTGTCGCCGCGATTGCGCAGTAGATAGCTGTGCGCCAGCAGGCCGACGCGGCCATGCGGTGCGACCCCATCGATCGGGGTCAGGCGGACGGCTTCCACGCCGTGGAACAGGGCTTCGCGCATCGTCACCTTGTAGGTGCCGGGAGGCGTCGGCCCCTTCATCGGAATGTGCACGGCATTGGGGTTGTCGCGCAGCTTGCCGATGCCGGAATGCGCCTCGAGCTTTTCCCCGTTCGGCATATGCACGACCCCGGCCGAAATATCGTAATATGCGACACCCTTGCGGCTGCCGAACAGCGGCCGGGTCGGCGCCATCGACGGCCCGTCGTCGTCCTCCAGGTCGATCGGCGCGTTCGGCTTGGCATAGGCCAGTTGCATCGATGGCTTGCGCGGACGCTCCGCAGCCGCGGGCGCCTCGTCGGCCTCGATGGTGACGCCGGGGCGGGACAGAGGCAGCGGCCCGAGGTCGGGCAGACGATCCGTCGTCTCGTCATCGTTGAGCACGAGACTGAAAGGCTTTGGCAGCGAACCGGTCGTCTGGTTGTCCGGCTCCAGCATCGCATTTTCACGCAAGGGAACAGAAACCTCCGCGCGGGCATCGAGGGACGCGACCTGAACCGCCGCAGCTGTCGCGACCGGCGCGGCCGGCTTCGGCGGCAGAGCCGCCAGGACGATGCGGTGCGCCGCGCTGGCGGATGCGATCGGCGGCGGGGCCTTGGCGACCGCAACGGCGACGACCGGTGTTTTCACGAGGCGCGAGAACTTTGCCACATGCACGGTCCGCTCGCCCACGGGGCCGCGTGCGATGGCATTGAGGCCAAGCGACGTCTGGAAGGCCGGACGCCCTCCGGTGGCAAGATCGCCCGCAACGCCGTGCATGGTCAGAAGGGTCGCCATCAGCCAACCGGCTCCGGCAAGGCCGACGCCTGCGATGGCAAACCCCGGCAGCCAGCCTGCGCGCTTCTCCGTGCGAAGGCCGGGCCTGTGCGGCGACTGGGACTGCTGGCGGGGGGGACGCGTTTGCGAACGCGTGTCGACCTGTCGAACATTCTCAATCGCTAGCGCCATGGAACTCTTTACCCAAATTGGTTACGCAATCCGACGACAGCACGCCGTGCGCTGTCGTCGAAGCCGGCCGTTTGGGTCGCCTGGCGCTGATGTTGCGCGCTCCCTAGAACACTGCCGCTAGGCGAAAGAATGGCGAAACATGGTAACCATTTCCTTTACGAGCATCCCGAATTCTGACGATTGTGAAAAAGCGGAAGCCGCGGGCATGGCCGCGGCTTCCGTCTGATTCGCGTTTTTGGCCGTGGGTTTAACCGTCGATCCGCGCCGGAGCCCGGCGTTCCAGGAAGAACCAGGGGCGCAGGCGCACGCCCAGAACATTGCCGGCAAAGGCAGCGACGGCCCAGAGATAGCCATGCAGGCTGCCGGACGCGATGCCGGAAAAATACGCTCCGATGTTGCAGCCATAGGCAATCCGCGCCCCATAGCCGAGCAGCAAACCACCGACGACAGCGGCCAGGATGGACCTCAGGGGAATATCGAGGCTCGGCGCGAATCGCCCTGCCAGCGACGCGGCCAGCATGGCACCAGCGATCAGCCCGAAATCCATGATCGAGGTTACGTCCGCAAAGACGCTTTCGGCGAGCGCCTTGGCATTGGCCGGCGTCTGCCAGTAGGCCCAGGCAGAGGGATCAAGACCGATGGCCTGCGCGCCCTTGGCACCCCAGAGCGCAAACGCAGAGGTGATGCCCCAGGGCCGGCCGGCGAGCGCCAGCGTGGCAAAGTTGAGGAGCGCCAGCGCAACGGCGCCCCAGACCAGCGGCCACGGGCCCCGCAGGAAACGCCCCATCCCGCTGCGCGGCGATGGCGGCGCCTGCTCCAGCGCACCGTTGCGCCGCCGCTCGACCATCACGGTCAGGCCTGCGATCGCGGCGAAGATGGCCAGCGAGACCGCGATGCCGCCCCATGCGCCGAATGTCTGGACGAGCGAGAGCGGCGGAAGCGCGGGCAGGCTCGTCCACCAGTCGAAATGCACGGTGGCCAGAACCGAGCCGATCACGAAGAAGAGCAACGTCACCAACATGCGTGCATTGCCGCCGCCCGCCGTGAAGAGCGTGCCGGAGGCACAGCCGCCGCCAAGTTGCATTCCGATGCCGAACATGAAAGCGCCGGCGAGAACGCCGAGACCTGCTGGCGAGACCGAGCCCTTGACCGGATGCCCGAACAGCGTTCCGTCGGCCAGCGCCGGGAAAAACAGGATGACGGCGAGTGCAAGCAGGATCATCTGGACCCGAAGGCCGCGCCCACGACCCTCCGCGATGAAAACGCGCCAGGCCGACGTGAATCCGAAGGCCGCGTGATAAAGGGATATCCCAAGCGCGCCGCCCACCAGGAAAAGCGCACCCTGCACCGGCCCGTAGGCAAGACCGAGAAGAAGGGTTCCGAGAAGAAGGACAGCGATCGCGACGAGGCCCGGCGCCCCGAGAAACGGCGCGTCGCTTTGCGGCGCGCCCGCAGGCGACGGCCTCGACGGTGAAAGATCGGATGGCGACAGAACGGACATGGGCAAGTCTCCTAATACCCGGGATATAGAGGCGGGGGTACCGTCCTTCGAGGAAACCTGTTCTATCCCGGAGCTCCAGGTCGGAAAGTTGTTCCACGGCGATGCCCGCTCAGACCGGGCCGGGATATCCGGTCCGGTGATCGATAGGGAGCGCCGCTACGGCCGACATTTCATCATGGATGGCTTGTATTGCGGCGGTGCACGCTTATCTCGGCTGTGAACCTGATCCGGAGACCTGCCGATGCCTTTGCCCACGATCCGCCTTGCTGCCGCTGCTGCCTTTGTTGGCCTTGTCGGTCTTACGTCTCCTTCCATGGCCGAAGTCGTCGGCGATGTCGGTGTGGACTGGACCGGCAACGATATCGTCGTGGATGCCGTCACGGACCCGAAGGTCGAGGGCATAACCTGCCATGTCACCTATTTTGACCGCGGCGTCATCGATCGCCTGCGCAAGGGCAACTGGTTTGAAGATCCGTCCAACAATTCGATTGCCTGTCGCCAGACCGGGCCCATCGTTATCGATGATATCGACCTGTCGAAGGGTGGTGAGGAGGTCTTCCGCTCCGGCCTCTCCCTGATCTGGAAGTCGCTGCAGGTCACGCGCGTCTATGACAGGAAGAACAACACGCTGATCTACCTCGCGCATTCCCGCCAGGTCGTCGAGGGCTCTGCAAAGATGTCGATCTCGACCGTGCCGCTGTTCAACCAGCAGGTGACGTGGAAGAAGGGCGCTCCACAATAAGGCGCGCTGCATACCGGACGCAGGGCGTCATCGGTGAGGCCGGAGTTATGTCGCGGCTCGCGTCTCGCCGACAACCCTGTCCGACGTCACGACGACGATTCCGGATGCCGTCATTTCATCGATGGCCCGGCGGACACCCGCCGGGTCGATCCCGCGGCTGGCATCCTCGATGAACCGGATCTGCACCGCCGGCAGCATGGTCCGGGCATCGAGGGCCGAAAACTTTACGCAATAGTCCGTCGCCAGTCCGCAGAGATCGAGGCGGGTCACGCCGCGGGCCGAGAGCCAGTTGGACAGGCCCGTCACGGCCGTTCGATCATTGTCCCGAAACGCCGAATAGCTGTCGACCGTGCGGTCGAGGCCTTTCTGCTGGATCATGTCGATCCGCGTGAGATCGAGGTCCGGACGAAGTGCCGCGTCCTGCGTTCCCTGGACGCAATGGTCCGGCCAGAGCATCTGCGGCTGCCCCTTCAGCGTTCCCATCGTGAAGGGAACCGCACCTTCATGTTGCGAAGCAAAGCTGCCGTGATCGGCGGGATGCCAGTCCTGCGACGCGACGACGAGATCGTAGCCACCCTCCGCCATCAGCCGATTGGCGACAGGCACGACCGCATCCCCGTCGGGAACGGCAAGGTTTCCGCCGGGACAGAAACCGTTCTGGATATCGATCAGCAGAAGGCATTTCATCGGCTGCGTCTCTCCCGCGGCTTGGGTTCTGGCAAGCAGAGCTTAAACCGCAGGACCGCGCAGGGCTAGCCCTGCGCGGCGACGCTGCAGATGTGGTGACGCCCGCGGGCCGTCGATCAGGCCGCCTGCGCGAGCTCGTCCGCGATGACGGTGTCGAGATTGAGGAAGCAGACCATGGTCTTTTCCAGCGCCACGATGCCACGGCAGAAGGCACGCTGTTCTTCGGGAATGATTTCCGGTGCCGACTGCAGGTCCTCGCTGCGGATCGTCATCATGTCGGAAACCTGTTCGACGAGCAGTCCGACCAGCTTGCCGGCGATATCGGTGACGATGATGGCAGAGCGCTCCGACGGCTCCGTCATGTTCATGCCGAGGCGGCACGCCATGTCGATGACGGGAATGACCGCGCCGCGCAGGTTAATCAGTCCGAGGACGTAGGGCGGCGTGTGCGGCATCGGCGTCACGGGAGCCCAGCCGCGGATTTCACGGATGGCCATGATGTCGATGCAGAATTCCTGGTTGCCGAGATGGAAGGATACGATCTCCATCGAGCTTCCCGACTGTTTGGATGTGGTGTTCATGATCAGAATTCTTCCCATTGATCTTTGGAATTGGAGGCCGCCGGTGCTGCGAAGGCGCCGGAAAGCTTGCCCATGAGCGCCTTGGCGGGCGACGGAGCAGGACGGGAGTTGGCAGCCGCGGGTCGCACGGTCGCCGGACGGGCGGCAACCGGCCGCGGGGCGGCAGACGTTGTTTTTGCAGGTGTAGCTGGACGGTGGCTTGCCGGGGCGGAGGACATCGTGCGGGATGCCTGCGAGGGTGTGGAAGCCGTCGCGTAGGACGCCGCCGCACCGCCGATGGCGAACTGGCCGATCAGCGTCGAGAGGCTCTCCGCATCCTGCGCCAGCGTATGGCTTGCCGCGTTCGTCTGCTCGACCATTGCTGCGTTCTGCTGCGTCATCTGGTCAAGCTGGCCGATCGCGATGTTGATCTCGGTGAGACCCGTGGACTGTTCGCGTGCGGCGACGACGATGGTGCGCATATGCTCGTTGATCTGGTCGACATCGGTTCCGATGCGACCGAGCGCTTCGCCTGTTTCCTGGACCAGCCGCACGCCCGTCCCGACTTCGGCCGAGGACCGGCTGACAAGGCCCTTGATGTCCTTGGCGGCGCCCGCGGCCCGCTGCGCAAGCTCGCGCACCTCCTGGGCGACGACGGCAAAGCCCTTGCCAGCCTCGCCGGCACGGGCAGCCTCGACGCCGGCATTCAGCGCAAGAAGGTTGGTCTGGAACGCGATTTCGTCGATGACGTTGATGATCTTGCCGATCTCGGCCGATGCGTCCTCGATGCGCGCCATGGCGGCCACGGCCTCGCTAACGATACGGCCGGACTCTTCGGCATTGGCGTGGGTGCGGCTGACCATCTGGCTGGCCTCTTCCGCCTTCTCGGTCGCCGTGCGCACCGTGACCGTGATCTGGTCGAGCGCAGCGGAGGTTTCCTCGAGGGAGGCCGCCTGCTGTTCGGTCCGCTTGGCAAGATCGTCGGCGGCCGACCGCATCTGGCGTCCGTTGGCCGTGATGGAAGCGCTGTTGTCGCGCATGCCGGACAGCACCGTGCGCAGTTTTTCGACGGCCTGGTTGAAGTCGAGGCGGAGGGTTTCGAGGTCGGCCCGGAAGGGTGTATCGATGGCGACGGTCAGCTGGCCGTCGGCAAGCTTGTTCAGGGCCTGACCGAGCGCCGTGACCGCGATCTGCACCTGGCGCGCGTCATCGGCGCTCGATGTCTCGCGCTGCCGGCGCTCCGTTTCGTTGTGGCTGCGGCTGTCGGCAGCATCCCGCTCCAGTCGCTGCTTGTCGATGGCATCCGTGCGGAAGCGATCGACGCAGCGCGCCATGTCGCCGATTTCGTCGCCACGCTCCACCGCTCCGACCGGCGTGGCGTAATCGCCGCCGTGAATGCGCTGCATGCTGTCGCGCACGCCGAGAATCCCGCGGCGCAGGATATTGCCCTGCACGGTCAGAAGCCCGAGAACCAGGCCCATGGAGAGAAGGCCACAGATGAACTGCCAGAAGAAGGCCTCGCTCGAAATCGCGCTCGCTTCCTCGATGCGGGCCTGCGTCATCGCCATGCTGGCATCGGCGAGACGGCTCAGGCGTTCCGTCAGCTGTGCGCCTGCGGCGTCGATCTTGTCGTCGATGGCATCGAACGCAGCTTGATCCGCGCCGGACACGACGAGACCCTTGAGTTCTGTCTGGACCGACTGCGTCAACAGCACGATCATCTCGGGCACACCGGCGCCCAGGTCCGGCTTGCCGACCGCCGCCGCAAGACTGGCGATATCGCCGCTGGCGCTCGTCAGGCCGGAGACGCTCTCGTCGATCTCCTTCATGCGGTCCGGCGCGATCACCTTGTCGGCCTTGTCGACGATCGTATCCATCGCCGCCAGCACCAGGTCGAGGCTTGTCGCCCGCAGGTCGATGGCCTTGTTCTCCACGTGCTTGGCAACGGTCGCTTCGTCCAGAACCCGTTCGACCTGACGGTGCTCATACCAGCCAGTCGCCAGCATCGCGCTGATTCCGACGAACGACGCCACGCCCAGCGTGGCGAGCCTCTGACTAACGGTAAGGGATCTTTGACGGGTCTCGTGATGCATGTTTGAAGCGTCCGGAATGGCGCGGGATCGTGTCGCGCACAGGGGAAGAAGCAGCGGTCACAGATGTCTTTGGCGGGAGCGGCCGACCTCATGTCGACGCGCGGAATACCTGCACGGACGAAGAGCATAACAGCGATGCATTAAAGATCTGGTAAAGATGATGTCGGCCCCTCCCCGCTTCTCCCGCGGCCGGAAACGCGCTATAGGAGGCCATGGACAAACGCCTCGTCACCACCAACACGACCCGGGTCGCGCTCATCGGCGCAGGCCTGCTGCTGTTGGGCTGGGCAGGAATGATCGGCTGGTGGCGCTATGGCCCCGAAATGCTCCTCGGGCTGGCATCGAGCAGCCTTTCGCTCTGTTTCTGACGGATGATGTGATGGATGCGCGGCGTTCGGTCGCGCCTGAGATACCGAGCACCGTCGGGTGCCGGGGACGTGATCGTCCCGACCCGCCGCGCGACCGAAATCGGTTTGCGTGGAGGGTTGCTTGGCTCTAAACCGTCGTCCGGACTTCAACGGCACAGCATGAACGCGGGACGCGCCTGACATGAGACTTCTTCGAATCGTGCTTTGGGCCGCTGTTCTGGTTACGGCATCCGCGCTCGGCTTCCTCACCTACCAGATGACGGAGACGAAGGAGGCTGCAGCCGGCGGTCCCTTCGGCGTTCCCTTCACGCTGGTGGCGCAAGACGGCCAGCCGATCACGGAGAAAGCCCTGACCGGCAGGCCCTCGGTCCTGTTTTTCGGCTTCACCCATTGCCCGGAGGTCTGCCCGACGACGCTGTTTGAAATGAACGGCTGGCTCGAGAAGGTCGATCCCGACAGCACCCGGCTTAACGCCTTCTTCGTGACCGTCGATCCGGAACGCGATACGCCGGACATCCTTGGCCAGTACGTGTCCAATGTCAGCCGCCGCGTCACGGGCATTTCCGGGCCGCCGGACAAGGTCATGGAGATGGTCAAGGGCTTTCGGATCTATGCAAAGAAGGTCCCGCTCGATGCGGCGAAGCCGGACGGCGACTACACGATGGACCATTCGGCCTCCGTCTTCCTGCTGGATGCCGACGGTCGCTTCCGCGGCACCATCGCCTATGGCGAGAACACGGATACGGCCGTCCAGAAGCTGGAAAATCTGGCCAAGGGCTGATCCGAGCGCGGGTGATGCGTTCGATTGGAAAAACGCATGCCATTTTGGCCGTGCAAACCCCTGCCGTCGTGGTAAAGCGCTCATCCGAAGCTTTTGAGACCGGAAGGACGACCCGTGGCTGACTTGCGCCTCTATCTCACCACCACCGAAAAAGGTGCCAACAGCCTTCTCGCCCGCATGACCGACGCTTTCGAGGACGACGGCTATGCCATCGCCACGATGGAGATCGACGAGAAGCGCGACATCTGGGAGGCGTCCGTCTATCTCGATTTCGCAGAGGAGGACGAGATTCGCGCGCGGTTTGCCGATATCGTGGAGGGCTGGAAACCGGGCACCGAAATCCTGCGCGAAGAAATTCCCGATATCGACTGGATCGCCAAATCGCTTGAGGGCCTCAGCCCCGTGGCCGCAGGGCGCTTCCTGGTCCACGGCTCGCACGATCGGGACAAGGTGCGCGCGGGGCAGATTGCAATCGAGATCGACGCCGGGGAAGCCTTCGGGACGGGTCATCACGGCACGACGGCCGGCTGCCTCGAAATGATCGAAAGCGTCGTTCGGTCGCGCACGGTCACCAATGCGCTGGATCTGGGAACGGGCAGCGGCGTGCTTGCGATCGGCCTGCGCAAGATCAAGGCCGTCCCTGTCCTCGCCACCGACATCGATCCGATTGCAACCCGCGTCGCCCGCGAGAACATGCGCCGCAACGGCATCGCCAGCGGCATTTCCGCCGTCACGGCCACCGGTTTTCAGTCGCCGGCCTTTGCCGAATACGGGCCTTTCGACCTGATCATCGCGAACATCCTCGCCCGTCCGCTGATGCGCATGGCGCCGGAGCTTGTGCGCCACCTGCTGCCGGGCGGCTCCGTCATTCTCTCGGGCATCCTCGCCGAGCAGCGCTGGAAGGTCCTCTCCGCCTACAATGCCCAGAAGCTGCGTCACGTCCGTACGCTCTGGCGCAACGGCTGGGTCACCATCCATCTCGACAGCCGTCCCTGACGGCGGCATCGATCAGGCGAAACAAAAAGACCGTCCGACGCAGGCAGCGTCGGACGGTCTTTTTCAATCCAAGGCGATGCCGGAGCACCGCCCGTGGCCGGCAAGCCGGCCATGTCCGCGAGCCAAGGGAGGAGGAATGCTCAAGCGGACTCTGCGTGATCCCTAAACGCCGCCCGGAGGGAGGAGGAGAAGGCAAACGATCGAACGGATCACTCAGAAGATTGCCTTTCGGCATCTGCGGCAACGGGGTGTTCGCAGCCCGTCCGTTGGAGATGCTTTTACCGCTTTCGGCACGATCCGCTAGGGGCCGGGGCGAATAGGTGCCATGCAGAATCCGCATAAGTATGATGAATGCGGGCGCGGACAGGTCGGTTGCTTTGATGGGACACCGCGGCTGGATTTGCTATAAGCGGGCATCCCAGTTCATCCGCATGCAGGAAGACACCATGTTCCAGTCCTTCGACGTTACCTCCGCTCCTCAGTTCGGACGCGCGCGGGCAGATGGCCTCCGCGCCGCCTTCGATGCACTCGGCATCGATGGATTTCTCGTTCCGAGGGCCGACGAGTATCAGGGGGAATATGTACCGGCCTGCGCAGAGCGTCTCGCCTGGCTGACGGGCTTCACCGGATCGGCAGGCGTCGCCCTCGTCATGCGCGACACGGCCGTGGTGTTTGTGGACGGGCGCTACGTCACCCAGTTGGCCGAACAGGTGGATGGCACGGTCTACACCGGCGGCGACCTGATCGGCGCGCCGCCGCATCTCTGGATCGAGCACCATGCACCGAAGGGGTTTCGTCTGGGTATCGATCCCTGGCTGCACACCAGCGCCGAGGTGCGCAGGCTGGAAACGGCACTCGCGAAGATCGGCGGAACACTCGTCCACCTCGACCACAATCCGCTCGACCGCCTTTGGACGGACCGGCCCGACATCCCGCTCGGCCGCGTCGCCATTCAGACGATCGAACAGGCCGGCATCCTCGCCACCGAAAAAATCGCCGATATGGCGGAGAACGTGGTGAAGGCGGGCGCCGCGGCCGTGATCCTCACCGACCCTTCCTCCGTCGCCTGGACCTTCAATCTTCGCGGCAATGACGTGCCCCATACGCCGCATCCCCTCGCCCGCGCGATCATCCATGCCGATGGCGGAGCCGAGATCTTCCTCGATGCCCGCAAGACCGGGATCGAGGAAAAGGCCTATCTGACGCAGATGGCCGAGATCAAAGCGCCCGACACCTTTGAGGCGCGGATCTCGACCATCGCGGCATCCGGCGCCGCCGTGATGCTGGATCCGGATCATGCCGCCTTTGCGCTCGCAGACCGGATTCGCAAGCACGGCGGCACCGTCATCGAGGCGGCCGATCCCGCTCGTCTTCCCCGGGCGTGCAAGAATGCCGTCGAGCGCGAAGGCTCGGCCCGCGCACATCTTCAGGACGGCGCCGCCATGGTCGAGTTCCTGGCCTGGCTTGATGGAACGACGCCCGGCACCGTGACCGAGATCGCCGCGACGCAGAAGCTGGAAGCCGCACGGACGGCCTGCGGCGAACGGCTGCAGAATCCGCTCAAGGACGTTTCCTTCGACACGATCGCCGGTGCCGGGCCGCATGCGGCGATCATGCATTACCGCGTCACGAACGACAGCGACCAGCCGCTCGAAGCGGGAAGCATGTTTCTGATTGATTCCGGCGGTCAATATGTCAACGGCACCACGGACATCACCCGCACCGTGGCCATCGGCGACGTGCCCGCCGAACAGAAGCGTTTCTTCACGCTCGTCCTTAAAGGCATGATCGCCATCAGCACCGCACGTTTCCCCAAGGGCACGCGCGGGGTGGAACTCGATCCGCTGGCGCGCATAGCCTTATGGAAGGCGGGCGCCGATTACGGGCACGGCACCGGGCATGGCGTCGGTTCCTACCTCTCGGTCCATGAGGGGCCGCAGCGCATCTCGCGCGCCGGCATGCAGGAGCTCCTGCCCGGCATGATCCTCTCCAACGAGCCGGGCTACTACCGCCCCGGCGCGTTCGGCATCCGGATCGAGAACCTGCTGTACGTCCAGGAGGCCGCAGCCGTCGAGGGGGGCGATCAGGCGATGCTCGGCTTCGAAACGCTGACGTTCTGCCCCATCGACCGCCGCCTCATCCTGCCGGAGCTCCTGACGGCGGACGAGCGCGCCTGGGTCGATCGCTATCACGTTGAAACCCGTGAGAAGCTCACGCCGCTGATCGAGAACGCGGAGGCAAAGCGCTGGCTGGAGGCCGCGACGGCCGCCCTTTAATGCATGTTGCCCGAACGTGTGCAGCGGTTTCGGGAAACACATGCATTAAAACAAGAACCTAAAGTGTTTCGGCCGCCGACGTCGTCTCGGCGGTCGAAGCGACGATCAAAACAGCCCGGCAGAGCGCAGCAGCATCACCACGGCCCATCCGGCAAGCAGCATGGGAAGAGCCGAGAGCCGGAGGCCGACGAGGAAGGCGACGAGGATCGCGATGGTCACATCCACGCCGCCGAAGACGATGGCCGGCGCCACCAGGGTCGAGAGGACGGCGGCCGGAACGGCATTCAGGGCCGCCTCCATCCGCGGTGGGATCTTCTCCATGCGGGCGATCATGATCGCGCCGCCGATGCGCGTGAGATAGGTGGCGATCGCGGCAAGGATGATGACGCCAATCAGCCGGAGGTCTTGCGGCAGGAGATGATCGAAGCTCATCGGGCGGTCTCCCCGGATTTGACCGGCAGGCAGGCGGCCAGCACGACGCCGGCAAGGGCGCCGATGCTGACATGCCAGGGCGACCCGACAAGCCGCATGGCAATCACGGACACGACGGAACTGACCGCGACCACCGGCAGCCAATGGTCACGACGACGAAACCCGAGCACCAGCGCCATGAAATAGATCGGCAGCATCACATCGAGGCCGATCGCCTTGGGGTCGCCGATCAAACCGCCGAAGACCGCTCCAAGGGCCGTCGCGACCAGCCAAGGCAGATAGATCGCCAGGCCGAGCCCCATATACCAGACGAAGGTGACCGGCTCGCCGCGTTCGCCACGCTTCTCCGTCTCGGCATATTGCGGATCGGTCAGGAGAAACAGCGCCGCCGCCTTCTGGACGAGCGAGAAGTGCGCGATGTGACGTGCCATGGACGCGGAATACAGGACGTGACGGAAATTGACGGCGAAGACCGAGAGCACGATCAGCCAGGGTTGGACCGCATGACCGAAGAGTTCCAGCCCCACCATCTGGCTTGCGCCGGCAAACACCGTCGCGCTCATGAAGAGCGCGTCGACGATGCTGAAACCGTTGTCGATGGCGAGCGCGCCGAACAGCGCTCCGAAAGGCGATGCGGACAAGACGATCGGAACGCCGCGGCGCGCACCGTCCCAGAAATCACGAGATGCCATGTTGAAATCCAAGGCTTTGCCGCACCAGCGGCACCAAGGCATGTCCGGACAGAGCGTGATTGCTCGGCCACCGGACGATGCGGCAGGAAGAAGGGCCAGGTCCGGCTTAGCCATCGACACCCAGAACGGCAAATGAAATCCGTTGATGCGCGGATCAACCCCGATCATGCATGACGCCGGCGGTGGATCGGCTCAGGTCTTGACCGTGAAGGTATGCTCGGGGCCTGGAAAACTGCGCGCCTTAACGTCGGCCGCATAGGCCTCGGCAGCCGCCGAGATCTCGGGAGCGAGATGAGCGAAGTGCTTGACGAACCGCGGCTTGAAATCATTGAACAGACCGAGCATGTCGTCGGACACGAGGATCTGGCCATCGCAGGCAGGCGATGCACCGATCCCGATCGTGGGCGCCCGCAGAGATGCCGAGATCTCCCGCGCGAGCGGTTCGACGGTCCCCTCAACGACGATGGCGAAAGCACCCGCATCGTCGATCGCCTTGGCATCCCGCCGGATCTTTGCCGCTTCCCGCTCGGTGCGACCGAGCGAGCGATAGCCCCCGTTGGTGTTCACCAGCTGCGGCATCAGCCCCACATGGCCGAGCACCGGAATCCCCCGGCTGGACAGGAAATCGACCGTTTCCGCCATTTCGGCGCCGCCCTCCAGCTTGACGGCACTGCAGCCGGTTTCCTTCAGGATGTGCGCCGCATTGCGAAACGCCTGTTCCCGACTTTCCTGATAGGAGCCGAACGGCATGTCCACCACGACGCAGGCAGACGTGGTTCCCCGCATCACGGCCTGGCCATGCGCGATCATCATCTCGAGGGTGACGCCGAGCGTCGACTCCATGCCGTAGAGCACCATGCCGAGCGAATCGCCCACCAGCAGGAAGTCCATGTGCGGATCCAGGAGACGGGCGATCGGCGTCGTGTAGGCGGTCAGGCTGACGATCGGACGCTCTCCCTTCAGCGCCTGGATGGCGGAGGGGGTGAGCCGGCGACGGGGCGCGGGAGACGAGGGCTGAACGCTCATGGCTGGCGACTTTCGAGAGAGGACGCCGGTTGGTAGACGCGATTGTCGAGGAGCCGCGTGGCGCCGAACCGAACGAAGAGGAGGACAAGGACCGGACGCCTGGAGACCGTGTCGAGCCGGGCGAGCGTCTCCGGGTCGCGAACGGCGACGATCTCCGCCACGGCGAGCGGCTCCTGGCGGATGACGTCGACAAGGGCTTGCTCGAGCGCGTCAGCCGACTGCAGGCCGGAGCCGAGCAGACGGCCGGCTTCCGCGAGAGCCTTTGGAATAATCGCGGCCGCGCGACGTTCGTCGGACGAGAGATAGACATTGCGCGAGGACAGAGCGAGACCGTCCGCATCGCGAACGGTCGGCACGGCAACCACGTCGACCGGCTGCGCGAGATCCGCCACCATGCGGCGGATGATCTGCACCTGCTGGTAATCCTTCTCACCGAAGTAGGCGCGGTCCGGTTGGACAAGATTGAAGAGCTTGGTCACCACCGTCGCGACGCCGGCAAAATGACCGGGCCGCACGGCGCCCTCAAGCTCGGCCCCGAGCGCGGGAACATCGACCACCGTTTCCATTGGGCGGGGATACATGTCGGACACACCGGGCGCGAACAGGATGTCGACATCGCCGTCCCGCAGCATCGTCTGATCGCGCGCCAGATCGCGCGGGTAGCGCGAAAGATCCTCGTCCGCCCCGAACTGGAGCGGGTTGACGAAGATGCTGGCGACGACGATGTCATTGTCGGCACGCGCGCGCCGGACGAGATCCATGTGACCCGCGTGAAGATATCCCATCGTCGGTACGAGACCGACCGACCGCCCGGCGCGCCGATGGTCGCCGAGCAACCGCCGCAGGTCGCCAATCGCTGAAACTGTCTCCATCCCGGACCTCCTCCGATATCCGGCATCCGGTATCGCGTGCGCTGCAAAAAGACAATTCAAAGGCGACGCCGATGTCAAATAATCGGGTTCAGGACAGTTCGGATGTCTCTTACCCGCCAATCAAGGCGAGCCACGCGTCCTCGTCCATGGTCTCGACGCCGAGTTCCCGCGCCTTCTCGAGCTTGGAGCCCGCGCCGGGACCGGCAACGAGGATATCCGTCTTTTTGGACACCGATCCGGACACCTTGGCACCGAGACTCTCCGCCCGAGCTTTTGCTTCGTCACGGGTGAATTTTTCGAGGGAGCCGGTAAAGACCACCGTCTTGCCGGCGACCGGGCTCCCCGCACCGGACGGCGCTTCCGCATCGAGCGGCGTCACCTCCTCAAGGAGGCGATCGACCACGGCTCTGTTGCGGTCTTCCTTGTAGAACTCCACGATGGCCCGCGCGACGACCTCGCCAATGCCGTCGATCCGGTTGAGATCGTCCCAGGCCTCCGCACCCGGCTCACCCGCTGCCCGCATCGCCGTGTCGAAATCCCTGTAGGTTCCGTACGAGCGGGCCAGAAGCTTTGCGGTGGTTTCGCCGACATGGCGGATGCCGAGCGCATAGATGAAGCGCGAGAGTGCCACCTGCCGTCGCTCGTCGATCGCCTCGTACAGCTTGCGCACGCTGACCTTGCCGAAGCCATCGATATTTTCGAGCTTGGACAGCGAGGCCTGCTGCCGTTTCTCCAGCGTGAAGATGTCGGGCGCGGTCCGGATGGACAGCGACGGATCCTCGACCGCAAAAAAGAAGTCGATCTGCTTGGCTCCGAAGCCTTCGATATCAAAGGCGTTGCGCGAGACGAAGTGCTTGAGATGCTCGACCGCCTGGGCGCGGCAGACGAAGCCGCCCGTGCACCGCGTGACCGAATCGACCTTGCCGGTCTTCTCGTTAACCTCCCGCACGGCGTGGCTGCCACAGACGGGACAGGACTTGGGGAAAACATAAGGCGCGCTGTCGGCGTCCCGCTTTTCTTCGACGATATCCACGATCTGCGGGATGACGTCGCCTGCACGCTGGACGATGACGGTATCGCCGAGGCGGATATCGCGTCCCTCGCGCAGCGGCTGGCCGGCATTGCCGATGCCCTTGATGTAATCCTCGTTGTGCAGCGTGGCGTTGGTGACGACCACGCCGCCAACCGTGACAGGCACGAGGCGCGCCACGGGCGTCAGGGCGCCGGTCCGTCCGACCTGGATGTCGATGGCGGTCAGGATCGTGAACGCCTGTTCGGCCGGAAACTTGTGCGCCGTCGCCCAGCGCGGCGAGCGCGAACGGAAGCCGAGCCGCCGCTGCAAGCCAAGATCGTCCACCTTGTAGACAACACCGTCGATGTCGTAATCGAGCTCCGGTCGCTGCAGGCCGATCTGGCGATAGTGATCGAGGATGTCGGCAACGGAGGTCAGGCGTTGCGTCAGCGGATTGACCGGGAACCCCCACCCTTTCAGAGCCTCGACCATACCGGACTGCGTGTCCGACGGCATGTCCGACATCTCGCCCCAGGCATAGGCGAAGAAGCGCAGCTTCCGCGTCGCGGTGATCGCCGGATCGAGCTGGCGAAGCGAACCCGCAGCCGTGTTGCGCGGATTGACATAGGTCTGCCGGCCTTCGGCCTCCATCTGCGCGTTCAGGGCGAGGAAGTCGCTTTTGGCCATGTAGACCTCGCCGCGCACCTCCACCACGTCGGGCGCGCCCTTCGGAAGCGTTTGCGGGATCTCGGCAATCGTCCGGATGTTCGCGGTCACATTCTCGCCCGTCGTGCCGTCCCCGCGCGTGGCGGCCGTGACGAGCTTGCGCTTCTCGTATCGCAGCGACATGGAAAGGCCGTCGATCTTCGGCTCGGCCGTGAACGCGATGGAATCATCCGGCAGCCGGCCGAGGAACCGGTAGACGCTGGCAATGAAGTCGTTCACGTCCTCGTCGGAAAACACGTTGTCGAGCGACAGCATGGGGCGGGCATGCGTGACCTGCTGGAACAGTCCCGACGGCGCAGCGCCGACCTTGCCGGAGGGACTGTCGGGCCGCACGAGATCGGGAAACCGCGCCTCGATCTCTCCGTTGCGCCGCTTCAGGGCGTCATAGTCGGCGTCCGATATCTCCGGCTGGTCCTTGCCATGATAGAGCGCATCGTGACGGGCCAGCTCGGAGGCCAGGAACGCCAGTTCCTCCACGGCATCGGCTTCGCTCAGCGCATCCACGGGCTTGGTATCGGTCATGGCGGTCACTCCTGCTGTCGGGAGTGTTGTAGCGAAAATCACCCTTTTGAGAAGAGGATGCCGGCGGAGATCCAAAGCGCAGGCGCTCTTGCGCTCTTGCGCAAGAACGTAAGAATGCTTGAGAAAAGCGGCTCGAGCTTCAGCCGCCGCCCGCCAGCAGCTTTGCCGCAGCCGCCCGCGCTTCCTCGGTGATCGAGGCGCCCGCGAGCATCCGGGCAATCTCCTCCGTGCGGGCCTTGTCGTCCATGCGCGCCACCCGCGTCGCGATCGTCTCCGAGGATTTCTCGGACGGCCCCTTCGAGATCAGGAGATGCGTCGCCGCCCGCGCCGCCACCTGCGGCGCATGGGTGACGGAGAGAACCTGGACCGTCTTCGACAGCCGCTTGAGCCGCTGGCCGATCGCATCGGCGACCGCGCCGCCGACGCCCGTGTCGATCTCGTCGAAGACGAGCGTCGGCGCGGATCCGCGGTCGGCGAGCGCGACCTTCAGAGCCAGCAGGAAGCGCGAAAGCTCGCCCCCCGAAGCGACCTTCATGATCGGGCCCGGCCGGGTGCCGGGATTGGTCTGGACATGGAACTCGACGACATCGATGCCCTCGGCCGTGAGCTGCGTCGGGTCGCTCGCAACCTCGGCCATGAAGCGTGCGCGTTCCAGCTTGAGCGCCGGCAGCTCCGCCATCACAGCCTCGGAAAGCGCGCTCGCCGTATTGTGCCGCTTGGATGACAGGGCAGCTGCCGCCGCATCGAAATCCGCCCGCGCGATGGCGACCTGCGCCTCGAACTGCTTCAGCTTCTCCTCGCCCGCATCCAGATCGGCCACGCTGGTGATCATGCGCACGGCCAGAGCCGGAAGCTCGGTGACGGGAACCGAATATTTGCGTGCGGCGGCCCTCAGCGCAAACAGCCGTTCCTCGACCCGTTCCAGTTCCTTCGGATCGTACTCCGTCCGCCGGAGCGCCGCCTCCACCGCCATCTGCGCGTCGGACAGGTGATTGAGCGCAAGATCGAGCAGGTTGACCGTTTCTTCCAGCAGGCCCGGCGCCTCATGGCTCTTGCGCTCCAGCCGGCGCACCAACGAGGCGATCTGCGGCACGGGAGAGGCATTGCCATTCAGGAAATCGCTGGCCTCGCTGATATCGGAGGCGATGCGCTCGGATTTCATCATCGTCGCCCGGCGCTCGGCAAGCTCGTCCTCTTCGCCATCCAGCGGCGAGAGGGCTTCGAGCTCTTCCACGGCGGCGCGCAGATAATCGGCTTCCCGCGCGGCGGCATCGACCTTTTCGCGATGACGCTTCAGCCCGCGCTCTGCGTCCCGCCAGATCCGGAAGAGATCCCCGACAGTCTCGGCCTCCGCCGTCAAGCCACCGAAGGCATCCAGCAGGAGGCGGTGCGCGTGGGTATCCACGAGTGCGCGATCGTCGTGCTGTCCATGAATTTCCACGAGCCGCTGCCCTGCCTGCCGCAGGAGCTGAACGGAGACCGGCTGGTCATTGACATAGGCCTTGGTCCGGCCGTCGGACGATTGCACGCGCCGGAAGATCAGATCGCCATCGTCATCGATGCCGTTTTCGCGCACGAGAAGACGGGCGGGATGGTCGGCCGCGACGTCGAAGACCGCGGTCACCTGCCCCTTGTCGCCGCCGTGCCGCACGAGCGACCCGTCCCCTCGCCCGCCAAGGGCCAGCGAGAGACTGTCGAGCAGGATGGACTTGCCCGCCCCGGTCTCGCCGGTCAGAACCGAGAGGCCTGCATCGAAGGACAGGTCAAGCCGTTCGATCAGGACGATATCGCGGATCGAGAGCTGTGAAAGCATTCGGTCTTCTGTTCTTTCGGATCAGACGCCGAGGATCTTCTTGCCGGCCCGGGAAATCCAGGATCCGCCATTCTCGCGCGGCTCGAGCCCGTTGGTCTGCAGAAGCTTGTAGCTGTCGGCATACCACTGGCTGTCAGGATAATTGTGCCCGAGAACGGCGGCAGCCGTCTGCGCCTCGCTGGTAATCCCCATGGCAAAGTAGCTTTCGACGAGACGGGCCAGCGCTTCCTCGACCTGGTTCGTGCCGGAATACCGCTCAACCACGGTGCGGAACCGGGTGACGGCGGCCAGATATTCCTTGCGCTCCAGATAATAGCGCCCGACCTGCATTTCCTTGCCGGCCAGCTGATCCTTTGCATAACGGATCTTCGCCTGCGCATCCTCGACATATTCCGAGTTCGGATATTTATCGACAACGACCTGCATTGCCTCGATCGTCTTGAAGGCGGGCTTCTGGTCCTGCGTGACTGTCGGGATCTGCTTGGAATAGGCAAGACCGAGAATGTATTGCGCGTAGGCCGCGTCTTCGGACTCGGGATAGAGATTGAGATAGCGGGTGGCTGCGTTGATCGCGTCCTGGTTCTGGCCCTGCCGGTAATTGACGAAGGCTTTCATCACCAGCGCCTTGCGGGCGTATTCGGAGAACGGCTGCTGCTTGTCGATCGCGTCGAACTTGCGCGCGGCTTCCGTCGTCTTGCCGGCATTCAGGTTGGCGAGACCCTGGTTGTAGAGCACGTCGGGCGGATCGGTTTCCGCGGAGAGCTTGGTGATGTCGATGTCGGGATCGTTCTGGCAAGCCGTCACCGCGATGCTCGTCGTCGCCGCGACAAGCGAGACCATCGCAACACGCGTGATCGTCTTCCATTCGAAGCCGTCTGCAAAAGCCATCAGAACATCCCAACTCGAGTGGCAGCTGCCCCGCCGCCGACCATGCGGTTCTAGATCATACTAGAACAAGTCCGCAACGTCATGGTGATCGAATAACGCAATTTTGTGGCATCACGTCCATGAAAAAGCCGGTCATATGACCGGCTTTAAGGCAATTCCGATGGTAAACTGTGTGTCAGGCCGAAAGTTCGGACGCGCCCGCGACCTGCTTCTCCCGGGGGAGCCGGGTCCGCGGCATGGCCGTTTCGACGATCTCGTAGGCGGTGGGATCGCTGAACAGCGCTTGGAGGGCATTGGCATTCATCTTGTGACCGCCGCGATAGGAGCGATAGCAGCCGATGAACGGCAGGCCCGCAAGCGCTAGGTCACCGACCGCGTCGAGCGTCTTGTGCCGGACGAACTCGTCCTTTGCGTAGCGCAGCCCTTCGACATTGATGACCGTATGATCGTCGGCAATGACGACGGAGTTCTCGAGCGAAGAGCCGAGGCCGCGGCCGGCTGCCCACATCCGCTCGACATCGCGCATGAAGCCGAAGGTGCGTGCCCGCGACAGCTCGTTTTTGAACGTCGCCGCCGTCATGTCGCCCTTCCAGGACTGGCGACCGATCAGAGGCGTATCGAAATCGATCTCCACCTCGAACCGCATGCCGCCGTCATAGGGCAGGAACTCGGACCAGGAAGCGCCATGCTCGATGCGCACCGGCTTCAGGATGCGAATGTAGCGCCGCTTGACGGCCAGCGCCTTGATTCCCGTCTGCTCGATGGCCTCGATGAACGGCGCGGAGCTGCCGTCCATGATCGGCATCTCGGCGCCGTGGACCTCGACCAGAAGATTGTCGATGCCGATGGCATAGATGGCAGCCATCACATGCTCGATCGTGGCGATCCAGGTGGCCGGCGACGTGCCGAGAATGGTGCAGAGATCCGTATTGCCGACATTGGAGGAAACGGCGCGATATTCACCGAGAACACGCTCGCCCTCCACACGCTGGAAGACGATGCCCGTATTGGCCTCTGCGGGATGGAAGGTGATCGAAACGTCGGTACCGGAATGCACGCCCGTGCCGCTCAGGCTGACCTGTTCGGCAATCGTCGTCTGAAACCCCAGCAGTCCAATTCCCAGTCCCATACTCTTCACTTTCACAATTCTGGCGGCGAACCGCCTTTATTCCGTGCCTGCAAGATACGTCTTTGAGCCCCGGGTCAACCTCTCGACGGCAAGCCCAACGTGCCGCCCCCATCCTTCGACGCGATCAGGAGCCGCATATCTGCAGACTTTCTATGGTGAAGATAAAGCCCCCGTCCGGCCATTCCAAATCACTGTTTCTTTCGCTTTGTAACGCTTCTTCTTCCGTAACTATCCCATTGCAAATACGCTGCAAAAACGGAAAAGCCTGGGCTTGGAGCCCAGGCGTTCCGGCAAGGTAGAAGACGGGTGTAAAATCAGTTCGACTGACGGCGAAGGAACGCCGGAATCTCGAGCTGATCGTCGTCCTGCGCACGCGGCTGCGGGTTCACGCGGCCGCGTTCGTCGAGCGCACCGCGACGCGGTACGTAGACGCTCGCCTCGGGCGAAAGCGGACGGCGCTGCTGCGATGCAGCGCTCGGTGCTCCCGAGGTCATGTCCGACGCGACGGAATGATCTTCCTCTTCGCGGCGGCCGAGCGAATTGGTGATTCGCTTGAGAAGGCCCATCGGACCACGCTCTTCGTGATGCGCAGCGGCCGGCTGCGACCGGTGCTCGGCTTCGGCCTTCACCATCGGCGGGAAGTCCTCGACCTTGGGCATGCGAACCTGTTCCGGCTGACGCATCATCGGAGCCGGTTCATGACGCTGGGCCATCGGCTCATGCTGCATGTAGGGCGCCTGTGCCTGCTGGGCATGAAGCGGCTGGCCGTGGCCGTGTTGGGGGTGAACCGGCGCGGCCTGCATCGGCTGCTGGTACACCGGCATCTCCACCGGAGCGGCCTGCATCGGGGCCTGGGGTGCCGGAGCCCGCATGACGGGTGCAGCTTCCGGTGCAGCGCCGGCAAACAGCTTGCTCTGCGGACGGAAGTCGTCCTGCGCCTTTTCGGCAGCGCGCGCTTGGATCAGGAGCTCGCGTTCGATTTCGGCCTGGCGGATGGCTTCGGCGATATGATCGGCCTGCGGTGCCTGCGGCTGAGGTGCCGGCTGCTGCATCACCGGTGCAGGCTGAGCCTGCATGGCCGGTGCTGCGGCCGGAGCTGCCGGACGTGCGGCGGGCTTGGAGGCTACCGGGCGAAAGCTAGCCGTACGGTCGGCCACCTCCGCGGCCGTACGATCGATACCGGTTGCAACAACGGAGACACGAATCATGCCTTCGAGCTCTTCGTCGAACGTCGCGCCGAGAATGATGTTCGCGTCCGGATCGACCTCTTCGCGAATGCGCGTCGCAGCTTCGTCGACTTCGAACAGCGTCATGTCGCGACCACCCGTGATCGAGATCAGGAGGCCCTGCGCACCCTTCATCGACGTTTCGTCGAGCAGCGGGTTGGCAATCGCGGCTTCGGCAGCGGCCATCGCGCGGCCATCGCCCGACGCTTCGCCGGTTCCCATCATCGCACGGCCCATTTCGCGCATCACCGAGCGAACGTCGGCGAAGTCGAGGTTGATGAGGCCTTCCTTGACCATCAGGTCGGTAATGCAGGCAACGCCCGAATAGAGCACCTGGTCGGCCATCGCGAAGGCGTCGGCAAAGGTGGTCTTGTCGTTGGCGATGCGGAAGAGGTTCTGGTTAGGGATGACGATCAGCGTGTCGACCGACTTCTGCAGTTCGGCGATGCCCTGATCGGCAAGACGCATGCGGCGCTGGCCTTCGAAGTGGAAGGGCTTGGTCACGACGCCGACCGTCAGGATGCCCTTGTTGCGCGCGGCCTGCGCGACAACCGGAGCAGCGCCCGTCCCCGTGCCGCCGCCCATGCCGGCAGTGACGAAGCACATATGCGTGCCGGAGAGATGATCGATGATCTCATCGATGCACTCTTCGGCGGCGGCGCGACCGACTTCCGGCTGCGAACCCGCGCCGAGACCTTCGGTGACGGCCACACCCATCTGGATGATTCGTTCGGCCTTGGTCATGGTCAGCGCCTGGGCGTCCGTGTTGGCAACGACGAAGTCGACGCCCTGGAGGCCAGCGGTGATCATGTTGTTGACGGCGTTGCCGCCGCCGCCGCCGACACCGATGACGGTGATGCGGGGCTTAAGCTCGGTGATATCCGGCTTCTGCAAGTTGATGGTCATGTTACCCGTTCCTTCCTGGTTTCTGGTCGCCTTGCCGAGCCGACCAAATCTCAATTCACTCTTATGGCGGTCCTACCTTACGCGAACCTAGAAACTCTCTTTCAGCCACTGCCCCATTCGGGCGATGCGGCTGTCGCCGCCGCCGAGCGACGACAGCATCCCGCCCTGGGCGGCATGCGTC
The DNA here is from genome assembly GCF_001424325.1 of Rhizobium sp. Leaf341. Lineage (NCBI taxonomy): Bacteria > Pseudomonadati > Pseudomonadota > Alphaproteobacteria > Hyphomicrobiales > Rhizobiaceae > Rhizobium > Rhizobium sp. Leaf341. Next base: position 450,464 of record NZ_LMPE01000015.1, read on the forward strand.
TCCATCTCGGCGACCTGCGGATAGATCATCAGGCCGACAGCCGTGGAGAAGGCCGGACCCTTGGCTGCCGGCGGAAGGCCGGACACGCCGAGGGGACGACCAATCCGCACGTTGCGGGCAAGAATGCGGCGCGCCGCTTCCGGCAGACCCGTCAGCTGGCTTCCGCCACCCGTCAGGACGACACGCTTGCCGACGATCGGCGAGAAGCCGGAGCGCTGGATGCGGTCGCGAATCAGTTCGAGCGTTTCTTCGACGCGGGCACGGACGATTCGCGAGACAAGCGCACGCGGCACATGGGTCGGCTGGTCGCGGTCGTCCTCGCCGATCGGGGGAACGGTCACCATCTCCCGCTCGTCGGCGTCGTTCGGCATGGCCGAGCCATGCACGACCTTCAGACGCTCGGCATCTTCGATCCGGGTCGAAAGGCCGCGTGCGAGATCCGTCGTCACATGATGCCCGCCAAGGCTCACGGCATCGGCATGCACGAGCTTGCCTTCGGCAAACACGGAGATCGTCGTCGTCCCGCCGCCCATGTCGATGCAGGCGCAGCCGAGTTCGACCTCGTCGTCCACCAGGGCCGAAAGGCCGCTCGCATACGGCGTCGCGACGATCCCTTCGACCGAAAGATGCGCCCTGTTGATGCAGAGCTCGAGATTTTTCAACGCTGCACGCTCGGCCGTCAGCACATGCATGTCGACGCCGAGGCTGTCTCCGAACATGGCGAGCGGGTCGCGGATGCCGCGTTCGCCGTCGAGCGAGAAGCCCGTCGGCAGCGAATGGAGAATGACGCGATCCTGACGCTGCGAGCGCTGGCCTGCTGCGGCAAGGACCCGCTTCAGATCCGCGGCATCGACTTCCTGGCCACCCAGGTCGACCGAGGCCGTATAGATGTCGCTCTGCAGGCGACCTGCGGACACGTTGACGATCAGGCTGTCGATGGTCAGGCCTGCCATGCGCTCCGCCGCGTCGACCGCAAGGCGGACGACGCTTTCGGCTGCATCCAGATCGGCGATCACGCCGTTCTTCATGCCATGCGACTTGTGGTGACCAAGACCGATGACCTCGATCGCATGGGTGCGACCGGGCAGGATCTGGCTTTCGGCGCGCGGTGTCAGGCGGCCGATCATGCAGACGACCTTCGTGGAACCGATGTCGAGAACCGAAACGATATGCGATCGCTTCGCCGACAGGGGCTTCAGACGCGGCAGGCCGAAATGCGACGAACCGAACAGGCTCATATGCGGTCCTCTTGGCTCTCGAGTTTCTTGAGCTGCTTGGTACGGGCTTCTAGGGCGACCTGTCGGCGCTCAGCGGCGCCGGGGGTCAGTTGTATGGTGGTGCGATCTTCAAGACGAAGATCGACGGCGGCGATGTCGCGTTCCAGCAGCTGCTGGCCCTCCTCCATCGTGGACAGCACCTGCATGGCGCGGTCGAGATCCTGCTCGGGGAGCTTGACCATCACGCCGTTGTCGAGGATCAGGTCCCAACGGCGACCGGCAACACGGACATAGGCTTTCACGCGGCCGGCGATTTCCGGCCAGTCAGCAAAGCGGGCATAGAAACCGGCCGCAGCCGTTTCCGCATCCCGGCCGACGAACAAGGGCAGTTCGGCAAACTTGTTGTCCCGCAGCGGAGCGATGACGCTGCCGCTCTTTTCGATGAGAGACAGGTCGGAGCCGTGCTGCCAGATGCCGAAGGCCTTGCGTTCCTTCAGATTGACCTCGACCGTGCCGGGATAGACCTTGCGAACCGTCACCTCTTCGACCCAGGGCATCTTGGCGATCGCCTTGCGGGCGGCGTCGATATCCAGAGCAACGAGCGAGGTCGCACCGTCCAGACCGATCTCCTGGAGAATGTCGATTTCCGACGTCTGGTCGTTGCCGGAAATCTTGACGTCTTCGATGGCAAATCCGGCAGCCGTCGTGGTCGCCTTGGCGACCTCGGGGGTGTGCCCGCCGATGGCCATGCCGTAGAAACCAGTGGCCGCAAACAGGGCCAGCGCCGAGACGGTGCCGGTATGGGGGGCGAAATGGATGCGACCCGTCCCCAAGGCAACGAAGAAGCGGGCAACGCGCCGCAGCGGACGCGGCAGAACGACATGGCCGTCCATATCGCGGTATTCCTGTGGCGCCCGAACCCGATTCTGGAAACGACCTCTCAACGCAAACACGACGCATCCTCCACGATCCAGCTGAGGAACTCACCAAAGGAATGGCCGGCCTGAACCGCCATTTCCGGAACCAGCGATGTCGGGGTCATGCCCGGCTGCGTGTTGATTTCGAGCCAGATCAGCTCGCTCTCTCCCGAGGAGCTGTCGTCGAGGCGGAAGTCGGAGCGGCTGACACCACGGCACCCCATCGCATGATGTGCCGCAACGGCCAGTCTTTGAATGTTTTGGTAAATATTCGGTAAAATTTCCGCCGGAATGACGTGTGTAGAGCCGCCCTTGGCATATTTTGCATCATAGTCGTAGAACGTATGGCCTTGGGGAATGATCTCGGTCACGGCCAGCGCCTCGCCGCCCATGACGCCGCACGTGAATTCGCGGCCGGGGATGTAGCGTTCGACCATGACGAGATCGCCGTATCGCCAGTCGCTGGAGGTGATGACCTGCGGCGGATGCGACTGGTCCTTCTGGACGATCACGACACCGAAGCTCGATCCTTCCCGGACCGGCTTCACCACATAGGGCGTGGGAATGGGATGATCCGTGCCGAAATCATGACGATCCATGATTTTCGCTTCGGCGACCGGGATGCCCGCAGCCTTCGCAACGATCTTCGCCTGGGCCTTGTCCATTGCCAGCGACGAGGCGAGAACGCCCGAATGCGTGTAGGGGATCTCGAGATATTCCAGGATTCCCTGGATCGTCCCGTCTTCGCCGAAGGGGCCGTGCAGCGCGTTGAACGCCACGTCGGGGCGAAGCGCACCCAGAACGGTCGCGACGTCGCGATCCACATCGACGCGGGTCACGCGGTAACCGAAGGCTTCCAGCGCATCGGCACAGGCGGCGCCCGAGGACAGGCTGACCGGCCGCTCCGACGAGAAGCCCCCCATCAACACGGCAACGTGTTTGCCACTCATGAAAACCCCTGACATTTCTTCTCGTTCACGTGGCGGCGAAGCGACCGGTTGGGGACTCCCGACTCGATGCATGCCTGCCTGCGCTCACTAAAGCGTCATTAAGGTTAACGAACCGTTTACTTTCGTTAACCGGAACGGCGGGAGATCCCTCGACGCACAGCTTGTTGCTGCGAACACCGTGTCTGTGACGAAAATGGCACGCCGTCCGATATGCATGGCTGCGACGCCTTCCGGGGCTTCTGCCGAGGTCAAGGCCGCGTTCACCATCGCTTTCGCCCAACGGCTGGGCATCGCGATGCCGACGCGCCTGCCCCGCTATGCGTCAGGATTGCATCTCATGTGCTACAGTGGGAACTGGCGTCATATTGTTGCGCAAACAGGGTTTCTTCCGACATTAACTTGCTCTATGTAGCCCGCAGCTACCTATGAGGGTGGCAGATTCTCAATACGGACAAGATCATGAGCAACGCGATATCTCCGGTATCGGCGAAGGCAGATGGCTTGGATGCACGCGCTATCAATTCCCCGGCTCGCGTGCTCCTGGCGAGCCTCGTCGGCACCACCATCGAATTTTTCGATTTCTACGTCTACGCGACGGCGGCCGTCCTCGTTTTCCCGACGTTGTTCTTCCCGAACAATGATCCGACGACGGCGCTCCTCGCATCCTTCGCCACCTTCTCGATCGCCTTCTTCGCCCGACCGCTCGGTGCGGTCGTGTTCGGCCATTATGGCGACCGGGTCGGCCGCAAGACGACGCTGGTGGCAGCCCTTCTCACCATGGGCATTTCCACGGTGGTCATCGGCTTGCTGCCCTCCTACGAATCGATCGGCGTTCTCGCACCGCTGCTCCTCGCACTGTGCCGATTCGGCCAGGGCTTCGGCCTCGGTGGCGAATGGGGCGGCGCGGTTCTCCTTGCGACCGAAAACGCGCCCGAAGGCAAGAAGAGCTGGTACGGCATGTTCCCGCAGCTCGGCGCGCCCGTCGGCCTGTTTCTGTCGTCCGGCGTGTTCTGGCTGTTGCTCCATGTCATGTCGCAGGAAGCACTCTTGAGCTGGGGATGGCGCGTGCCCTTCATCGCCTCTATCCTCCTGATCGCCGTCGGCTTGTGGGTCCGTCTCTCCATCACCGAGACGCCGGCCTTCCAGAAGGCCATCGACAGCCATGAGCGCGTTCAGGTTCCCGTCGTCGAGCTCTTCCGCAACCACAAGAGAAGCCTCGTTCTCGGCACCTTCGTGGCCCTCGCGACATTCGTCCTGTTCTACATCGGCTCGGCCTATCTGCTGTCCTACAACATCAAGATCCTGAAGATGCCCTTCCTCGATGCCTTGGAAATCCAGCTGCTCGGCGCGGTGCTCTTCGGCATCTTCATCCCGATCGCCGGCAAGCTCGCCGAGCGTTTCGGCCGACGCGAGATCCTGATCGGCGTTACCGTGCTGATCGGCATCTTCTCCTTCTTCCTCCCGGGTCTTCTGACAAGCGGCGAAGCGAGCGTCGTTCTCTTCGTCGTCATCGGAATGGCGCTGATGGGCGTGACCTACGGCCTGATCGGAACGGCGTTGGCAGCACCCTTCCCCACCAATGTCCGCTATACCGGCTCGTCCATCACCTTCAACTTCGCCGGCATCTTCGGCGCCTCGCTTGCGCCCTACATCGCCACCTATCTGCAGGCGAGCTACGGCATGACCGCCGTCGGCTATTACGTGCTGTTTGCCGCCGTCATCACGCTCATCTGCATCCTGCTATCGGGCAAACACGAAGTCTGACTTCAAGCAGAATCAGAACACGCAAAAAGGCCGCGATGTCCCTGACATCGCGGCCTTTTTCGAAAGAGATCCAGATCGCCTCCACAAGGAAGCCGTCAGGGAAAACGGCAGAGGCCCAACGCGCTCGCCATGAACGAGCAGCACGCGGTTCCCGCGGTCATACCGTCGCTCGGCCCAGAAATTCCCGCACTTCGTAACCCGCCATGAACGATCCGATCCGCTTGATCTCCCATTCGAGTTTGATGCCGGAATGCTCCATCACGCGCTGGCGCACGGTCTCGCCGAGATATTCGAGTTCGTAGCCGCTCGCCTGCCCCGTATTGATCATGAAGTTGCAGTGCATGGGCGACATCTGGGCGCCGCCGATCATCATGCCGCGGCAGCCGGCCTCGTCGATCAGCTTCCAGGCCGAATGTCCTTCGGGGTTCTTGAACGTCGATCCCCCGGTCTTCTCGCGGATCGGCTGGACCGTCTCCCGGTGCTGGCGCACGGCGTCCATGTCGGCGCGGATCTTCGCCTTGTCTTCCGGAAAGCCCTCGAACACGGCATGCGTGAAGATCAGATCCTTGGGCGCGCTCGAATGACGGTAGCTGTAGCCCATGTCCGCATTGCTGAGCACGTGCTTCTCGCCCTGCCGGTCCACGGCGTGCACTTCGACAACCCGCTCCCGGGTCTCGCCGCCGTTTGCGCCGGCGTTCATGCGCAAGGCGCCGCCGACCGTGCCTGGAATGCCGTAATAGAAGAAGAAGCCGCCGATCCCGTGATCGAGCGTCATCGCCGCAAGGTTCTTGTCCGGGCAGATCGCGCCGGCCACGACGCGGTTTTCGCCGGCCAGTTCCACATCGCCAAAGCCCTTGGCCGACAGACGGATGACGACACCGGGGATACCGCCATCCCGCACCAGCAGGTTGGACCCGACGCCGGCCACCATCACCGGAACCTCCTGCGGAACGAGCTTGAGGAAGGTCACGAGGTCATCGACGTCATGCGGCTGGAACATGAGCTCGGCCAGCCCGCCGGCGCGGAACCATGTCACGCGGTCCATGGGGGCATCCGGCGTCAGCCGTCCCCGCAGCGCGTTCACGCCGTCGCCGAGCGATGCGAGCAGCCTTGTTCCGTCGACCTGTTTCATGCGTCCCGTCCTGTCCCCTGCGCTGTGATGTCCGCCAGTTCCTTCGGCAGTGCGGCAGCCCAGTAGGTAATGCTGCCGGCGCCCAAAAGAACCACGAAGTCACCGGGTTGTGCAATGGTGGAGACCAGTGGCGCAAGGGCTTCCGGCCCTTCGATATACCGCGCATCGCGATGTCCCCCGGCTTTGATGCGGGAAACCAGCTCCTGCGAGGAAACCCCGTCGATCGGCTCCTCGCCGGCCGAATAGACCGGCGACAGAAGAATCGTGTCGGCATCGTTGAAGCAGGCTGCGAAATCCTCGAAAAGGCTCTGCAGGCGGGAAAAACGGTGCGGCTGGTGGACGGCGATGATTCGGCCTTGGCAGGCTTCGCGTGCCGCCCGCAGCACGGCCTTGATCTCGACCGGATGATGTCCGTAATCGTCGTAGATCCGCACATTGTTCCATTCGCCGGTGAAGGTGAAACGCCGCTTCACGCCCCCGAAGGACGCAAGCCCCTTGGCGATATCCTCGGGCTTCATGCCGAGCCGGTTCGCAACGGCAATCGCGGCCGTTGCATTCGAGACGTTGTGACGACCCGGCATCGGCAGGCGCAGGTCTTTCAGCTCGATCAACTGGCCGGTGCGCCGGCGACGGATGGCAACGTCGAAGATCGATGTCGCGCCGTCCATGCGGATATTGAAGAAACGAACGTCCGCCTGCGGGTTCTCGCCATAGGTGATGACCTTGCGGTCCTCGATCTTGGAGACCATCGTCTGGACTTCGGGATGATCGAGACACATGACGCCGAAGCCGTAGAACGGCACGTTCTCGACGAATTGACGGAACGCCGCCCGCACCTGGTCGAAGGTGCCGTAATGGTCGAGATGTTCCGGATCGATGTTCGTCACCACGGCGACGTCGGCCGGCAGCTTCAGGAAGGTCCCGTCGGACTCGTCGGCTTCGACGACCATCCATTCACCGGCGCCCATGCGGGCATTGGTCCCGTAGGCGTTGATAATCCCGCCATTGATGACGGTCGGATCGAGACCGCCCGCTTCCAGCAGGGCCGCGACCATCGAGGTCGTTGTTGTCTTGCCATGCGTGCCGCCGATGGCGATCGAGCTGCGAAAGCGCATGAGCTCGGCCAGCATCTCGGCACGGCGCACGACCGGCAGCAGCTTCTCGCGGGCTGCGATCAGTTCCGGATTGGTCTTCTTGATCGCGGTCGACACGACGACGACTTCGGATTCCCCGAGGTTCTCGGCCTTGTGACCGACAAACACCTCGATGCCCTTTTCACGCAACCGCTGGACGTTGGCGCTTTCGGATTGATCGGATCCCTGAACCCGGTGACCCAGATTGTGCAGCACTTCCGCGATGCCGCTCATCCCGATCCCGCCGATACCGATAAAATGGACGAGACCGATCGTCTGCGGCAGTTTCATGAGCGCTTTTCCTTGAATTGGGCAATCGTCTGGCCGCTGGCAATAGCCTCTACCATGCCGGCAAGCAAGCGCGCGGCGTCCGGACGGCCGGCAGCCTTGGCGCTGGTCGCCATCTCGGCCATGCTCTCCGGGCTGTTCATCGCGTCGCGGATGAACGACGCCAGGACCTCCGGGGTCAGGTCCTTCTGCGGCACCAGTCGCGCGGCGCCCGTCTCGGCCAGAGCCGCAGCATTGGCCGCCTGGTCATGATCGAGCGCGAACGGATAGGGCACCAGGATCGACGGCCGGCCGATGACGGCGATCTCCGACACGGTCGATGCGCCGGAGCGGCAGACAAGCAGATGCGCCGCCGCAATGCGACCCGCCATGTCGGTGAAGAAAGGGGAGATCTCCGAGCTCAGCTCGAATTTGGACATGGCCGTTCGCGCGCCGTCCAGATCTTCCGGGCGGGCCTGTTGCGTCACATGCAGCCGGGCGCGCAATTCGGGCTCGAGCAGGGCAATGGCGGCCGGGATCGCCTTGGAGAAGAACTGAGCACCCTGGCTGCCCCCGAACACGACGAGACGGAACGGCTCGCCGGCACCGGACGCCGTGTAGGGCACATCGGCGGCCTCAAGCACGGCGGGACGGACGGGATTGCCGGTCGTCACCGTCTTGCGCGCATAGCGACCATCCGTCTCCGGCAGGAAACCGCCGGCGATCGCGGTGACCCGTCCGGCAAGGCCCTTGTTCGCACGTCCCATGACGGCGTTCTGCTCGTGGATGATCGTGGGAATGCGCAGGCGGCTGGCGGCCAGCAGCGGCGGTACGGTCGGATATCCGCCGAAGCCGACGACGACCTTCGGCGCAAACGCCTTGATGATGCCCCGCGCTTCGCGCAGTCCCGCCCATAATTGCCAGAGCGAGGAGGCAACCTTGACCGGGTTGCGAGAGCCGATCGTCGCGGAACGCACCACATGGATACGGTCTGCCGGAAAGGAATCCGCATAGCGCTCGGCGCGGTGATCCGTGATCAGGTGAACCGTGAAGTCCAGTGCGGCCAGTTCGTGCGCAAGCGCCTCGGCTGGAAAAAGATGACCGCCGGTACCTCCGGCGGCTAGCATGACGATGCCCTTGGTCAAAACTCGAGACCTCCAGTACGAAACGGGTTGCGCGAGACTGCGCAGCTATGTGTCAAAATCGGACACTTTGATATCTACTACCGCACAATGTCGAAAATCGTGACGGGTTTTCCTTTGGATGGACACTTTGCCGGAAGAGACGACAGCGCCGCGTGTCGGAGCGACGCGCGACGCTGCGGATTTGTACCGGCGCAGGCGCACCGCACGTCCCTCGCCCGACCGTATCTCTACTCGGCCGCGACCGGGGCTCCGGTCCGGAAGAGGCTGCGCTCCAGCGCCCGCTTTTCCGGGCGATGACGTGTCAGGGCCAGGATGAAGCCGGCCGTGACGCAGATCGCGATCATCGACGATCCGCCGTAGGAGATCAGGGGCAGCGTCATGCCCTTGGCCGGGAGCAGCTCGAGATTCACCCCGACATTGATGATGGACTGGATGCCGATCTGCAGCACGAGACCCGCCACCGCGAAGCGGTTGAAGTCGTTGCGCTCGCGGAAAGCGTGGCTGAGCCCGCGCATCACGAGGAACGAGAAGATGGCGACGATGACCATGCAGAAGACGATGCCGAACTCCTCGGCCGCGACCGAAAAGATGAAGTCGGTATGGCTGTCGGGAATGATCCGCTTGATGATCCCTTCGCCCGGCCCCTGACCCAGCCAGTCGCCGCGGATGATTGCCTCGCGCGCCGTGTCCACCTGGAAGGTATCGCCCTCGCCCGTCATGAACCGGTCGATGCGGCCGGCCACGTGCGGGAGCAGCGTATAGGCGACGACGAGACCACCGACGGCGGACCCGCCGAGGACGACGATCCACAGCCAAGGCATGCCCGCCATGAAGAACATGCCACCCCAGACGGCGGTCGTCAGGATCGTCTGGCCGAGGTCGGGCTGGGCGATCAGCAGCGTCGCAACGATCCCGTAGAGCAGGATCGCGAAGAGATTGCCGGGAATTTCCGGCTGGCGCGCATGCTCGGAAAAGAGCCAGGCGCAGACGATGACGAAGGCGGGCTTCATGAATTCGGACGGCTGGATGCCGATCGGCCCGATCGAGAACCAGCGGCGCGACCCCTTGATCTCGACCCCGAAGAACAGCGCGAGGATCATCATCGCGATGGCGGCGACAAGAATGACGATCGCCGTGCGCCGCACCTGACGGGGCGTCAGGAACGAGAGCCCGATCATGACCATCAGCGACGGGATGAGGAAGGCTGCCTGACGCTTGACGAAGTGAAAGCTGTCGAGCCCCAGACGCTCGGCAACGGCCGGGCTGGCGGCGAAGGACAGCATGAAACCAATGCCCATCAACAGAATGAACGTCGCCAGGAAGAACCTGTCGATGGTCCAGAACCAATCGGCCACCGGGCCTCGCTCCGCACGACTCACCATGTCTTCGTCCTCGTCAAAGTGCGCGCTTGCGCCGTAAACCGTTCGTCCGCGGCGATCGACATCGCCACGGTCGTCAAATGAGCATGGTCACGCCGGGAAGTGCGGCCACATGGGCGACAAAGGCATCCCCGCGCATCTCGAAGTTCTTGTACTGGTCGAAGCTTGCGCAAGCCGGTGACAGGAGCACAGCCGCCGGCAATCCGTCTCGGGCCGCATCCGCCGCGGCATCCGCCACGGCCTTTTCCAATGTCTGCGACCGCTCGAACGGCACGCGGTCGCCGAGCGTCGTCGCGAACTCGTCGGCGGCGCGGCCGATGAGATAGGCCTTGGCGATCTTGGGAAAGAAAGACGAGAGCGACGCGATGCCGCCCTCTTTCGGCACGCCGCCGGCAATCCAGTAGATGCGCTCGAAGCTCGAGAGGGCGGGCGCCGCAGCCTCGGCATTCGTCGCCTTGCTGTCGTTGACGAAGGTGACGTCGCGGAGCATGGCGACAGGCTGCATGCGGTGCTTCAGGCCCGGGAAGGATGCGAGCCCGGAGACGATCTCCGCCTTGGACACGCCGACCGCGAGGCAGGCGGCGATCGCCGCCGCCGCGTTCTGTCCGTTATGGCTGCCCCGCAGCGTTGCGATTTTCGAAAGATCGGCAAAGACTTCGGAGAGCCCGGCCTCGGCGCGCATGACGGACCCATCCTGCGCATAATACCCATCGCCGAGCGACCGGTGCCGGGCAATGCGGATCACCGGACGACCAGCAAGTGCCACGCGGTCCGCGATGGCTTCGCACCAGGCATCATCCACGCCGATGATCGCCGTCTGGCTCGCGGCGACGAGGCGCTCCTTGACGGCGGCGTAATTCTCCATCGTCCCGTGCCTGTCGATATGGTCGGGCGTGAGGTTCAGAAGGATTCCGGCGGTCGGTTCGAGCGACGGCGACAGGTCGATCTGATAGGACGAGCACTCGACCACGTAGAAGCGGTTCGTCGTCGGAGGATCGAGCGTCAGCACCGCCGTTCCGATATTGCCGCCAAGCTGCGTATCCCGGCCGCTTGCCGAAAGGATGTGGGCGATCAGCGCCGTCGTGGTCGACTTCCCATTGGTGCCGGTGATGGCGATCAGCGGCGCCTCGGGCGCACGCGCGCGCCGTTCGCGGGAAAACAGCTCGACATCGCCGATCACCTCGACGCCGGCACTGCGCGCGAGATCGACCGTCCAGTGCGGCTTTGGATGGGTCAGCGGCACGCCCGGCGACAGAATAAAGGCGGCGAAGGAGGACCAGTCCATCGTTCGGAGATCGCCGGTGCCGATCCCCTCTGCAGCGGCTTTGGCCACGCTCTCGGCATTGTCGTCCCAGGCCGTCACCGTTGCCCCGCCGGCCACCAGAGCGCGCGCCGTGGCGAGCCCGGAGCCTCCGAGACCGAAAAGAGCGACCGCGCGGCCGCGAAGGGAGGTGACGGGGATCATCGACTTACCGCAGCTTCAGGGTGGAGAGGCCGACCATGGCGAGCACGACGGCGATGATCCAGAACCGGATGACGACTTGGCTCTCGGTCCAACCCTTCTTTTCAAAATGGTGGTGGATCGGCGCCATGAGGAAGACGCGACGACCGGTGCGCTTGAACCAGAAGACCTGGATGATCACCGACAGCGTTTCCATGACGAAGAGGCCGCCGATGATGACCATGACGATCTCGTGCTTCGTGGCGACGGCGACGGTACCGATGAGGCCACCGAGCGCGAGCGAACCGGTATCGCCCATGAAGATGGCGGCCGGCGGCGCATTGAACCAGAGAAAACCAAGCCCCGCTCCGATGACGGCGCCGAGAATGACAGCCAGTTCGCCCGTGCCGGGCACGAAGTGGATCTGCAGGTAATTGGCAAACACGGCGTTGCCGGCGAGATAGGCGATGACGCCGAACGAGGCTGCGGCGATCATGACCGGCACGATGGCGAGACCGTCGAGACCGTCCGTCAGGTTCACGGCATTGCCGGCACCCACGATGACGAAGCCGCCGAACAGGACGAAGAAATAGCCGAGGTTAAGCGTGAAGTCCTTGAGGAACGGGAAGGTCAGCGACGACCCGAAGGTCGAGCCCGCCGTTCCCGCGGAGATCGCGGCGCGCATCATGAAGAAGACAGCGACGGCGGCGACCGCGAACTCGATCCCGAGGCGCGCCTTGCCCGAAAAGCCCTTGTCCGACTGTTTCGTGACCTTGAGATAGTCGTCGTAAAAGCCGATGGCGCCGAAACCAAGCGTGACCAGCAACGTCGAGACGACATAGACACTGGAGAGATCGGCCCAGAGCAGCGACGAGACGACAATCCCCGCAAGGATCATCAGGCCACCCATGGTCGGCGTTCCCGCCTTCTTGAAGTGGGTCTGCGGCCCGTCGGCCCGGATCGGCTGCCCCCGGCCCTGGCGCACGCGCAGCGACGAGATCATTTTCGGCCCGAACAGGAAGACGATCATGGCGGAGGTGAACAGCGCCGCGCCGGTGCGGAACGTGATGTACCGGAACAGATTGAAAAACTGGAAATGGTCCGCCAGTTCGACAAGCCAGATGAGCATGAGGGACCCTTCCCCGAAAATTCGATGTCGACACCCCTTCCCGACCGGGGAAGGAGACCGGCCGTCCAGCCGGAAAAAAAGGTGGAGCGCGGCTTAGACCGCCTGCTCCGTTTCGGCCTGCGCCGGGAATGTATCGAGGAGCGCCTGGACGATCCGCCCGCAGCCGGTGCCCTTGGAGGATTTGATCATGACGACGTCACCGGCCCGCACCGAGGCGACCGCATGATTGCGCAGATCATCGACCGCGTCGCAGTGGACGACCGACACCGTGTCCGGCAGAGCATCCCGCAGATGCGTCATGTCGGGGCCTGCCAGCCAGATCGTGTCGATCCCCTGCTCGATCAGCGGTCCCGCCAGCGCCGCGTGGGCCTTGGCCGAATGATCGCCCATTTCCAGCATGTCGCCGAGAATGGCGATGCGCCTGCCCCCATCCGCGCCAAGCTCCGTCTCGCCAAGAAGGGCGATCGCCGCCCGCATGGACGCCGGATTGGCGTTGTAGCTCTCGTCGATCAGCGTCAGCGTGCCGGCTCCAACGGCCAGGCGGTGACGTTCGCCCCGGCCCTTTTCCGGCTGGAGCGTGGCGAACGACGCGATGACCGTGTCGAGATCCGCGCCGACGAGCGAGGCGGCTCCAAGCACGGCCAGGGCGTTCTCGGCGATGTGGCGACCGGGCGTACCGATCGGAATCTCGAGCGTGCGACCATCGATCATGGCCCAGAGCGTGCCGCCTTCCGGCGTTGCCGCATACTCGATCATGCGGAAATCGGCACGTTGATCGACGCCGAAGGTGTGCATGGAGGAAACGCCGAGCATCGACGCCGCCTTTGCCAAAGTGCCGAACTGCGCATTGTCGCGATTGAGAAGGATGTGACCACCGTCGACCAGGCCTTCCATGATCTCGGCCTTTGCCAGCGCGATCTCGTCCAGATCACGGAAATTGCCGAGATGCGCCGGTGCGATCGTCGTGATGATGGCCACCTGCGGGCGCACCATGCGCACCAGAGGCCGGATCTCGTTCGGATGGTTCATCCCGATTTCGAAAATGCCGTAGTCCGTCGCTTCCGGCATGCGCGCCAGCGTCAGCGGCACGCCCCAGTGATTGTTGAAGGACGCGACCGACGCGTGCACGCGCGCGCCCGGAGAGAGGGCATGCCGCAGCATCTCCTTGGTGGTCGTCTTGCCGACGGAGCCCGTCACGGCGATGATCTTGGCGGCACTGCGGTCGCGGGCAGCACAGCCGAGCCGCACCATGGCGGCGAGAACGTCGTCGACGACGATCATCGGCGCAATCAGGCGCCCGAGCGCCGGCAGCTTGCCTTCACTGACCACCAGCAGCGACGCGCCATTGGCGATCGCAAAGCCTGCATAGTCATGCCCGTCCACGCGATCGCCCTTGATCGCGAAGAAGGCCTCGCCCTTGCCAATGGCGCGGCTGTCGATCGAGATGCCCGTGATGCCCTGCGGCAGATTGCCGACCGGGCGACCATGCATGGCAGCCATCAGGTCGGCGCTCGTCCAGAGAAAACCCATACCTTCAGCCTCCCATATCCTGGCTGTCCATCGAACCGCCCGCCTGCCCGGACCGCGCCTGCTCGGCGGTAAGGGCCTTGCGGATTTCAGCGTGGTCGGAGAAGGGCAGCGTCACGGAGCCGACGGTCTGCCCCTCCTCATGTCCCTTGCCTGCGACGATCAGCGTATCGCCGGGCCGCAGCATGCCGACGGCGTGGCGGATCGCCTCCGCGCGATCGGCGATCTCGGTCGCGCCGGGAGCCGCGGCAAGGATCTCGCTGCGGATCGTCGCCGGCGTCTCGGACCGCGGATTGTCATCCGTCACGATCACGACATCCGACAGCCGGGACGCGATCTCGCCCATGAGCGGCCGCTTTCCCTTGTCGCGATCGCCACCGCAGCCGAACACGGTGACCACGCGTCCTGTCGTGAAGGGTCGAACAGAGGACAGAACCTGCGTCAGCGCGTCGGGCTTGTGGGCATAGTCGACATAGGCAAGCGCGCCGTCCGCCGTCTGGCCGACAAGCTCGAGGCGGCCCGGGGCGCCCTGCAGCTTTTCCAGCGCCAGCATCACCACGTGCGCCTCGACCCCGGTCGACATGGCGAGCCCTGCGGCCACCAGCGCATTGGAGATCTGGAAATCACCCGCCAGCGGCAGGTTGACCTCGAAGATACGCCCATCGACATGCACTTCGGCAATCTGCTTGTGACGGAAATGCTCGACGCGCTTCAGCGTGAGATAGGTGCCCTTGCGGCCGACCGTGCGCACGTCGCTGCCGGCTGCCGTAGCGGCCCGGATGGCCGCGTCCGACCATTCGTCGTCGGAGAAGATGACGGCCGGCGCGCCCTTCGGCAGCAGCGCTTCGAATAGCCGCATCTTCGCCCCGAGATAATGCTCGATCGTGGGATGATAATCCATGTGGTCACGACCAAGATTGGTGAAGGCCGCCGCCGACAGGCGTACCCCGTCGAGCCGGCTCTGGTCGAGCCCGTGACTGGAGGCTTCCATGGCCGCATGCGTCACGCCGGATGCGGCGAGCTCGGAGAGCAGACGATGGAGAGACACCGGGTCAGGTGTGGTGAGCGAGCCGTAATCATTGCGCCCGGGCGCGACCACGCCGGTGGTGCCGATCATCGCCGCGGAAAGCCCGGCCTGGGCCCAGATCTGGCGGGTAAACGAGGCGACCGAGGTTTTGCCGGCCGTTCCGGTCACGGCGACCATGGTCTCCGGCTGTGCACCGTAGAACGTCGCTGCGGCATGCGAGAGAAACCTGCGGGTGGAGGCGACCCGGATAACGGGCACGGAGAGGCTGGAACCGAGGTCCCCTTCGGTCACGACGGCGACGGCGCCCCGGGCGACGGCGTCGTCGACATAGACGCTGCCATTTGCCGTGGTGCCGGGAACCGCCACGAACAGCGTGCCCGGCAAAACCTTGCGACTGTCGGCGGTCAAGCCGGTAATGTCGGCATCTGGCTGGCCCGGAGCAAGAGACATCGCTGCCCCCTCCTGTCCGTCCCCAAGCATCGCAAGGTCACTGATCTTCATCGATTGCACTTTTCCCAACACGATTCCCTTGGCCTTCACGGCCGCGTGAACGTCCTTTACCGTTCAATACGCCACAAGCAAGGCGGAACCGTCAGCGCCGAACTTCGGCTCGACGCCGAGAAGCGGCGCAGACCGGCTGATGATATCATGGACCATGGGAGCCGCCGAGTTACCGGCAAGTGCCGCCCCATTGCCCTTGTCCGTCTTCGGCTCGTCGATGAAGGTCAGCACCACATAGCGCGGATCGTCGATCGGAAACCCGGCCAGAAAGGCGTTGAAGTTGGCGTCGCTCGAGTAGCGCCCGTTGATGACCTTGTCGGCGGTGCCCGTCTTGCCGCCGACATTGAAGCCGGGAACACGAGCGTTCTTGCCGGAGCCATGAATGCCGTTCCAGCGGAACAGATAGCGCATGTCCGCGCTGGTGGAGGGCTTGATGACCCGCGTCGACGCAGCCGCGGCCTCCTCAATGGA
The DNA here is from genome assembly GCF_001424325.1 of Rhizobium sp. Leaf341. Taxonomy (NCBI): domain Bacteria; kingdom Pseudomonadati; phylum Pseudomonadota; class Alphaproteobacteria; order Hyphomicrobiales; family Rhizobiaceae; genus Rhizobium; species Rhizobium sp. Leaf341. The sequence goes on from NZ_LMPE01000015.1 coordinate 466,464, forward strand.
GCGCGGAAGGAAGGTCGGCTCGATCAGGTTGCCACCGTTGACCAGTGCGGCACCGGCAACAGCCGTCTGCAGCGGGGTCGTCGAGACGCCGTGGCCGAAGGAAATCGTGATGGAGTTGATCTTCTTCCACACCTTCGGCTGGCTGGGCATCTTGATCTCCGGCAATTCCGTCGGGATCTTCGTCAGAAGGCCAAGCCGCGTCAGGAATTCCTTGTGGGCGTCGATGCCGACGAGATCGGCCATCTTGGCCGTGCCGATGTTCGACGAATACTGGAAGATTTCCGGCACCGAGAGGACGCGATGCTTGCCGTGGAAGTCCTTGATCGTGAAGCCGCCGATGCGGATCGGGAAGCGTGCGTCGAAGCTGTCGGTCAACTTGACCTTGCCGCTGTCGAGCGCCATGGCCGTCGTGAACGACTTGAAGGTGGACCCCATCTCGAACGTGCCGTTCGACATGCGGTTCATCCAGCCTTCCTTGGCGCCGTCGGCCGGCTTGTTCGGGTCGTAGTCGGGATAGGAGACCATGGCGAGGATTTCGCCGGTCTTCACGTCCATGACGACGCCACCGGCAGCAAGCGAGCGGAACTTGGCCATGGCTTCAACGACGACGTCGCGCAGGATGTTCTGCACACGCAGGTCGATCGACAGACGCACCGGCTCAAGCTTCGCATCGCTGGTCATGCCGATCGCCGCGAGATCCGCAAGACCCTGGTTGTCGATCCAGCGTTCCATGCCGGCAATGCCGCGGTTGTCCACGTTGACGTGGCCGACGACATGCGATGCCGTGGCGCCACCGGGATAGAAGCGCCGCTTCTCCGGGCGGAATCCGATGCCGGGAATACCGAGCGCAAGGATGTCGCTCTGCTGCTTGGGGGTCAGCTGGCGACGCAGCCACTGAAAGCGCGTCTTCGACTTCAGCTTGTTATAGATGTCGGCATTGTTGAGATTGGGCAGGACCGTCGCCAGCTGCTCGACCGCCTCGTCCGCATCGACGATCTTGTGAGGCTCGGCAAAGAGCGACACCGTGCGGATGTCGGTTGCGAGGATCTGGCCGTTGCGATCGAGAATATCCGGCCGCGAGGCCATGAGATTGTCGGCACGGCCGATGCTCGACACGGTTTCCGGCTGCGCGAAGCCGTACTGGATCAACCGGCCGCCGATGATGCAGTAGACCACGGAGAAGCCGGCGATGACGATCGCGACACGGCTGCGGGCCTGGTTGCCGCGCCGTTTGCGGATACCTTCAAAGGGCGCGTTGCGCGAAAGGTCGCCGGGATGATTGTTGCCGCCAGCGGAGAAGTGCGCCTTGCTCTTGACGACCATGATGCGGGAAAGAAACGACATCAGCGCGCCACCGAACCGGTTGAAATTTCGTCGGTCGCATCGTCATCGCGGGACGCGACGGCGGGAGCGGCCTTCTTCTTGCCCTTGCTGTCCTTCTCTTCCGGCGGAGGCACGTCGGCCTTCATCATCGGAAGCTCTTCGGGATGCACGAGCTGCGTCGGATCCGTGGGAACCAGCTGGAGATCCTTGTCGTAGGCCTTGACCAGGCGATCGAGACGGTTTGGCTGCGTGAGGAGCGACCAATCGGCGCGCAGCAGGTCGATCGTGTCTTCCTCGAGCTTGATCTTCGCATCGAGGGAACGGACCTCCTCGAGCTTGTTCTCGGCCTGGTGCTTGATCGTGTAGGTGACCGTCGCTGCGGCGGTCATGACGACGATCAGGACGATATCCAGCGTTCTCAACATTGGTCAGCCTCCCAGCTTCGAAAGACTTGCAAGGTCTGGCAGATCGAAAATCGACATGTCGGCGGCCTCGGCTGGGGCATGCGTGCGCTCTCCGACGCGCAGTTTGGCGGAGCGGGCGCGCGGATTCCTGGATGATTCGTCTTCGCTCGCGGCAATCATGGCCTTACCAACTGGTGCGAAGGTTGCCGGACGCTCGTGCATGATCGGGAGATGACGGGACCCGGACGCCTTGCCGGCCCGGTCCTGGAAGAATTTCTTGACGATCCGGTCCTCGAGCGAATGAAAGGTGACCACGCTCAACCGCCCGCCGGGCTTTAGAGACCGTTCGGCGGCAAACAGCGCCTGGGCCAACTCACCCAGCTCGTCGTTGACGAAGATGCGCAGGGCTTGGAAGACGCGGGTCGCGGGATGGATCTTGTCCTTGGCCTTGCGGGGCGTCACCACCTCGATCAGCCCTGCCAGATCGCGCGTCGTCTCGAACGGCGCCTCGGCGCGGCGTTTCTCGATCGCGCGGGCGATGCGGCCGGACTGCGGCTCTTCGCCCAGAAAGCCGAAAATGCGGATGAGGTCGCCGACCTTGGCGCGATTGACGACGTCGGCGGCGGAAACGCCGTCCGAGGACATGCGCATGTCGAGCGGGCCGCGCCGCTGGAAGGAAAAGCCCCGGTCCGCCTCGTCGATTTGCATCGAGGAAACGCCGATATCGAGGACGACGCCATCGAGCCCGCCTTCGGGAGCGTGGCGGGCGAGCTCGGAGAACTGGGCATGAACGAGGGTCAGCCGGCCGCCGCTTGCCGCGACAAGATCCTGTCCGGCCGCGATCGCGCTCGGATCGCGATCAAGAGCGATGACATCGGCGCCGCTTTCGAGGATGGCGGACGTATAGCCGCCGGCACCGAACGTGCCGTCGAGGATCGTCTTTGCCGGGCCAGGCTGAAGACTGGTCAGGACCTCTGGGAGAAGAACCGGAATGTGGCGGACCGGTCCGCCATCGGCTCCAGCTGAACTGTCGCCAAGATCCGCCACCATTCCGTCTCTCCATGCTAGCCGGGACGCAGACCTCGCAACCTGCGTTCCTGACGTGCCGCCGCCTGCGCTTCCTGAAACACCTGCGGCGCCCATAACTGAAAGTGATCCGCCCGACCGACGAAGGTCACCTCGTCGGTGATGCCGGTGAAGTCGCGAATGAAATCCGAGACCATCAACCGACCTTCCTGGTCGAGTTTCATGAAGACCCCGCCCCCGTGAATGAGGAGCGACATCTCGTTGGCTTGCGGCGAAAACGGATCCTCGCCCGCAATCTGCCGTTCGAAACGATCCAGCAATTCCGGCCCGCCCGCACTGATGGCAGGAAACACGAAATCCTGGAAACAATACAATTCCCGGATATCCAGCTTGGCCAGCACGCCGCGAAACGACGCGGGCACGGAAACCCTGCCCTTCGCATCGATACGATTCGTGGCATGCGAGAGAAAGCGGTCCATGATGCGTAAAAGCCGTTTTCATCCAACGCGCCGGCGGAAGACGCCCGCAAGCAACTCCGGAAGCAGACACAGTACGCCACTGCCGGGCGACGTGCCCGTTCCAAAACCCCTCTCGGGACAACCACCAAACTCGCGATGATCGGGCCGTCAACGACCCCTGTGCAGTGCATGATTGGGATAGCATGGGACCATATGGGGGTCAATGGGATTTGGGTCTCTGGAGGGCCTGCCTCCATCGATCATTGATAGACTGTTAAGTTTAACAAATGGTTACGATGCGCCGTTCGGCGCTGGGTCCGAAAGCGACCATCACCCGCCCGTGAAGAACCACAGAGGGCGGTCGGATTTCTGAAAAGTAATATGGAAACAAAGGGATAGCGGAGCGCAGGCGGCGCCGGCCGAATGGCGAATGCGCGCGTCGAAGGGATCAAGGAGAGAAGCGCCAGTCGGCCTGTAAGCCGGGTTCTGTATGGCTCCGGCCGGTTGAGGACCGGAACGTGGCAGCCATTCATCTGGGACGACGCTCGCGCGCCGCCTCGTGCAACCCACCCGGATGACTGGCCCGGAACAGGCCGGCAGCCTTGCGGCTGCCACGTCATCCCTATTCGGTCTTGCTCCCGGTGGGGTTTACCGTGCCGCCCCTGTTACCAGACGCGCGGTGGGCTCTTACCCCACCCTTTCACCCTTACCCGCGTCAAGCGCGGGCGGTTTGCTTTCTGTGGCACTATCCCTGAGGTCGCCCTCGCCGGACGTTATCCGGCACCGTTTTTCCGTGGAGCCCGGACTTTCCTCCCCCCGCAACCTTTCGGTCATAGCGGAGAGCGGCTGCCCGGCCGACTGGCAGCGTCCTGATAGCGGAGACTTCCATCCTTGGCCAGCCTTATCCAAGCATGGCACCGACAGGCTCAGGCAAACACCGGTGCGAAGGACTGGCTGTAGCCTTCGAGGTCGACCTTGCCGTCGAGAATCAGCGAGGCTCCGAGCCGTCCGATCTCGTCGCAACTCTTCGCGGCCATGCCGTTGCCGCCGGTCAAAAGAGCGACACGATCGGACTCGACGTAGCCGACATAGGGATAGCCGGTTTCGGTCAGCGTGACGACGCAGGGCGAAAAATGCGTGCTGGCCGGCACAAAGTCCGGCAGGATGGCCGAAAGGTGCCGCGCCAGATGCGCTGCCGCATGGGGCCGACCACCGCTGCGGAACCAGGACCGGATCGCCGCCTCATCGTGCAACACGCAATCATCGGGATCGCCGCCGATCTTGATATAGGTCTTGCCGTCGGGATAGGCGATCGGCGGCAGCAGATAGAAGCTGTCGGCGTCGGTCGGCCCGTTGCGGATCAGCGACGGCATCGCGACCAGACGATCCCGGTCGTGCTCTGCGACCTCTGCAAAGAGGACGGTCCGCGCCATGACGCGGAGCGCCGGCTTTCGACCGAGCAACGTCTCCGAAAGCGCAAAGCCGCCGGTCGCCACCAGCACCTTCTCGGCCCGGTAGACCCGACCGTCGATCGTGGTGACGGTCACGCCATCCGCCGTTTCGAGAAGTTGTGTTACCTCCCGGCTGATGATCGACGCGCCCGCCTTGGCGGCGCAGACGGTCTCGGCGGCGACCAATGCCCGCGGGTTGATATGCCCGGCAGACTGCGCCTCGAAGATCCCGCCTTCATCAGCGTAGAAGGCAAAATACGGGAAGCGCGATGGCAGGTGCGTCGCATCCAGATGGTCCACGGCGACGCCCAGCTCGCGGGCAGCCGCATCGACATGGGCGAGATAGGGTCCGCCCTCCCGCGCCGCGATCAGGCACCCGACCTCCGTGTAGAAGGCAAGGCCCGACCGGGCTTCGAGCGCGCGGTAGCGCTCGATGGAGCGGCGGGCCATGCGCGCCCAGTCGGCGTCGCTGTCGATGGTGCGGGTGATGCGGCCATTGTCGTAATGGCTGGAAAACACGCCGTCATGCGTGGCCCAGTTGGCGGGCTCGTCCGGGCCGATGAGCGCGACGCGCGCGCCGCCGGTGGCGAGATGCCGCGCGGCAGACGCGCCCATCATCCCCTTGCCGATCACGATCGTGTCGAACATCTCGCTCATCATCGCCATCTCCGGTTCCTGCGACATGGGGACCGGCGCCCCCAGGCCTTTCGTCTACGAGTCGAGCAGGGTCTGGACCTTGCCGCAATAGCGCCGGGACACCGGGTTCATGCGGGTCGCGCCATGGCCGGCGTTGTAGCGCAGGATCGTCCCGCAGGTGAAGCCGCCCGACAGCCGATGCGCCTTGGCAAGGTACTTCATGCCAAACTTGATGTTGGTTTCCGGATCGAACAGCCCGGCCCGGCCCCCGTCATACCCCATCATGCGCGCCGTCGCCGGCTTGATCTGCATCAGCCCGATCTCGCCGGCACTGCCACGCGCCTTGGGATTGAAGTTGCTCTCCACCCGGATAACGGCATGGGCAAGGTCGATCGGGACACCGAAAGCCTGCGCATAGGTCGCGATGAGGCCGGAATAGGCCGGCGCGTCCATCTCGAAGCTGGTCAGCGGAAATCCGAGCGTCCGCCCGATCTCGGGCAGCGCACGCGTCATCTCGGCGGCCTCAACGTTCTCCAGAGACGCCGTCCGCGTCGATGGGGATGGGAGGGAGAGTTCTGTGGATGCGGTCTGATAGGCGGCTTCCGGTGCCGGAACGACCGGGACCGAAGCACCGGCGAAGGATGGTTGAACCCCAGAAAAAAGCGCGCAGAAGCAGGCGGCTGCCTGGACGACAGTCGTTCGTCTCATGAATTTTGTAAACTCCGCTAAGATCGGGAGACCAGCGGACGCCCCGCCCCGGTCTTGCCTGATCCATGATCATGGTCATCAGCGGGGAACGGTACGCAACCCTCAGGACCCCGCCCTCGGTACGGCGTCAAAATCCGTGCGGAACATGGTCAGGATATGGCAGTGCAGCAAATTGCCGCCATTCGGGCGAAGCGACGGCGTTGTGTCAGCGGGCAAAGGCGGGCAGCGTGCCCAGCAGCCGATGCAGGGTATCGAGCGTCGAGATATCGGCGATTCCATCGATTCGTTCGGGCCGGAAATGCCGCTGGAACGCCTCGACGACGCCGTGCGTGCGCTCACAGAATTCGCCTGTCACCTCAAGACCATAGCCGTAGAGCGACAGCATGCTCTGGATCGCCTCGACCGGCTGCCCGGTGTCGCCCCGCTGAAAGTAGCGTCCGCCGCCGACGGGTGCCGGCGCAACCCAGTGACCAACACCTTTTTCATACAAATTCTTCCAGGGGAAATTTTCCCCCGGATCGACCTTGCGAATGGGCGCGATATCGCTGTGGGCAAGCACCCTTTCCGGGGGGATCGACCATCGTTCGACACAAAACTGACACAGTTCGACGACCGCCGCGATCTGGACATCGGGGTAATCCGGCAATCCGCCGGGATGTCCGGGATTGACGATCTCGATGCCGATCGACCGAGAATTGATGTCGGTCTCGTTCTTCCAGATGCTCTTGCCCGCATGCCAGGCCCTGCGGTCTTCCGCCACGAGCTGATCGACCCGACCGTCCTCGTGGACGAAATAGTGGCTGGAGACCTGGCTCTCCTCCCGGCACAGCCAGTCGAGCGCGCCGGCTGCCGTGGGCATGCCGGTATAATGCAGGATGATCATATCCGGGCCGGATACGTTCAGCCGCTCGTTATGATTGGGCGAGGCAACGAAACGCGCCTTGGGGAAATCGCAAACCGGAAAGCTCATGCCGCGCGACGTTCGCGCTCGATCGCTGCGTAGGCGGCGTTGAAGGCAGCCATTCGATCGTTGGCCGACGCATGCTGCTCGGCCGGGACGCCGCGGGCGACCAGAAGATCCGGATGATGCTCGGAGACCAGCACGCGATACCGGCGACGAATCGTCGAGAAGTCGTCCTTGCGCGAAACGCCGAGCAGCGCATAGGGATCCACGCCTTCGAGATAGGAATGGCGCGACAGGATGGTCTCGAACTTTGCCTCGTCCATGCCGAAAATCTCGGCGACGCGGCGCAGAAAGGCCAATTCCTTTTCATGCAGAGCCCCGTCGGACTTTGCGATATGGAACAGTCCGTCGACGATATCCTCAAGCACAGGGCAATCGGCTTCGCCGGAAACGCAGAGGCCGGAGAGTTTCTCGGCATAGGCTTCGTACCCGGCCACGTCCTGGCGCGCGAGATTGTAGAGCCGGGCCACGTTCTGCGCCTGGTCTTCAGGAAACTTGAAGATCTGGCGAAACGCCGACACTTCCGCCTCCGTCACCACGCCGTCCGCCTTCGCCATCTTTGCCGACAGCGCGATCATCGCCACGGAGAACGCCACCTTGCGGCGGGTCTCCGGGTCGCCCTCGAACAGCGTCCGGATCGCCTCGACGAGACCCGACAGCGCATTGCCGGTCGACGTCACGATTCCGATGAGGCGATCCCAGATCGACATGAGAATTTCTTTCCTGTTCGGCGGGCGCGTTGAGCGCCCTTTTTGTCCGGCTTGTTTTGTCCGGATGCGGTGTCAGGACTAAAGCAATGCAGGTGTGGTTTGTTGCATCGAAACTGCAGACGGGCTTGGCCAGGGCCGCCGCGAGAGGGTCAAGTCTGATCAGATGTCGGGCCCGATTGCAAGACGAACACGGCGCCGAACACCCATTTTATGATGGCCCTCATCATCTGTGCCTGCTTTCTGCAACGCCAGCCTGTCCGTTGGGTGCGTGTCATTTTACTTGCGATGGTTCTGGGCTAGGACAGGTGCGGTACACGATGAATGGCATCATCCCGAGGAGGAATCATGGCCAAGCAGAAAGTCGCAATGCTCACGGCGGGGGGCCTCGCTCCGTGCCTCTCGTCCGCTGTCGGCGGATTGATCGAGCGTTACACGGACATCGCTCCGGATATCGAACTGATGGCCTATCGCTCCGGCTATCACGGCCTGCTCCTCGCCGACCGGATCGAGATCACGCCGCAGATGCGGGAAAGGGCGGGCCTTCTGCACCGCTACGGCGGCTCGCCGATCGGCAACAGCCGCGTCAAGCTGACCAACGCCGCCGACTGCATCAAGCGGGGTCTCGTCAAGGAGGGTGAAAACCCGCTGCGGGTCGCAGCCGAGCGCCTCGCCTCCGACGGCGTGACGATCCTCCACACGATCGGCGGCGACGACACCAACACGACGGCGGCCGACCTCGCCGCCTATCTCGGCGCCAACGGCTATGATCTCACGGTCGTCGGCCTGCCGAAAACCGTCGACAACGATGTCGTGCCGATCCGCCAGTCGCTCGGCGCGTGGACCGCGGCCGAATACGGCGCGAAATTCTTCGACAATGTCAGCAATGAGCAGAGCGCAGCACCGAAGACGCTGATCGTCCATGAGGTCATGGGGCGCCACTGCGGCTGGCTGACCGCCGCAACGGCACGCAGCTACATGCAGACGATCGAGAAGACCGAGTTCGTCGACGGCTTCATGATGAACAAGGAATTGAAGACGATCGACGGGCTGTATCTGCCGGAGACGGCCTTCGACCTTCACGCGGAAGCCGAGCGTCTGCGCGCCGTGATGGCAAAGACCGGGTATGTCACGATCTTTGTCAGCGAAGGCGCCTGCATGGACGCGATCGTCGCGGAACGCGAGGCTGCGGGCGAAACCGTGAAGCGCGATGCCTTCGGTCACGTCAAGCTCGACACGATCAATGTCGGCAACTGGTTTTCCAAGCAATTCGCCGACCTTCTCGGTGCCCAGCGCGCAATGGTCCAGAAATCCGGCTATTACGCCCGTTCGGCGCCCGCCAATATCGACGATCTGCGCCTCATCCAGGGCATGGTCGATCTGGCCGTCCAGAGCGCCCTCGACAAGGTTTCCGGCGTCACCGGCCACGACGAGGACAAGGGCGGCAAGCTGCGCACGATCGAGTTTCCGCGCATCCGCGGCGGCAAGCACTTCGACACGGCAACGCCGTGGTTCGGCGACGTCATGGACGCGATCGGTCAAAGCTGGAAAGCCGCGCACTGACGCAAGGCACGGGGACAGGACGGCGGCAGCCGATTCCTTGCGCGCCGCCCTGTACCCGAAAGATGAAGAGCCGATGAAACGCGTGTGCCGGGGCCTTCCAAACGAGGCTCCGGCACCTGCATTTTCAGGGCTTTTCACGGGTCGCGGGCGGGCGCGGCCGAACCGAATGCCCGCCGTCGCTTGCGAGCGGCCTTCATATAGGTTAATGACGGCGACGACATGGCGGCTTTTGGCTGCAGCACTGGTAAGGCTACGGGGCCAAAAAGCACGAAAGCGACAGCATGGCAGTTTCACGTCTTTCCGTTCATAAACAATCTCTTACGGCGTGTGCGCTGATATCGGCGACCTTGATGGTCGGCTGTTCGAGCGTCGAGCGCACGCCGATGGAGCAGTTGATGGCAGCGCAGACGGTAACGCCGATTGCCAAGCCCGGAACGGAAATGACGGCTTACGCCCTCCCGACACCGGATGGCGCCGCCACCTCGGCCGTTGCCGCCCTCGCCGCTCAGACCGCCGACGCCTCGGCGCCTGCCAAGACCACGCCCGCACAGCAGGCGTCCGCAGCATCCTCGACGACACCTGTGGCCACGGCTTCGGCAGAAGCGGCCAAGACAGCGCCCGGCACCCCTTCGGCGGTGACGGCGCTTGCCAATACCGAAGTGGCCTCGCTCGCACCGGCCAAGACGGCAACAACCGCCGGTTCGGCCAACCCTCTCCTTGCCAGCACAGCGACCGACGCGCTGCCCGAAACGGCCAATGCCATGATCACGGTGCGCAAGGTGTCGGTCCAGCCGATGATTGCCAATGCGGGCGGCATGGATTCGGACTTCGATACTGGCGAGCCGGTTGGCTTGGAAACGCTCGTTGCCAAGCGCATGATCGTTCCCGCTGCCAAGCCACAGCTTATCTCGGTCGCGTATTCGAAGATGGAGTCGGCTGCCAGCGCCCTGATGGGCCGCGAAAAGCCCACGAGTTCGCGGCCGGATCTCGACAAGCTGATCACCCACTACGCCAAGCTCAACGGCGTTCCGGAAGAGCTGGTCCATCGCGTCGTGCGTCGCGAAAGCACCTACAATCCCCGCGCCTACCACAACGGCAATTACGGCCTGATGCAGATCCGGTACAACACGGCCAAGGGTCTCGGCTATGACGGACCGCCGGAAGGCCTGTTCGATGCCGAAACCAATCTGAAGTATGCAACGCAGTATCTTCGGGGTGCTTGGGTCGTTGCCGACAACCAGAACGACAACGCCGTCAAGCTCTATGCCAGTGGCTATTACTACCATGCCAAGCGCAAGGGCCTTCTCGACACGCTGGGAATGCGCTGACCTGTCAATGGTCTGAGCGCACTCCAAGCCCCGGCCCGTCGGCAGACGGCCGGGCTGCTGCCATATCCTTCACTTGATGTCTTGACGCCCCGACGCGGGCGCCTCCTTGAGGACGCCCGCCCGTCAGGGCTGTGGCTTCGACAGAGCGGCGATGATATCGCGATGGAGCGTGCTGTCGTCGTAGCCCATCTGACGTGGCGTCAGGCCCAGTCGGATGACGGCAAGCTTCATCGAGGGAACGAGCAGGATCGACTGCCCGTCATGGCCGCGCATCCAGTAGGCATCGCTCGGAAATCCCTGCGCCTCTGGTCCCGTCTTCATCCAGACCTGCCCGGAGCCGAACCGGCCGTTCGAGGCCGAGGTCGCCGTCCGCATCTGCCGGACATAGTCGGCCGGCAAGATCTGCTCGTTGTTCCAGGCCCCGTCCTGCAGCAGAAAGAGCGCGAAGCGGGCCCAATCCCGCGCGGTTGCATACATATAGGATGAGCCGACAAAGGTGCCGTGCGCATCCGGCTCCAGAATGGCGCTGCTCATGCCGAGAGGCCGGAACAGGGACGCGCGTGGAAAGGTCAAAGCCTCACGGGGGCTGGCGAACGAATTCATCCAGAGACGCGAGAGAATGACCGTGGTCCCGCTCGAGTAGGAGAACTGGGTCCCCGGGGCCGTGTCGAGCGTCTTCGACGCGGCATAGGCCGCCATGTCGTTCTCGAGGAAGAGCATGCGCGTGGCATCGGTCACGCTGCCGTAGCTCTCGTTGAAGCTCAGTCCGCTCTGCATTCCCAGAAGATCGGACAGCGTGATCCGGCTTCGCTCGTCATTGCGCCATTGCGGCAGGAGGTCGGCCTTGTCGAGGGCCATCTGCCCATCCCGGACGCGCAGGCCGATCAGCGCCGCCGTCACGGTCTTCGTCATGGACCAGCCGAGCAGCGGCGTGGACACATAGAAGCCGCGACCGTAACGCTCCGCAACGATCCGCCCGTCACGGACAACGACGATCCCCCGCATGCCCGGCCCTGCCCGGCGATCGTCGTCGATCAGCGCCTGCACACCCGCATCGGCGACCAGCGCCCCCCCATCGGGCCAAGGCTGCGTCGTGTCCGGCTCCAGGCTGCGACGACGCAGCGACCTGTTGCCGGGAAACGCGGCAAAAGCGCCGTCGGTCACGTTGGAGCAGCCGAGGCCGTCGCGAAAGATCGCGTGTCCCGGCGCTGCAAAGCCGAACATCCGGGCCGTCACCGTCTTGCGCTGTTCGTCGACGGAAACGCGAATGAAGCGCAGCAAGGGATGGCCCGGCGCCTGGACGTCGTCCGCGAGAACTTCCGATGCGTTGCGACCGGCAACAAACAGGCTGGAGCAGACGACTTTCGCCGCATAGCTGTCGCCGAGCTTCAGGATATCGGGAGGCGCGACGGTCAAAAACGTGCCGACACCTGCCACGAGCGTGAAGAGGCCACCGGCCATCGTCATGAAGAGGGTGCGTCTGCGCATGATCCGGTTCCGCAGGACTGCAGGCCGCGTGCCGGCCGAACGGCTGGCGCGATGACCATGCAGCACGTGAAGCTGCCGGGCGATACCTCTCTGCGGGGCAGAGTGGAAACCGCGCCGAGCGCCGGCAAGCGACGGCACGAAGCCGCGCACAGGCCGGCGCCGGCACCATTATGGCCGTTTCACCCTCGCGAACGCAACCCGCAAGGCGAGCGTCAGGCGCTCAGACGTCGAGGTAATGTGCCCGGTTGCCATCGAGGATGGCCGACACGTCGCCTGCGGCCACCGGTCGCGAAATCAGGAAGCCCTGAATGGCCTTGGCACCGCGAGACCGCGCATATTCCAGCTGCCGTTCGGTTTCCACGCCTTCGATGGTCGTGGAAACGTCGAACGTGTTGCCAAGGCGCAGGATGATATCGACCAGTTCCGCGTCCCGCTTGCTGCCGAGCATGGCCTTCGTGAAGGATCGGTCGATCTTCAGCTGGTCGAGCGGAAAGCGGCGCAGATTGTTGATCGAGGAAAAGCCGATGCCGAAATCGTCCAAAGCGATCCGCACGCCTTCGGCACGGAGCTCCGTCAGGCTGTCGCAGATCACGGCGGGATCCACGGAGAAGATCGATTCGGTCACTTCGATCGTCAGGCGTCCCGGGGCAATTCCCGACTGGCGCAGGCAATCCCGGACGAAAGGCAGGAACGTCGGATCCCGAAACTGGTCGCCGGCCACATTGACGGCAACCCCGATCGGTGCGGGCCAGTGTCTGGCTTCCGCGCAGGCAGTCCGGATCACCCAGTTTCCGATCGGCAGGATGAGCCCCGTAGCCTCGGCGATCGAGATGAAGCGGTCGGGCGCGATGACGCCCTTCTGCGGATGCTGCCAGCGGATCAAAGCCTCGAAAGCGCTGATCCTGCGTGTCTCCGAACACACGATCGGCTGGTACTCGAGGAAGAACTCGTTCCGGTCCAGAGCACGCGAGAGATCGTATTCCAGCTCGGAGCGTGCCGACGCTTCGGCCGACATGCCGGGCTCGTAGAAGACATGGCTGTTGCCGGCGATCTGCTTTGCCTGCATCACCGCGAGGTCTGCCCGGTACAGAAGGGCTGACATGGAGGTGTCCTCCGGTGTCGGCAGAGCAATGCCGATGCTCCCGCCGATCCAGACTTCTCCCGCCTCGAGCGCGAAAGGCGTGCTCAGCACCGTCTTGATCGTCCCGCAGATATCCTCGATTTTGCCGCGCGACGGCGAACCCGCGACGTGGACGGCGAATTCGTCGGCCCCCAGGCGATAGATCGTGCCGACGCCGCTCAGCACATTCGACAGACGCTTGGCAATCCGGATGAGGACCTCGTCGCCGGCGGCGTGGTCCATCGTGTCGTTGATGAACCGGAACCGATCGAGATCGACAAGCAACAGCGCGCCCCGCCCCTCTGCCTGGGGATCGTTCAGAAGCGAGGTCAGGTCGTGTTCGAGCGCAAACCGATTCGAGATCCCGGTCAGGTAGTCGATATGCAGGATGGGCGAAATCGACAGCGATCGGGAACCGCCCGCTTGCGATGCTTCGTACGGAACCTCTTGTGCGTTCGCGTGTGCCGTCCGCCCGGATCGTCTCTTGAAAAGCCACTCCAACATCATGCTCTTTCCGAATAGAAAGACTTCGCTCCGCGGGGCGCGTGGCCTCCAGGGCGGTCGAAAGTCCGACAGACGTCTACATGCTATACTTGTGGGTGATGCCAAGCTTCGTGCCAAGCGGAGTCTGCCGTATTGGTAAACGAAAAGCGTCATAAGCGGGGTCCACAGCCCACGTCACGAAAGTGTTGCGCAAGGATCCTAGAAGCAACGCATCTTCAACGACGGCTGTTCACCATGACCGATCTTGCGCCCACCGATCTCGCATCCTCTCCCCGTCTTGCAGATGCTCCCCGTCTTGCAGATGCTCCCCGCCGGCGCAGGAACCAGAAGCTGCGCAAGGCGCTGATCCAGCACCAGCCCCTGACGGCCTCCGGCCTGTCCGAGCGCCTCTTCGGCATGCTCTTCTCCGGTCTCGTCTACCCGCAGATCTGGGAGGACCCGGCGGTGGACATGGAGGCCATGCAGATCCGCCCGGAACACCATATCGTCACCATCGGCTCCGGCGGATGCAACATGCTCGCCTATCTCTCCGCCATGCCGGAGCGCATCGACGTGGTCGATCTCAACCGTCACCACATCGCGTTGAACCGGCTGAAGCTCGCCGCCTTCCGGCATCTGCCGGCGCAGGGCGATCTCGTGCGCTTTCTCGCCCGCGAAGATCTGGCCTCGAACGTGGCCGCCTATGATCGGTTCATCGCACCGCATCTCGATGCCGCCACACGCAGCTACTGGGAAAGCCGCAAGCTCAACGGCCGCCGCCGCATCGCCGTATTTGGCGCGAACCTCTACCGGACGGGCCTGCTCGGCCGTTTCATCTGGCTCGCCCATCTGCTGGCCCGGGCCCATGGCGTCGATCCTTCGGAGCTGATCGCCACCCGTTCGATGCGGGAGCAGCGACAGTTCTTCGACCAGCGCCTCGCACCGCTGTTCGAGCGCCCCGTGATCCGCTGGCTCACCGGCCGCAAGAGTTCGCTCTTCGGTCTCGGCATTCCCCCGCAACAGTTCGACGAGCTGGCAAGCCTCAGCAGCGAGAAGACGCTGGCTCCGGTCTTGCGCCACCGGCTGGAAAAGCTGGTCTGCCACTTCCCGCTGCGCCACAACTACTTCGCCTGGCAGGCCTTCGGCCGCCGGTATCCGCTGCCGCACGAGGGCATGCTGCCGCTGCATCTCCAGCCGGAAGCCTACGAGGCGATCCGCGACAATGTGGAGCGCGTCCACGTCCATCACGAAAGCGTCACCGATCTCCTGGCGCGCAAGCTACCGGGCACCGTCGATCGCTACGTTCTTCTCGATGCGCAGGACTGGATGACGGACAAGCAGCTGAATGATCTCTGGAGCGAGATCACCCGCACGGCGGCGCCGGGCGCCGTGGTCATCTTCCGCACCGCAGCCGAACGCAGCATTCTCGACGGGCGCGTCTCGGACACGCTCCTCGGCCAATGGCATTACGACCAGGCGAACGCCGAAGCGTTGAACCTCAAGGACCGCTCGGCCATCTATGGCGGCTTTCACATCTACCGCCGGGCGGCTTCAGCGGCATGACCAAAACCCTCATTTCCGACAGGGCGCATGCCGGACGCATGGACCGGATGTACCGGACCCAGCGCCATGTCTACGATGCGACACGGAAATACTATCTCTTTGGCCGCGATACGCTGATCGAAGACCTCGATGCCGGCCAGGGTGACCGCGTTCTGGAGGTTGGATGCGGCACCGGACGGAATCTGGCGCTTATCGCCAGGCGTTATCCGCATGCAAAGCTCTACGGCCTCGACATCTCGTCGGAAATGTTGCTGTCCGCCGAAAAGGCGCTCGCCGGCAGCCAAGCGACGCTGAAGACGGCCGATGCAACGGATTTCGAGCCGCGCGCCTTCGGGGTCGACGGGTTCGAGCGAATCGTCATCTCCTATGCCTTGTCGATGATTCCAGACTGGGAAAAGGCAATCGACGCCGCGCTCGACGCGCTGGTCCCGGGGGGATCCCTGCACATTGCGGACTTCGGCCAGCAGGAAGGCCTTCCGGCGATCGCGCGCCGCATCCTCACCGCGTGGCTCTCGCGGTTTCACGTCACGCCCCGCGCACATTTGATGTCTGTGGTCACGGCAAAGGCCGGGACACGCGGCTTGATCGTGGAGACGAAGACCCTTGGCCGGGGCTACGCCTGGCTTGTCGTCTGCCGCAGGCCTTAGCGTCCCGCCCCCGCCCAGCGCTCGACCGGCCCATAATCGGCCCGTGATCGGCATCTTCGAACGTCCCTCTCGCACGGGAGGCAGGACGTTACGGAGAGGTGTTTGACACAAGCCACGAACGCTATGATGCGATCAGGGCTTGAAACTAACCCAATTTTTACGTTGATATGATGAACATGGGGTTCGGGTCTCCGGGGGGTCGGCACATATGGGCAGTCACGGGTGAGGCACAACGTTCCATCATCAACGAACGGGAACTCCATGCGCCGGCTGCTCCTTGCTCTTTTGCCGCTTGTCTCGCTCCTGTCCGCGTGCACGTCGACCGACTATGATCTGGTCCAGACCGCGTCGATCCCTCCGCGATTCCAGGACAAGGATCCGCAGGATTTCGGCGAGCGGACCCCGCAGCATCACAGCATTCACGGCATCGACGTCTCCAAATGGCAGGGCGACATCAACTGGACGGCCGTCAAGCAGTCCGGCGTGTCCTTCGTCTTCATCAAGGCGACCGAAGGCAAGGATGTCGTCGATACCCGCTTCTCGGAGTATTGGCCGCAGGCCCGCGCGGCCGGCATCGCCTATGCGCCCTATCATTTCTACTATTTCTGCTCGACGGCCGATGAGCAGGCCGACTGGTTCATCCGCAACGTTCCCAGAAGCGCGGTCCACCTGCCGCCGGTTCTGGACGTGGAGTGGAACGGCGAGTCCAAGACCTGCCGCTATCGTCCCTCGCCGCTTACCGTGCAGACGGAGATGAAACGCTTCATGGACCGGTTGGAGGCCTATTACGGCAAGCGTCCGATCATCTACACCTCGGTCGACTTCCACCGCGACAACCTCGTCGGGCAGTTCAACGAGCATCATTTCTGGGTGCGCTCCGTCGCCAAGCATCCGGTCGAGATCTACAAGGACCGCCGCTGGGCATTTTGGCAGTACACGAGCACCGGGCAGATACCCGGGATTTCCGGCAACACGGACATCAACGTCTTCGCTGGCTCCGAAAAGAACTGGCGCAAATGGGTGAAGGCCGTTTCCGAACCGAAACAGGTGGCGGGCAACTGACGCACGCCACGCTGCCCTGCCGCTGTTTCCCTGTCTTTGCTTCTTCATTTGGCCCAATTGCCGTGTGACAGCGGCCTGACCCGCCGGTCTCGCGACCGGCGACCTATTGTCAGGGCGTCTCCCCACAGCCGTCTTGCCTGAACCCCACCGCCGGGATCGCCTTGCCGGATCGATCGCCGGACTGAACGATCGGCATTGCCGGAACCAGATTGAAGGACCACTCATGCCCCGCACCCGCCCGCTCTCGTCCCGTCTCGCTGCCGCCAGCCTGTTCGCGCTCATGACATCGGTGGCCGTCTCCGGTGTGGCCGCGGCCCAGACGGCATCCCCCGCTGGCGATGCCGCCAAGGCCGAAGCTCCCGCCACGTCGGCCGCACCGTGCGGCGGTGATCTGGCAACCTTTCTCAGCGGCGTGAAGACGGAGGCGGTCGGCAAGGGCATTCCGGCCGACGTTGTCGATCGGGCGCTGGCCGGCGCCGTCATCGACGAAAAGGTTCTGGGACGCGACCGCGCGCAGGGTGTCTTCAAGCAGACCTTCGCCGAGTTTTCCAACAGGACGGTCAGCAAGGCGCGGCTCGACATCGGTGCAAAGAAGATGAAGGAATATGCGAGCGTCTTTGCCCGGGCGGAGGAGGAATACGGCGTTCCCGCACCTGTGATCACGGCGTTCTGGGCGATGGAAACCGATTTCGGGGCCGTCCAGGGCAATTTCAACACGCGCAATGCCCTGGTCACCCTGGCGCACGACTGCCGCCGGCCGGAAATGTTTCGCCCGCAGCTGATGGCCGCCATCGAGATGGTCCAGCATGGCGACCTCGATCCGGCGACGACGACAGGCGCCTGGGCCGGCGAGATCGGCCAGGTGCAGATGCTGCCGGAAGACATCATCGCACAGGGCGTCGACGGCGATGGCGATGGTCACGTCAACCTGAAACAGAGCTCGTCGGATGCCATCCTGACCGCGGCGAAATTCATCAAGAGCCTCGGCTTTACCAAGGGCCAGCCCTGGATCCAGGAAGTCTCGTTGCCGGACAATCTGCCCTGGGAGAAGACCGGCCTGCAGCCGGGCATGACCGCGGGACAGTGGTTCGCGCTCGGCGTCAAGCCGCGGGATGGCAATACCCAGTTCGGCGACCTTGCCGCCTCCGTGGTCATCCCGCAGGGCCGCAAGGGCGTGGCCTTCATGACCTATCCGAACTTCAACATCTATCTCGAATGGAACCAGTCGTTCATCTACACGACGTCTGCCGCCTACTTCGCCACCCGACTTGCCGGGGCTCCGCCGTATGATGCCCGCAACCCGGAGCCCGGCCTTAACGACGAAGCCATGAAGGTGCTGCAGACCAAGCTCGACGCGATCGGCCATGACGTCGGCAAGATCGACGGCATTCTCGGCTCCGGCACCCGTGCCGCCCTGCAGCGTGAACAGCAGCGGCTCGGCATTCCCGCCGACGGCTGGGCGACACAGGCGGTGCTCGACGCGCTGCCGTAACCGCCAGGCATTCCCCGAAATCGAACGCCACGCGTCGGAAACGACCGCGGCGTTTCGCGTCGCTCACCTCTCGCCGGGACCATCGGCATCCGGTCGATCCCCCGACGCTCGATCCCGCCGATGTTGCCGGGCCAGCCGCAACGCGCGAAAGCGGATGCGCAGAGAGCGGCCGATCCCCATCAGCGCGGCACCGCCGCGCGACACCTCGGCGAGCTCCCGCTGATAGGCGAGCGCCAGCGCATGGCCGTAGCTTTCCCGGTGCTCGGCCGCCAGCCCGTCCAACCTGTGCATGATCGAGACCCACAAGGGCGATACCAGCAGCGAAAGTGCGGTGACGGCGATCGCCATGCGATAAGCGTCGAGATCGAGGGCGCCGGCCGAAAGACCGGCTGCCGCCAGCACGAAGGAGAACTCGCCGATCTGCGCCATGGAAAGTCCCGCGACGAGCGCGACCTGCGGCGGCGAGCCGGTGCGACGCAGCAATGCGATGTTCAGGACCGTCTTTGCCGCAATGACGACGACGGCCAAAGACAGCACGAGAACAAAGTGTTCGGCGATGAAGGTAAGGTCGATGAGAAGCCCGATCGACAGGAAGAAGGCGACGAGCAGCACGCTCTGGATCGGCTCGATAACCGGGATGACGTGGGCGCGTAAGGTCGAATTGCCGATGAGGATGCCGGCGAGAAAGGCCCCGTAGGCGGGTGACATGCCGGCGAGACCGGAGAGCGCAGCCGCCGAAAAACAGACGGCCAGCGCGCCGAGCGCCAGGATTTCCACCTTGCCTTCGACCGCCGCGGTGAACGGAAGCCGCAGCTTGCCACGACCTCCGAGCCACCAGAGAAGCCCTCCGAGCAGCCCGATGGCGAGGATCATCTTGACGGCGATCTCCACCACGCCGACGTCACCGCCGCTGCTGTCCGCGCCGCCAAGGCTGGTGACGAGAATGAGCATGGGGACGACGGCGATGTCCTGCGCGATCAGCACGCCGACCGCGATGCGACCGGTCTCGTTGCGCAGTTCGCCGCGATCATCGAGCATCTTCATCGCGACGACCGTGGAAGACAACGCAACGACGAAGCCGAGGATGAGCGCTTCGGCAGATGGTGTTCCCGAGACGGCCGACAGGATCAGCGCCACGGCCACGGAGACGCCGATCTGGCCGCCAGCAACGAGCAAGGCCTGCCGGAGACTGAGAATGAAGGCCCGGATCGACAATTCCATGCCGATGAAGAACAGAAGCACGATCACGCCCATCTCCGCCAGCAACGTCACGTTGTCGCTGTCGGAGATGAAGCCGAACCCGGTCGGTCCGAGCGCCACCCCGGCCAGGATGAAGCCGACGAGCGGTGGCTGGCGAAGCCGCAGGAAACCGAGCCCCATCAAGGCGGCAACGGCGATCACGATGGCAATCGAGACGAGATCCTGTCCGTGACCGGCAGCCTCTGAAGCCGTTTGGACGGCGGATGATGTGGGCAGCAGACGTCTCCTTCTTCGCGTTCCTCGACTCGCATCCTCGGGTGCGGGCTTGCCGGGCGCAACAGGGCGGCATGATCGGCATGGGGACGACGAGGTCAACCCTCGGCAGGTCGAAGACATCGGCCGACATCCGGCCAAGCGCGTTCCCACCACCAAGAAACGGGTGGATGGAACACGGAGAATTGGGCTACAGCCCGCCTTGGCGCCGGACGCAGCGGCGCGGACATGCAGGGACGGGGCGGAGAAACAAATGACGATCACGACAACACCCGCGGAAACGCGGATGACGCCGCTTACCTGGGGCCTGCTGGCGCTGCTCGGGCTGATCTGGGGCGCTTCGTTCTTCTTCGGGCGCATTGCGGTTCAGCACGTTCCTGCCTTCACGCTGGTGTTCCTGCGCGTCTCCATCGCCGCGCTGGCGCTGCATCTGTTCATTCGCGGCCGTTTCGACATCTACAGGCAGTTTGCGGCACGATGGCGCGCCTTTCTGGTCCTGGGGCTGCTCAACAATGCCATTCCGCACAGCTTCATCTTTCTCGGCCAGACGCAGATCGGCGCAGGCCTTGCTTCGATCCTCAATGCAACGACGCCGATCTGGACGGTCCTTCTTGCCCATGCCTTCACGAGCGACGAAAAGCTGAGCCCGAGAAAGATCGGCGGTACAGCGCTGGGCCTCGCCGGCACGGTGCTGCTGATCGGGCCAAGCGCGCTCGGCCATCTCGACGCGACGTCCAACGGCATCCCGCTTTGGGCGCTCATCCTGCCGCTGGGTGCGGCCGTCAGCTACGGGCTGGCCGGCATTTACGGTCGCCGTTTCCGCGGATTGGCGCCGCCCGTCACAGCCGCCGGCCAGCTGACGGCATCGACCCTCATCATGCTGCCGGTCTCGCTGCTGTCGGATCATCCGTGGACGCTGGCGATGCCGCCCATGACGACGATCCTCGCCATCCTGGCGCTCGCGCTGGTATCGACCGCCTATGGCTATATTCTCTTTTTCCGCATCATGGCGCGCGCTGGCGCAACCAACACGTCGCTCGTTACGCTGCTGGTGCCGCCCAGCGCCCTCCTCTTCGGTCTGGCCTTTCTCGGAGAGCGCCTCGACATCACGGATATCGGCGGAATGGCCCTGATTGCGGCAGGATTGATCGTCCTCGACGGTCGCCTGCTGGCGCGCAAACGATCTGGGGCCAAGGTTGTTAACACCTAAAAACAAATCGTTAAGATCCGATAGCCTATCGAAAACAAGAGCATGTCTCGCTTCACAGGCTGACGGACGGCGCTGCCGCTGCAACGCAGCACAAGATTTCCTTGGAGGTGTGACATTTTCAACCTATGTTTCAAGCGTTAACGCTTGGAGGGTTGAGTGGGAATCACACGGTCCGTGAATGTTCTCATGATAGGTGCCTCGTTCGCATTCATTGCGATGATGCTCTTCATCTAGGAGGAGATGAAAACCCCGGCGGCCTTGAGGATGGAGGCCGGTGGGAAACTCTCAGCGTGGGACGGGAGAATAACGTCTCTCTGCTCTGGCATGCAAAAGCCCTCGAAATGAACCTTCGAGGGCTTTTGTACGTCGTGTCCAGAACTTCGCCGGGGGCGAACCGCCGGAGAGCTCCGGTCGGCGTCAGGCCGCGGCGCCTTCAGCGATCTCGTCCGTTCGCTTGAAGCCGACAAGGTCGCAGACGGCCATGATCAGCGGCGAACGGTTCATGGTATAGAGGTGGAAATCCCGCACGCCCCTGCGGGCGAGATCGACGATCTGCTCCGCCGCGATATGGGTCGCCTCTTTGAAGCGCTCTTCGGGCGACTCGTCGAGATGCGCAAGACGCAGGGCGAGCGCCTCGGGAATGCGCGCACCGCAAAGACCCGCAAACTTCGAGACCTGCGAGAACAGGTTGATCGGCAGGATGCCGGGAACGACCGGTATCGAGATGCCCGCCTTGCGGACCCGCTCCAGATATCGCTCGAAGTCATTGTTGTCGAAGAAGAATTGCGTCAGGGCACGCGTCGCGCCATTGTCGACCTTGCGCTTCAGCATATCGATATCGGCATCGACGTCGGAACTCTCGGGATGCTTCTCGGGATAGGCGGAAACGGAAATCTGAAAGCGTCCACGCCGGGCGAGTGCCTCCACAAGCGCCGCCGCGTTTTCATATCCGCTCGGAAACGGCTGATACTGGGCGCCAATTCCCCCTTGCGGGTCGCCGCGCAGCGCCACGAAGTGCCGGACGCCGGCCGCCGCAAACTCGTCCACGACGGCATCCACCTCCGACCGCGTCGCCCCGACGCAGGTGAGGTGCGCGGCCGTGCTCGGAATGGCGCAATCGTCGATCAGGCGGCGCACGGTGGTCAGAGACCGTGCCTTCGTGGACCCGCCCGCCCCGTAGGTCACGCTGACGAATTCCGGTGCATAGGCATTCAGGGCCGCAGCCGTGCGGGTCAACTGCGCGTCCATCTCGTCGGATTTCGGCGGAAAATACTCGAAGGAGAGGCGCAGATCGCCGCGCTCGGCCGGGTAAAGCGTGCGGGTAGACATTCAGCGGGCTCCTGAAGCAAAACGCCGGGATTGATCGGCGGAGGACTCTGCGGGCTTGGCCGCGATCCAGATGGTAACGGTCAGCGGCGTCTCCTGCGCGGCCTTCGGCGAAAGATCGATGACGCGCTGGACGGAAAGGCCCGCCGTCTCGAGCCACTCGCCCATCACCTGATGCGAAAAGCCGAGACGCAGGTGGGCGTGATCCTGCCGCAGATGCTCGAGGGCATGCGGCGCGAGATCCACGATCGCCAGACGCCCTCCCGGCGCCAGAAGGCGCGACGCTTCCTCGATCGCCGCTTCCGGCGCCTCCAGGAAATGGAGAACCTGATGGATCGTCACCAGATCGAACTGGCGGCCATCGAGAGGTAGATTGAAGATATCGCCATGACGGACGGATGCCGTGGAGACACCGGTCCGATCCAGGTTGGCCCGGGCCACCGCCAGCATGTCACGGCTTGCGTCGACGCCCGTCGCGGTCTTGTAGAGCCCCTGGAAGAGCTGAAGGATCCGCCCGGTGCCGGTTCCGAGATCGAGAAGGCTCTCGACAGGCTCCGGCCCGACGGCCGCCACCAGCGCCGCCTCGACCTCCGCCTCGCTGACATGAAAGCGCCGCATCGCATCCCATTCGGCGGCGTTGCGGCTGAAATAGGCCTGTGCCCGATCGGATCGGGCCTGCTTCAGCGCGGCGAGCCGATCGCTGTCGCGGGCCAGAACCGCATCGTCCCCGTCCGCCGCCGCGAGAACCTGGCGGATCAGCGCGACACCTTCGCCCTGCCCCCGCAGCCGAAAATACGCCCAGGCACCCTCCTGGTAGCGATCGATCAGGGCCGCTTCGGTCAGAAGCTTAAGATGGCGGGAAATACGCGGCTGAGACTGCCCCAGGATCTCGGTGAGGTCCGTCACGGTCAGGTCACCGGCCGCCAGAAGGGCGAGCAGGCGGAAGCGCGTGGGCTCGCCCGCGGCCTTCAGCACGTCCACCACTTCCTCCAGCCGCAATCTGTTGTCGCTCACCATGCTCTTCCCATCAACACATAAAGATATGTTTATGTGATATTGGAAGGGGCTGCAAGCGGAAAGACGGCGTGGGGGCGATTTGCGGCGATCAAAAACGGCTCTGAGGCCGCCGGAGGCTGGGCCATCGCCGATGTATACGGCGCGACACAGTGGCAGGTCCGGTCGACCCGTGACGGGATCGGCAACGGTAGAGGATGGCATCGGTGCCGACGTCGCCGGGCCGGATCCCAAGCTGCACATTGGCAGCGAACATCTCAGACGCAGAAACAAGAACTCGAAGCGGAGCGCGAAGGCGGCAGCTCGAAGGACCCATGCCGGATCTCTCATGCCCCGAGGGCATGCCGGGAACCCGTCCCCTTTACAGCAGAAGGACGGGTTCCCGAGTCGATGGCAACCCGACGCTTAACGCGTCAGGCGCTTGTAGGTGACGCGGCGTGGATTGACCGATTCCGGGCCGAGACGGCGGACCTTGTCCTTTTCGTAATCCTCGAAGTTGCCTTCGAACCATTCGACATGGCTGTCGCCCTCGAAAGCCAGGATATGCGTTGCAAGCCGGTCGAGGAACATGCGGTCGTGGCTGATGATCACGGCGCAGCCGGCGAAGGCTTCCAGGGCCTCCTCAAGCGCCGAGAGCGTTTCGGTATCGAGGTCGTTCGTCGGTTCGTCGAGCAGGATGACGTTGCCGCCGTCCTTCAGCATCTTGGCGAGATGGACGCGGTTTCTTTGACCGCCCGACAGCGAGCCGACCTTCTGCTGCTGGTCCCCGCCCTTGAAGTTGAACGCACCGCAATAGGCGCGGCTGTTCATGTCGTACTTGCCGAGCTTGATGATGTCGTTGCCGCCGGAGATTTCCTCCCAGACGGTCTTGTCGCCACCGAGCGAGTCGCGGCTCTGGTCGACATAACCGAGATCGACCGTCTCCCCGACGGTGATCTTGCCCGTATCCGGCGTTTCCTGACCCGTGATCATGCGGAACAGGGTCGTCTTGCCGGCGCCGTTCGGGCCGATGACGCCGACGATGCCGCCCGGGGGAAGCTTGAACGTCAGGTTGTCGATCAGCAGGCGGTCGCCATAGCTCTTCGACAGGTTCTCGGCCTCGATGACGACCTGACCCAGCCGTTCACCGACCGGGATGACGATCTGTGCTTCGCCGGGCTTGCGGTTTTCCGCTGCTTCCACCAACTCGTCATAGGCGCGAATACGTGCCTTCGACTTGGCTTGACGCGCGCGGGGGCTGGAGGCGATCCATTCCTGCTCGCGGGACAGCGCCTTCTGCTTGGCGACGTCTTCGCGGCCTTCCTGCGCAAGACGCTTGGCCTTGGACTGCAGATAGGCGGAATAATTGCCCTCGTAGGGAATGCCGCGACCGCGGTCGAGTTCGAGTATCCAGCCCGTGACATTGTCGAGGAAGTAGCGGTCGTGGGTGATCATCATGACGGCACCCGGGTATTCCCGCAGGTGCTTTTCGAGCCAGGCGATCGTCTCGGCATCCAGGTGGTTGGTCGGTTCGTCGAGGAGCAGAAGGTCCGGCTGCGACAGGAGGAGCTTGCAGAGTGCGACGCGACGGCGCTCACCACCCGACAATGCGGTGACGTCGGCGTCTGCCGGCGGGCAGCGCAGCGCATCCATGGCCATCTCGACCTGGCTGTCGAGATCCCAGAGGTTCTGACTGTCGATGACGTCCTGCAGACGCGCGCCTTCGTCGGCCGTCTCGTCGGAGTAGTTCATCATCAGTTCGTTGTAGCGCTCGAGCACGGCCGTCTTGTGGGCGACGCCCTCCATGACGTTGCCGAGCACATCCTTGTCCGGATTGAGCTGCGGCTCCTGCGGCAGATAGCCGAGCGTCGCGCCCTCGGCGAGCCAGGCTTCGCCGGTATATTCCTTGTCGAGACCGGCCATGATGCGCAGGACGGTCGACTTGCCGGCCCCGTTCGGTCCGAGAATACCGATCTTCGCATCGGGGTAGAAGGAGAGATGGACGTTCTCCAGAACCTTCTTCGTGCCGTAGGCCTTGTTCAGCCCGGCCATGTGATAGATGAATTGACGCGCCATGCTCGATCAATGCTCCGCGGGAATTGGAATTTGGCCCGCTATGTAGGCGAATTGCGCCGGGGGAGCAATGACACCGGCCGTCATTTCCACCCCGATGCGGAATTGGAGCGCCCGCACGACGTCAACCGAAACACGTCGCGGTTCGGCAACCTTAAGGGCGCCCGATCGCAGCATCCGATGCGTCGTCGCTTGGTTCCTCTTCGGTTCCCGTCGTCTCGGATCCCGTCTTCCTGGCCCTCTCCTTCGAACCCGCCTTCCCAGCCGCAGCCCCCGCCGCTGCCGGACGCGGTGCAGACGGTTGACCGGCGGCATCGACCAGACCGACGCTGCAGCGCGAGGCGATCGGTGCGGCGCCAAGGATGGCCGCGGCGAAATCCGAGGCGTCGGTCATCGTCGGGGAGAGCCCGATCGTCAGCCCCGTCACCAGCGTCCGATCCCCGATCTTGCGGCATTGGAGACGCACACGCTGCCCTGCGCCGGCTGCAAAATCGGTGTCGAACGCGGCCCTCACCTCGGACTCGTGGATCTCCTGCCCGATCCGGTTGCGAAACAGCGCGCCGACGGCAGACCGGTTCACCGCCTCGAGCAGCCGGATCTGCAGAGAGAAATACGCCTCGGGTTCGAGCGTCTGGCAGCTCCCGCTTCGCAGCCACAGATGCCGGTCAAGCCCGGAAGCGACCCCCGGCATGGCGGAGGCAAGCCTCGCGCCGACGTCGGCCGAAAGCGGCACCTCCGGCAAAGCCAGCCAGTCATGCCTGCGATCCTGCATTCGAAGAGCGTCGGAGACCTTGCAGAAGCTGTTGCGGACCGGCCAGAGGCCGGCGAGCGTGAGTTCTGTCGCATCGGTGCGCCCGGAGGTCTGACCCACACATTCCGGACGACGGGCCTTGATCTCGCAAAAGGCAGGCAACCAGCTGAGCCCGAGAACCTGGCCGGTGCGTCCCGCTTCGGGCTTGCGCTTTCTGCGGTCCTGAACGGTGGCGGGATCGGCCGGCGCGGAGGAGGCCGTGCGCACCGCGTTGCCCGGGGAACCGGGCGCGTCGTGCGCGACGCCCGGACGGGAGAGGGACGCATCCGCCGCAACGGACGTGAGCGCGACAGCCGCGACATCCCCCGCTTGCGCACCGCCCGCCGCGCTTGCTAGCATCAGGGCAAATGCGAGGCAGCGGAGCGAACGACCGAGACAGGACCACGGATCGAGAGGCCTCGACCTTGGAAACGACGCAGACAAACCAGCGCGAACACCTGACGACATCATCTCGACCTCCAGAACAAAACGTGATCAATTAAGGTCTAAATAACGAATATTGCAAGCACGGAGTCGGTACGAGGTGTATTTTTTTAGAAAACGCTCATATTGACATCGCGGCGGCGCGGCGGGATAGTGCACGGGAGGCAGTTTATGGAGGGATCGATCGTGGCATTCGAGGACAGGCGGCTTGCCAGCCCGTCGGGTGCGGATCTCGCCGTCTATCATCTGCCGGCGACGACGCCGACGCGCGGTGTGCTGCTGGTCAACCACGGCGTGGCCGAGCATGGACGACGTTATATCGACTTCGCCCGGTCCATGGCGGCACAGGGTTTTGCTGTCTATGTGCATGATCATCGAGGGCATGGCGCGACGCGTTCTCCGGCGGAACTGCAAGGAAGATTTGCGCCCGATGGCGGCGTCGATGCGGTGCTGACGGACGTGGCGGCCGTCAGGAACGAGGCCGCATCCGAGCACCCTGGTCTTCCGATCATCCTCTTCGGGCATTCCATGGGCGGCCTGGTTGCCCTGAATGCCGCGGAACGCGATCCGGAACTGTACGACGGCCTCGCGATCTGGAACTCGAACTTCCATCCCGGCCTGCTCGGTCGTCTCGGGCAGCGCGTGCTGGCGATCGAGAGGATGCTGAAGGGATCGGACGTGCCGAGCCCGCTGATCGCCCGCTTCACCTTCGGCGAGTGGGCACGCTCCGTTGCGCATCGCCGGACGGATTTCGACTGGCTGTCGCGCAATCCCGCAGAGGTGGACGCTTACATCGCGGATCCCCTTTGCGGTTTCGACATTACGGTCTCGCTATGGGTCGAAATGCTCCGCATGTGCTTTGCGGGCGGAGAGCTCGATCGCCTTCGCCGGCTGCCGCCGCAAATGCCCGTGAACCTTGTGGGCGGCGGAGAGGACCCCGTCACCAAGAAGGGCAAGGCGACCGTCTGGCTCCAGGCCCGGATGAAGAAAGCGGGCCTGCAGAGGGTCACCACGATGATCTATCCGGGGGCCCGCCACGACACGCTGAAGGACACGGTCCGGGAACGCGCCATCCAGGCGTTCTCCGTCTGGTGCCTCGGTGTCATCGGGCGTCCCTCCGTCGGCACCTGATCGTCTGTATCGGTCCGCACATGTGCGGCTCCAGGATCCAGGCGATCGCCCGGCTCGGGCGGCTTCAGGACGGCGGAGCCGGGCAGGCAGAGCGGCGCTCGGCGCACTCTTATCCGCGGATGTGCTGGGTCTGCTGATAGACGGCGGTCGAGCGCGCGCCGGAACGGCAATAGCCGAGCATCGGGCGCTGGAACGTGTCGAGCGCGTCGACCATCTTGTGAACGGCTTCGGCCGTCACGCCGGCGGGGCCGACGGGGATATGCATCGTTTCGATGCCGAGGGCGTGGGCGCGCTGCTCGATCTCGGCATAGTCCGGCTGGCCCGGCTGCTCGTGGTCCGGACGGTGGCAGACGATCGACTTGAAGCCGAGCGCCTTGATTTGGTCGAGGTCGGCGGCCGTGATCTGGCCGGTTACGGAATATTCGTCATTGATCGGGCGGATGTCGTCCATGCAGGTTCTCCTCGACGCGCGGCGTGCCGCAAGCTTCGTTGCCGACGATGTAGGACGCCTTTGCCGCGCAGGTCAATCAGCCCGGTCCGCCCCGGCCGCATCGACAAGGCCGAACATCAGCTCATACGCGATCGCCGCACCCGGCATGAGCAGGACGAGCGCGCCGCTCTGCGACAGCTCGGAGCGCTTGGCGATCCGGTGCGACACCGGCTCGATGCTGACCACGTCGGCGGCGTCCCTCTGGCAACGCCACATCTGGAGAAACGGCAGTCCGTCGGTTTTGAAGGATATGTCGAGCGAGCGGTTCGCAAGCGCCGCAAACGGGCCGACCCGCATCTTCGCCCAGCCGTCCGGGCCAAGGGACACCGCGCCGGCCGGAAACAGAACATGCGCGCTTTCGCCGTCGCCGAATCGCCAGGTCATGGCTCCGTTCGGAATCATGGCGCCGCTGATGCGGGTCTGATCATCAAAGAAGCGTCCCGCAATATTGATGTGATACATCCACATGGGCGGAAACGGCCTGTCGCCGATATTCTCGACCCGATCCCGAAGATGAACCGATCCCTGCTTTATCGACCAGCGGCGATCGAGCCGGGCCTTGCCGCCATCGGCCAAGGCGATATCGACCATCGCCCGGCACGTGGTGTCGCTCGCCTCCCACGGGGTCCGGTCGACCGGCGTCCCCGACAGCGAACCGTGAAGCGGATAGCGCCCTCCGCCGTCCGTGGGCTCGGGATGCCGGATATGATCCGGACCGCAGGTGAAAAGAAAACCCTTTAACGCCTGATCGATGCGCGGATCCCCGTCGGACGGGATCGCATCTCCCGGCGAGAGGTCTGTCCCGTCGATGACCAGTGCCGCCACATCCATGGCGGAGGCAGGATCGAGCAGCAGTGTGACCACCTGCCCTCCATGGCTGTCGTCCAGTCGCATCGTCTCCCCTTCCCAAGGCGCCATCCCGTGCCGATCGCGCCTTGGACGGCGCACCCACACATGGTTAGCAGTTCTTTAACGTTGAATTCAGGCTTTTCATATTAACGTCCCATTCCGCTTGTAGCTCGCGGGACGGCCCGCCCATCAACAGGTTCCCGCCTATCAACAGGTATTCACGTGACGATCGCTCCGAGACGCATCTCCTCCCTTCTTCTGGCCGCCCTCATGGCGGCGAGCCTCGGGCCGGCTTCCACGCCGGCTGCGGCCCAGTCCCGCATCGTGCTGTCGCCCGATCAGGTCCTGGTGACGCCGCAGGGGGATGTTCTCGACTACGTCCCTGAAAACGGCGAGGTCCGCGTGATGCGCGATGCCAGAGGCCGCACGGTCCTCGTGGACAATTGGGGCAATATCGTCGCCACCGTGATGGGATCGCGTGGCGCCAACGCGGGACGCCGCCGCGCCGCGCCCGATTCCTATGGCGCCGAACCCTATGGCGACGAGGCCTTCGGCGGTCGCCCCCGGAGGGAGCGGGTCTACGGCAACGGCACCTTCGGCGATGAAGCCGATCGCGACCGGCCCTATGTCCGCGGGCGTGACGGCGCAAACGGCGTTCCGGATTACCGCAATTTCGTGCCGCCGGGCGTGGAGCGTGGCGATCTTCCCGCCGCAGACGAAACGCTCCCCGACGAAAACGACATGGCCGCCCTGCCACCCGAACAGCCTCCGGCCTCGCAGGGCACCACCCTGCCCCGCGCAGCCACGATCACCCGCAAGTCCAGTGCGGAAATCACCGCCCTGCAGGTGTTTCTCGATCGCGAAGGTTTTTCGCCCGGCGTCATCGACGGCAAGAACGGCTCGAACGTCACCAAGGCGATCGAGGCCTGGCAGCAGGCGACCGGCGAAACGCTCGACCCGAACAACACGGAAGACATCCTTGAACGCCTGCGCTTGAGCGGCGGCCTCGCCATCACGACCTACACCATCACGGCCGCCGACGCCGCGGGTCCCTATGTCGCGGAGATCCCGGAAGACTATGCGCACAAGGCCCTGCTTCCGCACATGTCCTTCACCTCGACCACGGAAATGCTCGGCGAGCGCTTCCACATGGACGAAGCCTATCTGCGCGAACTGAACCCCGGGGTCGATTTCACCATTCCCGGCACCATCATCAAGGTGATCAATCCGGGCGAGCCGAAGACCGGCAAGGTCACGCGCATCGTCGCAGACAAGCCGCGGAAGCAGGTCTTCGCCTACGACGAATCGGGCGCGTTGATCGCTGCCTATCCGGCAACGATCGGCTCATCGGACACGCCGTCGCCGTCCGGCACCGTGCAGGTCGATCGGATCGCGCTCAATCCGGGCTATACCTACAATCCGAAGATCAACTTCAAGCAAGGCGAGAACGACAAGGTCCTCACCTTGCAGCCGGGCCCGAACGGCCCCGTGGGTACGGTCTGGATCGCGCTGTCGAAGCCGACCTACGGCATCCACGGGACGCCCGAGCCGTCCAAGATCGGCAAGACCCAGAGCCATGGCTGCGTGCGACTGACCAACTGGGATGCGACGGAACTCGCGAAGATGGTAAGCGTCGGCACCACGGTGGAGTTCCTCGACTGATCGTCGACACGGGGATGGCTCGATCGCGCTGCGAGACGGCAGGGTAGAGCCGCGGTCGCAAACCCCGGGGCATTGTCGCGGCTCATCACGTCATCTGCGATTGTCATGAGGCGTCGGAGACCAAGATCGGCTATCTCTGCGCAGCAGAGCTCTGGACACAACAAGGATGCCCGCATGGCGGACGAACGCGCGCGTTACAAGATCGGGCCGAACCTCTGGCATGCGACCGCGCCGCCCCCGCCGCAGACCGCTTCTCTCGAGACGCATGTGACAGCGGACGTCGCCATTGTCGGCGGCGGTTTCACGGGGCTCTCGACGGCCCTGCATCTCGCGGAACAGGGCGCCGACGTCGTCCTCATCGAGGCCCGGATGATCGGCTTCGGTGGGTCGGGCCGCAATGTCGGCCTTGTCAATGCGGGCATGTGGACGAAGCCGGCAGACCTGATCGCCACGCTCGGAAAAGAGCCGGGCGAGCGCCTGCTGCACGCCCTTGGCGATGGCCCCTCTCTCGTCTTTGATCTGGTCGAGCGCCACGACATCCCGTGCGAGGCGGTGCGCCACGGCACGCTGCATATGGCGGTGGGCGCCGAGGGCCTGTCGGACATCACGGACCGGCAGGCGCAATGGGCCGCGTTCGGCGCGCCAGTCGAACTGCTCGACAAGGACCAGGCCCACCGGCTGACCGGTGCCGAAGGTTTTGCGGGCGGCCTTCTCGACCGCCGCGCCGGCACGATCCAGCCTTTGGCCTATGCCCACGGGCTGGCGCATGCGGGTGTCAAGGCCGGCGTCCGTCTCTTCACGGAAACGCCCCTTCAGGAGGCCACCCGGACCGGGGCCAACTGGGTGCTGAAGACCCCGGCCGGCAGCGTCACCGCACCGAAGGTCGTGCTGGCCACCAATGCCTATGGGACGCTGGTCGAGGGGATGCCCTGGCAGGCGTCCGCCACGGAACTGACGATTCTTCCGTATTTCCAGTTCGCCACGAAGCCGCTTTCGGCCAATGTTGCGGCCGCGATCCTGCCCGAGCGCCAGGGTTGCTGGGACACCGGTCTCGTCATGACCTCGTTTCGGATGGACAAGCAGAATCGCCTCATCTTCGGCAGCATCGGACGCCTCGACGCCATGGCCACGGGGACGCATCGCGGATTTGCCAGGCGCTCGCTTGAAGCGCTCTTCCCCCAGCTCGGCGCCATCGATTTCGAATATTGGTGGGACGGCCGCATCGGCATGACCACCAATGCCCTGCCCCGCCTCCACACGGTGGCGCCCGATGTGCTTTCGGTCAGCGGCTACAATGGTCGCGGCATTGCACCGGGTACGGTCTTCGGCCGGGCCCTGGCCCATCACATCGCCGGTGGCGCCCATGCGATGCCGCTCGACGAGACGCCGGTGACGCCCGATCCGTTGCGGGCGGTCAAGTCGGCCTTCTATCATGTCGGCGCGCAGGCGAAGCACCTGATCGACCGGCGCTTCTAATGCCTGTCGCCCGAACGTGTGCAGCGGTTTCGGGTAACGCCATGCATCAAAACAAGACCTTAAAGCGCGCTGCGTGAATCCTTTTCGCGCAGCGCGCTTCCAAAGGCGCAGTCGTGGAAGGCGGACGCGACATGGAGGATGCCGCGTCTTCCGCGAGATGGGTCAGGCCGCGCGACGAAAGGCGCGGGTGACATGGAGCGGCACGAGGCGCCGGACTTCCTCGGCAAACAGGCGGGCATTCTCCCGCGCCTTGTCGAGATTGCTCACACGTGCCGGGTCCATGGTCTGCAAGGTGCCGCCGCAGTCGAACACGTCGCGAAAAGCCGCGCGCTCGATGATCGGAGTTTCCAGGACGCGCACATTGCGACTGGCAAGGAGCCCCTTGACCACCTGCAGCGCCCGCGTCGTGACAAGCGAACTGACCCGCGTCAACACCACCGAATGGTCGATGCGCACGCCGGCCTGCTTTTCAAGCTGCGCCAGCAGTTCCAGAACCTGCGCGCCGCCCTTGGCATCCATGGAACAGCCCTGGATGGGGATGAGCACGTGATCGGAAAGTCCGATGGCGGTTGCGAGCAGGCTGTTGCGTGCGCCGGCCAGATCGATCACGAAATAGTCGGTGCTGCGTCGGTTTTCGATAATGTGGCCCTGGATCGAGGCCATGGAAATTTCGGAGATGACGTCGATGTTCGGGACGCGACCCGAGATCTCGTGCCAGGTCGATATCCAGCGCTGCGGATCGGCGTCGAGCACCGTGACGCTATTGCCGCCGCGGGCAAGCTCGGTTGCGAGAATAAGCGCGGCTGTGGTCTTGCCTGCGCCGCCCTTCGTGTTGGCGAGTGTAATGACTGGCATGGAAACCTCTTTGGGGACGCAAAGCCCCGGTTTGCCCCGCAATCAGCTCCAGCCCCTGAAGCCGCTTCGGTTAACCAAATCTTTCAAATCGTGGTTAACGAAGTGTTAACGCGCCATACGAGAACCAATGAGAGACAGCCTGGCGCAGGCTTTAGAAACGCTGCGCCAGGCGGGTGTTCAAGAGGGCTCAGATCGTCTCGATGAACAGCGCTCGCGCCGCGTCCAGCGTCAGTTCGACCGGGTTCCCACCCGCCGTTGGATCGACGATGGCCATCTCGGCCATGCGGTCGATCTGGTCCGTTCCGACGCCGAGCCCGGACAGCGCCTCGGGGACGCCGAGGCTTGCACGCAGCTCGAGCACATAGGCTGCGAAACCATCGAACCCACCGGAGATGCCGAGATAGGCCGCTGCCCGCGCAATCTTCTCCTCGATGACCGGCCGGTTGAAGCGCAGCACCGCCGGCATCACCACGGCATTGGTCATGCCGTGGTGCGTGTTGTAGATCGCGCCGACCGGATGCGAGAGCGCATGGATTGCGCCGAGTCCCTTCTGGAACGCGACCGCCCCCATGGCCGCGGCGCTCATCATGTTGGCGCGCGCTTCGATATCCTGGCCATCGGCAACCGCACGCGGCAGGTATTCCTTCACGAGCCGCATGCCTTCAAGCGCGATGCCCTGGGACATGGGATGGTAGAAGGGCGACGAGTAGGCCTCCAGGCAATGGGCGAAGGCGTCCATGCCTGTTCCCACCGTGATGACCTTGGGCATGCCGACCGTAAGCTCGGGATCGCAGATCGTGACGGCGGGAAGGAACTTCGGATGGAAGATGACCTTTTTCGTATGCGTCACATGATCCGTGATGACGCTGGCGCGGCCGACCTCCGACCCGGTGCCCGCCGTGGTGGGGACCGCGATGATCGGCGCGATGCCGGGAACGGACGCGCGCGTCCACCAGTCGCCCACGTCCTCGAAGTCCCAGACCGGCCGTGTCTGGCCCGCCATGAAGGCGACGGCCTTGCCGAGGTCGAGCCCCGAGCCGCCACCGAAAGCAACGACGCCATCGTGCCCGCCTGCGTGGAAAGCCTTTACCCCGGCTTCCAGGTTCAGATCGTTGGGATTGGGATCGACATCCGCGAAGATGGCGCGACCGAGGCCGGCGGCCTCCAGAAGATCGAGGGCGTTCTGCGTGATCGCCATCGGCGCCAGGCCGCGATCCGTCACCAGCAGCGGGCGCTTCATGCCGACGGCCTTGCAGTGCTCCGCGAGTTCCTTGATTCGCCCTGCCCCGAACTTGATGGCGGTCGGGTAGCTCCAGTTAGCGGTAATGGTCATGCCGTGACTTTCTTCAGATGGTAGGATTTCGGCCGGGTCAGATTGTGAAAGCCGAAGACGGAGAGCGAACCGCCGCGACCGGTCTCCTTGACGCCGGTCCAGCAGAGCGCGGGGTCCAGGTAGTCGGCGCGGTTCATGAAGACGGTGCCTGTCTCGATCTCGGCGCCGATGTCCGCTGCCCGTTCCGGGTCCTGCGTCCAGAGCGATGCGGTCAGCCCGTATTTGCAGTCGTTCATCAGGGCGAGCGCCTCGGCGTCGTTCCTGACCTTCATGATGCCGACGGCCGGGCCGAAGGTTTCCTCGGTCATGAACTCCATCGAGTGGTCCACGTCGACGAGGATCTGGGGCGCGAGATAGGCGCCGCCGTCATCGGCGGGAAACAGCTTCGGGTCGATCATCGCGCGTGCGCCCTTTGCGACGGCGTCGGCGACCTGCGCCCGCACCACTGCGGCGAAGCGCTTGTTGGCCATCGGACCGAGGGTCGTTTCCGGATCCAGCGGATTGCCGAGCCTGTAGTTCGAAACCCAGGCGACCGACTTCTCCACGAAATCGTCATAGAGACTTTCATGCACGTAGATGCGCTCGATGCCACAGCAGCACTGGCCGGAATTGTAGGTCGCGCCATCCATCAGCGTGTCGACCGCCGCATCGAGATCGGCATCCTCCATGACATAGCCCGGGTCCTTGCCCCCCAGCTCGAGCCCGAGACCGGTAAAGGTGCCCGCTGCCGCGCGCTCGATGGATCGCCCACCCTCCACGGAGCCCGTGAAGTTGACGAAGTCGAAGGCCTTGGCGGCGATCAGGCGCGCACTTGTCTCATGATCGAGGAACAGGTTCTGGAACACGTCCTCGGGCATGCCGGCCTCGGTGAAGGCGCGCACCATGCGCTCCCCGACCAGCAGCGTCTGGCTCGCATGCTTGATGACCACGACATTGCCGGCCATCAGAGCGGGCGCGATCGTGTTGATCGCGGTCATGTAAGGATAATTCCAGGGCGCGATGACGAAAACGACGCCATGCGCCTCGCGCACGATCCGGCGCTCGAAACGCTCGCTCTCCTCGATCACCATCGGCTTCATGGCGTCGGCGGCGATCGAGGCGACGTAATTGGAGCGCTCGTTGAAGCCGCGGAACTCGCCGCCATACTTGACCGGACGTCCCATCTGCCAGGCAAGCTCCGGCACCACCTCGTCCGCCATCTCGTTCAGCCGGGTCACGCCCTTGAGCACGAGTTGCACGCGCTCCTCGAGCGGTCGTTTCGCCCACATCTTTTGTGCCCTGCGCGCGCGGGCGATGGCCGCGGCCGCAGCCTCGTAGGGCATGGCCTCGCGCTCGGCATAGACCGAGCCGTCGACCGGCGAAATGCATTGAATCATCGTCATCATCAACTCCAGAGGAAGTCGGCCCGCAGGCCGTCGTCTCGACGCGGGGGATGCCGAGACATGGCGCACCCCGACGGGTTTTGCAATCACGCGCGCTCGAAACCGCGCGCGACCTCCCAATCCGTGACGCGGCGATCGTACTCTTCCTGCTCCCAGGTGCCGGCTCGCGTATAGTGGTCGATCACCGCGTCGCCAAACGCCGCCCGCAGCATGGACGAATGCGTCATGAGGTCCGTCGCGTGCCGCAATGTCTTCGGGATCTCGCGAATGTCCTTGCCGGAATAGGCGTCGCCCACGAAGGGCGCCTCGAGCTCCAGCTTGCCCTCGATCCCGGCGATCCCGGCGGCGAGCAAGGCAGCCATCGCGAGATAGGGGTTGAGGTCGGAACCGCCGACCCGGCACTCGATGCGGATGCCCTTCGTACCTTCACCGCAGAGCCGGTATCCTGCCGTGCGGTTATCCTTGGACCAGACGGCCTTGGTCGGTGCGAAGGTGCCGGCCATGAAGCGCTTGTAGGAATTGATGTAGGGCGCGAGGAAATAGGTGATCTCGCCCGCATGGGTCAGCAGGCCGGCGACGTAGTGGCGCATGGTGTCCGACATGCCGTATTCACCCTTCTTGTCGAAGAAGTGGGACGTCTTGCCGTCGAGACTCCAGAGCGACTGGTGGATGTGCGAGGACGAGCCCGCCGCGTTCATGTGCCATTTGGCCAGGAAGGTGATGGCCTTGCCTTTGGACCAGGCAATCTCCTTGCAGCCGTTCTTGATGATGACGTGCCGGTCCGCCATAGCCAGCGCTTCGGCATAGCGGACATTGATTTCTTCCTGTCCCGCCGACGCCTCGCCCTTGGAGTTTTCGACCGGGATACCCGCTCCCTGCAGGCCCTTGCGGATCGCCCGCATCACGTCCTCCTCCTTGGTCGTCTGGAAGATATGGTAGTCCTCGTTGTAGCCGCTGACGAGCTTCAGGTCGCGATAGCCGCTTTCGCGGGCATGATCATAGGACTGGTCGAACAGGAAGAATTCGAGTTCGCTCGCCATGAAGGCCTTGAGCCCCATGGCTTCCAGCCGCTTCACCTGCCGCTTGAGAATGGCGCGTGGAGAGTGCGGGACCTCTTCGTGCGTGTGATGGTCGAGCATGTCGCAGAGCACCAGCGCCGTGCCTTCAAGCCAGGGAATCCGGCGAAGCGTGCTCAGATCGGGCTTCATCGTATAGTCGCCATAGCCGGACTCCCAGCTGGTCGATTTGTACCCGGACACCGTCTCCATCTCGAGATCGGTCGCCAGCAGATAGTTGCAGCTGTGGGTCTCTTCGAAGGCGCTTTCGACGAAGTATTCGGCCTGGAAGCGTTTGCCCATGAGGCGGCCCTGCATGTCGATCTGGCAGGCGAGAACCGTGTCGATCCGCCCCTCGGCGACGTCGGTCTTCAGGTCTTCGAACGAATATGTCATCGGGCATCCTGTCTGCGTGGGTCGAAAGCTCAAAGGGGTGTGCGGGGCGGCACCCGGCATATCGGGTGCCGCCGTGTCGGGCGGGGGTGCTACGCTTGGCCGACGGCCTTTTCGGCTGCCGCGATCTCGGCCGCGCGGCGCTTGACCTCCTCGCCGATCGGCGGACCGCGGAAGCGGCGCTTTTCGAAGCCGAACCAGATCACGCCGGTCAAAAGGAGGAAGCCGACCGTGACATAGAGCGCCGCGGTGTTCGGCGGCTGAACGCCGAGGACGAAGATCAGAATCATGGCCAGCACGGTCAGGCCCGCAAAGAGCTTGAACACGCCTTCCCCGAGGTTCCACGGTCCCTGTGCGGGCCACTTGGACGTCCCCCAGGCAAACAGACCGAGCGTGATCGGAATGGCGAAGGAGAAGAAGAGGAAGATGACCGTGCAGGAAACGACGATCGTGTAGACCGGCGTCTCGCCGATGGTGATCAGCGACGAACCCCAGACGAACAGCACCGAGAGGATCGACCCGGTCCAGATGGCCGAAACCGGCGTCCGGAATTTCGGGCTGACCTTGGCGAGGGCCTTCGAGGCCGGCAAGCCGCCGTCCCGCGAGAAGGCGAAGATCATGCGCGAGACGGACGTGACCGTCGCCAGGCCGCAAAGCCATTGGCAGAGCAGGATCGCGAGATAGAGCACATCCTTCACGATCGGGTTCATCTGCGTGTCCATCGACCAGAAGAACACGTTCCAGCCCTGCGCCGCGGCGGCCGTCATGCCGTCGACGACGGTGCCGTCGGCAAGCGGCGCCTGTGCCGGGATCATCAGCACGAAGGAGCACAGCATGATGTAGCCGAAGAGGGCCGACCAGAGCACCGAGGAGATCATGCCGCGTGGCACCGACGTCGCCGCCTTGACCGTTTCCTCGGACGTGTGGGCCGACGCGTCGTAGCCGGTGATCGTGTAGATCGGCAGCAGCAGGCCGAGCAGGAAGACCCAGGCGGAGGACGTCTCCGGCCAGACATCGCCGCCGGCCGCGCCCGAGAAGTTGGAGAAGGTGAAGAGCCGGGCGATGTCGTAGCTGTCGGCAGAAATCAGGCAGGCCAGCGACAGCAGGATCGCGGTGACGAAGATCAGGTAGCCGGAGAAATCCGTGAGCTTCGCCGTTGCGCCGATGCCCATGTGGTTGATCAGCGCCTGCAGGCCGGTGATGACCACCAGGAACAGCATCTGGATCGTGATGCTGTTCTCCAGCCCGAAATACGGGGTGCCGAACGTGCCCATGAAGAAGTAGTAGGTGCCGACATTGATGGCGCCGAGCACGGTGACGAGGCCGAGCAGGTTGAACCAGGCCGTCAGCCAGCCCGTGAAGCGGTTCCCGAGGATCGATCCCCAGTGGTAGAGCCCGCCGGCCGTCGGGTAGGCCGACGAAATCTGCGCCATGGCGACGGCGAAGACGAAGGAGACGAAGCAGCCGATCGGCCAACCGATGCCGATCGCGGCACCGCCTGCCCCGGCGGTCGCCTGCGCCAGCGAATTGATGCCGCCGGAAAGAATGCAGATGATCGAAAAGGACACGGCGAAATTGGAAAACGAACTCATCCGCCGCTCGAGTTCTTGCGCGTACCCCATGGAATGCAGGACCTGAAGGTCCGCGTGCTTGTCGACGTCGCTATAGTCGGACATGATTTTCCCCTCTGAACGCTCGGCGCCGGGCGGTATTGCCGGATGCCGGTGCAGCGGCGCGCGACCCTCATGGCGCACGGACGCTGCAACGCTTGATCGTGCTGCGTGTGCCCCGTTTTTCAGGTTCTTTCCGAGGTCTTCACGCAGTCGTGCCAGTGCTCCCGCCAACCGGGCGGGAACGGTTTCCGCGGACAAGCCGCTCCCCGGGTCTTTTAGGTTTCGAGACTCGCCAGGG
Organism: Rhizobium sp. Leaf341; assembly: GCF_001424325.1. Classification (NCBI taxonomy): domain Bacteria; kingdom Pseudomonadati; phylum Pseudomonadota; class Alphaproteobacteria; order Hyphomicrobiales; family Rhizobiaceae; genus Rhizobium; species Rhizobium sp. Leaf341. Next base: position 505,733 of record NZ_LMPE01000015.1, read on the forward strand.
CTCTGCCCAGATGAGTCCCGATATAGCCGGCCAGGACCCTCTGGCCGTCTTTGGTTGCGATGAGATCGTTGCGGATCTCGATCATCACGTTGAGCAGGCCATTGTGGACGCCGTGCTCGATCAAGGTATGCGTCACGCCGTCCTGCGGCCCGTAGGGCTCGTTGCGACGGGTAACGAAGGCGTCGTCTCCTGCGGCATCGCTCAGAAACGCATCGGCGAGCCGACGGTCGCTATCATGCAGGATGCCCACCTCGACCTCCCGCGGCTGCCCGTGCCAGACGGGCGTGAAGGAGTGCAGCGTGACGATAACGGGCGGCCGACCATTTGCAACCCGTGCAGCGATGAGTTCGGACAGGCTCGTGCGGAACGGGCTGTAGATCTCCTGCGTGCGCACCAGACGCTCGGCGTCCGACAGCGCGGCATTGCCCGGAATATCGAAGATCTCGCTGAGGCGAGGCATCGCGCTCGGCGAGTCCGGCGGGCGGTTGCAATCGTAGACGAGCCGGGAAAAGCGCTGGTAGAGGAGCGTTGCATCGAGCGCGTGCGTCAGCAGCCGGCAAACGGCCAGGGCGCCCGGGTCCCAGGCGATATGGCTTTCGAGCGCTTCCGCCGAAAGCCCCAGCGTGCCCAGCCGCTCCGGGAGACGCCGCGAGGCATGCTCACAGACGAGAAGGATGCGGGAACCAGCCTCCGCATTCTCCAGCGCCACCGGCGCACCATCCTCGACGGTCAAAAGCGCACCCACACCCGGCTCCGTCCTTCGCCCGCCGTCATGACGGGTCCCACTGACTGAAGAGAATTCTTCACAATCCCGTGTCTGTCAATTGCAAACTGAAACGATCTCTTCACGCACCCCATTGACTCCGATTGTGACAGCGATGTTTACTCTGTCACACAAGGCTGGCGAAGATCGGCCTGAGGGGAAAATCGTGATCAGCACCGAAACACACAAGACGGTGTCGGACGTGATCGCCGCGAACTTCACCGCATTGACGCGGGCGGAGAAGCAACTGGCGGAAACGTTGCTCGACAACTATCCCGTTTCCGGGCTCGGCAGCATCACGACCGTGGCCGAGAACGCGGGCGTCTCGACGCCCACCGTTGCGCGCATGGTACAGAAACTCGGCTTTCGCGGCTTTCCCGACTTTCAGGCCCGGCTGCACCAGGAGCTGGAAGCGACGATCTCCAACCCGATCAGCAAGCATGATCGGTGGGCGACGAATGCGCCCGGCACGCACATTCTCAACCGTTTCGCCGATGCCACCATCAACAATCTGCGCGCCACGCTTGCGCAGATGGAAACGCAGGATTTCGACGGCGCCGCCGCGCTCGTCGCAGACCCGAAGCGGCGCGTCTACCTGATCGGCGGGCGGATCACGCGGACGCTGGCCGACTACGTCTTCACGCATCTGCAGGTGATCCGCGCCGGCGTCACCCTGATCGCGTCCGGCTCCAGCCCCTGGCCCCACTACGTGCTCGACATGAAGAAAGGCGACGTTCTCGTCGTGTTCGACATCCGGCGCTACGAGCAGGAACTGGAGACGATGGCAAAGGCTGCTCGCGCCCGCGGCGCAGAGATCATCCTGTTTACGGATCAGTGGTCTTCCCCTGTCGCCAAGTCCGCGGCCAAGGTCTTTCGCGTTCACATCGAGGCGCCATCGGCCTGGGACAGCTCCGTCGTCACCCTCTTCACCGTCGAGGCGCTGATCGAAGCCGTCCAGAACTCGATCTGGGAGGAAACCCGGGACCGGATGAAGGCGCTGGAGACGTTGTTTGACGCCACACCGTTGTTTCGAAAGCCTTTTCAGGAGAAAAAGGGGTGAAATCGGATACCCGGCAACGCCAACCCTGAAGACAGGGGTTTAGCCGGGAAACAAAGCCTGAAACCGTCCACCGCGACTGTCATAGAAGCTTCATGACGCCGCTCTATCAGCTTGACCCACCGGGTCGGAAACCCCGGCCTAACAAACCACCCGCCTAACAAACCCGCCGCCTAACAAACCCAAGGAGACTTTCGTGCTGTCAAAGACCCACCGCCTTCTGTCGCTGACATCGGCGATGCTTGTCGCCTCCACCGCCCTTGCCGCCGCTGCGCCGAGCGAGGAGCTGATCGCTGCCGCCAAGAAGGAAGGCACGCTCACGACCATCGCGCTTCCGCACAACTGGTGCGGCTATGGCGACGTCATCGCCGGCTTCAAAGCCAAGTACGGCCTCGAGGTCAACGAACTGAACCCCGACGCCGGCTCCGGTGACGAGATTGAGGCGATCAAGGCCAACAAGGGCAATACGGGCCCGCAGGCGCCCGACGTGATCGACGTCGGCCTCTCCTTCGGCCCGTCGGCCAAGGCCGAAGGCCTGATCCAGCCCTACAAGGTCTCGACCTGGGACTCGATCCCCGACAGCGCCAAGGATGCCGAAGGCTACTGGTACGGCGACTATTACGGCGTGCTCTCCTTCGTCGTGAACACCGACATCGTCAAGGACGTGCCGAAGGACTGGGCCGACCTGAAGAAGGCCGACTACGCCAACGGCGTTGCGCTCGCTGGCGACCCGCGCGCGTCCAACCAGGCCGTTCAGGCTGTCTACGCGGCGGGCCTTGCGGCCGGCGAGAAGGATGCGACGAAGGCCGGCACCGCTGGTCTCGCCTACTTCGGCGAACTGAACAAGGCCGGCAACCTCGTGCCCGTCATCGGCAAGTCGGCATCGCTTGCACAGGGCTCGACCCCGATCGTCATCGCCTGGGACTATAACGGTCTCTCCTGGCGCGACAGCCTCAACGGCAACCCGCCGGTCGAGGTCGTCGTTCCCACGAGCGGCGTCGTCGCCGGCGTCTACGTTCAGGCCATCTCCGCCTTCGCCCCGCATCCGAACGCCGCGAAGCTGTGGATGGAATATCTGTATTCCGACGAAGGTCAGCTTGGCTGGCTGAAGGGTTACTGCCACCCGATCCGCTTCAACGACCTGGCCAAGAACAACAAGATCCCGAAGGAAATGCTCGACAAGCTGCCGCCGGCCGCTGCCTATGAGAAGGCCGTGTTCCCGACGCTCGACGAGCAGGCGGCTGCCAAGGCCGAAATCACCGGCAAGTGGGACAGCGTCGTCGGCGCCAACGTCAAGTAAGCCGGATCGCGTCCAGCATCCGACAACCGCCTCTCCGCACACTGCGGGGAGGCTCGCCATACGACCTCCCGAACGAAAGCTCGCCGATGAGCACAGTGACAACGCCGATCCCGAAATCGGTCCCCAGCATCAACAAGGACCGGATCATCGACTGGCTGGGCATCGCGCCCTTCATGCTCTTTGCCGTGTTGTTCCTGCTGGCGCCGACCTTCTATCTGGTCATCGGCGCCTTCTTCACGCCGGACGGGCAGCTGACGCTCAAGAACATCACCGACCTGTTCACACCGTCGATCCTGTCGGCCTACTGGATCTCGATCCGCATCTCGCTGGCTTCGGCTCTCGGCGGCGCCCTGATCGGCTTCTTCCTGGCCTGGGCGGTCGTGCTTGGCGGACTGCCGACCGCGGTGCGCTCGACCCTCCTCACCTTTTCGGGTGTCGCCTCGAATTTCGCAGGCGTTCCCCTCGCCTTCGCCTTTTTGGCCACCCTTGGCCGGACAGGGCTGGCAACCGTGCTTCTGCGTGACTGGTTCGGCTTCAATCTCTATTCCACCGGCTTCAATCTCCTCAGCTTCACCGGCCTGACGCTGACCTATATGTATTTCCAGATTCCGCTGATGGTCCTCATCCTGACCCCAGCGCTCGACGGCATGAAGAAGGAATGGCGCGAAGCCTCCGAGATCTTGGGCGCGACCAACCGGCAATACTGGACCATGGTTGCCCTGCCGATCCTGTGGCCGAGCCTTCTCGGCACGACGCTCCTCCTGTTTGCCAATGCCTTCGGCGCCATCGCCACCGCCTATGCGCTGACCGGCAGTTCGCTCAACATCGTGCCGATCCTGCTCTATGCGCAGATCCGCGGCGACGTTCTGCACAATCCCAACCTCGGCTATGCCATCGCGCTCGGCATGATCGTCATCACCGGCGTGTCCAACGTGCTCTACCTCATGCTGCGCATGCGTGCCGAGAGGTGGCAGAAATGAAGACGAACCGGATCGGCGCCTGGATCGCCATGGCCATCGGGGCGAGCTATTTCGTCATTCCCCTGATCGGCACGTTCGAATTCTCCCTGCGCATGCGCCGCGGCGAGTATTCTTTCGACGCCTATCGCTCTGTGTTCTCGGACATGCAGTTCCGCGAAACCTTCGGCTACTCCATGCTGATGGCGCTGCTGACGATCATCTTCGGCATGCTGCTCGTCGTTCCCACGGCGTACTGGGTGCGTCTGCGTCTGCCGCAGATGCGGCCGGTGGTGGAGTTCATCACGCTTCTGCCGCTGGTCATTCCCGCCATCGTCATCGTGTTCGGCTATCTGCGCATGTACAATTCGTCCTCCGTGCTGCCGCTCACCGGCTCGACGACAGGGACGAACGTGCTGCTGGTGTTCTCCTACATCACCCTGTCGCTGCCCTACATGTACCGCGCCGTCGATACGGCCATGCGGGCGATCGACGTTCGCACGCTGACGGAAGCAGCCCAGAGCCTCGGCGCCAGCTGGGGGACCATCCTGTTCCGCTGCATTTTCCCGAACGTCATGAGCGGCGTGCTCTCCGGGGCCTTCATCACGCTTGCCATCGTGATGGGCGAGTTCACCATGGCGGCGCTGCTGAACCGTCCGGCGTTTGGCCCATACCTGCAGCTCGTCGGCGCCAACAAGGCCTACGAACCGTCGGCGCTCGCCGTCATCGCCTTCTCCATCACATGGCTCTCCATGGGCCTCCTCAATCTCGTCTCGCGCTTTGGCAAGTCCGCCCCCGCCAAGGCATAAAGGTCAAAGGCTCCATGTCGTTTCTTACCCTGACCCATATCCGGAAATCCTTCGGCCAGACGCAGGTCGTGCACGACTTCGACATGGCGATCGAGAAAGGCGAATTCGTCTCGTTTCTCGGTCCGTCCGGATGCGGAAAGACCACGGTCCTGCGTATGATTGCAGGCTTCGAGACCCCCTCTTCCGGCACGATCATGATCAACGGCCGGAACCAGACCGAGCTGAAGCCGAACCAGCGCAATATCGGCATGGTGTTCCAGGCCTACGCGCTGTTTCCCAACATGACGGTCCGCGACAACGTTGCCTTCGGCCTGAAGGTCGCCGGCGCGCCGAAGCCCGAGATCGACGCGCGTGTGAAGGAGATGCTTGCGCTCATCCATCTCGAGCATCTCGCGGATCGCTATCCCTACCAGATGTCCGGCGGACAACAGCAGCGCGTGGCGCTCGCGCGCGCCCTGGCGCCGAAGCCGCAGGTCCTGCTGCTCGACGAGCCCCTTTCGGCACTGGATGCGAAGATCCGTGTCTCGCTGCGCGAAGAGATCCGCATGATCCAGCAGAAGCTCGGCATCACCACCGTCTTCGTCACGCATGATCAGGAAGAGGCGCTGTCGATTTCCGATCGGATCGTCATCATGAATGCGGGACGCGCCGACCAGATCGGAACGCCGTTCGAGATCTACAACCGTCCCGCCACCCGCTTTGTCGCCTCTTTCGTCGGAACGTTGAACCTGATCGAGGCCACGGTGCTGGACCCTGCGGCAAACCGCATCGCCATCGGTGACCAGGGCATCACGCTGCGGGAACCGCTCGGCGCGGCAAAGGCCGGCGACACGGTTTCACTCGCACTGCGGCCGGAAGCCGGGTCCATCGCCGCGGACGCCAAGGGCGACACGGCGTTGACCGGCAGCGTGGTTGCCAGCAACTTCCTCGGCTCCGTCATCCGCACGCGGATGAAGATTGGCGAGAGCGTCATCTCGTTCGACACGTTCAACAACCCCGGCGTGAAGCCGCCTGCGATCGGCGAAACGGTAACCCTGCGCTTCACGGCAGGCGACCTCCTCATCGTCCGGGAATAGTTTTCTGCAAAAATGGCGCTTCGGGAAAAAAGTAGATTTGATCCCCTGCTGCAGATGCTTATAGTCATCAAGTACGTTCTCAGGGCGGGGCGAAACTCCCCACCGGCGGTAACAGGCGGAAATGCCTGGAGCCCGCGAGCGCTTCAGGTCTGCCGGCATATGCCGCACGGCATGAAGGTCAGCAGATCCGGTGTGATTCCGGGGCCGACGGTATAGTCCGGATGAAAGAGAGCAAACGGCAGGGCAGGCTCGTCATGGGCCTGGTCGCGGCCGCGTGTTCGCCCAAGGGATCCCGTCGAACGGCTAACCCTTGAAAGGCCACTTGCATGACCATCCTCTCCCACCCCACACAGAAAATCGCCGTCATCCGCGCGCGCTGGCATTCCGCCATCGTCGACCAGTGCGTCAACGCCTTCGTCTCCCGCTGGCAGGACCTTGGCGGCGACGCGGCCGATGTCGAGATCTTCGACGTTCCCGGCGCATTGGAAATCCCGCTTCACGCGCAGACCCTGGCAAGAACCGGCAGGTTCTCCGCCATTCTCGGCACCGCCTTCGTCGTCGATGGCGGCATCTACCGGCATGACTTCGTCGCCTCCACCGTGCTCGACGGCATGATGCGCGTTTCTCTCGATACGGGCGTACCGGTGCTCTCCGCGGTCCTGACCCCGCATCATTTCCAGGAGTCCGAGGCGCACATCCGCTTCTTCACCGATCATTTCGTGATCAAGGGTGGCGAAGCAGCCCATGCGGCACGCCAGATTCTCGCAGCGCGCGCCGAGATCGCTCTCTCGAAGGTCGAAGCGACAGCCTGACCGGCCACCGCGTCCAGCCGGCGTCGGCCCGCTTCGCCGGGTGACGCCATGGCGTTCGATGTCGCAATCGGCATCGAACGTCTCGCCGCGTGTCCGTGTCGGCGCTCGAGACGTGGCCCGAGACGTGATCGAAGCCTGCATCAGCGTCCCGCCGCAAGCGACTCTGAAGATACAGGAAATCCGCGTCGTTCACGCTCTGCACGAACGCCCTGATTCTGATCCTGAGGATCCTGGCGTATCCGGCACATCGCTTGCTCGCGAAACTACACGAAATCGCGATTTGACGCCGGCATCGGATCGGCCCACATTCCGGCCATACCCCCGCAACATCACGACGCGTCGCCAGCCGATCGAGCCCTTCGCGCCATCAGGGATTGCCGCATGTTGAAGACCTCTCGTTCCAATCTCCGTCGCAACCTCACCGGGGGCGTCCTCGGTGCGTTCGCGCTGACCGCTCTGATCATCGCCGTCACCGCCGTGCGCGCCGGCGCCGCCGAGGAAGCCGTCGTCATCCCACCCCCCAGCATCGATGTGAAGACCTCGGCCAAGACCGAAAAGGCCGTCTTTGCCGGCGGTTGCTTCTGGGGTGTGCAGGGCGTGTTCCAACACGTGAAGGGCGTCACCAACGCTGTGTCCGGCTATTCCGGCGGCGCGAAGGACACCGCGTCCTACGAAACCGTCAGCGGCGGCAAGACCGGCCACGCCGAAGCCGTCGAAGTGACCTTCGACCCGTCGCAGATCAGCTACGGCCAGCTTCTGCAGGTGTTCTTCTCCGTGGCCCACAATCCGACGCAGCTGAACTATCAGGGGCCGGATCACGGCACGCAGTACCGCTCGGCCATCTTCACGCTCAGCCCCGAGCAGAAGAAGGTCGCAAGCGCCTATGTCGCGCAGCTCGACACGGCGAAGGTGTTTCCGGACAAGGTCGTCACGGAGGTCGACGACCTCAAGGGCTTCTATACGGCGGAGGCCTACCACCAGGATTTCCTGACCCTGAACCCGGACTATCCCTACATCGTCTATAACGACCTGCCGAAAATCGAAAACTTGAAGACCGTTTTCCCGACGGTCTACCGCGATAAGCCGGCTTTGGTTTCGCAGGCCAAGGGCTGAGACTTTAAGGACCGCCGCGGGCTTGATCGCCCGCGGCGGCCTTCGTGCGCCTGGGGACAGGCGTTGCGCATTTCCCACAGACGGTAAACTTGAACATAATTATCATGTTTACGGGCTGGCAGCGCGACAGAATCTTGATAGTGAAAGTCATCTTTCACCGAGAGACAGGTCGCATGCCAAGCCGCTTTCCCATCCGTACAGCCCTCGTTACCAGTTCGTCGATCCTGACGCTTGTTCTCTGCGACCTGCAGGGACCGGCTTTTGCGCAAGATGCGTCGACCGGGCAGGCAACGGTGCTGGAAGAAATCGTCGTGACCGGCGGGAGCGGCGGCGTGATTACCGGCGATGGCTATGTCGGCACCGCAAGTGCAACGGGTGCGAAGACGGACACGCCGTTTCTCCAGACGCCCCAGTCGATTTCGTCGGTCACGCAGGCGCAACTCGAGGATCGCAATCCGCAGTCACTGCAGGAGTCCCTCGCCTACACGCCCGGGACCCGCGTCGGGGCCTTCGGCTTCGATCCGCGCTTCGACAGTTTCTCCGTGCGCGGCTTCGACGTCACCTATTCCGGAATCTTCCGCGACAACCTGCGCCAGCCGGGCGCCGGCTCCTCGCTGTTCAAGACGGAACCCTACGGCCTGGAAGCCGTCTCGATCCTGCGGGGGCCCTCCTCGGCCCTTTACGGAGCAACGGGCGCCGGCGGCCTCTACAACCTCATCACCAAGCGGCCGACGATCGAGCCGCTGAACGAGATCGAGCTGCAATACGGCACCAACCAGCGCTACCAGGGTCAATTCGATTTCTCCGGCCCGGTCAATGAGACGGATCCCGTCACCTACCGGATGACGGGTCTGCTGCGCGACGCCGATACCGAACAGGTGTCCGTGGCCGATGACCGAGCCTATATCGCCCCTGCCGTCACCTGGCAGCCGGACGAGGACACCAAGCTGACGATTCTCGGGGAGTATTCCCGTACACGGTCGGGTGGGACTGCCGCCTATTACAACGATCCCCTGACCGGTGAGGTCACGGACATTTTCGGCGGCAACCCGGACTTCAACAGCTCCGTCCAGAAGCAGGCGCGGATCGGCTACGAATTCGAGCAGCGGATCAACGACGTCTTTGTCTTTCGGCAGAATGCCCGCCTGTCGACCCTTAACATTGATGCCGACTACGCCTTTGCCTATGCACCCAATGCGCTCGACCCCTCATTGCTCGACAGCAGCGCCGGGACGTTCGACGAGCGCCTGACGGCCGGCGTCATCGATAACCAGATCGAGGCGAAGTTTTCCACCGGCGCCTTCGATCATACGCTGCTCTTCGGCCTCGATTTCCAGAAGCTTCGCTACCGGTCGCTTGATGGTGCGGGCACGGCACCGCCGCTCGATACGGCCAATCCCAATGCAGGGCGCGACGTCGATCCAATTCCTTTTTCAACGCGCTCCGTCCAGGACCAATGGCAGATCGGCACCTATGTGCAGGACCAGATCCGCTATGACGCCTGGACGCTGACGCTCGGCGGTCGCTACGATTGGGTGGACACCGACACCGACGATACCGTGCTGGCCACAGGCGACACGACCACCACCGCGCAGCGCGACAAAGCCTTTTCCGGCCGTGTTGGCCTGACCTACGAGACCGAGTTCGGCCTCGCGCCCTATGCGAGCTATTCCACAGCCTTCTCGCCGAATGCGGGTATCAATCAGGAGACACGCCGGCCCTTCGATCCGACGGAAAGCCGGCAGCAGGAACTCGGCGTGAAATATCTGCTGCCCGACAGCAACACGCTTCTGACCGCCGCACTCTTCAACATCGATCAGGACAATGGCCTCTATTATGAGGTCGTCAACCTGCCGACGGGGCCCGAGAACATCCAGGTCCAGCGCGGCAAGCTTCGATCCCGGGGGCTGGAACTGGAGGCCACGACAAGCCTCGACAACGGTCTTTCCCTGACGGCATCCTACACATACACCCATATGAAGATCGTCGAGGGACCCGAGGAGAGCCAGGGAAACTTCGTGTCGTCAGTGCCCATGCACATGGCGTCCGTCTGGGCGAACTACGATCTTCCCGAAGGCACCATCGCTCACGGCCTGGGCATCGGCGGCGGCGCGCGCTTTATCGGCTCGAGCTTCGGCAACGATAGCAACACCGTGAAGAATGCGTCGCGGGTCCTCTTCGATGCCGCCGTGCACTATGACTTTGCCGCCATCGACAAGAAATACGAGGGTCTGAAACTGCAAGTGAACGCCACAAATCTGTTCGATCGGCGTGATGCCGTGTGCTCGGCGGGTTTCTGCTATCGCGACCAGGGGCGCACCGTGATCGGTTCGCTCAAATACAGCTGGTAGCCGCAGATGGACATGACCCCCTCCTCCACATCGACCGACGCGTTCCGCCCGCCGGAACTGAAGTCCATCTTCACCGGCGAACATGCCTGGTGCGGCGAAAAAATGATGCTGTCACGGGATCTGGCGGGCGCGCAACCGCTTGCCGGGTTCTTCGCATCGGCCGCATTTGCCGGCGCGCTCGACCGATATGCCCAGACGCACGGGGGCCATGACCGCCGGGCTGTCGTCTCCATGTGGTCGCTCTACTACTTCGCCGCCTTGACGATTCCCTTCATCGTGGCCCGCCGGGCGGACTACGTCCTGCCGATCGATCTCGACAGGATGACAATCGCACTGGCAGACGATGGCCTTCCGCGCGCCTTCGGCCTGGAAACCGAAGGCGACTGGAGCGAGGGCAACCGGCAGGAGGGCGTGGACGGTTATGTCGTCCCGCTCGTCCATCAGCATCTCGCGGCCGTGGTGGCAGCCCTCAAGTCCGCAGCGGGCCTTGCGCCCAAACTCGCCTGGAACAATGCGGCCGTCTACATCGACTATGCCTTCAACACGACGGCACCGACGCGTGACAGCGACGGCTGGGCCGCACGGCAGCTGTTCGAGCAGCCTGCTCTGGCCGACGGGACGGCAAATCCGTTCCGCGGCTGTCTGCGGCATGAGCCCGCCGGCGAGACCACGGTTTGCCGCCGCAAGGTGTGCTGCCTGCGCTACCTGCTCCCGGGCATTCCGAGCTGCGGCGCCCTCTGTGCCTTGCCGAGCCAGCGCGGCCCGGCCACGCAGCAGGGACATTGAGGTCGATGCTCTGCCGCCCGCTCCTTGCCGTTCTCGTCTGTCTCATGGCGCTCGGCAGCATCGTGTCATCCGGCTCGGCGATGGCGACGACCTATCCGCTGACAGTGAAGGACTCTCTCGGACGCATCGTAACGGTCGAGGAAAAGCCGAAGGCGATCCTTTTGGGCAGCGGGTTCAACCTCGTCGCCCTCTCCCTTCTTCACCCGGATCCCGTCAGCCTTCTTGCGGGCTGGTCTGGCGATATGAAGGCGGACAATCCGGACATTTACACGGCCTTCGAGAAGCAGTTCCCCGATATCGCCAAGCTGCCGATCATCGGGGATGGTACGGGAGACGGCCTGTCTCTCGAAACGATGCTTTCGCTGAAAGCGGATCTGGCGATCATGGCGAACTGGCAGGCCGATACCGAGCTTGGCAAGCGTGCGATCGACTATCTGGAAAGCACCGGCGTTCCGGTCGTCATCGTCGATTTCAACAGCGACGCGCTGAAGAACACGCCATCCGCCATGCGTCTGCTCGGCACGGTTCTCGATCGCGAAGCCCAGGCCGAAGCCTTTGCGACGTTCTACGAGACGCACCTGCAGCGCATCCGCGATCGCGTGGCGCAGACAACCGCACCCGGCCCGACAGTGCTCATGGATGCTTTTCCCAACCCGGAGACGTGCTGCTACGCCTACGGCACAGGGGGCCTGGGAGCGTTCATCGGCCTGACCGGCAGCCGGAACATCGCCGATGGCAATCTCCCGGCGCAGGGCGGTGTCATCAGCACGGAGTATCTGATCGCCGCCAATCCCGATGTCTACATCGCCACAGGGTCACCCGGCGGCACATACAGCGCGTTCTCCATCGGGCCGGGCGTGACCAGCGGCGATGCCCGCCAGACACTGACGCGGGTCGTCGCCTCACCCATACTGTCCAACCTCAAGGCTGTTCGCGACGGCCGGGTCCATGGCTTGTGGAACTTCTTCAACGCGGTCCCGCTCAATATACTGGCAGCCGAGGCCTTCGCCCGCTGGCTGCGGCCGGAGCTTTTCGCGGATCTGGATCCCGAAGCGACGCTTGCCGAAATCAACAGACGGTTCGCGGCCGTCCCCTTTGAAGGCGCCTATTGGATCAGCCTTCAGCGTTGACGTCTTTTGAAGACATGAAAACGCCGGCGCGGAGAGCTCCGGCCGGCGTCATCAATGAACTGGAAAGACCGAGCTTTAAGCGGCTTTCGCCTTGTCCATCGCCTTGGCATTGACGGCCTTCGACAGCGTCGTCAGGTCGGCGTCGGTCTTTTCTTCCTGCTTCAGCGTCTCGTCGAGCAGCTTCACCGCTTCGTCGAGACCCAGCAGACCGGCCCACGTCTTCAGCGTGCCGTAGCGGGCCATCTCATAGTGCTCGACGGCCTGCGCCGTGGCGAGCAACCCTGCGTCGACGGCGGGCGATCCCTTGAATTCCTCAAGAACCTCTTCGCCTTCCTCGATAATGCCTTCGATCGCGGCGCAGGTCTTGCCGGTCGCACGCTTACCGAAGATCTCGAAGACCTGCTGCAGGCGTTCGATCTGGCCTTCGGTTTCTTCCCGATGCTTCTCGAATGCAGCCTTCAGTTCGGGGCTCTGTGCGCCGCGGGCCATCTTCGGAAGTGTCTTCACGATCTTGCGTTCGGCATAGTAGACGTCCTTGAGCATGTCGTGGAACAGATCTTCGAGTGCTTTCGCTGCCATTGTTCTCTCCTTTGGATGGTCCGCGCGCGATGGATCCGCGCGCCGGTTCAAACGGTGTTCTTGCGCTGGGAGAACTAGACCACCCACCCTTTGTTCCCGCATCTATCCGGCCCCGCGCTTTGACCCCGACATGGGCGCCCCTATATGAACCCACATGGGGAGGCCGTTCATGGTGTGGATATTGCTTGCTGGCGCAAGCCTTCTGATTGTCGGCCTTGCCATTCGCAATCCGCGCTTTCGCCGGATTGCCGAGCCGGCGCTCTCGGTGCTCGTCGCCGTCGGGCTGATCAGTGCTTTCGTTGTCTGGCGCATGGATGACAATGCCAGACCCCGCGACCCCGTATCGCCCGTCACGGCGGACCGTCCTGTCGACAGGATTGCGCCAACCGAAATACGGCTGGAAAACCTGACATTCGAGAAGAGCACGCCGGCCAGCAGCTATGTCGTAACGGCCACGATCCACAACGACAGCGCGGCTTTCCTCGACTATTTTACCCTCGACGTGACGCTCGACGATTGCCCCGGCGGCGCCTGCCGTACGATCGGCAGCGACGACGCCCTGGTCATTGCCCGGATATCGCCCGGCCATTCCGCCGCGCTCCGCACGACGCTCGTCTTCCCATCGCCCAAGACCGGCCCACCGGACGCGCCGCGCTGGAGAGCGACGATCGTCAAGATCCAGTCCTCGCCCGCGGGTCCATGATGTCGGGGTCGGGGCAATGCCTCTCGCCAGGGTCTCGACAGTCACGCCGCAATGACGGAAACTCGGCAGGAAGACCCGCCGCTCCAGGATCCCGCGCATGACCCAAGCCACTGCCGCCGACGATCGCGACCTCGTCATCACCCGCCACATCGCCGCCACGCCGAACGCCCTGTTCCGGTGCTGGACGGAGCCTGCGCTGATCCAGCAGTGGTTCGTTCCGCCACCCTGGACCATCGCCGCAGCCGAGGTGGATCTGCGCGTCGGCGGCGGGAACCTCATCGTCATGCAGAGCCCCGAAGGCGAAGAAATGCCCAATCGGGGCGTCTACCTCGAGATCGTCCCCGATCGGAAGATCGTTTTCACCGATGCCTATATCGACGCGTGGACACCCTCCGAAAAACCCTTCATGACCGGCATCATCACCTTCGATCCCGCAGACGGGGGAACGCTCTACACCGCTCGCGTCCGCCATTGGACGAAGACAGATCGCGATGCCCATGAGCAGATGGGTTTTCACGAAGGTTGGGGCAAATGCGCCGATCAGCTGGCGGCCCTTGCGGCAACGCTCCCAGGGGACGACGGACGACGCGAGCACACAGTCGATTGACAGGCGCCCTGCACCCGTCATAGTGACCCGCATCAAGAGGTTCTCCGGATGTCGAACCATTCGGGGAGTAAATGGGAACGTGACAGGTGGACCCAGTGCGGCACCTTCATCACGGCCGACCCCGCGACTGTAGAGCGGTCAGGGTCTTTCATACCGGACATCCGGTAGAAGCCACTGTGGAGACGGGCACGCCCGGACCTGCGGGAAGGCGAGAAGGATCCGACGATGCCGGAAGGCATCAGACGCCGCGAGCCAGGAAACCTGCCGATTGATGTCGGGCATATCGCCCAAAGGAGTGGGACATGTCCCACGGTGCCATCACGGAGGTTGTCATGGCTGTTACCAACGCATCGGGCGTTTCGCTTTCCCTCAATGACCGCATGATCGCGGCTTTGCTGTCCCTGTTCATCGGGGCGTTTCTGGTGTTCGGAGCGGGCCTCGCCCATTCGTCGGCGCTGCACGACACCGCGCACGACGTTCGCCACTCGTTCGGTTTCCCCTGCCACTAGGCTTGGGATCTCCGACCGAACGCTGACCGTGGCCGAGGCAAACGGTCGGGCTGCGTCCGCCTGAGCGGACCGGCCGAGCAGACGCGCGTGCGATAGCCGGTGCGGCACGGAAGACGGGCCCGATCGGGATCGCCTTCGCGCGCCCGCTCGGCAGCACCGCATCGCCCGCGTGCCGGGGCCACGTATCGATCCGAATCACAACAGGACAAAGCAGGCCGCAAGGCGCTGCTTCAAAGGACTATCCATGATCGTCAGAACCCTGCTGGCCGCCATCTGCGCAGGCCTCATTGCCGGCATCTTCATGACAGCCGCACAGGAACTTCGCCTCACGCCCCTCATCTTGAAAGCCGAAACCTACGAGGCTGCACCCGGATCGGGCGCGACGCCCGCTCACGAGCATTCGTCGCGAGCAAGCGGCACGTTTCTCCAGTCCCTCGCCGCCGCACTCGACCCGATCCCGACCGCCTACGCACATGACGGCGCGGAACACGAAGGGGGCGGCATCCTGTTCGGTCTGAGTCGTTTCTCCGGCACGCTGATTGCCAACCTGGTGACGGGAGCCGGTTTCGGCCTCATCCTCGGCGGCCTCGGCATCGCCTTGGGCAGGCCACCGACCTTGCGCACCGGCCTTGCCTGGGGCGCATTGGGCTGGCTAACGGTTCACCTGCTGCCGGCATTGGGTCTGCCGCCCGAGCTCCCGGGCTTCCCGGCAGGCGATCTCGCTGATCGCCAGACCTGGTGGCTCATGACGACGGTGCTCTCGGCGATCGGCCTCGGCATCATCGCGCTTCGCAGAGAGATCTGGGCCAAGGCGGCCGGATTGGGTCTTCTCACCGTGCCCCATCTCTACGGCGCGCCGCAGCCCGGCGATCTTGCAAGCCCGGTACCCGCCGTGCTCGGTGCGGAGTTCGCGGTCGCCGCGCTCGCGACCACGCTCGCGTTCTGGCTTGTCCTTGGGACCGTTTCCGGCGCGATCAACGATCGCTTCGTCCCCAAGACCTGAGGCGGACGCAAGATGGCCCGGATCGATCGATCCGGGTTAAAGCCAGCCGCCCGTAAAGCCCGCACGCTTCAACCCGCGCCGGATCGGCGCCGACTGTCGCAGCAGGTTCCAAAAGAACCCGGTTCGATGGTTCTCGATCATCATCAGGAGAAGTCCCTGGTCGAGACCGATGCGGCGCGTGTTCATCCAGCCCTCCGCCGTGCGTGCGGGGACGCTCGGATTGAAGCTGCCAATGAAACCGTCCTCATCGACGACACCGGGATAGGCACTGAGGATGTGCCGCGTTCCCGAAAGCGCTGCGCCTTCATCGAACGGCAGGCAGGCGAGCGGCGCCCAGGGTGCCAGCGTTCCGTCGTCCGGTCCGGACGGCGCACCCCGTGCGGCATAACCGGAAAAATGCTGCTGGCGACCATCGCGCAGACGCCGAGACCGTTCCGGACCGTCACAGGCCGTCAGGCCCCAGCAGTCCTTGCCGTAGCCGACGAACGCTTCGGGGTTGCGCGCCGCGTAGTCGCGCTGCACCTCGATCGCCAGGCGCGTGTTCTCGAAGTAGTCGCTGTCATGCTCGGTCATTGCAGCATCGCGGATACCACGAAAATCGATCCAGGCATGCGAGAAGAGGTGAATGAACAGCGGCCCCGCATAGAGATACGGTTTGCCGAACGCCTCTTTCCAATCGCATTGATTGCCGAAGCTCAGATAGCTCTTGGGCGGGATCGGGTAGGAAGGCGATGAGAGAGCCAGCGTGTAGAGGATGATCGCCTCGCTGTAGCCGTGCCACCGAAACGGAAGAAATCCGCTCCGCGGCTTCCAGCCAAGCGCAAGCGTATCCTGCTCGTCCAGTGCCCAGGCCCAGTTGGCGCGCGCATAGACCATGTCGGCAATATCGCGGATTTCCTTCTCGGCAGGCGTATTCTCAGAGAAATAGGCGCCCACCGTGATGACGCCCGCGATCAGCAGCGCGCTGTCGATCAGCGAGATCTCGCTCCGCCATGCCCGCTGTCCGGTCTTCATATCCAGGAAATGGTAGTAGAGCCCCTTGTAACCTGTTGCAAGCGTATCGCGGCTCTGTTCGCTGTCCCGCAGGAAGCGCAAGGTTTTCAGCGCCCGCATGGCAGCGTCTTCGCGCGACAACCAGTCCCGCTCCACCCCGACCGGCAGTGCAGACAGGCCGAAGCCCGTGGCCGCGATGCTGGCCGGCGAACCCTCCTGCGAACTGTCGGCCACCAGGCCCGTCACCGGATCGGTGTACCGCATGAAATAGCGGAATGCGCCCAGTTGGAATCGGTCGATCAGACCGACGTCCGTCGTGTCCTTGAAAAGCATTTCAACTCCTCATACGCGGGCGCGCTCGGCGTGCCACACATCTCGTTCTCAAAATTTATGGTCTCACCAAGTGTTGACATCCTGCAGCCGCTTACCGGTCGCCGCCATCACCCGTTGTGTTAATGTTCGCTTCTACGGTGCGAAGCGGGG
This sequence comes from Rhizobium sp. Leaf341, assembly GCF_001424325.1. NCBI lineage: Bacteria > Pseudomonadati > Pseudomonadota > Alphaproteobacteria > Hyphomicrobiales > Rhizobiaceae > Rhizobium > Rhizobium sp. Leaf341. The sequence continues at coordinate 522,763 of NZ_LMPE01000015.1, forward strand.
ATTGGATGACATGATCTTGGCGGGAATTGCATTGCTGCTCGGCCTTTCCGGCGAGGCCCTTCGACCGGGCCCCGATCTGACCGGAGCGACCCCCGTCTGGACGGCGGCCGAACCTACCGGCCGCGAGGTCGATGTCGAACTGGTTCTGGCTGTCGACATGTCCGGATCGATGGATCTCGAGGAGGCCCGCATCCAGCGCGCCGGCTATCTGGACGCCCTGCGTCACAGGGAATTCATCGATGCGGTCCGCGGTGGGCTGATCGGTCGGATCGCCATCAGCTATTTCGAGTGGGCCGGCAGCGTCAACGAGAGCTCACGCGTCGACTGGCGCGTGATTGAATCGGCAGCCGACGCCGCGGCCTTTGCGGACGACATCGCTGCAAAGCCCATCACCACGCGCCGGGGCACGTCCATTTCCAATGCGCTGACCTATGCGAGCGGCCTGATCGACACGAATGCCTTTTTAGGTCAGCGGCGCGTCATCGATGTCTCGGGTGACGGGCCCAACAATCTCGGGCCACCGGTCGTGCCCGCCCGGGATACCGCAGTGCGCAGCGGTGTCGTCGTCAACGGCCTTGCCATCATCATCCGCCCGACCGGCGTGGGCGTTCGGCTCGACCGGTATTACGGTGACTGCGTGATCGGCGGGCCCGGCTCGTTCGTTCTGCCGATCCACAATCCGGACGATTTCGGCGTCGCCATCCGGCAGAAGCTCGTGATGGAAGTAAGCGGACGGCAGCCATCCGTCCGCATCATCCCTGCCGCCAGTCTGGCCGCCATGGATTGCCTGATCGGCGAGAAGATGCGCCCCGGCTTCTTCGGCAAGTAGGCGCAAATCCTTCACGATGTTTCATCGCGGGAGGGCCATCGCGTCGTTATGAGCCGTACCGTCGGCCACAAGGCGATCCGCAAGTCTTGCGGCTGCAAGCCGTCCGGCGACGATCGCGCCCTCGATATAGGTGGGGAAGGACGGCGAAAGCTCGGAGCTCGCGAAGGTCACGCGGCCGACGCCTGCTTGCAGAAGCGCCTCGGCGTCATGGGCCTCGGGATCGACGATCACGTCGCTGTAACCACCGCCGCTCCATCGGTCATCCGTCCAGTCGTGCAGGATGAGTTCGAGCGGTTCCGGCGCTTGCGGGCCGAGCACGGCGGCCATGCGCTCCCGCACGGTCTGCACGATGAAGGCCTCGCCGCGGGCGCGCCAGTCCAGCGCCAGAGGTCCGCCGATGAACACCACGAAACCGGCATGGGTCTCGTCCTGGCTGACGTCGAACGCGTAAAGTCCGCTCACGTCGTCCCACGAGAGCCCGGAGGAAACCGCAGGCGGCCACGTGCGTCGGGGATAGCGCAGCAGGATCTTGATGACGGCCCCGCTGCGCCAGCCGCCGAGCGCATGTGCAAGCGGCGCCGGCAGCGGCGGGTGCTGGACGATCTCGCGCGCCCGGACGGGTGGGACGGCCACGAGCACATGCCGCGCCGTCACCTCCCGATCGTCCGTCGTCACGACGACATGATCCGCCTCGCGCCGAATGCTGGAGACCGGCGTCGCGAGAGAAAGGGAAGGCCCGAGGTCGTCAGCCATGCTGTCGGCCAAGGCCGCCGCGCTGTCCTTCAGGAAATACTGGAGCTCCGATATCTCGGCCGTATTCCGGCGGTCGCTGTCGACGAGATACCAAAACGGGATTACCTCCGCCGGCAGGCACCAGAGCCCGTGCACCATGCTGAGAAACTGCCGCTTGGCCTCGTCCGTCGCCTCTTGTGCGTCGAGCCAGTCGGCAATCGAAAGACCGGAAAGGGCGGGGTCCGCGGGATCGGCAGACGACATCCGTGCGAAGAGCGTGTTCTCGTGCTGGGGAACACGCCGGGACGCCGTCGTCGACACGGTCTTTGCCGCGCCCCTCCAGCGGGTCTCGACCGTCTCGATGCGCGCTGCCCGCACGAGAGCCATCACCTCTGGCATGTCGTCGCAGAGGAATTGACCGCCAGCATCCCGCCGTACGCCATCCGACGTCATGAACGAACGAACGCGGCCACCGACCTCGGCACGGGCCTCGAGCACGATGACGGACACCCCACGATCGACCAGGGCCCGCGCGGCCGCCAAGCCGGTGAAGCCCGCCCCCACGACGATCACATCCGCATCCAGTCTCATGTCATCCTCTTCCCGCAAGCCCGGCCGGAGCACAGTGACCCGCGCCCTTCTGTCCGAAGGATATAGCAAGCGCTGACGGAAAGGACATGCGACCCTTCGACGTGCCGGTACGGACGTCAGGCCTCGGACGATGCCGCCCAGCCTACGACCTAGCCGCACTTTGACGCGCGCCAACCGGCTCCGATGACGACGGGATTCAGGACGTCGCGGTGGGCGCGAAGTCGCGCAACGCGCCGGAATAGGCCTTTGCCAGGGGCGTGGCATAGGAACCCCGCTTGCTGGTGGTCAGCCGCTGGGCGATCAGGGCCTCGGCCTGCTTGACCGCGGCGGACACACCATCGATCACCGGCACGCGATAGATGGTCTGCAGGTCGTGGGCAAGGTCCGCCATCCCGGCACAACCGAGCACAATGGCCTCCGCACCATCGTCCGCAAGCGCACGTTCGATCTGGTGGCGAAGCTTGTCGAGAGCGCCGGACCCTTCCTTTTCGAGGTCCAGGACAGGAATATCCGCGGCCCGAACCTTGGCACGCCCGCCGAAGCCATAATGGCGGGTCAGGTTTTCGAGAAGCACGCGGGACCGTTCGAGCGTGGTCACGACGGTGAACCGCTGCGCGAGAAAGCCGGCGGTGACGAGCGCGCTTTCGCAAAGCCCGAGCACGGGCATGGAGGCGAGCGAACGTGCGGCGTCGAGCCCCGTATCGTCGAAACAGGCGATGACGGCCGCCTCCGCGCCTGCCGCTTCGCCGTCCCGGATGGCCGCGAGCAGGCCAGGCAGCGCAAGCGCGCCGTCGTAATGCCCTTCGATCGAGGCCGGCCCCATCGCGGCCGTGGCCGCCATGATCGTCGTCCCCGGTGCGGCGACGAGGCGCGCCGCCTCCGCCGCCTTTTCGGTCATGGAAACGGTGGTGTTCGGATTGACGACAAGAATGCGCATACGGGACATCAGACCAGCTTGGCCTGCTTGCGACCGAGCATCAGGATGATGCCGAGCGCGAGCAGAATGACGGTGAAGGAAAACACGGTGGTGACCGTGCCGAGCGCGTACAGCACCGGCGTGGTGACATTGGTGGTCATGCCGTAGATTTCGAGCGGTAGGGTGTTGTAGGTGCCCGAGGTCATCAGCGTGCGCGCGAATTCGTCATAGGACAGCGTGAAGCCGAACAGCCCGACGCCGATCAGGCTCGGCGCAATCATCGGCAGCACGACATGGCGGAAGGTCTGCCACGAACTCGCCCCGAGATCGCGCGCCGCCTCCTCATAGGCCGGCGAGAACCGGTTGAAGACGGCGAACATGATGAGCACGCCGAAAGGCAGCGTCCACGTCAGGTGCGCCCCGAAGGCCGAGGAATACCAGGCGGGCTTGAGACCGAACTGCTGGAAGACCACGCCGATGCCAAGCGAGATGATGATGGAGGGGACGACGAGGCTGGCAACCGTCAGATAGAACAGGGTGGTCGCTCCGCGGAACGTGCGCCGGAAAGCGAGCCCCGCCAGCAGCGACACCAGAACGTTGACGACCATGACCATGATCCCGAGAAAGAACGACCGCCGGAACGACGCGCCGAAATTGCCGACCGCCTGCTGCTCGAACAGATTGTAGAACCAGCGCAAGGACACACCGTTCATCGGGAAGGTCAGACCGCCGTTCGGCCCCTGGAACGACAGGATCAGGACCGCTGACAGCGGGCCGTAGAGAAAGAGCACGAACAGCGCGAAGAAAACGGCGAGCACATAGAATTCAAAGGTGCGTTTCTCGTGGTTCATCTCACAGCTCCTTGCGGATATCGACGACGCGCAGGATCGCGGCCACCATCAGGAGGACGACGATGAGCAGAACGACGGCGTTCGCCGCTGCCGCCGGATATTGCAGCAGCGACATCTGGTTGCGCATCATGAGCGCCACCGACGCGCTCTGCCCGCCGGACATGACCTGCACGGTGGAGAAATCCGCCATGACGAGCGTGACCACGAAGATCGAGCCGATGGCGATGCCGGGCTTGGCGAGCGGAATGATGACGTTCCAGAGGATTTGCCAACCTGTGGCACCTGCATCCCGCGCCGCCTCGATCAGCGATTTGTCGATCCGCATCAAGGTGTTGAAGATCGGCGTCACCATGAACAGCGTGTTGAGATGCACCATGGCCAGGATCACGGCGAACTCGGAGTAAAGCAGCCACTCGATCGGCGCGGGAATGATGCCCATTTCGATCAGCGTCGAATTCACGAGGCCGTTGCGTCCGAGCACGGGAATCCACGAGATCATGCGGATGATGTTGGAGGTGAGGAACGGCACGGTGCAGACAAGGAAAAGCACCATCTGCATCGTCGTCGTGCGGATGTGAAACGCCAGGAAATAGGCAACCCAGAAACCGATGAAGGTCGTGAGCGCCCAGACGACGACGGTATATTTCAAGGTATTGAGATAGGTTTTCCAGGTGACCCAGGAGCCCAGCGTCTCCTCGTAGTTCATCGTCAGGAAATCCGGATAGAGACCCGCGAAATCATAGTCCCAGAAGCTGACGACGAGGATCATCAGGATCGGCAGCAGAAAGAAGAAGCCGAGAATGGCGATCAGCGGCGCCGACTGCAGATAGGAGACGGTGCGCGGCGGCAGACGAAAGCCTAAGGCCTTGCGCCCCTGCGCGTTCGTGGCCGGTGTCGGCTTGCTTGCAGCGATGGTCGCCATGGGTCCCGTGATCTCCGTTGTGTCCTCACGCTCAGCGGCGCGACAGGGCTCTCCCTCATGCGCCTGCCGGCACCCTCTCCCCGCCTGCGGGGAGAAGGAAGGTTGTGGCTATCCGCCCGAGCCCATCGATAGGGAAAGCAGGGCAGGTCCTCCCTCCCGCAAGCGCCGACAGGGAGGGCGTGAAAGGCCGCCGTAGGTGCGGCCCCAGCATCAGGCCGCGATGAACTCGTTCCAGCGGCGAACCATGTAGCGGTCCTCGTCCATCACCGAGTTCCAGCAGGCGACCTTGCCCATGCGCTCTTCGAAAGAGCCGCCATCGCGCACGGCCCCGGCCTTCTCCATGATCTTGCCTTCCGGAGACATGATGTCGCCCTTGGCGGCCTTGCCTTCGATCCAGTAGCCCCACTCGTCCTCGGTCATGAACTTTTTGGCGGTGTCCATGGCGGCGGAGTAGTAGCCCTGGCGGTTGAGATAGCCGCCGACCCAGCCGGACGTGTACCAGTTGATATATTCATAGGCCGCGTCGAGCTGTGCCCCCTGGAGATGTGCCGCAAGACCGAGACCGCCGCCCCAGGAGCGATAGCCTTCCTTCAATGGCTGGTACTTGCAGGCGATCCCCTTGGACCGGACGGCGGCCACGGCCGGCGACCACATGGACTGGATGACGACTTCGCCGGAGGCCATCAGGTTGACGGACTCGTCGAACGACTTCCAGAAGGCGCGGAACTGGCCGTCCTGCTTGGCCTTGATCAGGAACTCGATCGTGGCATCGATCTCCGCCTTGGTCATGTTGCCCTTGTCGGCATATTTGATGTTGCCGAGCGCTTCCATGATCATCGCGGCATCCATGATGCCGATCGAGGGAATGTTGAGGATGGAGGTCTTGCCTTTGAAGGCCGGGTCCATGATGTCAGCCCAGGACGTGATTTCGCGGCCGACGAGATCGGGGCGGATGCCGAGCGTGTCGGCATTGTAGATGGTCGGCACCATCGTGAAGAGATCGGTTTCGGACTTCGCGAACGTCTTATCGCCAACCTTTTCGACATAGCCGACCGTGTGCGGCGCCGTGCCCTGAGCGATGACGCTGTCCGGCGTCAGCTTGCCCGTCTTGAAGAGGGGCACAATCTGGTCGTAGTACTTCAGCTTGGAGATTTCCATCGGCTGGATAACACCGGCGGGGAAGACCTTCTTCAGGATCCAGTATTCGATGTCGGCGATATCGTAGCTGTCCGGCTGCGTCACGGCGCGCTGGGCGGCCGCATCCGAGTCGGTTGCCGTCATCTCGAGCGTGATGCCGAGGTCCGCTTTGCACTTCTCGGCAATGGCGTTGATGTTGGAAACGCCTGTGCCGAACTGGCGCAGCGTGATGGGGTTCTGCGCCCAAATGGTCGGGAAGCCGGTGATGGCGCCGGACCCTGCAATGGCGCCGATAGCCGCGGCCCCTGTCTTCATCAGCGAGCGGCGCGTGAGGCCGGTCGGCGTCTTCGTATCCTTGATCTCGGTCATGGTCGGTTCCCCTTTTCTTGTGGTGAGACGGATGTCGTTCTGGGTGGAAAGTCAGGCGGCCGCGCTGCCGAGAAGGACCGCATCCTCCAGGCGCCAGCTCAAGGAAACCGCATCGCCCACGGCGACGGGCCTTTCGAAGTAGTCTGCGTCGGTCGCGATCACCGTAAAGTCCTCGGAACCGGCGCCCATGACGGTGATCTTCACCGAAGCGCCGCGATACTCGACGTTGGAAACAACGCCGTTGAAGCCGAGAGTCTTCTCGCCGGGTTCGCTCAGCCGCACGCGATCGGTGCGGATCCCGATGTCGATCGGGGACCCTTCCGCCCGCCCCTCGCCCGCCACCGTAAAGGTTTGCCCCTCCGGAACCTGCAGCGTGAGGACGCCGTCTGCGCTGGATATCACCCGGCCGGTCAGGACGTTGTGGTCTCCCATGAAGCGCGCGACGAAAGCCGTTGCCGGTCGCTCGAAGACCTCGCGCGGGCTTGCCGCCTGCTCGATCCGCCCGTCGCTCATAATGACGATGATGTCGGCGAGCGCCATCGCCTCTTCCTGGCTGTGCGTCACATGCACGAAGGTGATGCCGAGATTCTTCTGGAGCTTCTTCAGCTCGGCCCGCATGCGGATCTTCAGGAACGGATCGAGCGCCGACAGGGGTTCGTCCAGCAGCAACGCTTCCGGGTCGGTGATCAGCGCGCGCGCCAGCGCCACGCGTTGTTGCTGTCCGCCCGAAAGCTGGGCCGGTTTCCGGTTGGCATAGGGCTCCATCTGCATGAGCCGAAGCATCTCGAGCGCCTTTGCGCGACGCTCCTCCTTGTCCACGCCCTTCATCTTCAAACTGAAGGCGACATTGTCGACCAGATCGAGATGCGGGAAGAGCGCGTAGGACTGGAACATCATCGCCGTGCCGCGCCGGGCCGGCGGAAGATCGGTCACGACCGTGTTTCCAAGCCGGATGTCACCGGACGAAATGGTCTCGTGCCCGGCGATCATCCGCAAGGTCGACGTCTTGCCGCAGCCGGACGGACCGAGAAAGCAGCAATAGCTGCCGGACGGGATCTTCAGGCTGATGGAATGGACAGCCGTGGTGCTTCCGTAGATCTTGGAAACGGAAACGATGTCGATCTCTGCCGCTTTGGTCATGATGAATTCCCTTCTGACCAAAGAGAATGCATCAAGCATGCCAGTTCGACAGGCAGAGCGTAGGTCACTGTTTCCTAACGGTAAAATAACACGTTTCTGCCGCGAAAAACGACACGTGTGCGGTTCCGCCTAAATTTTCATCTATTGTGCAAAATAAAATGCCAGATCGTATACAATCGGACGGAATCTCTGAATACGAATCGCTCTTCTTTCGGCTGGTCATGTGCATTAGACTTGGCGCTCATGGACAGTTCCCGAACCACACCGGACAGTGCGATCTTGCGGCCTGATGCTGACGGAAACGATGGCAGCCAGCGCGCCATTCGCGACGCCATCCGCGATGCGATCGTCGATCGACGGCTCATGCCGGGCACGAAACTGACGGAAACGGATGTCGGCGCTCTCTTCCATGTCAGTCGAACGCTGGTGCGCGGCGCCCTTCAGGCTTTGGCACATGAGGGTCTCGTAACCGTCGAGCGAAACCGCGGCGCCTTCGTCGCCAACCCATCGCCGGAGGAAGCCCGCCAGATCTTCGCAACGCGTCGGATCATCGAGCCCGGCATCCTCGCCGAGGCAGCACGCCACATCACGCCGGCCCATATCCGCCAGCTCCGCGAACGCCTTCTGGACGAAGGCCGCCTGATGAATGAGCGCGGCCAGAGTGCGCGTCGCGCGGAAATCAAGGCATCCGGAGACTTCCATCTGCATATCGCGGCCATGACGGGAAATGCCGTGATGCAGCGCTTCATGGACGAGCTTATCGCACGCTCGTCTCTTGTGATTGCGCTCTATGGACAATCCACCGTCTCCAGCTGCGGCCACACCGAGCATATGAACATCGTCAACGCGATCGAAGCCGGTCAGATCGACCGCGCGAGCCGCCTGATGGTGCACCATATCCACCATATCGAGGCCGATCTCGACCTGCGGGCCCGCCGAACGCACGAACTTCGCGATGCCTTGCTGCCTTGATCACCGGCTGAGCAAAAGACGATTAAAGCACTGAGAAGAAAAGATAATTTTTCTAAACGCATTGGGAACCAAACAACCCGCAAACCGTTTTGTCCGCGCAAGACAGACAGCATGCGAGGCGAGTATGAGTTACAAGCGTTTTCCGAAGCCGGTCCGGATCATTCTCCAGCAGAGCCAGGAATTCATCATCGCTTCGGCCTGGGACGCCCTGGAGTTTCTGCGCGGCTGGCCCGCCGGACGGTCCGGCAGAGCCTATCGCATCGCCCTCCAGCATTGCATGGATGCCCTCGACGGCATTCTCAGCCCGCGCAAGGCGCAGGCGTCCTTCATGGCCGCGGCGCGCGAGGCCGGGATCCTGGCAAAGCCCAGCCCCGCACCTTGAGGCATCCTCCCACTTGACCAAAGCCTGTCAGGCGGGCGACCATTACCGTTCGAACGCGTAGCCAGGAGCAAAAGATGTCGGACACCACCCCCCCGGAGCAGCCGTCCGACGACACGAAACTGACACGCTCCAAGCGGCGTTGGGCAGAGGAAGGTCGATTCCTGACGGGCCAGGTCGCGCGGGCCGATGCCGATCGACTGCCGCCGGGTCAGCATCTCGTCAAGAACTGGCCCGTGCTCGACCTCGGGCAGCATCCCATCATCGAGACGCACAGCTGGTCGCTGACGCTGAAGGGTGCCATCGAACATCCGGTCACGCTCGACTGGGCGCAGTTTAAGGCATTGCCGCAGAGCAAGTTCCTGTCGGACATTCACTGCGTGACCACGTGGTCCCGGTACGACAACAGCTGGAAAGGCGTCTCGACGCACACCTTGCTCGATCTCGTGGCACCGAAGCCGGAGGCGACCTACGTCATGCTGACCAGCTATGACGGATATACCACCAACCTGCCCCTGGCTGATTTTGCAAGCGAGCACGCCCTGGTCGCGACCGAGTGGGAGGGCCAGCCGCTGACCCGCGAGCATGGCGCTCCGGCACGACTGATCGTGCCGCACCTCTATCTCTGGAAGAGCGCCAAGTGGCTGTCGAAGATCGAGTTCATGACCGGCGATCGCGCCGGGTTCTGGGAAAAGAACGGCTACCACATGCTGGGCGACCCTTGGCGGGAGCAGCGCTATTCCGAAGACTGAGCCGCGCACATGTGACAGGCGAAACGAAAAAGGCTCCGGCATGTCTGCCGGAGCCTTTTTTTGTGCTCTCAGGTCGTCTTTTTCTTGAACGGCTTCTTGGCGGGCTTCCCGCCATCATCAGCCGGGCGCGGGCCTGACTTCGCGAAGCCGGGCTTGGCCGCTTTCTTGGCCCAAGGCTTGCTGTCGGGGCGATCCGACTTCTCGCCATTGTCCTTCCAGCGGGGTTTCTGGTCGGTGGAGGCGGCATTGTCTTTGCGGGCAAACGGCTTGCGCGGCGCCGCAGACAGATCGGGCGCCCCGTCGAGCTGCGTTACCGTGATGCCCTTTTCGAGGATGCGCTTCGGCCCCAATGCTTCGATGAAGCTGTCGGAAAAGTCCCGCGCGATCTCGACGAACGTGTTTTCCGGCATCATCTTGATGGCGCCGATCTCCTGCTTGGTGATGCGGCCGATGCGGCACAGCATCGGGATCAGCCAGCGGGGCTCCACGTTCTGCTTGCGACCGGCCGACAGCGAGAACCAGACGGCATCCCCGAAATCGCCGCGCGGCGCGGACCGCTCCGGCCGCGGGCCGCGATCGGCGGCACCCTGGCCGCCTGTCTGGCCCGACGGTTGGAAGGCAGGCGTATCGATGATGTCCTCGGGCGCGGAACGGCCCGCCCGGGCAAGCCGTACGAAGGCTGCTGCCACCTGTTCGGGGCTGTGTCCCGCCAGAACCTGCTGCACGAACGCGGCCTCTTCCTCGCGGATCGGATCGTTCAGCGCGGCATCCGAGAGAATGCGCTCATCGTCCTTCTGCGAAACCTCGTCAGCCGATGGCGGCTTTGCCCAGACGGCTTCGATACGTGCGTCACGCAGCAGGCGTTCGGCCTTGCGGCGCGCGTTCGAGGTAACGATGATGGCGCTGACGCCCTTGCGTCCTGCCCGACCGGTCCGGCCGCTGCGGTGCAGAAGCGTTTCCGGGTTGGTCGGCAGATCGGCATGGATGACGAGTTCGAGACCGGGAAGGTCAATACCGCGTGCGGCAACGTCGGTGGCGATGCAGACGCGCGCGCGACCGTCGCGCATGGCCTGAAGCGCATGCGTCCGCTCGCTCTGGCTGAGCTCGCCCGAAAGCGCAACGACGGAGAAGCCGCGATTGTTGAACCGGGCCGTCAAATGGTTGACGGCGGCGCGGGTGGAGCAGAACACCAGCGCGTTCTTGGCTTCATAATAGCGCAGCACGTTGATGATGGCGTTTTCCCGGTCCGAGGGAACGACCACGAGCGCGCGATAGTCGATGTCGAGGTGCTGCTTCGCCTCGGCCTGTGTCGAGATGCGCAGCGCGTCGCGCTGATAGTTCTTGGCAAGCGTGGCGATGGACTTCGGCACGGTGGCCGAGAACATCAGGGTCCGCCGGTCGGCCGGAGCCGTCTCCAGCAAAAATTCCAGATCCTCGCGGAAGCCGAGATCGAGCATCTCGTCGGCCTCGTCCAGCACGATGGCCTTGCAGGCTGACAGATCGAGCGCGCCGCGGCGGACATGGTCGCAGAGACGGCCGGGCGTGCCGACGACGATATGCGCGCCACGATCGAGCGCGCGACGCTCGGTACGAATGTCCATGCCACCGACCGAAGCGGCGATGACCGCGCCGGTCATTTCGTAGAGCCACTCGAGTTCGCGCTGGACCTGCAGCGCCAGTTCGCGCGTGGGAGCCACCGCGACGGCGAGCGGCTTGTGCGCCGGACCGAAGCGATCGGCGCCATCCAGCAGCGTGGATGCGAGCGCGAGGCCGAAGGCGACGGTCTTGCCGGAGCCGGTCTGGGCGGAGACGAGCGCGTCGCGACCCGACATTTCCGCTTCGATGACGGCGGTCTGGACCGGCGTCAGGGTGGAATAGCCGCGTTTGGTCAACGCCTCGGCGATCGCCGGAACGACCCCTGCGAATTCTGTCATATGTCTGTCTCTCGGAAGTTCGAACCGTGCAGCGTGCACGATAGAATGCGCACATGCCTTGAGGACCGCACGCTGCGGCCCATACCATGGCGATCTCTTAATCCCTCTATCAGCAAATGTACAGAGGAGCGCCGAAGGACCGCTGCGGCGCCTCCCCGCAAGGCTTTCAAGGTGGCGTGCGCCTCAGCCCGTCAGGCGGGGACTGCGGATGATCTTGACGAAGAGGGCCTTCATCGCCGACTCGATCCCTTCGGACGGATTGACCTCGAAATAGAGCCCGGGCGACGCGCAGGCCTGCATCTTCGTGCCGATTTCCGATTGGAACGGCTTGATCCACTTGTTGTACCAGTCGTTCGTCGGCAGCGGCAGGTAGGTCGTGTAGAGGACGGCGATCTTGACGCCGCGATCCTTGATGGTCTTGCAGTAGCTGACGTCGATCGGCTCCTGGCAACGACCGCCGGTCGTCTTCTTTGTGCAGCCGCTCGGCTTGTAGCTGTCGCCGACGCCGTCCGCGACGAAATAGACGACCTTTTCCGCCTTCGCAGCGGTCGATCCGTCGCCCGGTGCCGGAATCTCCGCGTTGATCCGCGTCAAAGCCTGATCGAAGCTCGTGATCTGGTCGCCGTTGTAGCCGTGATAGGGAATGCTCATCAGCGAGATCGTGTCAACCTTCGTCTGGATATCCTTCAGATCGTCGGTGAGCTTGGACACCTGATAGAGCTTGGCGTCCTCCGCCTTCTGCCCGAAGGTGTAAGCCGCCATCCGATACTGGTTCGTGTAGGTCTCCGTCTTTTCAGCCTCGCGCGTCAGCGCCGCCACGGCCTCGGCGACGACGTCGATCCGGATGGTGGCTCCGACCTTTCGGGCCACGAAATAGTTGCTGTTCTTGTCGGGTTCGCCTTTCTCCGACACGATATGGCAGGCAAACGCACAGTTGCGCGAACCCGAATCCGAAACGTTCTTCGTGGCGGCGATGAGCCTGTCCACGTCTGCAGGGGTTGCGCCCACGCCCATGGAGGGCGTGTTGTCGAGCAACATGTAGAAGTCCATGAAGGAGTTCGACTGGAACGTGGCCTTGGCCACGCCGTCAACGCGGATGTAGTCCTTTCCCAAGACGCGCAGGAACGTGGTGGGCACGAGGGTCGCAAACGCCGCCGACACGTTGATGTCGCGTCCGGACTTGACGGCGGTAACCGTAAATTCTCGCGCCGTCACTTCCAGATCATCCGGGGGCGTGCGTGCCGGCTGTCCGGGAACGTCCGGCACGGCTGCCCTCGCCAGCTGCGCATCGAAGATGCGACGCGCCTCCCCTTCGCTGACCCTGACCGTACCGTCCGCCGACATCGCCATCGCTTCCGCCACGCCGTCCGACTTATCCGTGATGGAGCCGACCACCGCGGCGTCTGCCGCCCATTGCAGCTCGGTTCTCACCTTGATCGCATTGCCGATGTCGAGAGCAAGCCCGGCGGTCCCCAGCAGCGGGACGAGCGAGAGAGACCCGATGATGGCCAGATTGCCGGAGCGATCGGCTAGAAAACGCTTGAACATAATGACGACCCCTGGCGCTGCATCCGGCGGCGCAAGCGGGGAACCTAAGTTATGTCCTTAAATGAGGGGTGAAACAGCGCGGTAAACGAAATGAGAAAGCGTTCACTTATGGAGCAAACGGCTGTGGGATCAGGAAACCGTGAATGGATTTACGGTTAAGTTTCCTTGCGCCGGACGATCTATCGCATACATTTACCTGTGCGATGAGGAGTCGCCGAAGCCTATGGGAGGAATGATGATGGAAACGTCAGATCATCTGAGAGTGCAGTACGACTTCAGAAGCGGAACGGTCCTGCTCCAGTGCCGCAACCGGAGCCATGTGCTTGCGGAGCGCTTCAGAACGAAGGAAAGCGCAGAGGCAGCGGCCATCCAGTTCGCCCGCAAGAACTGGGATTATTCGGAACCGCAGTCGGAAACCCAGCACTAGCCCGAAGCGCCGCCAGCCTGGCGCGTCACGAGAAACGAGAAGGCCGGGTCTAACCCGGCCTTTATGGTATGGTCCTCTGGGCGCTTGTGCCGATGACGCAGTGATTGTCGCGGCTCAGTGGCGCGACGGATCCACGTCCTGGCGCCGCAGATCGTCGATCGCCGCGACCGCCTCTTCCGCCGTCCAGCCGGCACTGACGGCCGCCCGGATCAGGCGCGCATCGGCTTCGACTTCCAATTTCACGAACAGCGGCTCCAGCGCTTCCTGCACGGTCACGACGTTCGATTGCGCAACCGGAATGGCGTGCTTCGACAGGGGCATGGGCTTTTCTCCTTTTTCAGACTCTTCGGAATGGAAACAGGAGGAAACTGGTTCCATCTTTTGTTCGCAATATGTCGTTGGGACACCGGACGACGTCGAGACGCCGGAAACAGCGCCTGTCCACAACGGCACGGCTCGATCTCAGAGATCGCGATCCGTCAGCTCGAAATGGTCCATGATGAGCTGAATATTCCGTTTGTGCGCCTTGAAGTAGACGTCGAACACGTCCCCGACCAGCGGCACCGCACCCAGCGTCGCGTCGAGGCCGAGATTGTAGAGCATCTGCGCCATCTTCCGCTTCGGCACGCCAAGCCGGCGGGCCTCGTTGACGATCGCAAGGCCGATGATCGCGCCACTGGCATCGCCGACAATGGGGACGAGACCGAGGAGCGAGTCCGCACCGAAGCGAAAACGCGTACCCGGAATGCCGACGGCCGTATCCATGATCCGCGCCAGCTTTGCCAGCCGGCGCAGGCGCCTCAGGCGTTCGGCACGATCAATGTCATCGGCGGTACGCGTAAAGTCCGTTGCATAAGCCGTGCTTGGCATCGTCATTCATCTCCTTGTAAGCTCTTCATTGCATATGGAGAGCCTTTGTCGCGACACAAGGTTCAGCACGAGCCGACCGCGGCGCGACGCGGCGATGTCATCGCTTTCCGCACCGTTCGGCCACCTGCCGCAACCGGAAATGCACATGCTGCAAGCCCACGCGAACCGTGCGCTGCAGCGCTGATCAATTCTCGCACACAGCCGAAAACTTCGTCCGTTACCGTACGGAGGCAATTGATATTAAAAGATAATTTAAATTCCCTCCCTATTTTCGGGGTGAAACGTCCAACCGTTCTCCTCTCAAAAGCGATCCCAGCCGAATGTCGATTTTCTCCACGTCCGACGGCGCAGTCCTGCACGCGCTCCACCAATCACAAGCGATCATCGAATTCGATCTCTCGGGAAAAATTCTCAAGGCGAATGACAATTTTTGCCGTACCATGGGGTACGATCGTGACGATATCGTCGGTCAGCACCACAGCATGTTTGTCCTGCCGGAAGAATCCCGCGCGCCATCCTATGCCGCGTTCTGGAAGGAACTGGCAAAAGGCCAATTTCAGCAGGCGCAGTACAAGCGTCTCGGGAAAGGCGGCCGGGAGGTCTGGATCGAAGCGTCCTACAATCCGGTCTTCAAGGGAAATCGTCCGGTCAAGGTCGTGAAGTTTGCGACCGACATCACCCAGTCGAAGATCGACAGCCTGAGTGACAAGGGCAAGCTCGACGCCCTGTCACGCGCCCAGGCGATCATCGAATTTACGCCCGATGGCCGGATCGTGACCGCGAACGAGAACTTCCTCTCGGTTCTCGGATACGAGCTGGAGGAGATCGTCGGTCAGCACCATGCGATCTTCTGCGAGCCGGCCCATGTCGAGTCCACAGCCTACAGGACGTTCTGGAAGCAATTGGGCAGTGGCACCTTCGTAACCGACCAGTTCTTGCGCATCGGCAAGGGCGGCCGGCGCGTGCATATCCAGGCGACCTACAATCCGATCGTTGATGAATCCGGTCGCGTGATGAAGGTCGTGAAGTTTGCGACCGACATGACGGAGCGGGTTCGCGCGATCGAGGAACTGGGTGCCGGCCTCGGCCGCCTGGCGCAGGCCAATATCCGCCAGACGCTCGACCGGCCCTTCATCCGGGAATTCGAACAGTTGCGCAACGACTTCAACCTGTCGATCGGCGGCTTCCAGCAAACCCTTGTCGATGTGCTGGGTCAGACGGAGAACCTCAACGGCCACAGCCATACGATGCGCGAAGCGTCGGACGTCCTGGCCGAGCGGACCAGAGAGCAGGCAACCGCGCTCGAAGAGACATCATCCGCTTTGAAGCAGATCACGGTCACGGTCCGGCAGTCGAACGAGCGCGTGCAGGACACGCGCAGTCTCGTAAAGCAGGCAAAGGAGCAGGCTGGACATTCGGCCACGGTGGTCGGCGACACCGTGGCGGCGATGCAGCGCATCGAAACCGCCTCGGCCTCGATTGGTCATATCATCGGCGTCATCGACGAAATCGCGTTTCAAACCAACCTGCTGGCGCTCAATGCCGGGGTCGAGGCAGCCCGGGCCGGGGAAGCCGGCCGCGGATTTGCCGTCGTGGCGCAGGAGGTCCGCGAACTGGCCCAACGCTCGGCCCGCGCCGCAAAGGAGATCAAGGGTCTGATCTCGAATGCATCCAACGAAGTCGTGGAAGGCGTTCGCCTCGTCGGCGATACCGGGCGGGCCCTGACGGAGATCGAGGTCTTCGTCGCCGCGATCAATGAAAACATCGATGCGATCGCCGCCGCGACCTCCGAGCAGACCACCGGTCTCGGAGAGATCAGCGCCGCCGTCCACAATCTCGACAGGATGACCGAGGAGAACGCGGCGATGGTCGCGCGGACGACAGAGCTTAGCCACACGCTCGCGCAAGGCGCGGCCGTGCTTGCCGATCTCGTGTGCCGCTTCCAGCTGAACCGCCGCACGACGGCTCGGGATCCCGGTGCCACCCGGCCCGAGCCCCGCCACGAAAGACAGGCGGAGCGAGGACTGCGCAAGAGCGCCTGAAACGTCGCGCAATCAGCCCTCGACATTGCGTCTCGGCATACCCTGCTTACTTGACGGCAAAATCGCTTCGCACGATCCCGTGCCGTTGCAGCTTGTCGTAGAAGGTCTTGCGGGGGATGCCGAGCGCCTCCACGGTGCGCTGCACGTCGCCCTCGGCCTCGCGCAGTGCCGCGCGGATGACCTCCGCCTCGATGCGGTCCATGCGCTGGGGCAGCGTGCCGGTTCCCGCATCGATCACGTCAAGGGTCTTTCCGGACGGCCCGTCGGGCGAAAACCCGAGCACGGTGCGCTCGGCGAAGTGGGCCAGCTCGCGCACGTTGCCAGGCCAGTCATGCTCGACCAAGTAACGCCGGACGGGATCGCTCATGACGGGAACGTCGCGCTTGAAGCGAGAGGCGGCACGGGCGGCGAAGGTCGCAAACAACAACGGAATATCGTCCCGGCGCTCGCGCAACGGCGGGATCGAAAGCGTGACCACATTGAGCCGGTAGTAGAGATCCTCGCGGAAATCGCCCCGCGCGCGCGGGTCGCCCAGGTCCACCTTCGTCGCCGCCACCACGCGCAGATCGACCGGTCGCACCTCGTTCGTCCCGAGCGGCGTGACCTCGCGCATTTCCAGCACGCGCAGCATCTGTACCTGCGTCGCCGGTGCCATGCTCTCGATCTCGTCGAGAAACAGGGTGCCCCCGCTCGAATGCTCGATCCGCCCTACCCGCTTCTTCTGCGCGCCGGTGAAGGCGCCCGGTTCGTGACCGAAGAGTTCGCTCTCGATCACCTGCTCCGGAAGCGCGCCGCAATTCAACGCAACGAAGTTTCCCTTCACCCGCCGGCTCCACCGGTGCAACAGCGTGGCCACGACCTCCTTGCCGCTTCCCGTCTCGCCCGTCATCAGCACGTCGACATCCGTATCGGCGATCTGGCGGATGGTCTCGCGCAGTCGCTCCATCGCCGGGGTCTGCCCGATCAAGAGACCGTCATCGCGCGCGTCGTCCGCAGCCTCGCGCAGCGCACGGTTCTCCAGGACCAGACGGCGTTTTTCTCCCGCATGCAAAACCCCTTGCACCAGTCGGTCCGTCGGAAAGGGCTTCGGCAGAAAATCATAGGCCCCGTCCCGGATCGCCTTGACCGCCATCGGGATATCCCCGTGCCCCGTCATCAGGATGACGGGAATGTCAGGGTCGATGCGGCGGATACGGTCGAACAGCTCGAGGCCGTCGGTCTGCGGCATGCGGATATCCGTGACCACGACGCCCGCAAAGCGCCGGTCGAGGCCTGTAAGCGCCTCGCGTGCGGACGCTACGGCCTGAACGGTGAAGCCTGCGAGGTCCAGCGTCTGCCGTGTCGCTTTCAGAAGATCGGGATCGTCATCGACCAGGAGCACATGAAGGTCGCTCATGCCGTCGCCCTTTTCAAATGGATGATGAAATGTGCTCCGGCATCCGAACTCTCCACGGCGATGGTTCCGCCGTAGTCGGCCAGAATATCGCGCGAGATCACCAGCCCGAGCCCGAGGCCCTGCTCTTTTGACGTATTGAACGGCGTGAACAGCGCTTTCATGATCGCGCTCGGAATGCCGGGACCATTGTCGCGGACATGCAGGGCGACATCGTCGCCGGCCACCGCGATCACGACATCCACCCGGGCATCGGGACGGCCGGACAGAGCCTCGAGCGCATTTTGCAGCAGGTTGATGAGCACCTGCTCCAGCCGGACACGGTCGCCGAGGACAAGCAGCGTCTCCTCCGGCCAAGCGATCTCAAGCGCATCGAGGCGTCCGGCGAACCGGCTCTTCAGCAACATGACGGCACTTTCCAGCATGGCCCGGACCGAGACCGGCCCCGCCGGAGCACGGCCCTTGCGCGAAAACGTCTTCAATTCATCGGTGATGCTGCCGATACGGTCTGTCAGCGCGGCAATGCTCTCGAGATTCTCGTCCACGGGACCCGGCTGTGCACGGGTCAGGAAGACGCGGGCATTGTCGGCATAGGCGCGAATGGTGGCGAGCGGCTGATTGATCTCATGCGCCACGCCTGCGGCCACCTGCCCGAGGATCGCCAGCCTGTTGGCATGCACGAGCTCCTGTTGCACGCCCTGAAGCTTCGTCTCCGTCGCACGGTGACCCGCAATCTCGCTCTCGAGCCGGTCGCGGGCCGATGTCAGGGCCTCCGTGCGTTCCCGCACGCGGCGCTCCAGCTCTTCGCGTGCGGCGTGTTCCTGCGCCAGCCGGTCGATCGCGCGCTGGCGGCGGGCCGTGAGCACGGCGGCCAGGGCGGCAAGGGGCACGACGATGGCAAGGCCCAGCAGGCGTTTGCTCTGGACAGCTGCAGCGACGGCGGCGTCCGTCTCCGTGAGATAGCCGATCGTCCATTCTGTCGACGGCACGGCAACGGTCAGGCGCAGAAAATCGCGCTGACGCTCCCCGGGAAGAACGGCGCGCACCCGTTCGACGCCAGGCGCCACCGTCTCGAGAACCGTCATCGGAACCGGCGTCAGCGGCGCATCGCCGAACTGAAGGCTGGCGCGGATGGCCGCGAGGCGATCGGAGGCGATCGGCGTCATCGCCATGAACCGCCAGGAGGCAATGCTGGTCATCAGCACGACGCCATTCCGATCCGTCACCACGGTCGCACGGCCGGCCGTCCGCCAGTCAGCCTCGATCTGATCGAACTCCATCTTGGCAACCACCACGCCAAGCGGCCCCGCCGGGCCATCGATCCGCCGCGAAATATAGAGTCCCGGCCGCTTGCTGACCGACCCGAGCGCGAAATGCTCCGCCGTTCCCGCCGTGATGGCCTTGGTGAAATATTCGCGGAACGTGTAGTCGTTGCCGACAAAGCTCGTCGGCTCCTGCCAGTTGCTGGATGCGATCGCAATTCCGTCTCGACCGATCACGTAGATCACGGCGGCACTCGTATCCGCGACGATCTCTTCCAGCTTGCGGTCCAGACGGAGGCTTCGGTCCGGATCTGGGCGCTCCAGCGTTTCCGCCAGCTGACCATCCCGGGCAAGGAGCATGGGAAGCGCGCGCGGGCGCTCGAGGACCGCCCGCAAATGTGCAACCTTCAGATTGGTATCGGTGCGGGCCTGGGCCTCCAGACTGCGAAGCGCCTCCTGCCTGCCGAAATGCGACCCGGCCGCCATGACCACAGCCAGCCCCGCGAGTACAAAGGCTCCCAGAACGATCCATGGAAGGAAGCGGTCCAGCCGACGGGAGCGCAACGGTTGCGGGGAATGCGACATGACCCATTGTGCATAAACTCGGACATATCGCAAACAGGCCTGTGCGGAATTCCGCACTCCCTTGCTCATCAGGAAATCGACGGGAAAAATAATCGTTTTATATCAGATGCTTAAGGGAGACGTGAAAACTGGCACATGCTTTGCAATTATCCTCCCGAGTAGGAACAGTCCCGGGAGAGCCTGTTGGCGGGGGACGCAAGGAGGAACGACATGCACGCGATGCCCGAACCCATGGAGCCGCAGGCCAAGCTGCCCTTTTACCGGCACCTCTATTTTCAGGTCCTGACCGCGATCATCGCGGGCATCCTGCTGGGCCACTTCTACCCGCAACTCGGGACCCAGCTGAAACCGCTCGGCGACGCCTTCATCAAGCTCGTGAAGATGATCATTGCGCCGGTGATCTTCCTCACCGTCACCACCGGAATCGCCGGCATGTCGGACCTGAAGAAGGTCGGCCGTGTCGCAGGCAAAGCGATGCTGTACTTCCTGACGTTCTCGACCCTGGCGCTGGCCGTTGGTCTCGTCGTTGCCAATGTGGTCCAGCCCGGCGCCGGCATGCACATCACAGCGGCTTCGCTCGACGCGACGGCGGTCGAGACTTATACGGCGAAGGCGCATGAGGCGAGCATCGTCGGCTTCCTCATGAACATCATCCCGCAGACGATCGTCGGCGCATTCGCCGATGGCGACATCCTGCAGGTCCTGTTCTTCTCGGTGCTGTTCGGCATCGCACTCGGCATGGTCGGCGAGAAGGGACGCCCGGTCACGGAGTTCCTGAATGCCGTCACCGCCCCCATGTTCCGCCTCGTGGCCATTCTCATGAAGGCTGCCCCGATCGGCGCTTTCGGCGCCATGGCGTTCACCATCGGCAAGTACGGCATCGGTTCGATTGCCAACCTCGCCTTCCTGATCGGCACCTTCTACCTGACGTCCGCGATCTTCGTCTTCCTCGTCCTCGGGGCTGTCGCGCGCTACAACGGCTTCTCCATCGTGGCCCTCATCCGCTACCTCAAGGAGGAACTGCTGCTCGTCCTCGGGACGTCCTCTTCGGAAGCTGCGCTTCCCGGGCTGATGGCGAAGATGGAACGGGCCGGCTGCAAGCGCTCCGTCGTCGGCCTTGTCATTCCCACGGGCTATTCCTTCAACCTCGACGGCACCAACATCTACATGACGCTTGCCGCGCTGTTCATTGCCCAGGCGACGGACACACCGCTTGGCTACGGCGATCAGATACTGCTGCTGCTTGTCGCCATGCTGTCGTCCAAGGGTGCCGCTGGCATCACGGGCGCAGGCTTCATCACCCTCGCCGCCACGCTCTCGGTCGTGCCGTCGGTGCCCGTTGCCGGCATGGCACTGATCCTCGGCATCGACCGCTTCATGTCGGAATGCCGCGCGCTCACCAACTTCATCGGCAACGCGGTCGCAACCGTTGTCGTCGCCCGCTGGGAAAACGAGCTGGATACCGATCAGCTGGCGGCAGCTTTGGCTGGCAACGCGCCTCCGCTTGCCGAACCGGCGCCGGCCCTCCCGGCTGCGGCATAACCGCCAGCCTGCAAGGTGCCCGTCCGCGCTCCGGTGCAGACGGGCTCTCCACGAAATGCCTCCCAAGGCCAGCCCCCGCCACAGGCGGGGGTTCTCGTTTGAACTGTCAGCAGAAACGCGAAACGCCCGCGACACGGCGCGGGCGTTTTGGGGAGCCATCCCGCAGGGGACGGCGGCCGTCATTCAACAGGATCAGAGCGCAGCGGCGGAGCGGGCAACCGTGCGGATGTCGCTCCGGGCGATACCGAGGTCGTTCAGTTCGCGGGTGGACATGCGGCCGAGTTCGTTGACCGTCTGGCGATACTTGCGCCACGTGGTGAAGGAGCGAGCGACGTTCATGATGTTCCCTTTCCAAGGTTTTCGAGGGCTTTTTCGACCGGTCCGGATGTCTCCGGGACGGTGAGCCTCGTCGGTGTTCGATGACCGTTTTATACCCCTCGACGCCACGACCAACCAGCGTGAAGACCTCACACCACCCATGCACCGGTCGCACGCCTCTCCGTCGTCCTTCAGGTCGCGCTGCGCAAAACACGGTAGGACCGCCAGGCCGAACGCGGTTCTTGGAAAAGAAAAAACCGGCCGCCCCTTTCGGAACGGCCGGCTTTCGCCGTCATGTTTCGGCTGAACTTACATCTTCGGCAGAAGCACCTTGTCGATGACGTGAATGACGCCGTTCGACTGCTTCACGTCGGCAATCGTGACATGCGCTACGCCGCCGGTTTCGTCGGTGAGCGTGATCTTGCCGCCCTTTTCCTTGGCCTTCAGCACGCAGCCGCCGACCGTCTTCACGTCGTGCTCGCCGCCGTCATCCTTGATCATCTTCGCGATCGCCTTCGACATCGCGTCGGCGGCCACGACGTGGCAGGTCAGGACCTTGGTGAGCTGGGCCTTATTCTCAGGCTTCAGCAGCGTTTCGACAGTGCCCTTCGGAAGAGCTGCGAAGGCTTCGTTGGTCGGCGCGAAGACCGTGAACGGGCCCTTGCCCTGCAGGGTCTCGACCAGGCCTGCAGCCTTGACGGCAGCAACCAGGGTCGTGTGATCCTTGGAGTTCACAGCATTCTCGACGATGTTCTTGTCTTCGTACATGGCAGCGCCGCCGACCTTCGGATTGGCGGCATAGGCGGAAACGGCGGTGGCGGAAACGAGTGTCGCAAGGGCGATGGTACGGAGTGCGGATGTCAACATTGAATGGTTCCTCTTCCTGTTCGGTTCTCGGCCCGGCGCGATAGCGCCTTTCAGGGCGTCACGTCTCGGGTGACACAGGAGATACGAGGCCCGTCCCGAAACAGTTTCGGCCGGATCGCGATCCGGCCGAAATAATTTACGAAAGATTGATAAGATCGCGCTCAGGGATGACGAGCCTGTCCCGCGGCGATCACAGGACCGGTGGGAAGACCCGTCGGCGACCCGCCGGGCGGCTCGACGCTGACAGCAAGCGTGATTCCGTCGCCAAGGCTCGCACGATGCGCCGGGGCGATTTCGATCACGCCCTGCCCGTCCTGCGGCAAGACGCCGAGGGCGACGGGGGCGGCATCCCCGCCGGGGACCAGCCACAGCTCCAGAGAGCGCGGCTGACCGACATCGGCAGCAACGGGCGTGACGGCCAGGCGACCGCTCGCGGCATCATAGGAGGCCAGCAATGCCAGCGGCGAACCCTCGCCCTTCATGGCCGCCACGAGCGGGGCGGAGACAGGCGACGGCTTCGTGTCCATCAAGCCTTGCTGCAAGCCAAGCAGGACCACGACAGCGGCCATCGACACGAAGGCGACGCCCCGCCAGACCGCCACGGAGTGCCACCAGCCCGAGCGCGCCATACCGGCAGATGGGGCAAAGAGACGGGCCTCGATCTTCGGATAGACCGATCGAGGCGGCATTTCTTCGTCCGGCGGCTCCAGTGGACTGAGGCGGTCTTCCCATTGCGCAACGAGCCGGGCGAAAGCCGGTTCGTGTTCGATCCGCGCTTCCAACCGTTTCCGGTCGGCCAAGGACAGCACGCCCACGGCATACTCGGCGGCAAGCACTTCGTCGCGGGAGCGGTCTCTGTCGCTGTCATCGGTTTCGCTCATCGCTCCAGGCACTCTTTCAGCTTCAGGAGGCTGCGGCGCAGCCAGGTTCGCATCGTATTCAGCGGCACGTCATAGCGTTCCGCCAGTTCCTGATAACTCAATCCCTCCACATAGGCGTTCCGGACGGCATCGGCCCGTTCCGGCGGAAGTTCGCCCATGCAGCGGTCGATCCGCCGCCCTTCGCCGAGGCCGATCGAAACGGCCTCCGGATCGGGACTGCCGTCGACGATCTCCAGTCCCTCCTCGCCGATCGTATCGGCTGCCGGCCGACGTGACCGGATCATGTCGATCGCCTGGTTGCGGGCGATCGCGGCAAGCCAGCCATTGGGGTTTATACCCGTCGCCGCATACCGGTCCGCCCGTTGCCAGATCTTGACGAAGACATCCTGAAGAGCATCCTCGGCATCCGCCCGATCCTTGAGGATACGCAGGCAGATGGCAAAGAGTTTCGGGGAAACGGCGGAATAAAGGGACGCCAGTGCCGCGCGGTCGCCCATAGCGACCCTTGCGATCAGACCGGCGATATCAAGACTTGGCACGAAGCCGCCTTTCTCACAGGAGAAGCCGCACCGACGCAAAGGCGGGTGGCTTCGAAGGAAGAGCAGACCGTCAAGCCGCCCGTCGACAGTGCGGCGCAAGATACCGTGCTTTTCGCCGCTGTCCAGTCATGGACAAGGCATCGCTTTGGAAAGCCGGTCGGCAGCATCGACCCGCCGCTGCGACAGGTCGTGTTTCCGGGTATCAGCTTTCGCCTCGCAGCGGCTTGAACGTCGCGACGCGATAGGCGTAGATGAGGACGATCAGCACGAAGATCGCCGTGGACACGGGATCGACATAGGCCGAAACGACGTCATAGGCCTGGCCGAGCAGGTAGCCTGCCAGAGCAAGGCCGGAGGTCCAGACGACCGTCCCGATCAGCGAGAAAATCGTGAAGGTGGCGAGAGGCATGCGGGCGATACCGGCCGGTACCGAGATCAGCGTTCGGATCGTCGGAATGAGCCGTCCAACGAGGATGGCGGTTGCGCCCTTCTCGCGAAAGCGCCGGCTTGCGGCATCGACGTCTCCCTCCGTCAAGGTCAGCCAACGCCCATGCCGCGCTGCGAGCCGCTTCATCCGCGCTTCGCCGAGTTTGCGTCCGGCATAATACCAGGGCATGACGCCGAGCAGCGAGCCGATGCTGCCGGCGACGATGACGGTCACGATCGACATATCTCCCTGCGAGGCGCGATAGCCGGCAAGCGGCATGATGAGTTCCGACGGGATCGGCGGGAAGATGTGTTCGAGGAACATCAGAAGCGCAATGCCCCAGGGTCCCAACGTCTGCATCAGGCTTTCAACGATATCTTCCATGGATCCTCGTGCTGCATCGTTTC
The DNA here is from genome assembly GCF_001424325.1 of Rhizobium sp. Leaf341. Taxonomy (NCBI): domain Bacteria; kingdom Pseudomonadati; phylum Pseudomonadota; class Alphaproteobacteria; order Hyphomicrobiales; family Rhizobiaceae; genus Rhizobium; species Rhizobium sp. Leaf341. The sequence goes on from NZ_LMPE01000015.1 coordinate 547,395, forward strand.
GAGACCCAATGTTATGGTGCTGCAGCGCGAAAGGAAGAGGCTTAGGGGACGAAGGTGATCACGTAATCGGCAATAAGCTTGATCGACAATAGCAGCAATGTGAACTGGACGATCTGGAAGAACAGACCGTCTGGGATGACCAGCGTGAGCCGTCGGCCGGCAACGGTGCCGATGATGGCCGCTGGCGCCAGCCAGAGAACCAGCGACGTATCGTAGTGGTCGAACTGCTGGAGTTGCCAATAGGGCAGGATCTTTACGGCATTCACGATGGCAAAGAGAATGGTGGAGGTGCCGGCAAAGGTCATCTTCTCCAGCCGTTGCGGCAGCACGTACATCTGATAGGGCGGCGCGCCGGAATGGGAGACGAAGCTGGTCACGCCCGTCAGCATGCCCCAGAACAGACCGCGCGGCACATCGGCGTCCCGCGCGACTGTCCGATAGCGCGCACCGAACCAGATGTTCAGGCAGAAGAGCACGCCGACAAGCCCGACCAGCGCACCGATCACCACGGCCGAGAGATGCGCGCTGAACAGCCAGCCCAAAAAGACTCCGAAGAGCGCGGCGGGCGTCAGGATCGCAAGGTTTCGGCGCGAAAAATCCTTGCGGTAGAGATAGAGCCCGACCATGTCGCTGGCGACATAGATGGGCAGAAGCAGCGCCGCTGCGGTGACCGGCGAGATGACCAGGGCGAGGAGCGGCACGGAAATCGTGCCCACCATCGGAAGGCCGCCCTTGGACAGCCCGACCAGAAAAGCGGCAGCGACGGCAATGGCGATCACCAGCGGCGTATGTTCGATCATGAGATTGCCGGCGCGCACGCCGCCTCGGGGCGAGAGAAAGCCGGAGGCGAAACATATGTGCGGGCCACGGCATGTCCGCCGATCTGTCAGGATCGGCGGGGCGGCGTCAAGTCTTTCGGGCGCCCGCCCTTCAATGGGCGGTGGAGAAGTAAAGGCTTACCGAGCCAGCGCGCGCGGCAGGAGTGCCGTCGGCATGTCCTGGTAGCTGACCGGTCGCAGGAAGCGATAGATCGCAAGCGTCCCCACCGATGTCGTGCGCCCATCCGAGGTTGCCGGGTAAGGACCGCCATGGACCATGGCCGGCGACACCTCGACGCCGGTGCCGAACCCGTTGACGAGCAGACGGCCGGCGAGAAGCTCGAGCTTCGGCAGGAGCTTGCGGGCCGCGTCATGATCGGCGTCATCGATATGGAGCGCCGCCGTCAGCTGGCCTTCCATGGCATCGATGACGGCTTCCAGCTCGCCGGCATCGGCGCAGCGGATGATGAGACCGGCGGCACCGAAGACCTCGTCCTGCAGTGCGTGATGCGCAAGAAACGCCTTAGCGCTGGTCTCGAACAAGGCCGCCCGGCCCTGCATGGCCGTGCCTTCCAAACCCTGCGCCAGGGTCTTCACCTCGGCATGGCCGGACAGGCGCGCGACGCCGGAGAGGTAGGCCTTGCAGATCCCGCTCGTCAGCATGGTCTGCGCGGGGATGGCGCGCAACGCCTCGCCGGCCGCGTCGATGAAGGCATTAAGGCCGGGACCGTCGACCGCAAGAATCAGGCCCGGATTGGTGCAGAACTGGCCGGCACCGAGCGTCAGCGATCCGGCGAACGCCTTGCCGATGGCGGCGCCGCGGTGCGCGAGCGCGTGCTCGAAGAGAATGACGGGATTGATCGAGCTCATCTCGGCATAGACCGGGATGGGCACCGGGCGCTCGGCGGCGATTTTCATCAACGCCGTACCGCCGGCGCGCGACCCGGTAAAGCCGACGGCGCGAATGCGATGGTCGGCCACCAGGGCCTGTCCGATCGCCCTGTCCTCATCGAACAGCATGGAGAAGGTTCCAGCCGGCAGTCCGCAATCGGAAACCGCCTTCTGGACGGCGCGGCCGACCAGTTCCGATGTTCCGGGATGGGCGGAATGCGCCTTGACGATCACCGGGCAGCCGGCTGCGAGCGCCGACGCGGTGTCTCCACCGGCGACAGAGAAGGCGAGCGGAAAGTTGGACGCTCCGAACACCGCCACCGGACCGACGGCGATGTTGCGCAGGCGCAGGTCCGGCTTGGGCACGGGCTTGCGCTCCGGGTCCGGCGCGTCGAAGCGCAGGCTCTGGAACGCGCCGGCACGCACTTCGGCGGCAAACAACCGCAGCTGGCCGACCGTCCGGCCTCGCTCCCCCTCGAGCCGTCCACGCGGCAGGCCGGATTCGGCCATCGCGCGCGCGATCAGGTCGTCGCCGATGTCGAGGATGTTCTGGGCGATGGTGTCCAGAAAGGCCGCGCGGGCTTCCAGTTCCGTTTCGCGGTAAAGGCCGAAGGCCTCCCAGGCGAGCGCTGCGGCTTCCTCGACATCGGCGGCCGTCGCTCCGGCAAACACCGTGGGCAAGGCCTCGCCCGTCGCCGCGTCGGTGCCGGTGATCGCACCGCCCTGCCCGCGCCGCGCCGTTGCGCCGATCAGAAGTTCGCCTGTGAGGGTCATGTTCGTTTCCTTCGTCCTGTCATGCGGCAGCGTCGACGCCACCCTTCGCGCGGCGCAAGGCCGCATCATCGCGTGTCGAGGTGTGTATAGGGCCTGGCGACGATGATTTAAACCGCGGCGGACCGATATCCGCACAAGGGCTCGGGATTTTCACCCGGAAGCAACGCGACCGGACCGTCAGGCGATCGACGGCATGGTCGTGGCGACACTGGCGGCAATGGCGTTTGCGACATTCTGTGCCTGGACCCGGATATCGGGCACGGCCGTGATCTCCCAAAACTGACCCGCCGTGAGGGCCCCCACGGCATAGAGGCCCGTTCGCGCGCGGCCGTCGCGACCAACCGCGCGAGACCCGCCGTCAACCTGCAGGCCGAGCCCCAGCGCGTCGGGAACGACGATGCCCTGGTCGGCCATTTGGGTCAAAAGCGGTGAATGCGCGAGACCGGCGCGTTCCATGCCGGTGCAGTTGATCACCCAGTCGGCCGTCAGCTGCGCAACGCCCTGCCCGCCGCGGGGCCGGTACACAAGGCACGGACGGCCGCCGTCCATGCTGATCTCGTCCAGGAATCCGGCATGGACCTTGACCTGGCCGTCGCGGATCAGGGCGTCGAACCGTGCGAACACGGCGGGAGCGAGGCGATGCCGGTGGATGTTCCACCACGCCAGCCCGTGACGCAGAAAGCGGGACCGCTCCGCCGCCGGAAGTCGCTGCCAGAGCGCCTGCGTCCGCGGCCGCAGGCCGTCCATCACCGAGCGCCAGTCCGCGCCCTTGCGAACCTGCGCCCTCAACGCCGCCAGGATGCCGCTCGCTGTCAGCGGATCGCCTGGAAGATCGGGAACCACGGGCGTGCCGTGCTGGCGGCCATGGACATGGGCATGGGCATGGGTATGGGCATGGGGAACAAGGCCGCGGCGCGACAGAACGTGAAGGGTGCCCCGATGCCCGCGCGCGCGCAGCGTGAGCACCTGATCGATCATCGTCAGTCCGGAGCCGAGAATACAGACCGTGTCCTCCGGCTTGACCTTCGACAGCCATTGCAACTGCCAGGGATTGCGGACGATGTGCCGCCAGGCGGCGTCGGCGATACGCGCGTCGCGAAGCGGCAGACCGGCTGCGCCGACGCCGAGGCAGACCGCCACCGCCCGCGCCTGCAGCGCCTGGCCGTCGGCGAGCTGGAACGACAGTCCCTCGTCCTGCAGGCTGACGCATCCCGTCGCCTTCGCCTTGATGAAATCGAGCCTCGCCCGCGAGGCCCGATCCCGCAGCAGCGAGGCGAGCGTGTCGCGGAGGTAAAGTCCATAATCGCCGCGCGATGCGAAATAGTCCCGTGACAGGCCGCGCCCCCGTTGCTCGAGCCACTGGAGGAAATGATCCGGCGCGTCGGGAAAGAGGCTCATCCGGCCCGCCGGCACATTCAGCCGGTGCAGATGAAACTCGGTGCGATAGGCCGTGCCCCGACCGAAAGCCGGATCGTCGCCGACGACTGCGATGCTGGCCGAGGCCGGCAGCGATTGCAACAGGTGAACCCCGACCGCCGTCGCCGAAAACCCCGAACCGACAATCGCCACATCATACGCCAAGCCCCGCCCTCCCCACATGCAGCCCCGCATCCGAGACCGAGCCGGCCGAACCGGCGGCGTTCAGCGAAGGTAATGCCCCCTCGGTATTTGTCGAGTAATTTTATAGACGATAGCTGGAGAGTTTGCGGTCTGTGTGGATCGAGCCTGTTGATGCGTGTCCGGTGGCTCATGCGGCGGCCCCTGCCCGTGGTGTCATCGACACCACAGCATGGACATGCCGATCTGCCATTAATCTCGAAATCGCCCAGAATTGGACCGAGCTGTCTTTCGGCAACGTCAAGCGAGCGCATCGCTTGATCGCATGCGTCAGGTCATGGCCTGCAAGGCAAGAACATCCTTATGAAAGGCGAGATTGGCGGCCCTGCTCTCCGTGAGGGCATTCGGATATTGCTGTGTCACCCCGACATACCTCGACCATTCCGTGGCCGTGCAGATGACGGGAGCATGGGCGAAGCGATAAAGCTTTGACATCGAAGGGATCACAATCACGCGCCGCCCGAGCAATGTGGCCCAATAGGCGCCATGATAGGAGTTGGTGATCACCAGATGAGCCGATCCGAGGAAACGCAGCACGGCCTGCAAGTCGTCGCCGCTGTTGGAGATCGTCGGGAAACCCGAGATGCCGAGCGGGATTCGTTTATGCTCGTAAACGCATATGTCGGTTGTGACGGGGTACTCCAGATCGAAGAGCTCGGACATGCAGCTCACGCACGGCACCCACCGATAGTTCGTCCCGAAATCCCTGACCCCCACGAGATCAAATTCGTTCAGATACGCAGGATAGGCTCCGTCGTAGGGATGCACGATCTTGCCGGTCTTGTCGACATTCTCCGACTCGCCGATTCCCCACGCAACCAAAGAGCGGATCTCCGGCTTGCGCGCCGCGAGCTTTTCCATGAGGGGATGAAAGGTCTTGGCAACGAGACCACCACCGCCAACGATCACGTGCTGCGCGAGGGGGAGGCTCTCGATATGCAGAATATCCCCTTCAGCGTCCGGGAACGCGAAGTATCGAGAGGGAGCGCAGTACCAGTCGCCGACATTCGTCTGATCTCGCCTGTAGATGTTGCCTGCGGTCATGATGGGCACCGATTGCTCTGAAACAGATAGATTCTCTCCCGGCTGTCGCTGCTCGGAACGATTGACTTAAGATCATAACCGGCGCCCAGCGCGGCCGATACGAGGCCGGCAGAAGACAAAGCGCTGAACCAGCCGTGCGCGGACCGGTCCCGGGTACCATCGAAATCCGTGGGATAATACGTGACGAGAAGCCTCGGCCATTTTGCCGCCAGGCGCTCGAGAAGCTGTTTCGGATCGTGAATATACTCGAGCACGCCCAGCATCGACACGATCGACGCATCAAAGTCGGGAAGCTCCCCCTTGTTGAGATCGCAAACAATGGTTCTCGCGTCTCGCGACACGATATCGCAGGGCTGATACGTCACGCCGGGCTTCAGATGCCGTTCCAGGTCCATCCCCCCGCAACCGAGATCCAGGACGACATTGGGTGTATCGATCATGGCGGCCACGATTTCGGCGCGGCCCGACCATTGCGACAACAGGTTCGTCTTATCTGCCCATCGCGCGATATCGCTCTGGTTCTGAACGGACAGTTGGGCCGTCCGGGCAATGCGATCGTCGACCTTGAGATCGCGATAGGCGGACTTCAAATCCTCGACGTTGGCGGCCTTCGACAAACCCAACGCAGCCTCGAGCTCGGATACCCGCGCAAGGCGGCTGTCGAGGCGAACATTCGATACCTCGGCATCGCCCGCTGCCTTCTTTTCTTCGCGACTTGCCTGCAAATGCTCGATAACAGGCGTCACTGGCTGCGTGAAACGACGGTCGAACACCATGCACATTGCCGGCGGCAGATGGTCCACCTTGAAGGATGGCTGGCTCCGCATCGCATTCGCGATGACGACATCATGCAGACTGTGCTGGTCCCAGGCTCCAGGTTTGGATGACTGATCTGCGCACCACTCATCGAGAAACGCCCTGGCGCCTTCGCTATCGTTGATCAGGATCGTTCCGCTGATGTAATTCCGGCCGTGATGTCCAGCGACGGCGATATCACCTGTATAGCCCCGCAGATACGGCCAGGGATCGGAATGAACCACCGCATCCACGTCCACGTACAACAAGGGGCCGACAAGCTGATCTCGTCTCGCCTTCAGAAAGTGAGGCTTTCGCCGAACATTGGCGAGCCATCCGCCTGCGTCATCGACTGCCGACAAGGCAATGGGAAGACCAAGCTTGCTGAGAGACGCCATCATCCGATGGGCCTCCCCCTCGTAACGCGTGCCCTTGGTGAAATAGGCCACGATCGTTCCGGGCTTATCGTCCGAGGCTTCGGGTGAACCGGCCGATATACGCTCGAACCATGATCGATCATCGCTATAGCCCCAGGCTTTTGCGACGTCGAACAGCTCGGGTGCCAAACGAAATTGCCGGACGATCCTGGACACATCCTCCTTCGTCCGATCGCCGAGATCAGGAACAGGGATATCCTTCTCATCCTCGCAAGGATGCCCCTCCACGAGGAAAGCGCGCAACGTCTCTGCGACCTTTTCCGGACGCTCGTTCAGATCCTCGTATCGCACAGTCAGGGTGGGGGGACGCCGGCCGCGCACGCCGCGCAGATAACTTGCGATGTGCAGAATGCCGAGATCGCTCAAGGTTACGACACCGTTATCGGCCCGGTGAAGGCAGTGATCGAAAGAAAAGCGATACTGATCCGGGATATCCGGATGCCGTACCGTCATCAAATCCGCCGGATGCCCAACAAAGGCAATGATGCGTATCTTTTCGCCGGCGTCGATCAGCTTCCCGACGGTGAACATGTTGTCAGAAGAGGTCGACACTCCGCCCAGCGGATATGCAGACGACTGCTTCTGCATATCCTTGAGAGACATCTCAGCGACAACAGGAATATCGGCGGGGAGCACGTCGCGAATGAGCTGTGTGAGACGCGAATTTCCTTCGTAGCGAAGGCCGACGACCGCAGCCCAAAGTGGTGACGTCTCAACTTGCATGCCCAACCCTACACTCCTATGTCGGACGTCTGTCTAGCATGGACAAAGGGCCAGTAAAACAACAGTCCGCCAGAAACTGACAGAGCAAAACCCTTGAATTGGCGTCCGTATTCCGAGGCTTGACGGTCCCGCCTCGACCTGCCCGCTCCGAGGTCATGTGCTTTTTGCATGCAAGCTGAACAGAAACCGACCAGCCCGGACGTGCGTCGACGCAACACAGCCTGCTTTGCTGAAAGGTTCGGCTCGGAAGGTCCAAGGGCACGTTCCCGCAACTCCAAAGCTTCTCCGCAACCGCTCTGTTCCTATGAAAGCATGAGGAGGACGACACCCCGGCAGAAGATGGGCAATCGCACCATGGCGACGGCCACAGAACGATCTCTGCCGGCGGGGATAGAGGTGCGAAAAAACCGCTGTATCGCGCCCGGCTGCAGGAAATGGGGCTCTTGGGGTTCGATCGAGGTACTTAGTCGCGTCTCACGCAGGATCAAGACCGAAAAGTCGGCTGGATAACCGCCTTGGCTAACGCCTATTTAAGCAGCTGAAATCGTGAAATTTTGGTAGGCCCGGAGGGACTCGAACCCCCAACCAAGCGGTTATGAGCCGCCGGCTCTAACCATTGAGCTACAGGCCCTGACGGCGGTGCCGTTTCTGGGAGGTCAATGGTGGCCTCCGCTGGGATGGCTTTAGCGGAATTCTCGGATTGTCACAAGGCGCCGCCGTATTCCCTTCACAATCCATCCGCAACAAGGGTGCAGGGACGAAATCGATGAAGAGAAAGAACCGGATATGTCGTCAATGCTCCGTCTGCGCCGCACCCGCTTGGGTGGTTTCGTGCCTGCTCTCACCCTGTCGGTCATGGCGGTGACCGCCCTGCCCGCTTTTGCCCAGTCGACGTCGACAGAGCCCTCGCAGGGACACATGCTCTCCGCGCCGGTATCCGCACCGCTGCGCGAGGCCGTGATCGAGGTGAGTGGCGAAGGCCGCGCGGCCGTCGCGCCGGATATGGCGATTGTCTCCTTCAGTGTCGTGACCGATGCCAAGACGGCGCGGGAGGCGCTCGACGCCAACTCGAAATCGATGACCGACGTGCTGGCGGCGCTGAAGACCAGAGGCATCGCGGAGCGCGATCTCCAGACGTCCGGCTTCGCGGTCAATCCCCAGTATCGCTATCCCGAAAACAACAATGGCAACGAGCCGCCGACGCTCATCGGCTATCAGGTCGCCAACACGCTGACGGTGCGGCTGCGCGAGATTGCCAAGCTCGGCGCGATCATCGACCAGGCCGTGACGCTCGGCGTCAACCAGGGCGGCAGCATTCAGTTCACCAACGACAAGCCCGACGCGACCCTGAACGATGCCCGCAAGGCAGCGGTCGCCGATGCCATGGCCAAGGCCAAGATCCTTGCGGAGGCCGCCGGCGTGAAACTCGGACGGGTGATCGAGATCAGCGAGAACGCCGGGCGCCCCGAACCCATGCCCATGATGGCCCGCGCCATGGCAAAGGATATGGCCGAGGCATCCGTGCCGATCGCCAATGGCGAAAACAGCTATACCGTCACCGTCAACCTGACCTTCGCCATCGACCCCTGAGGTTGATCGGCAAAGCCGGTTCGCAAGGTGATCCCTCGGGTGGTGGATGTGCGAAGCCCCGTCGCCAAAGCATCGCCTTCGGCTGATCTGAACCTCTCTCCGTCCCTGACGAAGATCCATGCCCCATCATCAAAAAGCCTGCCCGGTCTGTCGACCGGGCAGGCTTTCATGTCAGTCCGCCCCTCAAACCGGGGCGTAACGCCGTTTAGCGGCCGATCCGCGGGCATCCCCGGATGTTGGCAAACGCGATCGTACGGAAATCGCCGCGGAACCGGCCTTCGACCACGACCCGGCGCGGGGTCACGGCGACGACGCGCGCGCGGCGCAGGCCGTAGGCACTGGCCTTGTCGGCGGCCAGCCAGGGTGCACAGGCGCCACGACGGTCGCGACCCCAATCCCGGCGTTCATGCCGGTCGCGGCGCCAATCACGTTCGTCGCGATACTGGACGTCGACGACCGGGCCAGCGTGCAGCCCGAGGCGGATCTCGCTGGCGGAAGCCGTCCCGACAAGGGCGGAAAGGCTGGAAACGCCGATCATCGCGGCAATGGCAAGGCGGGTCATCATGGTCTTCATGGCGTATCCTCCATCTTCGGGACCGCGCCGGCATGACAGCGGGGCGGTCTTCAATTGCGCCGTTATCCGGCGAATACATCCTGTCTAGCGGAGGGAAGCTGAATGTACGTGAAACCGCACATTCAGAAACCATTCATCTCGACAGCGCCCAAACGCCCCTCGCGCGGACACCTGCGGTCCATGACGCACAGCACGCGCATCAGCGCAGAAGTTGCTGCTCGAAAATGCGGATGTTGCGATAATGCGTCAGACGGGTCACGCTCGGCCCCTCGAATTCGAAGACGAAAACGCTCGGAATCGAATAGGATTGCCCGGCCGCAGGTGGAAAGCCCGCCATCGTCTCCCGGTACGTGCCTCGGGCCGTGACATCAACGGCGACGCGTTGACCCAGCCGGTCACGCATCGGCACCATGTCCCCAAACGTCTCGTCGAAGTGGCGGAAGTAACTCATGACCGCCAGGCGCAGCGGATGCGATCCGATCGCACGCTGCCCCGTCAGCGTGTCGAGCGCCGCGTCCTCGTCGAGAAACCCGGCGATCGTCTCGAAGTCTCGATGGTTCAGGGCCTCCATGAACCGCTCGGCAATCGTCTGAACGTCCGTCATCCTTCCCTCCGTCCTCAGCACGCGGCCTGTTGCGGCAGACGCGCCGAAGAAAAGTTGCGGTCCGGCGCGCCGATGTCAAGCGACGGGATCGCCCGCGCAAACACCAGATCGATGTCAGGCGCCGAGATGCAGGACGACCTCGCGCCGGTGCGGCCGCTGGCGGTGTTCGAACAGATAGAGGCCTTGCCAGGTGCCGAGCACGAGACGGCCCTGCGCGACCGGAATGCCGATCGACACCGCCGTCAACGCGGCCTTGATATGGGCCGGCATGTCATCCGGCCCTTCATCGGTATGGACGATCCATCGCATCGCGGGATCGTCGGACGGCGGGACCAGACGGGCGAAAAACATGTCGAGATCTCGCCGGACGTCCGGATCGGCATTCTCCTGGATCAGCAGCGAGCACGAGGTGTGCCGGACGAACACGGTCAACAGACCTTCCTCGACCTGCGACCTTCTCACGAAGGCCTGCACCTCGTCGGTAAAAGCGTAGAGCCCGGCACCCCGGGTCGGTAGAGTGAGCGTGGTCAGAGGCATGAGATCTCCCGGATGGTGATGGTGCCCCGGTCGGCGGAGAGGCCGTCTCGGGGCCACGTCGGTCAATGCCAAGGTGGGCAACACGGATTTGCGGATGCCTCTCTGCCAAGCGGCGTCAGGCGCGAACCAGCATGTCGAACCCACCATAGATCAGTCGCTGTCCATCGAAAGGCATTCCTTCGGGATCGATCGTCAGCCGCGGGTCTTCCATCACCTTGGGCACGATGAGATCGCGATCCGCTTTGGAGGGATAGATGATCCAGGCGAAAATCACCACCTCGTCTCCTGTTGCCTGTACGGCGCGCGGAAACGAGGTTACCTGTCCCTGTGGCAGATCGTCGGCAATACACTCGACATAGTCGAGCGCGCCGTGCGCCTTCCAGATCGCGCCGGCCTGGCGCGCAAGATCCGCATAGGCTTCGAGCCGATCCCGACGGACGGCGACCACGAAGCCATCGACATACATCATGTATCCCCCTTTTGGACGTGCGGCGCACCTTCGATATGGCGAGGAAGGCAGTGGCCCGCGAGTTGTTCCCGGGAAATGGATCGAGGGCGCCAAAAACCGGCTGTCCGGCAGTCTTCAGTTCGCCACAAGACCCCGCGCTGCCCAGTCGCTTTGCGGAATGATCGCGCCAAGGGCGAAACGAAACGTGGTGATCGTGTCGAACGCGGCGTTGACGGTGCAGTCGAAGGTAATCTCGCGCCAGACACCCTGGGATCGAACGGCGCCGCCGCGCGCACGCAGATGAGGGCCGGTGATCAGACCGCCATTCTTGCCGAAGCCTTTGAGAAGATCCGGCCTGAAAGACGCGCTGGAATGGCGCGCCTGTTCCAGCGCTTCGATGCCGCAGATCTGGACGATGCGGTCCTGCGGTGGCAGCTTGCCCAAGGCGCCCCGCACGCGGGGATCGGCGAGGATGCTCTTGGCGTAGAGCGTCTTCGCCGCCTTGGGCGCCGGTTCCGGAGAAGGCTTCGTCATCGGTTTCGCCGGCACTTCGGGAACGAACGCTGCCTGTTCGTCGGGCGTCATCGGCGCGTCGCGAAGATCCGCAGCCCCTGATCCCGATTCGGCCGCACCTGCGGGTGTGTCGGCAGACGGCGCGGTCGCCGGCGGTGGAGAGACGGCCTCGCCCTCTTCTCCTCCGGAGGTCGCAGTCTTCCCGGCGAGGATCTCGGGCGAAGACGGCGGCGTTGAGGGCGGCGGCGTCGCGGGCGGCGCCGAAACATTGGCCTCCGGCTGGCCGCCGTCGGCGTCCGACGGGGACGTCGGCTCTGCGTCCGACTTTCCATCCAGTCGAGCATCCGGCTTGTCAGGGACATCAGCAGGTGTTGCGGCCGCATCCGCCGGCGGCTTCGACACGGGATCGGCAGGGACCGGCGTGCTGCCCTCCGGTGCGGGCATATCGACAGCGTCCGGCGGCGCATCGGTCTCCTCGGCCGCGGATGCCTCGAACGGCCGCGAAGGCGCAGCAGCCGGCTCAGACTCCGAAGGTTCCGGCGTCGACGTCGGTGGCGGCGGCGGTGACGCGGCCGAGGCGGGGGCCGGCGGTGGCGGCTTGCGTTCGCCAGGCGGCTGATCGGCCGCTTTTTCAGTTGAGGCCGGCTGATCCGCCGCCTTTTCGGTTGGGGCCGGCTGGTCCGGCTTCTCTTCAGGCTCCGGCTGCTTCAAAGGTTCAGGGTCCGGAACGATCTCGACGGCGACGCTCTGCTCAGGCTCGGCCTCCGGCGCGTGATCCGGTAGTTGCAGAACAAACGGTGCGATGATCGCGGCATGAAGCGCCAGCGAGGCAAGGATCGCAAGGATCGGCCTCCGGGAACGGCGCTGGAACGGTTCTGGTGTCACGGCATGGACATAGGCGTCTTCCGACACGAGACCAAGCAGAAGGTGGTTGCGCCGCTACTTTCCCGCAACGGCGTCATGCCGTTCCCCACGCTGCGGCACAGGCCCGGTAAGACCGGGCGCCAGCAGCGCCATCGCCAGGACATCCGCGTAAGCACCGTCGCGAAACGCGTAGGCTCGCAAGAGACCCTCGCGCTCGAACCCCGCACGTTCATAGAGGGCGATAGCGTGGGCATTGTCCGCGAAGACGGTCAACTCCACCCGCCGGATCTGCAGCCAGTTGAAGGCCGCATCCAGCAGGGCGTGCAACATCGCACGACCGATCCCTTGGCGCTGAAAGTCGTCGTGAACACCGAGCCCGAGAATGGCGACGTGCTGGCGTCGCCCCGTCTGACGGTGCAGCCCCCCGATCCCGACAATTTGCCCGTCGCGTTCGGCCACCACCGTCGGTGACGCCGCCTCGCCGCCTGCAGCAAGCCACCGCGCCGTGGCGTCCTCGCTCTGAAACGGCAACCTCTGCGTCCCTGCTCGATAGCGCGGGAGATTTGCGAGCCTGGTGATGCCCGCGACATCGCGGGGCTCGGCTGAACGGAGTGCAAGCCCTTCGGGCAGATCGTGAGCGCGCGACAGCCGATCGAAAAAAGAAAGGGGTGGCATCAGGTTGCTGCTTGGAGGATCAAGGGCAAACCGCGTCCGGGCCGCCCTTGGGAAAGAGGGCACGGACGGCGAGAGAAACGATCAGTCCCGCCGCCGCCGCGCGCACCCCATCAGGGATGTCACATTGCAGGTCGTCATGGCGTGAAGACAGTTCATGAAGGCGAGCTTATGCAGGCCCGTCCGCAGCGTCAAGCCAGCTCGCAGTGTCAAGCCAACTCGCCAAGTCAAGCCCGGCGAACCAGCTGCGAGCCGCGGTGCGCCTGAGCGGTCTTGTCGAAGGATCTCGCGGTCGAAGCATCGCTTGCCCGACACCGCCCACGCCGCAAAAAGAAACGGCGCCCACTTCCATGGACGCCGTCTGATCATTGCAGGCGAAGCGTGTCGAACGCGTCCGCTCAGCTGTCGAGGAACGAGCGCAGCTTGCGCGAACGGCTCGGATGCTTGAGCTTGCGCAGCGCCTTTGCCTCGATCTGGCGAATACGTTCGCGCGTGACCGAGAACTGCTGGCCGACCTCTTCCAGCGTGTGGTCCGTGTTCATGCCGATGCCGAAGCGCATGCGCAACACGCGTTCCTCGCGCGGTGTGAGAGACGCCAGGACCCGCGTGGTCGTTTCGCGCAGGTTCGCCTGAATGGCAGCGTCGATCGGCAGGAGCGCGTTCTTGTCCTCGATGAAATCCCCGAGATGGCTGTCTTCCTCGTCACCCACGGGGGTTTCGAGAGAGATCGGCTCCTTGGCGATCTTCAGGACCTTCCGAACCTTTTCGAGCGGCATCGCCAGCTTTTCGGCCAGCTCTTCCGGGGTCGGCTCGCGGCCGATCTCGTGCAGCATCTGGCGCGAGGTCCGCACGATCTTGTTGATCGTCTCGATCATATGGACCGGGATGCGGATCGTGCGCGCCTGGTCGGCGATCGAACGCGTGATCGCCTGCCGGATCCACCACGTCGCATAGGTGGAGAACTTGTAGCCGCGCCGATACTCGAACTTGTCCACCGCCTTCATGAGACCGATATTGCCTTCCTGGATGAGATCCAGGAACTGAAGACCACGGTTGGTGTACTTCTTGGCGATCGAGATCACGAGACGCAGGTTGGCTTCCACCATCTCCTTCTTGGCGATCCGGGCTTCCCGCTCGCCCTTCTGGACCATGTGAACGATCCGGCGGAACTCCGAAATCGAGATACCGGTTTCCGTTGCGAGATTGTGGATCTCGCCGCGGATCGTGCTGATCATGCGCTCTTCGTTCTTCACGAACGGCGCCCAGCCGCGGGCGGTCAGGTTGCTGACCGTTTCCATCCAGTTGGTCACGAGTTCGCTTCCGGAATACTGTTCCAGGAACGAATCGCGCTTCACGCCGTAGCTTTCGGCAAGACGCAGCAGCTTGCCTTCGTTCTGCACCAGCCGCTTGTTGATGTCGTAGAGCTGCTCCACCAGGTTATCGACGCGATTCTGGTTGAGCGACAGCGACTTCACGGCCGTGATGAGCTCGTCCTTGAGCTCCTTGTACTTCTTTTCCTGCGCCGAGGTCAGCGAGCCCGAAACCGCGTTCATCCGCAACTCGACCTGCTGGTCCTGCAGCTTGCGCAGCTTCTTGTAGGTCTCGGCAATGATGTCGAGCGTTTCCATGACCTGCGGACGCAGCTCGGCTTCCATCGCGGCGAGAGACAGGTTCGACTCGTCGTCGTCCTCTTCCTCTTCCTCCGGCGGCAGGCCTTCGCCACCGACATTGGTGATGTCGTCTTCGCTGGTGCGCGAACGGCGGGTCTTTTCCTTTTCCTCGGCGGCCTTGCGGTCCGCTTCGATTTTCTCCGGCGACTGGAACTGCGGCGCAGCCTTGGCTTCAGGCCCGGAATAGGTCGTTTCGAGATCGATGATCTCGCGCAGCAGCGTCTGGCCTTCGTTCAGTTCGTCGCGCCAGATGATGATGGCCTGAAACGTCAGCGGGCTTTCGCAGAGACCCGCAATCATCGTCTCGCGGCCGGCCTCGATCCGCTTGGCGATCGCAATTTCGCCCTCGCGCGACAGGAGCTCGACCGAGCCCATCTCGCGCAAATACATCCGCACCGGATCATCGGTCCGGTCCGTCGGCTCTTTTTTCTTGGCGGTTGCGAGCGCGGTGCCGCTGGAGGTCGCGATCTCGCCGCCCTCGCTGTCGGGCTCGTCGTCGCTCGCCTCTTCCTCGCTGCCGGACGCGTTTTCGTCGACCTCTTCGTCCTCGACGACGTTGATCCCCATGTCGGACAACATGGCCATCGTGTCTTCGATCTGCTCGGAGGTCACCTCTTCGGACGGAAGAACGGAATTCAGCTCGTCCATCGTGACGTAGCCGCGTTTCTTCGCGGCCTTGATCATCTTCTTGACCGCGTCGTCCGAGAGATCGAGAAGCGGGCCGTCCGTTGCGCCGTCGCGTTCAGATTCGGCTTCTTCGTTCTCTTTGACTTTGGTTGCCATTCTTCGTCGCTTTCTTTGGACCAGCATTCCACGTTGGAGCGGTGACGAGCCGTGTGGCCCGGGCGCCTCAGGGGCGCAACACCGCGAACATTACCCCTGACCTAACGGGCTGATATTAATTCCCGATTAACCACGGCACCGCCGTGATCCTTCCGGTCGGCTGCGACAGCAGCACGTTCCAAACATCACTTGCATGATGATCGTTTCCGCCGTATCCAATAAACCTTCCAAGCCAAAGACGGTTGATTCCCAGATTCTTCGGCCACGTCAAGCTCTTCCGGCAGAAAACAGCGCAATAAGGCGAAAAACGCCGAAATTATGGCTTGGCATTGCCGCTGTCCCGATCTGCTAGGCAGATGTAGGTCTTTTCGGGCGCAAGACAAGAGCAAGACAGACGCTCGTCAAAGCAAGCTGCATCCTTTTCCGCTTTACACCTTCAGTATCCGTGTAGCGTAAGCCTATGATCACAAGCATTGCCCAGGCGCGGAGCGAGATTATGTTCCGATGGTCCGTGCCCGCAACTCCGGATCATCCTGCGCATATCTGCACGCGCTTATCTGCGCGCTTGTCCTGCAGGCTTCGCTAAACCTGCCGTCGCTCGCCTTGCACCGCCCGTTTCGCGGCAGAAACGGAACCATCGCAGCGATCCCCCGCGCATCCCGCTATCCCCGAAACGTGCGGATGACTTCCAAGAACTGATCCCCGAAGCGTTCCTTCTTGCTTTGCCCGATCCCGGGAACTTCGAGGAGTTCGTCCGCGTCGTCGGGGCGCATCTTGGCGAGCGCGATCAGCGTCGTGTCGGGAAAGACGACATAGGGTGGCACGTTCATGCCACGTGCGATCGCCGCGCGTGCCGCCCTCAGCGCCTCGAACAGTTCGAGATCCGATCCGTCCAGCGCCGCCTTTTCGCGCGCCGCGGGCGATCGGGCGTTCCGGGCGGCTTTTGCGGAGGTCGGGCGGTCCTTCCGGAACCGAACCTCCGTCTCCTTCTTGAAAACCGCCCGCGCCGATGGCTCCAGCTTGAGCGCGCCGAAGGCCGCATGATCGACACTGAGAAAGCCTGCCGCGAGCAATTGCCGGAGAATCGACTGCCAGGTCTTTGCCGCGATCTCCTTGCCGGCCCCAAACACAGGCATATCCGCGTGGCCGAAGCGGGTCGTCTTTTCGTTGACCGCCCCGGTGAGCACGTCGATGACGTGCCCGGCACCGAAACGCTCGCCCGTTCGGTAGACGGCGGCCAGGGCCTTGATCGCCGCTTCGGTCCCGTCCCAGGTCTCGACGGGGTTAAGGCAGGTATCGCAATGACCGCAGTCGCCGGGATGCCGCTCGCCGAAATGCGCAAGGATCGCCTGCCGCCGGCAGGATGCCGTCTCGCAGATGCCGAGAAGCGATCCGAGCTTGCCGCGTTCGATGCGCTTGATGTCGTCGGCTGCTCCGCCCTCGTCGATCATCTTGCGCCGCTGGATGACATCGGCCATGCCGTATGCCATCCACGCCTGGGACGGCAGGCCATCCCGCCCGGCACGCCCGGTCTCCTGGTAATAGGCCTCGACGGATCCCGGCAGGTCGAGATGGGCGACATAGCGCACATCCGGCTTGTCGATCCCCATGCCGAACGCGACCGTTGCCACGAGGCAAAGGTTTTCCTCTTTCAGGAAGGCATCCTGGTTTGCATCGCGCACAGAACGATCCATCCCGGCGTGATAGGCAAGCGCCCGGATCCCCTGCCCGTTCAGCCACTCGGCCGTGTCCTCGACCTTCGCGCGCGAGAGGCAGTAGACGATGCCGCTTGCACCCTTGTGGCGTGACAGGAAGCGCAGCAATTGCTGGCGCGGCTGGTCGCGCTCCACGATCTCGTAAGCGATGTTCGGGCGGTCGAAGCTCGTGCTGAACACGCGGGCATCCGACAGCGCCAGCCTCTCGATGATGTCGCCGCGCGTCTGCGGATCCGCCGTCGCCGTCAGCGCCATGCGCGGCACGCCCGGGTAAAGCGTGGCCAACTGGCCGAGCGTGCGATATTCCGGCCGGAAATCATGACCCCACTGCGACACGCAATGCGCCTCGTCGATGGCAAACAGCGCGATCGTCGCCCCCGCCACCATCTCGCGGAACCCGTCCGTTACGATCCGCTCCGGCGTGACGTAGAGAAGATCGAGCGTTCCCTCGCGCACCGACCGCCGAACATCGAGAAAATCCTCGCGCGACAACGATGAATTGAGCGCTGCCGCGCGAACACCCAGTGCCTTCAAGGCTTCCACCTGGTCGCGCATCAGCGCGATCAGCGGCGAGACGACGATCCCTAACCCAGGGCGGCAGAGCGCCGGCACCTGGAAGCAAAGCGACTTGCCCGCGCCTGTCGGGAAGAGCACGACGGCATCCCCGCCGGAGACGACATGATCGACCACCTCTCCCTGCTGGCCGCGAAAAACGGAGTAGCCGTAGACGGCTTTCAGAACATCGAGCGGCGCCTTGCCGGAAGCGCGGAAGGCTTCCTGCGCACCCGCCTGCCGCCCGGCTGCGGGTTGGGGGGACGGCGCATCGCAAGGAGGATCATTGCGGATTCGGGAAGACGGCACGGAGGAAGAGGTCATGAAAGCCATTCTGCATGATTCCGACAGCCGGCGCGAGGCTGCAAGCGGCTGGATGTCCGCAGCACCGCTGCTCTCAGCTGCCCTGGGCCCTGCGTTTGCGCTTCCACCTTGCAGACAATGCGCAGAAAGGGAAGCGATTTGTTCTCTCTATGTTCGTGAACCCTCGGGATCGGGACATTGGGGGTCGCATGTCAACCCGATGGACGACGGCCGGATCAACCGCCGGGACGAAAGCCTCATGCATGTCGCCCGAACGTGTGCAGCGGTTTTGGGAAACGACATCCATCAAAGTCTGGCGACAAAACGAGGAGATGCTCTCGTCGCCCCCAGTGTCACTTCGCCACCCGTGTCACTTCGCCCCCGGACCTTTGACCCGGCCAGACAGCACGCCGAACCCCTCGATGATCGCTTCCTGGTTTTCCAGGCGTTCGACCTCGCGCTGCACCTCTTCGAGGTTCCGGAGCACAAGACTTCCGAGCTCGTCGTCGCCATCCTCGGTCGCACGCGCCAGGTCCCGCTGAAGCTCGCGGATCTGGCGCTGGAGCGCCTTCGTTCGCTTGTGCAGGGCCAGAGCCTGTCGGTAGCCCTCCAGCGCATCGGCAGGATCGGCAGCCTGGGTCGCGATCCAGAGGCGTGCAAAGCGCACCTGCTGATCGAGGATGGCCAGAAGCCCGGCAAAGCCGGCCGCTTCGAGGTTTTCCACGAGCATCTCGCGTGTCAGCCGCGGGCCTTTGGCCGCCACCGCATTCAGAACCTGCGACCAGAGACGCTGAAGATCCTTGCTCTCGTAGTCGATGACCGAGATCTCGTCATATTCGGCAAACAGAACATCGGGATGGTTGACGATGGTCAGCGCCAGCACGCTTTCCTTGAGCGGCGGCAGCGCCTGGACACCAGATACGATCGACGATCGTGCAAGCCGGTCGGAGATCCCTGCCAGACTGCGCATCGGCGCCGTTTCCTTGCCGAACGCGCCACGACCGCCGGAGCGACCACCGCCGCCGCCCTTCTGGCCTCCGGGTGAGAAACCGCCCGCCCCGCCGCGCGCGTAGTTTCCGCCCGGATAGCCGCCAGCCGGATAGCCGGAACGCTGAGGCCCGCGGAGATAGGTGTTGAGCCGGTCGCGCATGGCCTGTCCATAGTGCCGGCGCACGCTCTCGTCGCCGATCACGCCCACGATCTGCTTCAACTTCGCCTCGAGCTCCGCCCGTTTCTCCGGCGTCTCGAAGCTGCCGGCCTGGACTTCACGGGTCCACACCATTTCCGAAAGCGAACGGGATGCCGCGAGGACGCGGTCGAACGGCGCCCGGCCCTCCTCCCGCACGAGATCGTCGGGATCCTTTCCATCCGGCAGAAGCGCGAACCGGACGGATCGGCCGGGCTTGAGATGCGGCAGCGCAAGATCGACCGCACGATTGGCGGCACGAATACCGGCACCGTCCCCATCGAAGCAGAGGATCGGCTCGGGCGTCAGTTTCCAGAGAAGTTCCAGCTGGTTTTCCGTCAACGCGGTGCCGAGAGGCGCGACGGCGTTTTCGACACCAGCCTGGTGGAGGGCAATGACGTCCATGTAGCCTTCGACGGCGATGATCGTCTCATTGCCCTCGGCACCTCCGAGCGTGCGGCGCGCCCGGGCAAAATTGTAGAGCACGTTGCCCTTGTGAAAGAGCTCGGTCTCGTTGGAGTTCAGATATTTCGCCGGTGCGTCCGGCGACATCGCGCGCCCGCCGAACGCGATCACCTTCTCGCGGGACGACAGGATGGGGAACATGATGCGGTCGCGAAACCGATCGTAGGAGACGGCGATATCGGGGCCATGCACCACGAGGCCGCAGGCCTCGATCTGTTCGCGCGGGATCCCCTTGTTGGCGAGATGTTCCTTCAGGGCGTTGCGGCTTTCGGGCGCGTAGCCGAGCCGAAAGGTCTCGATCGTCCGCCCCGTCAGTCCGCGGTCGCGCAGATAGGCACGCGCCCGCGCGCCGTTTGCCGTTTGCAGCTGGTCCTGGAAGAACTGCGTCGCCATCTCCATGACGTCCTGCAGCGTGGAGCGTTGCCGGTCGCGCTTTTCCGCTTCCACGTCCGGCTGCGGCATGGCGACGCCGGCAAGATCGGCAATCTGCTGCACGGCCTCGGGAAAGCTCATTCCGTCGAGTTCGTTCAGGAAGCGGAAGTGATCTCCCGAAACCCCGCAGCCGAAGCAGTGGTAATGGCCCTTGCGATCTTCGCAGTGGAAACTCGGGGATTTCTCCCCGTGGAAGGGGCAACAGGCCCAGTAATCACCCTTGGACGCGTTGGTCTTCTTCCTGTCCCACGTCACGCGCTTGCCGATCACGTCCGATATCGGAATACGATCTTTGATTTCTTCGAGAAAGGTCGGGGAAAAGCGCATGATCCCGATATAGGCGCTTGCGCGCCGTATCGCTACAGCGCGCAACATCCCTTCCCGCTATCCACAGGCACCCCCTATACAGAGCCACCCGCTATTCATAGGCGAGCGGCGGGCCGAACGTCTTGCCGTCGCACCGTCGGCCCGCGACAGAGGCGACCCTCCGCCGATATCAGGCGCCCGAGAGAAGCCCCTTCAGCACGCCCGACGCCTTGGCGAAATCCATCTGGCCTGCATAGCGTTCCTTCAGAATCGCCATCACCTTCCCCATGTCCTTCGGACCCGTCGCCTGTGCCTCCGCGATCGCGGACGCGACGACCTCCTTCACCTGCGCGTCGGAAAACTGGACCGGTTGGAAATCGGCGATGATGGCGATTTCCTCGCGCTCATGGGTGGCGAGTTCCGGCCGACCGGCATCCTCGTAGACTTTGGCGGATTCTTCGCGCTGCTTGACCATCTTGGCCAGGATCTGCAGCAGCTCGTCGTCGGTCGTCTCGGGCTTGCCGACGCCGCGGTTGGCGATGTCGCGGTCCTTGAGCGCCGCCTGCACCAGCCGCAAGGTCGATACCCGTCGTGCGTCCTTGGCCTTCATCGCCGTCTTCAAGGCATCGTTGATCGTGTCGCGCAGCATGCGTGTCTCCCTAATGTCGTGTCGATCTCATGTCGGTCTCGTCGTCTGCCGGCTCTCTTAGACCATCGGCCCGTCGGCAACAAACAGCTTCGTGCGCGAATGATCCGCCTGGGAGATCGACGAGCGGCGTCCAGGCGGTGGCGGCCGGGCATGTGCATTATTCGGCGGATTCGCGGCGGCGACGGTTGACCCCGCGCGACCGCGCGCTTATGTCGAGGACCTGCACCAAGAGAACCGGAATTGCGACCCGCGCCCGCCTGCGCCGGGCGGCACCCGGATGCTGAGAAGCTTGGCGACCCGGTGGCCCGATCGTCCGCTGCCTCGCCGAAAGAGGATGACGCCGATGACAGCTCCATGGACCACCGAAATCGCAACCGCCGTCCTCGTTCTGGCGGATGGAACCGTGATCGAGGGCAAGGGCATCGGGGCGACGGGCGCCGTACCCGCCGAAGTCTGCTTCAACACGGCTCTGACGGGCTATCAGGAAATCCTCACCGATCCGTCCTATCTCGGCCAGATCGTCACCTTCACCTTTCCGCATATCGGCAATGTCGGCGCCAACGATGAGGACGTCGAGGATCTGACGCCCGCAGCCCGCCACGGCGCGGTCGGCGTGATTTTCAAGGCCGACATCACCGACCCCTCCAACTATCGTGCCGCGCGCCATCTCGATGCGTGGCTGAAGGCGCGCGGGATCATCGGCATGTGCGGTGTCGACACGCGTGCGCTGACCGCGTGGATCCGCGAAAACGGCGCGCCGAACGCCGTCATCGCCCATGATGCCAACGGACAGTTCGATCTCGACGCGCTGAAGACGATGGCGCAGGATTGGAGCGGCCTCGAGGGCCTCGACCTCGCCAAGGTCGCTACCTCCGGCCAGTCTTCCGTCTGGAGCGAGAAGCCCTGGGTCTGGAACGAGGGCACCGGCGCGCTTGCGGCCGACGCAGCGAAATATCACGTCGTCTGCATCGACTACGGCGTCAAGCGTAACATTCTCCGTCTCTTCACCGGTCTCGACTGCAAGGTCACCGTCGTGCCGGCGACGGCGAGCAAGGACGACGTGCTGGCGCTTGCCCCGGACGGCGTGTTTCTCTCGAACGGTCCGGGAGATCCGGCCGCAACAGGCGAATATGCGGTACCCGTCATCCGCGACCTGATCGAGACCGACATTCCGATGTTCGGCATCTGCCTTGGCCACCAGATGTTGGGCCTCGCACTCGGGGGCAAGACCGAGAAAATGCACCAGGGCCACCACGGCGCAAACCATCCGGTCAAGGACCATACGACCGGCAAGGTCGAGATCGTTTCCATGAACCATGGATTTGCGGTCGACTCCGCCTCGCTGCCGTCGGGCGTCGAGGAGACCCACGTCTCGCTGTTCGACGGCACCAATTGCGGCCTGCGCCTCTCCGGCAAGCCGGTTTTCTCGGTTCAGCACCACCCCGAGGCCTCTCCCGGCCCGCAGGACAGCCACTACCTCTTCCGGCGGTTCGTGAATCTGCTGCGGGAGAAGAAGGGCGAGGACTCTCTGGCCGAGCGCGCCTGAGACAGGCGCGCCGTCCGACAAGCAAACGAGGTCATCCTCAGCCTGTCCGGTTTGCCACGCGCACCGGGCAGGTTGAGGCTTAAACTGCGTAGCGTGAAACAGGATTCACGCAACGCAGTTTAAGGTGTTGTCTTGATGCATGTCGTTTCCCGAAACCGCCGCACACCTTCGGGCGACATGCATTAGCTGACCTTTCGCACGATCCGGAAGAACCGGGCGTTCAGGAGGCAGGCCGCAGCCAGCAGGCCGAGCGAAAAGCCGTACCAGACGCCCTGCCCGCCAAATCTCAGCGGAAACGCAAAGAGCCAGGCCGAGAAAAAGCCGATCGGCCAGTAGGAGATGAGCGCCAGCAGCATCGGCACCGTCGTGTCTTTCAATCCGCGCAGCATGCCCGCCGCGATCGCCTGCAGCCCGTCGACGAGCTGGAAGGCACCGGCAATCACGATCAGGGGTCCGGCATAGGCCAGCACCATGGCCGCATCCGCCCGGTTCGTGTCGAGATAGAGCGCAGCCAGAACATAGGGGATGGTGGCAAACAGGGTGGAGCCGAGCGCCGCGCAGATCATGCCGAGCGCCAGGGCGGAGATACCCGCGCGTCGCACGCCCTCCATGTCGCCCCGGCCGTAGGCCAATCCGACGCGCACGGTCGCCGCCTGGGCAAGCCCGAGCGGAATCATGAAGGCGATGGACGCAAACTGCAGGGCGATGCCGTGTGCGGCCAGCTCCACCGTCCCGATCGTACCCATCAGCAGCGATGCGACCGTGAACAAGCTGACTTCGGCGAGGATCGTCAGGGCAATCGGCAGTCCGAGCAGCACCACTTCCTTCAGCGCATGCCAGTCCGGGTTCCAGAACCGCACGAACAGCTCGAAGCGGCGCAGCGTCTCATGCCGCTGGATGTAGACGATGGCCAGCACGAGGCCAAGAATCGCGACCGCGAGTGCCGCCCAGGCCGCACCGACCATGCCGAGCGCGGGAAAACCGAAATGACCGTAGATCAGGAGGTAGCAGAAGCCGGCATTGAGGACGAGCGTGATCAAGGTGATGTAGAGAATGATCCCTGCCCGCTCCAGCCCGCTGAGGAAAGCCCGCAGGACCATGAAGACGAGGCTCGGAAAGATCGCCCATTGCGCCACGTGCAGATAGCCCGCCGCCTTCGCCGCAACCTCGGGCTGCTGGCCGGCAAACAGGAGGATGGGCTCCGCCAGCCACAGGAACGGCGCCGTCAGCACCCCGTAGATCAGCACGGCCCACATGCCCATGCGCACCGAACGCCGCGTGGAAACCACGTCGCCGCGCCCGACGGCCTGAGCCACCATGGGAACGACGGCATTGGAAAAGCCGGACCCGAACACGAAGACGGTGAAGAACATCTGCGTCGCGATGATGATCGAGGCAAGCTCGGTCGCACCAAGCTTGCCGACCATCACCACGTCCGTGGTGTTGATGGCAAGCTGAGCGATCTGCGCGGCGACGAAGGGCACGCCGAGAACGACGCTTCCGCGGAAATGCGCTGCCCAGGAATTGTCCCAACGGATATCGCCCGCAGCGGGGTGCGTTGACGTCAGCATGATCGAAAAGCCTCTGGTCCGTCGCGGCCGGAATGGGCACACGCGACGCGTCGCTCATAGCGCGAACAGGAGAAAACCTCCAGAGATCGCCAGGCTATGCTGAGAATTTCATCAAATCATCACGAAGATTGATCGGGATTGAGGCAATCCTGACCGGAGGCACCAGTAACCTTCCTGGAAACATCGACCGGTTTCAACCGCGTGACGTAGAGAAGGACGGCACCGGCGATGAGAGCCGCGGAAAGGAGATAGGGCGCGCCGGCAAAGCGGATGGGCGCGTTGGGTGTCGTGAAGCTGCTGAAGATATGCGCGAACATCAGCGGCCCGAGAATCGTCGTGAAGGAGGAGATGCTGGACAGCGCGCCCTGCAGCTCGCCCTGGGCCGAGGGTGGGACCTTTGCCGCCGCAATCGAGCGAAGCGGCGGATCGGCAAGGGCCTCGAGACAGGTGGCCGCGATCACCGCATAGACCATCCAGCCCTGGAACGCGAATGCGTAGCCGATGAGACCGATGCAGCAGAAGACGAGCCCCAAAGCCCCGGAACGCCACTCGCCGATGAGCGACACGACGCGTGGCAGGACGAACGCCATGACGATCGCGCTGCAGATGCCAAAGACGCCGAGCGACAGACCGATCTGTCCCTCGCTCCAGCCGTAGCGATAGGCCGCCACGAAGGACCAGACCGCGGGATAGACCGCATGGGCCTGCCAATAGAGGAAGAACACCAGCAGCACCCAGCCGATCCCGGGATAGGTCCGCATCTGGCGAAGCGCGCCGAGCGGATTGGCCCGGCGCCAGTCGAAGCGCCGACGATGCTTGCGCTCGAGCGTTTCCGGCAACAGGAAGAACGCGATGACGAAGTTGAGGAACGAGAGCAATGCCGCACCATAGAATGGCACGCGCGGCCCGAACTCGCCGA
The DNA here is from genome assembly GCF_001424325.1 of Rhizobium sp. Leaf341. NCBI lineage: Bacteria > Pseudomonadati > Pseudomonadota > Alphaproteobacteria > Hyphomicrobiales > Rhizobiaceae > Rhizobium > Rhizobium sp. Leaf341. The sequence goes on from NZ_LMPE01000015.1 coordinate 572,393, forward strand.
GCGCGCCGCCGATGACCGGGCCAAGCGCGAACCCCGTGCCGAAAGCGATACCGATCAGGCCGAAATTCTTGGCGCGATTGGTGTCGTCGGAGACGTCGGCGATGAAGGCGGACGCCGTGGAAAAACTGGCGCCGGAGATGCCGGCAAGAATGCGCCCGACGAACAGCATCCCGAAACTCGTCGCCAGCGCGCAGATCAGATTGTCGATCGCAAATGTCAGCACCGATGCGAGCAGCACGGGCCGGCGCCCGAACCTGTCGGAGAGATTGCCGATCAGCGGCGCGAAGAGAAACTGCATGGCGGAATAGACAAGCAGAAGCCACCCGCCGTCGATGGCCGCATCGCTGATCGTATCGCCCGTCAGCTCCGATAGAAAGGCGGGAAGAACCGGCATGATGATCGCAATGCCGATGATGTCGAGAAAGAGGATCATGAAGACAAGGAAGAGCCCTCGTCGCGCCGATGCCGGATCTATCATCGCGAAGTCCCCCCTGCTGCCTGATGCCTGCTGCCTGCCGCCGGCCGGACGACGCCATCCCGCAGCCCGCCGCATCCCCGCCGGCGCCTCCCGCGGACCCACGGGCCCTGTGATGGCTGCTGTAGAACCAGAAAGGCGTGGAGGCAATGATCGCGTAGAAACCAGACATCCACAGCGGCGGCAACGCGCGAAACCTAATGACGGGCCGACGCGCTGGATCGACGGAGAACAGGCCCATCAGGTGTGACGCAGCCGGTCACCCTTCGAGCCGCTCCTGACCCCAGAACGCCGAACGGCCCGCGGAGGCGCTGTTCCGCCGCGGGCCGTCCAGAAAGAAGCGTTCGTTAGACCGGATTGTTGAAGGTATCGCAGGCCTGCAGCTGCCCACTGTCGAAGCCGCGCTTGAACCAGGTCGCCCGCTGCTTGGACGTGCCGTGATTGAAGCTTTCCGGAACGACATAGCCCTGCGTCCGCTTTTGCAGCGTGTCGTCGCCGATCTGCGTTGCAGCGTTCAGCGCCTCTTCGAGGTCGCCTTGTTCCAGCAGGCCCTTCTGCTGCGTGTACTTGCCCCAGATGCCGGCATAGCAGTCGGCCTGCAGTTCGGTGCGGACGGAGAGCTCGTTGGACGAAGCCTCGTCCATGCCCTGTCGCTGTTCGTTCACCTTCGGCAGCGTGCCGAGCAGGTTCTGCACATGGTGGCCGACTTCATGCGCCACCACATAGGCCTGTGCGAAATCGCCCGAGGCCTGGAAGCGCTGGGAAAGCTCATCGAAGAAGGACGTATCGAGATAGACCTTCTGATCGCCCGGGCAGTAGAAGGGACCCGAGGCCGACGACGCCTGCCCGCAGGCCGACTGGACGGCACCGGTGAAGAAGACCAGCGTCGGCTCGCGATAGGACTGGCCGTTCGCCTGGAAGATGCCGTTCCACGTGTCCTCGGTCTCGGCGAGAACGGTCTTGATGAAGGCCTTCGTCTCTTCCTGCTCGGCTGTGCCCTGGGTGCTGCCCTGGCTCTGTTCGTAGCCGGACTGGCCCATCTGGCCGCCGTCGAGAACCTGCAGCAGATCGATGCCCATGGCCTTGAAGATGAAGTAGATCACCACGAGGAAGATGATGGTGCCGATGCTCAGTCCGCCCCCACGTCCGCCGCCCATGGGGATGCGAATCGGTCCGCCGCGGCCGAAACCGCCCCGCACCGGGCCGGAGCCGCTCTGATCTTCGACGTTGCTCGATTGGCGACGGCCCTTCCATTCCATGGCGGTTCACTCCGTTGGATATGCGCTTTTGGTAACCGGCATATAGAGCGCTTCCCGCGAAAGCCTACGTCTGTTTTCTGCAAATTGCGCGTGTGGATACGGATCGAACCTCCGGCAGCCGTCCGCCGGTCGGGATACGGTCACTCCGGCAAGCCGGGCTTGGGGCCGGTGTCCAGGTTCGCAACGGCTTTCCAGGCGCCGTCTTTCCGTCGATTTTCCTGTTGTGATCGCGATTTCGGGGTTTCGCACGGGCGCCCATTTCCCTATAAGCCCCTTCTAGCCTTAAAGACGTGAGACTGCACGACCGGCCGATGGACACCCGCCATCGGAGCCGGCTTTTCGCGCAGCCTGCAAAAGCGGAACCGACATCATGCCAAAGCGCCAAGACATCAAGTCCATCCTCATCATCGGCGCTGGACCGATCGTCATCGGCCAGGCATGCGAGTTCGACTATTCCGGGACGCAGGCCTGCAAGGCACTCAAGGAAGAAGGGTTCCGGGTCATCCTGGTCAACTCCAATCCCGCCACCATCATGACCGATCCGGGCCTTGCGGATGCGACCTATGTCGAGCCGATCACCCCGGAAGTCGTGGCGAAGATCATCGCGAAGGAGCGCCCGGACGCCTTGCTGCCCACCATGGGCGGCCAGACGGCGCTGAACACGGCCCTGTCCCTGAAGCGGATGGGCGTCCTCGACCGCTACAATGTCGAGATGATCGGCGCAAAGCCCGCGGCCATCGACATGGCCGAGGATCGTGCCCTGTTCCGCGAAGCCATGGCCCGCATCGGCCTGGAAACCCCCAAGTCGATGCTGGCGAACGCCACCGACATCAAGGAAGCCGACCGCAAGACGCACGAGGCGGAACGCAACAAGCTGCGGGAAACGCTGTCGGGCGCCGACCTCGACACCGCGCTCGACGCGCTCGAGAACCAGTGGAACCTTGGCGAAACCGATCGCAAGCAGCGCTACATGAGCCATGCCATGGCGATTGCCGCCCAGGCGATCGACCATGTCGGCCTGCCCACCATCATCCGCCCGTCCTTCACGCTCGGCGGCACCGGCGGCGGCATCGCCTATAACCGCTCGGAATTCTTCGAAATCGTGTCCTCGGGCCTCGACGCCTCGCCCACCACCGAAGTGCTGATCGAAGAGTCGGTGCTCGGCTGGAAGGAATATGAGATGGAGGTCGTCCGCGACACGGCGGACAACTGCATCATCATCTGCTCGATCGAGAACATCGATCCGATGGGCGTCCATACCGGCGACAGCATCACCGTCGCCCCGGCGCTGACCTTGACCGACAAGGAATACCAGATCATGCGCAACGCCTCGATCGCGGTCCTGCGCGAGATCGGCGTGGAGACCGGGGGATCGAACGTGCAGTTCGCCGTGAACCCGAAAGATGGTCGTCTCGTCGTCATCGAGATGAACCCGCGTGTGTCCCGCTCTTCGGCGCTCGCATCCAAGGCCACCGGTTTCCCGATCGCCAAGATCGCCGCCAAGCTTGCGGTCGGCTACACCCTGGACGAACTCGAAAACGACATCACGGGCGGCGCAACGCCGGCCTCGTTCGAGCCGTCGATCGACTATGTCGTCACCAAGATTCCGCGCTTCGCCTTCGAGAAGTTTCCCGGCGCCTCCCCCGTCCTGACGACGGCGATGAAGTCGGTCGGCGAAGTCATGGCCATCGGCCGCACCTTTGCCGAATCGCTGCAGAAGGCCCTGCGCGGCATGGAAACTGGCCTGACTGGTCTCGACGAGATCGAGATCCCCGGCCTTGATGACGGAAGCGACGGGCGCAATGCCATCCGCGCCGCCATCGGCACGCCGACTCCCGACCGCCTGCGCATGGTTGCCCAGGCACTGCGTCTCGGCATGTCGGAAGCCGATGTGCATGACGGCTCCAAGATCGATCCCTGGTTCATCGCCCAGTTGAAAGCCATCGTCGACATGGAGGCCCGCATCCGCGAGCATGGCCTGCCGAACGACGCCGGAAACCTGCGCATGCTGAAGGCAATGGGCTTCTCGGACGCGCGTCTCGCCACGCTTTCGGGCAAGCGCCCGAAGGAGGTCGCCGAGAAGCGCAATGCGCTCGACGTGCGCCCGGTCTACAAGCGCATCGACACCTGCGCGGCCGAGTTCGCCTCGCCCACCGCCTATATGTATTCGACCTACGAGACGCCGTTTGTCGGCCAGACGCGCAGCGAGGCCGGAATCTCCGATCGCAAGAAGGTCGTCATTCTCGGGGGTGGCCCGAACCGGATCGGCCAGGGGATCGAATTCGACTATTGCTGCTGCCATGCCGCCTTCGCGCTGAAGGATGCCGGCTTCGAAGCCATCATGATCAACTGCAATCCGGAAACCGTCTCCACGGACTATGACACGTCCGACCGGCTGTATTTCGAGCCGCTCACGGCAGAGGATGTCATCGAGATCCTCAAGATGGAGCAGGAAAAGGGTGAGCTGGTTGGGGTGATTGTGCAGTTCGGCGGCCAGACGCCCCTGAAGCTTGCGGAAGCGCTGGAAAAGAACGGCATCCCGATTCTCGGCACTGCACCCGATATGATCGACCTGGCCGAGGACCGCGACCGGTTCCAGAAGCTTTTGATGAAGCTCGATCTCAACCAGCCGAACAACGGCATTGCCTATTCGGTCGAGCAGGCCCGTCTCGTAGCCTCAGAGATCGGTTTCCCGCTCGTCGTGCGCCCGTCCTATGTCCTGGGTGGCCGTGCCATGCAGATCATCCACTCGGAAAGCATGCTGCAGACCTACCTGCTCGACACCGTTCCCGAGCTCGTGCCGGAAGACATCAAGCAGCGCTATCCGAACGACAAGACCGGGCAGATCAACACGCTGCTCGGCAAGAACCCGCTGCTCTTCGACAGCTACCTCGCAAACGCCATTGAAGTCGACGTCGACTGCATTTCCGACGGCAAGGACGTCTATGTCGCGGGCATCATGGAGCATATCGAGGAAGCCGGCATCCACTCGGGCGACAGCGCCTGCTCCCTGCCGCCGCGCACGCTTTCGGGCGACATGCTCGACGAGCTGGAGCGCCAGGCGAAAGCCATGGCCAAGGCGCTGAACGTCGGCGGCCTGATGAACGTGCAGTTCGCGATCAAGGACGGAACCGTCTATGTGCTCGAGGTCAATCCCCGCGCCTCGCGGACCGTGCCCTTCGTCGCCAAGACGATCGGGGCCCCGATTGCCAAGATCGCAGCCCGCGTCATGGCCGGCGAAACGCTCGAGCAGTGCTTTGCTGCCTACGGCGGCAAGCCGGATCCGCGCGCCCTGAAGCATATCGCCGTCAAGGAGGCCGTGTTCCCCTTCGCCCGCTTCCCCGGCGTCGACATCCTGCTCGGCCCGGAAATGCGCTCGACGGGCGAGGTGATCGGCCTTGATACGGATTTCGCGCTGGCCTTTGCAAAGGCGCAGCTCGGCGCCGGCGTCGATCTGCCGCGCGAGGGCACCGTCTTCGTTTCCGTGCGCGACGGCGACAAGGACGGCGTGCTTCCGGCTATCCGGATCCTGACAGACATCGGCTTCAAGGTTCTGGCAACCGGCGGCACGGCCCGCTTTCTCGAAGCCAATGGCATCGCGACGACGAAGATCAACAAGGTCCAGGAAGGACGTCCGCACATCGAGGACGCGATCCGCAACCGGCAGGTCCAGCTCGTCATCAACACGACCGACAGCAACAAGGCGATCTCGGACTCCAAGTCGCTCCGCCGCGCAACCCTGATGCAGAAGGTGCCCTACTATACGACGATGTCCGGGGCCGAAGCGGCCGCCGCCGCCATCAAGGCGCTGAAAGCCGGGAACCTCGAAGTCCGCCCGCTGCAGAGCTACTTCTAGAAACGCATCCTCGGATCGGCGCAGATTTCGCAGCCGCCGATCCGACCGCCTTTGTTCGCGGTTCCCGGTTCCGCCGCGCAACAGTCCCCGTGATTGCGCTTGCCTAATGCATGCCGTTTCCCGAAACCGCTGCACACGTTTGAGCCACATGCATTAGCGGATATGGCGTTCGTCCATCTGCGCTGTCGACTTGATATCCCATCGGTTCTGGAAAACGGGTCGAGGATGATCGCTGAGGCACAGCTCTCCGCCGATCCTGTCGCGCGTCGGAATGAAGTCCCGGTCGATCGCGCCTTCCAGCGTCATGGCGAGATCACGCGCAAACACCCGGTTACCAATGTACCAGGAGTGGGTCCACGAGACGTGGCCAAGGCCCGTGTCCGGCTTCAGCTTCTCGAAATACGGTCCGCAGTTCACCGCGACGGCCTTTTCCGGAGCATCGTCCGGCAGCCCGCGCCGACCGGCCCGCGGCGAGACGCCGAGGCGCTTGGCCGTCGACACGGCAAGCGCCGCATCGAACGGATTGTAGTAGTTGGTCAGCCGCATGATGCGCGCGAACATCGGGCGTGACCAGTCGCTCCTGCCGGAAAGACTGTCCCGCGACACGTCTCCCGCAATGAAGGCGACCTGCCCGATGCGCCACGGCGTGTTCCGCAAGGCGCCGTCCTTTTCCGCCTGCAGGAAAGCTTCCATGGCGACATAAGCGCCCGTCGAGTGAGCAAGCAGGTGGACGTTCGTTTGGCATCCCGCCTTCTGGCCGTCGCTCAGAAGGCGGATCGCCTTGCTGACCAGGGACATGGCGACCTGTGATCCATCCCATCGATCCTCGAGATAGTTGAGAGTCTGATTGGCGCTCGGCCAGTCGAACGCGACGACCTGACCATGCCAGCCCTCCGCGTGCAGATCGGCGCTGAGCTGCCGTGTCCGGCGAAGGACGTCCTGCATTCTGTTGTTGTAGCCATGGATGAAGATGAGAACGTCGCCCAAGGGCGCGATCGAATTCGGATTCTCGTCGCCATCGGCAAGGCTCTGGACCTCGCCTGCCCAGATCTTGGGGTTCGCGACCACATGCGAGCTGTCGTAGGAAAGCTCGACCGTGGACGGCACCTTGAGGAACCGGACCGGACCCGGTTCGCTCGTGAAGACGTCTCCGTTTCGTTTTCGGGCACTGATGACATAGGTGTCGGACATGGCGATACTCCCCCCAGGAAACCAGAGCGAGTATCGTGTATTTCTAATGAAATGTATACGGGATCGCGGCGCCCGCCGTCAGACCTGTGTCGGGCGGATGGTTCCCACCGAGACGGTGCCCTGGACGACGCCCCGCTCGCCTTCGTTTCGCAGCGCCGGGCTGATCGCTTCCTCGATCACCGTGTAGAGCTTCTCGTTCCGAAAGACGCTGGCCATGCGGGTGTCCGTGCCTTCGGCCGGCTTGGCGTCGATCTCGGTAAAGTCGAGTTCAGCCTCCGCAGCGACGATGCGGGCATCGGCCGGTGACAGGGCGCGAACGACGATCTCGCCCTGGCTCGGCGCGTTACCATAGCCTGGATCGTCCGGTCGCGCCGAAGGCACGAGGCGATAAAGCCGAAGCTGCTGTATGTCATTCGATGTCATGGGTTTTCCTCCGTTTGTCTGAAGCGCAGAATCAAGGCTCGCGTGTCAGGGTGCAGGCGCTCGGGTCGCTGCCAGTGCCTCGGCGCGGGTCAGTGCGGCGGCGATGAGGACGCGGATTTCGGCATCGGCGTGATTCTGACCGGCAAAACCCTCGTCCGGCATGACCCCTGGATCCTCCTCGTGGTCGGCCACGACCTCGGTGTCACGCGCCATTGCCTGCAGCATGTCGCGTCCTTCGGGATCGCGCGCGACATAGGTCATGAGGCAGATCAGAAGCCGACGATAGGCGTTCAGGCGTCCGTCGATCTGCTCGGGGGACTGCTCGGGAAAGGCAGGGTTCATCGGCACGCTCCATGTTGCCAGACCCAACGGTCGCATACCCCGGTTGGTTCCTCAGGGCGCCGCAAGCCCCCGTCCGACCTTGCACAATCTTCAAATTATCTGGCTTCCCACAGGGCCTTTCTGCTATAGTTGATGCCTTGATGTTTCGAACGGTTCCGGAGTTGACGCTCCGGATGCCGTTTTATTTTGCTTCGGGCCTGCCTGCGCGGGCCCGGCGCGCACCATGAAGGACGTTGAAATGGTCGAAAAAGTACCGATGACGCAGAGCGGTTTTGCCAAGCTGCAGGAAGAGCTGCGCTGGCGCCAGCAGGAAGAGCGGCCGCGGATCATCGAGGCGATTGCCGAAGCGCGCGCCCATGGCGACCTTTCGGAAAATGCCGAATATCATGCCGCCAAGGAAGCGCAGAGCCACAATGAGGGCCGCATCGGCGAGCTCGAGGATTTCACGGCGCGCGCCGAGGTGATCGACCTCTCCAAGATGTCCGGTTCCAAGATCAAGTTCGGCGCGACCGTCAAGCTGATCGACGAAGACACCGAAGAGAACAAGACCTACCAGATCGTCGGCGACCAGGAAGCCGACGTGAAGCAGGGCCGCATCTCGATCTCCTCGCCCATCGCGCGCGCGCTGATCGGCAAGGAAGTGGGCGATTCGATCGAAGTCGTCGCCCCGGGCGGATCGAAGGCCTACGAGATCCTCGCCATCAACTGGGGTTGATACCCGGAAACGGGGTCGATCACCCATGAATGTTTGCGGCTCCCGATCCTGTATCGGGAGCCGTGTTGGTTTCGGCACCACACCTCGGGCCGTGCCTGGGGCGCGTTGCCTTCGCCGCTCTCCTGCAAGGCTGGCGCTGACCTGCGCCGTGCGCCGCGGTATCGGCTCGATTGCGCGGTGGATGACGCACAGGCGCGGGTGACGGATCGCCGCGATTCCTCTATCCTTGTTCCATCATGAGCAGGCTTCTGGACATCCGCACCGTCGACATCATCGCTCCGAATTTCAAGAAGCGGCTTTCCGGCGTCACCTCGACGATCGTGCAACTCGTGCCGGTGCAGACACGCAGGGGCGAGCGGATCGCGACGCTCGGTCCGGGCCTGCCACAAGACCTTCCCGCCATCCGCTATCGCGACCTCCTGCGTCTCCGCCGCCCGCCCGAGGGCCGAGCCGTCCGCATTTGGCACGCCCGCCGCAACCTCGAAATGCTCCCCGGCATCCTCCTGCGCGACGTGCTGCGCATGCCGCTCAAGCTCCTGTTCACCTCCGCTGCGCAACGCAAGCACTCGCGCTGGACCAAGGGATTGATCCGGCGAATGGACGCGGTCGTGGCCACCTCCGCCCGTTCGGGGAGCTTTCTCGACGTCCCGCACACGGTGATCCGCCACGGGATCGACCTCGAGCTCTTTCATCCCCCTGCTGCAGGGGGTCGCGAACCCGCGCCGGACGATCTCGCCGGCCGCAGGCTTCTCGGCTGCTTCGGGCGCGTCAGGCCACAGAAAGGCACGGACCTCTTCGTCGAGGCGATGATCGCGCTCCTGCCCCATCACCCGGAATGGACAGCGATCGTGTGCGGACGCGTGACGGCCGAGCACGAGGCGTTTGCGGCCGGCCTGAAGACATCGATCGCCGAGGCGGGCTTGTCGGATCGCGTCCGGTTTCTGGGAGAGGTCGACGACATCAAGCCCTGGTACCGCCGCGTCTCGCTGCTGGTCGCCCCTTCCCGCAACGAGGGATTCGGCCTGACACCGCTGGAAGCCATGGCGTCCGGGGCCGCCGTCGTCGCGTCCGACGCCGGCGCCTATGCGGAGATGATCCGTCCAGGCGAAACCGGCGCGGTCGTTCCGGCGGGGGATGGAGATGCCCTGACCACCGCGCTTCGGCTGTACCTCCAGGCCCCTGCCCGCGCCACGGCCCATGGCCAGGCAGGCCTTGCTCACGTCCGCGCGGAGTTCGGGATCGAGCGCGAGGCGGGCGCGCTTTCCGCGGTCTATGACCGACTGCTGGAGCGCAACGCCCCGTCAGCCTGAGAAGCGCGCGTCAGCCCGGAGCAACCAAGCGGTTGCTCTGGATCAGCCAGCCGGTTGCTCCGGAGCAACCAGCCGGTTGCTCAAGGGAATGCCGATCTTCTGGAGGGCGGACGTTGGCGCGTAATTGACGAACAGCGACCCTCTCGCTTCCCCGACCTTCTTTGCCAGACGGATATGCGCAAGGATCCGCCCCTCGGCCTCCGACACGCCGGAAAAGACCCGTTCACCGGGTTTCTCGTAGAAACGCGGCTCTGCGGCATTGGATATGTCGATCCCGATGAAACCGATCACGCGCGGGCGACAGAAAAGCGCAAACTGGAGCGCCGACACCGCGACGCTGCCGCCCTGGAAGACGCCCAATCCCGGGTCGAGCGACACGCCGGAACGGGTCGGTGCGTCCACCGTCACGGCCGCCATGCGCGCGACGTCGGCAAGATGGCGCCTGTTCTCACCATACGGCTTCAACAGGTTGTCGATCAGGATGACGGGCCTGTCGGTCAGCCAGTCCGGATCCTGCTCCAGAACTGCGCGCAGCACCGCGACGGAGAGGAGGCAGAGGATGGTCCGGTCGAGGCCGGCGAGAAAGGCTGGGAAATGACGATAGACGAAGCGCTCGTCCTCGGCGACGAAAGCCAGCGGACGGGCAATGCGCTCCGGCACGAGGGCTATGGCGCCGTTGAGGAGAAGCGTGCTCCGGTCGGCAAGCGCCTGCAGATCAGCATCGCGGACCGACGGCCCGGAGCCGACGATAGTGATATCGCTGCCGGCAAGGTCTGATAGCGCAGACGGCGGCAACAGGGTGCCCACCGGTCGCCCCTTGAAGAGGATCGTCTTTTCGGGCCCGTAGGGCGCAGGTTCGATGCGCAGGGACGGCGCCCAGTCATAGGCATGGGCGCGGCGTCGACCGTAGGCAAGCGTGGCGGCCAGCTTCCAGAGGCGCCGGTGCAGCGGTCGATCGGATGCCATTCAGATATCCACCAGCCCGACCTTTTTGACCTGCCGGATGGTCAGCATGGTGCGGACGGTATCCACCTGCTCGTTGGCGGTCAGTTCCTCGATCACGAAATCCTGGAACGTGGTCAGATTTTCCGCCACGCAATGGAGAAGGAAATCACTGTCGCCATTGACGAGCCAGGCCTGCCGGACGAGCGGCCAAGCCGTGGTCGCGGCCGAAAACGCCTTCAGGTTGGCGTCGGACTGGTGCTTGAGGCCCACCATGCAGAACGCGACGAGATCGAGCCCAAGCATCGGGCCGTTCAGCACCGTGCGATAGCCTTCGATGATTCCGGTTTCTTCGAGCCGCCGCACGCGACGCAGACACGGGGGCGCGGAAATGCCGACCCGGGCCGCAAGCTCCACATTCGTGATCCGCCCGTCGGCCTGAAGTTCGCGAAGGATCTTAATGTCGATCTGATCGAGATCAGCGCGCAGCACGGGGTTCACCACCTCTTGTTCGCCTCGACAACGCGGCAGCATCTCTGGCGCGCTTGGGGGAGGCAGCGGTTCTGGCTGACACGCACGACACGCCCGGGCCCGCTCGACCCGAGACAGTCATGCACGACGACCCATTCGGTTTCTGCATCATCACAAAGCCGGGAGCAAGTGGTTTAACGGGCATGCTTTTGGCCGGCAGAAAAGACGGCTGTCGAGGCCACGCGATCCCGGGTGCCAGGAGCCACGCTTGCCTTGCATCTAAGGACGACGACGGAAGAGGTCGATGTAGGCGGCGGCCGTCGCCTCTTCGGAAAACTGCCGCATCAGCGTTGCATGACCGCCCTCGCTGAGGTCGCCTGCCAGAACCGGATCGGAAAGGATGCGGGAAATCGCGCCGGCAAACTGGTCCGCATTGCCGATATCCGCAAACAGGCCGTTCTCGCCTTCCTTGACGAACCAGGACGGTCCCTCCGCCCGGGAGGTCACCACGGGCCGCTTCTGCGCCCAGGCTTCCAGAATGACGTTGCCCAGCGGCTCGTGGGTCGACGGCATGACGAAGACATCCGCCGCCGCAACGAAAGGACGCGTATCCGCCTGCCAGCCGAGGAAACGGGTGCGCCCCTCCATGTCCCGCTCCCGGACGAGCGTCTCGAGAGCCGCGCGCTCGGCACCGTCGCCTGCGATCCAGAGAAACACACCGGGAAGCTTCGCCACCGCTTCGATCAGCGTGTCGAAACCCTTGCGCTTGACGAAGCGTCCCATGGTCATCACGACAGGCGCGTTGTCGGGTGTATCGACGGTCTTGCGCGGCACCGGCGGCACGAGGTCGGTCTGGGTAAAGTTCGAGATGACCTCGACGCCGCGTGTCCAGCCGATCCGACGCACATGATCGGCAATATCCGGCGTATTGCAAACCAGCATCTCCGTCGTCTTGAAGTAGTCGAGATGCGAAGGGTAGTCGCCCAGGCGCGAGACCGTCAGTCCATGCCTGTAGCGCGGCGTCAGCCGTCCGGCGCGCATGACCCAGGACATGATGGCGTCTGGTCTCTCGCGCTCGGCCAGGTTTCGGATCCGGATGGGCAAGGTCAGCCTGTCGAGGGAAAGATTGCGGAAATTGCTCTCGATGATGCGCGCATAGGGCTCGATCTGCGGACGCCACGCGCGGGACCTGCGGATGACGGCCGTCTGTTCGACCCCTTGGTGTGCAAGGGCCCGGACAAGATGCACGAAGAATTTCTCGGCGCCGCCATCCTTGCCGAAGTGGAGGTGGAAAACTTTCATGTCTCGGACTTACCTGCTCTGCGAATCGTCGTCATTGGCGCGGTAGCGCAGCGCGTGCCGCTGGTGAAGCTTCGACTGGGTGAGGAAGGCGTAGACCGCGCCGGTCATCGCCTCGATGAAGCCGGACGTGCCGCACCGCCAGAGACCTGTCAGGAAGTAGAGCCGGAGAAAGTAGATCGGCGACGAGAACACGAGGCTCCAGGCGTTCGGGCGTCGGCCGGTATTGTAGGCCTGGTCCGCTTTCAGCGTGGAATAGTGGTTCTCCTTCAGGATCTGCTCGTCCATCCGCAGCGGCCGGTAGTGCAGCAGGCTTCCCGTCGATGCCTTGCGCACGATCCCGTGGGTCACGATGCCTTCGTGGACCGCCTGGCTCAGGTCATAGGCCCCTGCGCCCCGTCGCACGAGCCTGAGATTCTTGCGCTCGCGGACATGCAGGGGGGTGTATCCGTAGCCGATGAGATAAGGACGCCGCGCGATCTTCCAGCCGACCACGTCGGCCCCGACGGCCATCAGTCGCGGCAAGGCATCTCGCAGCGGGCCATCCAGCCGCTCGTCGGAATCCACGTTCAGGCACCAGCCCTGCGTGCATTGATCGAGCGCGAACTGTTTCTGCCCTGCATAGCCCCGCCACGCTTCCTCGAAAAACCGGATCGGCCAGCCTGCGGCGATATAGCGGCGGATGAGCGGCACGGTCCCGTCGGTCGAGCCGGAATCCACGATGACGATCTCGGCGCATCCGGCAAGGCTCTCGATGCAGTTGCTGAGATAAGCCTCCTCATTCTTGCAGATGATGAAGACGGAGAGCGCCAGGGGCGACGTCGTTCTTGCGGGATCTATTCGGCTGTGCATCATGTCTCGACCATGGGCTTTTCTCGCTGTCGCGTGCGCACCGCAGCATCGACGTCGACCAAGATGTCACGCTAAAAGAAAATCACCTAAATTACTAATGTTTAATTCTATGGTGGGAAATGGGAGTGGAGAGAGATGCGGCTCGGCTGCATGATTGTCGCCATTTCTCGGCGAACCGGGCGTGCGGACGGTCGCCAAGCCGCGCAAAAGGCCGTTCCGCCGTCAATCAAATGTGGTAATCCTGTTCTGCGCACTTGAAACCGCTTGACCCTCATCCCTACACTGAGCACTCCTGCCCTTATCCACCTCGCCCGTTTTGCGCACTGGGCCTGAAAACCGAGGCTCCCGTCGCGCCCAAGGAAACGCCATGACCGCCCGCCACACCAAGCTTCTCATCATCGGCTCCGGCCCGGCCGGCTATACCGCTGCCATCTATGCGGCACGCGCCATGCTCAACCCGGTTCTCATCGCCGGCATGGAGCAAGGCGGCCAGTTGATGATCACCACGGATGTCGAGAACTATCCGGGCTTCGGCGATCCGATCCAGGGACCCTGGCTCATGGAGCAGATGTTGAAGCAGGCCGTGCATGTCGGGACCGAGATCGTCAACGATCTCGTGACCTCGGTAGACGTGTCGGTCCGCCCGTTCCGCCTCACGACCGATAGCGGCACGGTCTGGACGGCGGATACGCTCGTTATCGCCACCGGCGCCAAGGCGAAGTGGCTGGGCATCGAGACGGAGGAGACCTTCAAGGGCTTCGGCGTGTCGGCCTGCGCGACCTGCGATGGGTTCTTCTATCGCAACAAAGATGTCATCGTCGTCGGCGGCGGCAATTCGGCCGTCGAGGAAGCGCTCTATCTGTCGAACCTCGCAAGGACGGTCACGGTCGTCCACCGCCGCGATCACTTCCGGGCCGAGCGTATCCTGCAGGAACGCCTGTTTGCCAAGGCCAATGTCAAGATCGTCTGGGATCACGAGATCGCCGCCTATACGGGAACGCCGCCCAAGCCGCCGATGCCGGCCTCCGTCACCGGCGTATCGCTGCGCAACACGCGCACCGGCGAGATCTCGGACATGCCGATCGACGGCGTCTTCGTGGCCATCGGTCACGCGCCGGCAACGGAGCTCTTCAAGGGCAAGCTGCGCCTGAAGCCGAATGGGTATCTCTGGACCGCGCCGGACTCGACGGCGACGGACGTCGAAGGGGTCTACGCCGCCGGCGACGTGACCGACGATGTCTATCGGCAGGCGATCACCGCCGCCGGGATGGGCTGCATGGCCGCCCTGGAAGCCGAGAAGTTTCTGGCGGGTCATATGCCCGTCGCAATTGCAGCCGAGTAGACGCTGCGAGAGAAAGTGGCATCATCGATGATGGTGCCCTCTGGGAACGAAGAAGCGCCGGACGGAGGAAGCAATACGGCTTTCGCCCGAGGGCGTTGAGTGGGGGACCGAATGCCGCTTGACTGGGATAAACTGCGCATCTTCCATGCTGCGGCGGAGGCAGGTTCTTTCACCCATGCGGCCGAGAAGCTTCATCTGTCGCAATCCGCCATCAGCCGCCAGGTGTCGTCGCTCGAGCAGGACGTCGGCATCAAGCTCTTCCATCGTCATGCCCGCGGCCTGATCCTGACGGAACAGGGCGAAATCCTCTATCGCACGGCGCACGAAGTGCTGATGAAGCTGGAAAGCGTCAAGGTTCTCCTTACGGAGACGACCGACAAGCCCTCCGGCAAGCTGCGCATCACCACCACCGTCGGCCTTGGCCAGGGTTGGCTGACCGACAAGGTGCAGGAGTTTCTGGCGCTCTATCCCGACATGTCGGTACAGCTGATCCTCGACAACGAGGAGCTTGACGTGAACATGCGCCATGCCGATTGCGCCATCCGGCTCCGCCAGCCGCAGCAATCGGACCTCATCCAGCGCAAATTGTTCACGGTGCACATGCACCTCTACGCAGCGCCGTCCTATATCAACAAGCACGGCGAGCCGCAGTCGATCGAGGATCTCGACAACCACCGCATCATCACCTTCGGCGAGCCCGCCCCCAACTATCTGCTCGACGTCAACTGGCTTGCGATCGCCGGGCGCGACAGCGACAATCCGCGCAATTCGCATCTCCAGATCAACAGCCAGACCTCGATCAAGCGCGCCTGCCTGCTTGGGATCGGTATCGCGATGATGCCCGACTATATCGTCGGCCGCGATCCCGGCCTCATCCAGCTGCCCATCGGCGCCGACATACCCTCGTTCGATACCTATTTCTGCTATCCCGACGAGCTGAAAAACGCAGCCAAGCTGAAGGTCTTCCGGGACTTCATCGTCTCCAAGGCACGAAACTGGAACTTCTAGACCGGCACCAAGGCCGTGCCGAAATTTCAGCCAGTGGCTAGCCGCTCCTCAATCTGTTGTTAAGGCTGATCTTCTTCAAAGTACCTTCGAAGCTCGTTGGAGCGAAAAGCAAATTTTGCCTGAAAATTAGCCAGAGGTGCAGGTATCGCATGGCTGCCGTGCAGTTATATGGATTGCTGGCCGCCTAAGAAACGATCATATCAACCACAGCTGATGCATCTTGGTGGCGATTTTCCTCCCAGTGCCACCGCAGCAGCTGTTCCCCTCTGGAGGTTGAATAACCTTCATAATTCTAAAGGGCCCAAGTTTACTTGCGGCCCTCTTTTTTTGCCCGGATTTTGGACTGCGGCTGACAAGCCGGTCGCGACCATCTCTGCGCTGCATCTGCGCTTCGCAAAAATTCAACGAAATCGCTGGGCGAGCGTTGATTTCGTCACAATGCTTTCCCATATCTGTTTCAGCTGTTGCACCGGTGGTCTAATCCCTCCCAGTATCACCGCATCAGCTGTTCCCCTCTGGAGGTTTCATGACCTTCACATCTCAAGGACCTCGGTTTCGCCGCAGGTCCTTTTTTTTGCGGTCCGCTAATCTTTCCCCCCAGCCCGTCTTGTAAATCGTCAATCGACGATCCATGTATCGATGTGAGCCGATTTAAAGATCGTAGCATTGCGACGGACAGCATGGACCTGAACGAAATTCTCAAGGCACTGGCGCATCCCAAGCGGGTCGAGATCCTGACCAAGCTCAAGGATCCCGACGCCCACTTCTCGTCGCAGGCCCATCCTGTCGAGATGGGCGTCTGTGCCAGCCAGTTCGAAACGGTCGGACTTTCGCAATCCACGATATCGGCGCATCTCGCCATTCTTCAGCGCGCAGACCTGGTGACCACTCGACGTGTCGGCCAGTGGATCTTCTACAAGCGTAACGAAGACACCATTCAGGCGTTCCTTGCCGCAATCGGCACGGCTCTCTGAACCTCGCCCTCCCCCGACCCGACTGGAAAGGACATTCCATGACGTCTCTCTTCGAACCCACAACCGCCGGCGATATCGCGCTTGCCAATCGCATTGTCATGGCGCCGCTGACGCGCAATCGCTCGCCGGGCGCAGTTCCGAACACTCTGAACGTCACCTATTATGAACAGCGCGCCACCGCCGGCCTCATCATCACCGAAGCCACGGCGATCACCCATCAGGGCCAGGGCTATGCCGACGTGCCCGGCCTCTACACGGCTGAAGCGCTGGAAGGCTGGAAAAGGGTGACGAGCGCCGTCCACGCCGCCGGCGGCAAGATCGTCGTGCAGCTGTGGCATGTCGGCCGTATCTCCCACACATCGCTGCAGCCGGGCGAAGGCAAGCCTGTGTCGGCATCGGCGATCACGGCACAGTCGAAGACCTATATCCGCCATCCCGACGGCACGGGGGAGTTCGTCCCGACATCAGAGCCGCGTGCGCTCGAAACGTCCGAAATCGCCGGCATTGTCCAGGATTTCCGCAAGGCAGCCCGCGCAGCCATGGATGCAGGCTTCGATGGCGTCGAGATCCACGCTGCGAACGGCTACCTCGTCGACCAGTTCCTGCGCTCCGGCACCAACACACGCACCGACCAATATGGCGGCTCGATCGAGAATCGCACGCGCTTCCTCTTCGAAGTCACCGACGCGATCGTTGCCGAGATCGGTGCCGGCCGCACGGGCATCCGCCTGTCCCCGGTCACGCCGGCAAATGATGCCTTCGATCCCGAGCCTCAGCCGCTCTTCGACCATGTCGTCGAGGGTCTCGCCAAGCACGCGCTGGCCTATATCCACGTGATCGAGGGCGCAACGGGCGGCGATCGCGACTTCCAGCAGGGCGACACGCCGTTCGATTTTGCAGCCCTCCGTGCGCGCTACGAAGCTGCTGGCGGCAAGGCGGCCTGGATGGCCAACAATGGCTATGACCGCAAGCTGGCAATCGAGTCGGTCGAAAGCGGCCGTGTCGATCTCGTCGCCTTCGGCAAGCCGTTCATCGCGAACCCGGATCTCGTCGAGCGCCTGAAACAGGATGCCCCGTTGAACGCGCTGGATGGCGACACGCTGTATGGCGGCGGTGCCAAGGGCTACACGGATTACCCGGTGCTGACGCAGCAGGCAGCGGAATAAGCGCCGCGCCTATCGCCATCGTCGAAAAATACGAAAGGCCTGCAGCGATGCAGGCCTTTTGCGTTGCGGCGGCGAGCGGTGGGATGCGCCGTCTCAGGCAGCGCGCGTGGCGACGCCTTTCAGAGTCGGCACGCAGAACAGCGCCCCTATGACCAGCGGCAGGCAGAGGAAGTACGAGGCGCGGATTCCGGCATGCTCGGCGACGAAGCCGAGGAGCGGCGGCGCAAAAAAGAAGATGATGAAGGTCACCTGCCCGAGCGAGGCGACGTTGACATGCGGTGCGCGGTCACGCCGCTGGGCAGCGGCGGAAACGGCGAGCGGATAGACGGCGCTGCAGCCGGCGCCCATCAGGGCAAAGCCGACCAACGCCACGACAGGATGCGGCGACAGGCCGACGGCGAGGATGCCGATGATCGACAGCACAAGGAGCGCGGCAGCGACCGCGCGACTGCCGAAACGCTCGACGATCGGGTCGGCCACCAGACGCACCAGGGCCATGAAGAAGGTGAAAAGCGTCAGGCCCAACCCGCCGACGAAAGGCTCGGACTGGAACACGTCCCGCATGTAGATCGCCGACCAGTCGATGCCCGCACCTTCGACCAGGAACGCGGCGATACCGATGAGGCAGAGCGGCAGCAGCCCCACGGTCGGGAAGGCGAAAGCAGGCGCCTTTTCCTCCGGCAGATGCCCGGCATCGATCGGCGCGGCCTCGAGCCCACGGATCGCGACCCAGGCAAGGACGATGACCAGCAGCAGGACGACGCCGAGATGCGCTTCCATGGTCATGCCGGACTGGCGAATGAACGAGGCCGCAAGGGCCGTGACGAAGAAGCCGGCGCTCCAGCACCCATGCGCCCGGTTCATCACGCTGCGGCCGGTGGCAGCCTCGATGCGTCCGAGTTCGACGTTGAGATTGATTTCCAGCGCGCCCGCCAGCATGCCTGCCACGAGCAGAACGGCAAAGACACCGGCAGCCCCCGGCATCCACGGCACGAGCGCGTAGCATGTCGCCGTGCCGATCACGGTGACATAGGCTGTGACCTTGGGTCCGAGCCGCTCGATCAGCGGCGAGGATACTGTGAGCGAAATCAACGCACCGATCGCCATGCCGATGAGCGTCAGGCCGAGTTCGGACTTGTCGACCTGCAGGGCAACCTGCAGGTCGGGCATGCGCGCAAGCAACGCGCCCAACGCCACGGCAAACAGGAAAAAGCAGATGTAGATCCTGTGATGACCGGATAGCGTCAAGAAATGCGCCTCTTTATCGTTACTTGCAGGCGGCGCAGAAGCGCTGGATGCGCTTGCAGGCTTCCTCGAGCAGCGTTTCCGACGTCGCATAGGAGATGCGGAAGTTGGGACCGAGACCGAACGCCGACCCGTGGACCACCGCGACGCCCTCGGACTCGAGAAGCTCAGACACGAAGTCCTCGTCCGTCTCGATCACCTTGCCCGACGGGGCCGTCTTGCCGATCAGCCCCTTGCACGACGGGTAGACATAGAACGCGCCCTCCGGCGACGGGCACTCGATGCCGGTTGCCTGGTTGAGCATCGACACGACCAGATCGCGACGACCTTCGAAGATCTTCTTGTTTTCCGGAATGAAGTCCTGCGTCCCGTTGAGGGCCTCGACGGCGGCCCACTGGGCAATCGAGCACGCGCCGGACGTCTGCTGGCCCTGGATCATGTCCATGGCCTTGATGAGCGGCAACGGACCAGCAGCATACCCGATGCGCCATCCCGTCATTGCATAGGCCTTGGACACGCCGTTCATCGTCAGCGTGCGCTCGTAGAGCTTGGGCTCGACTTCGACAGGTGTCGCAAACTTGAAGTCGCCATAGGTCAGATGCTCGTACATATCGTCCGTCAGGACCCAGACATGCGGGTGCTTCAGGAGGACGTCCGTCAGCGCCTTCAACTCGTCATGCGAATAGGCGGCACCGGATGGGTTCGACGGCGAGTTGAAGATGAACCACTTCGTCTTCGCCGTGATCGCCTTGTCGAGATCGTCCGCCGTCAGCTTGAAATTGTTGGCCTGCGTCGCCTCGACGAAGACCGGCGTCCCGCCGCAGATCGAAACCATTTCCGGATAGGATACCCAGTAGGGCGCGGGAATGACAACCTCGTCGCCCGGGTTCATCGTGGCCATGAAGGCATTGAACAGGATCTGCTTGCCACCCGTGCCGACGATCGTCTGCGCCGCGGTGTAATCGAGATTGTTTTCGCGCTTGAACTTCTTGGCGATCGCTTCGCGCAGTTCCGGAATGCCGGAGACGGGCGTGTATTTCGTCTCGCCACGGTTGATCGCGTCGATGGCGGCCTTTTTGATGTTGTCGGGCGTATCGAAATCCGGCTCACCGGCACCAAGCCCGATGACGTCCCGGCCCTTGGCCTTGAGTTCGCGCGCCTTTTGCGAGACGGCGATGGTGGCGGAGGGCTTCACACGGGAAAGAGCGTCGGCGAGAAAGGCCATGATGGGACGGTCCTGATGGTTACGACAAGGATGCTCGGCAGGAAAACGGCCCGGAGCGCTAGCTGTATGTCGAATATGGCCGGTCAATTCAAGCGGAAAGGCCGCAAGACCGGCTGGCATGACGAGGTTTGATGGATTCCATCTCGCACGCCGATGGATCGGCAGTGGCCTGCGAATCACGGCGCCGGCGCGCGTTTTCGCCACCACGAAAGCTTGCGCGGAGCCTGCGGCACCGGTTTATTTTTCCTTAATGAAAACAGTTATTTCCGCGTTATCCAAACGCCTTGTTTTTGCCATGACATTTGCCGGAGCATGCCGCAATTCGGTCGAGATGAGGCCGATATCGGAGCGCTTTTTACATTCTATCCGCTCACGCCCTTCCGCCGCCTGCCCTCGAGGTTCGACATGCCCGTATCCGCACCACCTCCCCTGTCGTTCCTGCGTCGCGCGGGTTTCGGCCTGACGATCGCGGCCATCCTCGTTTCGGCCGGCAGTGCGATGGCCGGAAGTGCGACGGCCGGTGAGGCGGTCGAAATGGGCGGGCCGACAGGCGTCTCGCTCGAGCAGACGGGGCTTGCGCTGGAACAGACGGACGATGCCCTGTTTCCGCTCGGCAAGCCGCCGGCCTTGATCGAGGCAACGGGCTCGGCAGCCAACAGCCCGATGCTGTGGCTCGACAATGCACCGCTCGGCGCGCCGGACCAGATGTCGACGGGTGCGATCCTGTCTGCTCGTCAGCTCGCCAGCCTCGGCGCCTTCGCCCTCCCCGGCCGCATCTTGCCGGCGGAACGACACATCGCGATCGGGCTCATGCTGCTCGCTGGCGCGGCGATGGCGGCGGTCAGTTTCGGCCTGTGGCGCTGGCAGGTGCGCGGCCTGTCGTGGGAAGCGTGATCGCCATGGCGTCCGAACCCGACCGCAAACAGAACCGCCTCGGCCTCTTCACGGGGCTCAACGCGTTGGAGACCATCGTGGTCGCCGCCATCGTCATCGTCGCGCTCGCCGGCATGATGCTGGTCGGCAAAGGCCTCTTCCTGCAGAGCCGCATCGTCGCCGGCCCCAACGCGGTTTTCGTCGCGGCACTGTAAGTCTCGCTCAACTGACGATCTTGTCATGCCCCCCTCTGGCTGCTAGCCGAAACGCTACCAAGCCGTGGAGGAGCAGCGGGTGACACGCATTCAGGCCAATCTCATTCTTCTTCTCGCCGGTGCCATCTGGGGCGCCGGCTTTGTGGCGCAGTCCACCGCCATGGAAACGATCGGCCCTCTCTGGTTCACGTGCCTGCGCTTTTCGATTGCCGCCCTCGTGCTCGCCCCCTTCGCGGTGCGGGAGCGTCAGAAGGCGCCCGTTCCGCTGGCCGCCCGCGACCTGCGCGGGTTCGTTGCCATCGGCCTTTCCCTGTGCCTCGCCGTCCTCGCGCAGCAAATTGGCATCATGACGACCACCGTTGCCAATTCCGGTTTCCTCACCGGCCTCTATGTCGTGCTCGTTCCCATTCTCACGGTTCTCTTCCTGCGCCGGCGGCCGCACTGGATCATCTGGCCGGCAGCCGGCCTGTCGTTTCTCGGCATTTTCCTGCTTTCGGGCGGCGCGCTGTCGCAGCTGACACGCGGCGATCTCCTCACCCTCCTCGCCGCGCTCTTCTGCGCGGTCCAGGTCATCCTCATCACCGTCTTCGCGCACTCCAGCGGCCGGCCTTTCGCCCTCTCCCTGGTGCAGTTCGCGACATGCGCGGTTCTCGCCGGCGGGTTGGCGCTGGTGCTGGAACCGCTGTCGTTCGATGCCATCAGGGCGACGATACCGGAGCTTCTCTATTCCGGCATCTTCTCGAGCGGGGTCGCCTTTACCCTGCAAGTGGTGGGACAGCGCTACACCACGGCGCCGCAGGCGGCGATCTTCCTTTCGAGTGAAGCATTGTTTGCAGCATTCTTCGGCGTGTTGCTTCTGGGCGAAACCATCGCACCCATCGGCTATCTCGGCGGACTCATCATTTTTGCCGCCATGTTGATGGTTGAGATCGTGCCTGAGCTCGGCCGCAAGCGGGCGGAGAGAACACTGTCGCATCAGTAGGTTAGCCTAGTCTTACGGCTTTTCCCGCTCCTGGCGCACGATCTGGATGGTCATGCTGCACCCCCCGCGATCACGACATCGAATGTCGTTTTCAGCCTAAATTTTCACCACGCCGTTCTCAAACTAAAATAGTTTCAATAGCTTGCAATCTCAGAGGTAAAAGCGAGGATTATCGGCAGGTGCGTTGAAATTAGACAAACGCAACCGCCTGACTTCTTTCAATAAACTTTTGCTTGCCAATTGAAAACAAACGCATCAAGTTTACTGTGTTCGGGCAATCTGCGAACACGGGAAGACCTTAAGAATAAGTGCGCACTGGAGACGCAAGAATTCTCCGGGTGGTCCGTGTCGGGGCGGTAGATCTGGCACGGGACATGAATGACAGGACCTTTCCTCACAGTCGAGACATGCCTGCAAATCGCCCCTTTGGGCACAGTCGTAATGCTGCTCGCCGCATCCGGGCAGAGGAAAAAGGACCTGACGCATGGCCGAAACCGGCATTGTAAAATTCTTCAACACCGACAAGGGCTTTGGCTTCATCAAGCCCGATAATGGCGGCGCGGACATCTTCGTCCACATCTCCGCTGTCCAGGCATCCGGTCTCAACGGACTGACCGAAAACCAGAAGGTCAGCTACGACACAGAGCCGGACCGCCGTGGCAAGGGCCCCAAGGCCGTCAACCTGAACGTCTCGGGCTGACCACAGCAACCCCTCTGACGACAGAGCGGAAACCTGGCGTCCGCGCCGGGTTTTCGTTGCTCCGCACTACCGGGACAAGGCGTGGCGTGCGGTCGAGCGACAGCTTGCCGACGTGCGCGGTATGCGGCAAGCGGCGTGTTATCCCGGCCTGTCGTGGCGTCGGCCTGTTGTTCCGCACGGCCTGCATGCCGGGCGTCCGCCGGCGATGACACGCCCTTCGCGGTTGACGGACGGGACGGTGGCGCCGGGCTTTTAGAGGAAGCGTCCCCGAATGCATGTCGCCCGTAAATGTGCAGCGGTTTCGGGAAACGACATGCATCAAAACAAGCACGTAAAGCGAAGGTGCGGTATCGGCGACGTGCGCCTCGCACATCTGCAGGTCTGGCGTGGCGACGGTCGGACGTGGTCTGCATCGTAGAACCGCCACCTCCCCTTCGCCTGCGGTATGTCACCCCTGCCTGACAAAAAAGGACGGCATCTCGGCCGCTGTCGCCACGAAAACGTACCGTTCACCCTGCATTCAGTTTGACTCACCTAATGTGGGTTCATCGTAAGGGGCGAGCCGTTTCGCCCCGGGAGACAGGATCAACGCTATGAAGACCTTGGTCAAAGCTGCAGTTCTTACCATCGCCTCCTTGTCTGCAGTGCTGCCGAGCATGACGCCGGCGCATGCGGACGATTGGCGGTATCGCCGTCATCACCATCGGGACAATGACGGTCTCGCTCTTGGCGCCGTTGGCCTCGCAACAGGGCTGATCGTCGGTGGCGCCATTGCCAGCCAGCCGCGTTACCGCAGTGAAGAGCGCGTCTACATCGACCCGCCTGCGGACGAATACTACGAACCGGCACCGGTTTATCGTCGCCCGCGTCCGGTCGTCGTCAACAATTACGGTTCGCTCGAGCCCTGGTCGCCGTCCTGGTACCGCTACTGCTCGAACCGCTACCGTTCGTTCGATTCGCGCACGGGCACCTTCATTGGCTATGACGGCCGCTCCTACTTCTGCAACGCCGGCTGACCGACACGGTCGCCATACGGAAAAGGCCACGCTTCTCGCGAAGCGTGGCCTTTTTCTTTGCAAGAGGATCGGGTCTCTGAGTCAGAGACCGCGCAGATACGGGTTCGTCCGGCGTTCCTCGCCGATCTGCCCGCCCGGGCCGTGACCGCAGATAAATCCGAAATCGTCGCCGAGCGGCAGGATTTTCGTCCGGATGGAATGAAGCAGCTGCTCGTGATTGCCGCCCGGCAGGTCCGTGCGGCCGATGGATCCGTGAAACAGAACGTCGCCGACATGGGCAAACCGCTGGGTCTGGTTGACGTAGACGACATGGCCGGGCGCGTGACCGGGGCAGTGCAGGACGTCGAAGACATGGCCGCCGAACGAGACTGTGTCCCCATCCACCAGCCAGCGATCCGGCAGAACGTTTTCGACCTTCATGGTCAGGCCGAAGCGCTCGGCCTGCGCTTCGAGGTTCTCGAGAAGCGGGCGATCGTCTTCGTGCGGGCCGACAATCGTAAGACCGGTCGCCTCTTTCAGCTCCTTGGCGCCACCGGCATGGTCGATATGCCCATGGGTGAGCCAGATCGCCTGAAGCGCGATACCGTTCTCCCGCACCGTCTGCAGAATCACATCGACGTCTCCGCCCGGATCGACGACAACGCCTTCCTTGGTTTCGCTGTCGAAAAGGATGGTGCAGTTCTGCTGAAAATGCGTGACCGGAATGATGCCTGCCTGAAGCATGGGGACCCTCATCTGCGACCGCTCTGCCAGGAGCGGGCGAAACCTACATCTGACGCAGCGCTCGACGGAGCGTGCGACGTGATGCCGGTATAGGCGGAACGCCCGCCGAGGGAAACCGCCGATCCGGCGGCGGGGATTTCGCCGACGTCCGCCGGAACAGCGTCGCGCGCTGGCGAAGCACGGACGAGAGGGAAAAGCGTCGTGTGCCGACGCCTTGTCGCGCGGGGGTGATTAACGGACTGCGGCCATTTCCAGCGCGTCGCCGGCGCTCAGGCTCGGAAGCACAGGGTAGTTGAGCGTCGTCATCAACAGGGCGAAGACCGCAACCTTCGCAAGCACCACGGTGATCACGACCGGGCGGAGCTGTTCGGCGGTCGAGGAAACGGGAGAGAGTGTGTCGGTCTGCATGGTACGGGTCCTTGTATCTGAGCCCGGAATGCGTTTCTCCGGGAAAGGTTCCGCCGGGAGCCCCTGACGCGGGCCTATTTCGCCGCGGCCAAAACGGGCTGTTGCAAACCCGCAACAAACGCGCTTTCCTGCTGGTCGCGCGCTGCCGCAAACGGTAGAAAGAGGCAGGTATATGCGTGCGATGGCCCAGGACGGCAGGACGATACGCAACCCAGGGACACGAGATCCGCAGGACATAGGCATTGGCAGAACAGACCCCCTTGGCTGAACGAGATCTCCCCGCGGACAAGGTGTCGCCTGCACAGGCGAAAGCCTCGGCCGGCGATATCAGCGCGAAGCCGACCTCTTCCGAGCGCGCCGGGCTCGATTACGAACTGATCGAGCTCTTCTTCTTCGCGTATCGGGACTTCACCTCCGATCCCGACGTCATCCTGGAAAAGCGCGGTTTCGGGCGGGCGCATCATCGGGTTCTCCACTTCGTTGACCGTGAACCCGGAATGACCGTGGCCGACCTGCTGGAAACCCTGAAAATCACCAAGCAGAGCCTGGCCCGCGTTCTCAAGCAGCTGATCGACGGCGGCTACATCCATCAGGTTGCCGGCCCGGAAGATCGGCGCCAGCGCATGCTCTACACGACGCAGGACGGCAAAGCGCTGGCCAAGGCCTTGGCGCAGCCACAGTCGAAGCGCATCGCCGATGCTTTGGCAAAGCTCGGGCCCGAAGGACGCGACACCGTCCGCCAGTTCCTCGCCGGCATGAAGACCGGACCGGTCTAGCGTCATCGGGAGCGAGACCGGATCGGATCCGGTCCGGACGACATTCGAGACACGACAACGGCCACCTCTCCTTGAACCGGGGTGACCGGAACGACATCAGGGATCGACCACGATGACGAAACCCTTCTCTCTCCCCGACGATGCGCCGCATCTCCTGATCGTCGACGACGACCGGCGCATTCGCGACCTCCTCAATCGCTATCTGGTCGAACAGGGGTTCCGCGTGACGACAGCAGCCGATGCGGACGAGGCGCGCCGCCGTCTGACCGGCATCGATTACGACCTCCTCATCGTCGATGTCATGATGCCGGGCGAGACCGGAATTTCGCTGACCCAGAGTTTGCGCCGCCTGAAATCCGTGCCGATCATCATGCTCACGGCTTTGGCCGAAACGAATGCCCGGGTCGAAGGTCTGGAAGCGGGTGCCGACGACTACCTGCCAAAACCCTTCGATCCGCGCGAGCTCGTGCTGCGCATCAACAACATCCTGCGGCGCAACATGCCGGTGCAGGCGCCAAAGGTAGAGCAGGTCATTTTCGGGCCCTTCACCTTCTCCGTCGTCCGCCGCGAGCTGCGTCGCGGCGCCGACCATATCCGCCTGACGGATCGCGAACAGGAGATCATGATGCTGTTCTCCCAGCGCGCCGGAGAGACCATACCGCGCCACGAGCTGGTCAGCGACGATACCGAGGTCGGAGAACGCACGATCGACGTCCAGATCAACCGCCTGCGCCGGAAGATCGAGGACGATCCCTCCAACCCCGTCTGGCTGCAGACCGTTCGCGGGATCGGTTACAAGCTCGCCATCGACTGATGCATGTCGCCTGAAAGTTTCCAGCGGTTTCGGGAAACGACATGCATCAAAACAAGGACTTAGCACGCGCCGACGGGCCGCCGAAAGGCAGCGTTGGGCTGCGCCTGCACAGATGCCGCCGTTCCCGGCGACCGAAAGGACACTGATGATCGAGGCCATCCGCCAGACCAAGACGGAGCGCGGTGAGAAGCCGCGCAGTTCGCTGGCGCGCTGGCTCCGTCGGCACCTGCCCATGGGGCTCTATGCCCGCTCGCTGCTGATCGTCATCATTCCCATGGTGCTGCTGCAGTCCGTGGTCGCCTTCGTCTTCATGGAACGCCACTGGCAGCTCGTCACCCAGCGTCTGTCTGCGGCCGTGACCTCGGATATTGCGGCGGTCATCGACCTGATCAACACGATGCCGCCCACATCCTATCCGGCCATCGAGACGATCGCCCGACGCCAGCTCGGTCTCACCATATCGGTGGAAAACGGGGGCGAATTGCCGATGCCGGTCCGCCAGCCCTATTTCGATATTCTCAACCGCATTCTGTCCGACGAAATCCGTCAGGAAACCAAGCTGCCCTTCTGGCTCGACACCTCGAGCAGCGAGGACGAGGTCTACGTCCGGATCAAGCTCGATGGTGCCCGGATTCTTCGCGTCACCATGCGTCGCAATGCCGCCTATGCCTCCAACACGCATATCTTCATTGTCTGGATGGTCGGCGCATCGCTGGTGCTTCTCCTCATCGCCATCCTGTTCCTGCGCGGCCAGATCCGACCCATCCTGCATCTCGCCCGTGCAGCCGAGAGCTTCGGCAAGGGCCAGAAGATCGATGATTTCTCGCCCCGCGGCGCCGAGGAGGTTCGCCGGGCCGGCCTTGCCTTCATCCAGATGCGCGAACGGATCGAGCGGCAGATCGAGCAGCGAACCACGATGCTGTCGGGCGTCAGCCACGACCTGCGCACCATTCTCACGCGCTTCAAGCTGCAACTGGCCATCGCCGGCGACAATCCCGATCTCCAGCCGCTCAACCAGGACGTCGAGGACATGCAGAGCATGCTCGAGGGATACCTCGCCTTCGTGCGCGGCGAGGCGGAAGAGGATGTCGGAACGCTGAAGCTGACGGATGTCATGACGCGCCTGTCGGCCGAAGCCGAACTGCACGGCAAGACGCTGACCACGCTGGTCGAAGGCGACGACGAGGTCCGCGTGCGTCCCAACGCCTTCACGCGCCTCATTCTCAATCTCGCTTCCAACGCCTACCGCTACGCCGACACGATCCATATCGAGGCAAGACACGGGCAGCGATGGCTGTCGATCACCATCGACGACAACGGTCCGGGCATTCCGGAGCGATCCCGCGAGGATGTCTTCAAGCCGTTCTTCCGGCTGGACGAAGCGCGCAATCTCGACAGCACGGGGACGGGGCTCGGCCTCGCCATCGCCCGCGACATCGCCCGAAGCCATGGCGGCAACGTGACGCTCTCCGACAGCCCGCTCGGAGGCCTCAGAGCCATCGCCCGCGTTCCCGCATGAAACCCACGCTCATGCAGGTCGCCCGAACGTGCGCAGCGATTTCGGAAACGACATGCAACAAAACAAGACCTTGAAGCGCGACGCGCTTTAGCGCGTCAACGTCGCCCTGACGCCGGATTCTCCCTTGCTCGCGCAGGGACGCATGTCGAGAGACGCCTTCTGGAAAATGTCGATAGCGGCACCCGCCAGCTGAAGGCAGCCGTCGCTCGGGATCGTCACGGTCTGGCTGCCGTAGATCTCGATGAAGGATCGAGGCACGTAAATGATGCCGGAAAGAACATCGTCGACATCCCCCTGGTAGAGGTTGAGCGTGCCGCCATCGAGAAAGAACAAGACGTTCTTATAGCCGAAGGTGGGAGCATCGGCCGTCGGCGCCGTCATGTGCATGGCACCGATCCCCCGCAGACCGACGCTGCCCCCGTAAAACGCGAATGTCGTCCCGACGGCCGTCAGGCTCTGCGTCTGCATCGAGAACGAACCGCCATAGAAGAACAGCGAACTGGAGCCGACCTTCCCGTCGCGACGGGTCGTTCCGCCGATCTGTGTGCTCGCGCCGTGAAAATAGGCCGTTCCTCCGTAGAAGTTCATATTGCCCGCTCCGAAGACGGTATGGGAGCGCTCGCCCAGCGCCAGAGATCCGCCCCAGAACTCGAAAGGTCCGTCTCCGAACCGCATCATCCCCGCGACATTGGTGACCGTGCCGCCGAAGAAGATGAAGCCGCCATCGCCGAACGACAGCGTGCCCGTGCCGGCGTTCGCCATCGATCCGCCCCAGAGGTAGAACTTTCCGTTGCCGAAGGAGAGCGTCCCCGAACCGTTGATGATCGAACCGCCGTTGACGTAGAAGGGCCCGCTGCCGAACGTCAGCTTGCCGGTCCCGTTCACGATGCCGCCGCCAAACAGGAAGGGTCCGTTGCCGAAGGTCAGGATTCCCTCGTCCCCGTTGACGACATCTCCCTCAAACGAAACCTTCATGTCCGCAAAGTGCAGGGTCGCTGCCTTGTTCTGGAGGTAACTCTTCGACGCAAGGGTGACGTCCGCGCCGGGCAGCAGATCGAAACGCGTGTCGGCGCCGTCCTCGTTGCTCATGACGCCGCCGATGGCGTAGCAGCCCGATCCGAGATGCACGCGATTGACGCCCGAAAAGATCATGTTGCCGCTGATGATCGTAGGCTTCAGGCAGCCGGGGTCAGCAGAACCCGTGCCGGGGAACGTCACGTCCGAATCGGAAATGGACAATCTGCGATAGGCGCGCGACGACGGAAGCGTCACCGTCTGACGTGTATAGACCTCGTCGCTGCCGCCCGATGTCTCCGGATGGAGCGGTCGTTCCGGGATCTGCGTTCCGTATGCCCACCTCGTCATGCCGGCAAGCCGCTTGCGGATCGCCACGATGCGGTCATCCTCCGCCAGCGGATCGACGCTGGGCGTGTCGAAGCTGAAGCTCGCCAGCGGTGGCGTCAGCGTTACGCCCGGACAGATGTACATCGCCTGCCACGCTTTCGGGAGAGCGACCTCGACGGAGCGCACCTCTGCAACCGCGTTCATACAAACGGCGAACGCCCCTGCCGACGCGACCTGACAATCGGTTCCCTTCACACGGGCACTGTCGAAGATCTTGACGGGTCCGAACGTGGACCTCAGGCAGTCGCCCCCGGCTGTCGAAACTTGCGCGGACGACGATCCCCCGATCAGGACGAACGGGTCTGCTGTGAGAACCTGCCCGAAGATGAGCGGACTCTCGTGCGCGATGCGACTGGTCAGTTCGGGCGTCCCGCTCGAACCTGTCGTCACCGCCGTCCGAACCTCGCCCGCCGGATATCCATTGACGACCGCCATCTGTCGCGCGGTTGCCTCCGCCATGGCGCTCGGCGCGCCGCCGACGATCGGCGTTTTGGTGTTGACAGCGGCGAGGTTTGCAATATCGGCGGCACGTTGCGCCCGCAGCTTCTCGACATAGAGCTGGGAACTCTCGAGCACCAAGGCGCAGATCATCAGGAACACCATGATCGTGAACGCCGAGAGGACCGCCACCGACCCCTCGTCGTTCCGCCGGAAGGTCTTCAAGGCCCTCGCCCTTCGCCGCTCGTCCACGTGCATGTCCGTCCCCTCGAGATCGTCAACTGTTCGGATAGGCCGCACGGCCGTGAAGCGTGAAGGCATAGCCGAGGAGATCAAAGCTGAAGGTCAGGGAGACGTTCGTCATCACGGCGGCTCCCGCCGCGGACTGCCGGTCGATGAGAACGTCTCCCGGCGACAACCCGACCAGTCCCCTGTCATCGGCAAGGCTGATGACGAAGCATGTTTCCGCGTCGGAGGGGCACCCGGCCGGGGGCGTGTTGCAGGTGGACGCGTGCACGGCGATGCAGCGCGCGGACTCGGACGCGACGTCATTGAGCACCGCGGTGAACCAGATGGCGATGCCGAGAGCGATCGTGCCGAAGATCATGGCGAAAAACACCGGTGCGATCAGGGCAAATTCCACGGCCGTCGCGCCATCCCGCTGCGCGATGAAGCCGCGCCTCATTGGACCCGAACCAGCGACGCGTCGGCGATCGCAAGGAAACCGCCGAACAGATTTGCGGACAGGAAGATCGGGGTGATGGTTCCGCTGACGCCGATCGAGACGAACTTGCCGGAGGTGAGATTGCCGCCACAGCTGCTGCTCGTCGCACCGGCCGCGGTAAAGATGGGGGGATAGCCCGCCACGCAGAATGTGGTCGATGCCTTCGCGCCCGTGGGGTCGTCATTGACGACCACGTGAACCGCGAGATCGCTGCCAAGATCGGCCAGAAGGCTGCTCGCAACGTCTGCCACATGCGTCGTGTAGGCTCCAGCCGACGCCGCGGTGAGTGCCTGCCCCGTCTGGAAGGCATAATAGGAGGCAGCCGAAATTGCGGCGTTGACCTTCAGTTTCGCATGATAGGCAAGGCCGAGGTCGACGAGTCCCACCATAAGCAGGAGGAAAACGGGCGCGACGAGCGCGAACTCGACAGCCGCGACGCCCGAGCTGTCGCGCACCAGCCGTCCGGCCGGGGCCGGATCCGTGCGGAAGCGCGGCGACCGGAGCCGCATGGCTCCCGCCGAACGACACGGTTTCACGGGGTTCCGCCAGCGTGCGGCGCCGTAACCGGAGCGTCCTCAACAGACATGAACGACACGCCGACGTCGAGCGACTTCCGCCAGGCCACGCTGCACGACCGCGTCGTGCCGTCCGAAAAAGTGAGGCGAAAGCGATCCGGGATCGCCGGCACCACGTTGAACGACAGTTTCGCCCCGTGATCCGAGATGTTTCTCAAGATGCAGTCAACGGTCGATCGCCCGTCGTTGAAGATGACACGGCCGAACTTATAGGTTTTCATGCGCGGTTGACGACGAAGCTCTGTCATCCAAAACTCCCAAAATGAACAGGAGCAGGAAACCTTCATTCCTGCCGGGCGCCGGTCGCACGATCGTCCATGGGAAGAGGACAGCGTGGTGTAACCGGTTGTGCAGAAATGCTATCGCGAACTATTTAAGGAACACCTAAATAGAAAATATCAAAATTAGAATTGTCTAAGATTATGAATTGGAGACTGGCCGTGCCTGTCGAGACGACCCTTCGCGTGCCGACAATCGGAGTTTTTCGCAGCCATGAGCAGCAAGGCACAACGCGCCGCGTCCGCTCGAACGACGTCGCTTATCCTACAGAGAGATGCCTCATTGTCATCAGCGGCGCGCGCTAAAGAAGCTTTCGGCCATTCGGCACCGGCTTGTCCGCGGCAGCGAGAACGATGGCGCCATCCGCGTCCTCGAATCCCAAGGTCAGGACTTCGGACCGGAACGGGCCGATCTGCCGGGGCGGAAAGTTCACGACGCCGAGAACCTGTCGACCGACGAGGGTCTCGAGATCGTAGTGGACGGTGATCTGTGCGGAGGATGTCCTCCGTCCGATCTCGGGACCGAAATCGATGACGAGCTTGATCGCAGGTTTGCGTGCCTGCGGAAAAGCCGATGCCTCGACGATCGTGCCTGTGCGGATATCGACCCGTTCGAAGTCAGCGTAACTGATGGTATCGGTCATCGGAGTTTGCCCGTTTGAGACAATCTGGCTGGCCTGGCCTTCCAGCCAGGCCAAGGTCTTTTTTAATTCGCCAGGTCTTCGGCGCGTTGCCGCGCCGCGGCGACGGCAGCGGTCAGAAGCGGCTGCAGGCCATCGTCGGCCATCAGGACGGCAAGGGCTGCGGCCGTGGTGCCTCCCGGCGAGGTGACGTTCTGGCGAAGCCTGGAGGCGTCATCGGGGGACTGGTGAAGCAATTCTCCAGCCCCCGCGACGGTTTCCCGTGCGAGACGCATGGCAAGGTCCGCCCGAAGCCCGGCCTTGCGACCGGCTTCCGCCATGCATTCGACGAGATAGAAAACATAGGCAGGCCCACTGCCCGAAAGTGCGGTCACAGCATCGATATCCGCTTCGCTGTCGACCCATTCGACGGGGCCGGAAACCTTCAGAAGATCGTTGACGCGGGCACGCTGCTCGCTGTCGACCTGCCCATTGGCAAAGGCGCCGGTAATGCCGCGACCGATCATGGCCGGGGTGTTCGGCATGGCGCGCACCATGGCGGCTGTGCCGAGATGGGACTGGAGGAAGCCGAGCGTCTTGCCGGCGGCGACCGAAACGACGACCGTCTGCGGCCCGACAAGACCGGACAGCGCGGGAAGCACCGCTTCCATCACCTGCGGCTTGACGGCCAGAAACAGGACGGAGGCCGTGACACCCTCCGGCGCGGCGGTCGCGTGACGCGCGCCATGTTCGGCAATCAGGGTGGCCATTGCGGGCGCGGGACCCGGATCGAGCACCAGAACGTCGGCACCCGAAATGCCGCTTTTCAGCCAGCCGGACAGCATAGCGCCGCCCATGTTTCCGGCCCCGACAAGGACGATCGGGCCCACACCGCTCGCCGCCATCGTCAGGCCTCTCCGACCGTTTCGAACATCACGGCCTCGACCGCACGCTCCGCATCGACGCCAGACCAGACCACGAACTGGAAGGCCTGGAAATAGCTTTCGCAAGCGTCAAGCGCACTCGACAGGAGAACCTCGACCTGCCGGTTTGTCGGCTCGGCGCCGCCGGACAGTAGCAGCGACTGGCGGAAGATCACAACGTCTTCCTGCCGCCACAGATCGAAATGCCCCATCAGCACCTGACCATTGATATGGGAGAGAAGCCGGATGACCTCGTTGACGCGGCTTTCGGGAACCTTGATGTCAAAGGCGCAGGCGAGATGGAGCGCTTCGAACTCCTCCATCCAGGAGAAGGAGACATGATAGTCGGACCACTTGCCTTCGACCGTCATCGCGATTTCATCTTCGCCAGAGCGCTCGAAGCTCCAGTCGTTGTTGGCCGCGACGAACTCGATCATGTCGACCGGATTGGATTGACGCTGCAGTTCCAGTTCTACGAGGCTCATGCTTCACCTTCAAAGTTCCAGCGCGGCATGCGCCGTCGCGTCTTCACGCGAAGCCCCGCAGGCCCGACAACACCGGAAACAACATGGAATGATCGACGAACGCACGACGAAGCCGAACCGATGACCCTGCCCGTATCTCGTGTGACCCGTTTCGAATCATCTTGTAAAATCAGTGTATAACGCCGGAGTCTGCAGACCAGCCCCGACCACCCAAAAAAGGCATCGCAGCTGTGGATAGAGCTTTGGAAACTGATTCAGCCTGAGTCAGTAAAGGATTCAGCGGACTGCGTTTTTTAGGGATGTCCACAGGGCCGATTTTTTTCTCGATTTCGGCTCGTGTCGACCCCTCTTCCGGCCGAAGAATGGCCCCTGCGGCAGCAGGGCGACCGGGCAGACGAAAAAAGCGGGTAAGTCCTCCCCGCTTTGCCGTGTTCGTTCCGGAAACGCGCCGGGTCGATCAGTCTTTTTCGGCGAGCCGTGCCTCGAGCAGCGCAACACGCGCCAGCAGTGCATCGTTCTCTTCGCGGGCCCGGAGCGCCATCTCCCGCACCACGTCGAACTCTTCGCGCTTGACCACATCCATCGTGTTGAGGATGCGCTCGCCCTGCGTCCGGAACATTGTCTCCGCCTCGCGTCGCACGCCCTGTGCCGCACCGGCTGCATCCGTCATCAGCTTGGCAAGATCGTCGAGGATGCGGCTTCCACCTGTCGTCGTCATCATGTCCCTCCGGGATCGCGGTTGAAGCGCCGCACGGCGCCCATGACATGGAGGTAGGAGAGGCGGGACCCGGTTGCAAGGAAAAACCAGTGAATCATGAGGCTTGCCGCTCCGCCGTCGCTTGACCCCATGCATGCCGCCCGCCATGGTTCGGGGCAGCGGATGCGACCAAGGTCGCTTCGCAGTGAACGACCCGCCGCGGGTCCTGATCCAACGTCGGGTCGCCAAGGACCGGCCGGGTAAACCGAGGCTGAAGCACGTCGTTTGGAACCCATCGCAAGCCTTCTTTCGATTCTGCCGTTTCCGGAGATCGATCCTGTCCTGATCGCCATCGGGCCGCTGCAGATCCACTGGTACGGCCTGGCCTATGTCGCGGGCATTCTGCTCGGCTGGTTCTACGCGCGCCGGATCGTTCGCAACGAGACGCTTTGGGGCGGCACGGCGCCGATCACAGAGGTCGATCTTGACGATTTCCTGCTCTGGGTCGCGGCCGGGATCGTGGGCGGCGGACGCATCGGCTACATCCTGTTTTACGACCTTCCTTCGGTCGTCGCCAATCCGCTGCGCGCCTTCGAGATCTGGAACGGCGGCATGTCGTTCCACGGCGGCCTCATCGGAACGATCCTTGCCATGCTGATCTTCGCGCGCAAGCGGTCCATTCCGATCTGGAGCCTGTTCGACGTTGTTGCGGCCGTCGTGCCGATCGGCCTGCTGTTCGGGCGTCTGGCCAACTTCATCAACGGCGAACTCTGGGGTCGCCTGTCCTCGATGCCCTGGGCGATCGTATTTCCGACCGGCGGTCCATTTGCTCGCCATCCAAGCCAGCTTTATGAGGCCGGGCTTGAGGGCATTCTCCTGCTCACCGTGCTCGCCCTCCTGATCTACAAGCGCCTTGCCCTGCGGACGCCGGGCCTCGTCGCCGGCGTCTTCATCACCGGTTACGGCCTTGCCCGCATCTTCGTGGAGTTCTTCCGCGAGCCCGATGCGCAGATCGGTTATCTCGCCGGGGGCTGGCTGACGATGGGCATGCTCCTGTCGCTGCCGATGGTGGGCCTGGGTCTCTGGGCCATCTTGCGCGCCCGCCGGGCCGGGGCAATGCAGAGAGGCCGCCTATGACGACGCCGCTCAGCGACAAGATCAAGGCGATCATCCTGGCAACAGGGCCGATCAGCGTTACCGACTACTTCGCGCTTTGTCTTGCAGATCCCGAACATGGCTACTACCGGACGCGTGAACCTTTCGGACAGGGCGGCGACTTCATCACCGCCCCCGAGATCAGCCAGCTGTTCGGCGAGCTCATCGGGATGTTCCTCTTCGAGGCCTGGCGCCGGCACGGACAGCCGGATGCCGTCGTCATCGCGGAAATCGGGCCGGGCCGCGGCACGATGATGGCGGACATCCTGCGCGTTCTCTCGCGCCTTTCGCCGGACCTCTACGAGAAAGCCAAGGTCCATCTGGTCGAAACCAGCGAACGCCTGCAGAAGGTCCAGAGCCAGACCCTGGTTGCCCACAAGTTCAAGATCGCTTGGCACGAGAGCTTCGAGGAGATCCCCGACGGCTTCCTGCTCCTCGTCGCAAACGAGCTCTTCGACGCCATTCCCATTCGCCAGTTCGTCAAGACCGAGCAGGGCTTTCGAGAACGCATGGTCGGTCTCGATGCGAACGACAATCTCTGCTTCACCGCCGGCGTTGCCACGATTGATCCCGATCTGCTTCCGCCCGGAGACCGGATCCCCCTCGGCACGATCTTCGAGGTCGCCCCAGCCCGCGACGCCGTGATGGCCGCAATCTCGGCACGGCTGAAGCGCAGCGACGGCTCGGCCCTCATCATCGACTACGGGCATATGGCCACCAATTATGGCGATACGCTCCAGGCCGTGCGCGACCATCAGTTCGATCCTCCGCTCGCCCATCCGGGTGAGGCCGATATCACCAGCCATGTCGATTTCGAGCAGCTCGCCCGCCGTGCCGTTGCTGAGGGTCTCCGCATCAACGGGCTCACCTATCAGGGCGACTTTCTCGTCGCCATGGGCATACGCGAGCGTGCCGAGGCGCTTGCACGCGGCAAGGACATCATCGTCCAGGAGGGCGTGCGGCAGGACGCCGAGCGCCTTTCGGGCTCGGGCGAAGGCAAGATGGGCGAACTTTTCAAGGTGCTCGCCGTCAGCCATCCCGCTGTCGCGCTGGTGCCGTTCCAGGCCTGAAAGCACCGACCTGATGGTCGATCTCGAGGCTCGAGCGAAGCCGTCTTTTGGATCCCAAGGCGCCCGGGTGTTTTGCCGGTGCGATTGACAGGACGGGCGGCAAAAGGCCAACATCCCGCGCAAATCAGAGGCGAGCGGTTCGGGCATCGCCCGGCTTCCACGCAAACACCCACAGTCGAAAAGGGCGAAAGACCAATGCCGGACGACGCCTTGCCATCCCCTATCCAGAGCCCCCTCCTCGCTTCCGAACCGGCGGCAATCGCGCATGGATTCTTCACCCGCGCGGGCGGCGTCTCGCAGGGCCTCTATGCGGGTCTCAATGTCGGATTGGGGTCGAAAGACGACCGTGCGCATGTGGCGGAAAATCGTTCGCGTGTCGCGGCCTGGTTCGGCCAGCCCGTCGAGCGGCTTGCCACCGTCCACCAGGTTCACTCGCCCGACGTCGTGACCATCGGGACGGACTATAACGGCTCACGCGCCGAGGCGGACGCGCTGGTCACGGCAACGCCCGGCCTCGTGCTCGGCGTTCTCTCGGCCGATTGCGGCCCGATCCTCTTCGCCGACACGCAAGCTGCCGTCATCGGTGCAGCCCATGCCGGCTGGAAAGGCGCCTTAACGGGCGTTCTGGAAAACACCGTCGCCGCCATGGTGGCGCTGGGCGCGGCGCGCGAGGACATCCGAGCCTGCCTCGGCCCCTCCATCGGGCCTGATAATTACGAGGTCGGCCCCGAATTCGTGGAACGCTTCTGCGGGCACGACGCCGCCTATCAGCGCTTCTTCACGCCCTCCGGGCGCGCAGACCACGCCATGTTCGACCTTCCTGCCTTTACGCTCGCGCGCCTGTCGGCCGCCGGCGTGAGGGCGGAAAAGCTCGGCCTCTGCACCTATGAGGACGAGGCGCGCTTCTTTTCCTACCGCCGCACCACCCATCGCGGCGAGCCGGATTACGGCCGGCAGATCTCCGCCATCAGCATCAGGGAGGCATGACATGGCCCTTCACTTCACCCAGGACGAGTATGCCGCACGCCTCGCGAGCCTCACGGCGAAGATGCGCGAAGACAAGCTCGATGCGCTGCTGCTGTTCGCCCAGGAAAGCATGTACTGGCTGACCGGCTACGATACGTTCGGCTACTGCTTCTTCCAGACGCTGGTGGTGACCTCGGACGGTTCGATGGTGCTGCTCACCCGCTCCGCCGATCTTCGACAGGCCCGTCATACCTCCAACATCGAGCGCATCGAGGTCTGGGTCGACAGGGTCAATGCCGACCCGACGATGGATCTCAAGAACCTTCTGAGCGAACTCGATCTTCTCGGCGCCCGCATCGGCATCGAATATGACACCCATGGCATGACGGGGCGCATCGCGAGACTGCTCGATCATCAGATGGCAAGCTTCGGCCAGATCGTCGATGCTTCCATGCTCGTCGGGCGGTTGCGGCTGATCAAGAGCCCCGCGGAAATCGCCCATGTGGAAAAGGCCGCGAGCCTTGCCGACGATGCCTTGGATGCCGCCCTGCCCCTCATCGGCCCCGGTGGTGACGAGGCGAAGATTCTCGCCGCCATGCAGGGTGCGGTCTTTGCGGGTGGCGGCGACTATCCGGCCAACGAATTCATCATCGGCTCCGGTGCCGATGCCCTCCTCTGCCGCTACAAGGCCGGCCGTCGCAAACTCGACGCACAGGACCAGCTAACGCTCGAATGGGCCGGTGTCAGCGCACATTATCACGCAGCGATGATGCGCACGATCGTCGTGGGGGAGCCGACCAATCGCCACCGCGAGCTCTACAGTGCCTGCCGCGAGACCATCCAGTCCATCGAGATGGTGCTTCGGCCGGGCAACACCTTCGGCACCGTCTTCGACGTGCACGCCAAGATCATGGACGAGCGCGGCCTTGCCAAGCATCGGCTGAATGCCTGCGGCTACTCGCTCGGCGCACGATTCTCGCCCTCCTGGATGGAGCAACAGATGTTCCATGCGGGCAATCCGCAGGAGATCCTGCCCAATATGTCGCTCTTCGTGCACATGATTATCATGGACAGCGACAGCGGGACCGCCATGACGCTCGGGCAGACCTACCTGACCACCGACGGCGCACCGCGGGCGCTCTCGCGCTACGGTCTCGACGTCATCGACCTGTAACGCCTCCCGCCGTTGTAGGGGTGAGAGCTCGACAACCCAAAAGCAGAGGCCGGATCAATACGGCTTCTTAGGATTATCGCCGTAATCTGCATGCCTGACGTTCGCGACCGAGGGGATCCGCCCCTCGGGTGGCGTCACAATGTGCCAGCGTATCGGCGTGCCATCCTGCAGCGGTTCCGACATGTCGAAAGGCATGCGGCTTGCTGAAGACAAGCGGCGGACGCGGCATCTCTCCAGGATGGAGGTCGACCGTGCGCATCCTCTTTGCAACGACGACGAACATCGTGCGCAGCCGCGCCAGGACATCCCTGCGCGTCCTGCCTTTCCTTTTTGCGCTGTCTGCCTGCAACAGCATCGACGCGCTGACGCCGCCGGAAAACGTCGGCGACGGCAGCTATCAGTCGTCACCTGTCAATCAGGCCGATCTCGACACCATGTCCGCGCAACAGCCGGTCGTCGGCAGCGCCCCTGCGGCTGCGACGGCCGTGCAGGAGATGCGCGTTCAACGATCCGCAAGCCTCTCCGAACCCGGCGAGCAGGCTCAGCCCGACATCACCGGCACGGCCTATGCGCGCGGCAATGAGGACTACCGCAATCCGGCCGGCTCCCTCGAGGCGCAGGCCCAGGCCCTTGTCAGCAATCCGCCGCCGCAGATCTCCGGTTCCGACAGCGCCGTCGGCTTTCCGGCAGGCGGCAATCAGGTCAGCGAGACCGAGGCCGCCGCGCGGGCGCAGACGCCCGAAGCCCCGCACGCCCGCCTCTCGGAAGAACCGCAGGCCGAACAGGCGGAACAGGTGGAAACGGCGCAAGACGATGTCCCGGCGGAGGCCGGCACCTCCCCGCAGGAAGAGGCTGCGATCGCGCCTGACACCAAGGCGGGCCCGGCCGGCAGCATCCGCTTTCTTCCCATCATGGGTGCGCCCGTGGAAGCCATTCGTCCGCTCTCCGAGCAGCTCGGTTCCGAAGCGCGCTCGCACGGTCTCGTCATCAAGACGGCGGCCGACCCCGGCAGCCAGCACATCCTCAAGGGCTATTTCTCTGCGTTCAAGGACGGACGAAAGACGACCATCGTCTATGTCTGGGACGTGCTCGATCAGGCTGGAAACCGCCTGCACCGGATCCAGGGGCAGGACAGCGTCGACACCAATGGCGCCGATCTCTGGTCGGGCGTTCCGCCGCAGACCATGCGCGACATCGCCACGAAGAGCGTCGGTCAGTACCTGACATGGCGCGACTCCTCGGCCGGTTGAGGCCGTCGAACCCTGTCTTCCGCCGCGCCGCGAAATCTTTTTCGGATAAACCGCCTCGATTCCGGCCTTCCTCTTGCATTCAGGGACAAGGCCGCTATGAAGCGCCCATCGGCATCGACGGGCACACGCCCTCCGGCGCCGCTGCGCATTGGGATGCGGGTTTACGGAATCTTGCGGATTACGGCAAACGGACCGTCCGGTTCGGGCCTATCCCGGACAGCACGACAGGCGGACCATCGATGAAGGTTTTCGCAGGCAATTCGAACCGGCTCCTGGCCGAAGCGATCTGCAACTATCTCAATCTTCCGCTCGGACGGGCGACTGTCCGGCGCTTTGCCGACCAGGAAATCTTTGTCGAGGTGCAGGAAAACGTCCGCGGCGAGGACGTCTTCCTCGTGCAGTCCACGTCCTTCCCGACGAACGACCACCTGATGGAACTGCTGATCATGATCGACGCCATGCGTCGCTCGTCGGCCCGGCGCATCACGGCCGTCATTCCCTACTTCGGTTATGCCCGCCAGGACCGCAAACCCGGGCCACGCACGCCAATTTCCGCCAAGCTGGTTGCCAATCTCATCACAGAGGCCGGTGCCGACCGCGTGTTGACGCTCGACCTGCATGCCGGCCAGATCCAGGGCTTCTTCGACATTCCGACGGACAACCTCTACTCGGTTCCGATCCTGACGCGCGACGTGAAAGAGCACTATGCGCTCAGCAACGTCATGGTCGTCTCCCCCGACGTGGGGGGCGTGGTGCGCGCCCGTGCGCTCGCCAAGCGTCTCGACTGTCAGCTGGCCATCGTCGACAAGCGGCGCGAACGGGCCGGCGAATCCGAGGTCATGAACGTGATCGGCGACGTGACGGGCAAGGACTGCCTGCTGATCGACGATATCGTGGACAGCGGCGGCACGCTCTGCAACGCGGCCGAGGCGCTTCTCAAGAACGGCGCGACGAGCGTCACCGCCTATATCACCCACGGCGTGCTTTCGGGCGGCGCGGTCGCCCGTGTCACCTCGTCCAAGCTCAAGGAGCTTGTCATTACCGACAGCATCCAGCCGACGACCGCCGTGCAGTCGGCCCACAATATCCGCGTGATCTCGACGGCCAGCCTCATCGGTGAGGCCATCAATCGCACGAGCCAGGAAGAGTCCGTTTCCAGCCTCTTCGATTGAGATCGGCCCTTCGGCCGACCTTTGATGTCAGCTGTTGATGACGATCATGCCGCCGATGAGCAGCATGGCGCCGATGGCTGTTTTCAGCGTCAGCGTTTCCCCGAGGAAGATGCTGGCGAGCAGCGGCACGAAGCAGAACGTCAGGGCCATGAACGAGTAGGCCATCGTCAGCGGCACGCTCTTCAGCACGAAGATCCAGACAAGCGTGCCGACACCGTAGACGGCAAGGGCGGCGATCATCAGCGGATTGAGCAGAAGCGACAGGATGCCGGCCACGCCGAAGTCGCCGGTCGTTCGGCTCGACAGCTTGAACAGCACCTGACCCATCGCGATCATCAGCGGCGTCCCGGACAGCCCCAGCCACAGGGCCGGGCTGTAGGTTCCCCCGCTCATGCCGCGGCCGCCGCGAGGCTGCCCACACGCGCACCCTCGTTTTCCACCGTTTCGCAGTAGAAGATGTCGCGGCCGATGTCCTCGCAAACATGGATTGCGGGAACCGGATGGACGGCCCGAAGGAAGGAGTGGGTGTAGGGGAAGAAGTTGAAATGCGGGTTGAAGCTGTAGCGATACTCCCGCTCGCGCGGCACGACGATGATCAGGCGACGGCGCGCGATCCGGCGCAGCTCGGCGATGGCCTGCCGGTAATCGAGGACATGCTCGATGACATGCGTGCAGACGACCGTGTCGAACGCGCCATCCGCAAACGGCAGGTCCTCGATGCGAGCCGCGATATATTCGACACCCGGAAGGCTCCCGGCATCGTCGACGACGAAATCCACGCCGGTCACGCGGGTGAGATCGGGACGGGAAGCCTGGATATGTTTCAACAGCGCGCCGGTACCGCAGCCGACGTCGCAGACGCTATCGCCCTCGATCGCACCGGCGATGCGGCGGATGCAGGCCGATGAATTGTCCGTCCCTGCATGCACGCGCGGATGCTTGCGGTAGAGCGCCTCATACTCCGCTTCCGACAGGAACGGCGCGCGGGCACGAAACTCCGCGAGGTGCACGATATGCTCGCCCCACACCAGCTTGGCGGCCGCGCGGAACAGCCGCGAATCCCGGACGACCGGCGGCAGCAGGTCTTCCAGCACGAAGCGGATGCGGTTTGTCGTCTCGCGGTTCATCGATCGCTCTCCAGGGTCTAAGCGGCGGCGCTGCGCGCAACGCTTGCTTCATGCGGCATCGGCTCGACCGCAACGGTGCCGGGTTCGGCCAGGAAGGGGCTCGACGGCAGCGCCATGTAGTGGAGCCGCAACTGCTCGGCTCTGGCGCGAGCAAGCGAATCGAGGATGAGCCCGGCGGTGAACATCATGAACGAGATCATCATCAGCGCCACCGAAAGCACCCAGGTCGGCATGCGCCGGACGAGTCCGGTCTCGAAATATTCGAGCAAAACCGGCGCCATGAAAATCAGGCTCGCAGCCATGAAGGCCCCGCTGAACGCCCCGAAGAAGGTAAAGGGCCGGGTTTCCTTCATCAGCATGGCGAACATCCACAGGATCCGCCCGCCGTCGCGGAAGGTGGAGAGCTTGGAATGAGATCCGGCAGGCCGCCGGCCGTAATCAAGCGGCAGTTCGCAGACCGGCAGCTTCAGCCGCGACGCATGCACCGACATCTCGGTCTCGATTTCGAATCCGCCGGACACGGCAGGAAAGCTCTTGGCAAAACGGCGTGAGAACACGCGGTAGCCGGAGAAGATGTCGGTAAAGTCGTTGCCGAACAGGGCCCGGTAGAGCCGGTTGAACAGCCGGTTGCCAAACGCATGCCCCTGCCGTCCCGCATCGGCTGTCACACCCCGTCTCGTGCCGACGACCATGTCGGCCCGCTCCGCGATCAGTGTCGCGATGAGCGCAGGTGCGTCGGCTGCCGCATAGGTGCCGTCGCCGTCCGCCATCACGTAGAGATCCGCATCGACATCGGCAAACATCCGGCGGACGACGTGTCCCTTTCCCTGGCGCGTTTCCCGCGTGACCAGGGCCCCGGCAAGGGTTGCCCGCAAGGCCGTCTCGTCGGTCGAATTGTTGTCGTAGACATGAATGCGCGCCGAAGGCAGCGCGGTGCGGAAGGCATGGACGACGGAGATGATCGTCGCCGCCTCATTGTAGCAGGGAAGAAGTACGGCAATCCTGAGGTCTGTCGGAAGCGTCTGCATCGATGTCATCCGTGGCGATCGCATGACAATGCCGATGAAACATTAAAGCCCGGTTGAAGAGGCCCGCCACGCCTCCGGGATCGCCGCGCGGGCCGGCCATGCCGCGCGCTCCGCGTCGCCCGGCAAAGGCTTTTTTCACCTTCCTGCCCTAGGCTGCCGGCTCCCCCGGATATTCCGGAGCTGCTTGCGAGACCGATTCCGTGATCCTTCCCCAGACCAGCTTTCGCAGTGCCCAACCAACGACGCGAGCGGCGACGACGCGTTGGCTGGCAACGCTCCGGGCATCGGGAGACAGGCCGTGGGTCGCCGTCCTCCTTGCCATCATCGTCGTCGTCGTCGCATCCGTCATCGCCGGCATCAGGGCCACCGACTATGTCGGCGGCGACAACGACGACGCGATGCGCCTTGTCGAGGTGCGCGACTTTCTCGCCGGACAGGGCTGGTTCGATATGATGCAATATCGCCTCGGCCTTGCAGGCGGCACGCTCATGCACTGGTCACGCCTCGTGGATCTGCCGATCGCCGGCCTGATCGCCGTCTTCGGTCTCGTCCTGCCGCCGGAGAGAAGCGAGGCCGCGGCTCTGTTCGTCTGGCCCATCCTGCTGATCGTCCCCGTGGTCATCGGCGTGGCCCGAGCCTGCAACAACATCGGCGGGCGGCAGACGATGCTGATCGGCCTCGGTCTCATCGTCCTCTCGCTGATCAGCAATGTGCGGTTCCAGCCGGGGGACATCGATCATCACAATGTGCAGCTCGCCCTGATCGCCCTGCTCGTAGCCGGTCTCACGGACCCTCTCGGCCGGACGGGTGGCCACGTCCTTGCCGGGATCGCAGCGGGGATCGCCATCGCCGTCGGCGTGGAAACCACGCCGCTGGTCGCCACCGCCGGAACCATCGTGGCCCTGAGGTGGGCGTGGCACGGGAGCAGAATGGAAGGGGCCGCGAAGGCCTTTGGCCTCTCGCTCGCCGTCACCGTCGCTGCGGCCTTTCTTGCGACCACGCCGCCGCATCTCTATGGGATGGTGACCTGCGACAACCTCTCCCTCGGCTTCTTCGCCATAGCGACATCCGGCGGAACCACGCTTTACCTGTCGGCGCTGACCGCCAGCAAGGGTTCTCCCCGGGTCCGCGCGCTCGCACTGGCCGTTTCGGCCGCGGCCGTCGTCATCGTCACCATGGTGGTGGCACCGCAGTGCCTGGCAAATCCCCTCGCCTCCCTCGACCCCCTGCTGAAGACCCTCTGGCTCGATCGGGTGGAGGAAGCCCAGTCGATCGTCCAGCTGTCGCAGACCATGCCGTCCTACCTCGGTTTCGG
Source organism: Rhizobium sp. Leaf341 (assembly GCF_001424325.1). Classification (NCBI taxonomy): domain Bacteria; kingdom Pseudomonadati; phylum Pseudomonadota; class Alphaproteobacteria; order Hyphomicrobiales; family Rhizobiaceae; genus Rhizobium; species Rhizobium sp. Leaf341. The sequence continues at coordinate 616,915 of NZ_LMPE01000015.1, forward strand.
CTTTGCGGCCGGTATCCTGGCAGTCCTGACCTGCCTGATCCGGATCTGGCGAAACGACAAACGGGAGATACACGTCATCTTCCTGGCGCTCTGCCTGCCGACGCTGGCCATCAGCCTGTTTCAGATCCGCGGCACGACCTTCCTCAATTTTCTGTCGATCTTCCCGCTCGCGCTCGCCGTGTCCGATCTGCGCCATCGCGCACAGCGGGAACCAAGGAGCACCCGCGCGGAGCTCGCCTTTGCCGGGCTGATGCTGGCCTCGGTCCCGAGCGTCTGGGCCTTGGCGGCCGCCGCGATCGCGAGCATGGCCGGGACGGACGATACGGTCATGACGGGTGTCAAGACGAGCGCCTGCGTCACCCGGGAGGCGCTTCTGCCACTCGTGGGCGAGCCATCGGGCCTTGTCGCTGCGCCGTCCAACCTCGGCGCAGCCATCCTGCGCTTCACGCCGCATCATGTGCTCGCGGCACCCTATCATCGGAACACGGCCGGGATGCTGGCGGAACTGAACATCGGTCTTGCCTCGCCAACGGCGGCAGGAGATCTCCTCCGGCGCGATGGCGTCACCCTTCTTGCCTATTGCACCGAGGACGGCCAGACCGAACTCGTTGCGCAGCGCGCGCCGGACGGGCTCTATGCCACGCTCGGAAAGGGCATCGTTCCCGACTATCTCGCACCGGTTCAAACGCCGGACGAAGCGGCGCTGAAGATCTTTCGCGTCCGTGATTGAAGCTCCGGCATCTCAGCTGCGGGTGGGGACCGCGCAGGCCTCGCCACCGGAAAAGAGCCGGGAGCGCGTGAGGAAGCGCTTCTCGCGGCCGTTGTCGAGCGAGAACATGCCACCCCGTCCGGGGACGACATCGATGATCAATTGGGTGTGTTTCCAGACCGCAAACTGGCTGCCGCTGATATAGACGGGCACGCCGCCGATCTCGCCAAGCCGAACATCGTGATCACCGACGATATAATCGTCCGCAGGATAACACATCGGCGAGGAACCGTCGCAGCAGCCGCCGGACTGGTGGAACAGGATGTCGGGATGATCCTGTCGGATCTCCTCGATCAGGTCGAGTGCCGCCTGTGTTGCAAGCACGCGCTTCTGCCCGTCCGGCATATCGCCGACCTCAACACCCTGCATGACAAGTCCGTCCTTCCATGAGATCCTACTAAATCTAGCGAGTGACGACTCGTGGATGAATGTGACATATTCTCACCCTGGATTTGGGAGGATCACGGTATGTCGTATCGCGCGGAGTGCTATCTGAGTTGCATCAGCCTGTCGTTGCTCATCTGGAGCGCGCTGGCCCTGGTCGCCCGGCACGGCTGAACGACGGCAGCTGCTCGGACAGCAAAGTCTCCCGGAATGTCCGGGAGACTGTCTTTTCTCGGAGCCACATGTGTGGCGCGCATTTGTCTGGATCAGAAGAAACCGAGCGCCTTCGGGCTGTAGCTGACCAGCATGTTCTTGGTCTGCTGATAGTGATCCAGCATCATCTTGTGTGTCTCGCGACCGATGCCGGACTGCTTGTAGCCGCCGAAGGCCGCGTGGGCGGGATAGGCGTGGTAGCAGTTGGTCCAGACGCGGCCGGCCTGGATGTTGCGACCGAAGTTGTAGCAGCGATTGGCATCGCGACTCCAGACGCCGGCGCCAAGGCCATAGAGCGTATCGTTGGCGATCTCGAGCGCTTCCGCATCGTCCTTGAAGGTCGTGACGGAAACGACGGGGCCGAAGATTTCCTCCTGGAAGACCCGCATCTTGTTGTGCCCCTTGAGCACGGTCGGCTTGACGTAGTAGCCGCCGGCCAGATCACCGTCGAGCATGTTGCGCTCGCCGCCGATCAGGACTTCCGCACCTTCCTGCTTGCCGATGTCCATGTAGGACAGGATCTTGTCCAGTTGCTCGGACGACGCCTGCGCACCGATCATCGTGCTCATGTCGAGCGGGTTGCCCTGCTTGATGGCCGCGACGCGCTTCAGCGCCTTTTCCATGAACCGGTCGTAGATCTTTTCGCTGACCAGCGCCCGGCTGGGGCAAGTGCAGACTTCGCCCTGGTTGAGCGCGAACATGGCAAAGCCTTCAAGAGCCTTGTCGAGATAGTCGTCGTCCTCCGCCATCACGTCCGAGAAGAAGATGTTCGGCGATTTGCCACCGAGTTCCAGCGTCACCGGGATCAGGTTCTGGCTGGCATATTGCATGATGAGCCGGCCCGTGGACGTTTCCCCGGTAAAGGCGACCTTGTTGATGCGCGGATTGGTCGCCAGAGGCTTGCCCGCTTCGAGACCAAAGCCGTTGACGATGTTGAGGACGCCCGGCGGCAGCAGGTCGGCGATCAGTTCGGCCCAGACGAGGATCGAGGCAGGCGTCTGCTCGGCCGGCTTGAGGATCACGCAGTTTCCGGCAGCCAGCGCCGGCGCAAGCTTCCACGCGGCCATGAGGATCGGGAAGTTCCATGGAATGATCTGCCCGACGACGCCGAGCGGTTCATGGAAATGATAGGCGATCGTGTCGCGATCGACTTCACCGATCGTGCCTTCCTGCGCCCGCACGCACGATGCGAAATAGCGGAAATGATCGATGGCGAGCGGCATGTCGGCCGCCATGGTTTCGCGCAGCGGCTTGCCGTTGTCCCAGGTTTCGGCGCGCGCCAGAAGCTCCATGTTGTCTTCCATGCGCTGCGCGATCTTCATCAGGATGTTGGCGCGTTCCGTGGTCGAGGTCCGGCCCCACTTGTCCTTGGCCGCATGGGCGGCATCCAGCGCCGCCTCGACATCAGCCGCTTCCGAGCGCGCGATCTGGCAGAGCACGCCACCGGTGACAGGTGTCGTGTTGTCGAACGTGCGGCCGCTCGCGGCGTCGCGCCAGGCGCCTCCGATGAAGTTGCCGTATTTCTGCCGGAACGGGTTCTCGACGATTTTCTGGTGCAGCATGTGGTTCTCCTCCAAAGGACAGTTCCCTCTGTCTGGCGATACCCTGCGCTGGAAAAGACCGGGACAAAAGGCGCGATGAACCGATCGAGACGACGTTTGTCTCACATCTGCGACAGGCGTGCGCTGCAACCTTCGCTGCATTGCGAAAGCGGGAGACGGTTCAGTCGATCGCCAGCTTCTTGATCTTGCGATAGAGCGTCGCGCGGCTGATTCCGAGGCTTTCGGCAGCGGCAGACACGTTTCCGCCAGCCCGCGACAGAACCCGGCGCAGTGCCGCGCGCTCCGCATCGTCAAGGTTTTCCTGCTCGCCCGCGGGACGATCGTGCAGCAGGTCGGAGGCGGGAATGCCGGCGGCGATCCGCGCATCGTCGATCCGCAGGGTCAGCCGCGCCGCCCGCGTTGCACCGAGCACGAGGTCGTCGCGATCGATTGCGAGCAGCGCCGGCGCCGTCTTGCCTTCGGCCGGCACCAGCAGGATGCGATGGCCGCGAAAGGCCCGGTGGAAAAGGTTCGCTTCGATCCGCGCGGCGGCATCCCGGACGGCCTGCGACAGGATGGACATCGCCATTTCGCCGGCATCCTCCCGACAGGTGGAGATGTCGATCGCCGCGGTCACCCGTCCGCAATGATCGCGGATCGGCGCGGTCGCACAGGAAAGACCCGTGTTGCGGCTGAGAAAATGCTGGTCGCGGAAGATGACGATCGGCCGCTCGTCCGCGATCGACGTGCCGATCCCGTTGGTGCCGACGCTCGCCTCGCTCCACACGGTGCCGGACCAGAGGCCGATGCCGCGGAAGTCCTCGTCGTCGCCGGCAGCCCCTCGGCGATCGAGCGCCACGCCGTTGCCGTCGGTCAGAAGCAGGCAGCATCCCGCCTTCCCCACAGTGGCAAACAGCCTGTCGATCTCGCCGCGCGCTTCTTCGAGCAAGGGTTCGCTTTGTTCGCGCGCGAGGCGAAAGGCCTGTTCATCGAGCCGTACGGGAAGCCGGGCTTCCTCGGGCGAAAGCCCGTGCACGGTCACGCAGCGCCGCCACGAAGCGGCAACGGGCGAACTGGCTGCCGCAGACACATGATGCGCCACGGCCTGAACGTGATCCGAATGGTTCATCCGCTCTCCTCCCCGAAAGCTGACAGTATGGCACTATACCGGGATTTGCTCAAACGTCCATGGCAAGGGCGAGAGACTCCGCCGCGATCGGAAACACCGCCCGGGAAAAATCGCTCCTGCCTGTGTCCTCAAAGCCTCCCGCTTGCTACAGCGGGACGAGAGTCGACCGATGACGGCCGGCGCCCCTCGCATTTCATTCGACGGACCATCATGCTGCGCGACATTTCCTTCCAGAGCCTCTTCATGGGGTTCCTCACGGCCTTTGTCGGCTTTGCCAGTTCGTTTGCCGTCATCCTGCACGGCCTGTCGGCGGTCGGCGCGACCGAAGCCGAAGCGGCCTCCGGGCTCATGGCCCTCTCGGTCTCCATGGGCGTTCTGGCCATCCTGCTGAGCGTGTGGACACGCCTTCCGATCAGCATCGCCTGGTCGACGCCGGGCGCCGCGCTCATTGCCAGTTCGGGCGCGATCGCCAGCGGTTTTCCGGCCGCAGCCGGCGGCTTCGCGCTCTGTGGCGTCATGATCGTTATCGCCGGCCTCTGGCGGCCCCTCGGCCGGCTCGTCGCCATGATCCCTGCCCCCCTGGCAAATGCCATGCTCGCGGGCGTGTTGGTGTCGCTGTGCTTTGCGCCGGTCAAGGCCGTGGGCGCCGATCCTGCCCTCGGCCTGCCGATCGTGCTGGCCTGGGCCCTTGCCGGAGCGATCAATCGTCTGCTGGCCGTGCCCGCCGCTCTCCTCGCCTTCACGCTCGTCATCATCTTCGGCATCGACATCCCGCCCGGCGCACTGGACGGACTTGCTGCGACGCTCGTTCCCGAGCCGGTCTTCGTGATGCCGGTGTTCACGGTAGCGGGCCTTGTCTCCATCGCCCTGCCCCTCTTCGTCGTCACCATGGCCTCGCAGAACATTCCCGGCATCGCGGTGCTGAAAGTCCATGGCTTTGCGCCGGAGCCAGGCCCGCTCTTTGCCGCAACCGGGCTCTTCTCGCTCTTTGCGGTGCCCTTCGGCGGCCATGCCGTCAACCTTGCGGCCATCACGGCGGCCATGTGCGCCGGACCAGATTCGCATGCCGATCCCGCGCGGCGCTACTGGTCGGCCATCCTCGCCGGCATCTTCTACATCGTCTTCGGACTTCTGGCGGCCACCGTGACCCTGCTCGTCGGCCTTGCCCCGCCGGTGCTCATCCAGGCCGTGGCGGGCCTCGCGCTGATCGGCGCGTTTGCGACGTCGGCCGCCGCTGCCTTCAAGGATGCCGAAAGCCGCGACGGTGCGGCCATCACCTTCCTCGTGACAGCCTCCGGCGTCAGCTTCGCCGGCATTTCCGGCGCTTTCTGGGGCATCGTCGCGGGTGGCCTGATGCTGTCTCTCGCCCATCTGAGGGCGAGACGCGCCGCCGCGCGCCGACTGTCCTGACCCGGCCTCAGGCCGCCACGGCCGGCGTCGGCGCGACGATCTCGGCAGGGGCCGGCGGATCGATCTCAGCAGACGTCATGAGGGCCGTCATGACCGCCGTCTTGATATCGGAGAGCGGCTGCGGCTTCCCGAAGAGATAGCCCTGAACCTGAAGGCAGCCCTCTCCCTGCAGAAACGTCATGTGCTCCTCCGTCTCCACCCCTTCGGCCAGCACCGGAATATCGAGGCTGCGCGCCAGGATGATCGTCGAACGGACGATCGCTTCGGCCGGCCGGCTGCGGCCGATCCCGTCAACGAAGCTCCGGTCGATCTTGATCTTGTCGAACGGAAAGTTCTGCAGCGTGGACAGCGAGGAATATCCGGTGCCGTAGTCGTCCATGGCGATCTTCACGCCCATGGCCTTCAACTGGCGGATGATGTGAAGGGCGTGCTGCTGATCGCCGATGATGCCGGACTCCGTGATCTCGAGTTCCAGGCGCTCGGCGGCAAGCCCGGTCTGCAGCAGGATGTCGCGCACCCGGTGCGGCAGCAGCCTGTCGGCCAGCTGCGCGGAGGCGACGTTGACCGCGATTCGCACCGGCTGGGTCCAGGACGATGCCTCGCGGCAGGCGGTTTCCAGCACCCAGTCGCCCAAAGTCTGGATGAAGCCGGTGCGCTCGGCAAGGGGAATGAATTCGGCGGGTGACACCATGCCGCGCGTCGGATGCCGCCAGCGCAGCAGGACCTCGTAGCCGATGATCTCCCGGCTGAGAACGTCGTTCTGCGGCTGGTAGAAAAGCTCGAGTTCGCCGCGATCGATGGCGTGATGCAGGTCGATCGACAGGAGGCTGCGATCGCGGGTGGCGGCGTCCATGCTCGGCTTGTAGAACCGAACAACCGTCGGACCTGTCATCTTTGCGCGCTGCATGGCAAGATCCGCCTGCGCCAGAATGTCGGTCGCGGTCTGCCCCGAGCCGGGAAACAGCGCGATGCCGGCACTCGCCGTCACGCGAAAAGCCTGTCCCTCGAGGTCCATCGGCAGGTTGACGGCACTGAGGATCCGTTCGGCGAAATCCTTCGCATCGGCCTTCATGAAAAACTGATCCCGAACCGCCACGAATTCGTCGTCGCCGTTGCGGGCCAGAAATTCGCCGGGCTGCAAGACGCCGGACACCTTCTCGGCGATTTCCCGCAGGACGCGGTCGCCGACCGCCTGCCCATGCGCGTCGTTCACATCCTTGAACCGGTTGACGCCGATCGCGACCACCGCCATGCGGGCCGTATCGTCGCGCGGCTGGCGCATCGTTTCGCCGACATGCTCGTAGAGCGCGTTCCGGTTCGGCAGCCCCGTCAGCGCGTCGTGTAGCGACAGATGCCGATAGCGTTCGGCGGCCATCTGGTTGGAGTTCAGGTCGATGATGTAGGCCGACGCGCCGAGCGCCAGCATGACCCCCATGATCAGGAGGACCATGGCCGCAAGCCCGCTTTCCGAGACGCCCATGGCCGGGATCGATATCGTCGGATCCGGCACGACGGTCATGCCGGCCATCGCCGTGAAATGAAGCGAGGCGATCGCCAGGATGAGGCTGACAGCCCCGCCATACTTGCAGAAACGCGTGACCGGCCGCGCGATGCGGTTTGTGGCCACGGCTCCGAAACCCACCGAGCAGACGACGGCGGCAACGGTCAGCACCGGATCCCACGTCTTGATGCCTGCGACGAGGAAAGCGGCCATGCCGACATAGTGCATCGCGACAATGCCGAGACCGACGATCCCGCCGCCCAGCTCGATGGTCGCGCCCGTCTGCCGCCCGGCGGTGACGGCAAAACCGAACAGGGTGAAGCCGACGGCGATGGCCAGAGACAGGAGGCTCATGAGCGGGTCATAGGCGTGGTCGAGCGGCATGCGGTAGCTGATCATCGCGATGAAGTGCGTCGACCAGATGGTCGAGCCGCCGATGGAGCCCGACAGGAACAGCCAGTGGAGCTTCTGGACCCCTCGGGTACGCCGCACCCGGGCGTAAAGCCGCATCGTCAGGACGGAGCCGAGAATACACATGACGAAGGCTGCCGCCAGCAGCGGGTAGGAATGGTCGAGCGCCACGCAGGAGAGGATTGTGAGCATGAAACACCTATGAGAGACAGCGCAGATGTCGCATGCGCGGTCCCATCAGGCCATTAACGCCGCCTGATGTTCTTTGCGCACGGTTACCGACCTCTGAACGGCCGGAGGCGCGCAAGCATTGCATTTCCGGGTATTCTCCGTTATGGACGCGCGTCCGCGCAGACACCCTTGGAGGCAAACGCGGATGAGGCCTCAAAACCTCGATCCGCACGGCGGCATCGCCAGCGGATGCTTCACAACAAGAAAGGTACTGCCATGAGCAACGCAACTTACGAGCTCAAGGCCGAAACGCGCGAACGGGTTGGTAAGGGGTCCTCCCGCGAACTGCGACGTAACGGTCTTATCCCTGCTGTCATCTACGGTGACAAGCAGACACCGATTTCCATCGCCCTCCCCACGAAGGAAGTCACGCAGCGCATTCACGCCGGCGGTTTCATGACCACGGTTGCCACGATCGACGTCGACGGCCAGAAGATCCAGGTTCTGCCGAAGGACTACCAGCTCGATCCGGTGCGCGACTTCACCATGCATGTCGACTTCCTGCGCGTGTCCAAGAACAGCGTCGTGACCGTCGAAGTGCCGGTTCACTTCGAAAACGAAGACAAGTCTGCTGCCATCAAGAACGGCGGCGTTCTCAACGTCGTTCGCCACACGATCGAACTGGTCGTCCCGGCGAACGCGATCCCGGACGCCATCACCGTCGACCTCAGCAGCCTGGCCAAGATCGGCGACGGCATCCACATTTCTGACATCACGCTGCCCGAGAACGCGACGCTGACGATCACCGACCGTGACTTCACGGTTGCGACAATCGCTGCTCCGGACGTCCTGACGGCGGAAGAAGAAGAAGGTGCATCGGCTGCTGACGCTGCCGGCGAAACCGAGAACGAAGGCGACGCCGAGTAATCCCGACTTCGGGGTAAGCTGACGTCACTGGTTTACGAAAGGCCCGCTTGCCTCGCGCAGGCGGGCCTTTTTGCGTCTCGTCCGGCGACTGTCGCTTCAACAACATTTAATGCTTTTGTGGTCTTGTTGCCGGAGGTTGTGCGGTGTGTTCCAGCATGCGGAACGATGCGCGATCGGTGCGGGGACGGGCCATGACAGACGCGAATGCCGAGGCGAAACAATGATGCACTCCGTGGAACATCGTTTCATCGCGATCGTGTGCGGCGCCATGCTGATCTTCGTCGCGCCGCTGATCGTGCTCTTCCTCTACCTCTCCTCCGGCCGCATCGAACGCGAGCAGATGGCCACGGCCGAGATCATGCTGGACGCCGGCGCCAAGGCGTTGGCCAAGCCGCTCTGGGATTTCGACGCAGAGGCCCTCAACCGCATCGCCCGCGCGCTGACGGCCGACGGCAACATCGCCTTCGTCAAGGTGACCGGCGCGCCCGGCGGTCTTTCCACCATCTACCCGGCCGTGGACGACGAAGCGGCTGGCTCACATGCGGTCCTGTCCCGCGACATCGTCTACGACGCCGAAAACGGACGGAAATCCCTCGGAACGGTCGAGCTGCACGTGCGCAACGGCGGCCTGTTCTCGCGGTTCGGCACCGACGAGCTCATCATCTTCTCCATTCTGATCGTTGCCATTGCTGTCGTCTTCCTGGCAGCCATCGTCGGAAATCGCATCACCGTCATCCGCCCGCTCCTGCGCCTGACCGCCGCGATCGAGATGAGCCGCCTGTTTGGATCACGTCAGCGGGTCGAATGGGAATCGGACGACGAGATGGGCGCACTCGTGCTCAAGTTCAACGAGATGCAGAGCCGTCTCGAAAACGAGCAGAACGCGCTCCGCCGCGCCCATGCGCGCTCGACCGAAATCTACAATCTGACACCGGCCATGTTGTTTTCGATCGATCTCGAAGACAGGATCGTTGCCGTCAGCAACTTCTGGCTAAGCAAGACCGGCTATGCGCGCGAAGTCGTCATCGACCGGCTGTTTTCGGAATTCATCCATCCCTCGGCGCACGAAGCCTATCGCGATCGCCGCATCGCCGCCGGACTTCAGAACACCTGCGAGGTCACGGTGCCTTTCGTCAAGGCGAATGGCGAGACCATGACCGTTCTGATCCAGGAGACCATGACGCTCGAGCATGGGCAGACGGAGGATGCCGCCCTCGCCGTCATGACCGACATCACGGCCCTGAAGCAGGCCGAAAGCCGCAACCAGATGCAGGCCATGACCGACCATCTCACGGGTCTCCTCAACCGCCAAGGCTTCGAGGCGGCCCTCAACGCCGGCATCCGCAAGGCCGACGAGCGCTCTGGAGAGCTCGCCTGCGTCTTTATCGATCTCGACCGGTTCAAGTGGATCAACGACAATTTTGGCCATGCGGTCGGGGACGAGGTTCTGCGACACGTGGTTGCCCGCGTTCGCGCCAACCTGCGGCCCGAAGACACCATATCGCGCATCGGGGGCGATGAATTCGCGATCCTCATCAATGGCGAAAACGTCGAGATGCTCGCCAGCGACATCGGCGACAGCATTTGTGCGAGCCTCGCCGAGCCGATTGTCGTTCGCGGCACAGAGCTTTCGGTCAGTTGCAGCGTGGGGATCGCTCTTTATCCCGTCCATGCCGAGAACGCCTCGGATCTGCTTCTGAAGTCCGACATCGCCATGTATGCGCGTAAGCACGGCGGAAAGAACGGCAAGCAGATGTTCGATACCTCGATGCTCGACGCCGCCCGCGAGCGGCACGAGATCGCCCAGCATATCGAGACGGGCTTGCGGGAGGACTGGTTCGAGGCCTATCTGCAGCCGATCGTGGGCATGAGTGATGGCCGCATCGTCGGCTTCGAAGCTCTGATGCGCCTGAACCATCCGGAAAAGGGCGTCCTGTCTCCCGCCCGCATCATCGGCATCGCGGAGGAAACCGGCACGATCGGCCGTGTCGGCGAACGCATCCTGGAACGCGCCATCGGCCATCTCGCCGCGATCTCCCGCCTGGAAGGAACCGGCGAGACCTACCTCGCAGTAAACTTCTCGCCTATGCAGTTCGAGACCACCTTGCCCCACAAGCTTGCGGCACTGCTTCTGAAGAATCATATCGCGCCGAGCCGCATCGTCATCGAGATCACGGAAGCCGTGCTGATGCTCGACAGTCCTGAGGTTCATGCCGTGCTGAAGCAACTCGGCGAATTCGGCTGCCGCATCGCGCTCGACGACTTCGGCACCGGCTATTCGTCCCTGAGCTATCTCAACCGCTTCCCGGTGGATATCGTCAAGGTGGACCAGTCCTTCACCCGCTCCCTGACGGCGGAAGAGGTGGACGTCCGGCGCAAGAGCCGCATGCTGATCAAAGGCATTCGCACGATCTCCAACCAGATGGGCTATGATACGGTCGCCGAAGGCATCGAAACGCTCGAAGACTGGGAGCTCCTGAAGAAGCTCGGCATCGATTACGGCCAGGGCTATTTCTTCAGCAAGCCGATGGCGATCTGCGACATGCTGAAGATGCTGGAGAGCCACTCGGAAGCCAAGGCCACGACGGCCTGAGCGACACGCGCGGGCCCGCAGGCTTCTCGAGAGACGGACAGACGACAGGGAGCAGAAGGCCGGCATGCAGCAAACGGGACCATGGCAGGCGCGACGCGCGACGGCAGTCGGAACAGCCGCCCTGTGCGCGCTGCTTGCGGCGACGCCCGCCGCGGCGCAACCGGCCGTCGCCCCGGAGACACCAAAGACACCGAAGACATTGACGTTCCTCACGGAGGAATATCCGCCTTTCGGCTTTATGAAGGGCCAGGTGATATCCGGCTCGTCCGTCGAGCAGGTTCGTCGGATTCTGGCGGATGTCGATCTCGACTACACGCTGAATATCGTCCCTTGGGCCCGCGCTTTTGCAACGGCGCAGTCCGATCCGGCAACCTGCATTTTCTCGACAGCGCTTCTTCCCGAGCGCGCCGCGACATTCAAATGGGTGGTTCCCCTCAATGTCGATACGATGCTGCTCGTCGGTCGCACCGGCGGCACCGCCCTCCCCCGGACGATCGAGGACGCCACGGGCTTCACGGTCGCGGTGCACAAGGGCGACCTCGGCGAACGCATCGCCCTGGCGAGGGGGTTCAAGCATCTGGATTCGGCACCAAGCGTCGAGCTTTCCTTGAAGAAGCTGCTGGCAGGCCGCGTCGATCTTGCCCTGCTCACGGGCAAGACCTTCACCGAGCTGAAGGGCCAGGGCCAGCCTCTGGAGGAGATCCTCAAGGTCGAGACCACGCGATCCGGGATCGCCTGCAATCGCGCCGTCCCGGACGAAACCATCGCCGCGATGCAAACATCGCTCGACCGGATGATCGCGGACGGGACCCAGGCCGAGATCGAACATCGCTACAGCAAACGCGACAACTGACGCCGTCGAACGCCTCACCTGCACGAACCGGCTTGACAGACATGCCCTCGACAGGTGCAGAAGCCTTCCTGCAGCATGCGCGCACGGCGATCCTGCACCCGAACCGGCAACAAACCGAGACGAGACAATGTTGATCTTTGCAGGACTGGGAAATCCGGGCCCGAAATATGCGGGCAACCGCCACAATATCGGTTTCATGGCCCTCGACGCGATCCATCGCCGCCATGCCTTTTCGCCTTGGTCGAAGAAGTTCAAGGCCGAGATTGCGGAAGGCGATCTCGGCGGCGAGCGGGTGCTTCTCCTGAAGCCGCAGACCTTCATGAATCTCTCCGGCGAAGCGGTCGGCGAGGCCATGCGCTTCTACAAGGTTCCGGTCGGCGGCGTGGTTGCGATCTATGACGAGCTCGACCTTGTTGCCGGAAAGGCGCGGCTGAAGACCGGCGGTGGCCATGGCGGGCACAATGGCATCAAGTCGATGGACGCCCATTGCGGCCGCGACTATCGCCGCCTGCGCCTTGGCATCGGCCATCCCGGCTCCAAGGAACTGGTGGAACGGCACGTCCTCGGCGATTTTTCCAAAGCCGACCGGCTCTGGCTGGAGCCGCTGCTCGACGCCTTGGCCGACAATGCCGACATGCTTGCCCGCGCCGAGGATTCGCAACTGATGAACAAGCTGGCGCTCGCCACCGGCAGCCCGCCGCCGGCGGAAGCGGCCGCAAAGCCGAAGCCGGCCGGCCAGTCGCACATCAGGGCCGCCCGCAATCATGCCCAGCCGAAAATCCTGCCGACGACCGGACCGATGGCGGACATGCTGAAGAAGATGTTCGGCAACAAGGACGACTAGGCAACCCGCATGGGAAACCCTTGGGCCCGGACGGGGAAACCCGTGGACGACGTGCTCAGTTTTCCGGCTCGGTGGTCAGCATCATGGGAAAGCCGGCCTCCTTGGCGAGATCGGTCGCCTCCTTCGCCTTCGTTTCGGCGATGTCGCGGGCGCAGACCAGGAGAACGCAGGACCCCATCTTGTGGGCCGTCAACATCATCCGGTAACCGGTCTCCTCGCTCATCCGGAACACGATCTTCAGGACCATGATGACAAAGTCGCGCGGCGTATAGTCGTCGTTCAGGAGAATGACCTTATAGAGTTTCGGCCGATCGAGCTTCGGCTTGGTCACCGTCTTCGGCGTGGTGGTGGTACTATCGCTCATGAGCAAGCGCCTTCCGACGAAAAGGCCCGGGTGCAGGCATGCCGCTATATCACATCGGACAGGCCGCGTTTCAAGCACGGCCACACAATTTCCCGGGCTCGCCGAGCCGACGACAACCGGTTGCGGCACGCCCCTTGCCCGCGCCTCTGCCGCCCCCACCCCTTGACCCCTCTGCCGCTTTCGCCCATAGGCACCGCATTGCAAAACTACGAGAGACGGGTCGTCACGCCATGGGTTTCAAATGCGGTATCGTCGGTCTGCCGAACGTCGGCAAGTCCACGCTGTTCAACGCGCTGACGAAGACGGCGCAGGCACAGGCGGCGAACTATCCCTTCTGCACCATCGAGCCGAACACCGGTGAAGTTGCCGTGCCCGATCCGCGGATGCGCAAGCTGGCCGATATCGCCAAGTCCAAGGAACTCATTCCGACCCGCATCGCCTTCGTCGACATTGCCGGCCTCGTGCGCGGCGCGTCGAAGGGCGAAGGCCTCGGCAACCAGTTTCTTGCGAACATCCGCGAAGTCGATGCCGTGGTCCACGTGCTGCGCTGCTTCGAAGACGATGACATCACCCATGTCGAAGGCAAGATCGATCCCGTTGCCGATGCCGACACGATCGAGACCGAGCTGATGCTGGCCGATCTCGAAAGCCTCGAGCGCCGGACCGAGCAGACGCGTAAGCGGGCGAGCTCGAAGGACAAGGAATCGGTTGCGGCCCTTCCGATCATGGATGCGTCGCTGAAGCTGCTCAACGAAGGCAAGCCCGTCCGCACGCTCCTGTCCACCCTCAACGCCGAGGAACTCCTGATCCTCAAGGGCCTCAATCTCCTGACGTCGCACCCCGTCCTGTATGTCTGCAATGTTTCCGAAGCCGATGCGGTCGAGGGCAACGCGCATACGCGTGCCGTCGAGGCGATGGCCAAGGCGCAGGGCGCGGAAACCGTGGTCATCTCGGCAGCCATCGAGTCTGAAGTGGCCCAGCTTCCCGAAGACGAGTCCCGCGAGTTCCTCGAAGCGCTGGGCCTCAGCGAAGCCGGCCTCGACCGTCTCATCCGCGCCGGTTACAAGCTGCTCGACCTCATCACCTATTTCACGGTGGGACCGAAGGAGACCCGCGCCTGGACCATCGAGCGCGGCACCAAGGCACCGGCCGCGGCCGGCGTCATCCATTCGGACTTCGAACGCGGCTTCATTCGCGCCAACACCATCGCCTATGACGATTATATCCAGTTCGGCGGCGAAAGCGGTGCCAAGGAAGCTGGCAAGGCCCGGGACGAAGGCAAGGAATACGTCGTCCAGGACGGCGACGTCATCCACTTCCGCTTCAACACGTAAAGCTGCGAATCGGCGGGCAAGACCGCCATCGGCAAGAAGACGCACCCCCCGCATTCCGCATCGGAGATGCCGGGGGCCGCTCTCTCCCTAGCGCGTTGCGTGAAAAAGGATTCACGCAACGCGCTTTACGTTCTTGTTTTGCGGCATGTCGTTTCCCGAAACCGCTGCACAGGTTCGGGTGACATGCGTTAGTGGCCGGAAAACGCGACCAGCGTCCGCACCTCGACACCCAGCGCTTCGAGCTTCGCGCGTCCGCCGAGGTCGGGAAGATCGATGACGAAGCAGGCGGCAACAATATCGGCGCCCATCTGCCGCAGCAGTTTGCAGGCCCCTTCCGCCGTACCGCCGGTCGCGATCAGATCGTCGATGACGATCACCTTCTCGCCGGGCGTGATGGCGTCGCGATGCATCTCCATCTCGTCCACGCCATATTCGAGGCTGTAGGCGATCCGCACCGTGTCATGGGGCAACTTGCCCTTCTTGCGGATCGGCACGAAGCCGGACGACAGCTGGTGCGCCACGGCACCGCCCAGGATGAACCCGCGTGCCTCTATCCCCGCGACCTTGTCGATCTTCGTCCCGGCATAGGGATGCACGAGCTCGTCGATCGCCCGGCGGAACGCCCGCGGATTGCCGAGGAGAGTGGTGATATCGCGAAAGAGAATGCCCGGTTTCGGATAATCCTCGATGGTGCGGATGGCGGCAGCAAGCTCGCTCTGTAGAGAAAACGTCATGAAAACGATAGGCCTCGCAAAGGTCTGTTACCCCCGAGTCTTAGCACCGGAAAAGGTCCGGCCCTACAGCCTTTTTCACGCACTCGGGATTTCGCTGGGAACGGCCCGGCCTGCCGCCGAGCCGTTCCCCTGCAGGTCGTCAATCGGCGGGAGTGGGGCTTTTCTGCAGGTTCTCCTGCACCTTGCGCGCCACGGTCGGGTCGGATTGAGCCGCCGTGATGATTGTCTTGTAGTCGTTCAGAGACATGCCGGGAGAGGTCTCGACGGCCTTGATCATCTGCTGGTTGGCTTCGTTCTGCAGCTTCTGCTTCGCCGCCGCGTCGGTCGTCGTGCCGATCTTGCGGGTGTAGTCCTGCCGTACCTTGTCGACCTGGAGATAGGCGACGGCAAACGCCTTCAGTTTCTCATCCGTGATGGACGCTTGCGGCGCCGGGATTTGCGAGGCTCCCGCGGACGGCGTCTGTGGCTGCGTGGCCTGCGGCTCCGCCGCACCCTGTGCGAAAGCCGGCGACTGGACGACAAGAACGCCGAGGAGCGCGGCCGTCAGCGAGGCGACGGGCGTGGAGGCGACCCTGGTGCGGAACGTTGTCGTGGGGCGGTTGATCATTCATTGTCCTTCCGTGTTTCCGGGAAGCTGTCCGCTTCCTTTGCGTTTCTCAGCCCGCGCCCTTCTCGCCAATGCACCTGGCGAGAATGTGACGCCGAGGCGTTTTCCGGAACCATCCGTCCGTCTGGTGTGTTCGACAAAGGCTCTCTGCCGCCGCGGCGGAGAACGGGAGGAAACACAGGAGGAAGACATGCGACTGTTTGAATGTGGTGCGCTGGTCCCCGGATGTGACTGGCATACAAGGGCCGACAACGACGCGGAGATCGTGCGGCGGACGGTGGAACACCTGCGGCAGGCCCATGGTGAGAGCGTGATCCGCGAAACCATGATCGACAACATCAAGTCGCGGATCGCCGAAGAAACCAAGGCGGCCTGACGGCACAGGGCATCGGCGCCGCAGGCGTTCGGCCTGCGGCCCATCGCAATCACGCAGGCGATATCAGCTAGTCGACGGCCAGCCGCGCCAGGAGACTGTCCCGGCTCTCGCGAAAGCCCGAGGCGATCCAGCTCTCTTCGAGTTCCCCGAGCTTCGCCCCCATCGCAGGTCCGGGCGAGATGCCGCTCGCGATCAGATCGCCACCGCTGACGGGAAAGACCGGCTTCTGCCAGGCAAGCGCACGATCGAGCAGGCGCCCAAGCCGCGCACTGGCCGCCATCGCGTCACCATCGGCTTCCGCCTTCTGACGCACCGAGGCAAGCGCCAGTTTGAGCCGGAATACGACGCCGTTCCTGCCCTCACGATACAACAGCCGGTCCAGAGCCGTCTCTGCGGTGGTGTCCTTGATCGCACCGGCCTTCGCAAAAGCCTGCATCACGGCGCTTTCCGCCTTGGAGAGGCGCAGGCGCGACGCCATCGCGTCCAGCCGGTCCGGATCCGGCGGGACCATTGCAGCCAGACGCAGCAGCGGATCGGCCGACCATCCGAGCGCCTGCTCGGCCGCGACGAGCCCCGGGATGGCATCGATGCCCCATTTCTCGCTTGCCGGCAGAATCTCGGTCAGAACGCCGGAGGTTCGCATCCACAGCAGCGCCCGGCCGGGATCTCTTGCGGAGAGCAGCTTCTTCAGTTCCGCCCAGATCCGTTCGGCCGACAGCGTCGAGATCTTTCCCTTCGCCTGGGCAGAGGCGCGCAGGCCGTCGGCATCCGGACGGAAGGCGCCGTACCAGGCAAAGAAGCGGAAGAAGCGGAGAACGCGCAGATAGTCTTCCGCAACTCTGTCGGCCGCGGGACCGATAAAGCGGACCATGCCCTTTTCGATATCGGCGATCCCTCCGACGAGGTCGATCACCTCGCCGGATTCGGTGGCGTAGAGCGCGTTCATCGTCAGGTCCCGCCGGGCCGCATCCACCGCCCAGTCGGTTCCGAAGGCGACTTCGGCATGCCGGCCATCCGTGGCGACATCCCGACGCAGTGTGGTCACCTCGAACGGCACACCGTCGACGACGAGCGTTACCGTGCCATGGGCAATCCCGGTCGGCACTGCCTTGATGCCGGCTGCCTCGGCCCGCGCGGTCACGGCGTCGGGCGTCAGCGTCGTCGCCAGATCGACCTCGTCGACGTCGGCGCCCATCAGCGCATTGCGAACCGCGCCGCCCACCACCCGAACCTCGCCGCCCTCCGCATTCAGCAGCGCGAAGACGCGGCGAAGCGGTGGTGCCTGGAACCAGGGCTGGTCTGCAACGGACGGTGTGGCGACGGTCATGCGTAAAGCCTTTCGTAAAGCATCCGGACGATGCCCGCCGTGATGCCCCAGATGCGATGCCCTTCATAGGGCATGGAGTAGTAATGACGCTCGGCGCCCTTCCACAGGCCGCTGTCGACGGCGTGATTGTCGGGATTCATCAGAAACGACAGGGGCACGACAAAGGAACCGGCAACCTCGTCCGGGTTCAGAGACAGCGTGTAACCGGGGCGCACGATGCCGAGCACCGGCGTGATGCGAAATCCCGACAGCGCCATGTAATGCGGCAATCGGGCGACCGGCTCCACGAAGTCGCGGGCCAGGCCGATCTCTTCCTCGGTTTCCCGCAGGGCGGCGTCTTCCATCGAGCCGTCCCCCGGGTCGACGGATCCGCCCGGAAAGGCGATCTGACCGGAATGCTTGCGCAGCGTCGTCGTCCGCTCGGTGAAAATGACGCCGGCATCCGCACCGGCATCCACCACCGGCACAAGGACGGCTGCATCCCGCAGCGGCAGCGTCTCGAGATAGGGGACGACATCGGGATTGAGCAGGATGTCGGCGTGATCCCGCCAGGCAAGATCGATCGGTCGTCCACGCTGAGACGCTGCACGGCTGCGGAAGGCCGCCGCGGAGAAGTCTGTCAGAGGTGAAGTCGCATCCGTCATGACAGCGTCATCGTCCAGCCGCGATCATTCCGCAAGGGCCGTGAGGGCTTCCAGCGTTTCCGCCGGCATCATCGGAAAGATCGCGTCACCGGAGCGGACCGCAAAGGTTCGCACGCCGTCGATCTCGAGCTCTTCGCCAAGCGCTGCGAGATCGTACATGACGGCCCGCGACACCAGCGCCTCCAGCCGTCCGCGGATATGCAGATAGGGCTTCATCTCGGCATGGTCCCCCGTGATCTCGAAGCGCAAGGGATGCTCCGGGCCGGCCTCGACGACATCGCCGACATTGGTGCGAAAGGCGAGGACGGGCGTTCCGTCGCGCTGCGTCACCGTCATCTCGACGGCAAGGAACGGCGCATCCACGACGCGGATGCCGACCTTCTCGGCGGGCGTCACCAGATAGGTCTTGCCGTCCTCGTCCTTGCGCAGGACGGTGGAAAACAGACGGACGAGCGCCGGGCGGCCGATCGGCGTTCCCATGTAGAACCAGGTGCCGTCGGCGCGGATCTCCATGTCCAGATTGCCGCAGAACGGCGGATTCCAGCGCTCCACGGGGGGCACGCCGCGGGGTGCCGTACCCTCGATGGTGACAGCCTGCCCCGCCGCCCGTGCGATCATCGCCGCGAGACCGGCCGCGTCGCTCGTGTCGTCCGTTTTCGCTGCTGCCATCGTTCCGTCCCGTTTGCCCGTGATCTTGCATTTTATCAGACTGAGCCTCACGAGATAGTGCGCCGCACATGGCTTGTCAGCCTGAAGGTGATAGCTAGTTTGAAACGAAAGACGGAACAGGCGCGGGCACGATTCGAAACTTCTGTTCGGATCAGGGTCATGGCGAGCGCCGGGCGAACGGAGAGTTGAGCGATGGGACTGATGAACACGGCGGATGCCGCGCTCGACGAAAAAGCGATCGTTGCCGCTGCTGAAAGAGCGCTGGCCGACATCGCCGTCATCCGAACGGAGGTGGGCAAAGTCATTTTCGGGCAGGAAAGCGTGGTCGAGCAGACCCTGCTTGCGGTCCTGTCCGGCGGCCATGCCCTGCTCGTCGGCGTGCCCGGGCTCGCAAAGACCAAGCTCGTCACCACGCTCGGCACGGTTCTCGGCCTCGACAGCAACCGCGTGCAGTTCACGCCTGACCTGATGCCATCTGACATTCTCGGCTCCGAAGTCATGGACCAAGACGAAACCGGACGCCGGTCGTTCCGCTTCGTGCCGGGTCCGATCTTCACCCAGCTGCTGATGGCCGACGAGATCAACCGCGCGAGCCCGCGCACGCAATCGGCCCTGCTGCAGGCCATGCAGGAATATCACGTGACCGTTGCCGGCCAGCGCAACGACCTGCCGCGCCCGTTCCATGTGCTCGCAACCCAGAACCCGCTGGAGCAGGAAGGCACATACCCGCTGCCGGAAGCCCAGCTCGACCGCTTTCTGATGCAGGTCGATGTGGATTACCCCGAGCTCGCTGCCGAGCGGCGCATCCTGCTGGAAACCACCGGCACCCAGGAGCAGAGCGTCAAGGCCGTGCTGGATGCACCGCAGCTGATGGGCATCCAGAACCTCATCCGCCAGATGCCCGTCAGCGAAACCGTCGTCGACGCCATTCTGACGCTCGTGCGCTCCGCCCGTCCGGGCCACGGAAATGCCGATACCGACCGGCATGTCGCCTGGGGCCCCGGCCCGCGCGCCGGCCAGTCGCTGATGTTGACGGCCCGTGCCCGTGCTCTCTATGACGGTCGCCTGGCCCCCTCCGTCGACGACATCGTCGCCCTGGCCGAGCCCGTGCTTCAACACCGCATGGCGCTGACATTTGCCGCCCGCGCCGAAGGCATGTCGGTGCGCGACGTTATCGGCGGTCTCGTCAAGACCCTCAAGGCCTGACCGGATGGTGAACGCCGTCGGGCACATCGTCGATCGCACCCCCTCCGGTGAGCTTCTTTCGCGTGCGCAGAGCCGCGCCGCGCTCGTGCCGGACTGCATGGTCGAAGCCCGTCGCATCGCCAATACGGTCATTTCCGGCTGGCATGGCCGCCGTCGGCGCGGCATCGGTGAAAACTTCTGGCAATTCCGGCCATATTCCGATGGCGAGAGCCTGTCGCGCATCGACTGGCGGCGCTCCGCCCGCGACGACCACACCTATGTCCGGGACCGGGAGTGGGAAGCCGCCCACACCATCTGGCTCTGGGCCGACCTGTCGCCATCGATGATGTACAAGTCGCGCTTCGGGGCCGTGTCGAAGGAAAGCCGGGCGCTGGTCCTGATGCTGGCGCTCGCCGAGATTCTCGCCCGCTCGGGTGAGCGCATCGGTTGCCCCGGCGTGATGGAACCCGTTTCCGCGCGCAATGCAGCCGAGCGACTGGCCACCGCACTGATCCACAGCAACCTGTCGTCCGGCCTGCCCGAAACCGGCATGATCCGCGGCTGGAGCGATCTCGTGCTGATCGGCGATTTCCTCGATCCCGCGCCTGCGATCATGGAGCGCCTCGGGCCGCTCGGGCGACGCGGCCTGCGCGGCCATGTCGTCGAGGTCGCCGATCCGGCGGAGCAAACCTTTCCCTATGCCGGACGCACCGAGTTCACTGACCCCGAGACGGGGGAAAAACTCACGGCCGGCCGGGCCGAGATCCTGGCGGACGACTATCGTCGCGCCTATCTCGCGCGCCGCGACAGCCTCGGTCAGGGCCTTCGCCACATGGGCTGGACCTTCATTCCGCACCGCACGGATAATCTGGCCTCCGAAGCCCTCGTCGCCGTGCACATGCATCTTTCGGGCATGCCCGGACGAGCCACGCACGGAGGCCAGCTATGAGCGTCCTGCCTCTGGTTTTCTCGAGCCCGCTGATGCTCGCCGCTTTGGTCGCGCTGCCCGCCATCTGGTGGCTGTTACGGCTGACGCCGCCGAAACCCGTGACCGAAGCCTTTCCGCCGCTGCGCATTCTCGCCAGTGTGTTGAAGCGCGAGGAGACGCCGTCCAAAAGCCCCTGGTGGCTGACGGCACTGCGCATGCTGATGGCCGCGTTGGTCATCCTCGCCATCGCCGATCCCGTCGTCAATCCCAAGGTGGGAACCCTGTCGGCCGCCGGCCCCCTCGCCCTGATCATCGACAATGGCTGGGCCACCGCGAACGACTGGGAGCGCCGCGTGCGCACTGCCGACGCGTTGATCACGGAGGCCGAATCCGCCGACCTGCCCGTTTCCCTCGTGCTGACGGCGGACGCCGAAAATGATGGCGTGCCGGGGACGGCGGCCGCTGCGCGAACCCGTCTCGCCGCCGCCGCCCCGCGCCCGCTGCGCCCCGACCGCACGAAGGCCGTCACGGCCCTGCGAACCGGGCTCGGCGATACCCGCCCCGGCACGCTTGCCTTCATCAGCGACGGCATCGCATCCGGTGACGATACGATCATGCGCGATCTCGCGGGTCTGTCGCCCCAGAGCCTGCGCCGGATCGAGGGCTCTGGCAGCGATGCGATCGCGCTGACCGGTGCCGTCAACGAGGCCGACGCGATGCGCATCACCGCAACGCGCCTCGACAAAGCCGCACCCCGGACGATCGCCCTGACAGCCTTCGACACGCGCGGACGCGCCCTTTCGAATGGCCGCATCACCTTTGCCGCCGGCGAGACGACAGCGTCCGGCACCCTGACCGCGCCGTTCGAACTCCGCAACGATTTTGCCCGCATCGGGATCGACGGCTTCGCGACCGCCGGCAGCACCTATCTGCTGGACGACGGGTTCCGCCGCCGGCGCGTGGCGCTTCTTTCCGGCGAGGCCCGCGACCAGTCGCAGCCGCTTCTCTCGCCGCTCTACTACATCAACCGGGCCCTGGCGCCCTATGCCGACCTCGTGCAGCCAACGGAAACCGATCTTGCCGTGGCGCTGCCGCAGCTCCTCGAGCAGAAGCCGTCCATGGTCATCATGGCCGACATCGGCCGCCTGCCGGAAGATACGACACCGGCCATGACGCGCTGGATCCAGAATGGCGGCACGCTGGTGCGCTTTGCCGGTCCCCGCCTTGCCGCGGCGCCGGCCGACGATCCGCTGGTGCCGGTACGCCTCCGTCAGGGGGAACGCGCACTGGGCGGCACGCTGTCCTGGTCGGAGCCCCAGCCTCTCGCGCCCTACCCGGCCACCAGCCCCTTTGCCGGCATGCCGCGACCGCAGGGCATCACCGTCAACCGGCAGGTGCTGGCCGAACCCACGGCCGATCTCTCGCAACGCACCTGGGCGAGCCTGGCCGACGGCACGCCGCTGGTGACGGTTCGCACGCTGGGCGCCGGACGCATCGTGCTGTTCCACGTCAGCGCGGAAGCGACCTGGTCGAACCTTCCGATCTCGGGTGATTTCGTGGAGATGCTGCGCCGCGTCGTGCAACTGTCGCGCAGCGGCGGCGTGACGAGCGAAGGCGGGGCCGCCGCACAGGCAGCCCTCCCGCCCTATCGCCTGATGAATGCCGACGGCACGCTGGTGACGGAAACCCGGGGCGCGCGTCCGCTGGAAACCGTAGCCGGCAGCACGCCGGTGTCCGACAGCGAGCATCCGCCCGGTCTTTACGGTTCCGAAGAAGGCTTCGTCGCCCTCAACCTCCTGCCCCGCGACGCAACGCTCCGTCCGATCGAGAGCACCAATCTGCCGATGCCCTACACGAGCGAAGCGCTGATCGGCAGTGAGGCCTGGTCGCTGAAGCCGGCCTTGTTCACTGCCGCGCTCATTCTCCTGCTGGTGGACACGCTGGTCGTGCTCGCCATGGCCGGGACATTCGCCCGGCCGAACCGGCTGAGGACGGCACACGCCCTGCTGGCGATCGGGATGATCGGCGCGGCTGCAGTGGCGATCTCGCCGCGACCCGCGAGTGCGCAGGAGGCGCCGCAGACACCGATACAGGCCCAGGTACAGGCACAGGCACAGACACAGGCACCGTCCACGCAAAGGCCGTTTAACGATACGCGTCCCGGCGACACGGAGATTCTCAGCCATCTCGACAACACGCATCTGGCCTATGTCGTCACCGGCGAGAGCGAGGTGGACCGCATTTCCGAGCGCGGCCTCGCGGGCCTGACCGAATTTCTGACATATCGGACGACCTTGGAGCCGGGCGCACCCGTCGGCCTCGATATCGCCAAGGACGAGTTGTCGTTCTATTCGCTGATCTATTGGCCGATCTCCGCCAATGCCGAAATGCCGAGCGCCGCCGCGATCAGCCGGATCGATGCCTATATGCGTGCGGGCGGAACCGTGCTGTTCGACACGCGCGACCAGCTGTCCTCCCTGTCATCTGCGTCGGGCACGAGCCCGAACGCCGAACGCCTGCAGGCCATCCTGGCCGATCTGGATATCCCCCCGCTCGAGCCCGTGCCGACGGACAATGTGCTGACGAAGTCCTTCTACCTGCTCTCGTCCTTCCCCGGCCGCTATTCCGGCAGCCCGCTCTGGATCGAGGCGCAGCCGCACAATGACGGGGAACGGTCCGAACGGCCGGCCCGCTCGGGCGACGGCGTCTCGCCGATCATGATCACCGGCAACGACCTGGCCGGGGCCTGGGCGACGGACGAGAATGGTGCGCCTCTCCTGCCGACCGTTCCACCGGACGAGATGCAGCGCGAATACGCCTTCCGCTCGGGCGTCAACATCATGATGTATATGCTCACCGGCAACTACAAGGCCGATCAGGTCCATATACCGGCCCTGCTCGAACGGCTCGGCCAGTGAAGGCCGACCAGTGAAGGCCCCGCGATGACCCTCGACTTTTCGCCTCTCGTTCCGCAGACGGCCCTGATCGCCCTGTCGATTCTCGCCGCCCTTCTCGTCGGGTTGTCGCTATGGCGCGGCATGCGTGGCTCCGTGCTGCGGGCGCTGGCGCTGGCGGCCCTCTGCCTCGCGCTCGCAAATCCCGTTTTCTTCCAGGAGGAACGCGAACCGCTGTCCACGATCGTGGCCGTCGTCGTCGACCGCAGTCAAAGTCAGGATGTGGGCCAGGGCGCGGCCAATCGACGTGCGATGACGGACCGGGCGCTGACGACGCTCAAGGAGCGCCTCGCCCGCTTTCCGCAGATCGAACCGCGGATCGTCGAGGCCGCCGATGATGCCGACACGGAGACACCGTCGACGCGCCTGTTCTCCGCCCTGTCGACCGCGCTCTCGGACGTGCCCCCCGCCCGGGTCGGCGGCGCGATCTTCATCACGGACGGGCAGATCCACGACGTGCCCGACATCAATCAGCCGCTCGGTTTCGATGCGCCGATCCACGGCCTCATCACCGGCCAGCGCGACGAGTTCGACCGGCGCATCGAGGTCATCAGTGGCCCGCGCTTCGGCATTGTCGGCGAAGAACAGACCGTGACCTTCCGCGTCATCGACGATGGACGCACGCCCGCCGGCACGGCCGAGGTCACCGTCAGTCTCAACGGCCAGCAGATCGCCACGCAGCGGGCAGAGCCGGGCACGGACATTCCCTTCCGGTTCACCGTGCCGCGCGGGGGCAACAACATCCTGGAATTCGCCGTCGCGCCGCTGCCCAACGAGGTGACCGAGGCGAACAACCGCGCCGTCCACGTGCTCGACGGCATTCGCGAAAATCTTCGGGTGCTCCTCGTCTCGGGCGAGCCGCACTCGGGCGAACGTGCCTGGCGCAACCTTCTGAAGTCGGACGCCTCGGTCGATCTCGTCCATTTCACCATCCTGCGTCCGCCGGAGAAGCAGGATGGCACGCCGATCAACGAACTCTCGCTGATCGCCTTCCCGACCCGTGAACTGTTCATCGAGAAGATCAACGAATTCGATCTGATCATCTTCGACCGCTACCAGCATCGCGGCGTGCTGCCGATCATCTATTACGACAATATCGCCCAGTATGTCGAAAACGGCGGCGCCTTGCTGATCGCCGCGGGCCCGGAACATGCGGGTGCCGACTCCATCGCCACGACACCCCTGTCTGCCGTCCTGCCCGCCAGCCCGACCGGGCAGATGAACGACAAGGCCTTCTTCCCGAGACTGACCGACGAGGGCCGCAAGCATCCCGTCACCCGGGGCCTCGAAGGGGCCGACAGCGAGCCGCCCCGCTGGGGCCGCTGGTTCCGCACGGTCGATGTGGACCCGCCCGAAGGGCAGACGATCATGCAGGGGGCCGACAACAAGCCGCTCCTGGTGCTCAATCGTGTGGGCAAGGGCCGCGTCGCCATGCTGCTGTCCGACCAGGGTTGGCTCTGGGCGCGCGGTTTCGAAGGCGGCGGCCCGAGCGTGTCGCTCTATCGCCGCACGGCCCATTGGCTGATGCAGGAACCGGCGCTCGAAGAGGAAGCGCTGACGGCCCGCACGAGCGGCCGGACCCTTGAGATCACCCGCCAGACCATCGCGGGCGACCCCGGCAGCGCTCGCCTCACACTGCCTTCCGGCGGCACGCAGGAGGTCGCCCTGAGCGAACGCGAGCCTGGCCTCTATCGCGCCGACGTCCGCACCGCCGAGACGGGCCTGTTCGAGATTGCCAACGGAGACCTGACGACGCTCGTTCACGTCGGCAGCGTCGACGCCCCGGAATTCAAGGCGACCGTTTCGACGGAGGACCTGCTTGCGCCCTGGGCAGAGAAGACCAAGGGCCTGGTCCACCGCGTGGCGGATGCCGGAGGCGCCATCGATATCCCGGCCCTGTTGCCGGTGCGCGGTCAGGTCCGCGTCGCCGATCCCGATCGCATGTCGCTGCGCATGACGGACGAGACGGTGCTGAAGGGGGTCAACTCGTTGCCGCTTTTTGCGGGTTTCCTCGGTCTCGCCGCGCTGCTTCTCGTTCTCTCCAGCACCTGGTATCGCGAGGGTCGCTAGGTCTTCGGGCCGGTCCCGTCGATGAAGGCAAGGACCGCGGCGGCATAGCCCGCCGGATCCTGGTAGAGGGCCTTGTGGCCGACATCCTTGAGCAGGAGGAAGCGGGCGCCGGGGATGGTGCGGGCGATGTATTCGGAATGCGCGCGGCTGACCGCCTCGTCGTGATCTCCGAGCGCGATCATCGTCGGCACCCGGATGCTCTTCAGATCGGCCTGGGAATAGCGGGGTTCTGTCGCCCACAGTGTCTCGATGGCGGCCCGGAACGCCGGATACGCGTCCGGCGTCGACGAGAGCCGCCGGTAATCCGTCTCGTCCCGATTGCCGTCCGGTTGCTGGAGCGAAAAGGCCGGCTGCGGCAGAAGCCCGTCCGGCGAGACGTTGGCCGCCTGCGCAAACAGCTTCGTCAGGCGATCCGGATGATGGAGGGCAATGTCGAGACCGATGATACCGCCATCGCTCCAGCCGACCAGAGCCGTCCGCTCGATCTTCAGCGTATC
The DNA here is from genome assembly GCF_001424325.1 of Rhizobium sp. Leaf341. Lineage (NCBI taxonomy): Bacteria > Pseudomonadati > Pseudomonadota > Alphaproteobacteria > Hyphomicrobiales > Rhizobiaceae > Rhizobium > Rhizobium sp. Leaf341. The sequence goes on from NZ_LMPE01000015.1 coordinate 643,350, forward strand.
GAGCAGCGCCACGTAGTCCTCGGCCATGAGATGGTAGGTAAAGGGCGCCTCGGTGCGGGTGGAATGGCCGTGCCCGCGGCTGTCGGCCACAATCACCTCGTGGGTTTTCGCCAGGATCGGCACCTGGAAGCCCCAGACATCGGCGCTCCCCATGCCGCCATGAATGAGCAGGATCGGCGATCCCCGACCCTTGCCATAGACCGCATAGAACATGCGGATCCCGTTGACCGCGGCAAAGCCACTCGCATCGGCTTTCGGCAACGGTGGCGGCGGGTTGAAGCGGTACCAGCGTTCATCGCCCGCCACGCCGAGATAGCCGAGCGCGAAGACAAGAAACGCGAGAACGAGACTTTTCAGACCGGACATGAACGCGCGCCTTGGCTCCGCCCGGCACGATGTCCGGGCACGCCCTAAAGCTAGACGCATTCTATTGAGGAACGCTTACGCAGAACCCGAAAATTGACGCGCCCGCCTCGTCGGGACGGCGACATCGGCACACGCCGCCGCCGCGCGTTCCCTGCGACCTCTCAGGGCCGCCAGCGGATCTCGCCCGCAAGCCGCGCGTGAACATCGGCACCGAGCGGCGCCACGAGAACCCGCGCCATGTCGACGGGTCCAGGAAAGACCAGCGCCCCACGCGCGACGGGCTGGAAGCCGAGGGGCTGATAATAAGCGGCGTCGCCGACGAGAATGACCGCATCCGATCCCTTGCGCCGGGCAGCCTCCACCGCGATGCGAACGAGCTCCCGCCCGATCCCCCGGTTCTTGTGGGAGGGACGGACCGCAAGGGGCCCGAGCAGGTGCGCCGCGACGGGACCGGCAGAGACAGGCGTCATCCGGACCGATCCGATCGTCTCGCCGTCATCGGCGCAGATGAAGGACAGCGCGCGATCGTGCGGTCCCTGCTCGCGGATGCGCGCAGCAGCACGCGCAAACCGGCCGGGGCCGAAGGCTTCCTCGTTGATCAGTTCGATGGCGGCGTCGTGAGAGGCATCTTCCGTCAGATAGACGAGGTCGTGCTTGTGCATGAACATGAGGGAACCCGATTGGCAAACGAAACATGAAGGAACGGCAGCATGCGGCGGCATGCCCGATAACATGGTCGTCAGCGTCGTCGCGGGTTTCCAGCAGAATACATGGTCACGTCTTTCCAGAAAAAGTTGGAGCGCCGATAGCAGAAAAAAAACGCATCACCAAGTGAAAACGCAGCGTTCACCGCGGCATGCCTGTGCCGAGGTTGCCGGTCTCCTATCTTGTGTGGCATCGAGAACACCGCAACAAGCGAGGGAACGGATCCATGGGCATGCTGGTCGAAGGTATCTGGCACGACGTCTGGTACGACACTGCGTCGACCAAGGGGCACTTCAAGCGCTCCGAATCGCAGTTTCGCAACTGGGTGACCGCTGGTGGCGAAGCCGGACCGACGGGTGAAGGCGGCTTCAAGGCGGAAGCCGGGCGATACCACCTCTACGTTTCGCTCGCCTGTCCCTGGGCACACCGCACGCTGATCTTCCGCGCCTTGAAGGGGCTCGAAGACATCATCTCGGTTTCCGTGGTCGATTATCTCATGCTGTCCAAGGGCTGGGAATTCAAGGATGGTCCCGGCGATACGGAGGATCACCTGTTCGGCGCCAAAGCGCTCTCGGAGATCTACGTGCGTGCCGATCCCCACTATTCCGGCCGCGTGACGGTTCCCGTGCTCTGGGATAAGGCTCAGAACAAGCTCGTCTCCAATGAGTCCGCCGACATCATCCGGATGTTCAACACCGCCTTTGACGGATTGACCGGTTCGACGCTCGACTTCTATCCGGCCGAACGGCGCAGCGAGATCGATACGCTGAATGCCCGCATCTACGACACCGTCAACAACGGCGTCTACAAGGCCGGTTTCGCCACCACGCAGGAAGCCTATGCAGAAAGCGTCGAGGCGCTCTTCAACACGCTCGACGATCTCGAGGAGCGGCTATCGACCCGGCGCTACCTGACCGGCGCACGGGTAACGGAAGCCGACTGGCGGTTGTTCACGACGCTGGTGCGCTTCGACCCTGTCTATGTCGGCCACTTCAAATGCAACATCCGCCGTATCGCGGACTATCCGAACCTCCAGGGATACCTGAAAGACCTCTACCAGACACCCGGCGTCGCCGGTACCGTGGATATGCGCCACATCAAGCACCACTATTACGAGAGCCACAAGACCATCAATCCGACCGGCATCGTGCCCGAAGGGCCACAGCTCGATCTGGAGAGCCCGCACGGGAGAGAACGGCTGGACACCCTGTAACGCCTCCGGCTTGCAGGAATGTGGCGAAAGCGTGCCGCGGCGGTTAGCTTTTCCCGGGATATGCGCTAGGTAGAACCCATGTTCAAACTTGCGCATATCTCCGACATCCATCTCGGGCCGCTGCCCAGCCTGTCCATCCGCGAACTCGCCTCCAAGCGCATCACCGGCTTTATCAACTGGCATCGCAACAGGCGCAGCCACATGGTGGGCGATACGCTGAACACGCTCATGGATGCGATCGACGGGATCGACCCGGATCATCTGGCCATCACCGGCGATCTGGTCAATCTCGCCTCTTCGCGCGAAATCGAGACGGTGACGGCCTGGCTGAAGGACGCCGGCGAGCCGCGCAACATCTCGATCATCCCCGGCAATCATGACGCCTATGTCCCCGGCGCCTACGAAAAGGCGACGAAAGCCTGGTATCCGTTCATGCGCGGTGAAGACGCGCCGGCGGAATGGGACGAGGATTTTCACTGCTATCCCTACATGCGCGTCCGCGGCAATGTCGCGATCATCGGATGCTCCACGGCGCTTGCAACGCCGCCCTTTGCCGCCAGCGGCTATTTCGGTCGGCGTCAGGCCCGCGAGACGGTGAACCTGTTGCGCGCCGCCGGCGAGGCCGGCCTCTTCCGCGTCGTCATGATTCACCATCCGCCCATTCGCGGAGCGACCCCGACCCACAAGCGCATGATCGGCATTCGCCGCTTCGGCGCAACGATTTCCGCCGGCGGCGCAGAACTCGTGCTGCATGGTCACACCCACCTCAACACGGTCTATTCCCTGCGCGGGCAGAGACTGCCGGTGCCCGTCGTCGGCATTGCGTCGGCATCGCAGGGGCCGGGCGGCTCCAAGCCGCCTGCCGGCTTCAACCTGTTTTCAATCTCCGGAACTCCCGGGAACTGGAAGCTTCTGCGGGAGCGTTTCGAGTTGAACGAAGTCGGCCGTGGGGTCCATCTTGCGGAAACGACGCGCTTTTTCGACTGATCCTTCCCGGACGGATATCCACGACGTCGCGATTGGCAAAAAACCGTGATAGACCATCGGCTCGTCTTGCGAAGCAGCGCCCGATGGTTTCATATCCGTCTGGTGAGATCGCGGGGAGCCCGTGGCCTGGCGCCGACGAGACGCGCAGACAGGCGAGACCCCGAACAAACCTCCGCAGGTGAAAGCATGCGTCCAGCCCAGGAATCGATCGACATCAGCCGCGATCTCGTCAGTCTGCTGCCGAGACTGAGACGCTTCGCCTTGACGCTGACGCGCGACGGCCTGCAGGCGGACGATCTCGTGCAGGCCATCTGCGAACGGGCGACCGGACGTCATCCCGTCTGGAACGGCCATGGACGGCTGGACGATGCCTTGTATATCCTCGCGCGCACGCTTCAGGACGAAGCCGGTGGCCGCAAACGCGTGGCGGCGGCAGATCCGCGCGGTGGCACGGCTTCATCGGGCGGAGCCGCCGGCGGCGATGCCGTTCAGCAGATGATGATCACGATGTCCGAGGGCCTTGCCAGCGCCTTTCTGCTGGTGGCCGTCGAGCAGAGAAACTACCGGGACGCGGGCCATATCCTCGGTCTCGCGCCGGATGTCGTTGCCCAGAAACTCGTCGCCGCCCGACTGCGGCTGGCGACGATGGCAGCCGACACGACGGAAAGAAGGGCCTGACCTTGCAGCACACGAAAAGTCCCTCCATCGAGGCGCGGCTATCAGCCTATCTCGATGGCGAAGCGGACGAGAACGAGCGTCGGGAGATCGACCAGCTTCTGGCACGGGACGCCGAGGCCCGACGCCTGCTCGAGCGCCTGAAGCAGGGAAGCGCCTTCGGCGCATCCGGCTTCGAGGCTATCCTGCATGATCCGGTTCCCCTGTCGCTCGCCCGCCGCATTCGCCAGGGAACGGATATCAACCCGAAGCAGGAGCGCGTGGTCGGCGCACCCCGGCGGCAGCGGCGCAAGCTTTGGCGCGGTGCCGTGGCGGCGTCCTGCGGCATGCTTCTCATCGGTGGGTCTACCGGCTATCTCATCGGCCGTACCGTGGACGACAATGCGCCACAGGCGCCGATCGTCAAGGCCCGGACATGGCTCGACGACGTGACCGACGCCCACCGGGTCTATGCGCGCCAGCCGCGCCATCTGGTCGAGGTCACCGCCGAAAACGACGAGGAAATCCGCAACTGGCTGACCGCCAGCACCGGCGTTTCCTTCACCGTTCCCGATCTAACGGCGAACAAGCTCGTGTTTCAGGGCGCGCGCCTGCTGGTTGCAGCCGGCAAGCCCACGGCGCAGCTGCTGTTCAAGGACGAGGACGGAGAGGTCTATGCCGTCTGCTTCCAGCGCTCCGCGACCACCGACGACAGCGGCCGCATGACCGAGAGCATGCGCGACGACCTCGCACTGGTCTCCTGGAACGAGCCCGGGGCCGCCTATGTGGTCGTCGGACCTTCGGCCACGGCCAACTTCAAGGATCTTGCCGACGCTATCGCCGACGTGATGTAAAGGGCGCCGACGTCATGTAGAGGCCGCCGACGTCATGTAGCGGGCGCCGACATCCTGGTTCGCATGGCGACGTCAGAATGAAGACGAAACCCCCGGACGTTGCCGGCCGAGGGTTGGTCTTTCCTCAGGATCGGGCGCAGGCGATCAGATCGCCTGCTCCTCAATCACCCGATTGGCCGCGGAGACGATCGCTTCGAGCGATGCTGTGACGATATTGGTATTGATCCCTGCCCCGAAAAGTCGCCCGCCCTGATGCTGCACCTCGACATAGGCAATGGCGGCCGCGTTCGACCCCTGTTGCAGCGAGTGCTCCGAATAATCGGCAACGGAGATGTCGACACCGAGATAGAGCGACAAGGCGTTGATGAAGCCGTCGATCGGCCCGGTGCCGCGACCCTCGATCATCTTCGTCTCGCCGCGATCGGTGATCTCGGCCTGCACGATGCGCGCCCCGCGATGCTCGCCGAGCGGCAGTGTCGTGTGATCAACGTAGCGGATGCGGGCGCCCGGCTGCTCGATATAGCGCTCCAGGAAACGCGCATAGATCGCCTTCGAGGGCATCTCCCGGCCCTGCTTGTCGGTGATCCGCTGGATGTCTTCGCGGAACTCGACCTGCAGCGGGCGCGGCAGGTTGATGCCGTAATCCTCCTGCAGGATATAGGCGATGCCGCCTTTGCCCGACTGCGAATTGATCCGGATGATCGCTTCGTAGGACCGTCCGACATCGCGCGGGTCGATCGGCAGGTAGGGCACCTCCCACTGCGGCTTGTTGGCGACCTTGATGGCCTTCATGCCTTTGTTGATGGCATCCTGGTGCGAGCCGGAGAACGCCGTGTAGACCAGTTCGCCCACATAGGGGTGACGCTCGGAAATCGCCATCTGGTTGGAATATTCGTAGACGTCCTTGATCCGCTCGATATCGGAGCAATCGATCTGCGGGTCCACGCCCTGCGTGAACATGTTCAAGGCCAGCGTGACGATGTCCACGTTTCCGGTTCGCTCGCCATTGCCGAACAGCGTGCCTTCCACCCGGTCCGCACCGGCCATCAAACCGAGCTCTGCAGCCGCGATACCGGTCCCGCGATCATTGTGCGGATGCAACGAGATGATGAGGTTTTCGCGATTGTCGAGGTTGCGGCACATCCATTCGATCTGGTCGGCATAGATGTTCGGGGTGGACATCTCCACCGTGGAGGGCAGGTTCAGGATCAGCTTGTTCTCGGCTGTCGGCTTGATGATCTCGGCCACGGCGTTGCAGATCTCCAGCGAGACCTCCAGTTCCGTTCCCGTAAAGCTTTCCGGCGAGTATTCGAACCGGAAGTCGCCGCCGGCCTTTGCCGCCATGTCGGCGATCATCTTGGCCGCGTCGGTCGCAATCTGCTTGATCCCGGCAACATCCTTGGCAAACACCACCCGGCGCTGCAGCTCGCTCGTCGAATTGTAGAAATGCACGATCGGCCTGTTGGCGCCTTCCAGCGCCTCGAAGGTCCGCGTGATCAGTTCCGGCCGGCACTGCACCAGGACCTGCAGGGACAGGTCTGCCGGGATCTTGCCCTCTTCGATACACCAGCGGGCGAAATCGAAGTCGGTCTGCGACGCGGACGGAAACCCGATCTCGATTTCCTTGAAACCCATGTCGACCAGAAGCTGGAACATCCGCGCCTTGCGGTCATGCCCCATGGGATCGACGAGCGACTGGTTGCCGTCGCGCAGGTCGACGGAACACCAGATGGGTGGGCTCGAAATCGTCTTGGATGGCCACGTACGGTCGGTGATCGGCACCTGCGGATAGGGCTGGTACTTCTCGGCGGCCGCGGGCATGCCCTGTTTGACGGTATGGGATTTCAGGATCATTTCGGTTCTCTTCGACTTCACAGCGTCCGGCATCGGGAGAATGCGGGCCAGATCGCTGTCACGGTGAAACGTCGCGCGTGCTGCCATAACCGATCGGAGGCCGGTTGACGATGGCAATGCAGAGCCAATTCTGGAAAAGGCTTCGGAGACGTCGGATTCTAGCGGAGGCTAAGGAGCTGTGCCGGTTGGCTTGTCGGCCACCGGGCGCTCCTTAAAGAACCCGGCAACCGCGCGTAAGGCCGAGAAGAAGAAGCGAGGTGAAGGCGCGCGAGCGATCGCGAACGACGGTCCGTCCACGGGAAAACTGCTCGATGATTTTGGCGCTGTTCTTCGACATGGGACGCTCTATAGCCAAAGCTGAAAGAAACGGCAAGGGCAGGCCAAGAAAAAGGCATTTGCGCCTGTGGAATGCATATTCCGACGCGGAGCTATTCCTGTCTGGCGGCGGCACGTCGCTCGCCTGCAACGCGCAGCTTGCTGTCTGCAGCACCGAGCGCTTCGGGGCGCGATCCAGACGTTCAGAACCGCCGACCCGCCATCCCGGCACGCACGGCCGCATAACAAAAAACCCCGCCGGCAAGCGGCGGGGTCCAGAAAGCCTTCAGGAGAGACGAGGCTCAGATGTCGGCAACGTTCGTAACGATCCGCGAGACGAGACCATAGCTCTTGGCGTCTTCTGCAGAGAGCCAGTAGTCGCGATCCGTGTCCTTGGCGATCTTTTCGATCGGCTGGCCGGTTGCTTCCGAAAAGATCCGGTTCAGGCGCTCGTTCATCTTGATGATCTCGCGTGCCTGGATCTCGATGTCGGATGCCATGCCGCGCGTGCCGCCCGAGGGTTGGTGCAGCAGGAAGCGGGTGTTGGGCAGGCAGAGGCGCTGTTCCTTCGGCACCGAGACATAGATCAGGGCGCCGGCAGAGGCGACCCAGCCGGTGCCGATGATCCAGACCTTCGGCTTCACGAACTTGATCATGTCATGAATGCTGTCGCCGGACTCGACGTGACCGCCCGGAGAATTCACGAAGATGCGGATGTCTTCGTCGCTGGCCGATGAGAGCGCCACGAGCTGCGAGCAGACCTTCTGCGCCAGTTCCTGGTTGATCGGGCCATAGATGAAAATCGAGCGCGACTTGAAAAGGTTCGCCTCTGTTTCCTTGCCCAAGGGCAGTTCCGTCTTCTTGTCGTCCTCGTCTTCGTTCATCCGCTGTCTCCCGCGAGATTTCAGTGTCTACCCGCTCAGATAAGGCGACTCGACCGCGATGACAATGCAACAAACACAAGAGCCGCGGCAACAGAGACAGGCCCGCGCGACGGCATCGCCGCGCGCCATGGTTAAAAGCCGGCCTTCCCGCCGTCGCTAAGGCATTTGCCGTATGGACAGGGCGTCGCCGCCGATTAGGATGCGCCGAGAACCAGAACGGCGGCGCGCCTCCCAAGCAGATCCAATCGCCGCCCTTGATCAAGGGGACCATCATGACACGCCGCTTTCTTGCCGCCGCCGCTGCCGCCTTCGCCCTGTCCGCCGCTCCGGCCTTCGCGCATATCGACCCGACGGCCCATGGCTCGGTGATGGCGGGTATCGTCCATCCCCTCTCGGGCCTCGATCACGTGCTGGTCATGGTCGCCGTCGGTCTCTGGGCGGCACAGCTTGCGGGCCGTGCGCGCCTCGCCGTTCCGGTGGCCTTCGTCGCCATGATGGCCATCGGCTTCGCCCTCGCGCTCTCCGGCATGCATCTCGCCTATGTCGAGCCCGCCATTCTCGCCTCCATCGTCGCCCTCGGCCTGCTGGTTGCGATGGCGGTCCGCATGCCGGCTGCGGCGGGCGCCGGGGTGGTCGGCATCTTCGCCCTCTTCCACGGCTATGCCCATGGCGGCGAGCTCGGCGCCGCGACAGCGCTGGCGTTCGGTTTCGGCTTTGCGCTGTCCACCGCCGCGCTTCATACGGTCGGCATCGCGCTCGGCATGCTCGTCGGTCGCCTGGAAAAGAGCGGGGCGATCGCGCGGGGGCTGGGCGTCGTGACCGCCGCTGCAGGGGCTGCCCTCTTCATCGCGGGCTGACCGCAGCGCGCCGTCAGCCGCCCATAGCTAAAATACTTTCTCCCGGCCGCAATCCGGCCCTGAAAAGCCGGATTTGCGGACTGTAGTCGACGGCATGGCAATCCTGCCAGCATGGATCGGGCGGTACCCTGCCGTGAGACCGATCCATGAGGAACCCACAAGCTTCAACGTCATTTCGTGATGACACCATGCTTGGGAGACGACCATGTCACCGGAAGAACAATCCCTTCTCAGCGGCCTCTTCGAACGGGTCCGCTCCGCATCCACGACGCCACGCGATCGGGAGGCGGAGACCCTCATCGAGCAGGCGGTCCGTGCACAGCCTTCGGCGCCCTACTACCTCGCCCAGGCCGTCATCGTTCAGGAAAAAGGGCTGGAGGCCGCCGCACAGCGGATCGAAGCGCTGGAAGCCCAGCTTCGACGCAGCGAGGACCGGCTCCACGAACTGGAAGCCGGACGCGACCGGGAGCCGCGCGACAGCGCGGCTGGCGGGTTCCTCGGATCGCTCTTCGGCTCGTCCGAAAAGCCGCAGCGGAGAGCCGATGCCGAGCGCGGCGGCGAGGCCTACCCGGCGGATCGTCCGGTCACCGGGGGTCCGTGGGGAAGCGCGCCGCGCGCGGCGTATCCTTCACCCCCGCAGCCCTACCAACCCCCGTATCAGCCCTCCTATCAGCCGCCGCAACAAGCCTCGTCCGGCGGCGGCTTCCTGCGCGGTGCGATGGGCACGGCGGCGGGCGTCGCCGGCGGCATGCTGCTTGCCAACTCGCTCAGCGGCATCTTCGGCAATCACATGTCGTCGCTCGGCCTGGGAGGTGCCACGGAGACGGTTGCGCCGATCGAAGAGACAACGATCAACAACTACTACGGCGACGATGCGGTGACGCAGGCGTCGGACGGCGCGCCGAACACGATCGCAGAGGGAAACGACGCGGCCGATCAGGACGGCTGGCAGCAGGCTGACCTCGACACGTCGCCCAACGACGACTTCGACGCCGGCTTCGGCGGCGACGACACGATGGACGTCTGAGCGATCCTTGTCAGGGGCGCGGGAAACCGACGTCCCTGACAAGGCTGAACCGGGCAGGCCTCATCCCCGGCCGCGATAGGGCTGAACGCCCTGGTCCGGCAGCCAGACGCCCTCGGGCGGGTTGCCCGTCTGCCAGAACACGTCGATCGGAATGCCGCCGCGCGGGTACCAGTAGGCGCCGATGCGAAGCCATTTCGGCGACAGGAGATCGACGAGGCGCTTGGCGATATCGAGCGTGCAATCCTCGTGGAACGCCCCGTGATTGCGGAAGGCGTGCAGGAAAAGCTTGAGCGACTTCGATTCGACGAGCCAGCCTTCGGGCACGTAGTCGATGACGATATGCGCGAAATCCGGCTGTCCCGTCATGGGGCATAGCGAGGTAAACTCGGGAGCCGTGAAGCGCACGACGAAGTTCGTCCCCGCATGGTTGCTTGGAACGCGCTCCAGGACGGCATCGTCCGGATGGGTTGCGCCGGAGACGGCCTGCCCCAGCATGGACAGTCCGGAAACGTCGGTCGTGCTCATTCGTCTGTTCCTTCTGTTTTCCGTGCTCCGCCGGCGAGATCATGATCCTCGCGGCTCGGCGGTACCTTGACACGGATGCCGTGGGCTTTCTCGCTCTCGGGCTCGATGTGGATGGCGATCTTCGCCGAAGCGTTGACGGCGCGGATCGCATCCTCGATCCGGTCGCAGATGTCATGCGCGGCACCGACCGCCATGTCCGCCGGCACCACCATGTGGAAATCGACGAAGATGACCGAGGCCGCCTGCCGCGTCTTCAGGTCGTGTACGCCGAGGGAGCCTGCGGCATGGGCGGCGATGGCAGCGCGGATCTCCGCCTCCTCTTCGGTCGTCACGGCCCGGTCCATCAAGCCGCTGACGGAACCCGCGATAACCTTCCAGCCCTGGAACAGGATGTTGCAGGCAACGACGACGGCGAGAAGCGGGTCGAGAATGGTGTAGCCGGTGACGATCGCGAGAATGAGGCCGACCAGAACGCCGCCCGACGTGACGACATCCGACATAATGTGGTGTCCGTCCGCCGACAGCGCCGGCGAGCGCAATGCCTTGCCGGCGCGCAGGAGGACCGTCGCCCAGATCGCATTGACGAGACCGGCGGCAAGGTTGATTCCCAGTCCGAGAACCGGCGCCTCGATGGGCTGCGGCGAGAGCACGGCCGGCACGGCTTCGTAGACGATCAGCAGTGCGGCAACGACGATGAGGACCCCCTCGATGACGGCGGAAAAGTACTCGGCCTTGTGGTGCCCGAATGGGTGGTCGTCGTCGGCGGGCTTTGCCGCATAGCCGATGACCACAAAGGCGACGACGGCGGCAACGACGTTGACGATCGATTCCAGGCCGTCGGACAAAAGCGCCACGGACCCGGTGAACCACCACGCCGCCAGTTTCATGCCGAGCACGAGAAGCGACAGCGGAATGGTCCAGAAGGCCAGCCGCTGGGCGCGGTTGATGGTGCTCGTCGTCGTCATGGGAAAACCTCCGGTCGGCACCGCTGCCGACCCTTCAGACCGGTGACGCAGGTCAACACGCCTTGGATAGGGGCGATACGCCTTTAACGTCAGATGATGTGGGATGCCTGATCTGTGCGGATCGCCGCGCGTCCATCCTACGGGATCACGCGCCGCAAACAGCCTTGAACATGAATGCCCGCACCCTTTCGCGGAAAAGGCGCAGGCATGCAAGACCCAAAGGGGGTGACCCGCCGAATTGTTGGCCGGACACGCGCGCCGCTGTCAGGCGGCCTTCACCTTCGCGCGTTTGGCGAGATTGGCCACGACATTCTCGATCATCCGCATCCCGGCGTCTCCGCCGAGCGTCATGATGGATTCCGGATGGAACTGCACGGCGGCGATCGGCTCCTTGGTGTGCTCGATCCCCATGATCGTGCCATCCTCGCTCTCGGCCGTGATCATGAAATCGCGCGGCAGGGTCGAGGCATCGGCAAAGATCGAGTGATAGCGCCCGACCGTCACCTCCTTGCCGAGGCCCGAGAACACGAGGCCCGGTTCCAGCACGCGAATCCGCGACGGCTTGCCGTGCATGGGCACGGCGAGCTGCCGAAGATCGCCGCCATAGGCCTCGGCCAGTGCCTGAAGCCCGAGGCAGACGCCGAAGATCGGCAGGTCTCGCGCCCGCGCCTTCTTGATCGTCGCCTTGCAATCGAAATCCTTCGGCCGGCCCGGACCGGGCGACAGCACGACGAGGTCCGGCTTGAGCCGGTCGAGCAGCTCCTCCGCGACGGGCGAGCGGACCGTGTTGACCGTTGCGCCCGTCTGGCGGAAGTAGTTGGCAAGGGTGTGGACGAAACTGTCCTCGTGATCGACCAGCAGAATGTTGACGCCAGCGCCGACAGGCGCAACGTCGCGGGCCTGCTTGCCCTTGGCGGCGGACTTTGCATCGCGAATGGCGGAAATCATGGCGGAGGCCTTCAGTTCGGTTTCGGCTTCTTCCTCATGCGGATCGCTGTCGTTCAGCAGCGTCGCGCCGGCCCGCACTTCGGCGATGCCGTCCTTGATGCGAATGGTTCGCAGCGTCAGCCCGGTGTTCATGTCTCCATTGAAACCGACCATGCCGATCGCACCGCCATACCAGGCGCGCGGGCTCTTTTCATGGCTCTCGATGAAGCGCATCGCCCACAGTTTCGGCGCACCGGTCACCGTGACCGCCCAGGCATGGCTGAGAAAGCCGTCGAACGCATCCATGTCGTCCCGAAGACGGCCCTCGATATGGTCGACCGTGTGGATGAGCCGCGAATACATCTCGATCTGGCGGCGACCGATGACCTTGACCGAACCGGGCACGCAGACGCGGCTCTTGTCGTTCCGGTCCACGTCGGAGCACATGGTGAGTTCGGACTCGTCCTTCTTGGAATTCAGCAGCTTCAGGATCTGCTCGCTATCGGCGATCGGATCGTCGCCGCGCTTGATCGTGCCCGAAATCGGGCAGGTCTCGATACGACGGCCGGACACGCGGACGAACATTTCCGGTGAGGCGCCGACCAGGTATTCCTGATGGCCGAGATTGATGAAGAAGGAATAGGGCGACGGGTTGATCGCCTTCAGGCGATTGGAGATCTCGGAGGGGCGGCTCTCGCAGCGCTCGTAGAATTTCTGCCCCGGAACGACCTCGAACAGGTCGCCGCGCCGGAAACTCTCCTTGGCCTTCGTGACCAGCTCCGCATATTCGCCCGGCCGATGGTCGCCATGCGGCGGAATGCTGTCCACGACCCGGAAGGGCTCCGCCGGAATGTCGCCTGCCCTGCCGAATGTCGAGCGGTCGCCGAGAGCAAAGTCATAGCGGTCGATCCAGGCCTTGGCGGCATAGTGGTCGACGACCAGGATTTCGTCAGGGAGGAACAGCACCATGTCCCGCTGGTCGTCCGGTCGCTTCAGCGTGAAGTCGATGGCATCGAACTGGAAGGCAAGGTCGTATCCGAAGGCGCCGTAAAGCCCGAGACTTGCATCTTCGGCCGAAAAGAACAGCGCGGTGACGGCGCGGAGCACCGTGAAGACGGTCGGCATCTTGGACCGCTCTTCTTCCGTGAAGACATGGTCGGGCGTGTCGATCGTCAGGTCGAGCCGACGTGCCGTCAGCGATCCCAGCGTGATGTCCTTCACGCTCTTCAGATGGTCGGCGATGATCGCAAGCAGCACCTCGCCGCGCGCGTTATAGGCTTCGATCCAGAGCGAACGGCCGAACGAGGAGATGCCGAGCGGCGGATCGACGATCGCCGTGTCCCACCGCGTATAGCGACCGGGATATTCGTAGTTGGACGAGAACACGGCGCCCCGGCGCTCGTCGAGCTGATCGACATAGGTCGAGATCGCATCGCCATAGGACGCCTCGCGGCGGCGGCGCGTGACCGTGATTCCGCCCTGCGTGACGTAGGATTCGGCACCGTCTTCAAGCTTGGTCGTCGACATTCATTCGCTCCGTTTCGGCCCGGAAAACGAGCGCGGCCAGAATGCAAAAAAGCCGCCTCGTAACTCCGGGCGGCTTATCGTCAAAATCCATCACGCAGGACTGATCGAGGCCGCTTTAGCGAGCCCACCACCAGACAGAAAGGATGCGTGCGTTGATCATGGAAAACTGTTAGCGCGCAGTGGGGCATCTGGCAAGCGGCAAGCGCTGCAAAAGCGGGCCCGGCGTCGGTGGCATCGTGGCAAAAGCGCGACACCTGACGGCAAACGCGTCGGCCTACCCTCGCCGCCGGCCGTGCGACACCTAGTTCTGAAAGATCGGCCGAAGCGCCGCCAGAAACTGGATGGGTCCCCATGCGTCGACGTCTTCCGCTGCTTTTTCCCCTGATGCTCCTCCCGGCCGTTTTGATCCTTTCCGGCGCCGGCATGCCGCAAGCGGGCCCGGTACCCGAGACCAAGCCCGCACGTGCCGAAGCGCCTGCGAAAGAGAACGACCAGACAAGCACGGACGGACAGCCGGTCGAGCCGGCGGCGACCGACCCGGTGCCAACGCCCGAAGCCAAACCCGCCCCGCCCGCCGAGGACACCCCGTCCGGCGAGGCTCCCAAACCGGCTGCTCCGGACGACAAGGCGGAAAAGCCGGTGGACCCCGATACTGACGCGCCGCCCAAGACACCGGGCGAGGCCCCGGCCAAGACACCGGCCAACGCCCCAGCAAAGGCGCCGGAAGTACCGGCATCCGGTGATGCAAAACCGGAAGACAAACCGGCGGAGGAAAAGTCGTCAGAAGACAAACCGGCCGAGCCGAAGACCACGACGCCTGTCGCCGAACTCGTCATCACGCCGGAAGAACCGGCCGCCTATGCGCAATGCCTGACCGACCTCAAGGCGCTCGGCGTGCGTTTTTCGGAAAAGCCGCGGATCGACGACGGCAAGGGATGCGGTATCGACAAGCCGATTTCCGTGACCGAGATCCTGCCCGGCATCAAGCTCGCGCCGGAAGCGACACTGCGCTGCGAGGCGGCTCTGGAACTGGCGCGCTGGACGAAGGAAGCGGTGTTGCCGGCGGCCCGGGTGGCGATGTCGGAGGACGGCGCGCTGAAGACGATCAATCAGGCCTCGAGCTATATCTGCCGTCTGCGCAACAATGCCTCCACCGGCAAGATCTCCGAGCATGCGCGCGGAAACGCGATCGATATCGCGTCCTTCACCTTCAAGAATGGCGAGTCCATCGCCATCCAGCCGCGGGACGAAGACGGAACCCTCTCCGGCGCCTTCCAGCGCGCGGTGACGGCCACTGGCTGCCTGTATTTCGAGACGGTGCTCGATCCGGGCAGCGACGAGGCGCACGAGAACCACCTGCATTTCGACGTGCTGCAGCGGCGCGGCAACTACCGATACTGCCGCTGACACCGCGCCTCAGCGGGCGAGGATGTCGCGCATCTCGACGAGGTTGGACCGGACCCGCAGGATGTAAAATCCCATGGTCGCCAAATGCGTCGGCATGATCCAGCCGTCCTCGCGACCATTCGAAATGATGGCCGGTTGGATGCGCAGGGCCGCGCGCAGCTGCTTCAGGCTTTCCGCCCAGATGGGCGCAAGCCCGCGCTGGGCAATGACGCCGTCGAAGTCGGCGCCGGCCGCCGCCATCACGCCGTAATAGCCGTAGAGCTGGCCATAGGCGAACCAGAACCGGTCGTCGGCCCGCGTATCGAACCAGCCGCCATTGTGATTTTCCGAGCGCTCGCGGATCATGGCCGAGGTGTTGCCGATGTCGTTGGAGATGCGGTCGATAAACTCCATCAGATTGTCGGAACGACCGTCGAAGGTCGCCTCACATTTCACGAGGCTATCGTTGAACGCCTGCAGGTCGCGTTTCGCCGAACGGTAAAAGCTCGGCGTCGGCGTCTTCGGGCCGAACGGGTCAAGGCCGAAATACCAGGCCCCCTCGTCGAACTGCATGTTGCTGCGCGCCTTCTGCAGATTCTCATTGATGCCGGAGGTGCCGCGCACGCGTCCCAGCGAATCCACCAGCTCGACGGTCGTGCGGCGAACCGCCTGGTTCACGCCACGCTGGAAGGACGCCTTGTTGTCGAGAAACGGCGTGTGGTCCCAGTCGACGCCGAAGAAGCCGACCTTGTAGAGCAGCATGGAGGAAATCCAGGCATTCTGATCGACGTTGAAATCGATGAGGTCCGAGGCGACGTCAACGATGGCCGAGCGTTCGCAGGTGGCGATCGCCGGAGCCGCTGCACCCGGCGCAAGCTTGACCGGCAGCCCGGCATCGGTCTTTCGCTCTCCGAAATTGTATCGGTTGACGTAGTCGGGATCGAAGTTGGTCCAGGTCTGCGTGGTCAGGACGAAATAGCCGTAAAGCCCCACAAACAGAACGACGATGGCGGCCACAGGGCCCTTGACGATCCAGCCGCCGCTCGACCGGAACCAGCCCGCGAAGGTTACGAAGGGAAAGAGAAGCCAGGAGACGGCAATGCCCAACCCCCGACCGATCGCTGAGAAGATGCGCTGGAAGAACGCGACGACCGGTTCGAGCATGGAGGCGTGTTCCTTATGATGATGGCCGGGACCGTGGCTTTCGCCCTGACCCAACCTGCTGCCTTCCTCACATAGGCGTCATCATCTGCCGCCACAACGGCTACCCGCACGCCTCACGGCTTATTGCGCCGCCGTACTCTTGAGATAGGCGATCACATCGGTGATATCCCGGTCGGATTTCAGCCCGGCAAAGCTCATGCGCGTTCCCGGCACCATGGCGCGGGGCGCCAGAAGATAGGTCGCAAGCCGGGCCTCGTCCCAGGCCTTGCCGTCGCTGCCGAAGGCACGCATGGCGTCCGAGTAGCTATAGCTCTCGACATGGGCGACCGGGCGACCGACGACACCCTGAAGGCTCGGCCCGACCCGGTTTTCCGGCGCGGTCGCCGTGTGGCAGGTGCCGCACTTGCGAAACACACGCTCACCAGCCGCGATATCGCCGCCGACAGGCCCCCCTGCCGTGGCGGCTCCTGCCGCCATGGAAAGACAGATCGAGAAGAAGAAGACAGACGTGACGCGCATTGCAGGCTCCTTTGGCAGGCTCCAGTGGCAGGCTCCGTTGGCAGGCTCCGTTGGCAGGCTTCCGTTCAGAGAAGGGAGAACGGGTCTAGTCTTCCCGCATGCGATCGTCCCAGTGTCGGCGGCAGTAGGACACATATTTCTCGTTGCCGCCGATCTCGACCTGCGCGCCCTCGTGCACGACACGGCCCTGCCCGTCGAGACGAACCACCATCGTCGCCTTGCGACCGCAATGGCAGATAGTGCGCACCTCGCGCAGCTCGTCCGCGATCGCGAGCAGGGCCGCGGATCCCGGAAACAACTGTCCGCGAAAATCGGTGCGCAGGCCATAGGTCATCACGGGAATGCCCAGCCGATCGGCGACCCGGGCAAGCTGCCACACCTGCGCCTCGCTGAGAAATTGCGCCTCGTCGACGAAAACGCATGCCGCATCCGTCTCGGAAACGGCGTGCTTGACCAGGGCATAGAGATCGTCCGTGACGCGGAAGGTGATGGCATCCGACGTCAGACCGATGCGCGAGGACACGCGGCCCTCCCCGGCGCGATCGTCGAAGGCTGCGATCAGAACCACGGTCCGCATCCCGCGTTCTTCGTAATTGTAGGAGGATTGCAGCAGAAGCGTCGATTTTCCCGCGTTCATCGTGGCGTAGTGGAAATAGAGCTTTGCCATATCGACGATCCTTTCGGGCTTTCAGCGCGTGTCGTCCGTCTCGATGCGTTTCGCCATCGGAACCCAGCTTGCGCGGCACGGGCGGCTTCATGCCTGAGCCAACGGGATTTGACCAGTGAGTTACCGTCATTCTTCCCTGTTGCACCTATGACTCGGAAGACGGATGGCTTATGTTCGTCATCGTAGACGCTCGACCGACAGAGGGCGGCCCGACAGCAGTCCGATCCATTGCCCGACGAAGTTCGGTCGCGATCCTGGAATGCGACTTTGCGACATTGGCTGTCGCATTAGGGGCCGCGTAAGTTCCCGGGCGAAATACACTGACCGAACTGTCGGCCCTGAGCACGCCGCCGATCCGACAGGCTTCTGACGTCATAACAGGGGAACAAAAAACCAATGACCAGAAACTTCGCCCGCCTCCTCACGCTGTCCGCAGCCGTTTCCTTGAGTGCGCTGAGCGCCGGAACTGCGTTTGCCGCCGACCCGGCAAGCTGTGCCACCGTCCGCTTCTCGGATGTGGGCTGGACGGACATCACCGCGACGACCGCGACCGTCGCCGCTGTCGTCGAGGCTCTCGGCTATACGCCGGACATCAAGGTTCTGTCGGTCCCCGTTACCTACCAGTCGCTGAAGAACAAGGACATCGACGTCTTCCTCGGCAACTGGATGCCGGCGCAGGAAAAGGACGTGAAGCCGTATCTGGACGACAAGTCGGTCGACTCGCTCGGGGCCAACCTCGAGGGTGCGAAGTACACGCTGGCCACCAACGCCAAGGGCGCCGCTCTCGGCATCAAGGACTTCTCCGACATCGGCAAGCACAAGGACGAGCTCGACGGCAAGATCTACGGGATCGAGCCCGGCAATGACGGCAACCGGCTCGTCATGACGCTGATCGAGAAGAACGAAATGGGCATGGGCGGCATGGAGATCGTCGAGAGCTCCGAGCAGGGCATGCTGTCGCAGGTCGCGCGGGCGGAAAAAGACGGCAAGCCGGTCGTCTGGCTCGGCTGGGCGCCGCACCCGATGAACTCGACATTCGAGATGACCTACCTCACCGGTGGCGATTCCACCTTCGGCCCGAACTTCGGCGGCGCGACGGTCTACACCAACACGCGCGCCGGTTATGTTTCGGAATGCCCGAACATCGGCAAGCTGATCTCCAACGTGAAGTTCAACCTCGATATGGAAAACCATATCATGGGCAAGATTCTGAACGACGGCGAAGAGCCAGGCACCGCAGCGAAGGCGTGGCTGAAGGCCAACCCGACCGTCGTCGAACCCTGGCTCGCCGGTGTCACGACGCTGGACGGCAAGGAGGGCCTGCCCGCCGTCAAGACGGCGCTCGGTCTCTGATTGCAGGACGCTTGAAAGGCGGGGGAGACCCCGCCTTTTTCGTGCCGACATCGGGATCGGGGCCTGCGGACGCGTCCTTGAAGATGCGTTCGTGATCCGCGCTTCGCGGTCTCTGAGTTCTCCGCGATCGATGTCCTCTCATCCGTCACTCTTTCAGGAGAGGATCCCGCATGGATTTTCTGACAGGACACCGCGTGCCCATCGGCCAGAGCGCGAAAGCTTTCGTCGACTGGTTGACGACGAATTTCAGTCTGTTTTTCGACCAGCTTTCACGATTCCTGTCGAGCGTCGTCTCCGCGATCCTCTTCGTGCTGCAATATCCCCACCCTCTCGTCGTCGTCGGCCTGGTCACCGTTTTGGCCTGGTGGCTGCGCCGATCGATCGGCGTCACGCTCTTTACCGGCCTCGGCCTGCTGCTGATCATCAATCAGGGCTACTGGAAGGAGACCACGGAAACCCTAGCGCTCGTGCTCGCGGCGAGCGTGGTTTCCATGGCCATCGGCATTCCGCTCGGCATTGCGGCGGCGCGGCGCGCCTGGGTTTACGCCTTCATGCGTCCCGTGCTCGACCTCATGCAGACCATCCCGACCTTCGTCTATCTCATTCCGGCGCTCATCCTCTTCGGCCTCGGCATGGTTCCCGGACTGATCGCCACCGTCATCTTCGCAATCCCGGCCCCCATTCGCCTCACCCGGCTCGGGATCATCTCTACCCCGCCGTCGCTGACGGAGGCCGCCGTGTCCTTCGGGGCGACGCCCGGTCAGGTCCTGCGCAAGATCGAGCTTCCCTTCGCCATGCCGCAGATCATGGCGGGGCTGACGCAGACCATCATGCTGTCGCTGTCGATGGTGGTCATCTCGGCCCTTGTCGGAGCCAACGGCCTTGGCGTCCCGGTTCTGCGCGCGCTGAACACCGTCAACGTGGCAAAAGGCTTCGAAGCCGGCCTCTGCATCGTCATCCTTGCGATCATTCTTGATCGCCTCTTCCGCTCTTCGGATGAAGGAGAAGGCGCATGAGCGATGCCGTAATCTTCGACAATGTCGATATCGTCTTCGGCGATCGCCCCGAGCGGGCCCTGCAGATGGTCGACGCCGGAAAGACACGTGACGAGATCGGCAGTGCCACCGGCCTCGTTCTCGGCGTTGCCGGCGCATCGCTGACGGTGCGCGAAGGCGAGATCCTCGTCTTGATGGGCCTGTCCGGCTCGGGAAAATCGACGCTTCTGCGCGCGGTCAACGGGCTTGCGCCCGTCGTGCGCGGCAATGTCAGCGTGAAGACGGGCAGCGGCACGATCGATCCCTATCGCACCACGTCGAAAGCCCTGCGCGACTTCCGCAAGCACACCGTTTCCATGGTGTTCCAACAGTTCGCGCTTCTGCCCTGGCGAACGGTCGAGGACAATGTCGGCTTTGGCCTGGAACTGGCGGGGGTTCGGGATGGCGAGCGCCGCCGCCGGGTCGGGGAGCAGCTGGAACTGGTCAACCTGACGCAGTGGGCGGGGCGAAAGGTGCAGGAACTCTCCGGCGGCATGCAGCAGCGCGTCGGCCTTGCCCGCGCCTTTGCCACCGGCGCGCCCATCCTTCTCATGGACGAGCCGTTTTCCGCGCTCGACCCGTTGATCCGTACGCGGCTGCAGGACGAGTTGCTCGAGTTTCAGCGTCGCCTGAAGAAGACCATCCTCTTTGTCAGCCATGACCTGGACGAAGCCTTCCGCATCGGCAATCGCATCGCCATCATGGAAGGCGGGCATATCATCCAGTGCGGCACGCCGCAGGAGATCGTCAAGAATCCCGCCAATCAGTATGTCGCCGATTTCGTCCAGCACATGAACCCGATCACCATGCTGACCGCAACCGATGTCATGCAGCAGGGTCTCGGGCAAAGGCCCTCGGCCCTGGGCGTCAGCGCGACGGCCGCACCCGACACGCCGCTGATCGACATCCTCGACGCCATGACCCGGCAGCCGGGCGCCATTGGCGTGGTGGAAAACGGTGCGGTCATCGGCACGATCGACGCCCAGGACGTCATCGAGGGCCTGACCCGGCATCGACAGCGTCCCTGAGGCATCCGCAGCTGCACAAGCAGGGTTTCCGCGCTAGTCTCGGCCGAATCGATGGCGCGCGCGCCGAGCCCGACGGCCTGGATGGACAGCAAGCATGGCAGAGAAACCACAGGTTCTGCGGGAGACGGACGATGCGGCACGAAAGCTTGCCCGTCTGGTCTTCCGCGAACAGCGCAGCGCAGCGATCGGCGTTCTCGAGCCGGTCAGCGACGGCTTTCCGTTCGTGAGTCGTGCCCTTCTTGGTTTCGATATTGATGCCGTACCGATCATTCTGGCGTCGCAGCTCGCGACGCATACGCAGGCGCTCCTCGCCGATGCCAGATGCTCCGTACTGGCGGGCCGAAGCGGAAAGGGCGACCCGCTTGCCCATGCGAGAATCACGGTGCAGTGCCGCGCCGAACCGATCGCCCGGACGGACCTGCGGCATGCCCGCCTCAGGGAACGTTTCCTGCGGCGCCACCCCAAGGCACAACTCTACATCGACTTTCCGGATTTTCTCTTCTTCCGCCTGAATCCGCTCCGTGCGAGCTTTAATGCCGGTTTCGGGCGGGCTTATGCTCTGACGGGCGATGACCTTCTCATCTCCTCTGCGGCTATGGAAGCAATCGCTGCCGCCGAGCATGCTCTTCTTGCCGAACTCAACAGCAACAAGGATGCCCTGTCGTATTTTCTCGGAGAGGAGCGAAGCGACGTTACTCCGGCCTGGCAAGTGACCGCGGTCGATGCCGAGGGAATCGATCTTGTGCAGGGAGACGCGTTTCGTCGGGCGGACTTTCCCCGAGAGGTTGAAAACCCCGACGACGTCCGTGCAATGTTCGTAAAACTTTACCGTTAACTCCCCAGAAGTACCCCGAAATCTCGCATAGGGCTGTTGTTCCCTTTATGCGTCATGCCTAATTGTCTCATTCTAGCCGCACCAAAATGGGTGGGGCCAAGACGTCGCATGGAGTATGGCATGGAAACAATTCCTCCCCACCAGCATGAAAAAGCCGAGGTTGCTGCGGATTTTCTCTCGGCTATGGCCAACCCGAAGCGGCTGCTGATCCTGAACGAACTGGTCAAGGGCGAGATGGCTGTCGGAGCGCTTGCCGCTCAAGTCGGTCTCAGTCAGTCCGCACTGTCGCAGCACCTGTCGAAGCTGAGGGCACAGAGCCTTGTCACGACGCGCCGCGACGCGCAGACGATCTATTACTCGTCTTCGTCCGAGTCCGTTCTGAAGGTTTTGTCGATGCTGTCGGAAATCTACGGCGCACCGGAAGCCAAGGACGAAGCTCAGCCGCGTCGGCGCTCGGCCTGATCATCGCCAAGGGCGGCGTGGACCGGCAGACGCCGCGACCTGTTGCCGCCCGCAGCGTACGGGTTGATACCAAACGATCCCCATCCCAGTCGTCTCCGGGATGGCACATTCAGCCAGATGAAAGCCAGGAATCAGGGAGGTTCCTGGCTTTTTTCGTTCGTCACGAACAATCGCGTCGCGCAGGAACGATACCGCATGCGCCGTCGCGCGCCGCGGTCGCGCAGGCACGGGGAAGCCGGCGCAAGCCCGACGCAACACATGCGCCATGCCTTGACGCCCTCTGGCCCGCTGATAGTTTGACCATCGGATAAAAATCGCCGATCAGCTCAAACGCCAGATGGCCGTCTTGGCCATGGAGACCGTCATGTCGAACCGCCTGAACGCCACACCCAACGATCTGCGCGCCTTCTGGATGCCCTTCACGTCGAACCGGCAGTTCAAGAAAGAACCGCGCATGTTCGTCTCGGCGAAAGACATGCACTACAAGACGCATGACGGACGCACCGTTCTCGACGGCACCGCCGGACTCTGGTGTGTCAATGCCGGCCACTGCCGCCCCCTGATCACCGAAGCCATTCGCGAACAGGCCGGAGAGCTCGACTACGCCCCCGCCTTCCAGCTCGGCCATCCCAAGGCCTTCGAGCTCGCAAACCGTCTGGTGGACATCGCGCCTGACGGTTTCAACCATGTGCTCTACACGAATTCCGGATCGGAATCGGTGGATACGGCCCTGAAAGTGGCGCTGGCCTATCACCGCGTGAAGGGCGATGGTGCGCGTTCGCGCCTAATCGGCCGCGAGCGCGGCTATCACGGCGTCAACTTCGGCGGAATCTCGGTCGGCGGCATCGTTTCCAACCGTAAGATGTTCGGCACTCTCCTGAGCGGCGTCGATCATATGCCGCACACGCACATGCCCGACAAGAATGCCTTCACCAAGGGCGAACCCGAGCACGGCGGCGACATTGCATCCGAACTGGAGCGCATCGTCACCCTGCATGATCCCTCGACGATCGCCGCCGTGATCGTCGAGCCCGTTGCCGGCTCGACCGGCGTCCTCGTTCCGCCGAAGGGCTACCTTCAGAAGCTGCGCGAGATCTGCACCAAGCATGGCATCCTGCTCATCTTCGACGAGGTCATCACCGGCTACGGCCGTCTCGGTACGCCCTTTGCGGCCCAGTATTTCGACGTCATGCCCGACATGATCGTGACCGCCAAGGGTCTCACCAACGGCGTCATCCCGATGGGAGCCGTGTTCGTCACCTCGCAGATCCATGACGCGTTCATGCAGGGGCCGGAGCACATGATCGAGTTTTTTCACGGATACACCTATTCCGGCAATCCGATCGCTTCGGCTGCGGCCATCGCCACGCTCGATACTTACCGTGACGAAGGGCTTCTCACCCGTGCGGCAACGCTTGCGCCCTATTGGGAGAAGGCCCTCCACTCGCTGCGCGATTGCCCGCATGTCATCGACATCCGCAACATCGGCCTCATCGGCGCGATCGAGCTTGCGCCGATCGCCGGAGAGCCGACGAAGCGAGCCTTCTCGGCGTTTCTCAAGGCCTATGAAAACGGCCTGCTGATCCGGACCACGGGGGACACGATCGCCCTTTCACCGCCGCTCATCATCACCGAAGCGCAGATCGACGAGCTGATCGGCGGCATCCGGACGGTGCTCGAAACCGGCATCTGACATTGCCTCATCCTCGTCCCGCAAATGTCGATGGCCCGCGGATGTCGATGACACGGGACGAGGACGCGGGGAGAAACACCCGAACGGTGCGGGATCGCCGCGCGATCTGCAGGGCTGTGGTCGTCCTGCTCCCGCGGTGTGTCCTTTCCTCTGAGCACAGGGTCCGCGAGGCATGAGCATTCCCAAGGACCACCCCTATGATTTCGATCCCACATACGGGCTCGCGCTCGATGACCTCCGCGCCATCCGGCCACCGCCGGAGGTGCCAGGGTTCGACGCCTTCTGGCAGGCACGCTACCGGAAAGCGCTGGCGGTCGACCCTAACCCGAGCCTGACCCGGTCGGCGCAACAGCACGGCAAATGGATCGTTCACGATCTCGCCTACACCTCGACAGACGGGTTCCGGATCGGCGGATGGCTGCTTGTCCCGCATCATGGCAGGGTTGAGCGCGGCCTTGTCGTCGGCCACGGGTATGGCGGACGCGACCAGCCGGATCTCGACCTTCCCGTCGAGAATACCGCCATCCTCTTCCCGTGCTTTCGCGGCCTCTCGCGCAGCAGCCGGGCACCGATCTCGCCCGATCCGGCCTGGCATGTCCTCCACGACATCGACAAGCCCGCCCGTTACATCATCGGAGGCTGCGTCGAGGACGTCTGGGCAGCCGTCACCGTTCTCAATCTGCTCTTCCCCGGCACCAAAGACCGGGTCGGCTATAGCGGCGCCAGTCTCGGCGGCGGGATCGGCGCGCTGGCCATTCCGTTCGATCGTCGTATCGACAGGGGCCACCTCACCGTCCCGACCTTCGGAAACCGGCCGCTCTGGCTCGCTTTGCCCACCATCGGCAGCGCCCGTGCCGTGCAGGCCTATGGTCGCACCCATCCCGAGGTGGGCGAAACGCTTCGCCTGTTCGACGCGGCGACGGCCGCCGCGCGCATCGCGGTTCCCCTTCTCTGCGCTGTCGCCCGCTTCGACCCCGCCGTCGCGCCGCCGTGTCAGTTCACGATCGCCAATGCGCTTCCGGCGGAAAATCATCATGAAACATTCATCCTCGACGCCGGACATTTCGATTATCCTGGTCAGGCCGCACAGGCGTCGGCGCTGAGAGCAAAAGTCGGGAAACTCTTCAGGACACCATGAACCGCGAATATCTGCGTTGGTACAGTCCGCGGCTCCATCGCGACATGGAGTTGCTGGTGTTCGGGCATCGCGGTGCCAAGGTCCTGATGTTTCCGACACGCGAGGGGCGCTTCTGGGAATACGAGGCGCTCGGACTGGTCGACGTGCTGGCTGACAAGGTCCGTGCCGGTCAGCTCCAGCTCTTCTGCGTCGAGGGTTTGGCCAACGAAAGCTTTTACGCCCGCAACCTTCCTCCCGCTGACCGCCTCCGTCGCCACAGGGCCCTGGAAGAATACGTCCTGAACGAGGTGCTGCCGCTGATGGCGCAGTGGAACCCGGAGGGCGCCACGATCGTGCACGGTTGCAGCCTCGGCGCCTACCAGGCCGCCAGTCTCGTCTTCCGCCACCCGCACCTCTTCTCCAAGCTCGTGGCGTTTTCCGGCCGCTATGACCTGACGCTGCAAATCGAGAGTTTCGACGACCTGCTCGATGGCCATTATGACGACGAGGTCTATTTCCATACGCCAACGCACTTTCTGCCCGGCCTGTCGCAGACCTGGCGTCTCGATCGCCTGCGGTCCGTCGATATCGTTCTGACCATCGGCAATGCCGACCCGTTTCTCGACAACAACCTGCATCTGAGCCGGTTGCTCCACGAGATGGGCGTCCACCATCAGCTTCATGTCTGGGACGGCCGTGCCCATCGCGGGCAGTCTTGGCGCAAGATGGCGGCGCTCTACATCTGACGATGGCGGGTGAAGGGACGGCGGCGTGGACAGGTCCCGCCGGCGGGTCTCCTGCGTGACGTGCCCGCCATGTCGCGCGTCGCCCTTCCCCTGCGCGCACCACGCTCTATGATGCGCTTCAACGTCTCGTCCACACCTGACCCGCAGTCCTCGCCAGAACCGGAGCCCTCATGTCCGCCACTCTCACCGACCGTATCGATCAGGGCACGGGTCGCGTCGCCGCCGACATCGTCCTCAAGAACGGTCGCTTCTTCGACCTCGTGACCGGCGACTGCGTCGAAGGCGATATTGCCCTGTGTGGCGACCGGATCGTCGGCACATGCGGCAGCTATCAGGGTGTCGAGGAGATCGACATATCGGGTTGCATCGTCGTTCCCGGTTTCATCGATACGCACCTGCACATCGAATCCTCCCTGGTGACGCCGCATGAATTCGACCGATGTGTCCTGCCCTACGGCGTGACGACGGCCATTTGCGATCCGCACGAGATCGCGAACGTGCTGGGCACGGACGGCATAGACTTCTTTCTGGACAGCGCCCGCGAGACGATCATGGATATCCGGGTGCAGCTTTCGAGCTGCGTACCGGCAACGCATCTCGAGACCTCTGGCGCCAGCCTGCCGATCGAGGCGCTGCTGCCGTATCGCGACCATGAGAAGGTCATCGGCCTCGCCGAGTTCATGAACTTCCCCGGGGTCATCCACAAGGATCCCATCTGCATGGCCAAGCTCGAAGCATTCCAGGACGGCCATATAGACGGTCACGCGCCGCTGCTGCGCGGCCTTGATCTCAACGGTTATCTCTCAGCCGGCATCCGCACCGATCACGAGTGCACGACGGCCGACGAAGCCTTGGAGAAGATCCGCAAGGGAATGCATATCCTCGTCCGCGAAGGTTCGGTCTCCAAGGATCTTCATGCCCTGATGCCGATCCTGACCGAGCGCCTCTCGCCCTTCCTCGCGCTCTGCACCGACGATCGCAATCCGCTCGACATCGCGGAGGAAGGCCATCTCGACTACATGATCCGCGAAGCCATCGCCCACGGTGTCGACCCGCTCGCCGTGTATCGGGCCGCGTCGATTTCCGCTGCCCGCGCCTTCGGCCTGCGCGACCGCGGCCTTGTGGCACCCGGCTGGCGCGCCGATCTCGTGGTGGTGGACAGTCTGGAAAGTTGCAGGGCGCAGATGGTCTTCTCGGCCGGCCGGCGCGTCGACGATGCTCTCTTTGCCACGCGCCGTGCCGTCGTGCCCGTCGGTCTCGACAGCGTCAAGGCCGGACACATTCACGCCGCTGCCTTCGCCGTGCCCTACACCGAAGGCGAAACCTCCGTGATCGGGGTCCTTCCCGGAAAGATCATCACTGAACATCGCCGCTTCCAGCTGCCGGCCGACGGCAACCAGACCGGCGCCGATCTCATGCGGGATATCATCAAGGTGGCCGTTATCGAGCGGCATGGCATCAACGGCAACCATGCCAACGGTTTCGTGCAGGGCTTCGGCCTGAAGAAAGGCGCCATCGCCTCGACCGTCGGTCATGACAGCCACAATATCTGCGTCGTCGGCGTCGATTCCGACGACATGGCACTCGCCGCCAACCGCCTCGGCGAGATCAAGGGCGGCTTCGTCGTGGTGCAGGACGGCCGCGTCACCGCCGAGATCGCTCTGCCCGTTGCGGGTCTCATGAGCCTTGAGCCCTATGAACGTGTCCGCGACACGCTGCATCACCTTCGACAGGCCGCCTTCGCGCTCGGCGCCACCCTTCAGGAACCCTTCCTGCAACTTGCCTTCCTGCCCCTCCCCGTCATCCCGCATCTGAAGATTTCGGACAGGGGACTGGTGGACGTCGACCGGTTCATGCTGATCGGGTGACGGCGATCCCGGCAACAACAGGCGCCGGCCCCTTGAAGCTTCCGCGACCAACCCGTTCGTCAGATACTCGGATGCGCTCCCCCCGCATGTGGAGAGCGGTTGCCGATCGAACCGGGTTAATGTCGAAGGGCAGTCCTTCCCTGCCCCTGATGCATGTCGCCCGAACGTGCGCAGCGGTTTCGGGAAACGACCTGCTCCGTTCCTGTCGGATGATCACGGAGGGCCCCCGCCGTTCGAAACGACGAAGACCTGATCCGGGACGATCGGCTCGGACATGGACGACGGCAAGCGTCTAGCCAGACACGCGCCCGCAGAACGCATCCAGGGCCTCCAGCGCGATCTCGTCTTTCTCGATCCTCGCGGTGTCGAATCCCGGCAGAGGCAGCGTCGCGGCGATGGTCATGCCCTTCGGCAGGGTCACCGTCTGTGGGCCGCGCCGCAGATTGAAGACGAAGAGCAGTTTCTCGCCGGCCTTCTCGCGGGTGAAGATCAGGATGTCCTGGTTCGTGTCGAGGAACGTCATGCCGCCGTCGAAAAGCTCGGGATAGGTTCGGCGGAAGGCAAGCGTCTGCCGATAGTGGGCAAGAACGGAGTCCGGAGCCGCATCCTGCACGTCGACCGCCATGGCCTTGTGCACGTCCGGCACCGGCAGCCAGGGCTGCCCCGTCGAGAACCCGCCGCTCTGTCCGGCATTCTCCCACGGCATGGGCGTCCGGCATCCGTCGCGCCCCTTGAAGGCCGGCCAGAAGCGAATGCCGTAGGGGTCGCGCAATTCATGCAGCTCGAGCTCTGCCTCGGGCAGCGCCAGCTCCTCGCCCTGATAGAGGCAGATGGAACCACGCAGCGTCGCAAGCACGGAAATGGCAAGTTTCCCGATCCGCTCCCGCTCGATCTCGTTCTGGATGAAGCGGGAGACATGGCGCTGGACGTCATGGTTGGAAAAGGCCCAGCAGACCCATCCGTCCGCGACCGAGTCCTGAAACGAGGAAACGCAGTGCTTGATGTGGCTGGCCGTGAAGTCCGGGCCGAGAAGATCGAACGTGTAGCACATATGCAGCTTGTCGCCGCCACTGACATAGGCCGCCAGCGTCTTCAGCGAACGCCCGCCGTCGCCCACTTCGCCGACCGCTGTCCGATCGTCGTATTCCTCGAGCAGCGCCCGGAAGCGCTGCAGGAAACCGATGTTTTCGGGCTGCGTCTTGTCGTAGAGATGGCTCTGCATGCCATAGGGATTGACGTCGGGCGCATCGAGCCCGGGGCCGTCGTCATTGTGGCCGAGCGGCGGATTGTCACGCAGCTCCTTGTCGTGGAAGTAGTAATTGACCGTATCCAGCCGGAAGCCGTCGACGCCGCGCTCCAGCCAGAAGCGGACGGTTTCGAGGACGGCCTCCTGAACCTCGGGATTGTGAAAATTGAGGTCCGGCTGCGAGCCGAGGAAGTTGTGCAGATAGTACTGCCGGCGAACACCGTCCCACTCCCATGCCGGACCGCCGAAAATCGACAGCCAGTTGTTGGGTGAGGTCCCATCGGGCTTCGCATCCGCCCAGACATACCAGTCTGCGCGCGCATTGGACCGGCTCGTCCGGCTTTCCTTGAACCACGGATGCTGGTCGGAGGTGTGGGAAATCACCTGGTCGATGATGATCTTGAGGCCGAGGCGGTGCGCCTCTTCCAGCATTACGTCGAAATCGGCAAGCGTCCCGAACATCGGGTCGACATCGCAATAGTCGGAGACGTCATATCCCATGTCCGCCATGGGCGAGGTGAAGAACGGCGAGAGCCAGATGGCATCCACGCCGAGGCTCGCGATGTGCGGCAGCCGCGCGGTAATGCCTGGCAGGTCCCCGATGCCGTCGCCGTTCGTGTCCTGGAACGACCGCGGATAGACCTGGTAGATCACCGCGCCGCGCCACCAGTCCGGGTTGG
This sequence comes from Rhizobium sp. Leaf341, assembly GCF_001424325.1. Classification (NCBI taxonomy): domain Bacteria; kingdom Pseudomonadati; phylum Pseudomonadota; class Alphaproteobacteria; order Hyphomicrobiales; family Rhizobiaceae; genus Rhizobium; species Rhizobium sp. Leaf341. The sequence goes on from NZ_LMPE01000015.1 coordinate 672,808, forward strand.
TCTTTGGGGAAGAGGCCATGGACGATTCCTTCTGCATGATGGGGACCTTCGATCTTCTAGCGTTCGGGCCGCGACGAGGCAATGACAGGGCAACGCCTTTCGGGGCCAGGCCGCCGCGTCCGGACGTTGGGCGACGTCACGCAGGACGCGCTTCCGAAACGAACACCCTGCCTTGCCATCGGCGTCCACAGGCTTTATCGGGCAAACGCAACGAGGAGGACATCGATGGCACGGCTTCTGGCAATCGGCGAATGCATGGTGGAACTCGGCGATGCCGGCAGCGGCTTGCTCCGCAAGGGCTTTGCCGGCGACACGTTGAATGCCGCCTACTACGCCCGCACCTATCTCCCGGCCGCGTTCGACGTTGCCTATCTCAGCGCTGTCGGCACCGATCTTCTCTCCGCAGAGATGCTCGCCTTCATCGGCGACAAGGGCATCCTCACCGAGGATGTCCTTGAGATCGAGGGTGCGGCCCCTGGCCTCTACATGATCCATCTCAAAGAAGGCGAGCGGAGCTTCTCCTATTGGCGCTCGGCGTCGGCTGCGCGAAGACTTGCCGAGGACCCCGCACATCTCCGGCGCGCCATCGAAAAGGCCGACACCATCGTCTTCTCCGGCATCACGCTTGCCATCCTCTCGCCGGAAGCCCGCGAGACGCTGATCCTCGAACTGCGGCGTGCAAAGGCCGCGGGACGGCGCGTCGTCTTCGACCCGAATATCCGCCCGCGTCTCTGGGAAGACGCCGCGACACTGCGCGCCGTCGTCGAAGCGGGCGCCCGGGCATCGACCATCCTCGTGCCGAGCTTCGATGACGAGCAGGCGCATTTCGCCGACGCCGACCCCGAGGCCACGATCGCGCGATACCGGCAGTGGGGCGCCGACACGGTTCTGGTCAAGAACGGCAGCGGCGCGGCGTGCCTTTCGAACGGCACCGATGCTATCGTCCGCATCACGCCGCCAAGGGTTCAGACCGTGGTCGATACGACCAGCGCCGGCGACAGCTTCAACGGTGCGTTCCTGGCAAGGCTGCTGACCGGCGTCGCCCCCGCCGAGGCCGCAGCCTTCGCCGCCCGCGTCGCTGCTGCCGTCATCGCCCACCACGGAGCGCTCGTGCCGCCCGAGCATCTGCCGCAGGCGCTCGACCTCGCGTAAAAGCTTAGGCGAGAAACGACAGGTAAACCGCGGGATCGACTCGACAAACCCGCGCTAGAGACCGCCGGAGTCTAGCGGCGCTTCTTGCCTTCGAACGGATTTTCCGACGCGCGAAGATGAATGCGGATCGGCACGCCTGGCATCTGGAAATCGGCGCGCAGACCGTTCGTCAGATAGCGGATATAGCTTTCCGGCACGGAGTCCGGACGCGTGCAGGAGATCATGAAGCCCGGCGGACGGGCCTTCACCTGCGTCATGTACTTCAATTTCAGGCGACGCCCGGAGACGGCCGGTGGCGGATGCTGGGTCTGCTGCGCGTCGAGCCACTTGTTCAACCGCGCGGTGGAGATGCGGCGGTTCCAGACCTTGTCGGTATCGACGATCGACTGCATCAGCTTGTCGAGCCCATAGCCGGTCTGTCCCGATAGCGGAACGGCCCGGATGCCGCGCGCCTGCGGCAGCAACCGCTCGGTCTTTTCACGCAGATCGGCAAGCAGCGCCTGCGGGTCCTCGACCAGATCCCACTTGTTGAAAGCAAGCACGGCCGCGCGGCCCTCGCGGATCACGAGGTCGACCAGCTGCAGATCCTGCTTTTCGAACGGGATGGTCGCGTCGAACACGATGACGACGGACTCGGCGAAGCGGATCGAACGCAGGCTGTCGGCAACCGACAGCTTTTCGAGCTTCTCCTGCACCCGGGCCTTCTTCCGCATGCCGGCCGTGTCGAACATCTTGATCGTGCGACCGCGCCAGTCCCACTCCACCGAGATCGAGTCGCGCGTGATGCCGGCTTCCGGACCGGTCAACAGGCGATCCTCGCCAAGGAAGCGATTGATCAGCGTCGATTTGCCGGCATTCGGCCGCCCGATGATGGCCACGCGGAGCGGCTTCGTCTCGTCATAGGCGGGCTCTTCGTCATCGTCGCCCTCGCCCGCTGCCTTGCGCAGATCGATGTCCGTCTCGGCTTCGTCCACGACGGGCGGAAACGCCCGCTCTTCGCCGATCGCCTCGACGATCGCGTCGCGCAGGTCGATCATCCCCTGTCCATGCTCGGCCGAGATGGGGCACGGATCGCCGAGGCCGAGCGTGAAGGCATCGTAGAAGCCGCCGTCCGACCCCTTGGCCTCGGACTTGTTGGCGACCAGCACGACGGGCTTGCCGCGCCGACGCAGAAGATCGGCCAGCGTCTGATCGGCCGGTGTCAGCCCGGCCTTAGCATCGACCACGAACAGGGTGATGTCCGCTTCGTCGATCGCGGCTTCCGTCTGCGCCCACATCCGACCCTGCAGCGTCTCGGGGCCGGACTGCTCGAGGCCGGCCGTGTCGATGATGGTGAACCGCAGATCGACCAGTTTCGCATCGCCGGGCCGTCGATCCCGCGTGACGCCCGGGGTGTCGTCCACCAGCGCCAGCTTCTTGCCGACGAGGCGGTTGAAGAGCGTGGACTTGCCGACATTGGGGCGGCCGACGATGGCGACGGTGAAGTTCATCTCAAAATCCTGTCGCGGCGCTCATGCCGCTGTGCCGGCCGCCGCGCAGCCCGTCATCATGACCGGCAATGCGTTGCGACCTCTCGGTTCTTTCCGCCGCTGCAAAGCAGGGCAACGGATGGCATCAAAGCCTGTCGCCCGAAAGCCTCAAGGCTTCGAGCGACGGTGAGGTATTAAAGACGGTCGCCCGAAGGTCTCAAAGGGCTCCGGGCGGCGGTACGTATGAAAGACGATCGCCCAAAAGCTTCAAGGGCTTCGGGCGACACGAAATAGAACCCCGCATCTCAAGCCTCCTGCGCAGATCGGTGATCCCGCAATGCGCCTGAAGGCTACGGCGCGGAGGCCATCACATCCAGGACCATGCGGGCCCGGTTGGCAAGGCCACGCGGCGCCTGGCTGTCATCGACGACCTGCTGAAACCACTCCTTGGCCTTGGTCTTGTCGCCGGCCTTGTAGGCCGCAAGACCCAGCACCTCGCGTGCGGAGTTGCGCAGGCCGTTCCCATCCACCGCCAGCTGCTCGACCTCCGCCGAAACCTGTTCGTATGTGCCGGTGTCGACCAGCAGATAGGCCGCGCGGATCCGGGCGGCATCCCGCATCGGCTGCACGATCGCCTCGTTCTTGGAAATCGCGGAAAAATCGGCGATGGCGGCGGCGGTGTCGCCCTTCTGCGCCTTCAGCGTAGCGGCCCGCATCTGCGCAAGAACGGGATAGGCGCCGTAGCCGTCGGCCTCCAGTCTGTCGAAGGCGGCAAGCGCCTCGTCGGTCTTGTTGTCCTTGGCAAGCGTCAGGGCCGCGAGGAACTCGTCGCCCGAGGCGGCGGCCGAGGTCTCATGCCAGTAATCATAGGCGACCTTGCCGATCGTGCCGATGACGATGAGAACCGCCAGCATGGCCAGGATGCCGCCGAAGCGGAGCCAGACGGCCTTGACCTGCTCGGAGCGAAGCTCGTCATTGACCTCGCGGATGAAACTGTCGTTCTGATGCGCCATTCGAGTTCCGGCGGACCGGCCTTCTCTGCCATTTCTCTCAAAGCCGCGCTTCTAGCCTATTTCGCGCATATTGTAAGGGGGCACGGCAAAATCGGGGCAATGTGACGATGCGCATCGGGCCAAACGACCCGCACCACGTTCGGCGACTCCGGCCACGAACATCTCCTCCTTGGATGTTTGACGTCATGAGCCGGATTTATCGGCACCTTTGCGGCATGGCTCCCAAGGATCGCCGTATTCCTGCCGCATGGGGCAAGCGCGCCCCCTTTTTACACCCGACGGGGCCACGTCTTCCTTGTCTGCTCCAGGCCCGCGCGCCGCGTCCCGCCTGCAGCAGACGCATCACGTCAGGTTTCCGCATGCACGTTTCCCCCGCCCCCTTGGCTGCCCTCCTGATGCTGTCGCCACTGGCGCTGGCACCCACGATCGCGCGGGCGGATCCGCCGCCGTCGATGCGGGGAACCCTGCAGCCGGGACCGACGGCCGCTGCAGCTTCGAAATTCCAGCAGCTCGTCATCATCTCCTTCGACGGCGCGCATGACAACACGCTCTGGGAGCGCAGCCTCGCCACGGGCCGGAAGGTCGGTGCGCATTTCACCTATTTTCTCTCCTGTACCTTCCTGATGACCAAGGCCGAGGGCGGCCGGTCCTACCGGGCCAGCGGCCACAAGCAGGGTGCCTCGAATGTCGGTTATGCCCAGAGCCGCGAAGAGATCGCCACCCGGGTGCGCCATATCTGGCAGGCCCACCAGGACGGCCACGACATCGGCAGCCATGGTTGCGGGCATTTCGACGGCAAGGACTGGAGCGAAAAGGACTGGAGCGACGAATTCGTGGCCTTCGATGCCGCGCTCGACAATGGCTGGAAGGCGGGCGGCATCGAAGCCGAAGAACCCGACGGCTGGCGCGCGATGATCGACGGCATCAAAGGCTTCCGCGCGCCCTATCTCTCGACCAGCACCGGCCTCGTTCCGGCAGAGCGAAAAGCGGGCCTGTCCTACGATGCCAGCCTCGTTACCAAAGGTCCGGCCTGGCCGACGCGCGAAGGCGGCATGGAGCGCTTCGGTCTGCCGCTGATCCCCGAGGGCCCGAGCGGACGCCGGGTCATCGGCATGGACTACAATCTCTTCGTCCGCCACTCCATGGGCGTCGAGAACCGCAAGGACAGCGCCACCTTCGAGGCCCGCGCCCTCAAGGCCTATCGCGATGCCTTCGCCGCCCAGTACGACGGCGCCCGTATCCCCCTTCAGCTCGGCTTCCACTTCGTCGAGATGAACGGCGGCGCCTACTGGCGGGCGCTCGAAACATTCCTTGCCGAAACCTGCAGCAAACAGGACGTCGCCTGCGTCAGCTATGCGCAGGCCCTGCCGCTGATCGCGGCACGGAAAAAGGCGGATCCCTCCGCCTTTTGATGTCTCCGCTGTCTTCCTCGGCTTGCTACGGCTTGTCGGCCGCCAGTTCGCCGTCGGCATCTTCGCGGGCAAGGTAGCGCTGATCGATCTCCGGCAGGGGTTCCCCTTCGATCGCAGACTCGAAGGCTCGGAGACGCTTGTAGATCGACAGAAGCTCAACGATCGTCGTCCACGAGTTGACCAGGTACTGAAATGATTCCCGGACCTGCCCGAAGACGTTCTGGATCTGGTTCAGCACGCCCAGCGAGAGCTTGCCAGCGATGATCGAGGGGACGAGAACGAATGTCCCGAACAGATTGTCCGCCTGAAGGTAGAAGATCCGGGCGACGTTGAAATACATGTAGTGGAAATAGAGCCGGAAATAGTTCCGGCGAACATTCGCGAACAGTTGGGCCACCGTGATGGGATCGGCGCGGTCCGGATTGTCTTCCCCGTAGACCAGTTCCTTACGGTAGGCGGCCTCGACGCGCTGGTTGCGAAATTCGAGTCCCGGAAGCTTGATGCCCACGGCTGCCAGAAACACCGTTCCGAACAACGACCAGCAGATCGCTGCCCAGACGAGGGCGTGCGGCACTTCGCCGATAAAGGGAAGTTCGGTGACGGTTGCGGAAAACTTGAACAGGATCGGCATGAAGGCGATCAATGTCATGACCGAGCTCACGAGATTGACACCAAGGCCTTCCATCGTGCGCGAAAACCGCATCGTATCATCCTGAACACGTTGCGATGCGCCTTCGATGTGTCGCAGCTTGTCCCAGTGCGACATGTAGAAGTCGTTCATCGCAGTCCGCCACCGGAAGACGTAGTGGCTGACGAAGAAGAGGTTCAATACCCCCACCGTCACGGCGACGAAGGCGATACCGGCAAAACCAAGCATGCCCATGTAGAGCTGATCCGCCGTAACCGGTGCCGTCCGCGCCAAAGCTTGCTGAATGAGATCATAGAAGGGCCCGTACCAGGCATTGATGGAAACGCCGACCTGAACCGAGAAGTAGGTGTTGAACATGATCAGCGCGGAACCGAGGATTGACCAGTTCTGCCAGCGATGCGGGCTGTAGGTAAACCAGAAGGCCGCAAACAGCGCGACCATGAGCGCATAATACAGATAGAACCAGAGAAACGGCGGCGACCAGAAGACGGAGACACCGATGACCGGCTCCGTGCCCGGCGGCAAGGACGGAAGCCCGATCAGATTGCCGAACTCGCTTGCTCCCGCATACCACGCGGCGATCGCGAGCACGGTCCAGATAACGACGGACGGGAAAAAGTATCTTGGATAGGGGAAAAACGAGACAAACAAATCGAGCGCCTTCAGCTTGATGCAACGACGTCATTCGCGCCGAGACGCGAAACCGGCGCGAACCTAGGCCAAATGCCGAAGCTTCACAATCGCGGCCGGGCAAGGTTACGGCGATTTAATGAGCAGCGTCTCATAGCCCCGAGGCGAGACGAATCCCGCGACGCTCGACCAGGATGATACCGGCGCAGAGGATCAGAACGGCGCTCGCGATCAGCGTCGGCAGCGTAAAGCTGCCGGTGGATCCGGCGAGCCAGCCCGCGACGAGCGGACCGATGATCTGTCCGATGCCGAAGGCGGCGGTCATGATCGCAAGCGCGCGCCGCTGGCTTGCCGGCGCCAGCGCCCGGCCGATCTGGAGGCCAAAGGCGGTGATCATCATGAAGGTGGCGCCGAGCAGCAGACCGCCGGCCAGGGGCGCCGCCGGGAACGGCAGCACGACGGTCAGAACGAGGCCCGCCGCCTCGACCACAAGCCCGATGAGATAGACGCCGACGATGCCAAAGCGCGGCACCAGCTGCCGCCAGGCCGCAACCGAGACCGCAGCGCTGAGCCCTGTGACCAGCCAGCAGAGAAACTCGATCGTGTGGTCGACCGCGCCTGCCCGGGCCATGGCGACGAGGAACGTCGCCGTGATGACATAACCGAAGCCGAACAACCCGTAGGTCAGCGTCAGCGCCGCGAAAGGTCGCGTCCAGACGAGGCGCGGCTCGGCCGCCGGCGCGGTCCCGGCGGTCACCGGTCCTTCGGGCAGAAGCAGCGCCACGCAGGCGGTGCCGAGCAGGGAAAGAAAGGCGCCGGCAAACCACGCCTCCCGCCAGTTCGCAAGCGCCTCACCCTGACCGGCCGGCAGCAGCCAGACCATCAGCGACGAGGCAGCGATCCCCAGGCCGACGCCTGCAAAATGCAGCGACTGCACGGCGGTGCTGCCCGCCGCCGCACCCCGTGTCAGCACGATCTGGGATATCATGATCATGGTGAAGGCGCTCGCCATGCCGGCCAGAAATCGGATAACGGCGAACACCACCACGGCGTTCGCCATGCCCATGGCGCACAGGAGCAGCGTCGTGGCGACCAGCATGCCGAGTCCGATCACCCGTTCGCGTCCTTGCGCAAAGGACAGGCCGGCAAGCACGGCACCGAGCAGGTATCCGACGAAATTGGCGGCCGCAATCACCCCGGCTTCCCCCGGGCTCAGCGGGACATCGAGCATCATGCCGGGCAGGATCGGCGTATAGGAGAAACGGCCGAACCCCATGGCGACGGCCATCGCTATCGCACCGGACAAGGCCGTCGCGAGAAGCCGCACAGTCGATCTGCGCCATGTGAGCATCAGCCGGGCAGCGTGACGACGAGAGGACCGTTGCGGGTGACGACCACCGTGTGCTCGTACTGGACCGTCGGGGCGCGCGGCTCGCTGTAGAGCGTCCACGCATCGTCGCCGCCTTCGGCAAAATGACCGCCCATCGACAGGAAGGGCTCGATGGTGAAGACCATCCCGTCCTCCATCCGCCGCTTCTCGTGCTTGTCGGGCCATGTCGAGATCTCGGTCGGCTCCTCGTGCAGGGAGCGACCGACACCGTGGCTCGCAAGGTTGGAGATGAGCGTATAGCGGTTCTTGCGGGCGAAGGCGCCGATTGCATTGCCGATCGACGCCAGCGGCTTGCCGGCCTTGACCTCGTTCAGCCCCACCCACATGGCGCGCTTGCCGTCACGGCACAGCCGCTCGGTTGCCCGCGAGACAGGCGGTACGGCAAAGGACGCGCCGGTGTCGGCGAAAAGCCCGCCTTTTTCGGCAGAGACGTCGATATTGACCAGATCCCCGGCTGCGATCACCCGCGCACCGGGAATGCCATGTGCAACCTCCTCGTTGACGCTGATGCAGGTGGCGCCGGGAAAACGGTAGGACAGCTCCGGTGCCGACTGCGCACCTTCGGCCTCCAGCGCCTTCCGGCCGATCAGGTCCAGCTCGGCCGTCGTCATTCCCGGCTCGAGGGCCGCACCCATGATCTGCAGCGTGTTGGCGCAGATCCGGCCAATTTCCTTCAGACGTTCGAGATCGTCGGCATTTTCCAGTGTCATGATCGTTCATTTCCGGAGGCTGGCACGGCGCAGCGAGGCACAGCGCCGCAAAGCGCGGGTGGAAAAGCGAACCTATCTACTCCGCTTCCCGCCGGCAGGGAAGGCAGGTTGCGCGGGATGCGCAAGGCTGAGGTTGCGCGGGAAGCGCAAGGGCTGAGGTTGCGCGGGAAGCGCAAGGGCTGAGGTTGCGCACCGCGCATGTCAAAGGCGGCTCACACGGCGCTCGCCGCGCGGGCCGCATCTTCGGCGATCCCTTCGCGCACGCGTGGTGCGACCTTCGTACCGTAGAGCTCGATCCCGCGCATGATCTGATCATGCGGCATCGGGCCGATCGCCATCTGCAGGAGAAAACGGTCGTTGCGGAATATTCGATGGTGCCGGATGATTTTGTCAGCAACCGTTTCGGGGTCGCCGAGAAACAGATTGCCGCGCGGGCCGATCGCCTGGTTGAAGTGCTGGCGATTGGTCGGGCCCCAGCCGCGCTCGCGGCCGATCCGGTCCATCACTTCGGCCTGCGGCCCGTAGAACTGGTCGGCGGCGGCCTCCGTCGTATCGGCAATGAACCCGTGCACGTTGATGCTCGTCTTCAGGCCGGCAGCCGGTTGCCCCGCCCGGCGGGCGGCTTCGCGGTAGAGATCGAACAGCGGCGCATAGCGCGCGGGCTCGCCGCCGATGATGGCGAGAGCGACCGGCAGGCCAAGCGCGCCGGCACGCGCAACCGACTGCGGCGTCCCGCCAACGGCCACCCAGAGCGGCAACGGTGCCTGCAAAGGCCGGGGATAGACACCGCGATCGTGAAGTGCGGCCCGCTTCTCGCCTTCCCAGTTCACGATTTCGCCGCTGCGCAGCGCCATCAGCAGGTCGAGCTTTTCGGAAAACAGGTCGTCGTAGTCCTCCAAGGGATAGCCGAACAGCGGAAACGATTCGATGAAGGATCCGCGACCCGCCATGATCTCGGCGCGCCCGCCCGAGAGAAGATCGAGCGTTGCAAACTGCTGGAACACGCGAACAGGGTCGTCCGACGAAAGAACCGTTACTGCGCTGCTCAGCCGGATGCGGCGCGTCCGCGCGGCGGCGGCGGCCAGCACCACGGCCGGCGACGACACCACGTAATCTGCACGATGATGTTCCCCGAGCCCGAAGACATCGAGCCCCACCTGATCGGCAAGTTCGATTTCTTCCAGCAGGTTCTTCAGGCGACGCTCGCCCTCGCGGCCTTTGTCGGCGGCTTTGGGATCGACATCGCCGAAGGTGTAGAGACCGAGTTCCATGATATGCGGGTCCTCATGATGGGGTTTCCCCACACATAACCATCGCACGCGCCTTTTCCCACCGTCCAAGACGTAAACGCAGCGTTGCCGCCCCGTTTACAGCCATCAGCAGACATCCCGACCGCCAGCCTCGGGCATGCGCGCATATGCGCTGCCGAAAGCACCTTCGGCATGCGGAGCATGCGTTCTGCCAAAAGCAATTGTCAGTCGACGGTGTTTGCGCTTAGTCTTGCCCGTCAAGACAAGGGGTCCGAATGACCAGCACCACCCGAACCGCCCAGGCGCCTTCCGGCAGCATCCGTTTCCTGCTCAACGAGCGCGAGATCGACCTGACGACAGTGGCGCCAACCGCGACGCTGCTCGATTTCCTTCGGCTGGAACGTCGGCTGACCGGCACCAAGGAAGGCTGTGCCGAGGGCGACTGCGGCGCCTGCACGGTTCTTGTGGGCCGGCTGGTGGCGGGCAACCTCGTCTACGAAGGCGTGAATGCCTGCATCCGCTTCGTCGGCTCGCTGAACGCCACGCATGTCGTCACCGTCGAGCATCTCGCTGCGCGCGACGGCTCGCTGCATCCGGTCCAGCAGGCAATGGTGGATTACCACGGCTCGCAATGCGGCTTCTGCACGCCGGGCTTTGTGATGTCGCTTTACGGCCTGTGGCTGTCGAAGGACAATCCCGGGCGCGCCGATATCGAAAAGGCCCTGCAGGGCAATCTCTGTCGATGCACCGGCTACGAGCCGATCGTGCGCGCGGCCGAAGCGGTCGCCCGCGCCCGGCCGGATGCCGTTTTTGACCCCATCCTCAGGATGCGCGATCGCGTTCACACCTTTTTGTCCGAGCGACCGGAGGGCGAGACCATCGTCCTCGGCGCGCCCGAGGCCCGCATCGTGGTGCCCGGCTCGGCACGGGCGCTGGCCGAGACCCTCGCGGAATATCCGGATGCCACCGTGGTCGCCGGCTCGACCGATGTCGGTCTCTGGGTGACGAAGCAGATGCGTCCCATCAACCCCGTCGTCTTCATCAACGGCCTGTCCGACCTGCAGGTGATCACCGAGACGCCGGAGGGAATGACCATCGGCGCCGGCGTCACGTATTCCCGCGCCTTCGCCACCCTCGCGCGTCGCCTGCCACCGCTCGGAAAGCTGCTCGACAGGCTGGGTGGCGATCAGGTGCGCAATATGGGCACCATCGGCGGCAATATCGCGAATGGATCGCCCATCGGGGATATGCCGCCGCCGCTGATCGCGCTCGACGCGACCGTGACGCTGCGTTCCGTTTCGGGCACGCGAACCCTGCTCCTGCAGGACTATTTCATCGCCTACGGCCGGCAGGACCGCCATCCCGGAGAGTTCGTGGAGAGCGTGTTCGTTCCGGCGCTCCCTGCGGACGAGCACGTCGCCGTCTACAAGATTTCCAAGCGCCGCGACGAGGACATCTCGGCTCTCTGCGCCGCCTTTCGTCTGGCCGTGTCCAGCGAAGGCCTCGTCACCTCCGCCCGTATCGCCTTCGGCGGCATGGCCGGGACGCCGAAGCGCGCCACGGCCGTCGAGGATGCCCTGATCGGCAAGCCGTGGACGGAAGAGACGGTGACCGCCGCGCGCCCGGCGTTCGACGTGGATTACCAGCCCCTGAGCGATTGGCGCGCCACAAGCGAATATCGCGCGCTGACCGCCAAGAACCTGCTGCTCCGCTTCTACCTGGAGACCTCGGGATCGCCGTCGGAGCTGGTTCGCTTCGAGGCAGCGGAATGAGACGCAACGCGTCGGGTTGGCGGAGACCCTCGCCCTGAACCTTCCCACAACGGGGAAGAATCTGCCGGCAGGCGGACGCGAGGCACGCTGCAAAAGACAGAAGGCCGCAAGGCCAAGGAGACGCATCATGGACAGCTCGACCTTCGAGGAGCGCAAGATCATTCACGGCGGCATGCACAAGAGCCTGCGCCATGACAGCGCTCACAAGCATGTGGCGGGCAGCGCCGACTATATCGACGACATGCCCGAGCCCGCGGGAACGCTGCATGCGGCCCTCGGGCTGACAGACCGAGCCCATGCGGAGATCGTCGCCATGGACCTGAGCGCTGTGGAGACCTATCCGGGCGTCGTCTGCGTTTTGACCGCGCGCGACATGCCGCACGTCAACGACATCAGCCCGAGCCACCTCGATGACGAGCCGGTGCTCGCGGACGGACGTGTCGAGTTCCACGGGCAGGCCGCCTTTGCGGTCATCGCCGAAACGCGCGACGCCGCCCGACGCGCCGCGCGCCTCGCCAGGATCACCTATGCCGACCTGCCCCACGTCATCGACGTCAAGGAAGCGCGGGAGGCCGGGGGCAAGCTGGTCACCAAGCCGCTGACCCTGTCGCGCGGCGATGCCGTCAACGAGATGCAGCACGCGCCCCGCCGCGTAAAGGCGGCGATGCAGATCGGCGGGCAAGAGCATTTCTATCTCGAAAGCCACATCGCGTTTGCCATTCCGGGCGAAGACGACGACATCACCGTCTGGTCCTCCACCCAGCATCCGAGCGAAATCCAGCACATGGTCGCCCATGTTCTCGGCGTGCCGTCCAATGCCGTCACCGTTCAGGTGCGCCGCATGGGCGGGGGCTTCGGCGGGAAGGAAACACAAGGCAACCAGTTCGCAGTCATCGCCGCCGTCGCCGCGAAAAAGCTCAACCGCCCGGTCAAGTTTCGGCCCGACCGCGACGAGGACATGGTCTGCACCGGCAAGCGCCATGACTTCCTAGTCGACTACGAAGTCGGCTTCGACGACGACGGCCGCATCCATGCCGTGGACGCCACCTTCGCCGCGCGTTGCGGCTATTCCTCCGACCTCTCGGGGCCGGTGACCGATCGCGCCCTGTTCCACGCGGATGGCGCCTATTTCTATCCGCATGTGCGGCTGACCTCGGAACCGCTGAAAACCAACACGGTGTCCAATACGGCCTATCGCGGTTTCGGCGGGCCGCAGGGCATTCTTGGGGCCGAACGCATCATCGAGGAGATTGCCTACGCCCTCGGCAAGGACACGCTCGACATCCGCAAACAGAATTTTTACGGCGAAAAGGGGTCCGGCCGCGATCTCACGCCCTATCACCAGCAGGTCGAGGACAATGTCATCGGCAGGCTGGTCGCGGCGCTTGAGGAAAGTGCCGACTACCAGAAACGCCGCGCCGACATCCTCGCCTTCAACGCGCAAAGCCGCATCATCCGCAAGGGCATTGCGCTGACGCCGGTCAAGTTCGGCATCTCCTTCACCATGACCGCTTTCAACCAGGCCGGTGCTCTGGTCCATGTCTATCAGGACGGCTCGATCCACCTGAACCATGGCGGCACCGAAATGGGACAGGGGCTCTACACCAAGATTGCGCAGGTGCTGGCAGACAGTTTCCAGGTCGACATCGAACGGGTGAAGATCACCGCGACCACGACCGGCAAGGTACCGAACACCTCCGCCACCGCCGCCTCCTCCGGCACCGACCTCAACGGCATGGCGGCAGCCGACGCTGCCCGACAGATCAAGGAACGCCTCGTCGCCTTCGCCGCCGAGCGGTGGCAGACGACGCCGGACAAGATTTCCTTCGTACCGAACCACGTCCGCATCGGCGACGAGCGCGTGCCCTTCGCCGATCTCGTCAAGCAGGCCTATTTTGCCCGCGTCCAGCTGTCGGCCGCCGGTTTCTACAAGACGCCGAAGATCCACTGGGACCGCAACACCGGGCGCGGGACGCCCTTTTACTACTACGCCTACGGCGCCGCCGTTTCCGAAGTCTCGATCGACACGCTGACCGGCGAATACATGGTGGATCGCGTGGATGTGCTTCACGACGTCGGGCGCTCGCTCAACCCGGCGATTGACATCGGACAGATCGAAGGCGGCTTCGTGCAAGGCATGGGCTGGCTGACGACCGAAGAGCTCTGGTGGGACGCCAAGGGGCGCCTTCGCACCCATGCGCCCTCGACCTACAAGATCCCGCTTGCCTCCGATCGGCCGAAGATCTTCAACGTCAAGCTCGCGGACTGGAGCGAGAACGGCGAGGAAACCATCGGCCGCTCCAAGGCCGTGGGCGAGCCGCCGTTCAACCTGCCGATCTCCGTGTTCGAGGCGATCTCCATGGCGGTCGCAAGCGTCGGCGACTACCGTCGATGCCCGCGCCTCGATGCGCCGGCCACGCCGGAACGCGTGTTGATGGCGGTCGAGCGCATGCGCGTTCCTTCATGAAATACGTCGTCGGCAGCCTGCAGGCGTTTCTCGCCCGCGAGGCGCAGATCGTTCTGATCGAAGTGGCGGAAGCGCTTGGCTCGACCCCGCGCGAGACCGGAGCCTTCATGCTGGTTTCGCCGCAGGACAGCCATGGCACCATCGGCGGCGGCCAGATGGAGCACATGGCGATCGACCATGCCCGCAACCTCATGGCCGGCATGGCGACGGATCGCCGCCTCGACATTCCTCTGGGGCCGGAGATCGGCCAATGCTGTGGCGGCCGCGTGGCGCTGTCCTTCCGGGTGCTCGATGCGGCCGCCCGCGACGACCTCGACGCGATGCTCAAAGCCCGCGTGAGCGGTTTTCCGGAAGTCTGGCTGTTCGGGGCCGGCCATGTCGGCCGGGCGCTGGCCGATGCGCTTGTGCTCCTGCCGGTGCGCATCTTCGCCGTGGAAACGCGCCGGAACGAACTCGACCTGATGTCGTCAGGCGCAAGCCCGCGGCTGACCGCGATGCCCGAGGCCCTCGTCAAGGACATTGCGCCCGGCAGTGCGGTGATCATCCTCACCCATGATCATGCATTGGATTTTCTGATCGCGCGGGAAGCGCTTTCGCGTGCCGATCTCGCCTATACCGGCATGATCGGTTCCAAGACCAAGCGTGCGACCTTCGCCAGCTGGGCGCGCGACGAAGGGCTCGATGCCGCCGCCATATCCAGGCTCGTTCTGCCCATCGGTGGCAAGACGGTGAGTGACAAACGCCCCGCCGTCATCGCCGCAATGACGGCGGCCGAGGTGCTGACGGCGCTCGATGCCTACCGGCGCTCTGCCACCTCTTTCGGTTCGTAACGCGGGTCTCGTCCATCGAGAAAGCCGAGATCGCGCTGGAGATGCGCCGGCATGCTCTCAACGTCGAGCCGCGGATAGCGTGCCGGATTAAACCGGGCGAGGACGGCCCGCGTTCGGCGCAGGACCAGACGAACGATAGTGTCTTTCGGTGTCCGCAGGGGGAGTTGCTGTGTCGTCGGCAGGCTCATGGCATCACCATTGTCTCAGGGAACGGCTTGCATCTTCCGCCTCCCCATGGTCGAAATCCAATCGAACATCCGCCTGCCGCCATCAAGAGACCTGATCCATGAAGATGTCCCGACAGTTCCCGCTCAATGCGCTCCGGGTGTTCGAGGCGGTTGCGCGGCTGTCGAGCTTCACCCGGGCCGGCGAGGAACTCGGCCTTACCCAGACCGCGGTCAGCTACCAGATCAAACTGCTCGAGGAGAACATCGGCGAACCCCTCTTCCTGCGCCGCCCCCGGCAGATTGCGCTGACGGAAACCGGCGAACGGCTTCTGCCGAAGGTCAGCCAGGGGTTCGATCTGTTGAGAGAGGCGGTCGTAGCGGCGCGACGTTCATCGAGCGAGGTCTTGCTTCTCCACTCCACGCCCACCTTCGCCCAGCAATGGTTGACGCGAAGCCTTGGCGCATTCCAGTACCGCCACCCGCAGATTGCCGTGCGGCTCATCACCGGTGCCCGCGTCGATGATTTTCACACCGAAGCAGCGGACATCGCCATTCGCTGGGGCACGGGCGACTGGCCCGGCCTCGTCAGCCATCATCTGATGCGTCTCGATTTCGCGCCGATGCTCAGCCCTGCGCTGGCGGACGCGCATGGCGGACTTCGGGAGCCCGCCGATTTGCTGGAGCTTCCGCTCATCAGCCCCGCCGACCCGTGGTGGAAGCACTGGTTCACCGCCGCTGGCGTTCCTGACGCCAAGCTCGACACCCGCACACCGAACGATTTCGGCGTGCAGACCTTCGACGCGGCCGCCGCTATGGCCGGACAGGGCGTCGCGATCGTCAATCCCGCCCATTACGCCGACGACATCGCCGCCGGGCGCCTCCTTCTCCCTTTCGACCTCCTGTGCAACGACGGCCGGGACTACTGGCTCGCCTATGCCGAAAGCCGCCGCAACGTCCCGAAGATCCGGGCGTTCCGGGACTGGATCCTGGAAGAATTTGCTCGCACGCAGGGAGAATGATGGCGGGCTCGGTGTTCCCACGACACCGTCTGCGCCCTTGGCGAAAGACACAGATCCGTCGTTCGCGGCCTGCAGTTGATGGTGACCGGCCTTGGGTTCGTCGGACGCAGATCGACCGCATCGGATCGCGAACGCGCGTAAAATCTCGGTCATTCCGAGGGACCGACAGTCCATCCCGGATGTCGCGGCGCGCGCGGGCTCATCCCCGTTGGTTTCCGGCCACATCCCTTGCGCCGGCAAATAACTTGTCGAGCACGCGCATCTTTCGGAAGCCGCCCCTTCCCTCGCCTTGAAAATTTTCGCAATGTCCCCGACGGGGCATGAAAGGGGACCGACATGTATGAATACGCCATCGTCTGGGAATGGCTGACCTTTGCCGTGCGCTGGCTGCACGTCATCACCGCCATTGCCTGGATCGGCTCCTCCTTCTATTTCATCGCGCTTGACCTCGGGCTGGTCAAGCGACACCACCTGCCGGTCGGGGCCTATGGCGAAGAGTGGCAGGTGCACGGCGGCGGTTTCTACCACATCCAGAAATATCTCGTCGCACCCGCCATGATGCCGGAGCACCTGACCTGGTTCAAATGGGAAGCGTACACGACCTGGCTCTCCGGCTTTGCCCTCCTCTGTCTGGTCTATTACGGCGGTGCCGACCTGTTCCTGGTCGATCGCCATGTGCTCGACGTTTCCTCCACGACAGCGATTCTCCTGTCGCTCGCCTCGCTCGGCATCGGCTGGCTGATCTACGACCTTCTCTGCAAATCGCCGATCGGAAAGAACACCTGGACGCTGATGGCGCTGCTCTATGTCGTGCTGGTTGCCATGGCTTGGGGCTATACGCAGGTCTTTACCGGCCGTGCGGCCTTTCTGCACCTCGGCGCCTTCACGGCGACCATCATGTCGGCCAACGTCTTCTTCATCATCATGCCGAACCAGCGCATCGTCGTGGCGGACCTGATCGCCGGCCGCACGCCGGATCCGAAATATGGCGCGATTGCCAAGCAGCGCTCGCTGCACAACAACTACCTGACGCTGCCCGTCATCTTCTTCATGCTGTCGAACCATTATCCGCTGGCCTTCGCGACGGCCTATAGCTGGATCATCGCGGCGCTGGTGTTCCTCATGGGCGTCACCATCCGCCACTGGTTCAACACCACCCACGCCCGCAAGGGTCGCCCGACGTGGACATGGCTTGTCACCGTCCTTCTCTTCATCCTCATCATGTGGCTGTCCACAGCACCCAGGCTGCCCGGTACAGCGGAGGACACCGCCGCCATCGCACCTGCCTTTGCCCGCTTTGCCGAAAATGCGCATTTTCCCGCGGTGCGCGATACGGTTTCGACCCGCTGCTCCATGTGTCACGCGGCCGAACCGGCCTATGAAGGCCTGGCGCGCCCGCCCAAGGGCGTGATGCTCGAAAACGACGGCGAGATCGCCGCGCATGCGCGCGAGATCTACCTCCAGGCCGGCCGCAGCCATGCCATGCCACCCGGCAATCTGACCGACATGACGGCTGACGAACGCGCGCTGATCGCCGCGTGGTTCGAGAGCGCCGCAGGAACCGCGACACGATGACATCGATGCTTCTCCGAGGCCGCACCCTGACGTTTCGCCGTCGTCCCGTGTCGATGGACGATGCCGAAGCCTATCTCTATGACACCGACGGCGCTCTGCTCCTCATCGACGGCCGCATCGCGGCCAGCGGATCCTACGCGACCGTGCGCGACCAGGCGCCCGACGATGTCGTCGAGATCGATCACCGGCCCCATCTCATCCTGCCGGGCTTCATCGACACGCATGTCCACTTTCCGCAGATGCAGGTCATCGGCTCGTACGCAGCAAATCTGCTGGAATGGTTGAACACCTACACGTTTCCCGAGGAGTGCCGGTTCGTGGAGAGGGCGCATGCCGCGCGCATCTCCGTGCATTTTTTCGACGAGATGATACGTCACGGCACGACAACGGCGGTTGCCTATTGCTCCGTCCACAAGGCTTCGGCCGATGCCTTCTTCACGGAGGCCACGGCGCGCGACATGCGCATGATCGCCGGCAAGGTGATGATGGACCGCAACGCGCCGCAAGGCCTGCTCGACACGCCGGAGATGGGCTATGACGAGACCCGCGCGGTCATCGCCGAATGGCACGGCAAGGGCCGCAACCATGTCGCCATCACCCCCCGTTTCGCCATCACCTCGACGCCCGAACAGATGTCGGCCGCGCAGGCGCTTGCCGCCGAATTTCCCGACCTGCACATCCAGACCCACCTCTCGGAAAACCGCGAGGAGATCGACTACACGCTTTCGCTCTATCCCGATGCGGCAGACTATACGGATGTCTATGCCCGCTACGGGCTGATGGGCCCGAAATCCCTCTTCGGCCACGCCATCCATCTTTCGGAACGCGAGCGGGACGCCATGAGCGACACAGGCTCGGTGGCGGTCCATTGCCCCACCTCCAATCTCTTCCTCGGCTCCGGTCTGTTTCCGCTGAAAGAACTGGCGCGGCGGGAAAAGCCGGTGCGCATTTCCGTCGCCTCCGACATCGGCGGTGGATCGAGCTATTCCATGCTGCGCACGATGGACGAGGCCTACAAGATCCAGCAGTTGCTGGGCGAACGGCTAAACCCGTTCGAGAGCTACTTCTACCTGACGCGCGGCAATGCCGAAGCGCTTTCCCTATCCGACAGGATCGGAACGCTGGAGCCGGGAACGGACGCCGATCTTATCGTGCTCGACATGACGGCGACGCCTGCGATGGCGCTGAAGGCGGAGGTCGTCGCATCGCTCGCCGACGAACTCTTCCTTCTGCAGACCATGGGCGACGACCGGGCCGTGGTCGAGACATATGTCGCGGGACGCCCAGCCAAGACCACGCTGGCGTAACTGGTAAATTTAATTGACCAGTTGCACGACTGGCGCTTAACGCTCGTCATTGCGCGTGCTAGACGAGAGCAGCCATCCCTGCGGAGCCTGCCATGCCACCTCTCGAAATCGCCGATCTCAAAGCTCTCGCCAAGCGCCGCGTCCCGAAAATGTTCTTCGACTATGCCGATAGCGGTGCCTGGACGGAGGGCACCTATCGCGCCAACGAAACGGATTACCACAAGATCAAGCTGCGCCAGCGGGTGCTGGTCGACATGACCAACCGGTCGCTGGCCACCACCATGATCGGCCAGGATGTCGCGATGCCGGTGGCTCTCTCGCCCACCGGGCTCACGGGCATGCAGCACGCCGATGGCGAGATGCTGGCGGCGCAGGCGGCGGAAGAGTTCGGCGTTCCCTTCACCCTGTCGACCATGAGCATCTGCTCCATCGAGGACGTGGCCTCCGTCACGACGAAACCCTTCTGGTTCCAGCTGTACGTCATGAAGGATCGCGATTTCGTCCGCAATCTGATCGAACGCGCCAAGGCCGCCTGGTGCTCGGCGCTGGTGCTGACGCTCGATCTGCAGATCCTCGGGCAGCGCCACAAGGATCTGCGCAACGGCCTCTCCGCGCCGCCGAAGTTCACGCCCAAGCATATCTGGCAGATGGCAACGCGCCCCGGCTGGTGTCTGAAGATGCTGCAGACGCGGCGGCGCGGCTTCGGCAACATCGTCGGTCACGCCAAGAACGTCTCAGACCTGTCGTCCCTGTCCGCATGGACGGCAGAGCAGTTCGACCCGAAACTTTCCTGGGATGATGTCGCCTGGATCAAGGCGCTCTGGGGCGGACCGCTGATCCTGAAGGGCATCCTTGATCCGGAAGATGCGCGCATGGCGGCGAAAACCGGCGCGGATGCAATCATCGTCTCCAATCACGGCGGCCGTCAGCTGGACGGCGCGTCATCGTCGATCGCCATGCTGCCCCGCATCGTCGATGCCGTCGGTGGCGACATCGAGATCCATGTCGACGGCGGCATCCGCTCGGGCCAGGACATCCTGAAGGCCGTGGCGCTGGGTGCCCGCGGCACCTATATCGGCCGCCCGTTCCTCTATGGCCTCGGCGCCGGCGGCAAGACCGGCGTGCGCCTCGCGCTCGACATCCTGCGCAAGGAACTCGACATCACCATGGCCCTTTGCGGCAAACGCGACATTCTCAACGTCGACAGAGACATCCTGGATCTCGGAGCCGCTCAGCTTCCCCGGTAGGTCGAATAGCTGTAGGGCGAGAGCAGAAGCGGCACGTGATAATGGGCCGAGGGATCGGCAATTCCGAAGCGCAGCGGGATCATGTCGAGAAACGGCGGGTCCGAAAGCGCCGTGCCCAGTGACGCGAGGTAATCGCCAGCGTGAAAGACAAGTTCGTAACGTCCGCGTGCCAGCGCATCGCCTTCGAGAAGCGGTGCATCCACCCGGCCGTCGCTGTTCGTCGTGACGATCTTCAGAAGCGTGCGCGCCTCCCCTTCGATGTGGAACAGCGCAATCTGCAGGCCGGCTGCAGGCCGGCCGAGCGCGGTATCGAGAACATGCGTGGTCAGGCGGCCGGTGGCAGTCATGGTGACCTCTTTTCGATGGCTGGCCGGAGCGATGCCGCCGGCCGTGTGGTGAACAGAAAGGCGGTCGTCGGACGGACGTGCCCCTAACACATGTCGCCCGAAAGTGTGCCGCGGTTTCGGGAAACGACAGACATCAAAACAAGACCTTACAGCGACGACGCCGCAATGATGAAGGGCGTCTCGAAGAAGATCTCCTCGAGATTATGCTCGCTCCCCGCGCGATCGACCACGAGGAAATCGCTGACGGCACCGACCGCGACCAGCGGATGATGCCAGACGTTGCGGGCATACTGCACACCCTGGCGGCCGGAACAGGCGAAGACGCGGGGACGACCGGGCCGGCCATCCTCGTCCTCGGCGACGACCGCAAGCCACGACCGGCTGTCGAGCGGGATGAAACTCTGCGAGCCCCACGGATGCCGCTCCATCATGTCCACGGCATAGGGGAACAGCCGGGGCTGCCCGCGAAAGATGCTGAGAATGACGCGGGCGTCCTCGCCGGCCGCCTCGGCCGTACTCAGCGCATGAAACCGCTCCGTCGTTCCGCCATTGATCAGGCGCATCGTTGCCGGGTCCGCTTCGATGACACTGCCGAAGGGAGCGAAGGCCGCGGCCGTCAGCGGCTCGATCGGCAGGACCTGCCCGGTCATGTGGCCGATCCGGGCCCGATGCCCCTCTCGGATTCAACCTTGGATTCCGAAAGAAGCGCGTCCAGCCGAAGCCGCGCGATGGTTTCGACCTCGGCCGTGGCCGTCGCGAATTCTTCCTCGGGCGTGTTGTCCAGCCGAGCCTCGAAAGCCGCGAGGATATCCTCCTTCGTCTTGCCGCGCACGGCGATGATGAAGGGGAAGCCGAACTTGTCGGTGTAGATCGCGTTGTAGGTGGTAAAGCGGGCGTGCTCCTCCGGTGTCAGACGATCGAGCCCCGCCGAGGCCTGTTCGGCCTTGCTGTCGGCCGTCAGCTCTCCGGCGATTGCCAGGCGTCCCGCCAGATCGGGATGGGCACGCAACACCTGCAGCCGTTGCTCCGGCGAGGCGGCCCGGAAGGCCTGGACCATGGCCGCATGCACGGCCGGTGCCGTCATCGGCCCGCTGCCCAAAGTGCCGAACGCCTCTTCGGCGACCCATGCGGAATGCTCGAAGATGCCGCCGAGCCTCGCGACGAAGGCCGCCTCGTCCGTGCTGTCCATAGTGTTGGTCATAGGTCACCCTTAGGCTTGTGGTGCGCATGCCAGTGGCGCGCGATGTCGATTCGCCTGGCGATCCAGACCTTCTCCTTCGAAAGCACATAGTCCACAAACCGCGCCAGTGCCGCTGCCCGTCCCGGGCGGCCGACGAGGCGGCAGTGAAGGCCGATATTCATCATCTTCGGGCTGCCCTCGGCACCTTCCTCGTAGAGCACGTCGAACGTGTCCTTGAGGTAGGTGAAGAACTGATCGCCGGAATTGAACCCCTGCGGCGTGGCAAAGCGCATGTCATTGGCATCGAGCGTGTAGGGGATAATGAGGTGCGGGGTCTGTGGCGTCCTGCCCGGCACCCAGTACGGCAACTCGTCCGCGTAGCTGTCCGAGGAATAAAGGAAGCCGCCGTCCTCGATGACAAGCTTCAGCGTATTGTCCGAAGGCTTGCCCTGATAGAGCCCGAGCGGATGCGATCCTGTCAGTTCCGTGTGCAGCCGCACGGCTTCCTGGATGTGGCGGCGCTCCTCCTCCTCCGTAAAATCCTTGTATTCGAGCCATCGATAGCCGTGGCTGGCAATTTCCCAATCGGCCTCCTTCATGGCGGCGACGGCGTCGGGATTGCGCGCCATGGCCAGTGTCACGCCGTAGACCGTGACAGGAACGTTGCGGCGTGTGAACAGGCGCCACAACCGCCAGAAGCCGGCGCGCGAGCCGTACTCGTAGATCGACTCCATGTTGAGATTGCGCTGCCCCGGCCAGGGCTGCGCTCCGACGATCTCCGACAGCAGCGATTCGGAGGCCTTCTCGCCGTCCATGATCGTGCTCTCGCCGCCTTCTTCATAATTGACCACGAACTGAACAGCGATCCGGGCCTCACCGGGCCAGTGCACCTCCGGCGGATTTCGGCCATAGCCGACGAGATCGCGCGGTGTCGAAAAAGTCATGTCGAACCCTCTTTGTCGCCGAACGGTACCATCCGAAGCCGGAAAGTCGAGGCATAAAGATCGATATCGACAGCCGAAACCGGTCAGCCGGAAGGAGGCTCGTCAGATCCGGCGCGACCGGGCGAATGTAGCCCCTGCCTCACGCCCCTGTCGTCAACCGGCGCATGGCCCGAGCCATCTGGACTTCGCGCGCAGGTGTCGCAGCCGAGGTCGCGGACGCGGACGGCGGGGCGAAACGCCCCGTCGGCTTGTGGGGGGAAAGCTTGCCGAGCGGATGCTGGGAATGAACGCGCAAGGGTGCGCCGGCGCCGGGTTCGATGAACAGGGCGAGGCTTGCGACTTTCACGGGCTGCGCGAGCACGGCCTCGAACTGCGTCCGCACCGGGCCTTCCATCTTTTTGCGCATGCCGGCCGTCATGGGCCCGGTCAGCATCATATGGAACCGGTACTCCTCCATCACGAACGGATCTCCCCAGCGGTGCAGGTTCGAAAACTGCGTTGCCGTCAGTTTGTCGGCATCGAGCCGCGCAATGTCCTGTTCGGTAAACGGCGCCCGGAATTCGTCGAAGCTTTGGACGACCTGCGCCGCCAAATGCGTCATGGGCTCGCAGGGAACGCGCGGGCTGAGCCCGAAGGCGCTGCCGAGCCAGGAGACTTCGAGATCGGGAATTTCAAACGGGCTGATCTCACCTGCAAACCGCATCATGGCTTTCAGCAGCGCCGACTCGGTCTTGTCCTCCGCCAGATGGAAGGGTGCCTTGATCGACCCGTGAAAACCGTAGCGGCGCGGAACGGCGGTGTAGTAGGCCATGTCCTGCGCCGAGCATCCGGCGACCGAAAGTTGCTCGCAGAGATCGCCCGAATAGACGTTGCGTCCCAGCCAGTCGGCGGCAGCCACGGAAAGCGGATCATGGATCGGCGGTGTGAAGCAGATGGCGTAGCGCATGGGAAACCTCGTTCTGTCCCTGCGCTACGTGATTTGCATGACAGGCTGACGAAGCCGGCCTGTTTCCCCGCGCAAAAGCCGGGGAACCCGCTCCCCTGCCCAGACGTTCATCAACGGACAGAGCCAGAAAAGGAGACGGAACGTGACCGATCACAACCCCAATCTGAACGACGTCAGCCCCCGCATGCAGGGCGGCAGCTCGAAACTGCAGGATGCAAGCATCGTCGAAACCCAGGATCTGATCGCAAGCGACAAGGTCGAAGGAACACGCGTCTACGGCGCGGACGGCGAGCGGATCGGTTCGATCGAGCGCCTGATCATCGGGAAACGATCCGGCCAGGTTGCCTATGCCGTCCTGGGCTTTGGCGGCTTCCTCGGCATCGGCGAGGATCATTATCCGATTCCGTGGGCAAAGCTCAGCTACGACGAGGACCTCGGCGGCTACCGGACCGAACTGACCCGCGAGCAGGTCGAGAAGGCACCCAAATACCGCAGCGACGACGAATACGCCTGGAACAGGGAGAACGGGCGGCAGGTCTTCGACTATTACGGCGTGCCCCCCTACTGGATGTAGGCGCGATCTCCCTGCCAAGGCGAAGGAGAAGGGTGCACCTCCTCGGATCGGCGCCCTTTTCATCCTGGCCATCAGCGTCGGATCGATGACCCCCGATCATGCCGCTCTCAACATCTCCCGCCGGTCGAGACTTAGGTGCGCGGCGGTGCCGTCAAGTGATGTTCGCAGCGGAACGATGCGGGTAGCGCGACGGCGCCCGCATCATCCGCCGAGCGGCCGCAGATGCCCTCCACCACGGCGTGCGCCAGTCGGTGGGCAATGCCGAAACTGATCTTGAAGCCGCCGGTCATCAGATGCAGGCGCGGATGGTCGGGGTGCGGGCCTGCCATCGGATCGCGTCCGACGGCACGGGGGCGAAGCCCCGCCCAGCGCTCGAGGACCGGCGCCCCTGCCAGCGCGGGAACCAGTCTTTCCGCCTTTGCAAGGAGTTCGTCGAGCCGGTGGTCGGTCGAGAGCGGATCGGCAAAGTCCATTTCGCTTGTGCTGCCGATCGCCACGCCGCCGGCATCATGTGCGATGACGTAGACTCCGTCCGAATAAAGGATTGGAAGGGCCGGATCGAGATCGACCCCGAGCCGCGCCGCCTGCCCCTTGACGCCTTTGCCGCTCGGTGGCCGCGGGCTATCGCCTGCCGCTTGCGGCAGAGCATCGACCATTCGGAAACTGTCGACGCCTGCGGCCAGCACGATATGCCCAGCGTCGACGACGCTTCCGTCGGATAAGACCACCTGCCCGCGCTGCGGATCGATGCTGCGCACGGCGCACTGCTCCCGGATCGTCACGCCACGAAACGGCCTGAGCATTGCGACCAGAAGCAGCAGCAGACCGCGCGGTGAAACCCGCGCCGCAAGCCCGTCGAATACAGCCCCTTCAACGACGGCATCGGGAGAGAACAGGCGTTCGGGTGCGGTATCGAGAACCTTCCAGGCAAAAGCGGCATGCAAAGCGGCAGGCCCCGTCCGCCAGTTGGCGTCGGCATCGGCAACCTGCCCGAGCGCGATACCTCGCAGATGCGGTTTTGCCAGTGGAATGAGACGGCCCGTGCGCCTGTAGCCTGCAGACAGGCCCGTCTCCGCCTCCATCCTGCGGATCTCGCTCTCCAGCGAAACCAGCGCGTCGAACTGGAACTGCTTCTTGGCGTTCCAGCGATCCGGCGTGTGCGGCATCAAGGCGCCGAGCAGGCCGCCGCTTGCGCCTGCCCCGATCGCGGCGCGCTCCACCACCAGCACGTCAAGCCCGGCACGCGCGGCATTAAGCGCCGTCCAGAGGCCCATGATGCCCCCGCCGATGACGACCAGATCCGTCTTCCTGTCCGCCATCGATTGACCTTGCTCGCCGGGCTGATTATCGCATGTCCATGACCGCGCGCCACACGACCACGCCTGCCGATCTCGAAACGCCCAGCCATCAGACCCTCGACTGGCACAGCGGCGATATGCCGTATTCCGTGGAGTTTGACGATCATTTTTATTGTCGCACGGACGGTCGTCTCGAATGTGGCCATGTCTTTCTGCACGGCAACGATCTGCCCGGACGCTGGCAGAACGCGCCAAATTTTTCGATCGGCGAACTCGGTTTCGGCACCGGCCTTAACTTCTGCGAGACGTGGCGCCAATGGAACCTGGTTCGGAAACCCGCCGGCGCCCGTCTTGCATTTACCTCCTTCGAGCGTTTTCCGATGACCGCGGCAGACATCGCCCGCGCCCTTTCCGCATGGCCGGAAATCCGGGACGAGCGCGAGGCACTGATCGCCGCATGGCCGCAGACGCTGGCCGGCACGATCCGCCTCGATCTGTCGGGCGACGTCACGCTCGCCATCGTCTGCGGCCCTGCGCTGGAGACGGTCAGCGCCGCACCCACGCTGTTCGACGCCTGGTACCTTGACGGCTTTGCGCCTTCGCGCAATCCAGACATGTGGTCCGCGGAGCTGATGGCGGCCGTCCACGCCCACACGGCCGACGGCGGGACCTTTGCCACCTACGCCGCAGCCGGTTTTGTGCGACGCAATCTGCAGGCCGCGGGCTTCCAGGTGGAGCGCCGTCAGGGCTTTGCCGGCAAGCGGGAAATGCTGCGCGGCGTTCGGCCCGACCTGCGCACTGACACGCCCTGAAAACCGGCGCATATCTCGCACCTGCGAAAAGACAGCTTGACTTTTCGGCCGCAAACAACGACATGAGGGCCAGCGTCACCTTCCGGCCGCCGCGTGAGCGAGCCAAGCGGATTCTGTCAATCCGTCGTGAAGGCTAAGCGCACCTATGAGACCGTGCCAGATTCGGCACCCGCAGCGCAGACAGCTTTTTCAACCCACCAAGATCCCATTTCACGCGGGGTTCTTGAAACCAGATGACCCGGAACCGCAGGACGCGGTGTTCCGGCCCCTGTCGTTTGGCGCCCCGAAAGGCATGATTTTGACCGATTTTACTTCCCTTGGCCTCTCTGAGCAGATGGTAGCGAACCTCACACTGGAAGGTTTCACCAAGCCGACGCCGATTCAGGCCGAAGCCATTCCGCTCGTCATGGCAGGCCATGACCTCATCGGCCTTGCACAGACCGGCACCGGCAAGACCGCCGCCTTTGGTCTTCCGATGATCGAACGCATGCTGGCCGACGGCAAGCGTGCCGACCCGCGCAACGTGCGCGCCCTGATCCTTGCTCCGACGCGCGAACTGGTGAACCAGATCGCTGCCAACCTGAAGGTCTTCGTCAAGAAGAGCCCGTTGCGCATCGGCCTCGTCGTCGGCGGCGCTTCCATCAACAAGCAGACCCAGCAGCTGGAACGCGGCGTCGAAATTCTCGTCGCCACCCCCGGCCGCCTCCTCGATCTTCTCAACCGCAAGGCCGTGACGCTGACGACGGCGCGCTATCTCGTGCTCGACGAAGCGGATCAAATGCTGGACCTCGGCTTCATCCATGATCTGCGCAAGATCTCCAAGCTCGTCCCGAAGAACCGCCAGACCCTGCTGTTCTCGGCCACCATGCCGAAGGCGATCGCCGATCTGGCCGGCGACTATCTGACCGATCCGAAGCGCGTCGAAGTCGCAACGGCCGGCAAGGCCGCCGACAAGATCGAGCAGTTCGTGCATTTCGTGAGCGGCAAGGACGGCAAGGTTACGCTTCTCAAGCAGTCGCTGACCGCAAACCCCGATGGCCGCGCCATCGTCTTCTCGCGCACCAAGCATGGGGCCGAAAAGCTGATGAAGCACCTGGAGTCGGTCGGCTATTCCGCAGCCTCCATTCACGGCAACAAGAGCCAGGGCCAGCGCGAGCGCGCCCTCAAGGCCTTCCGTGACGGCGAGATCAAGGTTCTGGTCGCCACCGACGTCGCTGCGCGTGGCATCGATATTCCAGGCATCACGCACGTCTACAACTACGATCTCCCGGAGGTCGCCGAAGCCTATGTTCACCGCATCGGCCGTACCGCCCGTGCCGGCCGCGACGGCATCGCCATCGCGTTCTGCGCGCCCGACGAGGCTCGCCTGCTGCGTGACATCGAAAAGCTGATGGGCATGAGCATTACCGTCGCGAGCGGCGAAGCACCTGCGAACATTTCGCGCGCCCCGGCACCCCGCAATGCGCGTGGCAATGGCGGCCGCGGCAGCAACAATGAAGGTCGCAACGGGCAGGGCCGCGGCGAAGGCCGTGGAGGCCAGGGTCGCAGCGAAAACCGCGGCGGCGAGAACAACCGCCCGGCCCGCGTGGCACAGGCGCCGAGCCCCTTTGCGGGCGACGACCTTCTGGCCGGTGACGAAGGGGCGCAGCGCCGCGAGCACCGCAAGGGCCAGGGCCCGGCCGCACAGGCCGCCCACCAGGCAGCGCTTGCCAAGCGGAACGGCAACCGCAATGGCCGTCCGGGCGGTGCACCGCGCGCCAATCGCGGTCCCCGCCCTGCTGCCGGCAGCCCGGGGGCTCAGGCCGCCCAGCGCCGCGAAGGTTCGCGCCGCGAAGAAGCGTAAGACAGTCTGAATTCCAAGACGACAAAACGGCGGGACGCGAGTCCCGCCGTTTTCGTTTGGGCCGCGTGCATGGCGCGAAGCAGTCCGCCCAATGAATAAGCAGGTGCGACGGCACCGGGCGCGAACTCCGCCTCATGGCCCTGCAGCCGCCTTGCCATTCCGCCTGCAAAAGCCATCTTCTCTTTGGAGGGGACAGCCGGAACGAGTGAAAATTTCTTTCCGGCGGAAACGAGCATGCTTCTTGCATTGCCGAAGCGCTTGTAATCAAATGGCTTAAAAAGGGGACCAAGCCGTTGGCATTCGATGAAATGATGAATGCGGACAACACTCCGCGACCGCCTTACGCAACATACAACGAATGGTATGCCAACCAGGACCGAGCCCGCCTGATCGCCAAGTCGAAAGAGGCCGAGAACATTTTCCGCAAGACCGGCATCACCTTTGCCGTCTACGGCCATGCGGACAGCGCCGAAAAACTCATTCCCTTCGATCTCATCCCGCGCATCATCTCCGCGCGGGAATGGCGCCGCCTCGCGCAGGGCATCGAGCAGCGCGTGCTCGCGCTCAATGCGTTCCTGGACGATATCTATCACAAGCAGGAGATCATCAAGGCGGGACGAATCCCGCGTGAACTGATCGAGAAAAACGATGCCTTCCTGCCGCAGATGGTCGGCATGCGACCACCGGGCGGCGTCTACACCCACATCGTCGGCACCGACATCGTACGCACAGGCGAGGATCAGTTCTACGTTCTCGAGGACAATGCCCGGACACCCTCCGGCGTGAGCTACATGCTCGAGAACCGCGAGACGATGATGCAGATGTTCCCGGAGCTGTTCTATCAGAACCGCGTCCAGCCGGTGGAGAACTACCCCTATCTGCTGCGCCATTCTCTGGCGGCCGTGGCGCCTCCGGGATGCGAGGGCAAGCCGCGCGTGGCCGTTCTCACACCCGGCATCTACAATTCCGCCTATTACGAGCATGCCTTCCTGGCCGACATGATGGGTGTCGAACTCGTGGAGGGCTCCGACCTGCGCGTCATCGACGGCAAGGTCCGCATGCGCACGACGCGCGGCTACGAGGCCATCGACGTTCTTTACCGGCGTGTCGACGACGACTACCTCGATCCGCTGACGTTCAAGCCGGAGTCGGCGCTCGGCATTCCCGGCATCATGGATGTCTACCGTGCGGGCAACATCACCATCGCCAACGCGCCGGGCACCGGCATTTGCGACGACAAGGCGATCTACTCCTACATGCCGGAGATCGTCGAGTTCTACACCGGCCGCAAGGCGCTGCTGGAAAACGTGCCGACATGGCGCTGCTCCGAGGCGTCGAGCCTGCAATATGTGCTCGACAACCTCGCCGACCTGGTCGTCAAGGAAGTTCACGGCTCCGGCGGCTACGGCATGCTCGTCGGCCCGACGGCCTCCAAGAAGGAACGGGCACTGTTTGCCGAAAAACTGAAGGCGCGCCCGAGCAACTACATTGCCCAGCCGACCCTTTCCCTCTCGACCGTCCCGATCATGGTCAACAAGGGCATTGCACCGCGCCATGTCGACCTGCGTCCCTATGTGCTCGTATCCGACAAGGTACAGATCATTCCCGGCGGTTTGACCCGCGTGGCTCTGAAGGCCGGCTCCCTGGTGGTGAATTCCAGCCAGGGCGGCGGCACGAAGGACACCTGGGTACTGGAGGACTGATCGGCATGCTCGGAAGAACAGCAAACGGCCTATACTGGATGTTCCGCTATATCGAGCGGGCCGAAAACAGCGCCCGCCTTGTCGACGCCGGACTGCGCATGTCCCTGACCCGCTCGCATCTCGGTGAAGACAACTGGGAAAGCGTGCTGCAGAGCTCGGGTGTGATGGACATCTACGAGCAACGCTACGAGAGCGCGACCAGCGCTGATGCCGTCGATTTCCTGCTGCGCGAAACCACCAATCCGTCGAGCGTGCTCTCCTGCATCGAGACCGCCCGCAGCAATGCACGCATGGTGCGCACGGCGCTCACGCGCGAGACGTGGGAAGCGGTTAACGAGTGTTACCTCGACCTGAAGTCCATGCTCGCCCGAAGGGTCAAAGCTGCGGACCTGCCGGAGGTGATCGATGCGATCAAGCGCAAGACCGGCTTGATCCGCGGTGCCTTCCACGGCACGATGCTGCGCAACGACCTCTTCAACTTCTCCCGCATCGGCACCTTCATCGAGCGCGCGGACAACACGGCCCGTATTCTCGACGTAAAATACTACGTCCTTCTGCCGGCCGTGTCGCAGGTCGGCACCGCCATCGACAATGTCCAGTGGGAATCGATCCTGCGCTCGGTGTCCGCGCATCGCAGCTATGGTTGGGTCTACGAGGCCGAGTACAAGGCCGCCAACATCGCGGACTTTCTCATTCTGAACGGTCGCATGCCGCGCTCGCTCGCCTATTGCTACGAAAAGATCAACAGCAATCTCTTTTATCTCGAACGGGAGTATGGTGAGCGGCACAGCGCGCACGATACGTCCGAGATCACGCTGAAATCGCTGCGCAACTGCTCGATCAAGGATGTGATGGACCAGGGCCTTCACGAATATATCGAGACGTTCATCACCCAGAACAACCGTCTGAGCCAGGAAATCTCCGACGGCTACAGGTTCTATTGAGCAAGGACAGAGCAGGCGCATGCGACTGAAGATCACGCACACGACCGAATACAGCTATGCGGAGCCGGTGAGCTATTCGCTGCAGCGGCTCCGTCTCACGCCCTTCTCCCAACCGGGACAGACTGTGCTGAACTGGGAGACCTCGGTCGAAGGCGCGAAGGTGGAGGTCGGCTACGAGGATCATTTCGCAAACCGCGTCACCCTTGTCAGCGTCATGGGCGATCAGATCCGCATGCGCATCGTCGCGAGCGGCGAGGTCGAGACGCAGGACCGCGCCGGCGTGTTCGGGCCGCATCAGTCCTATATTCCGCTCTGGCTCTTCCAGCGCGACACGCCGCTGACCAAGCGGACGAAGCAGATTCGCGATCTCGCCAAGTCGCAGAGCGGTGATGGCGTTCTGGCGCAGATGCACAATCTGATGGGCGCGATCCACCAGGCGGTGACCTTCGAACCGGGATCGACGGGAACGGACACGTCGGCGGACGAAGCGCTGACCCGCGGCATCGGCGTCTGCCAGGATCATGCGCATATCTTCCTCGCCTGCGCCCGCGCGCTCGGCCTGCCGGCCCGCTACGTCTCCGGATATCTGATGATGGACGACCGGATCGAGCAGACGGCGACGCATGCCTGGGCCGAAGCCCATCTTCCCGGCCTCGGCTGGGTCGGTTTCGACGCCGCCAACGACGTCTGCCCCGACGACCGCTATGTCCGCATCGCCACCGGTCTCGACTATCGCGACGCCGCCCCGATCTCCGGACTGGTCCACGGCGCCGCGAACGAAACGCTGACGGTGGCGCTGACGGTCGAACAACAAGGGCAAAGCCAAAGCCAGAGCCAGAGCCAAAGCTGAGCCGAGCCAAGCGAGGCTCGCTGCTGCCCGCGCCCGATGCCATGCAACGGCAGCCGTAACACCGGACGCAACGTCGCGCGCGCATTGAGAACCGGCAGCGGAACCGCCAGCCCCTTGCCGCCAGCCTGCTGACCGGGCCGACCGGATCGCGTCTACAGCACCCCGACGGTCACCACCTCCGCAGCCGCGACCACCAGACGGTTGCGCAGCGGCAATCCGAACCCTGCAGCCTCCATTTCGAACACATCGCCCGGCTCGGTGCGCACACCATCACCGAAGGAAAGCGTCGCCGTGCCGAACATGTGCACGTGGACATCGCCGGGCGCACGGAAGAGGCCGTATTTGAAGTGGTGGTGTTCGAGATTGGCGAAGCTGTGAGACATATTGGCCTCGCCCGACAGAAACGGCTTCTCCCAGAGGATGGCGCCATTGCGCAGGATGCGCGAGGTGCCGCGGATATCGGGCGGGGCGTTGCCGATCCGGATCTCCGGGCCGAAACAGGCCGGCCGGAGTTTCGAATGCGCGAGGAAGAGATAGTTGACGCGCTCGGTCACATGGTCTGAAAATTCGTTGGCGACGGCAAAGCCGAGGCGAAAAGGCTGGCCGTTGTCGGCGATGACGTAGATGCCAGCCATCTCCGGCTCCTCGCCCCCGTCCGAGGCGAAGGCTGGAGAAACGAGATCGCCCCCGGGTGCTGCAAGCTGCAGGCCGTTGCCCTTGTAGAACCATTCCGGCTGAACGCCGGTTTCCCCCGGTTTCGGCTTGCCGCCTTCAAGACCCATGCGGAACATCTTCATCGAATCCGTCATTGCAGCCTCGTCCCTGGCCGACGCATGCATCGCGTCGCGGGTCGCGGCCGAGCCGAGATGGGTGAGGCCCGTCCCGGTGAGGTGGAGATGCGCCGGATCGGGATGGGTGATCGGCGGCAGGAAGCGCCCTTCTGCAGAGGCTGCCTGAAGGTCGACGACACCGCTCACACCGCGCGTCGTGACCACATCGGCCAGCATGCGCCCGGAATTGGCAGCCTCGAGCGCCAGCTCGTAAAGGCTCGACGCGCCGCGGACGGCACGCCCCGGCTCCCCCTCCTCGCGCATGACGACCGTGATCGAACCGTCGTCATTGCGGATCTGCGACATCAGCATGGTGTGTTTCCCTTCCTCGAATGCAAACGCCGCCATCTGAGCGTGTCAGACGGCGGCGTGATCGTGAACGACGTGAACGGACCCTTTCGGGAAACGATCAGCCCTTGTTCTTGTTGTAGACGTCGAAGAACACGGCGGCGAGCAGGACCAGGCCCTTGACGAGCTGCTGGTAGTCGATGCCGAGACCCATGATCGACATGCCGTTGTTCATGACGCCCATGATGAACGCGCCGATGACCGCGCCGGTGATCTTGCCGACGCCGCCGGAAGCGGATGCGCCGCCGATGAAGCAGGCTGCGATGACGTCGAGTTCGAACCCGACGCCAGCCTTCGGTGTTGCCGAGTTCAGGCGGGCTGCGATGATCATCCCGGCGAGGGCCGCGAGAACACCCATGTTGACGAAGGTCAGGAAGGTCAGGCGCTCGGTGTTGATGCCCGAAAGCTTGGCGGCCTTCTCGTTACCGCCCATGGCGTAGATGCGACGGCCGATGGTCGAACGCGTCGTGATGAAGGTGTAGAGCGCGATCAGGAGCGCCATGACGATCAGGACGTTCGGGAAACCGCGATAGGTCGACAGCTGGAAGCCGAGAAAGATCGCGACGACGCCGATGATGGCCATCTGGATGGCAAAGAACACGAAGGGTTCGTTTTCCGTGCCGTGCTTGTCGTTCGTACGACGCTCCTTCAGGCCGAAATACACCGCGAGACCCACGAGCACGATGACGGCGACCAACGCAAAGAGATTGGTGACGACAGCCGGGTTCGGATTGGCAAACCAGAGCAGATCCGGAACGAAGCCGGTGGAGAGAACCTGGAACTCCTTGGGGAACGGGCCGATCGGACGGTTCTGCAGGATCAGGTAGGTCAGGCCGCGGAAGACGAGCATGCCGGCCAGCGTCACGATGAAGGACGGGATCTTCTGGTAGGCGACCCAATAGCCCTGCGCTGCACCGACGAGACCGCCGAGAACGAGGCAGAGCGGCACAACGATGGAGAAGTGAATGCCCCACCGCACGAGCATGATGGCGGACAGGCCGCCGGTGAAGGCGACGATGGACCCGACCGAAAGGTCGATATGGCCGGCGACAATGATCAGCAGCATCCCCAGCGCCATGATGACGATGAAGGAGTTCTGCAGGATCAGGTTGGTGATGTTGACGGGGCGGAACAGAACGCCGCCCGTGACGAACTGAAAGAACAGCATGATCACGACGAGTGCGACCAGAAGGCCGTATTCGCGGATATTGGCCTTCAGATAGGCGCCGACGGACGGCTTTGCTGCTGGTGCGCTGGTTTCAAGGACCATTAGTGCTTCTCCCCGGAGCGCATGATGGCTCGCATGATGGATTCCTGGCTTGCTTCACCCTTGGGGAGTTCCGCGACGAGGCGACCTTCGTTCATGACGTAGATCCGGTCGCAGGTTCCCAAGAGCTCGGGCATCTCCGACGAGATCATGAGAATGCCTTTGCCCTCGGCAGCCAGCTGGTTGATGATGGAATAGATTTCGTATTTCGCACCGACGTCGATGCCACGTGTCGGCTCGTCGAGGATGAGGATTTCCGGATTGGTGAACAGCCACTTGGACAGGACGACCTTCTGCTGGTTGCCGCCCGAGAGGTTGACCGCTTCCTGGTAGATCGAGTGCGACCGGATGCGCAGACGCTTGCGGTAGTCGGTGGCCACCTCGCGCTCGCGATGCCCGTCGATCACGCCGCCATTGGCCACGGCCGGCAGGTTGGCGAGCGTCGTGTTGTGCATGATGTTGTTGTTGAGCACGAGGCCGAGATGCTTGCGGTCCTCGGTCACATAGGCGAGCCCGGCTTCGATCGCCTTCTGGATCGTGCTGACGTCGACGGGCTTGCCGTGCATCAGCACGTCGCCGGTGATCTTGTGACCCCAGGAGCGGCCGAAGATGCTCATGGCTGTCTCGGTGCGCCCTGCCCCCATCAGCCCGGCGATGCCGACGACCTCGCCGGCGCGAACCGTGAAGTTCACGTCATGCAGGAACTGCCGGTCGCGGTGATGCTGGTGGTAGACGTTCCAGTTCTTCACTTCCAGCAGCGTGTTGCCGATCTTCGGCTCGCGCGGCGGGTAGCGATCGTCCATGTCGCGCCCGACCATGCCCTTGATGATCCGGTCTTCGCCGATATCCTCGTTGTGGCAGTCGAGCGTTTCGACCGTGCCGCCGTCGCGCAGGATCGTGATCTTGTCGGCGACCGTCTTGATCTCGTTCAGCTTGTGCGAAATGATGATCGAGGTCATGCCCTGCTTGCGGAATTCCATCAGGAGATGGAGGAGGGCCGCCGAATCCGTTTCGTTGAGCGACGCCGTCGGCTCGTCGAGGATCAGGAGGCGCACCTTTTTCGAAAGCGCCTTGGCGATTTCCACCAGCTGCTGCTTGCCCACGCCGATATCGGTGATCAGGGTGGCGGGCGACTCCTTCAGGCCGACCTTGGCAAGAAGCTCCCGGGTCCGGGCGAAGGTTTCCTTCCAGTCGATGACGCCCTTGGACGCAACCTCGTTGCCGAGGAAGATGTTTTCCCCGATCGAGAGCAGCGGAACGAGCGCCAGTTCCTGGTGAATGATGATGATGCCGAGGTGTTCGCTGTCGGAAATGTCCTTGAACTGCCGAACCGAGCCGTCGAAAACAATGTCTCCGTCGTAGCTCCCGGCAGGATAGACGCCGCTCAGAACCTTCATAAGGGTCGATTTGCCGGCACCGTTCTCACCCACGAGCGCGTGGATCTCGCCCTCACGAACCTTGAGATTGACGTTGTCGAGCGCTTTCACGCCGGGAAACGTCTTGGTGATGCCCCGCATTTCGAGAATGTAATTGTCCATGTCAGGCGTTCCAGTGGCCGTCCGTCGTGCGATGAGGTGGGACCGGCCGAGGTCAAGCTCCTCATATGCCAAAAGGGTCCGCGACTGGTATCGCGGACCCCATGATAGCGTGATCGCTTAGTTGTCGATCTGCTCGGCCGTGTAGTAACCGGCGCCGACCAGAACGTCCTTGACGTTGGTCTTGTCGACGGCAACCGGCTTCAGCAGGTAGGCCGGAACGACCTTGACGCCGTTGTCGTAGGTCTTGGTGTCGTTGATCTGGGGCTCCTTGCCGCTGATCACGGCATCGACCATGCCAACGGTAACCTTGGCCAGTTCACGCGTGTCCTTGAAGATCGTCGAGTACTGTTCGCCAGCCATGATCGACTTGACCGAAGGCAGCTCGGCATCCTGGCCGGTGACGATCGGCATCGGCATGTCGCCCGAGCCGTAGCCAACGCCCTTCAGGGCCGAGATGATGCCGATCGAGAGACCGTCATAGGGGGAGAGAACGCCGTCGACCTTGGCGTCGGTGTAGGTCGAGGACAGCAGGTTTTCCATGCGGGCCTGTGCAACGGCACCGTCCCAACGCAGCGTACCGACCTGTTCCATGCCCATCTGGCCGGACTTGATGACGATCTTCTTGGCGTCGATCAGCGGCTGGAGAACCGACATTGCGCCGTCGTAGAAGAAGAAGGCGTTGTTGTCGTCCGGCGAACCGCCGAACAGCTCAACGTTCTTCGGCTCGGTTGCGCTGTCGAGCTTGAGGCCGTTGACGAGCGTCGTTGCCTGGAGAACACCAACCTGGAAGTTGTCGAACGTCGCGTAGTAGTCGACGTTGCCGCTGTCGCGGATCAGGCGGTCATAAGCGATGACCTTCACGCCGGCTTCGTGCGCCTTGGCAAGAATGTCGGAGAGCGTCGTGCCGTCGATGGCGCCGATGACGAGAACCTTGGCACCCTTGGTGACCATGTTTTCGATCTGGGCGAGCTGGTTCGGAATATCGTCGTCAGCAAACTGCAGGTCGGCGGTATAGCCGGCTTCCTTGAACAGCTTTTCCATGGTCTCGCCGTCCGAGATCCAGCGCGTCGACGTCTTCGTCGGCATGGAAATGCCAACCGTGCCCTTGTCCTGCGCGAACGCCGGGAATGCGAAGGACGCGACGCCGATGGCGGCAGCGGCCAGAAGTGATGTAACCAGTTTCATACGGTCTCTCCCTGGAGTGTTGACCGCGCCGGCCTGGAACCGTCGCGATATGTGCAGCGCTAGACGCACCCGAGCTTTTGTCCCGGGTCGGGAGGGAAAATGGATGAAGAAATCCCCCCGGCTTAACCTCCGCAAGCGCCGGCGCACATGGCGGCAAACTGGAATCAAACTCCATAACTGTCAAATACAATATTCGATCAGTCCCATATTTAATTTGGTATAAATAATGAAAAGAATGTGATTTTTATCCACCCGGGGAGCCGGGAGAGTCACGTCACATGGAAGATACGGAAAATCAAGGGCTTGTACCTGTCGGCGCATCTGCACGCAATGTTTTCAAGTCCGGTCTGAAGCTTGTGCACCTGCATCTGATCCTGGCGATCGAGGACAGGGGCCAGATCAGCGGCGCTGCCGACGCTCTCGGGATCTCGCAACCGGCCGCGTCGCGCATGCTCGGCGATATCGAATCGATCTTGCGTGCGCCGCTTTGCGAGCGTGTGGCGCGCGGTGTGGAACTGACCCCCTACGGCAAGGCGCTCGCCCGGCGTGCACGCACCATTTTCCTCGAGCTTCGGGAAACTGCCCGCGAAATCGGCGAGCTGAAGACGGGCCGCGGCGGGTCGGTCTCCCTGGGATCGGTGACCGGCCCTGCCCTGCATCTCGCCGTGCCGGCCATGCATCAGGTGACGACGGCCTATCCCGGCATCGAGATCAGCATCCAGATCGAGAACAGCAACGTCCTCATTCGCGAACTCATGGCCGCCCGGCACGACTTCGTCATCGGCCGGATCCCCGACGATATCGATCCGCGAAAGTTCGATCTTGTGGAGATCGGATCGGAGGATGTGTGCCTGATCGTTCGCGAAGGACACCCTCTTCTCGAAAGGCCGGTCATCGTGCACGAGGATCTGCCAGGCTATGATTGGGTCTTCCAGCCGGCGGGCACGCTGCTGCGCCGTGCCGTCGAGGACAGCTTTCTGGCAAGCGGCGTACCGCTCCCGAGCACGACCATCAACACCTCATCGATCATCCTCACGCTCTCCATCGTTCGCAACACCAATGCGATCGCGCCGGTCGCGAAGGACGTGGCCGAACTGGTGGCCGGCCGGGGCAGTTCCATCGGCGAGATCCGCGTCCTGCCGATCGATTTCGCCATCACCATCCGTCCCTACAGCCTCATCACGCCGCGCGGCCGCGAGCTTCCGCCCAGCGCAAAGCTGCTGCACGACCTGATCCTGCAGGAAGCGAAGGCCTGACAGACCGCACTGGACGCGCGTGGACAGGCCAGCGCAACCTTCTCGTGCTTGGCTGGCGGCATGAGGACAGCCGTGCCCTGCGGCAACCAAAGCCTTTCCGGGAACGGCCATGTTCGGCAAATCGCTCTTCCAGTCCGTGCTCGAACGGCTCGACGCGGAAAACCCGCCCGACGCCCTCGCCACGCCACGGCATGCGGGCATCAGCGGCATCCCTGCGGGCTTTGCGTTCGATACCGAGCCGACGACGGCCGGCGATGCCGTGCGGCAAGCCTATGTCGATATGGTGGAGGTTCAGCACCCTGCTCCGATGCCGCCACCCCAGCCCCAGATCCAGATCCAGATCCAAAGTTCCACGAGCCCTCCGCCGCAACCAAGACAGCGACCCGCATATCTCGACCGGCTGTCGCCGGCCGACGTGGCCGAGGATCTGGACATCTCGAGCGTCGATACGCTGGCGACGCTCGCCGAGAAACGCCGCGCCTTTGCCACCCGCAATCATCCCGATCGCCATGCGCCGGAAGACCTGCAGGCGGCGACCACGCGCATGACGATCGCCAACATGCTGGTGGACGAGGCCATGCGCCGCATGAAGCGCGGACGGCCGATCGGCACGCCGGCGCGCCGGCCGCGATAAAAGGGTCCGGACGTCCGTCGATCAGGCGGACGGTTCGTCGCGGGCCGATCTCTCTGACGTAGCCGACAAAGGCTTCTCCGCGTCCGTCGCCGTCTCCTGTGCGACCACCTCGGTCGTCGCCTTCGGCTTGAAGAACACGATCAGCGTTGCCGAGGTATAGGCCGTCACCGCCAGAAAGATCATGCCCCAGGTCGTGGCGCCGTTCCAGAACTCGACGGCGGTCCAGAGCGCGCAGCTTCCCACGATCAGCAACCGCCTCCAGAGAGGGCGGTAGAAAGGGTGATCCGGATCGATGAACTTCTGCATGCAGCCTCTTGGAGCGGTCGCGCGCGCTGAAGGTGGGTGGGGTTGGCGCAGCCTGCCCACAGCACATGCGCAAAAAACCTTCAAAGCGCAAGACCGCCCGCTTGACGCGCCCAAGGTCGACGGAATAAAAATTCCAAACGGCGGGAGAGATCAACCTTTCGTTCCGGTGACGGCGTCGACCCGCGGAGACGTCTGGAAAGACCGCGACATTGCCGGTACCGTCCCGTCTCGACATCCTGCGGCCTGCCACGGGCGGATCGTCTGGCGCTTGTGCGGAGTGAGCGTAACATTCCGCGTCCCCCGGCTTTCGGGCCGCTCTATCGAAAGTGGTAACATGACTGTGAGATTTGGTCTCCTCGGTGCCGGCCGTATCGGCAAGGTCCATGCGAAGGCCGTGAGCGCCGACGCGCATGCGCGCCTCGTCGCCGTTGCCGACGCCTTTCCTGCGGCCGCCCAGGTCATTGCCGATGGCTATGGCTGCGAGGTCCGCACGATCGAGGCGATCGAAGCTGCGGACGATATCGATGCCGTCGTCATCTGCACCCCCACCGACACCCATGCCGACCTGATCGAGCGTTTTGCCCGCGCCGGCAAGGCGATCTTCTGCGAGAAGCCGATCGATCTCGACGTCGGCCGCGTTCGCGACTGCCTGAAGACGGTCGCAGCCACCGGCGGCAAGCTGATGGTCGGCTTCAACCGCCGGTTCGACCCGCACTTCATGGCCGTGCGCCAGGCGATCGAGGACGGCCGCATCGGCGATGTGGAAATGGTCACGATCATCTCGCGCGATCCCGGCGCGCCGCCCGTGGACTACATCAAACGCTCGGGCGGCATCTTCCGCGACATGACGATCCACGACTTCGACATGGCCCGCTTTCTGCTCGGCGAAGAGCCGACCATCGTCACGGCCCACGCCGCCGTGCTGGTCGATCCCGATATCGGCACGGCCGGCGATTACGACAGCGTGTCGGTCATCCTGGAAACGGCGACCGGCAAGCAGGCGATCATCTCCAATTCGCGCCGCGCGACCTATGGCTATGACCAGCGGATCGAGGTGCACGGCTCCAAAGGCGTCGTCTCTGCCGAAAATCAGCGCGCCGTCTCGATCGAGATCGCCAATGGCGACGGCTACACCCGTCCGCCGCTGCACGACTTCTTCATGACGCGCTACACCCAGGCCTATGCCAACGAGATCGCAAGCTTCATCTCGGCCATCGAGACCGGCACGGCGATCACGCCGTCGGGTGCCGACGGTCTCGCGGCACTGGCGCTGGCCGAAGCCGCGCTGCGGTCCGTCAAGGAAAAGCGCCAGGTCGCCGTCGAGATCTAAACGTCGACGTCCCTGCCGACGGGATAACCGTCAATAGGTTTTCGGCAGGGCGTCCAGTTCCGCAAGAAACGTCTGGGCGCTCTGCCGGGTCTCCGCCTTCTGCTTCGGGCTCATGCGGCCCCACGCGGCATAGACCGGCCCCAGCCGGTGATTGCCCTTCAGCTTGTCCTCGTTTCGTGCCAGAAAATCCCAGTAGAGCGCATTGAACGGACACGCGTCCTTTCCGGTCTTCTTGCGCACGTCGTAGGCGCAGCCTTCGCAGTAGTCCGACATGCGGTTGATGTAGTTGCCGCCAGCGGCATAAGGTTTCGAGCCGAGGAAACCGCCATCGGCAAACTGGCTCATGCCGATCACGTTCGGCAGTTCCACCCACTCATAGGCATCGGCATACACCTCCAGGTACCACTGGTGGATCTCAAGCGGTCGCACGCCGGCGAGCATCGCGAAGTTTCCGGTGATCATCAGCCGCTGGATATGGTGGGCATAGGCATTGTCGCGGGTCTTCGAGATCACCTGCCGCAGGCAGGCCATCCGCGTCTCGGCCGTCCAGTAGAAATCCGGAAGGGCACGATCCGCCTCCAGAAAATTCATCTCCCGGCAATGCGGCATCTTCAGCCAGTAGACGCCGCGGATATATTCGCGCCAGCCGATGATCTGGCGCACGAAGCCTTCGACCGCATTCAGCGGCGCATGGCCTGCAAGATAGGCCGCCTCCGCCCGACGACAGAGATCGAGCGGATCGAGCAGGCCGGCATTGAGGTAGAACGACAGCAACGAATGGCTGAGAACGGGATCTCCGGACAGCATCGCATCCTGCCGCTCCCCGAATCTCGGCAGGTGATCGACCATGAACCGATCGCGCAGCGTCTCCGCCTGACGACGGGTCACCGCGAAGTCGAACCCCTCGAGCCGTCCGAAATGCGCCGCAAAACGCCGACCCACCAGATCCAGCACCTCCTGCGTGATCGCATCCGGCTCGAAACCCTTTCGCGGCTGAGAAAACAGATCGAGCGTCGCTGGCTTGCGGTTGTCGGCGTCGAAGTTCCAGCGCCCGCCCGCCGGTGCATCCCCCTCCATCAGGAGGCCGGTCTTGACGCGCATCTCCCGGTAGAAGGTTTCCATCCGCAGCTGTCGGCGCCCACCGGCAAAGGCCGCAAATGCGGCTCGGGAGCAGAGAAATCTCTGATCGTCGAGGATCTCGACCGGAAGATTGAACGCCCGCTGCCAGCCCGTCATCATGTCGAGGACCCGGAACTCGCCCGGCTCGGTGACCCGGACGCTGTCCGGCCGCAACACCGACACGGCACGCCCGACCTCTCCGGTGAACGAACCGGTATTGCCCTCGTCCTCCAGACGGACATAGCGCACCGTCAATCCCTTCGCCCGGAGCTCCTCTGCGAAGTGGCGCATGGCCGAAAACAGGAATGCGATCTTCTTGGGATGATGCCGCACATACTGCGCCTCGTCCATGATCTCGCACATCAGCACGACGTCGTCTTCGGATGCGTCGGCAAGGCTCGTCATGTCCGGCGAGAGCTGGTCTCCGAGAAGGACGATGAGATGGCGGACCTTCTCTGCGTTCATCGGCGCCATGGCATGCTCCCGCAAAGCGAAACGACCCCCGCCTGCCCCCGTCCCGCGCCGACGAGCGCCGCTACCACAGGATCGCCGTCCCGTCATAGGCGAGGAACTGCCCGGTCTGCGCGGGGGATAGATCGGACAGAACCGCGAGAAGCGCGGCGGCCGCCTCTGCCGGCGACATCTTGTCCGCGTGCTTGCCATGGGTGGAGGTCAGCCCGGTGTCCACGGTACCGGGATGCAGGGCAACGACGACACTCTGGGGCGCGGTTCGCGCTATCTCGATCGCGGCGGTGCGCACGATCTGGTTAAGCGCGGCCTTTGCCGAACGATAGGAAATCCAGCCGCCGAGCCTGTTGTCGCCGATGGACCCGACACGCGCGGACAGGGTTGCAAACAGGCAGCGCCGATCCCGCGGCAGCAAGGGCGCAAAATGCTTGATCAGCAGCGCCGGCCCGATCGCATTGACCGCAAACTGCCGCGCCATCACCGCCGGGTCGATTGCCCGGATCGTCTTCTCCGGACCGTGTCCATCGATTTCGAGCGCGCCCGTCGCATCAAAGACGAGGTCGACCGTTCCCATCGCGTCGCCGATGCGCCGGGCCGCAGCCGCGACCGACGCCTCGTCGGTCACATCCATCCCGTCATCCCGCCGCGAGAGCCCGACCGCCGCGCTGCATTTCGGATCCGCATCGAGAGCAGACAGGACAGCAGAGCCGATCCCGCCGCTCGCCCCGAGAACCACCGCCCGGTATCCTGCCTCAAATCCCCGCATCCGCCCTCTCCGCCCCGACGCCCGGCCGATCATCCGATCAGGCTCAACCGGTCCATCCCGTGAAACCGCAATCTCTACGCCCCGAACGCCAGACCGGATCTCTCTTGTGCTTCACGCCGGGCGTTGCGGATTTTCCACCAATCCCTCTCTTGCCCATTGATGCCGGCCCGAACCTGGGCTATGAACCCCTCATCCACCCGGCAAGCGCCGGTTGCTGCACCCGTAGCTCAGCTGGATAGAGTGTTGGATTCCGATTCCAAAGGTCACAGGTTCGAATCCTGTCGGGTGCGCCATTTGCCTTCACAAGACACATGAGAGCGGACGGGTTTCCAGAGAACGAGCCCTTCCGGCTTGAAGCCTGCACCCGTTACACGCCAACATCGCTGTTTGCCAAGAAGGCTGCGTGAAGGGAGAAAATCCGGGTCACGTTGCACGGCGCTCCTGCCATCGTTGCAACGTGAAATTCTCGGCCTATGATTGCCGTGTCGTCCGCACCGGACGCCGGCCTTGTCGGCAATGCGTCGATCCATCCGGCAATTCTCGCCGAGGCACGGGCGATACTATTCTCCGTCGCCATCCGACACGGAAAC
The DNA here is from genome assembly GCF_001424325.1 of Rhizobium sp. Leaf341. NCBI lineage: Bacteria > Pseudomonadati > Pseudomonadota > Alphaproteobacteria > Hyphomicrobiales > Rhizobiaceae > Rhizobium > Rhizobium sp. Leaf341. Next base: position 715,945 of record NZ_LMPE01000015.1, read on the forward strand.
GTCAGACGTCCGCCAAGACGTCTTCGCCATGCGGCTTGCTCCGTGTTGACCGATGACCTTTCGGCTTGCGCTCAAGGCTTCGATACCCGGCGATGCCGCCGAGCTTGCCGTCTGGACCCGGTTACGCCCCGGCTTGCCGGGCGTGCTTGATCCTGTTCGCTTCTGCTTCGGAGAAGAAGGAAACCACCTGCTCCCGCAATTTATCGGTCGTGTACTCATTCGCGAGTTTTTGTTGGGCATTTCGCACAAGTTCAAACCGATAGGACGGGTCCGTCGCCAGACGGTTCAGTCCGGCCAGCCATTCATCGGCGTTGCCTGCAAGAATACCGCATCCGTCAGCGCAGCATTCGTCGTAGATGGTCCCCCCACTTGCGATGACGGCTGCACCGACAGATGTGTATTCGACCCATTTCGTGTTCGACTTGACGACGTTGAATGGCGTTTTGACCAGCGGACATATGCCGATATCCCATTCGAACGTCGCAAACGTAGTCATGAACTGATCGTAGTTGCTGATCGGCGGCTGCTTTGAAACGCGATCGCCGAACTCGTCGAAAACACCCAGTTGCGGAATGGATCCGAACAGCTCGAAGCGGACATCCGGGTTACCCCGGAGGAAGGATATGAGCGCCTCGCTGATCATCTCGAGATTGTGCGTGTGATCCGCCGACGCCATATACCCTATCTTGCGGACAGGTTTCTCCGTTGCCGGAACGATGATCTGGCCGGAGGCGTAGATCTTGCCGCTCTTCAAGGGAGCCGAAGCCCCGAGCTCGAACAACCGGTCACGCAGGTTCGGATTGGAGCAGTAGACAAGGTCTGTTTCATTCAGCAGATGACGAACGGTCCCGACGCGCATGGGATCATTGTGATAGGCGTGTTTCGAGGCGCCGAGGTCCATGGGAATGTTCAGCAGGTCGTCGTCGATATGGAACATCGTCGGGATGTCATGCTCCCGCGCCCACTCTGTGATCAGGTCCGCATGGGGCCCACTATAGCGGCAGAACACGATCATCGAGGGTGCGACCGTCGATAACTTTTCAAGGAGCCAGGCGCGGACATCGTGCCTCTGAAGATCCTTGCCGAAGGCGTCCTTCAGATGCTGTTCCGTCAGGAACTCGCTGGCAATTTTCCCTGCATCCACCAACGGCTTCAGCGGCTTGACAAAGCTCAACTGCAGGGTCGGCAGATGGCTGTTGGAAACGAACAAGACCCGGCGTTCCGGCTCGGGAGGTGCCGGCGGTCGGCTCAATCCCGGGGATGCCCGACGTGCTGCCGACCAAATCAGGTCAGCGTAGCGTCGATAGACATCGCGCGGCTCCACCAGCATCTTCTGATCCTTGATGAACTGTCTCTGCTGCTCGAGAAAGCGTTCAGGATGGGCCGATGCCTCTTCGGCAAATTGAAGCCAGTCCGACAGGTCACTGACCGTGGCGAGGCCGGAATAGTTATCGGTGTCGAGGGCACCATCCTTGTCAACCCAGACGGCGGTCGGGATACCTGCCAGAACCATGTCAATGACGATCGAGGATGGCGCGGAAATGCCATAGGAAAACCCGCTCAGATTGACCTTGTAGATCGGATCATTGTTGATGATCACATTCTGCGCCAGCGTTATGCCGTTTTTGAGCGTGTACTGGCCGGCGGGATGAGGCCGAAGTGTCACGCTTTGCTCTTTTGTTGCGAGCTCTGCGCAGAACTGGCCGAACAGCTCGCCAAAATCTGCCCGGAAACCGTTCCCGGAATTGAACCTGACAGAATGCAAGTTCTCGCAGACGATCCCGCGGCCAAGTGACGCCTCACGTGGCGCTCTCTGGAGCACGGACGTAGGCCCCGTGACGGACAGCTTGCTTCGTTGCGACGGGACCAGGGACGTCAGCCTTTGCGGCTCGCACCAGCCGCAGATGATATCGGCAGCGAAGACGTTTTCGCTGCCGTGGGCGAGATCGTGCTCCTTGCTCTGCAGGAATCCGATGCATTCATACCCATGCTGCAGCGTTACTGTGACAAAGGACGCAGGCGCCGAACGAAGGATGTCATGCACGATCTTGTGAGCGGAAAGACCCGATTCGCTGGGCGCGAAGATGATGCCGGAGCGGGTCTGCAAGTATTGTAAGGCATGCGCCTCTCTCTCGACGATCAGAACCTCTGCGCCGGTTGCCTTCGCGATCTCGTCGATCTCCGCGCGCCAACGTCCACTGCCGTCTCTCTTGACGAAAGCCTGGGTCAACAGGAAGCAGGTCTTCAGCCCGAGATCCCGAGAGGCAATGAATGCCAGAGGCCGGGCAACGCTGACGTCCTGAACGAGATTAACTATCAATACGACGGATGGAACATTGATCATTGGAGTTCGAGCGGCCCCACTGGGTTGTCGACGGCAGCACGATGCGCAGCTTTGGAAAGTTCGGCCACAACGCAGGCGCTCTGGGGAAACAGCATTTGTAGAACGGTCTTCATGACCTTGATGACATCCTGATACGCGGCATATTTTCCGGAAGGGGACGCGCTTTTTGCAAGGAATGCGACATCAAGCGAAAGTTCAGGGAGAGATTCCTGCGCTATTTTGTAGAACGGGAATTCATTGATCATCCCATGTTCGACAGCCATCGGCATGAAGGGTTCCGCCAGGTGACCACGCGCGTTTTCGGACAGCAGGACGTCGAGTCCCGTGCACGCGGCATTCCATTCGAAGCGAACGTCGTAGTTGACATTCGTCACCGTAAACGGACTGGCGACAGAGAGGCCCTTCTGTCGACGCACGAACTTGTGGATCAAGCCCGTACTTGCAATGCCGTTCAACAGAATGACAGGGGCCGCTTGCTGCGGTTCCTGCGGTTCCTGTGACTCGGTCGTTGTGCTAGGCGCCAACGTCTCCAGAAACGCGATCAGATTGTTCGCTCCCGCAACCGGGTCCGCATGCAGATGAAGAAGACGCTGAAGTCTTTCCAAGGTCTCCAATCGCAGACGCGGCTGCTTGCACGCCAGATCGTCGCCAAGCGTGCGCGCGTCGCGGTAGATGACGGAATCAAAGACCTCGTAAAGGGGATAACCGACGGACAGGACCTGGCATCCGGACGAAAATGCGGTCGTGCACCGGTTCAATGATTTGGCGATACTGAAGCTTTGTCCCGAAACGGGCAGGAACACGACATGGGACCGCTCCAACAGCGCTTGTTCGTCGGCCTCGCTCCATTCATGCACTTCAAAGGGTACCGGGACAGCCGCCAACGAGGCCAGCGCATCGCCTGTCATCGCTTCGCTGTTCGTCATGACCTCCAGACGAACAGCGAAACCGTAATCCTGCAACGCACTCAAGTGCGAACCGAATGCGGCCAGATCTGCAAGTCCCACCGGGAACAAGGCGTTGTCGCCGCGGCCGTACCAGGCCACTCTGAGTGTTTTGGTAGCCCAGAGATCGCTGTGCTTGGCGTTCAGCAGGCGCTTGAGCTTCTCGATATCGAAACTATCGAACGAGTCCCCCATGATATGGACAGGCAGCTTCGGATCGTAATCGCGCACAATGTCAATGAAGGCAGGCGTCGAGCACAAAACGAAATCGGCATTCGGCACGAACTCTTGCAACCAGCTGCGGAACCGCTGCGTTTGACCGTTGTCGTACTGACTGAAGTAGTCGTCGAACAGATCGACGCCGACAATCTTGCCAGCCTGAGCAGCCCTCCGTGCAATGATCAGAGACGTCGCCTCATAACATTTACTGAAGAGATAGACATCATGATCGAGCTTCCTGAAGGCTTCGATCGTCGATACCGAGACCTTATGCCCGGCTTCGACCAGGGGCGCCCTCAAGCGCTGATACCGTATCCTTGCGCCCGCATTGTTGAGGTATCGTTCGGACGGAATAACGATGCAGATCTTCATGCGACAAGTTTCCTGATCTGCACAGACGACGTCTGAAGCTGATGGAGGTCAGAGAAAAATTCGCTCTCCAGCGAGAAAACATCCGCCGGCTCATCATCCCGCGGCTGCAGACTTGCGGTGATGCTCGAGGTGAGAAGGTGAAAGCGCTCCATGCCAATCATGTTCGACCAGAACCTCGTGGAGAACGTCATGCCGGCCTCGTCGAAGCCGCCAAACTGCTGCCATTCCCTTGTCCGAACCATCAACAGGCGACCCGAACTGGAAGCGACCGGCCAGGATGTCGGCGGCAGAAGGGGCAAGACCCCCTCCAAGCCGGATGTAACCGACGAGATCTGACCATCCGAACCGATCTCGCCGAACCAACCTGTAAACACCGTTTCCATCTTGATCGGGTTCTTGCTGGACGACCGCTCGCCGATCAGGAAACAACTCGCGGACGCGACGTCGTCAATCCTCATGAGGGACGCCAGTCGCCCGATGGAACGCCGGTCATGCAGAAGGATCGGTGCGGCCAGGATCAGCAGCAGGTCGGTTTCGACCATGGCCGCCAAACGGTTGAGTACGGCGTTGCTGCCTTCGCCGTCTTCGGCCGCAACAAATCGGCCCGTCCCGGGAAAGCGCCTTTGCAGGTGACTCTCAATCAACGCTGCATCAGCGAGATCACCAGCGATCAGAACGCTAAAATCTTGGACGCCGTGCTGCAGAGCGATGGCTTCGAGGCAGGCAATCGCCGCAGTGGCATGACCGCATGCGTTCAACACCGCCGTCGCCGCAGGCACGGCAACGGATCGATCGATCATGGCGCTCGAAGATGCAATTGGGCCCGTCGACATTGTCGGATAGAGCGCGCAAACGTCATCGACCGGGCCGAAGCGGCAGAAACGAATTGCGGACACGGCGGTCCCAGGCTGCATGCTTTCCGTACCGGGCACCGCGCTATCCGAATACTCGAACTCTGGAAAGAGGGCTACCCGTTCCAAGGATTCTATAGAGCCAAGCAAGCGCTCTGGCGGACGGAAAAGCCATTTCGGCATGTTGTCATGGACCGATGCCAAGACAAAACCGGATTCGCCATTTGCCCGGCCGTGCCTCCAGTTCGACATCAAGGCCTCGACAGCCGGTATGGAATCGACAGAAAGGCGCAGGGCTTTCCCGCCCTCCCCGACAACAGAGTCGGTCGCATCCGGGTCTATTCCAAGAGACGTAAGGATATAGTTCCGCACGGTCTGGCTCTCGACAGACGGCAGATGAGACGCGAGAAGTTCAATCCCCAGGACGTTCTTCAACCAATAGAGAAGATTAGGCGCAAAAATCCTCTCGGTTCCCGTGGCAGAACGGAGATCGATCTTCAGTGCTTTAAGCCTGGCACCGGGGTTGCAATGAAGCGCGGACTGCACCCAGATGGCACCGAGCTCGCTGAGCGCGCCCAGATAAGCCTTCTTCCCCGTCCTCGCCAGCAATTCGCCATAGTGTGGCCCACCTCGGCAGAGTGACGGAAACGGCAAAGTGATCAGCTCGACGAGTTCGCCATCCTGCTCGCAAACGGAAATCAGCAGCGGCAGATAAGGGTTGGCAAGCTTTACGTCGATGAACGTGGTCGCATCGGGTGCAACCGGCAGCTCCATCAACTGTCGCACGCTATCTTCACGGATGGGGTCGCGCTGATAGCCGCGTACGATCTGAAAGGTCTTGCCTCCGCGATCTTTCGGAAGCACGCGCAATCGCAGCGTTTCGCGCTCAACGAACCAGAGGTCGGCCAAATCGAAACAGGCGCTCGCACCGAACAGGAGCCTATCCGGGGATGCTGCCGGAAAGTGATCACCGTCCTCTGTGGGCAGCGCCACCGAGTTGAGCCAGCTAAGCCGCTCGAAACGCTCCAAAACGCCTTCAAGTCTCCCCGTTATCTCTGGCGCGTCTCGCAGTTCGCCGAGCGAGCGCCCACGGATTTCCAGGACCTGCAGCGTTTTGCCGTCCGCGCTGTCAACGCTGTTCCAGGAAGACGGTAGATCGTTCGGATGAAACGGGAACGACGGTGGCACGTGCTGAAAGCGCGGCGGCTCAGCAGGCTTCTTGACCTTTTTGCGTTCAGGGTTAGCGGCAGCTTTCGGCTTCTTCGGCTTGATCTCGGCGACCGCAGGCGCAACGATTGCATCGCTTCTCGGCGCCTTTTTCACGCCTTTTTTCTTGACCGCCTGGGGCTTGCTCTTCAACGAAGGGAAAATCAGCGATAAAGCCTGCCGCAAGTATTTCTTCAGCTTCTTCAACTTACCCTCTACGTGTTCGGCCAGTATGTATCGACGTGAAGTGAGACGATGCCTGCATCGTCAAACAGCGGCCCCAATGCGTCCCCGATCACAATCCGCTGACGCAGCCGTAGAACGGACGAAGATCACCCCATCATTTTTCGCTTGATAAGCTCCTCGTTTGCTTCACCGAGGCGGTCTTCTGGAAGGGGCTGCGCCAGAACCCATGAGGCGAAGCGCGCCAAACCCTGCTCCAATCGAACGGCCGGGACGAGGCCCAGATGATCGCGAAGCTTGCTTACGTCGGCCATGTTGTGCCTGATGTCACCCAGTCGAAACTGTCCGCTTACCCGCACGCGCTCTTCTGCACCAAAAGCCCGACACAGGGACTTGGCTATGTCGAGGACGGACGTTGCCACGCCGGACCCCACGTTGATCACGCAGTTCGGGGGCACCTGAGTTTGGACGGCTTTAGCAAAAGCAGCTGCAACATCAGAGACATGGACGAAATCACGACTCTCGAGTCCATCCTCGAAAATCGGCAACTCGAGGCCACGACGGATACGCGTGGAGAAGATGGAGAGGATCCCGGTGTAGGGATTGTTGAGCGACTGCCCCTCGCCATACACGTTCTGAAGGCGAAGGATCGCATACCCCAGCCCGGCACTCTCGCAGACGATGCGGACAAGATCTTCTTGGGCCAGTTTCGTTGCGGCGTACACGGAAGCGGGAGCGGTACGATCATTTTCACACGTTGGAACCGCCGTCAGGGCAGCACCCGTATCCTGGCACACAGGCTCCCACTGCCCGGACCGCAGCGCGTCAGCGGTGCGAGAAGGCGGCGTTATGCGGGCAGCATTCTGGTCGTTCGAATAGACATAGGCCCCCTCCCCATAGACGGAACGCGAGGAGGCAAGCACCACCCGACGGACCGAGGGAGCAGCGCCATTCGCAAGAAGATGAACCAGCAACGCAGTGCCTTGTACGTTCTCACGGCAATACCGATCGATTTCGTACATGGATTGCCCGGTGCCGGTTTCCGCCGCCAAATGAATAACGGAATCAACACCATTTAGTGCCGAGCGAAGGTCGACTTCATTTGTGACAGACCCTCTCACGAACTCGAGATTGGTCGTATCGGCCAGCCAATCGAGTCCGTGACCCGGGATCATTCCGTGGATTTGTGGTGCGAGGGTATCGAGCACCCGAACAGAAAAACCTTGGCCGAGAAGGATGGGTACCAAATGCGACCCGATAAAGCCGGCGCCACCGGTCACTAATATAGTTTGCACGCCGGCTTCCTCTAAACTCTTCGTAACACGATCGTTTCTGATCCGTTAGCCGCTCGTTTAGAACACGCCCTATGCATTGTCAAACTACAATCTCCGCGGCAGAAGCCTTGCCACACGCGCGCGTCATGTCAGTTTTTTTACAATGATTCCAATTATATGACGCTTCAGCCTACGCGCTGAAATGGTGCGCCTGCGCCATCACTTCGGCTTCCCACACAGGCGGAGGTTCTGTCTCGCTCTGCGTGAACTGCGGCACTGGGCGCGTGAATTCCTGGCCGCATGCATGCTGAGGCTGGCGCCGGCCGGCATCCACAAACGGCCTCCAGCATGCCGGGATGCCGCGTCATTGAAGCGGGCAAGCCGCTGCAGCACAGGCTTGGGAGGCTTCGGAGTTCCGTGAAGACTGTGTGCAGGCACGACAAGGCGGGTACCGCTCCGGGATCCCCTGCCGGATCGGAGAAGGGCGGCCGAAGCCGCCCTGTCCGTGGTTGGTGTCAGCCGACTGCGCCCAGTTCCGTGCGTGTCCGTGACGCAGACATCGTGGAAATGACGAGCACGGCGATGAGAAGGCCCAGCGTGACGAGCGAAGCCGCGCCGCGCGGAAGGTTCATGCCGCCGTGTTCCAGGGGTTTGGTCAGGAGGTCGCCGAACGTAGCGCCGAAAGGACGCGTGAAGATGAAGGCAATCCAGAACAAGAGCACGTGGTTGAGACGGGTCATGGCATGGCAGGCGACGACGGCACCGATGATGGCGGCCGTGACCAAGGCCCCCTGCAGGTAGCTGAGGTCCAGATTGTCGGTGAGGAAATCACCGAACGCGGTCCCCAAGCTGTTGGAAAACACGACGGCGACCCAGAACAAGACCTCCACGTCACGACGCAGGATCGGGTAGACAGCGAGGTTGCGGGCGCGGGCATACCAGGCTGCCAAACTGGCGATCAAGCCGGTGACGAGAAGCACCGAACCCCAGGCGTAGCCGAGATCGAACGACCGGTCCATCATGTCGGATATTTCCGTGCCGGCGGTCGTCGTGGCCACGATTGCCAGCCAGAAGAGGGCTGGATTGTAGCGGGGCGCCCGGATCTGAAAGAACAGAACAATCGCGAGCGCCGTGAAGGTGATGGCGAAGCCGATATAGTAGCCAAGGTCCAGGGTCATGGAGAGAAAGTCGCCGGCGGTTTCGCCGAGGGTCGTGGCAAGGATCTTCATGATCCAGAAGGCCAGAGTAACGGCCGCCACCTTGCCGATAATCCGCGTTGTCGAGGGCATGCGCTGCGTGCTGGGTTTCATTGTTCCGTCTCGGATCTAGAGATGTCGGCGATGCAGCGGTGCATTCGCCCGGATCATACCCGTCGGTCGATCCGATCCGATGCCTTGTCGGCTGCAGTTATCATTTGGAGACAGGAGGCTGGCACCTTCATGGTGACGCTGAGTGCTGAGCGATCCCCGCGGCCGACGCGGTTTCCCGGGTCTGCCACGGCGTCGATCGGCACGCATCCTGCGCCCGTACACTTTGCGTGCAGATGCTGTCGAACCCCTGTCCGGCAAGGAACGATCCGGCAAGGAACGATCGTCCGGTGTCTGACCCCGGGTGATCCATACCGTGTAAGCCGCAAGCCGCATGGCTCACGCGCAGAAACCACGTCGCGTCGCTCTTGCGGACGCACGGCAACGCGTTGGCAGCCTTACCACCAACGCCGAGGCGCAGCGACCGACGGACGGACCTTACGCACCACACGGAATTCTCGCATTGCCGACAATCTTAATGTTGCTGGCGAACCCTCGTTAGCGCGCGACCGCTATGTTTCTACCGAGCACACCTCGATGTCGGAGAATGAGACATGGCAATACTGACGCGCGCACTTTTTTCCATCGCCGTTGCTGGCGGTATCATTTTTGGCGGCGCTGCCGCACCGTTGCAAGGCGCCGCGCAGGCCAAGGAGCGGGGCGAAAAGACGGAGTCCAGGTCCACAACCGGCGCATCGACGTGGAAAAAAGCATCCAAGGACGCAAACGATGCGGCCAAGGAGGCTGCAAAGTCCGACAAGAAGACCCTCAAGGACACGGGCAAGGACAGGGACAAGAGCAAGAACACAAACAAGGACACGGCCAAGTCGGACAGGAAAACGGACAAGACGACGTCAAAGAACGCCAAGGATGATGCAAAGACGGGCAAGACCTCAACCCGGGAAACGACCAAGACCGGAAAGAAATCCGACCGGTCACATGACACGGACGATCATAACGTGTCCTCACACACGCTGGACGATTGACCGCCAGAGAACCGGCCCACTCTCCCATCGAGCGCTCCAGCGGAAGCTGCGGGCGCTTTTTTATGTCGGATCTTCGCGCCGCGCCGCAGTCGGCGTGGTGTGTGTCGATGCACGTCGGGCGCGAGCGACGTTCCATCCGAAGCGTCCAAGGAGCCAGTGGCCTTATCCATCCCCGCCCCTCACGGGGTGGTTGCGTTCGTGCAAGTTTACGAATCCTTAAAGTTAGCGCCCTAAAAATGGAGTCGGCCTTGGAGAGGAGCCTTTACGTTTTCATGCTCCGGGCTGTCGTGTCGTATCCTCCTTTTTATGGTCAACCCCCGATGTCGTCAGATCACCCCTACGATCGACCACTCGAGCTGAAAGAGCTGGAGACGCTCATGGCCGTGCGCGACATCTGGTGCCAGGGCCAGGGCATAGCGGAAACGGACGGCGCTTATCTTCAGGTCCTGATGGATCTCATCGACGGCTACCAGTCGGGGATCCGGGAGGCCGACCAGATGTTCGTCCGGCTCCAGCTTCTGGCGATCGGCACCGCCCGGCCATGACGCACGGCCCCGGCCCGACGTGCCGGGCCGGATGCGTGCGCCGAGATGCCGGCCCGGCGACCAACCGCCCCGGTCGCCGCCCTTGTGCCGCCGCTCTCCTGCCTCTGATCGCCGACGTTCGCGCTATCGGGCCGAACCGGGCCCGGGCATCAGAAATCCTCCCATGTCTCCTGAAGCGCCGTTGCGCCGATGGCACTGCGCGTGGGGGCGCGGACCGCTGCACGGGCGGCTTTGGCATGTCGCACCGGTGGCGGCGCGGCGCGGTGAGGTTTCCCCCGTTCGTCGACCTTGAACTGCCGGATCAGGGCGAACAGGGCATCCGCCTCGCCCGCAAGCGCGTGGCTGGCAGCCGTCGACTCTTCGACCAGCGCGGCGTTGCGCTGCGTTCCCTGATCCATGGTGTTGACCGCCGTGTTGATCTCCGCAAGCCCGGTCGCTTGCTCCCGCGATCCCTCGACGATGGCGGAGACGTTCATGTTGATCTCGTGAACCTGCCCCACGATGACCTCCAGCGCCTTGCCGGTTTGGCCGACGAGCACCACGCCCGTCTTGACCTGCTCGCTCGATGTGTTGATGAGCGACTTGATTTCCTTGGCGGCCTTGGCGGAGCGCTGGGCAAGCTCGCGAACCTCCTGGGCGACGACGGCAAATCCCTTGCCGGCTTCCCCAGCCCGCGCTGCCTCGACGCCGGCGTTCAGCGCCAGCAGGTTCGTCTGGAAGGCAATGTCGTCGATGACCCCGATGATATTCGAGATCTCGCGCGACGAACTCTCGATCTGCCCCATGGCAACGATCGCCGTCTTCACCACCTCCCCCGACTGCTCCGCATTGGCCCGCGTATCCGCCACCAGCTTGCCCGCCTCGGCCGCTCTGCGGCTGGAGTCGGCGACCGTCTGCGTGATCTCCTCGAGAGCGGCGGCCGTCTCCTCGACGGAGGCCGCCTGCTGCTCCGTGCGCTTGGCGAGATCGTCGGCGGCTGACCGCATCTCGTTCGCGCCGGAGGCGATGGCTTCCGCATTGGCCCCGACGGAGGCCATGGCCGACTTCAGGCGGCCGGCCGCGCTGTTGAAATCGGACCGCAGCTGATCGAGCGAAACGATGAAGGCCGTATCGATCGTATGGCAGAGATCACCGGACGCGAGCAGTTGCAGTCCCTTGGCCAGCCGCTGGACGTTCTCGACGCGCCCGGTAATGTCGGTGGCGAATTTGACGACCTTGAAGACGTGGCCGTCCTCGGCGAAGATCGGATTGTAGGACGCCTGGATAAAGACCTCCCTGCCCCCCTTGCCGATCCGCTTGAACTCCTCGGCGACGAATTCGCCGGCCCGAAGCCGGTCCCAGAAGGCGCGATAATCGGCGCTGCCGGCATAGGTGGCATCGCAGAACATGGCGTGGTGACGCCCCTGGATCTCAGGCAGCGTGTAGCCGAGCGTCGTCAGGAAATTTTCGTTCGCGGTGATGACGTTGCCTTGCGGCGTGAATTCGATGACGGCCTGGGCGCGCGAGACCGCCGCAAGCTTGCTGGCATCCTCCACGGCTTTCAGCCTGATGGCCGTAATGTCGGTCGCGAACTTGACCACCTTGTAGGGCTTGGAACCGCGGAAGACCGGATTGTAGGAGGCCTCGATCCAGACATCCCGCCCACCCTTTGCGATCCGCTTGTACTGGCGCTGATCGAAATCGCCGGCCCTCAGCGAGGCCCAGAAGGCGCTGTAGGCTGGCGATGCGGCCTCTGCGGGATCGACGAACATGCGGTGGTTCTTGCCGATGATTTCGGGCAGGGTATAGCCGAGGGTCTTACAGAAGTTTGCATTCGCATCCAGAATCGTGCCCATCATATCGAATTCGATGATTGCCTGCGATCTGTTCATAGCCGCCATTGTCGCAGCCGCGTTCTGACGTCTGGAAAATGAAAATCTCATGCCGAAGTCCTTTGCATCTGAGGATCACGTCGATCTTCGAGCCGCCGCCGGACCGGATGAAAAAGCCACCACGACAATCCGGCATGTCTCGGGACGGGCAAAGCTCCGCCCTCGAAAAGCCTGGATGAGATAGAATGATCGATCCACTGCAGCCTGAAGTGCAGTCACCGACAACATCAGATCGTGCATGCGCCTAAATTAGGATAAAAGACATAAAAGTCTCTTAATGTAGGTAAGATTTGAATGTATTTTGGCCTAAATGCGCAAGATGAAGCCATCGCTTTTCGGCACCTGCCGGGTGCGTTAACCGCATGCTATCGCTGCGCGATGGGACCCGTCCCGGACGCGGGTCGGTATGATGGTCAGGCGATCAGACGCCGGCGCAAGGCCTCGACGATCGCCTGCGTCCGATTGGTTGCGCCGAGCTTCTTGACGGACGACTTGATGTAGCTGTTGACCGTGTCATTCTGGAATCCGGTCTCGACGGCGATCGCCTCGCTCGTCAGGCCTCGGCTGGCGGCTTCCAGGCATGTGAGCTCACCTTTGGTCAACCCGATCTGATCGGCGGCGAAGCGGTCCATCAGCGGTTTCGTGACCGCGGTATGGATCAGCTCTGAAACGAGCGCCAGAAACCGGATTTCCGCCGCCGTGAAAGGCGTCGACCGCGTGTAGCAGATCGCGCCATAGACCACGTCATTGCGGAAGATGGGAACCAGCGTCCGATTGTGGACGCCGAAGGTCCGCTGGAGATAGAGCAGGCGTTGCGGCGGCTCGTGGCGTGCGTAGACGTCCTGCTCGACGACCACCGTTCGCGCGTTGCGGCTGGCCTGTATGAACGGATCGATGCAGCGAAGATTGTCCGCGACATAGGTTTCCAACAGGGCCGGCGGAAGATCCGTGTCGATGGAGAAGCCGGCCCCGAACCGGTAGTGGTCCACGTCGAGGCCGCTGATGACGATGTAATCGAAAGGCACAGCCAGCCGGAACCGGTCGACAAGGTCGTTCCGGCCGAAGAACCGATGCTTGGGCACGGATCTCAGGTCGGCATAATCGTCAAGCGCGTTCGGCTCGATAATCGAAAGTGGGCTTACAAGCATTTGCCTCTCGCAACTCCAGGATAAACACACTTTTGGTGGTAGAATATGAACAAAACCTTAACCGCATTCGCTGTCATCGTCCATCGCGGCGTTTCCTGGCTGCGCCGCCGGCGGTCTGGGCCGGCTCTGGCGAGACGGCAGGAGAAAAACGGGAGGGAGAAAGGTTTCCTTAAACGGCAAAACCGGCCGAACATGTTCGGCCGGTTCTGGTCTGCGATCGCGGCTAGCGGTCAGGCAGCGTAACGCTGATGGGCGTGTGAGGAGTTGCCAGCCAGCGTGAAGTGGGAGATGAGTTCGCGCAGACGTGCGCTCTCTGTGGCCAGCGTGCTGCCTGCGGCACTGGTTTCTTCGACCATGGCGGCGTTCTGCTGCGTCACCTGGTCCATCTGGTTGACGGCGATGTTGACTTCGGCAAGGCCGGTCGACTGTTCGCGCGCCGAGGTGGCGATGGCTTCCATGTGGCCGTTGATCTCGACGACATGCGCCTCGATGGTCTTCAGCACCTCGCCCGTATCGCGAACCAGCTTCACGCCGTTTTCGACTTCGGCCGTCGAATTCCGGATCAGATCCTTGATTTCCTTGGCGGCCTTGGCCGATCGCTGCGCCAGTTCGCGCACTTCCTGTGCAACCACCGCAAAACCGCGACCTGCCTCCCCTGCCCGGGCCGCTTCCACGCCGGCATTGAGCGCCAGCAGGTTCGTCTGGAACGCGATCTCGTCGATCACGCCGATGATCGAGGAGATCTGGCTGGACGAATGCTCGATGCGACCCATGGCCGTGACGGCTTCGGCCACGACTTCGCCCGAACGCGACGCACTCTTGTTGGCGTGAACCGCAACTTCGCGCGCCTCGTTGGTGCGCATGGAGGACTGGCCGACATTCGCCGTGATCTCGTCGAGCGCCGCTGCGGTTTCCTCCAGCGAGGCGGCTTGCTGCTCGGTGCGACGCGACAGGTCGTTGGCGCTTTCGCTGACTTCGCGTGCCCCGTTGTCGATCTGGTCGGCAGCAACGGCAACGGCTGCCAGCGTTTCGTTGAGCTGGGACACCGCCGCATTCAGATCGTGGCGCAGGGCTTCGAAATCGGGTGCGAAGGGAACATCGAGCCGGAACGAGAGATCGCCGGCCGCCAGACGACGCAGACCGTCTGCAAGGCTGGAGGTCGCCTGATCGAGCCGGGCTTGGGCGGCACGTTCGGCTTCTGCTGCGAGACGCTCACGGTCGGCCTCTGCCGCGCGGCGCAGGGTTTCTGCCTGGCTCTGCAGATCCTTGTTCGAAACGGCCGCGGCACGGAAGACCTCGACGGCACCCGCCATCTGGCCGATTTCGTCGGTGCGCTGCGAATACGGGATAGCGCTGTCCGTATCGCCCTTGGCCAGACCGGTCATTGCCGTGGTGATCGAGCGGATAGGACTTGCAATGCCCCGCAGCACGTAAAGCGTGGACACGATCAGGAGCGTCGAGACGACACCGATGAGGATGAAGGTGATCATCCGCGCTTCGGCAGACGTGTCATGCATCCGCTTCGTTGCGTCGGTGACCTGCGCCGTGTTCTCGGCAATCAGTTCGTCGAGGCCGGTCTGGGCGGGAACGATGATCTCCCCCATCGACTCCAGCATGTTGTTGGCCTGCTGGTAATTGCCGACCTTGGCCAGCGTGATCATGTTGTCGCCAGCCTTGCCGTAGGCGTCCAGGCTGTCGGTCACCTTTTTCAAGAGCGCCCGCTCGATGTCGGAACCGACATAGGGCGTGTAGACCTCAACGGAATGGGCGATGCGGAGCCGCGCCTCGCCGAGCAGCGTCTCGGCCTTCTTCGTTGCTTCCGGCGTCAGAGCTGCAAGATATTGGAAGTAGCCCAGCCGCATGGACACGAGTTCGATGCGAATATCCTTGACGGCGGAAACGGCAGGAAAGACTTCCGTCACGACATTGTCGGAAATCGTGCGCGTCTTGGACAGCGACTGCAGCGTGACGGCGGAAAACACCGCCGTGAGGGCGGCAATAGCGGCGAAGATCGCGATAAGCGATGTGCGAATAGATGGCCTCGTCACGAAACACCTGTGCTGAACAAGCGCCTCCGCCCCGCCATCATGACGCGGGAAGCGCAACGGAACCGCCCCACATCGCGGCCATTCCATGTTATCCGACGAAAGCATTAAGGTCACGTAAACAATGAATTACTAATATAATGCAATCAGACGGTTGCATCCGTTTGTTGCTGTGTTGGTCCCAGTAGAACAAGCCGTGAGGGCAGCAGATACCCCGACCCGGAACTGTCCTGCGGTCAGAGCCCCTGCCCTGCATGTCGGCACGTCGCCGCAGGCTCTGTCGGCAGGCGATCGCGACAGGCGACCACCAAGATATTCATACTTTCTAAGCAATTAATGTCTAATTCTTAGATCAGGCAGCGGCATGCGGCGGCCATGCCTGATCTACGGGTCGGGCCGTCAATCATTGGAGATATGAATGTTGAGCTTTCCTTCCGGGGCAAATGCTAAAGCTATTCTTGAAGCCATGAGCAAATCCCAGGCCATCATCGAATTCAAGCTCGACGGCACCATTCTGACGGCAAACGAGAACTTCTGCCAGCTGGTCGGCTATGCACATGCCGAACTCGTCGGCAAGCATCACAGCCTGTTCATCAGCCCCGACGAAGCCTCCGGCAACGCCTACCACGCCTTCTGGGCAAAGCTGGCACGCGGCGAGAACGAGCGCGGCCAGTACCGCCGTCTCGGAAAAGGCGGCAAGGAAGTCTGGCTCGAGGCGTCCTACAATCCCGTCTTCCGCCGTGGAAAACCCGTCAAGGTCGTCAAGTTCGCCGTCGATATCTCCGAGCAGCGATTGAAGAGCGCGGAAGACGCCGGACGGCTGGAGGCCCTGTCTCACGTACAGGCGGTCATCGAATTCACCGTGACGGGCGACATCATCACCGCCAACGAAAATTTCCTGAAGACGCTCGGCTACCAGCTGTCGGAAATCCAGGGCAAACATCACGCGATGTTCTGCGAACCGGCCTTTACGGCAAGCGACGCCTATCGGCAGTTTTGGGCGCAGCTCGGAGACGGCAAGCCCCGGAGCGGCGAATTCCTGCGCCTCGGCAAAGGCGGCAAGAAGATCTATATCCAGGCGTCCTACAATCCGATCTTCGACCTGAACGGCAAGCTGCACAAGATCGTGAAATACGCAACCGATGTCACCGCGCGCGTCGAGAATGTCGATCGACTGGGGGTCTCGCTGCAGCATCTGTCGGAGGGAGACCTGACGAAGGCGATCGAAACGCCCTTCCTGCCGGAACTGGATCGGCTGCGGACCGACTTCAATGGCGCCTGCACCAAGTTGCGCACGACCATGGGATCGATCGCGGGAAATGCGGCCGCCATCGCCGCGGCCTCTCAGGAGATCCAGTCGGCGTCGAACGACCTGTCGCGTCGCACCGAACAACAGGCGGCGTCCGTCGAGGAAACGGCAGCCGCGCTCGAGGAGATCACGACCACCGTCAGCGATTCCAGCCAGCGCGCCGAGGAAGCCGGAGACCTGGTCCGTCGGACGAAGGAGAGCGCGGAGCATTCGGGTCACGTCGTCGAGGAAGCCGTCCGTGCCATGGGCAAGATCGAGCAATCGGCCGGCGAGATCGGCAGCATCATCGGGGTGATTGACGAGATCGCCTTTCAGACCAATCTGCTGGCGTTGAATGCCGGCGTCGAGGCGGCCCGTGCCGGGGATGCCGGCAAGGGCTTTGCCGTCGTGGCGCAAGAAGTGCGCGAACTGGCCCAGCGCTCGGCAAAGGCGGCACGGGAAATCAAGAGCCTGATTGCCACCTCGAACGGCCACGTGCAGAACGGCGTGGCCCTCATCGGCGAAACCGGCAAAGCTCTGAAACAGATCGTGGACGAGGTGGTTCACGTCGATACGAATGTCATCGCGATCGTCGAAGCATCACGTGAACAGGCCGTCGGCCTCAAGGAGATCAACACGGCGGTCAATGCCATGGACCAGGGCACGCAACAGAATGCTGCGATGGTCGAGCAGACCACGGCTGCAGCGCACGGCCTTGCCCGGGAAGCGCAGCAACTCTTCCAGCAACTCTCGCATTTCAACATCGGATCCGCGACGCCGGACCGCCGTGCCCATCCCGCACCGGCCGCGTCATCGCCGACCACGAAACCCGTCACGCTCGTTCCGCATGCCAAGCCCGTCAGAAGCGCGCCGGCCCCGGCATTTGACGGCAACGCCGCCCTCAAGACGGAGAGCTGGGAGGAATTCTGACCCGCGCCCATCCCGGCCAAAGCACCATTTCCGCCGCAACCGGAATGTGTCCTCGCACCGCCGAGCAAACCTCCTGAGAACGCGGACCGGGGCCGAACGATCATCCCAAAAATAGGGTAAGCCGTTGCGGAATCGATGTTTTCGCTTCATCACGTGCTTGCATCCGCACCCAACCTTTGGTTAAGTGAGGTTTAAGCTCTTACACGCCGGGACCGCTCATGCCAGCCTGGATCTTTTCGTGCGAATTCTCTTTCCTCGGATGGGCGGCGCGTCGCCCGGAGGAAGTCTCTCGTTTCGCTCCGACATTGCGCATCATTGCTCTTTTCCTGGCGTTTGTTCTTTCCCTGGCCCTCTGGGCCCTGATCATCGCCGGTATCCTGTGGCTGCTGCCCTGAGGGACAACCTGCGAGCAGAGTTCGCATCGTGCGGCGAAAGACGCATTGGCAGCACGCCACGGGACATGGCATGACGGGCACTGGAAGGCGCTGGACGGACGCTGGACGGACGGGGCGCCAACGGACCGGAGAACGACATGACCGACACATTCAGGGCCATGATGATCGACACCGTCGATGGTCGCCCGCAGGCTGACATCCGCGAGATCTCCCAGGCCGACCTGCCCGATCACGATGTTCTCGTCGAGATTGCCTATTCCACGCTCAACTACAAGGATGGTCTGGCGATCACCGGCAAGGGCAGGATCGCACGGCGAACGCCCATGGTCGCCGGCATCGATCTGTCGGGCACGGTGGTCTCTTCGCGCGCGCCGGAATGGAAGCCCGGCGATCAGGTGATCCTCAATGGCTGGGGCCTGTCAGAAACCGAGTGGGGCGCGTTCACCCGCTTCCAGCGCGTCAAGCCGGAGTGGCTCATTCCCCTGCCCGCCGCATTTTCCTTGCAGCAGGCGATGGCCATCGGCACCGCCGGCTATACCGCGGCCCTGTGCGTCGATGCTCTGGAGAAATGGGGCACGATAACCCCCGGTGGCGGCGATGTTCTGGTCACCGGTGCCGCGGGCGGCGTGGGTTCTGTTGCGGTCTCGCTTCTCGCCGCACGCGGATACCGGGTCGTTGCCTCGACGGGCCGCCCCGAAACAGCAGACTACCTGACATCGCTCGGCGCCCACGACATCATCGACCGGGCCGCGCTTGCCGAAAAGGCAGGCCCGCTCCAGAAGGAGCGCTGGGCCGGAGGGGTCGACTCCGTCGGATCGACCACGCTCGTCAATGCTCTCGCCCAGACCGTTCGCGGCGGCGCCATCGCTGCCTGCGGCCTTGCCGGTGGCGCGGATCTGCCGGGCACGGTCATGCCGCATATCCTGCGGGCGGTCACGCTCATCGGGGTCGACTCGGTCTATGCGAGCCGCAATCAGCGCCTCGCCGCCTGGGATCGGCTTTCCCGCGATCTCGACCCCGCCCGGCTTGACAGCATGACGACGGTTGCGCCCATGTCCGATCTCCCGGCGCTTGCCGAGGCCATCGTCGCAGGCCGCATTCGCGGACGCGTGGTCATCGACGTCAGCGCCTGAGGCGCGCATCGACCATTGCGCTATCCTGCTTCAGGCGGAGGTGCGGACGAACCCTTTGCTCGCAACCATGAGGTTGCGGGTATACTCCGCGTCGATCCGGCCCGCGACCAGATCCGCCGCACTCAGCCGCTCCACGACCTTGCCGCTGCGCATGACGGCGAGCTGGTCGCACATGTGCGTCACGACACCGAGATCGTGGCTGACCATCAGGAAGGTGAGCCCGCGGTCGCGCTGGATCTGCTCCAGAAGATTGAGCACCTCGGCCTGCACCGAAGCGTCGAGCGCCGATGTCGGCTCGTCGAGGAGCAGGATGGACGGCTCGACGATCAGCGCCCGGGCGATCGCCACGCGCTGCCGCTGCCCGCCGGAAAGCTGGTGCGAGTAGCGGAACCGGAAGCCGGTCCCCAGGCCCACCTCGTCCAGCGCACGGGCAATCCGCGCTTCGGCATCGGACAGGCCGTGGATCGCGAGCGGCTCCTGCAGCAGGCGATCGATCGTCTGGCGCGGGTGCAGCGAGCCGTAGGGATCCTGGAACACCATCTGGACGTCCCGATAGAACGCCTTGTCGCGCCGGCGCGGCGCCAACGTGCGGCCATTAACCTCCAGCCGACCGGACGCAACCGGTGCAAGGCCGGCGATCGCGCGCAAGAGCGTGGATTTGCCGGATCCGGACTCGCCGACGAGACCGTAGGATTTTCCCCTGTCGACCGCGATGCTGACGCCGTCGAGCGCCTTGAAATCCTCATAGATGACGGTGACGTCGTGCGCAGATACGGCAGTGCTCATCGGGCCCACTCCGGCTTGCGGTCGAGGACGGGCAGCGGATGCCGGTCGCCGCCAATTTCCGGCATGCAGGACAGCAGCCCCTGCGTATAGGGGTGGCGCGCATTGCGCAGGTCGGCCGCAGCGATCTCCTCTACGATACGGCCGGCATACATGACGATCACCCGGTCACAGAAAGAGGAGACGAGCCGCAGGTCGTGGCTGATGAAGATCAGGCCCATGCCCCGCTCGGCCACCAGCCGGTCGAGAATGGCGAGCACCTCGAGCTGCACCGTGACGTCGAGCGCCGAGGTCGGCTCGTCGGCAATCAGCAGTTCCGGCTCGGCGATCAGCATCATCGCGATCATGGCCCGCTGCCCCATGCCGCCGGATACCTCATGTGGATGCAGGTCGAAGACGCGGGCCGCATCCCGGATCTGCACGGCCTCAAGCATGGCGATCGCGCGCGCCTTCGCCTCGGAGGCGCTGATCTTGCGATGGGTCCGCAGCGTTTCCACGATCTGGCGGCCGATGGTCATCACCGGGTTCAGCGAATATTTCGGGTCCTGCAGGATCATCGCCACGCGGTTTCCGCGCAGTTCCCGCCGCTCACGCGGCGACGCCTCCAGCAGATCGATCCCGTCGAAGGAGAGCGTTTTCGCCGTGATCCGTGCCTGCGGTGGCGTCAGCCCCATGATGGCACGGCCGGTCTGGGATTTTCCCGAGCCGCTCTCGCCGACGATCCCCAGGCGCTCGCGGCCAAGCGAGAACGACACGCCGCGCACGGCCTCCACCAGGCCGGCACGCGTGGGAAAGCTGACGCGCAGGTCGTCGACGGTCAACAGCGGGCTCATTGTCCGGCCTCGCGCGGGTCGAGCGCGTCGCGCAATCCATCGCCCAGAAGGTTGAAAGCGAGGCTGACGAGCAGGATCGCGATGCCCGGCATGGTGGCGACCCACCACTGATCGAGAATGAATCGTCGGCCGGACGCGATCATCGCGCCCCATTCCGGCAGCGGCGGCTGGGCGCCGAGACCGAGAAAGCCGAGGCCGGCCGCCGTGAGAATGACCCCCGCCATGTCGAGCGTGATGCGCACGATCAGCGATGACAGGCACATGGGCATCACGTGCAGAAGCACGATGCGCAGCGGCGACGCGCCCATTAGCCGGACCGCAGCGATGTAATCCGCATTGCGCACGGTCATGGTTTCCGCCCGGGCGATGCGCGCATAGGGCGGCCAGGACGTGACGGCGATGGCAAGAACCGCGTTTTCGATTCCCGGCCCGAGCGCGGCGACGAGCGCAAGCGCGAGGACAAGTTTCGGGAAGGCAAGGAAGATGTCCGTGATCCGCATCAGCACGGCGTCGATCCAGCCGCCCGCATAGCCGGCGACGGCCCCGACGATAAGGCCGATCGGCGCGGCGATGACGGCCACGAGAATGATGACGAACAGCGTCAGACGAGAGCCGTGCAGCAGCCGCGACAGGATATCGCGCCCCTGCTCGTCCGTCCCGAGCAGGTAGCCCGGCGAGCCCGGCGGAAGCAGACGCGCACCTGCGAGATCGCCGGTGACCGGCGAGTGCGGCGACAGAACGCCGGCGAAGATCGCCATGAGGATGAGAACAACGAGAATGCCGAGGCCGAGCAGCGCCAGCCGGTTGGCCGAAAACCGTCGCCAGGTCATGTAAGCCCGGCCAAGCCGCGCCTGCATCCGCGATTGCGGCCGATCGGACAGAAGCCAGTCGCGCCGGCTGAGGGGGGCGGAAGGTACAGCCGTCATCGCGCGCGTGTCCTCGGGTCGAGCGTCCGATAAAGGATATCGGACAGGATGTTGATGGCGATGAAGATCGAGCCGATCACGATGGTGCCGCCGAGCACGGCGTTCATGTCGGCATTCTGCAGGGAATTGGTAATATAGAGCCCGATGCCCGGCCAGGCGAACACGGTCTCGGTCAGCACGGAGCCCTCCAGCAGGCTTGCATAGGACAGCGCGATCACCGTCACCAAGGGTACGGCCGCGTTGCGCAGCGCATGAAACCAGATGATCCGCGTCTCCGAGAGCCCCTTCGCCCGTGCCGCAACGACATATTCCTGCGACAGTTCGTTCAGCATGAAGTTGCGCGTCATGCGGCTGATGTAGGCGAGCGAGACATAACCAAGCAGGCTTGCCGGCAGGATGATGTGGCGGAAAACGTCGCGGAAGACGTCCCACTGCCCCTGCCAGAGCGAGTCCAGCAGAAAAAGCCCCGTCGTCGGCGTAAACGTGTACTCGTAGACGACATCGATGCGCCCGGGAAAGGCGACCCACCGAAGCTGCGCGTAGAACAGGAGCAGCGACAGGAGCGCCAGCCAGAAGATGGGCACGGAATAGCCGATCAGACCGACGATCCGCACCGCCTGGTCGACCAGGCTGCCGCGCTTGACGGCGGCGAGAACGCCGAGCGGCACGCCGATAAGGCTCCCGATCAGCGTTCCCAGGGTTGCCAGCTCGAACGTTGCCGGCAGGACCCGGCGGATATCGGTCATGACGGGATTGGTGGTGAGCACCGACGTCCCGAAATTGCCCTGCAGCGCATCACCGAGATACCGGAAAAACTGCTGGTAGAGCGGCAGGTTCAGCCCCATCTCCTCGCGCACCCGCTCGACCACGTGAGCCGGGGCCCGATCGCCGAGAACGGCAAGCACCGGGTCGATCGGAATGACCCGGCCGATGAAGAACGTGACCGCGAGAAGGCCGAGATAGGTGGTGACGATGACCACGAGAAAGCGAGCGACGATGGCCGCCCGCCCCCGCGCCCGGGCACCTCGCGAGCGCCCGGCCACCATCTGCGACGTTTCGGGAAGAGTCATGCGGGCGGCCTATTCCTTGGTGACGCCACCGAGGAACGTGGTGTCGAAGCTCGGCCCGAGCTTGAAGTTCTGCACGTTCTTGCGCGCCCCGGCCACTTCGATCTGCTGGTAGATCACCACAAACGGGCCGCGCTCGAGAACGGCCTTCTGCAGGCCCTTGTAGATGTCCGCGCGCTTCGTCGGATCCTTTTCCAGGAGAGCGGCCTTGGTCTGCTCCGTCAGGTCCGGAACGTCCCAGGCATTCCGCCAGGCCAGCGTCTTGTTCTTGCCCTCGTCGGAATTGTCGTAGTTGATCGTGAAGGTTTCGGCGTTCGAATTCGGATCGAAGTAATCCTGTCCCCAGACACCGATATAGATGTCGTGAGTGCGGGCGCGGAACTTTGTGAGCGTCTGCTTGCCGTCACCCGGGATGATATCGATCTTGATGCCCGCCTGCGCAGCCGTCTGCTGGATCGACTCCGCGATACCCGTGGTCGGCTGGTTGCTGCGCACATCCATGGTCACAGTAAAGCCGTCGGGCAAGCCAGCCTTCGCCAGCAGTTCCTTGGCCTTTGCGACGTCGAACGTGAAGGGTTTCTCATCCAGTTCGCCAAGGACCCCCTTCGGCAGGAAGGTCTGGTGCACCTCGCCCACGCCCTTGATCAGGGTGGAACCGATGGCGTTGTAGTCGACCAGATACTTGAAGGCCTCGATCACTTCGGGCTTGGCAAGGTTGGGATTCTTCTGGTTCAGGCTGAAATAGAACACCGTGCCCTTCGGCGCGCTGGTCTGGACGATGTCCTCCTTGCCGGCCGTGGATTCGAGGTCGTTCGGTTCGAGGTTGCGGGCGATGTCGATATCGCCGTTTTCCAGCGCCAGTCGCTGACCCGAGCTCTCCTTGAGGTGGCGATAGATGACGCGGGCCAGCTTGGGCTTCTCGCCGAAATACGTGTCGTTGCGCTCCAGCACGACGACCTCGTTGGCACGCCATTCCCGCAGCTTGAACGGACCGGAGCCCGCAAAATTGGTCTTCAGCCAGGCATTGCCGAAATCGTTGTCATACTTGTTTTCAGCCGTCTTCTCGACAGGCGCGACATGCTCCATCACGAGCTTCTTGTCGACGATCGAGCCCACGGTGGCCGTCAGGCAGTTCAGCACGAAGCTCGGTGCGTAAGGCTTGTCGACCGTCAGCGTGAAGGTGGTCGGATCGACGGCCTTGGCCTTCTCGGTCACGTTGTCGCCGTTCAGGCCGAACTGCGTCAGGATGAAGGCCGGGCTCTTGTCCATCTTGATGACGCGCTCGATCGACCAGGCCACGTCTTCGGCGGTGATCGGGTTCCCGGAGGCAAAGGTCATGCCGGGCTTCAGCTTGAACGTAAAGGTAAGACCGTCGTCGGACACCGTCCAGCTTTCGGCCAGGTCCCCCTTGACCTTGGAGGTGTCGGCCAGATCGAGCCGGACGAGAAGGCTATAGGTGTTGGCGGTGATTTCCGCCGTCGAGATTTCGAACGCCTCGCCCGGATCCATGGAGATGATGTCGTCGATTGCCCAGGCCTGGACCAGCGTATCCGCCGGCGTTGCGGCATAGGCCGGCGCCGCTGCCGCCATGATCAGGGCGATCGCCGCCCCTGCCGTCAACCGTCGCATCGTCGTGCCGAAAGAATGCATCATCGCTCTGTTCCCTTTTCTTCTGGCCTTTGCGGCCGTTGATCGTCAGCCTTGGTCGGTCTCGTGCCAGACCTTGGCAAGAACCCGCAGCCAGTTTTCCCGGCACATCTTGGTAAGATCGTCCTCACCATAACCGGCGCTCCGCAGAGCAGCAATCAGGTTCTGGTTTCCACTGGCATCCGCGATTTCGGCCGGAATGGTCGCACCATCGAAGTCCGATCCGAGCGCGACGCAATCGATGCCCATGCGGTCGACCATGTAATCGATATGGCGCACCATGTCGGACAGCGGCGTGGCCGCGTTTTCCTGCCCGTCCGGGCGCAGCATGGTCGTTGCGTAGTTGACGCCGGCCAGCCCGCCGCTTTCACGGATCGCATCCATCTGCCGGTCGGTCAGGTTGCGGGCGACAGGCGTCAGGGCATGGGCGTTTGAATGGCTGGCGATCAGCGGCGCCGAACTCGTCTTGGCCACATCCCAGAAACCCTTTTCGGTAATATGGGCGAGATCGATCGCGATCCCGAGCCGGTCGCAGGCCCGGACCAGCGCGAAACCGGCATCCGTCAGCCCCGGCCCCGTGTCTGGATCCATCGGATAGGCGAAGGGCACGCCGTGGGCAAAAATGTTGTGACGGCTCCAGACAGGGCCGAGCGATCGCAGACCGGCGGCGTAGAAGGTTTCGAGCGCGGCGAGATCGGCGTCGATCGCCTCGCATCCTTCCATGTGCAGGACAGCCGCGAAAATGCCGTCCGCCATCGCCTTGCGGATGTCCGCCGTCGTGCGGCAGAGCCGCCAGGCCTTCGCCTGATCGAGACGCAACGCAATGGCCGCAAACTGCAGGGCAATCTCCAGCGAGGGCCCACGCTCCAAAGGCGCCGACATCGGTGTCACATAATGCCCCTCGGCATCCGGCTGCTTCAGGACGAGGTCGCCCGAGGGAATATAGATGGCGCAGAGCCCACCCGCGAGCCCTCCCTTGGCAGCACGCGGGGCGTCGATGTGCCCGGACATCGTGCCATCCCGGAATTCCGCAACGGGATCATGCCCGGCCCGTGCATGGCTCCAGAGCCGCAAGAGCACGTCGTTATGCCCGTCGAAAACTGCCTGCATGACCAAAAGACCTTCCAAAACATGACAGTAGCCGGGACATAAGGCGGCAAATATCTGTCGGCAAAATGCATGCTAGACAATGGCAGATGGGCTGGCAACACTGCGCGTGCAAACAAATTAGGCAGTGCACAACGCTGAGCGACCGTGTCATTCCGGTGACGGTATCTGCGCAATTATCGATTTGCGGAGAAACGGTTTTCCGTCGCTCGGGAAATCTGCCAAGTCTCGGACGAACAGATGAAGGTTTCCGTCATGATGACAGAGCAGCGGACAGGATGTCCGGTACCGTCCGCCCCCCGCGGCCCAAGCGCGGCGCGCCGATCCTTGCGGATCGCGGCCTGTCTTGCTCTCGCACTCGGGCTTTCGGCCTGCGCAGGCCGCCCCGTCGGCGTCCTCATCCCCTCCGGCACGGCGCCGGGCGCCACGCAAGTCGACATGCTCGTTGCGACCACGCGTGCGCCCTCTGAGCAGGCCGGCGTTCTCTACGGCGGCGAGCGTGGGACCGAGCTGACAGCGGCCGAGATCGTCGTGTCCATTCCGCCCGACAAGAACCGCAAGATCGGCCAGGTCCAGTGGCCGAAGCGCCTGCCGGCCAATCCTGCGAAGGAATTTTCGACCGTCTCGGTAACGCCGCTCGCCGAGCGCGCCGAGGTGGAGACCTGGACGCGCGATTCGCTGCCCAAGAGCCGCCGCGTGCTCATCTTCGTCCACGGTTTCAACAACCGGTACGAGGACGCGGTCTATCGCTTCGCGCAGATCGTCCATGACAGCCGCGCCGACGTGGCGCCGATCATCTTCACCTGGCCGTCGCGCGCCAGCATCTTCGACTACAACTACGACAAGGAAAGCACCAACTACTCCCGCGACGCGCTGGAAGACTTGCTGCGCCGGACCGCCAAGGACCCGCGCGTGTCCGACGTCACGGTGATGGCGCACTCGATGGGCTCGTGGGTCACGGTCGAGGCCCTGCGCCAGATGGCGATCCGAGACGGCCGCGTGGCGCCGAAGATCAACAACGTGATCCTTGCTTCACCGGATCTCGACGTCGACGTTTTCGGAAAGCAGTGGGAGGCGATGGGGCCGGACAAGCCGAAGTTCACCCTGTTCGTCTCGCGCGACGATCGCGCGCTTTCGATCTCGCGGCGGATTTCCGGCAATGTCGAACGGCTCGGCCAGATCGATCCGACGCAGGAGCCCTATCGCACCAACCTGGAAAAGGCCGGCATCACCGTCCTCGACCTGACAGCCCTGCAAACCGGCGATCGCCTCAACCATGGCAAGTTCGCCGAAAGCCCGGAAGTGGTAAAACTGCTCGGCAACCGGCTGATCGCCGGCCAGACCGTGACCGACAGCGATGTCGGCCTCGGCGAACGCGTCGGTGCCGTCGCGCTCGGCACCGCGCAGACCGTCGGCAGCGCTGCCAGCATCGCGGTGAGCACCCCGATCCTCATCTTCGACCCGAAGACCCGCGAAAACTATCGCGGCCAAGTGGATCGTCTCGGACGCTCGGTCGGCAACACGCTGGAGACGGCAACGGGGCAGTGATGTGCGGCTGGCCGTTTCGGGATGCGGAGTTCGCCGTCCGGCGGCCTCAGGTGCCTGAAACCGCCATCTCCCGGCGTTCCCGCTCCGTCTCCAAAGCGAGGTCCAGCACCTTCTGCAGGTCGGCGGCATGGCGGAAGCCGGGCTCCGCCGTCTTGCCGATCTTGATGGCGTCGATGAAGCGCTGATAGTTGGTGAACACGGTGCCGGGGTCGATGGTCTGCCAGACGCCTTTCTCCACGTCGGCGCCAAGGCAGGCGCGCAGCGTCGACCCATCCGGCATGTGCACCACCTCCAACGCGCCCTTGTCGCCATGCACCCGAAGGCGCAATTCGTTGAGGTGGCCGACGGCCCAGCGGCTGGCATGGATGACGCCCATGGCCCCGTTCGTAAATTCGGCGGTCATCGTGAAGCTGTCATTCGCATCGAGATCATACTCGCCGATCCGGTTTCCCGGCGCCTTGTCGAAGGTCTTCAGCCGCGCGAACACATGGTCGATCTCGGTGGCCGCGCCATAGCCGACAAAATCGAGAATATGGATGCCGACATCGCCGAGCACGCCGTTCGAGCCGTGCTTGGTCGACAGCCGCCACAACCACTGCGACTCGGTCGCCCAGTCGCCCCAGGCCTTCGACACCAGCCAGCTCTGCAGATACGAGGCCTCGATATGGCGCACCTGTCCGATCTCTCCGGAGATCACCAGCTGCCGCGCCTTCTGCACGGCGGCGACGTTGCGATAGGTGAGGTTCACCATCGTCACCAGACCGGATTTTTCGGCAGCCGTCGCCATCTCGTCCGCCTTGGCAAAATCTTCCGCGAGCGGCTTTTCGCAGAGCACGTGCTTGCCGGCCGCCAGCAGTTGCAGCGTCGTCGCATGGTGCACCCTGTCCGGCGTCACATTGGCGACGGCATCGAAAGCGCCCCAGGCGATGGCCTCGTCTAGCGAGGTGAAGGTCGTGGGGATGTCGTGGCGAAGCGCAAACGAGCGCACGCGGGCAAGATCCACGTCGACAGCGGCCACCAGTACGGCGTCCGCGATCGTCGCGAAATTCATCGCATGGGTGTTCGCCATCCCACCCGTGCCGAGAATGAGGATACGGATGGGGGCCATCACTTGTATCCCTCTTCCCCGGCCTTGTGCAGGCGCGGACCGCGCTCGGTGATCGGCTCGAGCGCCTGCTCGACGGGAACGTTCGGCGCATCATGGATCGACGTCAGCGCCCCTTGCGGGTTGTAAGCCCAGCGCACCGCGTTCTTCAGCACCGTTTTCACATTCTCATCGTAATAGGTCGGATAGGTCTCGTGACCCGGACGGAAATAGAAGATGTTGCCGGCTCCACGACGCCAGGTGAGGCCAGAGCGGAACACTTCGCCGCCGGCAAACCACGAGATGAACACCGTCTCCAGCGGCTCCGGCACCGAAAACTGCTCGCCATACATTTCTTCATTCTCGAGCACGAAATGGTCGTCGAGCCCTTCGGCGATCGGGTGACGCGGATTGACGACCCAGACGCGTTCGCGCTCGCCCGCCTCGCGCCATTTCAGCGCACAGGGTGTGCCCATCAAGCGCTTGAACGGCTTTGCAAAATGCCCGGAGTGAAGGACGATCAACCCCATGCCTTCCCAGACACGCCTGGCCACACGCTCGACGATCTCGTCCGCGACCTCGCCATGCGCCTTGTGGCCCCACCAGAGAAGCACGTCGGTCGCGGCAAGGCGTTGTTCGGAAAGGCCATGCTCCGGCTCCTGCAGCGTTGCGGTCGTCGCCTCGATGTTCGGATGCTCGTTGAGGGCGGCGGCGATGGCCGTGTGCATCCCGTTCGGGTAGACGCTGCCGACGATCGCATTCGTTTGCTCATGGATATTCTCGCCCCAGACGACGGCACGGATGGACATGATGATCTCCTGGAAAAATTCTGAAACGACCCCGAAGCCAGCAAGGCCCGACGGCTGAAAAGGTTCCGCGAACGCCGATTGGCAGCGATCCAAAGCGCTTGCAGGACCAGCGATAAACCGGAAATCGGCCAAGGGCAAGACAGGCGGGCGTACCGCGGGCGAACCTTGCCGATGCTTCGTTCAGTGAACGACCGATTTGGAAAAAACGTTGATGACGATGACGCCCGAGATGATCCGTCCAAGCCCGAGCACGGCCGGCAGGTCCAGTCTCTGCCCGAAGGCAACGACGCCGACGAGGGAAATGAGGACGATCCCGAGACCGCTCCAGATCGCATAGGCGATGCCGACCGGAATGGCGCGCAGCGTGTAGGACAGACAGAAGAACGCAACGGCATAGCAGCCGATCATGACCAGCGTCGGCCCAAGCTTGGAGAAGTGCTGGGCCGCCTGCATGGCCGAGGTGCCGAGCACTTCGAAGACGATGGCAACCACCAGCAGGGCGTACAGCATCAAGGGGTTCACGGCAGCCTCCGCGCATCGGGAAGAAACGATCTTCGGTCCGGCCGGAGCCCGGGTCAAGGGCCGATCGCGACGACGCCGCCACGGCGCAGGCGAGCCTGATTCACCGTCTGCGTTGACGCCGGCGAGCAATTGAATCCGCTAAGGAATCTTCTCTTGCCTGCCAATCGGGTTTAAGAGCTTCACCGGAGCCGTGAAGATGTGCCTCCCCTGCCAACCCGCCAGAGTATCCGCCATGGACGACGCCCGCAGCACCACCCTCTACGACGCGATCGGCGGCGATGCCACCGTCCGGATGCTGACGCGCCGTTTCTACGAGATCATGGACAGTGCGCCCGAAGCCGCCGCCTGCCGGGCGGTCCATCCGCCGTCGCTCGCCGGCAGCGAGGCAAAGCTCTATGACTATCTGACGGGATGGCTCGGAGGGCCTCCGCTCTACACCGACAAGCATGGCCACCCGATGCTGCGCCGCCGCCATTTCGGCGCGTCCATCGGTGCAGAGGAGGTCGAAGGCTGGCTCTTCTGTTTCAACACGGCGCTGGACGAAACGGTCGTTCACCCGGAGCTTCGCCGGATCATCCTGGAGCCCGTGACGCGGCTCGCCCATCACATGCAGAACCAGGAAGGTTAGCCATGGCCGATCGCACGCAATCCCTGTTTCTGGCCGCCTCGGGCCTTCTCGGCCTTTGCGGCGTCGCCCTGGCGGCTGCGGCCTCGCATGGCGGCGATCCCCGGCTCCTCGGCGGGGCCTCGGCCATGTGTCTTGCCCATGCCCCAGCACTTCTCGCGCTGTCGGGTTCCGCCCGTCACATCCGGCTCGGGGCGGCGGCCGGGACGAGCATGGCCGTGGGCACCGCGATCTTTGCAGGCGATCTCGCGCTGCGCCATATCACCGACCACGGGCTCTTCCCCATGTCGGCGCCTCTCGGCGGTGTGATCATGATGGCCGGATGGGCCTTGCTCGTCGTCGGCGCGCTCCTGCCGAAAAAGTCCTGACCCCAAGGGCTTTGCCAACCGACGACAATCTCCTGATGTGTCAGTCCCTTGGCGACATTTGCGGAATCAACCAGGCAGCGACTTCAAGCGCCGCCTACAACAGCAAAGCCTTCAAAGACCGGCGGACCGAGATACAGCGCGCGATTGTCGCCGGCATTGCGATGGGCTGCGCGAAAATTCTCGGATCTGGTCCAGGCGACGAAATCCTCGTGGCTGTTCCAGCTCGAGGACGAGACGAACAGGGTATAACCTTCGTCCGTATGGGTCTGGCCGCGCAACAGCTGAAACGTCTTGAAGCCCGGATTCTCGGCGAGACTCGAGTCTCTGTTCTTCCAGATCGCCTCGAAAGCCTCTTCATGGCCGAGTGCAATCCGGAACCGGTTCATGGCAACATACATCGCTTCACATCTCCTTCGATCGGCGCTTCGGGGCAATCCCTTGGTCCCTTTGCGGAACGAGAGAGATAACGGCGCGCTCGCCGCACGCAAGTCCCGCGTGGCAGGAACGCGCCCGCCGCGGCAGAAGCGGCACGACCTTCGCATCCGGCCCCGGTGCTGCGCACAGGCTCCGCAACGTATCGAGCGACGCCGTCGGGTGAAGCCCCAGAGGTGAAAAACGCATCGGGTTTGGCATCGGCCGCTGCTTCAGTTTGTCTGCGACCGCGCGGCCTTCAGATCGTGCAGGGCACGTTCGAGGCTGGACTTGCTGCCGTTGCGCAAGGGCACGAAGGCCTTGCCGAACTTCTTGCACCCGGTCTTCACGCGCAGGCAGGCATCGTGGCTGATGCAATCGATCGGGCAGAAAACGCAGTCGACGGAGGGCAGCACGTTGTCGATCCGAGAAACCGCCTCGCGCAGGCCGCCATCATGATGGATCAGTTCCGCCCCGAAATTGCTGGCGATCTGGCGAAGGTGGGCCACCTGACAATCCCGTCCGCCGACATAAAGAAAACTGCGGACGTCCAGCGCCTGCGCCTCCCCGCGTGCCTCCGGTCCCGCGGGCGCGGCAGGCGTTGGTCCGGCGCCACGCTTCTGCTTGGTCCGCTGTTGCTGACGCTTGTCGCCCATGGGGAATCTCCGGGTTTCCTCTGCCGGCACGTCGTGCGCGGCTCCTTCTGCCCGGACCCTAATAAACTTGATAAACCGAGTAAAGATAAAACATGATCAATTTTGTCATATTTTAAACGGTGGTGGGAACCCGTGGCGAACGGGGTCGCGCACTCACCGGGTAAAGGTGATGGGAATGGTGAAGAGCCATGAGGAGCGCCCGGACTCTTCCGGGATTTTCGGAGACCGCATCCGCCGGGCTGCATCCAGGGCTGCCTTGTCCAACACCGGCGAACCGCTGCTTCGGGTGACCTTCGGACCGCTTACGCTGCCATTGGCGGCCACGAGGAACTGCACCTGGACCACGCCTTTCACACCCTTGCTCTCGGCACGCGAAGGATACCGGACGGCCCGCTGGAGGGCGCTGCGGACCTTGCCTTCGAAGTTCGAGAACGATGCGTTCCCCGCCGCACGCGCTTGCGCGCCCTTGCCCGAACTGGCCGCGGACGCAACCTCCGAGCCGTCGGCCCGACCCTTGGTGCTGCGGGTCTCTGCCTGGCCGTCCTTGCCCGCCTTGATCGGCTGCGGCTTTTTCTTCGGCGTTTCGAGGTCCGCCTTCTTTTCCTTTTCGGGCGTCGCCTTGCGAGCCGACGGCGTCTTGGCTGCCTCGGGCGGAGTCTCGGGCCGCGTCTGGGGAACGACGGTCGCTACCGGCGGCAGCGCGGCCACCACGTCGGGTTCCGCGGTCGTGACCGGCGGCAGGGAGTCTGCGGGTAAAAGAACATCGGCGTCTGACGGCAGGGTCTCCGGCACCGGTTCGGACACCGTTTCCGCAGGCGTCGTCGGCGCCACCGCCTCCGTCCTCACCTCCGTCATGGGCTCCGTCATGGGCTCCGCCGTCTCGGGCTGAAGCGGTGCGACGTCCTCCGGCGGTGTTTCCACCG
This sequence comes from Rhizobium sp. Leaf341, assembly GCF_001424325.1. Lineage (NCBI taxonomy): Bacteria > Pseudomonadati > Pseudomonadota > Alphaproteobacteria > Hyphomicrobiales > Rhizobiaceae > Rhizobium > Rhizobium sp. Leaf341. The sequence goes on from NZ_LMPE01000015.1 coordinate 748,295, forward strand.
GCGTGATCGTATCGGTGATGACGCCCGACTCGACGGTGTCTTCGAACGCATTTCCAAGAAGCGCGATCTCCATCTCCGCCCCGCCCTGCGTGGCGGCGAGCGGCGGCGGCGCGGCATCCGGCAGGAAGGCGATCGCGGCACCGGCATGGGCTGCGACCGAGAGGGAAAGAGCCAGGGCCCATTTCACGGCTTTCTTCATCCTACGTTCCTGTCCTTTCAGGCCTGTCTGCCGTATCCGCTCAGCCCTTCAGTCCCACGGGTGACTTCGAGCCTGTCCGGAGGCCCTGCATGCAGGCGCCCTTGTCGATGCCTTCGCCTGCGCAGACGGGCGCATCGTTGATCAGGAGGCTGTCCAGCGCATCGCATTTCGTCCCCGCGAGATCGAATTGCCGGACCTTCGTCTTTCCTGCCGGAAGATCGCGAAAATCGAGAACCGCCATCCGCTCGACACGCCCCTTCTGGTCGAACAGCACGAATTCGAACGACACCTTGGACAGAGGCTGAGCCAGATCATTGCCCGCCACGAAGGTGAGTTTGCAGCCGCGCTCGGAGGCCGCGACATCATTGAGTTCCACCGACAATCCGGCAGCGGGCGCGGCGACCGCTGCCTGGGGGTTCTGCGCTGCCGCCGGAAAGGCTGGCGTCGTCAGCAGGAGAGCCGACAACGCGAGAGGGGCAAGGGCGGCGACGTGCGCAAGCGGGCGACGGATCATGATGCAGGACTCCGGAACGATGGTCTGGCCAGCGTGGCCTCCGCGACGGAAGCATGCCGGCATATTGCGTCCATATTAAAAGATGAGTTATAAAGTCAAGATAGAAGGCCGACGAACGATCCTTGGACACCGGGTCCTCGTCTGACCGAATCCGCCGCGAACCAGCCCAGCACCCGCTCCAGAACCCGCCCCAGAACCAGCCCTAGAACCAGGCAGCCAAACATGACCGAACCGACCTCCCCTTCTCCCGCAGAGATTCGCACCTACAGGGCCGAGCACCCGAAGATGCGCGAGCGCGACATTGCCGCGCAGCTCGGCATTTCCGAAGCGGCACTCGTGGCGGCCGAATGCGGGCTGACCGTCGTCCGGATCGACCCGGACGCCAACCGGCTCCTGGAGTTTGCCCCGCAGCTCGGGGAGGTCATGGCGCTGACGCGCAATGAGAGCGCGGTCCACGAAAAGATCGGGGTGTTCGAAACGCCGAAGACCGCGCGGGCGGCCTCCATCGTGCTCGGTGAGGACATCGACCTGCGCGTGTTTCCCGGCGCTTGGGCGCATGCATTCGCCGTCACGAAGACGGATGGCGACGATATCCGCCGCAGCCTGCAGTATTTCGACCGGCAGGGCATGGCCGTCCACAAGGTTCACCTGCGCCCTGCCTCCGATCTCGATGCCTATCGCCGTCTCGTCCGGGACTTCGCACACGAGGATCAGTCGCAGGTCTTCACGGCCGAAGCGCCCGCGGCCGTCGCCGCCGTGGAGGACCATGCGGTCGATACCGACGGCCTTCGCGACGGATGGAGCCGGATGACCGACACGCACCAGTTCCATGGCCTCCTGCGGAAACTGAAGATCGAACGACGCGCCGCCCTGCACGCAATCGGCGACGACTACGCCTGGCGCCTCGACGCCAGCGCCGTCGAGGCGATGATGCGGCGCTCGGCAGCCATTGCCCTGCCCCTGATGTGCTTCGTCGGCAACCAGGGCATCATCCAGATCCATTCCGGCCCGGTCGAGGCGATCGGGACCATGGGTCCCTGGCTCAACGTCATGGATCCGACCTTCCATTTGCATCTGCGCACCGATCAACTGGCCGAGATCTGGGCCGTCCGGAAGCCGACGGCCGATGGGCATGTGACGTCGCTCGAAGCGCTGGACGCGCGTGGCGAGATGGTCATCCAGTTCTTCGGCAAGCGCAAGGAAGGCGTCGCCGAGCGCGAGGACTGGCGCGCGATCATGGAAGCCCTGCCGCGTCTCGATCTGACCGTTGCTGCCTGAGGAGCCGATCGATGACCTTGCGATCCGAACGCGGCCGAAGCGCCATTCTTTTCCGTCTGGTTCTCGCCGCATCGCTCACGATCGGCGGAGCGGCCTTCGGGCAGGACGCCGGTTCGATCGACACGTCCCGTCTCGTGTCCGTCGGCGGCGACGTGACGGAGATCATCTACGCGCTCGGCGAGGAGGGACGGTTGGTCGGACGTGATTCCACCAGCCTCTACCCAGCGGCAGCTCTCAAGGTTCCGGATGTCGGCTATATGCGCCAGCTTTCGCCGGAGGGCATCATGGCCACCAACCCGACCGCCATCCTTGCCGTCGAGGGCAGCGGTCCGCCGGAAACGCTCACCCTGCTCAAGAATGCGGCGATCCCGATGGAAACCGTACCGGAACGCTATGACGGTGCCGGCATCGTCGAAAAGATCATCCGCGTCGGCGCGCTGCTCGGGGTCGATGAGAAGGCCGGCGCGCTGGCCGCGCGGGTCAGGGCGGATCTCGATGCCGCTTTGGCCGATGCCGAAACCCGACCGGAAACGGAGCAAAAGCGCGTGCTCTTCATCCTCAGCATGCAGGGCGGAAAGATCATGGCAGCGGGTAAGGGCACGGCGGCAGATGCCATCGTGCGGATGTCCGGCGCCATCAATGCCACGGCGACGTTTCAGGGATACAAGCCTGTCACCGACGAGGCGGTGATCGCGGCGAAGCCGGATGTGGTGCTGATGATGACGCGGGGCGGCTCGCATGGCGCCTCGGACGAAGAACTTTTCAGGCACCCTGCCCTTGCCCTCACGCCCGCAGCCGAAACCGGAAGCGTCATCCGCATGGACGGCCTGCATCTCCTCGGCTTCGGCCCGCGCACGGCAAGTGCGGTGCGGGACCTGAACGACGCCATCTACGGAGACGCGCATGCAGCCCGGTAACACGGCGGCAGGCGATACCCGGCATCCCATGCCCTCTGCGTCACCGCGACGGCGCAGCCCCTCTCCCCTCACCGCGATCCGGGCAGACCGGGAGGCCGGCGATCGCTCCGGCCTGGCGCGCCTGCTGATCCTGTTTCTCGCGGCGGTGACCCTTTTCGCCTTCGGCGCGTCGGTCATGACCGGTGCTGCCGATGCCTCTGTCGGCAATCTCCTGCGCTGGCTCACGGGCACGGAGACCACGGACGCCGCGCTCAGCCTGCGCGATCGCATCATCATCCTCGACATCCGCCTGCCCCGGGCCGTGCTCGGCCTTCTGGTCGGCGCGGCGCTCGCCGTCTCCGGCGCCGTGATGCAGGGCCTGTTCCGCAACCCGCTGGCCGATCCCGGCCTTGTCGGCGTCTCCGCCGGCGCGGGCCTCGGTGCGGTCGTGACGATCGTTCTCGGCACCTCCGTGTTCTCCGGACTGTTCACGCTGGTCGGGATCTACGCCCTGCCGGTCGCCGCCTTTTTCGGCGCGCTGGTCACGACCTTCCTGCTTTACCGGATCGCCACCCGCGGCGGACAGACGTCGGTCGCCACCATGCTGCTTGCCGGCGTGGCCCTCGCCGCTCTCGCGGGCGCGGTGACGGGCGTGCTCATCTTCCTTGCCGACGACAAACAGTTGCGCGACCTGACCTTCTGGGGGCTCGGCTCGCTCGCCGGCGCCAGCTGGACGAAGATCGCAGCCGCCGCGCCCATCATCCTCGCGTCGCTGGCCGTCGTTCCGTTTCTCGCCCGCGGCCTCAACGCGCTGACACTGGGCGAAGCCGCGGCCTTTCACATGGGGGTTCCGGTGCAACGCCTGAAAACGGTCGCCGTCGTCACTGTCGCCGCCTCGACGGGTGCGGCCGTTGCCGTCAGCGGCGGTATCGGCTTCGTCGGCATCGTCGTGCCACATGTTCTTCGCCTTCTCATCGGCCCGGACAATCGCTATCTCCTGCCGGCCTCCGCCCTTCTTGGCGGCACCCTGCTCATCGTCGCCGACATGGTGGCCCGCACCGTCGTGCCGCCGGCGGAACTGCCGATCGGCATCATCACCGCCTTCGCCGGCGCACCCTTTTTCCTGTGGATCCTCCTGCGTGGTCGCGCGCAGATGGGCTTGTGAACGCGATGATCGAAGCACTCGACGTGACCGTCCGGATGGGCAGCAAGACGGTTCTCCATAACGTCAGCCTCACGGCCCAAGCGGGCGAGATGACCGCCATCGTCGGACCCAATGGCTCCGGCAAGACGACGACGCTGAAGGCGATCGCCGGCGAGCTTGCCTGCGATGGCCGGGTGCTGATCGGCGGCGACGACATCGGCAGCCTGCAACCCTGGCAGCTGGCCACCCGGCGCGCGGTTCTCCCGCAGGCGAGCGTCATCGCCTTCCCCTTCACGGTGCGCGAGATCGTCCGCATGGGCCTCACCGTCGGCGCATCCTCGTCCCGCGGGACGGCGGCGCGGGCCGGGCACGGCTCTGCAGACCGCATTGCCGAGGAAGCGCTGGAGGCGGTCGACCTCGGCGGATTTGCCGGGCGGCTCTACCAGGAGCTTTCGGGCGGCGAGCAGCAGCGCGTCCAGCTCGCCCGCGCGCTGAGCCAGATCTGGGAGCCGGTGCGCGATGGATGCCCGGCCTTCCTTCTCCTCGACGAGCCTGTCTCGAGCCTCGACATCCGCCACCAGCTGACCGTCATGCGCCTGGCTGCCGATTATTGCCGGCGCGGCGGCGGTGTCGTCGCCGTCATGCACGATCTCAACCTGACGGCCATGTTCGCCGATCACGTGGTGATGATGAAAGAGGGGCGCGTCGTGGCGGCGGGCGCGCCGCGGGCGGTCATGACGGACGAGATGATGGAAACCGTCTTCGGCTGCGCGATGCGGGTCAGCGCCGTGCCGCCATCCGGCATGCCGTTTGTCCTGCCGCAAACGACCATGTCCTAGCCGCTCTCCCGCGCCGCGTTCCCATGCTGCAGCGGGCCGCTGGCGCCTGCACCGGGAACAAATCGATGCCATCCGCGTTTGCGCTGCACACGGTCGGAGTGTCCCGGCCACCTGTTCCAGCCAACCCGTCTGGGCCAACGTCGTGAACCCGCGGCATCAAGGAGTAAAGCATGTCACTCGGTCTGTTTTCCAGCTCGTCCAGCCGCAAGCGTCATCATCTGATGGGTAGCGCCATCGAAGATCAGCTGAGCGATCTGCGCAACGACATCGCGTCGCTTGCAAACCTCGTTTCCAAGCGCGGCAGCAAGGCCGGCAACCTCCTGTCGTCGCGCGCAAGCGATGTGCGCGGCCAGGCCGAAACCGGCCTCGCCGACATGGTGGACGGTGCGGAACAGCTCCTGTCGGATCTTCGTCATCGCTATGCGTCGACGGAGCGCCAGGTTCGTCACACCGTGCGCGAACACCCTCTCGCGACCGTCGGCGCCATTGCAGCGCTCGGTATCGCCTTCATCGCGCTGTCGCGCCGTTAAGCCACCCTTGCGGGTTTGAATGCCGTCCCTGAGGAAAGGGGCGGCTTTTTTCGAGGATTTGAGGGAGAATTTGCATGGGGACTTTGGCGGCCTTACTGTCAGGCGTTGTACTCAGCGACATTTCAACGATTGTCGCACGGACAAAACGCAACGCGATCTTTATGTCGATCGCGGGCGTCTTTTTCCTGACCGCCTATGTTTTCCTGCTCGTCGCGGGCACCATTGCGCTGTCGAATGCCTATGGCATGATCCCGGCGACCCTCATCATGGGCGGCGTCTTCATCGCCATCGCGGTCGTTCTCTTCATCATCATGTCGGCCATGGCGTCTGCCGAGAAGCGCCGCGCTGCGGAACGTCGCCGCCAGTCGCAGTTGAAGACCAATGTCGCCATGACGACGGCCCTGACCGTCTTTCGCCGCAAGCCGCTTGTGGCTGCCGGCGTCGCGATGGCGGTCGGCGCTCTTCTCGGTGTCACGCGCGGCCGCAGCGACGACTGAGCACGAGACCGCAACACGTCGCGTTCCAAAAGGCCTTTCGGGGCCTTTTTTCGTGTCCGCAGCTGAAAAACCGAAAGCGCGTTGCGTGAAAAAGCACTCACGCAACGCGCGTTAAGGTCTTGTCTTGATGCATGTCGTTTCCCGAAACCGCTGCACACGTTCGGGCGACATGCGTTAGAGCGGCAACCGCACAAGCGCCGTGACACCGGCTGCGAGATATTCCACCTTCACGGAGCTGCCCATCACCTTGTCGAGGCTCCGCTCGATCAGGATCGAACCGAAGCCGCGCCGGCCCGGCTCCTTCACCGGCGGTCCGCCGACCTCCGTCCAGGTCAGATTGAGGACGCGCCCGATCTCCTCCTGATGCCCTCGCGCCGTGATGACGATGCGCCCTCGGGGCACGGAGAGCGCTCCGTATTTGTAGGCGTTGGTTGCCAGCTCGTGGAGAACGAGGCCGAGCCCGACAGCTTGGTCGGGTCCGAGCAGGATCTCGTCCTTGTGAATTTCGATCTGTGCCTCGTAATCGCGCACATGCGGCGAGAGCTGCTTCTTCAGCAGAGCCGACAGCCGGATCTCGCCCCATTCATGGTCCGAGAGAAGGCCATGGGCTTCCGAGATCGCCTGAAGACGTCCGGCAAAGGCCGTCATGAACTCCTGCGGATCACTGGTCTGTCGCAGGGTCTGCCGGGCTAGGGACTGCAGCATGGCGAGCGTGTTCTTGACCCGGTGGTTCAGTTCGCGCAGCAAGAGGCGCGTGCGTTGCGTGGTGGATTGCTCGGCGGTTACGTCGATATTGACGCCGAGGAAGCTTCTGGGTTTCCCCGAAGCATCCCGCTCGTGCACCCGCCCCCGCCCGAGCACCCATCGCCCCGTGGTCTCGACCCGGAACGTGCTTGCATATTCCGCATCTTCCGTCATTGCGGCCCGCAGGCTGTCCAGCATGCCGGGACGATCTTCCGGGTGAATGAAGCTGATGATGTCGCGTGGACTCATGGTGGTCGCGGTCACGCCGAACATGCGCGACATCGCGGCGTTGCAGGTCACCTGCCCGGTCTCCGCATCCCAGAGCCAACTGCCGACATTGGCAGCCTCGAGCGCTTGGGCATGACGCTTCTCGTCCCGCGAGAGCACTTCGGCCCGCGCGGCCCGGACGCGCGCATCCTCCTTGAAGCTCATCAGGCGCGAAGCGATGCGGGCGAGCCGCTGCAATTGCCGCGTCAGCGCCTCCGGCACGTCGAGGCGCGCCACGCGGTCGATGACGCAGACCATGCCCACCGCATGACCGTCGACCAGCAAGGGCGCTCCCGCATAGAAGCGGATGCCGTCCACAACGCAGGGCTGGGCGGCAAAACGGGGATCCTTTGCGGCATCGCGCACGACGAAGGGTGCCAGAGGCTGCGTGGCCACCGCATGCGCACCGAAACAGGTAAAGGCATCGACGTCGGAAAGATCGGTGCCGACACGCGCCACCACCCATTCGCGCCGGTCGTCGATCAGGGTCAGCAGCGCCACCGGCGCCTCGAAGATGCCGGCCGCAACCTCGACGATCTCCTGGAATTCCGCAGACATTCCGGGGCGGCCGGGCTCAAGCGACCGCAAGGCGGCGAGCCTCTGTTTGTCCATGATGACCGCGGGGACATCTGGCAGCAAATCCGGTCTGGTGTCAGTCATCAGCACTCGCCTGCGGCATCGCCCGGATCGGATGAGCGGCCCAAGGGATGAATCGTTTCGACCGGAATCTGCATGATCCTGCGCATGACGGCAATGGCGAAAGGCACAGGGTCAACAATCGGCGCATGTCCTTTTGCGCCGATTGTGCAATCACAATGCCCCTGCGTCAGGAGACGAAGGCGCGCGATGTCAGCGGCGCCGAGGTCGCATCGGGGCCGTATTCGTTCTCGCCCGTCACCTGCAGAATATCGGACAGCCGCTGCCGGGCGCGGTTAACCCGGCTCTTGATGGTGCCGAGCGCGCAGCCGCAGATTTCCGCCGCTTCCTCGTAGGAAAAACCCGAGGCGCCGACGAGAATGATCGCTTCCCGCTGGTCCGGCGGCAACATGTTCAGCGCGCGCTTGAAATCCTGCAGATCGAGCGACCCGTATTGCGAGGGATGCTGGGCGAGCGATTCCGTGAAGAAGCCGTCACTGTCCTGCACCTCGCGGCCGCGCTTGCGCATCTGGCTGTACAGCTCGTTGCGCAGGATCGTGAAAAGCCACGCCTTCATGTTGGTGCCCATCTCGAAGTGATCCTGCTTCGCCCAGGCCTTCATGATGGTGTCCTGCACCAGATCGTCCGCCCGGTCGTGGCGACCGATCAGCGACATTGCGAAAGCGCGCAGGCTCGGCAGGGCCGCCAGCATCTCGCGCTTGAAACTGGGTTCTTCGGCCGTCATTTTGGTGCTCATTTCGCAACGTCCGGAACGTGGCGACGCTCGACGGCGTCCAGCTGTTCGAGAAGATCGAGGAAACGATCGGGAATGGCTTCCTCCTGGACGGAGACATAGAGAGCGCGCAGCTTCGTAGCGATCTGCGCATGTGGATGATCGGCCCGGACCGGCTCGCCGGCTCCAGAACTTGCCCCAGTTTTGTCGGTCATGAAAACGAAATACCTCGCGTGGTGATCGGAGCCTAAATGCGCGGCACAAAAATTTGTTCCCGCGACGGAACCTTTTTTTTGGATCAACGTTCCCATAACTGTCATGGCCATAACCTCGGCCGGATTGAGGGAGTTTTTGTATGTCACTGTCTACCCGGATCGCTCCGTTCCTGCCCTACCTGCGCCGGTATTCCCGCGCATTGACCGGGTCCCAGACATCGGGCGATGCCTATGTCGCCGCCGTTCTGGAGGCGCTGATCTCGGATATGTCGATCTTCCCCGAAGCGAGCAGCGATCGTGTCGCCCTCTTCCAGCTCTACACGAAGCTGTTCGGGTCGTCCTCCGTCCTTATTCCCGAGCCGGTCTCTCCCTTCGCCTGGGAGAAGCGGGCCTCCATCAATCTGGCATCGGTCTCTCCGCTTGCCCGCCAGGCCTTCCTTCTCGTGTCCGTCGAGGGTTTCCGTACCAGTGAAGCGGCCGAGGTTCTGGGAACGTCGGAAAGCGGCATGGCACAGTTGATCGAGCGTGCATCCGAAGAAATTTCGCGTCAGGTCGCCACCGATATCATGATCATCGAGGATGAGCCGCTGATCGCGATCGACATCGAGCAGATGGTCGAAAGCCTCGGTCATCGGGTGACGGGCATCGCCCGCACGCGTGACGAGGCCGTGGCTCTCTTCAACGCGACACAGCCGAGCATGGTTCTTGCCGACATCCAGCTTGCCGACGGCAGCTCGGGCATCGACGCCGTAAACGAAATCCTGCGCACATCGGCCGTACCGGTCATCTTCATCACGGCTTTCCCGGAACGTCTGCTGACCGGCGAGCGTCCCGAGCCGACCTTCCTCGTGACGAAGCCCTTCAATCCGGACATGGTCAAGGCGCTGATCAGCCAGGCGCTGTTCTTCAACGAATCGACCAAGGCTGCGGCCTGATCCGATCCTGCCACTCCCTCGCATGAACTCTTCGAGCCGCGCTCTTCCGGGCGCGGCTTCTCTCATCGGATAACGATGGATCGGCCATCTTCGCATCATCGTCACGGATGATGGAACGGACCCGGCCTTGTCTCGTTAACGCGTCAGCCGCCCCGTATTGTAGTGAATGAAGAGGCATCCCCGCGTGACCAGCGCAAGCAGTTCAACATCTCCAGGCGGCATGACCAGAGCCGTCAACGCTGGAGAGAGTATCGGACTGCTGGACCGCGTCGTCAGGAAAACCGGCGCCGGGTACATTTTCCAGTCAGGCTCTCTCGATGTTCTGCTGTCCGGGAATCTGCCCGACAGGCTGAGCGGTCTTCTCCAGGAAAACGGCGACCGGGATGTCCTCGGCGAGGACGACGGCAAGCGGCTGCTTGCGTTGAAAAAGGCGGTCTTCGAAACCGCGGAAGCCGACTGCATGGAGGTCGAGCTCCCTTCCTCGGCCGGCCTTATGACCTTTCGCATCGACCTTGAACGGTTCACGGCACAGGACACCGACGGCATCCTGTCCGTCATCACCGATATCTCCGAGACCCGGCATCGGGAGCGCGTGCTGAAGACGCTCCTGCGCGAGCTGAGCCACCGCTCGAAGAACCTGCTTGCCATCATCCAGGGTATCGCCACGCAGACGGCGCGTCAGGCGCTGTCGCTCGACAGTTTCCTGGTGAAGTTCCGGGGGCGGATCCAGTCGCTGGCCTATTCCCAGGATCTCGTGACGGATTCCAGCTGGCGGGGCGCCTTCCTCTTTGCGCTCGCCGCAAAGCAGTTTGCTGCCTACTGGTCGGAACCCCGGATGCCGATCGTGGCGACCGGTATCGATGCGCACCTGTCGCCGAATGCCGCGCTCCATATCGGTCTCGCGCTGCACGAACTGATCGTCAACTCGGCGTCCCACGGGGCCATCGCCGCCGGCATGAATTCGTTGACGCTCGATTGTTTCGAAACCGTCTTCGACGACAAGCCGGCGCTGGAGCTCGCCTGGATCGAACATCTGCCCGACGCAGACGACGCGCATGACCATGACGAGCCCAGTTTTGCCCGGACCGTGCTGGAGCGCGTCGTGCCGATCGCGATCGCGGGGAAAGCCGTGTACATCACCCGGGCCGACCGCATCGAATATCACCTGACCATCCCGGCCCACGAATACGAGATTCTCGCGCCCATCGAGGGTTGACGGAGAGATCTGACATCCTCAACCAATGAGCATCAAAACGCCGTCCGGCCGTCATGCCAACACGACACCGTCCGGTCGTGTTGGTGTGCGTATCGCAATGATGAGGTTCTGAAAAAGAAACAGCCAGTGCCGGGGGGAGGCACTGGCTGTATTCGACAACTCACCGAGGGGGCATGTGAGTTGGAAGCCGGATATTCTTGGGTGGTTCTCATTGGGGGCGATGAGAACCATGGTCCGGACACCCGATAAACACGCAGTCCGGGGTTTGGTTCCGCCCCTCGCATCTTTTTTCGATTTTTTTTCCGGATCGCGAAAACGCAGTGGAGCAAGCGCGCCTTGAAGGGTATCAGTCCGCCTCGAGCTCGGCGCGGTGGCGGTACAGGCTCAGGAATTTCTCGTAGTCGCGGTCGTAGACGGCCATCATATCCGGGTCCGGTTGACGTTCGAAGCCGCCAGGACTCATGGCCGCTCCGGCGGCGGCGAGATCACCGTGAAGGCCCCCTGCTACGGACGCGATCATGGCGGTTCCCAGAAGCACGGCATCCGTCGTCTCCGGAACAACGACGCGGCATCCTGTGGCGTCGCTGTAGAGATCCATGAGCAAGGGATTGCGGACATGGCCCCCTGTCACATGGAGCGTATCCACGTGATATCCGGCTTCCTTCATCATCGCGAGGATATGCCGAACGCCGAGCGCGATCGCAACGCAGGTGCGCCAGTAGAGCCGGCAAAGCGCATCGAACGAGCTGTCGAGCGTCAGGCCCGAGACCACCCCGCGCGCATGCGGATCGGCAAAGGGCGAACGGTTGCCGTGAAAGTCGGGCAGAACATGCAGCCGCGCGGCGAAGTCCTTGCCTGCGGCCGCCCGCAGTTCCTGAATGCGCAGGACGATCCGGGCATGGGTTTCCATGTCCGGCTCTCCGCCGGCGCTGTGACTGCGCACCACGTGATCGAGCAGAGCGCCTGTCGCTGACTGCCCGCCCTCGATCAGCCATTGTTCCGGAAAGGCCGCTTCAAAATAGGGGCCCCACATGCCAAATCCGGGCCGCATCTCGCGTGAGAAGGCCACGATGCAGCTCGACGTTCCCGCAATCAGCGCCAGTTGACGCTCGAGGACGTCGGGCTGCCCGGCAAACCGGCCGAGAACGCCGATAGCGCCGGCATAGGCATCGATCACCCCCGTCGCCACCTGGCAGGCCTCGTGCAGGCCAAGGTCTGCAGCAGCCTCGGCGGTCAACAGGCCGAGTGCGGAGCCGACGTGCGCGGGCGTGCCGTCGAGACGGCCGCGCTCCAGAAGGTCACCCAGCCCGATCGCTTCGAGAAAATCCCGCTGCCAGCCGTCCGCATGGCCCAGATAGTTCCATTTTGCGCTCAGCGTGCAGCGCGACCGAACCGTGCTGCCCGTCGCCCGCCACGACATGAAATCGGCAAGGTCGAAGAGGTAGCCGATCCGCTCCCATTGCTCCGGCAGGGTCTGCTTCAACCAGAGGAGCTTGGGCATCTGCATTTCCGGCGACATGACGCGGCCGGAATGCACAAGAACGGGATGCCGCGTCGCGGTACAGGCATCCGCCTGCGCCAGGGCGCGATGGTCGAGCCAGACGATCGTGTCCCAGCGCGGATCGCCCTTGCGATTGACGGACAGCGGTGCACCATCCTGATCCCGCACGACGAGTGAGCATGTCGCATCGAAACCGATGGCAGCGATCGCCTCGGCGGGAACCCCCGCCTTGGCGCGCGCCGTCTTCACCGCGATGCAGACGGCCGACCAGATGTTTTCGGAGTCATGTTCGGCATGGTTTTCTTCCGGCCGGTTCATGAGAATCGGGTAATCCGCACGCGCGAGCAGCGAGCCGGCAGCATCGAAGATCCCGGCGCGCGCGCTGCCGGTCCCGATATCGACCGCGACGATCAGGTCGCCCATGCCGCGTCCGTCATGTCACGCGTCCGAAGCGGTGCAGCAGGCGTCGGACCGTGTTCCGGCGCCCGCCATGCGCGCGCCGGTCTCAAAGGCTCCGAACGTGAAGCGATCCGATCCGTCAGCCTGGGTATCCATCCCGTTTTTGTTCTTGCGCCACAAGATGGAGGAGTTCGCGCATGTCGTCAAACATGGCATTCGGCGCGAGCTCGCGAATGGCGCCGAGGTGTCGCTCGGTACGGGCGTGCGATGCGCCGGTAAAGGCGAAGACGCGCATGCCGGCCGCCTTTGCCGCGACGATACCGGCGGGGCTGTCCTCGATGACGATGCAGTTTTCGGGCGCGACATCCATCGCCTCCGCCGCATGCAGGAAGAGATCCGGTGCCGGCTTTCCATTCGTCACCATCGTCGCGCTGAAGATATGCGGCTCCAGCCGGTCGATCAGCCCGGTAATGGTAAGGGACAGGCGGATCCGCTCCATCTGGCTCGACGACGCGACGCAGCGCCGCACGTCGAGCGCATCCAGCACACCGGAGATCCCGGCGATCGGCTGCAACTCGGCTTCGAAGCGTTGGTAGAGGTCGCGGCGCATCTCCTCGAGAAATGCCTCATCGACCCGAAGCCCGAAATCGTCATGCAGGATCTTCGTCATCGTCATCAGGCTCTTGCCGAGGAACCGTTCGGTCGCCTCCTCGGCATCCATCTCGACGCCGGCCGTGCGCAGCACCCGCACCAGCACGTCGATCGACAAGGGCTCGCTGTCGACCAGCACGCCGTCGCAATCGAAGATGACAAGTTCGGGTGCGGCCATGATGATCTTACTCCGTCAATTTTCCGTCGAGATACAGTTGCAGCGTCTGGCGCGTGCCCTGTTCCCATAGCGTCTTCAGGCCATGTGCGAAACGCTTGCGGAAGATGTCAGACTGCGCGACGTCTCCGAAAATGTCGGAAAGCGCCAGAAACGCCATCGGATCGTCCTTCGCCTTGACGGCCGCCGCGTGCAGACGGTCGGCGCTGGCGTCATTGAAGGTGATCTTGGCACCGCTGTCGGTCGTCCCGGCAAAGTAGCGGCACCAGAGAGCCGAGACCAGCGCCAGCCCGACCACGTCGAGGCCTTGGCGCAAGCGATCTGCCGTCGAGGGAAGGATGAACTTCGGCTGGCGGTTCGACCCGTCCTGCGCCAGACGGGGAATGGTGTCGCCGATCTTCGGGTTGAAAAGGCGCGTCTCCACCTGCTTGTAGTAGGCCTTGAGATCCGTATCCGGCACGGCGGGAACGATCGGGATGATCTCGTCGTGCTCGAGTTTCTCGAGAAACGCCTGGATGATCGGCTCTTCCATGGCGTCATGCACGAAATGGATGTCGAGCAGCGCCGCGGGATAGGCAATGGCGGCGTGGCCGCCATTCAGGATGCGGATCTTCATCAACTCATAGGGTGCGACGTCGGGAACGAACTGGACCCCAACCGTTTCGAGGGCGGGCCGGCCGGCCGGAAAATGGTCCTCCAGCACCCACTGCTTGAATTCCTCGCAAAACACCGGCCAGGCATCGTCGATGCCATACTGGTCGGCAGCAATACCGATCTCGCGTGGGCCGGTCGCGGGCGTGATCCGGTCCACCATGCCGTTCGGAAAGGCCACGTTGGCGTCGATCCAGTCGGCAAGCGCCGCGTCCGACAGGCGGGCAAGGCCCGATACCGCGGCATGGGTGACTTCGCCATTGCCCGGAATATTGTCGCAGGACATCACCGTGAAGGGAACGAGCCCTTTCTCCCGACGCGCCCTGAGACCGGCGATGATGAGACCGAACACGGTCTTCGGCGCGTCCGGATTTTCCGCATCGGCAACGATCGCAGGATGTTTCGGGTTGAAGTGGCCGGAAGCCGGATCAATGAAGTAGCCCCCTTCGGTGATCGTCAGCGAGACGATGCGGATCGCCGGATCGGCAAGACGGGCGATGGTCCCGGCCGGATTTCCCGGCGCGAGATAATCGATCATCGGGCCGGTCACGCGAGCGGCCGACCGGTTGTTGTCCTGCTCGACCACGGTGGTGAGGAAATCCTGTCCGGCCAGCTTCTCGCGCATGGCGGCGTCCGACGGCAGCACGCCGGCCCCGACGATTGCCCAGTCGTGATCGCGGCCCGTGTTGAACAGGTCGTCAAGGTAGACGGCCTGATGGGCGCGATGGAAATTGCCGACCCCGAAGTGAACGATTCCGGCCGTCAGCGCAGAGCGCTCGAAAGCGGGGATGGTCGCTGTCGCCTTGATGGCGTCCAGGTTTGCAAGCGAGAGCTTGGTGGTCATGATGTTACCCTTTCGGAAAGCGGCTTGGAGGTCGAGCGGGCATCAGCCTCAGCTCATCCAGTTTCCGCCGTCGACATTGTAGGTCTGGGAGACGATGTAGTCGCTGTGCGACGAGGCGAGGAAGACGGCCATGCCGGTGAGGTCCTGTGCCGTGCCCATGCGGCCGAACGGCACTTCCGCGCCGACAAGCTTCTTCTTCTCGCCGAGCGGCCGGTTCTCGTATTTCGCAAACATCGCGTCCACGCCGTCCCAGTGCTCGCCGTCCACGACGCCGGGGGCGATCGCGTTGACGTTGATGCCGTGTGGAATGAGGTTGAGCCCTGCGGACTGGGTCAGGCTGATGACGGCCGCCTTCGTTGCGCAGTAGACCGCAACCAGCGCTTCGCCCCGCCGACCGGCCTGGCTTGCCATGTTGATGATCTTGCCGCCGTGCCCCTGCGCGATCATCTGCTTGGCAGCCGCCTGCAGTGTGAACAGCGTGCCGGACACATTGATGGCAAACAGCCGGTCATAGCTTTCGCGCGTGATCTCGACGATCGGCGCCAGGTCGAACAGGGCCGCATTGTTGACGAGGATGTCGAGCCGGCCGGCATGCGCGACGACGGTCGCAATCGCCGCGTCGATCGATGCCTGTTGCGTCACGTCCATTTCGACCGGATAGGCCTTGGGTCCGAGCTCGGACGCGGTCTCCGTCGCCCGCGCAAGGTTGATGTCGGCGATCGCCACGGTCGCGCCCTCGGCGATGTAGGCTTCCGCGAACGCGCGACCGATCCCTCGGGCCGAACCTGTGATCAGCGCGCTTTTTCCTTCAAGACGTTTCATCGGATCGCCATGCCCTTCTCATTGAACTTGTGAATGCGCGCCTCGTCGGGCGTCAGATAGACCGTGTCACCGTGCTGGACGGGGACGTCGCCCGCGATGCGCGCCGTCACCTGGCCGATGCCGTCGACCAGAATATGCAGGAACGTGTCGGCACCAAGATGTTCGGCGACACTGACCCGGCCGGTCCATGTCCCGCTCTCGCGCGAGAGCTTCAGATGCTCGGGGCGCACGCCGATCGTGTGGGCACCGTAGCCGCTCGCAAAGGCGCCGGTCGCGAAATTCATGCGCGGCGAACCGATGAAGCCGGCAACGAAGAGGTTGTTCGGCTTGTGGTAGAGATCGAGCGGCGAGCCGACCTGCTCGATGTTGCCGGCGTTCAGCACCACGATCTTGTCGGCCATGGTCATGGCCTCCACTTGGTCGTGGGTGACGTAGATCATCGTGGTCTTCAGCTGGTTGTGCAGCTCGCTGATTTCGAGCCGCATCGTGCCGCGCAGTGCCGCATCGAGGTTGGACAGCGGCTCGTCGAACAGGAAGGCCGAAGGTTCGCGAACGATGGCGCGACCGATGGCGACGCGCTGGCGCTGGCCACCCGAAAGCTGCCCCGGCCGACGATCGAGATAGTTGGTGAGGTTCAGGACGCGCGCGGCTTCCGTCACCTTCTTCTCGACGGCGCCCTCGTCCATCTTCGCCATCTTCAACGGGAAGGCGATGTTGTTGCGCACCGTCATGTGCGGATAGAGCGCATAGGACTGGAAGACCATGGCGAGGCCACGCTTGGCAGGCGCCTCGTTGGTGACGTCGCGTCCGTCGATCTCGATGTGCCCAGAGGTCGCATCCTCGAGCCCCGCGATGATTCTGAGCAGCGTGGACTTGCCGCAGCCGGACGGCCCGACGAAGACCACGAACTCGCCGTCCTTGATTTCGAGATCGATGCCCGGAATGACCGTCGTGGCCGCGAAACTCTTCGAGACGTTCTTCAGACGTATATTGCCCATGGTGTGCGCTCCCGCTCGTCTTGTCGTTATCGTGTTTTTCGAACTTACTTCACGGCGCCGAAGGTCAGGCCGCGCACCAGTTGCTTCTGGCTGAACCAGCCCATGATCAGGATCGGCGCGATGGCGAGCGTCGACGCTGCCGAAAGCTTCGCCCAGAACAAGCCTTGCGGGCTGGAGAACGAGGCGATGAAGGCCGTCAGAGGTGCTGCGTTGGTGGTGGTGAGTCGGATTGTCCAGAACGCTTCGTTCCAGGCGAGGATGATGTTGAGAAGCATGGTGGAGGCAATGCCCGGCACCGCCATCGGCGTCAGCACATAGGCGATCTCGCCCCAGAGCGACGCTCCGTCCATGCGGGCGGCTTCGAGGATTTCGCCCGGGATTTCCCGGAAGTAGGTGTAGAGCATCCAGACGACGATCGGCAGGTTGATCATGGTCAGCATGATGGTCAGGCCGAAGCGGCTGTCGAGCAGGCCGAAATCGCGGAACAGAAGGTAGATCGGCACCATGACGGCGGCGGCCGGCATCATCTTGGTGGAGAGCATCCACATCAGGACGTCCTTGGTGCGCGGCGTTGGCGAAAACGCCATCGCCCAGGCGGCCGGCACCGAGATCAGCAGCGCCAGCAGCGTCGAACCGACCGAAATGATGACCGAATTCATGAAGAACTTGAAGTAGTTGCTCTGCGCCTGCACGGCGGCATAGCTCTCGACCGTGCCCGAGGGAATTAGGTTGAAGCCCTGGATCGCTTCCGTCTCGGATTTGAACGAGGTGATGATCGTGTAGAGGATCGGAAAGAAGATCACCAGGGCCACGATCCAGGCGAGCACGGTGAAGAAGACGGTCCTGCGGGTCGAAACGGCGCGTGCCATGAGAGTGCTCCCTACTTGTCGAGGTTCTTGCCGACGGCGCGCATCAGGAAGAAGGCGACGATGTTGGCGAGGATGACGGCGATGATGCCCCCGGCGGAAGCACCGCCGACGTCGTAGCCGAGAAGGGCCGTGCGGTAGATCAGGAACGGCAGGTTGGTCGAGGCGTAGCCCGGGCCGCCATTGGTGGTGACCAGGATTTCCGCATAGACGCCCAGCAGGAAGATCGTCTGGATCAGGATGACCACCGTGATCGAGCGGGCGAGATGCGGGACGGTCAGGTAGATGAACCGGTTGACAAAATTCGCCCCGTCCATCTCGGCCGCTTCCTTCTGCTCGCCGTCGAGCGACTGCAGGGCGGTGAGGAGAATGAGCGTCGCGAAGGGCAGCCACTGCCAGGCCACGATGATGATGATGGAGAACAGCGGATACTGGCCGAACCAGTCGACCGGCTGAAGGCCGAAGAATCGGGAAATATCGGCGAACACCCCGTATTGCGGGTGCATGATCATGTTCTTCCAGACCAGCGCCGCGACCGGCGGCATGACGAAGAACGGGGAAATGACGAGGATGCGCACGATCCCCTGCCCCCAGACCGGCTGGTCGAGCATCAGCGCGATCGCGATCCCCCCGATAACCGTGATCGCAAGGACGCCGACGACGATGATCAGCGTGTTGAAGATCGACTGGAAGAAAGCAGGATCGGAATAGAAGAACTGATAGTTGAACAGTCCAGCGAAGCTGACATTGGCCGGGTTCAGGAGGTTGTAGTTCTGGAACGAGAACCAGAGCGTCATCGCCAGCGGCACGATCATCCAGATCAGCAGCAGGCCGACGGACGGCGCCATCATGATCCGGGCAAGGCCTCGGGTGTTCTGCGTTGCCATGGTTGGACCCTCCCTCTGGTACTGCCGGCTCTACCCTCCGCAACGACGGAAGGGGCGGCATTTTGTTGTGTGGGTTGTTTTTTCGTCTGGGGCGGCGTGCGGGTCGAACCCGTGCCCGCCTGCCGGCACCTTCCCCGCTTTGGCGGGGCGAAGCAACACGCAGCACCTGCGTCATTCGGAAGACTGAAAGCCCGGCAGGTTGCCTCTCCCCGCGAACGGGGAGAGGCAAGGCCCGGCATATCCCCTCTCCCCGCAGACGGGAAGAGGGCGAGGGTGAGGAGCGATCTTACCCGTCGAGGGTGGAGAACGCCCCGCGCATGACGTGGGCTTACTTGATGTAGCCGCCGCGCGTCATTTCGCGTGTCGCTGCCGTCTGGGCCTGCGCGAGGGCATCGTCGACGGACATCTGGCCGGCAAGAGCTGCCGAGAACAGCTGGCCGACGGTCGTTCCAAGGCTCTGGAACTCGGGGATGGCCACGAACTGGACGCCGACATAGGGAACCGGCTTCGTCGACGGGTTCTTCGGGTCGGCGGCGTTGATGCTGTCAAGCGTCATCTTGGCGAACGGGGCAGCCTTCTGGTACTCCGCATTCTGGTAGAGCGAGGTGCGCGTGCCCGGAGGAACGTTGGCCCAGCCTTCCTTCTGCGCGACGAGGTCGAGGTAGTGTTTGCTGGTTGCCCAGGACACGAACTTCTCGGCCGCTGCAGCCTTCTGGGTACCAGCCGGGATGGCGAGGTTCCAGGCCCAGAGCCAGTTACCGCGCTTGCCGAGACCGGTGTCCGGCGCCAGCGCGAAGCCGACCTTGTCGGCAACCGTCGAGTCCTTCGGGTTGGTCACGAAGGATGCCGCCACCGTGGCGTCGATCCACATGCCGCACTTGCCCTGCTGGAAGAGCGCCAGGTTTTCGTTGAAGCCGTTGGAGGATGCACCCTGCGGGCCGGCATCGTTCATCAGCTTGACGTACATGTCGAGCGTGTTCTTCCACTCGGGCTGGTCGAACTGCGGCTTCCAGTTCTCGTCGAACCAGCGTGCGCCGAAGGCGTTGGACGTCGCCGTGAGGAACGCCATGTTCTCGCCCCAGCCGGCCTTGCCGCGAAGGCAGATGCCGTTGATGCCGTTGGCACGATCGGTCATCTTGCGGGCTGCTTCGTTGATGAAGTCCCAGGTCGGCGCGTCGGGCATCTTCAGCCCGGCCTTCTCGATCAGGTCCTTGCGGTACATGACCATGGAGCTTTCGCCGTAGAACGGGGCAGCGTAGAGCTTGCCATCGGCCGTCAGGCCCGAGCGGATGGCCGGCAGCAGGTCGTCGACGTCGTAGTCGGCGCCCAGGTTGTCGAGCGGCAGAAGCCAGTTCTGCTTGGCCCAGATCGGAACTTCATAGGTGCCGATCGTTAGGACGTCGTACTGGCCGCCCTTTGTCGCGATGTCGGTGGTAACGCGCTCACGCAGGACGTTTTCTTCCAGAGTCACCCATTCGAGCTGGATGTCGGGATTGGCCTTGGTGAAGTCGTCGGTCAGTGTCTGCATCCGGACCATGTCGCCATTGTTCACCGTTGCAATGGTGAGGGTCTCGGCCTGGGCCAGACCGCCGGAAACGGCAGCAATGACGAATGCTGAGCATGCGCCCAGCAGAGATGTCTTCAAATTCATGATCTTCCTCCCAGAAGAGTAATGAGCATTTGCCTCGCTCACGGGCAATTACTCATTTTCAGTGTGGATTTGTCAATCGCATTCGTTGCTGCATCGCCGAACACAAAGCTAAGTCATCGCAACGACTGACAATTTTTTGACATATTTGCTCAATCAGCGAGCAGAAATTCGGCCGTGTCCTCGTCCGTGATGACGCCGTTGATGAGTCCGCCCCGCAAGGCCGCCCGCAAGGCGACGTGCTTGCGGCGGCCCTTGGCCATGCCGATCAGGGTCGTTGCATCGCGGGACGGCAAGGGAACGCTCGCCACTCGCTTGTTGATTTCGCCCGAGATGAGCTGTCCGTCGCCATCAAACATCCAGCCGCAGATTTCACCGGCGGCGCCCTGCTCCACGAGCCGCGCCATCTCGTCATGGGCCAGAAACCCGTCCTGGCAGAGCGGCGCGTCGGTGCCCACCTCGCCGATGCCGACGAAGGCGATATCGGCCTGCGTGCCGAGGCTGAGCGCCGACTGCACGAGGATCTGCTTGTGCAGCACTTCCCGCTCCTCCGCCGACGACACGATGACCGGCAGGGGCATGGGAAAATGCCGCGCCTTGACGGCATCGGCCATGGAAAAGATGACGTTGTAATAGGCGGCCGAACCATCGACGCCGATATTGCCTGTCAGCGAGACGATGCGATGCTGCGGACAATCCATGGCCGGCAGCTGGTCGATGGCGGCCTTCAGCGTCCGCCCGGTCCCGATCGCCATGATGATCGGGTCGCTCGACTTTAGCCAGCGCTCGATCTCGGCCGCCCCTGCCTCGGCGATACCGACCGTGGTGGACGACGACGTCGGGTCACTCGGCACCACCTCCGCCTGCCGCAGGCCATAGCGTTCCTTCAGCCGCAGGCCGAGTTCCATGCAGGCGGCGATCGGGTGATCGAGGCGCACCTTGATCAGGCGCTCCGCCATGGCAAGCGACACGAGCCGCTGCGCCGACTGCCGCGAGATCCCCATCTGCCCGGCAATCTCGTCCTGCGTCCGGCCCGCGACATAGTAGAGCCAGCCGGCGCGTGCCGCGTCGTCGAGCCGTGCATTCGCTTCCGGTCTGCGTGCCATTCCATGCCTCTCCCAAGGTCCAGCGGGAAGACGAAGTGCTGACACCTTTTGCCGCGGCCTGTCAATTGACCCCGGGACGGGGAAAACACCGGAAACCCGCTCTGAAATTTTACCGTTTGATCAAGAAATTTTCCATGTTAGCCTTCGCTGATCGTGCGGTTGCCATCGGGAGGAAAACATGGGAACGACGGACTCCGGAATGATCGGCGGGCGACTGACGCCCGGCCAGTACGAAGCGAACTTCGCGGATCTGCATCCGCGCCTCGACGAGCACGAGGCGCTCGTCGCAGCGGATCGCTGCTATTTCTGCTATGATGCGCCGTGCATGACGGCCTGCCCGACATCCATCGACATCCCCCTTTTCATCCGCCAGATCGCGACGGGCAATCCGATCGGCTCGGCCAACACCATCTTCGACCAGAACATTCTCGGCGGCATGTGCGCCCGGGTCTGTCCCACCGAAACGCTCTGCGAGGAAGCCTGCGTCCGCATGGAGGCCGAGGGCCGTCCGGTCGCGATCGGACGGCTGCAGCGCTATGCCACCGACATTGCCATGGCGGAAGAGCGCCAGTTCTACACGCGTGCACCCTCGACCGGAAAGACCGTGGCCGTCGTCGGCGCCGGGCCGGCGGGCCTTGCCTGCGCCCATCGTCTCGCCGTCAACGGCCACGATGTCATCGTCTATGACGCGCGCGAAAAAGCCGGAGGGTTGAACGAATACGGGATCGCCACCTACAAGGCGACGGACGATTTTGCGCAGAAGGAGGTGGATTACATCCTCGCCATCGGCGGCATCGAGATTCGCAACCGCCAGCAGCTCGGCCGCGACATCAAGCTGGCGGATCTCCTTGCCCGCCATGATGCCGTCTTTCTCGGCATGGGCCTCACCGGCGTCAATGCGCTGCGCACGGACGGCGAAGCGGCCGAAGGTGTCGAGGATGCGATCGATTTCATCGCGGCCCTGCGGCAATCGCCGGGAAAGACCGACATCCCCGTCGGCCGCCGCGTCGTGGTGATCGGCGGCGGCATGACCGCGATCGACGCCGCGGTCCAGGCAAAGCTGCTCGGCGCGGAAGAAGTGACCATCTGCTACCGGCGCGGACGCGAACACATGAACGCCTCGGCCTATGAGCAGGATCTCGCAACGTCGCGCGGCGTCACCATCCGTCACTGGCTGCAGCCCAAACGCATCCTCGTCGGCGACGACGGCAAGGTCGCGGGCATCGAACTCGACTACACCGAAGAGAGGGAGGGTCGCCTGGCCACGACCGGCGAGACCGGCGTTCTGGTCGCCGATCATATCCTGAAGGCGATCGGGCAGACGCTCGAACCCGCGGCACTTGGCGTCGTCGCGCTTCAGTCCGGCCGCATTCTTGTGGATGCGGACGGGCGCACGTCGCTCGACCGTGTCTGGGCCGGCGGCGACTGTCGTCTCGGCGGCGAAGACCTTACCGTGTCGGCCGTTGCCCAGGGGCGCGATGCCGCAGACCAGATCCACCGCACGCTGATGGCCGAGCGCCATCCGTCCGCTGCCGTCGCTTGAGGGAGATGAACCATGGCTGATCTGCGCAACACCTTCGTCGGCATCAAATCCCCCAACCCGTTCTGGCTCGCCTCTGCGCCACCGACCGACAAAGCCTACAACGTCGAGCGCGCCTTCAAGGCCGGCTGGGGCGGTGTGGTCTGGAAGACGCTCGGTGAGGACGGCCCGCCTGTCGTGAACGTCAACGGTCCGCGCTACGGCGCCATCTGGGGAGCCGACCGCCGGCTCCTCGGCCTGAACAATATCGAGCTGATCACCGATCGGGATCTCTACACCAACCTGCGGGAGATGAAGCAGGTCAAGATGAACTGGCCGGACCGTGCGCTGATCGCGTCCATCATGGTTCCCTGCGAGGAGGAAAGCTGGAAGGCGATCCTGCCGCTGGTCGAGGAGACGGGGGCCGACGGCATCGAGCTCAATTTTGGCTGTCCGCACGGCATGTCGGAGCGCGGCATGGGCGCCGCCGTCGGCCAGGTGCCGGCCTATATCGAAATGGTGGTGCGCTGGTGCAAGCAGTATACCCGCATGCCGGTCATCACCAAGCTGACGCCGAACATCACCGACATCCGCCATCCCGCCCGCGCCGCCAAAGCCGGCGGCACCGACGCCGTGTCGCTGATCAACACCATCAACTCGATCACCTCGGTCAATCTCGACACCTTCGCCCCGGAACCCTCGATCGACGGCAAGGGCAGCCATGGCGGTTATTGCGGCCCGGCGGTCAAGCCGATCGCGCTCAACATGGTGGCCGAGATCGCGCGTGATCCTGAAACGCAGGGCATGCCCATCTCCGGCATCGGAGGCATCACCACCTGGCGCGATGCGGCCGAATTCCTTGTGCTCGGCGCCGGTAACGTCCAGGTCTGCACCGCGGCCATGACCTACGGCTTCAAGATCGTGCAGGAGATGATCACCGGGCTCTCGACCTGGATGGATTCCAAGGGTCACCGGACGCTCGACGACATCACCGGCCGCGCCGTTCCGAACGTGTCGGACTGGCAGTACCTGAACCTCAACTATGTCGCAAAGGCCAGGATCGACCAGGATGCCTGCATCAAATGCGGCCGCTGCCACATCGCGTGCGAGGACACGTCTCACCAGGCGATCACCCAGTATGTCGATGGCGTCAGGCACTTCGAGGTGATGGAAGACGAATGCGTCGGCTGCAATCTCTGCGTCAACGTCTGCCCCGTCCAGGACTGCATCACCATGGTTGCCCTGCCCCCGGGCACGCTCGACGAGCGGACCGGCAAGGTGGTCGAGCCCACCTATGCGAACTGGACCACCCACCCGAACAATCCGATGTCGCGCCAGGCGGCGGAGTAACATCGCGCCTCGCCGCGCGGCGATCGATCGTCGCGCGGCAAGAAGGATCGGGCGTTCAGGCGTCAAAAGGTGACGACGACTTTGCCGAAAGGACCACGCTCCAGATGCGCGAATGCCGCCGGCACCGCATCGAAGCCATAACGCCCGTCGATCACCGGCTTCAGACCGGTGACGTCGATGGCCCTGACGAAATCCTCGAGAGCCCGGCGGTGACCGACGAAGATGCCCTGCACCAGCGGTGATTTCAGCATCAGCGGTCCGGCTGGCCCCGAAAGGTCAAAGCCTTCGAAAACGCCGATGACCGAGATCCGGCCACCGACGGCCACGGCGTCGAGCTTCCGCTTGCGATGGGCTGACGCCCTCACCTCTTGCGCTGCGGATCGTTCGGGCAGCGCGTCACAATTCCTGCGTTGCCCCGCGTTCCAAACTGGCCGATAAGCATCGGGTGATCAACCGAACGAACCGGAGCCTGCTTGAAACGCGATCGTTCGAAGCTGCGCAAGCGCCTGCATATCTGGACCGGCGTCTGTCTGGGCCTGTTCCTCCTCACGCATTTCCTCAACCACGCGCTCGGCCTCGTCTCGATCGACGCGATGGAGCGCGGCCGCGATCTCTTCAACCAGGTCTGGCGCAGTCGACCGGGAACGGTTGCCCTTTACGGGTCGCTCGCCGTTCATTTCGTGCTCGCGCTCGATGGGCTGCGGCGGAGGCAGACCCTGCGCATGCCGCTGCGGGAAGCCTTGAAGATCGGCCTCGGCCTGGCTTTGCCCTTCCTGCTGGTCAGCCATGTCACCGTCACCCGAATCGACTGGATGCTGTCGGGATATTCCGCCGACTACCGCGATATCTTGCCGCGGATCTGGTCGCGGACCGAAAACACCATCTGGCAATCCGTCGCGCTCGTGATCGCATGGGCGCATGGCTGTCTCGGGTTCTGGTTCTGGATGCGCGGCCGTGACTGGTATCCCCGCGCGGCGCTGGTGCTCTATACGCTCGCGCTGCTGGTTCCGGTCCTCTCGCTGCTGGGCTTTGCGGTCGCCGCCCGCGCCGTCGGCCCGGCCATGCCGTCCAACGCGTGGTTCATGTCGGGCCGGACCGATCCGGCGCTTCTGGCCGACATTCGCCAGGGGATCTTTCTCGTTCTCGTGGCCTCCATCGGCATCACCCTGCTCTGGCGGTCCTTCCCGATTCGCGGGCGGGTGCGCATCCGCTATCCCGATGGACGGGTTCTCTCGGTCGCCCGCGGCTTTTCCGTGCTCGAAGCCAGTCGTTCGGCCGGCATCCCTCACCTTTCCGTCTGCGGGGGGCGTGGCCGCTGTTCGACCTGCCGGGTGCGGGTGACCGAAGGACTGGAAGGATTGCCGCCGCCGAGCGAAGGCGAGCGCCAGACCCTGATCCGCATTCGCGCCGGCGAAAACGTGCGTCTCGGCTGCCAGCTTCGGCCGAACCACGACGTCGCCATCGCGCCTGTGCTGGGCGCCGAGAATGTCGGCGTGCGCCCGCAGATCGGCGAGGACGTGGCGGCGGGCCGCGAACGTCGCATCGCGGTGCTGTTCTGCGATCTGCGCGATTTCACGCTGCTCACCCAGCAGCAGCTGCCCTTCGACACCGTGTTTCTGCTCAACCGCTATTTCGAGACGATCGGCGAAGCCGTCGAAGGTGCCGGCGGCGTGATCGACAAGTTCATCGGCGACGGCGTGCTGGCCATCTTCGGCCTGACCGGCCGGATCGAGGACGCCTGCGCCAATGCGCTCGAGGCAACGGCCCGTATCTCCCGCGGCATCGAGACGCTCAATCGAAACTTCACGAGCGAGCTCGACAAGCCGCTTCGGATCGCCATGGGCATGCATGCCGGGCCGGCCATCATCGGCCATATCGGCTACGGCCGCGCCTCCTCGCTGACGGCCGTCGGCGACACGATCAACGCGGCGAGCCGGCTCGAAGGCTTTGCCAAGGAGTACGACGCGCAGCTTGCCGTCTCCGCCGACGTCATCCGTTACGCCGGCTTGACGCTGGACGATCGCGAGAGCCACGACATCGCCATTCGCGGGCGCAAGGGCACGCTGGAGACGCTGATCGTGGAAAACGCCGAGGAGATCGGCATCCTGCTTGCCGCCACCCGCGAGAAAAAGGACGCCGTCGCGAAAGCCGCGCGAACCGGCGCCTGATCCGGCGTCGACACGGAAAGCCCGGATGCTTCAGCTGCCGGCAGTGCCCGCCGGCGGCCCGCCCACAGCGAGACCGTTGACGAACAGGTGTTCCAGAAAACGGGCCGCATCCTCGAAGCGCCCCTCGCCGGCCCTGTTGGGCCCGAGAACCGCCCGCACCTGCACGTCGAAATCGGCATAATGCTGCGTTGTCGCCCAGATGGCGAAGATCAGGTGATACGGGTCGCATTTGGCAATCTTGCCGGCCTTTGCCCAGGCGCGAATGACCATCGCCTTCTCGTCGACAAGCGATTTCAGCGGCCCCATCAGCGCATCTTCGATGCGCGGTGCACCCTGCAGAACCTCGTTGGCGAAAAGGCGGCTTTCGCGCGGAAAGTCCCGCGCCATTTCGAGCTTGCGTCGGATATAGCTGCGGATCTCGGAAACCGGATTTCCCGCGGCATCGAACTCGCGCAGAGGATCGAGCCAGCTGTCGAGGACGCGCTCGATCAGCGCCCGGTGCATCGCCTCTTTCGTGCGGAAATAATAGAGCAGGTTGGGCTTCGACATGCCCGCGACCTCGGCGATCTGGTCGATGGTGCTGCCGCGGAAGCCGTTGGTCGCAAAGACGTCCAGCGCCGCTTCCAGGATCAGCTCTTCCTTTTCCTCCTGGATCCGCGTGCGCCGCTGCGTCCTGGCGGCTCTCGGCGCTGCCCTTGGAATTGCCATCACGGTCCCCTTTCGCCGGCCGCAGGGGCCGCCATTCCATCTCGTCGCGCAGGCAACTTTTCTTTTTTTGTTTTTCCGTCTTGAGTGCTGCAACGGAAGTTGTAATGTTTACCAACCGGTTAAATTATCAGTCACTTCAATGACAAACGCAACGACTGATACGAGGGCGCACAAAAAGAATGCCCCGTTTGACCGGTGGGAACAAGACAGTCGAACGTCTGGCAGACGAGCGCGCCTTTGCGCCCTGCCGCGTCCGAACGGAGAGGGAAAGCCATGGCCGCACCGGGCGAAAATATGCGCATTGACGCCGAGCGTCTCTGGGACAGTCTCATGCGCATGGCGGACATCGGACCGGGCGTTGCCGGCGGCAACAATCGCCAGACGCTGACCGATGCCGATGCCGAAGGCCGAAGCCTGTTTGAAACCTGGTGCAAGGATGCCGGCCTGACCATGGGGCTGGACCGCATGGGCACCATGTTTGCCACCCGGCCGGGCACGGACCCGGATGCTCTGCCCGTCTATGTCGGATCGCACCTCGACACCCAGCCGACCGGCGGGAAATACGATGGCGTCCTCGGCGTGCTCGCGGGACTCGAGGTCGTGCGGACCCTCAACTATCTCGGCTTGAAGACGAAACACCCGATCGTCGTCACCAACTGGGCAAACGAGGAAGGCGCGCGCTTTGCGCCCGCCATGCTTGCCTCCGGCGTCTTTGCAGGCGTCCACACGCTCGACTACGCCTACAGCCGCAAGGATCCGGAGGGAAAGACCTATGGCGACGAACTGACCCGCATCGGATGGCGCGGCGAGGAAGAGGTCGGTGCGCGCAAGATGCACGCCTATTTCGAATATCACATCGAGCAGGGCCCGATCCTCGAGGCGGAAAACAAGGCGATTGGCGTCGTGACTCACTGCCAGGGTCTCTGGTGGCTCGAATTCACGCTGACGGGACGCGAGGCCCACACCGGCTCGACGCCGATGGGCCTGCGTGTCAACGCCGGCCTTGCCATGTCGCGCATCGTCGAGATGGTGCAGAAGGTCGCGATGGGCGAGCAGCCGGGCGCTGTCGGCGGCGTCGGCCAGGTCTTCTTCTCGCCCAATTCCCGCAATGTCCTGCCCGGCAAGGTCGTCTTTACCGTCGACATCCGCACGCCCGACCAGGCCAAGCTCGACCGGATGCGCGCCCGCATCGAGGCGGAGGCCGCCATGATCTGTGCCGATCTCGGCGTCGGCTGCTCGGTGGAGGCGGTCGGCCATTTCGACCCGGTCACCTTCGATCCGACGCTGGTCTCGACCGTTCGCACGGCCGCCGAAAAGCTCGGGCTCAGCCACATGGACATCATCTCCGGTGCCGGTCACGATGCCTGCTGGGCAGCCCGCGTCGCTCCCGCCACCATGATCATGTGCCCCTGCGTCGGCGGGCTCAGCCACAACGAGGCGGAAGAAATTTCGAAGGATTGGGCGAGCGCCGGTTGCGACGTCCTGTTTCACGCCGTGGTAGAGACGGCCGGGATTGTGGAGTAGGATCGGCACGCCAAGATGAGGAGAGCCGTCATGGGTCGCCCGAGGGAATTGTCGCTGGAAGAACGGGAACGCCGGCTAGGACGGGGTTATCGCCCGATCGCGATATCGGCTCCGGATCCCGCCAATCCGTCGCACCTCGAAGATGCGCCCGGTCAGGCAGCCAAATCGGTCTTGGCGGATGAGCGGCCCGGTATTGGCAGACTCCACGAGGGCACGGCCTTTGAAGTTGGGAATCGTCGGTGAGGGTGCAGCGTGGGACGTCATCCTTGCCGTGTTTCCGGGAATCTTGGGAAAGCCCCGGCCCGCCGTCAGTCTTCACGCGAATGCGGACATCGAAGCTCACCCCACCCTCCGACACGACGACCCACCGCAACAAGATGGCAATGCGCATGATGCTCGGCCCCCGTCGAGGCTTTGACATGTCGCAGGTCGCAGCCGCCTTGATCAACATTACAGGCTTGCGACAGGCGAGCATCCCGCAGCCACGCTAAGGAAGCCGGAGGAGGAACACCCATGACAACCATCATCAAGAACGGCACCATCGTCACCGCCGACCTGACCTACGCCGCGGATATCCGCATCGAGAACGGCGTGATCGCCGAGATCGGACCCAACCTGACCGGCGGCGATGTGCTCGACGCGACGGGCTGCTACGTCATGCCCGGCGGCATCGACCCCCACACCCATCTCGAAATGCCGTTCATGGGCACCTATTCCGCCGACGATTTCGAGAGCGGCACCCGCGCGGCACTGGCCGGGGGAACGACGATGGTCGTGGATTTCGCGCTGCCGAATCCGGGCCAGTCGCTGCTCGACGCGCTCGACATGTGGCACAACAAGACCTCGCGGGCGGCCTGCGACTATTCCTTCCACATGGCGATCACCTGGTGGGGTGCGCAGGTGTTTGAGGAGATGGAGGCGATCGTCCGCGACAAGGGCATCAACACCTTCAAGCATTTCATGGCCTACAAGGGTGCGCTGATGGTGGACGACGACGAAATGTTCGCGTCCTTCCAGCGCTGCGCGGAGCTTGGCGCGCTCCCGCTCGTCCATGCCGAGAATGGCGACGTCGTGGCGCAGATGCAGGCCAAGCTCATGGCCGAAGGCAACGACGGGCCGGAGGCGCATGCCTATTCCCGCCCGCCCGAGGTCGAGGGCGAGGCGACGAACCGCGCGATCATGATCGCCGACATGGCGGGCTGTCCGGTCTATATCGTCCACACCTCCTGCGAGCAAAGCCACGAAGCCATCCGCCGCGCCCGGCAGAAGGGCATGCGGGTCTATGGCGAGCCCCTCATTCAGCACCTGACGCTTGACGAAAGTGAATATGCCAACGGTGACTGGGACCATGCCGCCCGCCGCGTGATGTCGCCACCATTCCGCAGCAAGCAGCACCAGGACAGCCTCTGGGCCGGCCTTTCGTCCGGGTCGCTGCAATGCGTGGCGACGGATCACTGCGCCTTCACCACCGAACAAAAGCGCTCCGGCCTTGGCGATTTCCGCAAGATTCCGAACGGGACCGGCGGGCTGGAAGATCGCATGCCGATGCTCTGGACGCATGGCGTGGCGACAGGCCGCATCACCATGAACGAGTTCGTTGCGGTAACGTCGACCAACATCGCGAAGATCCTCAACATCTACCCGAAGAAAGGCGCGATCCTCATCGGCGCCGATGCCGACCTCGTCGTCTGGGATCCGAAACGGACGAAGGTCATTTCCGCCAAGACCCAGCAGTCGGCGATCGACTACAACGTTTTCGAGGGCAAGACCGTGACCGGCCTGCCTCGCTACACGCTGACGCGCGGCATGGTCGCGATCGAGGAGGATACGGTGAAAACACGCGAGGGCCATGGCGCTTTCGTCCGCCGACCCCCGGTCACGCCGGTGTCCAAGGCCTTGTCGACCTGGAAGGAAATCACGGCGCCGCGCAAGGTGACGCGGACCGGCGTCCCGGCGAGTGGCGTCTGATGCGCATGCTCGCGCTCATCGCCGCCTGCGGCTGCGTGTCGGGCGTAAGCGTTGCTGCGCCCAGCTTTCTCGACGGCGCCTATGGTGATGCGGAAGGCTGTGCCTATGCCCTGACGAGCGAGTCGAGCGGCGCGGATGTGTTCTTCCTCCTCAACGACGAAGGCATCACCACGGCCACGGCCTACTGCCAGTTCGAGGGAACGGCGAAGAAGACGCCATCCGGCTTCAGCGTCCGCACCCAGTGCGATGCCGAAGGCGAGGTCGGCCCGAAGGAAACCGTCGCGCTCGACCGCGGCGCGAAGGGCTATACGATCCGTTTCAAGGACGGCACCACATGGGGACCGCTTTCGCAATGCCGCAGATGACACCCGATGCCCTTTCCCCGACACGCCCCGATGCCGACAGCAGGCCGGCCGATGGCCGATCCGTCGTCTCGGCTCGGGGTCTCGGCCTGACTTTCAAGACCGACGACGGGCCGGTCACCGCCCTGACCGGTGTCGATCTCGACGTCCGCAAGGGCGATTTCGTCTCCTTCATCGGCCCGTCCGGCTGCGGCAAGACGACATTCCTGCGCGTCATCGCAGATCTCGAGACGCCGACCGCCGGCACGATCACGGTCAACGGCACGACGCCCGAGGATGCGCGGAAGAACCGGTCCTATGGATACGTCTTCCAGGCCGCAGCCCTCTATCCCTGGCGTACGATCGAGCAGAACATCGCGCTTCCGCTGGAGATCATGGGCTATGGCGACGCCGAGAAACGCGCGCGGATCGAGCGCACGCTGGCTCTCGTCAACCTGTCGGGTTTTGGCAAGAAGTTTCCCTGGCAGTTGTCCGGCGGCATGCAGCAGCGCGCCTCCATCGCCCGCGCACTCGCCTTCGATGCGGACCTCTTGCTGATGGACGAACCGTTCGGAGCACTGGACGAAATCGTGCGCGACCACCTGAACGAGCAGCTTCTGGAGCTCTGGGCCCGCACCGAAAAGACCATCTGCTTCGTCACCCACTCCATCCCCGAGGCCGTCTACCTCTCCACCAAGATCGTCGTCATGAGCCCGCGTCCGGGCCGGATCACCGACGTGATCGAGTCGACCCTGCCACGTGAGCGGCCGCTGGATATCCGCGAAACGCCCGAATTCCTGGAAATCGCCAGCCGTGTCCGGGACGGCCTGCGGGCGGGACACAGCTATGACGAGTAGCGACCGGATGCAGCGGACGAACAGCCTCCCGTCGCGCCCCGGAGAGAGCACCCCATGACGACGCGCGAAAAGATCATTCCCGTCCTCACCATTCTCGCTGTGCTCCTCCTCGTCTGGTACGCCGCCGCCGTTTTCCTCAATGCGCCGTTCGAACGCGACACGGCAGGCCGGGCCGGAACAAGCGTGACCTTCGCGGAGATCGTACCGCGGACGATGGCGCAGGCGCGGCCGGTTCTACCGGCGCCGCATCAGGTGATCGCCGAACTCTGGGACACCACGATCAACAAGCCGGTGACCTCCAAGCGCAGCCTCGTCTATCACGCCTGGATCACGCTCTCCGCCACGCTGGTCGGCTTCGGTCTCGGCACCCTGCTCGGCATCGCCCTGGCGGTCGGCATCGTGCACAACAGGGCCATGGACCGCTCGTTGATGCCCTGGATCATCGCCAGCCAGACCATCCCGATTCTCGCGATCGCTCCGATGATCATCGTCGTGCTCAACGCCATCGGGATTTCCGGTCTGCTGCCGAAAGCGCTGATCTCGACCTATCTCTCGTTCTTCCCGATTGCGGTCGGCATGGTGAAGGGTCTGCGCAGTCCGGAACAGATCCAGCTCGACCTGATGCGCACCTACAATGCCAGCCCCGCGCAACTCTTCTGGAAGCTGCGCTGGCCGGCGTCCATGCCATATCTGTTCGCCTCACTGAAAGTGGCCGTCGCCATCTCGCTGGTGGGCGCCATTGTCGGCGAACTGCCGACGGGTGCCGTCGCCGGGCTCGGCGCGCGCCTTCTGGCCGGCTCCTATTACGGGCAGACCGTCCAGATCTGGTCGGCCCTGTTCATGGCGGCGGGCCTTGCCGCCATCCTCGTTCTTCTCGTCGGCGCCGCGCACGCCGCAGTGCTTCGCCGCATGGGAGCCCGCCCATGAACGCCATTCTTCCCGCCGTGCTCTTCTGGCTTGCCGCCTGGGCACTCAACGAATGGCTGGTGCGCCGGAAGCCGGCCTCAAGGGCCTCGGCGCGCGCCATCCGCCTGGCCGTGCCGATCCTTTTCGGCATCAGCCTGCTCGTCCTCTGGGAGGGCCTCGTGCGCGGCTTCGCCGTGCCGGCCGTCCTCCTGCCGCCGCCATCCATGATCTGGACGCGGCTGATCTCGTCCCTGCCCACGCTCTGGGCCGACTTCCGGCAGACCTTCCTCAAATCCGTGCTCACCGGCTATGTCGCCGGTTGCGGTCTCGGCTTCCTGGTCGCCATCGCCATCGATCGCTCGCCCTTCCTGCAGAAAGGGCTTCTGCCCCTCGGAAACTTCGTGTCGGCCCTCCCCGTCGTGGGCGTCGCCCCTATCATGGTCATGTGGTTCGGCTTCGACTGGCCGTCCAAGGTAGCGGTCGTCGTCATCATGACGTTCTTCCCCATGTTGGTGAACACGGTGACAGGGCTTGCCGCGGCCAGCAGCATGGAAAAGGATCTGATGCAGACCTATGCGGCCTCCTGGTTCCAGACGCTGATCAAGCTCCGGCTGCCGGCCGCCTGGCCTTTCATTTTCAATGCGTTGAAGATCAACTCGACGCTGGCCCTGATCGGTGCCATCGTCGCGGAATTCTTCGGCACCCCGATCGTCGGCATGGGCTTTCGCATCTCCACCGAGGTGGGGCGCATGAATGTCGACATGGTCTGGGCGGAAATCGCCGTGGCGGCGCTGGCTGGCTCGGTGTTCTATGGTGTGGTGGCGCTGGTGGAACGCGTCGTCACGTTCTGGCATCCGTCCGTCCGCGGTGGACGGGCGTAAAAAGAAGACGAACGATAACAAAGGGAACGAACATGAAACGGACAATCGCATCGCTTCTCCTGTCCAGTGCTCTCTCGCTGGCCGCCTTCGACGCCATGGCAGCGGACAAGGTTACGCTGCAGCTGAAATGGGTCACGCAGGCACAGTTTGCCGGCTACTACGTCGCCAAGGACAAGGGCTTCTACGAGGAGGAAGGTCTTGACGTCGAGATCAAGCCGGGCGGTCCGGATATCGCGCCTCCGCAGGTCATCGCCGGCGGTGGAGCCGATGTCGTGGTCGATTGGATGCCGTCGGCCCTCGCCACCCGCGAAAAGGGTGTCGCCCTCGTCAATATCGCCCAGCCGTTCAAGCGGTCCGGCATGATGCTGACCTGCCTCAAGGAAAGCGGCGTGACGAGCCCCGCCGACTTCAAGGGCAAGACGCTCGGCGTCTGGTTCTTCGGCAACGAATATCCGTTCCTGTCGTGGATGAGCCAGCTCGGCCTCAAGACCGATGGCGGGCCGGATGGCGTGACCGTCCTCAAGCAGGGTTTCAACGTCGATCCGCTGATCCAGAAGCAGGCCGCCTGCATCTCCACGATGACCTATAACGAATACGGCCAGGTTCTCGACGCCGGCATCAAGCCGGAGGATCTGGTGACGTTCAAGTACGAGGATCAGGGCGTGGCGACGCTCGAAGACGGCCTTTACGTGCTTGAAGACAAGCTCAAGGATCAGGCGTTCAAGGACAAGATGGTCAAGTTCGTGCGCGCCTCGATGAAGGGCTGGAAATACGCCGAAGAGAACGTCGACGAGGCCGCCGGCATCGTGCTGGAAAACGATGCGACCGGCGCCCAGACCGAAGAGCACCAGAAGCGCATGATGGGCGAGATTGCCAAGCTGACCGCCGGCTCCAACGGCGCGCTGGACGAGGCCGACTACACCCGCACGGTCGCATCGCTGATGAAGGGCGGCTCCGACCCCGTCATTACCAAGGAGCCCACCGGCGCCTGGACGCACGAGATCACTGACGCGGCGTTGAAGTAGCCCGCAAGCCGATCGGCATCTACCATTCGACAGCGCGCGGCTCCGGCCGCGCGTTTCGCGTTCCGGTTCCTCCCGAAGCCACGTGCCGGGCCCGTCTGCCTGAAAAATGCCTGATCCCGACGCCATAGACGGTCGGACCTCTGCAGACCAAAGGGCTCCGGGGCTTCAGACGCCATTGTGCCGATGATTCTCCGAGCACGAAACCTCGGACAATGCTATAGAGGACGCCGGGTAGGCTGCCGCGGGGGCGTGGCGCCAGCCTTGCGATGATGGGGCAGACAAGACGGCGTTGGTCGTCTTTCAGCATAATTCAGTGATGAGGACGCGCCGATGGCGGGTGAACGTAGCTTGGCAAGTGGCATGCATGCGGACAGGCCCGCTTCGGAACGAACGCCGTTTCCAGCCGTCCTGACGGCTCTCCTGCTGGCATGGTTGCCCGTTTCGGCATCGGCAGCCGAGGCTCAAGCCCAGGTCCAAAGCCAAAGCCAGACCCAGGAAACGGCAACGCCTGAGGCGGACAAGGCGGACGCCAAGCCTGCGGCCAGCTACCCGTCCATCGTCGTCACCAAGGCCGAGACGCGCAAGGTCATCGACCGGGTCATTGCGACCGGGACCATTCAGGCGGTCGAGGAAACCTTTGTGCAGCCGCTCGTCGAGGGCCTGTCGATCCGCAGCCTTGCAGTGGATATCGGCGACAAGGTCGAGGCCGACGCAACGATGGCGACGTTGAACGAGGACGCCCTCCTGCTCACGCGCGGCCAGAACGAGGCCAGCCTCGCCAAGGCGCAGGCGTCGCTCGCCCAGTATCAAGCCCAGCTCGTCGAAGCGCAAGCCAATGCGAAAGAGGCCGTTCGCGTATCCGAGCGCAACGCCCGGCTCCTGACATCGGGTTCGGTTTCCACCGCCCTTGCCGACCAGACGGAGGCCGCCGCGGCGGCCGCGCTGGCGCGCGTCACCTCTGCCGAACAGCTGATCGCCGTTGCGCAGTCCGACATCAAGGTCGTCGAAGCGCAGATCGCAGATGTGGACCTCCGCCTGGCGCGCACCACCATCAAGGCGCCGGTCGCCGGCACGGTCTCCGCCCGGACAGCCAAAGTCGGCGCCATCGCCGCCGGCTCCGGACAGCCGCTTTTCACCATCATCCGCGACGGCGCCGTGGAGATGCGCGCCGACGTCTCGGAAAGCGATC
Organism: Rhizobium sp. Leaf341; assembly: GCF_001424325.1. Taxonomy (NCBI): domain Bacteria; kingdom Pseudomonadati; phylum Pseudomonadota; class Alphaproteobacteria; order Hyphomicrobiales; family Rhizobiaceae; genus Rhizobium; species Rhizobium sp. Leaf341. The sequence goes on from NZ_LMPE01000015.1 coordinate 783,922, forward strand.
TCCTGAAGCTCGCCGTCGGCCAGAAGGCCAAGCTGAAGCTCGCCGATAGCCGTGTCACGCTCGACGGCACGATCCGGTTGATATCGCCGACCGTCGACGCCGATACCCGCCTCGGCACCGTCTTCATCAGCATCCCCGAGTCCGAAAAGGCGCGCATCGGCATGTATGCCAATGCCGACATCACGGTGGAGGAAAAGCAGGCCCTGGCCCTTCCCCTCACGGCCGTGACCAGCGGCAAGAGCGAAACGGTCGTGCGCAAGGTGCGCGACGGCGTGGTCGAGATGGCCCGGATCGAGACGGGCATTCAGGACGGTCGCTACATCGAGGTCGTCTCGGGCCTCGCGGAAGGCGACGAGGTCGTGGCGAAAGCGGGTGCCTATGTTCGCGATGGCGACCGGATCACGCCGGTCAGGCCGACAGACACCACTGGCAAGACGGCCACCAACTGAGGATCGACCCGCCATGAATTTTTCGGCCTGGGCCATTCGCAATCCGATCGCACCGATCCTCACCTTCGTGCTGTTGATGTTTCTCGGCTATCAGTCGTTCAACGCGCTGCCGATCACACGCTTCCCCAACATCGATGTGCCCATCGTTTCCATCGCCGTCGCGCAGAGTGGCGCTGCGCCGGCCGAGCTGGAAACGCAGGTCACCAAGGAGATCGAGGACGCCGTCGCCGGCATTGCCGGGGTCAAGCACGTCACCTCGACCATTACCGACGGCATTTCCACGACCGCCGTCGAATTCGAGATCGAGATCCCGACGAACCAGGCGGTGCAGGACACCAAGGATGCGATCGACCGGATCCGCGGCGACCTTCCGGCTGGGATCGAGGAGCCGATCGTCGCCAAGATCGATGTCGAGGGTCAGGCGATCCAGACCTTTGCCGTCTCCGCTCCGGATATGACTCTGGAAGAGATCAGCTGGTTCGTGGACGATACGATCAAGCGCGCCTTGCAGGGCCAGACCGGCATCGGCCGGATCGACCGCTACGGCGGCGCGGATCGCGAGGTGCGCGTCGAACTCAGCGACAGCCGCCTCAATTCCTATGGGATCACGGCGACCGACGTGAACGCGCAGCTGCGCAAGATGAACACCGACCTCGGTTCCGGCCGCGGACAGATCGGCGGCAGCGAACAGGCGATCCGCACGCTCGGTGACGCCCGCTCCGTCTCGGCGCTGGCCGATACGATGATCGCTATGCCGAACGGACGCTTCGTGCGCCTGTCGGAACTCGGCACCGTCACGGACACCTATGAAGAACCGAAAAGTTTCTCGCGCTTCGACGGCACGCCCGTCGTCACCTTCGCCGTGTTCCGCTCCAAGGGCGCAAGCGAGGTCACCGTCGCCGAAACCGTCGCAAAGTCGCTGGACGCCGTCCGGGCCGCCAATCCCGGCGTCTCGATCCAGCTGATCAACGACAGTGTGTACTTCACCTACGGCAATTACGAAGCGGCCCTGCACACGCTGATCGAAGGCGCACTGCTGGCCGTGGCCGTCGTTCTCCTGTTCCTGCGGAACTGGCGCGCAACGCTGATTTCCGCGCTGGCCCTGCCCCTGTCGGCCATTCCGACCTTCTGGGTCATGGACCTGCTCGGCTTCTCGCTCAACCTCGTCTCGTTCCTGGCCCTGACGCTGGCAACCGGCATTCTCGTGGATGACGCGATCGTCGAGATCGAAAACATCGCCCGGCACATCAAGATGGGCAAATCGCCCTATCGGGCGTCGATCGAGGCGGCGGACGAGATCGGTCTTGCGGTCATCGCCACCACGTTCACGATCATCGCGGTCTTCGTGCCGGTGTCCTTCATGCCGGGCATCCCCGGTCAGTACTTCATCCAGTTCGGCCTGACGGTCGCGGTTTCCGTGTTCTTCTCGCTCATGGTGGCGCGACTGATCACGCCGGTCATGGCTGCCTATCTCATGCGCTCCGGCGATGGCGACGGGCATGGCGAAGCGCGCGACGGCGTCATCATGCGCGGCTACAGCTGGCTGGTCTCGACCACCACGCGGCGCTGGTACATGCGCTATCTGACGCTCGCCGTCGCGATTGCCTTCCTCGTCGGCTCGGTACAGCTGCTGCTGACCGTTCCCGGCAGCTTCCTGCCGCCGGAAGATGCGTCGCGCATCGTGCTCTCCGTCGAACTGCCGCCGGATGCCATGCTGGAGGATACCGACCGGACGACCGCAGAAATCTACGACCGGATCAAGGGTTTCGCGGGCGTCGACGGCATCTTCGTGCTGGGCGGGGCATCGCCGAAGGGCGACCTCGAGCTGCGTCGCGCGACGATCACGGTCCTTCTCAAGAAGCTCGACCATTCGCTCGTCAACAAGCTGGTCAACAATCTCCTGGGCCGGCTCCCGGTGGTGGGCCAGTACATGCCCAAGCTGCCGCCGACAGGCCGCGTCATTCCCCAGTCCCAGATCGAGTCCCAGATTTTTGCCGCCATTCACACCATTCCGGATGTGCGCGTGCTCAAGCTGAACGACCGCGGCGAGCGCGACCTGGCATTCAACCTTCTGTCCAATGACGAAGCGTCCCTTAGCGATGCCGTCGGCCTGCTGCAGGCCAAGCTCCGCAACGAGCCGACGCTCGCCAATGTGAGCCCCGACGGTGCGTTGCCGCGCCCGGAACTGCAGCTGCGTCCGCTGACGGAACGCATGTCGCGGCTCGGCATCACCACGTCCCAGCTCTCCGATGTCCTGCGGGTCGCGACCATCGGCGACATCGACGCGGCGCTGACGAAGATCTCGCTCGACGACCGGCAGATCCCCATTCGCGTGCAGCTCGACACCGGCGTCCGCACGGATCTGGCCGCCATCCGCAACATCCGGATCCAGACGGCATCCGGCGCGCTGGTGCCCATCTCGAGCGTGGCCGATATCGCCTATTCGGAAGGGCCGAGTTCCATCAAGCGCTATGACCGCTTCCGCGTCGTCACGATCGGCGCGGACCTGCCGGTCGGCGTTGCGCTGAACACGGCCTCGGATCGCTTCAAACAGGCCGCAAGCGAGGTCAACCTGCCGAAGGGCGTCCGCTTCCTGGAAAGCGGCGACGCCGAGGTCCAGGCCGAAATGCAGTCCGGCTTCGTCCATGCCATGCTGCTCGGCCTGCTCCTGGTTCTCGTGGTGCTGATCCTCCTGTTCAAGGATGTGATCCAGCCCTTCACGATCCTGTTCTCGTTGCCGCTCGCCATCGGCGGCGTCGCACTGGGCCTCATCGTCACCAACAATGCGCTCTCCATGCCCGTCCTTATCGGCATCCTCATGCTGATGGGCATCGTCACCAAGAACGCCATCCTCCTGGTCGATTTCGCCATCGAGATGAAGCGTCAGGGCATGGAACGGGTGGATGCCATGGTGGAGGCGGGGCGCAAGCGGGCCCGGCCGATCATCATGACGTCCATCGCCATGTCGGCGGGCATGCTGCCGTCCGCGCTCGGGGTCGGCGAAGGCGGATCGTTCCGCGCACCGATGGCCATCGCCGTCATCGGCGGGATCATCGTCTCCACGGTCCTGTCGCTGGTGGTCGTGCCGTCGTTCTTCCTGATCATGGACGACCTGTCGCGCCTGCTTGGATGGGCCTTCGGCGGTCTCGTCGGCCGCAAGGAGGCCGAGACCATCCCGCTCGAAAATACGGCACTGACGGAAAAGCTCGCGGAGCAGGCCGAAACGATCGAAACGCTGCAGGAGCGCCTCGATCGCCTGGAAAGCCGCGCCACGCCGGGCACGCTGCGTGCCGTCGGAGGCACCGTCGTCACGCACCCGGCTCTCGCTGCGGAGTAGACGGCGGGCTTATTGCCGCGACCGCCCCTTGCCGACAGCTTCCCCGCCCGGGCCCCTTGCCCGCAGGTGGCGGTGCGGACGTGCGTCGGTTCTCGACAGGTCTCCTACAGCCCGCCTTCGACCCGCAGAAACTCCACGATCCGCTCAACGCCCTCGCCGCGCTTCATGTCGGAAAACACGAACGGCCGGGATTGGCGCATGCGGTCGGCGTCGCGCTGCATGACCTCGAGGTCGGCCCCGACATAAGGCGCGAGATCCTTCTTGTTGATGACGAGGAGATCGGAGCGCGTGATGCCCGGACCGCCTTTGCGGGGAATCTCCTCGCCCTGGCAGACGGAGATGACGTAGAGCGTGATATCGGCCAGATCGGGCGAGAAGGTCGCCGCGAGATTGTCGCCGCCGGACTCGATGAACACGACGTCGAGGTCCGGGATCCGGCGATTGAGGTCGGCGATGGCCTGCAGGTTGATCGTCGCATCCTCGCGGATGGCGGTGTGCGGGCAACCGCCTGTCTCGACGCCGACGATCCTGTCGGAAGGCAGCGCCTGCATGCGCACCAGCGCTTCGGCGTCTTCCTGCGTGTAGATGTCGTTGGTAACCACGGCGACAGACCATCTGTCGCGCATGGCCTTGCACAGCTTGTCCGTCAGAGCCGTCTTGCCCGAGCCGACCGGGCCGCCGATGCCGACGCGCAGGGGACCATGGGTGGATGCCATCAGAGTGTCCTTTCGAATGCGCCCCTCGGGGCAACGTTTTTCACGCCTTACGACCGGAAGAGGCGAGACGCCAGCGTCTCGTGGCGAAGGCCTGCGACGTCTGCCAGAAAGCCGGCAGAGCCGAGATCCTCAAGCGAGCTTGCGGCCGCGCGTGCCGCTATCGCCGCCACGTCGGCTTCCAGCCCCGCCAGCATGGCCACGCCGGCGCGCTGGCCGAGCACGCCGCACCGGATCGCCACGGAGATCTGGTTGGAGAGTGCCGCATGCAGATAGGCCGCAATCGCCGGCGCGAGCCCTGTGCCATGAAGGCCGGCAAGGGTGCCGACGGCAACCGGATAGGCGACGCGCTCCGGCAGCGAAACCTCGATCCCGGCCGGCCAGGCGGACGCTGCGGCGAGAAAGGCCTCTCCCTGCAGCAGGGTCTCCATCTGCCGCTCCCGGCTTCCCGCCATGGCCTCTGCAAGAGCGGCGACAGCGTGGAGCGCGTCGACCTTTCCGGCCGCGCGATAGCTTTCCGCGAGCAGCACGGCATCGTTCCAGGTCGTTCCCTGCGCAAGCGCGCCGGACAGCCAATCCTCGAGCGACGCCGGATCCGCAACGCTTCCATCGGCCACGGCCTGCTCGAGCCCGCCCGAATAGGAGAAGGCCCCGACGGGAAACGCCGGCGACAGCCATGCCATCAGCCTGAGAAGCGCCTGCGTGCTCCCGGTGTTCGTCTCTGTGTCAGGACGGTCCGCCCGCGTCGCCTGGCAAAGCCTATCCGTCATGGGAATGCTCGTGCCCCTTCCCGCCATGGCCGTGATCATGGTGTTGATCCGGACCATGATCATGTCCGTGCCCGCTGTGATAGGCGCCGCGCATCGGCTGGAAGGGCGCCGTCACCTCCTGAACGTCGGCACCGAGCCCGATCAGCATGGAGCGGATGACGGGATCGCGCAGGATGACGATGCGGTCCTCGCGGATCTCGGCCTGGAGGTGCCGGTTGCCCAGATGCCAGGCGAGCTCGATCAGGTGAAGACGGTCGCGCGGCTTGATCTCGTAAAGCGGCTCCTCCACGGCGGCAATCAGGATGTAGCCGCCGCCGTCCAGCACCAGCGCATCGCCATCGGCGAGCATCACGGCCTGCTTCAGGTCGAGCATGACGACGTCATCATCCGGCAGATGCAGGAGCTTGCGTCGCAGATGCCGCTGGTCGTGCGGCAGGCGCAACAGGGCAACGGGCGTGATATCGGCCGGAGCCGGAGAAACGATGGCGGTGGAGCGATACGGCATGACGTCCTCGATCAATTGAAATGCTGGAGAGAAAAGGCGAGCGATACCGGCAGCGGGTTCCAGACCCCCGTGCGAAGCCCCGCCGCGCGCAAGACACGCGCCGTCCAGGTGTTGCAGCCGGCCAGCGCCGTGAACCAGCCGGTCGCCTCGAAGAAACGATCGGTCTGCCCGTAGCGCACATCCGGCACCGGCACGACCTGCCCATGCAGCCGTTCGAAGTCGGCCGCGATCGTCTCGAGCAGCCGCTGATAGGCGACAGGCCCGATGTCGTAACCCTGCACCGTAGGCGTCGGCTCGTCCAGCGCACCGAGCACGTCCACATGCAACACCGCCCGATCGAGCGTCAGTCCGCGCAGAAGGGGAAGCGGTTTCAGGTCCGCCCAGGTCGGCGTCTGAAGATAGAAGGCGCGCCCGCCCCGACCGAATACCATCCACCGCGCCGCGGGATCATCGACCGGTACGCCGTTCTCGCGAAGAAACGAGAACCGCTCGAGGCTTTCCGCATCCACGGGAATGGCGATATCGGTGTGGATCGGGTTGGAGAGAACCAGGATCCGCCGCGTCCCCTCTCCGCCGTCGCCTGATGGCGCAAACAAGGGCTGCGGCAGGATCGCGCCGAACCCTGCGGCCAGCGCGAGGACAAGCGTCAGGAGCGCGAGACCGATCCCCAGTCTTCGCACGGCCGTGCGCAGCCGCCTCATACGGTGCACATCGGCCGGCGTCCGCCGAGCCTGCCATCGAGCGTGAGGACCGCGCGCACCGGTCTAGAACAGGAAATAGCGCTGCGCCATCGGCAGCACTGTCGCGGGCTCGCAGGTCAGCAACTCGCCATCCGCCCGCACCTCGTAGGTTTCCGGATCGACCTCGATCACCGGCGTCAGGCTGTTGTGGATCATCGAGGCCTTGCCGATCCCGCCGCGTGTGTTTTTCACCGCCATCAGCGTCTTTGCCACGCCGAGCTTGGCTGCGAGACCGGCATCGAGCGAAGCCTGCGACACGAAGGTAACGGACGAATTGGTTCGCGCCTTGCCATAGGCGCCGAACATCGGCCGGTAGTGCACCGGCTGCGGCGTCGGAATGGAGGCGTTCGGATCACCCATCGGCGCTGCCGCGATCACGCCGCCGAGCAGGACCATGTCCGGCTTGACCCCGAAGAAGGCCGGGCTCCACATCACGAGATCCGCCCGCTTGCCGACCTCCACCGATCCGATCGCGTGGCTGAGACCATGTGCGATGGCCGGGTTGATGGTGTATTTCGCGATGTAACGCTTCACCCGCATGTTGTCGTTGTCGCCGGTCTCGCCCGGCAGGCGGCCGCGCTGCCGCTTCATCTTGTCGGCGGTCTGCCAGGTGCGGATCGCCACCTCGCCGACGCGGCCCATCGCCTGGCTGTCGGACGAGATGATCGAGAAGGCGCCGATATCGTGAAGAATGTCCTCCGCCGCGATCGTCTCCTTGCGGATCCGGCTTTCGGCAAAGGCGATGTCCTCGGGGATCGACGGCGACAGGTGATGGCAGACCATCAGCATGTCCAGATGCTCGGCCAGCGTATTGATCGTGTAGGGCCGCGTCGGGTTGGTGGAGGACGGGATGACGTTCGGCTGACCGCAGATCTTGATGATGTCGGGCGCATGCCCGCCTCCGGCCCCTTCGGTATGGAAGGCGTGGATAGTGCGGCCCTTCAACGCGGCGATGGAGTCCTCGACGAAGCCGCTTTCGTTCAGCGTGTCCGTGTGGATCATCACCTGCACGTCGTACTCGTCGGCGACCGACAGGCAGCAGTCGATGGCAGCAGGCGTTGTGCCCCAGTCTTCGTGCAGCTTCAGCGAGGTCGCGCCACCCAGCACCATCTCGACCAGCGCGCCCGGCAGGGATGCATTGCCCTTGCCGGCAAAGGCGAGGTTCATGGGGAAGGCATCGGCGGCCTCGATCATGCGCGCCAGATGCCAGGGGCCGGGCGTGCATGTCGTGGCGAGCGTGCCGTGCGCCGGCCCCGTGCCGCCGCCGAGCATCGTCGTGAGGCCCGACATGAGCGCTTCTTCAATCTGCTGCGGGCAGATGAAGTGGATATGGCTGTCCATGCCTCCGGCCGTGATGATCTTGCCTTCGGCGGCGATCGCCTCCGTGCCGGGTCCGACGATGATGTCGACATTCGGCTGCGTATCCGGGTTGCCCGCCTTGCCGATCGCGATGATCAACCCATCCTTCAGCCCGATATCGGCTTTGACGATGCCCCAGTGATCGACGATCAGCGCATTGGTGATGACGGTATCCACCGCGCCATCGGCCCGCGTCACCTGGCTTTGGCCCATGCCATCCCGGATGACCTTACCGCCGCCGAACTTCACCTCGTCGCCATAGGTGGTGAAATCCTTCTCCACCTCGATGAAAAGCTCCGTATCCGCCAGCCGGACCCGGTCACCGGTCGTCGGGCCGAACATGTTGGCATAGGCGGCGCGGGACATCTTGTAGGACATGGGACTACCTCGAAAGCTCGGAAAAAAGGGATGACCGGCCAGCAGCGCGATCGACTGTAGAGGGCGCAAAGCCGCCAGTGCGACGGTTGCTCTCGCCGCCCGGATGGTCCGGAGTGCCGCCGGGATGATGCGCATGGGGCGACGGGGATGCGATCATGGCCTTGGTGATCGTGCCCGTTTTCATCCTGACAGCTTTGCCCATGCCGCTCTCCTAACGCCCGACCGCGAAAGACACGGCCGGTGCCGCGTCCAGCCGTCGAAGCCGGCCCTCGGCGATCCAGCGATCGACCAGTTGCCGCTCGGCGGCGAACGGGTGCCCCTCCCATCCGACATGGGTGAAGCCGGCAAGCGCGATATCGGCGTCGGGATGTGCGCCGAGCACATCGGCGATCACGACAAGGCCGCTGCTCGGCACGACGTAGCGTGCGGGCGAAAAACCGGAGAGCATCGACTCCACGAACCGCTGCGTCTGCGCATCGAGCACCCGGAACGTCTTGCCGGATGCCTGTGCGAAGGCTTCGAAGGCGGCCGTCTCGTCGTCGCAAAAATCGTCGAGTTCGGGATGCGTGGTCGCGAGGGGTGTCCGCAGGGTTTGGAAAAGCGCGGGATCGCGGACGCACCAGAGCTGTTTCGCGGCGACAACGGCGGGATGCGCCGCCCAGGCCGTCGGCGCGAGGCTTGCCGATACCTGCAAAGCCGGCGGCCCGAGCATCATCTTTGCCGGGCGACCTGTGTTGCAGACGGCAACGACATCCGTGCGCTGGCCCGCGCGGTAGGAGCGGCAGTCATTGAAGCGAATGACGCAGTCGGCAGACGCGATTTCGGGGGCAGTGCCGTCCGGCACCGGCCCATTGCCGACAATCACGATGCGCGCCCCGGTCTTCACGATCGTCCCCCGCCTTCCTGTTCTACGTTTGCCTGTTCCATGCTGCCCTGTTCCATGCTCCCGTGTTCCGTGCTTAAGGCCTTTCGGCTCCGCTGGCCCCGAGCGTCGGCCGTCTTCCTGCCGAACGGTCGGCAGATCCTCTGGCCGCAAAGGACCGCTTGCCCGATATCCGCCGGCCCGCGCGGCCCGCGGGTGCGGCGATCATTGCTCGGCCAATGCCGCATCCAGTTCTTCCGTCCGCTTGGTGGTCAGCTCCGCGAGACAGCCGGCCACCAGCATCGGCTCCATCGTCCCGCCCCGCGCCTCGAAGCCTGCCAGCGCGCACTGTCCGTCGCGATAGGCGATCCAGGCACGCTGCGCCGTCTTCAGCGCATCGACCGCGCCGACCATGTCGTCGCCGAGATCGGCAAGATCCTTGTCCGCCGCCTGAGCACGCGCCAGCGTCTTGCGATAGGCTGCGTTCAACGCCGCATCCGCCGTATCGTAGTCCATCTGCGCGCACAGCGTCATGTCGCTCTGGGTCGTTGCATTGTTGCAGTCGGGCTCGTCGGCGCCGGCCGCAGCGGCGGGCGTGGCTGCGAGAAACAGTCCCGAAACCAGGGCAGCGCCCGAAAAGACCATCAGTCTTGCCATCTCAGAGCGCACCCATGATCTTCTGGCGGAAACCATAGACCTCCCGCTTGCCGGCAAAGGGGATGAGCGTCACGTCGCGCGTCTGCCCCGGCTCGAACCGGACCGCCGTACCAGCCGGAATGTCGAGCCGCCGGCCATGGGCGGCCGCACGATCGAAGGTGAGGCCGGCATTGGTCTCGGCGAAGTGATAGTGGCTGCCGACCTGCACCGGACGGTCGCCGGTGTTCGACACCTCGATCGTCACCGTCTCCAGCCCGACATTCAGTTCGATCTCGCCCTCTGCCGCAAGGATTTCACCGGGGATCATTCTGTCTCTCCTCAAGGTCTCGATAGGCAGGCTGCATGGCATTCATGGCATTCATGGCATTCGGGGCACTCACGGCAGTCACGACGGTCCGACGATGCGGGTTCGCGGGCGTCATGCCGCCATGCCGCACCCGCCGGCCTTCACCACGCGATCGGTGGAAGCGGGGTTCTTCATCAGCTTCTCGGCAGGACGAATGGGGCGGCGAACGAGTTCGCCGGTGCAGTTCGGGCAGCGTCCGCCGAGCACGCCGCCGGCGCAGGTCGCGCAGAAGGTGCATTCGAAGCTGCAGATCATCGCGTCGCGGCTGTCGGCCGGCAGGTCCGTATCGCAGCATTCGCAATTGGGTCGAAGCGCCAGCATGGAAACCTCAGCGAATGGGTTCGTGAACGGTGACAAGCTTCGTGCCATCCGGGAATGTCGCCTCGATCTGGATATCGTGGATCATTTCGGGGATCCCCTCCATCACCTGCTCGCGGGTGATGACATGGGCGCCGGCCTCCATGAGATCGGGCACGGAACGCCCGTCCCGTGCGCCCTCGACCACGAAATCCGTGATCAGCGCGATGGCTTCGGGATGGTTGAGCTTGACGCCACGCTCCAGCCGGCGACGCGCCACCATGGCGGCCATCGAGATCAGCAGCTTGTCTTTTTCCCGCGGAGTAAGGTTCATGCGACGCGACCCACCATCTTCTTCGACATTCTCTACAGGCTCCAGACTTTCGGCACAGATCCGCTCTTGCGCAAGTGCGAAATCATCGGCACGAGGATTTTTCGCAAGGTGAAACCGTCCTTCGCCACGATCCGCGCCACCAGTTTTTCCTGCCCGCCCACCACGACGTGGCTGACCCCGCCCGATCCTGTTTCGGCGGCGCTCTGCAGGCGTTCGCGCATCCCCTTGATGTGCTGCTCGCAGCCGTCCGCGGTCAAGAGCAGCGTTGCAAAGGCGACGTGGCCGCCCAGCGAGAAGGCTCGGCGCGTCAGCGCGTCGACATCGCCTGACAAGCGCATGTTTTCGGCATGCAACAAGGTGCCACCTTTCACGATGCGCCAACGGTCGAGAAACAGGCCGTTGCGCATGCGTTCGCCCATTGCGGCCCGCCCGAGCAACACAGCCTCGACAGCCAGAAATTCGGCATCTGCGGCAAGGTCAACATCGAGCGAGCGCGTCATCGAGGCGCGATCGAACAGGATCGTTTCCTGCGGCAGCCAATGGATGCGGGAGCCTGCCCCCGCCCGGATGGTCGTCGTCACCGAGGTCGTCCCGGCGCTGGCCTTGTAGATCTTTTCGCAGGCCTGCGTCGTCAGCGTCAGATCGGTGCCCGCGCCCGCGGCAAAGCGCCAGTCCATCACGTCGCCGCCTGTCAACCCGCCGGAGCTGTTGATCAGAACCGCTTCCATGCTGCCATCGAACATCGTGGGAAGGCGCAGCTTGGCGCAGCCCTCCTGATAGAACTCCTCCAGCCGCGTGCGTCCGCCGGCCGATTTCGCCACCAGCCGTCCGCGTCCGAAGGCGCGCTGAGGCCGGGTCGCGGCGGTTTCGCAAAGCGTTTCAGGCATGCGCTGTCGTTCGGGCAATGGCTGCAGATTGCGGGCGAGCACGGTCAAACCGTAAGGTGCCGTCGGGCATCCGGCGTGTCGAGCGTTTCGGCCGGGCCTTCATGCACAATCTCTCCGCGATCCATGATGTAGACATGGTCTGCAAGCTCACGGCAAAAGTCAAGGTATTGTTCCACAAGCAGAATTGCCATGCCCGTGGAATCCCGCAGATACTGGATTGCCCGCCCGATATCCTTGATGATCGATGGCTGGATGCCCTCCGTCGGCTCGTCCAGCACGAGGATCTTCGGACGCGTGACGAGAGCCCGGCCGATGGCCAGTTGCTGCTGCTGCCCGCCGGACAGATCCCCGCCGCGACGACCGAGCATCGATTTCAGGATCGGAAACAGCTGAAAGATCTCGTCCGGGACGAACCGGTCCTTGCGGGCGACGGGCGCGAAACCCGACTCCAGATTCTCCTTGACTGTCAGCAGGGGGAACACCTCCCGCCCCTGCGGCACGAAGCCGACACCCAGTCGTGCGCGATTGTAGGGTGCCATGCCGTTCATGACGGTCTCGTTGAACGTCACCTTGCCCGCGCTTGTCGCATGCTGGCCCGTGACGGCGCGCAGAAGGCTGGTCTTGCCGACGCCGTTGCGGCCGAGCACACAAGTGATCTTGCCCATCGGCGCCGTGATGGAGACGCCGCGCAGGGCCTGGGCCGCACCATAGTGAAGGTTGATGTTGTCGACGGTCAGCATGAGACACCTCGTGGCATGGGTGGGAACGACGCATCGGAGTTTTCAACGGGTCGCGCCGCGCAACGCGTGCTCTCTTCCACAGGACCGGTAAAGACAGGCGGCCAAGCACCCGTCCGCAAGCGGCGACGAACGAGCGCACCACCGTCGGCAGCCGTCCGGACTGCAACCATCGAGACGTTTTCAGGCATGGACATCACCGTCCCAGATAGTTTTCGATGACCTTCGGGTCGCTCGACACGAAGTCGATCGAGCCCTCGGCGAGCACCGATCCCTCGGCAAGGCAGGTGACCTTCACCCCGAGGTCGCGAATGAAGCCCATGTCGTGCTCGACGACAACGACCGAACGGGTTTTGGCGATCTCCTTCAAAAGGATCGCGGTTTCCGCGGTCTCGGCGTCGGTCATGCCGGCGACGGGTTCGTCCACCAGCAGCAGCTTCGGCTCCTGCGCAAGCAGCATGCCGATTTCCAGCCATTGCTTCTGGCCGTGCGACAGGCTGCCGGCCAGATGGTCCTTGCGGGCGGTCATGCGCACGGTTTCCAGAATCTCCTCGATGCGCGCCTTGTCGCCCGGCGTCAGCGTGTAGAACAGGGTGGCGAACACGCCGCGTTTGCGGTTGAGTGCGAGCTCGATATTGTCCCAGACCGTCTGGCTCTCGAACACGGTCGGCTTCTGAAATTTTCGGCCGATGCCGAGCTGCGCGATATCGGCCTCGTCTTTCTTGGTCAGGTCGACCTTGCCGTCGAAATAGACGGTGCCGCTGTCCGGCCGCGTCTTGCCGGTGATGATATCCATCATCGTCGTCTTGCCGGCCCCGTTCGGGCCGATGATCGCCCGCAATTCGCCGGGCGCGACCACGAAGGAGAGTGCGTTCAGCGCCTTGAAGCCATCGAAGGAAACGGAGACGCCATCGAGGTAAAGGAGGCTGGTGGTGATCTTCTGGTCCATTGCACTCACTCCGCGGCCTGAGGTTGGGCATCGACCGGGTCGCGGGCGGGAACCGTGTGACCCTTTTCGGCCTCGGCAGCGGCCTTGTGGTCGCGACGGGAGGCAAAACCCTGCTGAAGGGTGCCGACGATCCCCTTGGGCAGGAACAGCGTGGTGGCCACGAAGAGCGCCCCGAGCGCAAACAGCCAGAATTCGGGAAAGGCGGCCGTGAAGATCGATTTTCCGAAGTTGACGAGCACCGCCCCGATGATCGGCCCGATCAGCGTTCCGCGTCCGCCGACCGCCGTCCAGATGACGACCTCGATCGAATTGGCGGGCGCAAATTCCCCCGGATTGATGATACCGACCTGCGGCACGTATAGGGCGCCGGCAATGCCTGCGAGCATGGCAGAGAACGTGAAGATGAAGAGCTTCATGTTTTCGACGCGATAGCCGAGAAAACGTGTCCGGCTTTCCGCATCCCGCACCCCGATCAGCACCTTGCCGTACTTGGACTGCACGATGGCCGAGGAGAGAAGCAGCGCGAGGGCGAGAACCACGCCGGTCAGGGCAAAGAGCGTCGCCCGGGTCTCCGGCGCCTGGATGTTGAAGCCGATGATGTCCTTGAAATCGGTCAGGCCGTTATTGCCGCCGAACCCCATTTCGTTGCGGAAGAAGGCGAGAAGCAGCGCATAGGTCATCGCCTGGGTGATGATCGAGAGATAGACGCCGGTGACGCGCGAGCGGAAGGCGAACCAGCCGAACACGAAGGCCAGCACACCCGGCACCAGAACGACCATGAGCGCCGCAAAGCCGAAATGATCAAAGCCCGTCCAGTACCAGGGCAGCGCCTTCCAGTTCAGAAACACCATGAAGTCGGGCAGAACCGGATTGGCGTAGACGCCCCGCGCGCCGATCTGGCGCATCAGATACATGCCCATCGCATAGCCGCCGAGGGCGAAGAAAGCGCCGTGGCCGAGCGAGAGGATGCCGCAATAGCCCCAGACGAGATCGAGCGCGAGGGCAAGCAGCGCGTAGCAGAGATATTTTCCGAACAGCGGCACGACATGGGACGGCACATGCAGGACATTGCCGGGATCGAGCAGGAGGTTGGAGGCGGGAACCGCGATGGCGATGACGAGGATCAGGGCGGCGAGTGCCAGCACCTTCTTCTCGTGCGCATGGATGAGCCGGGTCGTGAACATTATTCGATCGACCTTCCCTTGAGCGCGAACAGGCCGCGCGGCCGCCGCTGGATGAAGAGGATGATAAGAACGAGAATGAGGATCTTGCCGAGCACCGCCCCGGCATAGGGCTCGAGGAACTTGTTAGCGATCCCGAGCGTCATGGCGCCGACGAAGGTGCCCCAGAGATTGCCGACCCCGCCGAAGACCACGACCATGAAGCTGTCGATGATGTAGTTCTGCCCGAGATTGGGCGAGACGTTGTCGATCTGGCTGAGCGCCACGCCCGCAATACCGGCGATGCCGGAACCAAGGCCGAAGGTCATCGCATCCACCATCGGCGTCCGGATGCCCATGGACGAGGCCATGCGCCGGTTCTGCGTCACCGCCCGCATCTGCAGGCCGAGCCGCGACCGCTTGAGCAGCGTCAGCAGGGCCAGGAAGACGGCGAGCGAGAAGGCGATGATCCACATGCGGTTCCAGGTGATCGCGAGGCCACCGAGGTCGAAGGTGCCCGACATCCAGCTCGGATTGTCCACCTGCCGGTTGGTCGGCCCGAAGATGGAGCGGATGGTCTGCTGCAGGATCAGCGACAGACCCCAGGTGGCGAGCAGCGTCTCGAGCGGACGACCGTAGAGAAAGCGGATGATGCCGCGCTCGATGGCGACGCCCACCAGGCCCGTGAAGAGAAAGGCGATCGGCACGGCGAAGGCGAGCGAAAAGGTGGAAAGACCGGGCGCCAGCGACGCGACGGTCTGCTGCACGACATAGGTCGTATAGGCCCCGAGCATCACCATCTCGCCATGCGCCATGTTGATGACGCCCATGACGCCGAAGGTGATGGCAAGGCCGATGGCGGCAAGCAGGAGAACGGAGCCGAGCGACAGGCCGTACCAGACGTTCTGGACGACGTCCCAAACCGCAAGGCTGCTGGCGATGCCGTCGATGCGGCCCTGAATGACCGGCACGAGCTCGGGCGGCGCGGTGGCGAGCGCGGCCGTCAGGATGTTCAGCGCGCCGCGATCGCCGCGCGCCGCGACATTCTCGATCGCCGCCTTCTTGTCCTGCGCGCTCGCGTCCGTTTTCAGGATCAGCACGGCCCGGGCAGACTCCATTGCCGCCTTGACCTCGGCATCGGCTTCCTTTGCCAGCGCACCGTCGAGCAGCGGGAGATTTTCCGTGTCGCCGCTGGCCAGCAGCGCCTGGGCGGCTGACAGGCGGGCATTGCGATCAGGGCTGAGCAGGGTCAGCTGGCTCATGGCGTCGCCGATCGCCCCGCGCAGCATGTTGTTCAGCCGGATCTTCTGCAGGCTGCCGGCGGCCACGCCCTCGACAGGCGCACCGGTCACCGGATCGGACACGACGCCGCCCTCGACGAGATAGACCGCGCCGCCCGTCTTCGGCGCAAACAGGGCGCCGGCGCTCAGCTTGTCGAGGATCTCGGGCACCTTGGGATCGCCCGTCGCAGCCAACTGCTTGACCGCCTCCACCTTCTGCGGGAAGGCCGTCGCGCCGAGACCATCGACCAGCGGTTTCAGGCCATCCTGCGCCAGTGCGCCGGCCGCAGAGACAAGGCAGACGCCGAGCAGGAAAACCATGGTCCGAACCGTGCGCGATATCAGCTGCATGTGTGTTCAAAGCCCCTTCACGCGGCAGAGCGGTGGCAAGCCTCCCCCATCTGCCCAAGAATGTCGCAAGCGCTGCCCATGGGCTGCAGCCTGCAGGTCCGACGTCGGTGGAAAAGCCCTCCAACCGCCGTGTCCGGTCGTTTCGATGCAGGTTCCGTGCCATGCACGAATGCGGGAAGACGATCGACGTGTCTCCCCGAGAAAGATCCCCGCCCGGCGCAAAGCCGGACGGAAAGGGTGTTTGCGAAAAGGCGTGGTCGCCGTGCGATCAGGAGCCCTTGCCGCCGCACTTGCCCGTTGCAACGTTGAAGTTGCCGCAGGACATGGGCTTGCGCCAATCGGAGATCAGATCCTTGCTGTCCGGCAGGTAGTCCGACCACTCGTCGCCGACGACCTGGGGGGTCTGCTGGACGATTTCGAACTGGCCGTCGCCCTGGATTTCGCCGATCAGCACTGGCTTGGTGATGTGATGGTTCGGCATGACGGTGGCGTATCCGCCCGACAGATTGGGGACGGAGGTGCCGATGATCGTGTCGAGAACGGCATCCGTATCGGTCGTGCCCGCAGCCTCGACGGCCTTTACCCAGGCATTGAAGCCGATATAGGCCGCTTCCATCGGGTCGTTCGTCACGCGCTTGTCGTTCTTGGTATAGGCGTGCCACTCCTTGATGAACTCGGCATTGGCCGGCGCGTCCACGGACTGGAAGTAGTTCCAGGCGGCGAGATGGCCGACGAGCGGCTTGGTGTCGAGGCCGGCGAGTTCTTCTTCACCGACCGAAAAGGCGACGACGGGAATATCCGTGGCCTTGATGCCCTGGTTGCCGAGTTCCTTGTAGAAGGGAACGTTGGCGTCGCCATTGATGGTGGAGACGACGGCGGTCTTCTTGCCAGCCGAGCCGAATTCCTTGATCTTGGCGACTTCCGTCTGCCAGTCCGAGAAACCGAACGGCGTGTAGTTGACGATGATGTCTTCCTTGGCCACGCCCTTGGAGAGCAGGTAGGCCTCGAGGATCTTGTTGGTCGTGCGCGGGTAGACGTAGTCGGTGCCTTCGAGCACGAAGCGCTCGACGCCTTCGTTGGCCATCAGGTAGTCGACGGCCGGGATGGCCTGCTGGTTCGGCGCGGCACCGGTGTAGAAGATGTTGCGCGAGGACTCTTCGCCTTCGTACTGGACAGGGTAGAAGAGGATCGAGTTCAGCTCTTCGAACACGGGCAGAACCGACTTGCGCGACGAGGACGTCCAGCAGCCGAACACGGCAGCGACCTTGTCGACGGAGATCAGCTCACGGGCCTTTTCGGCAAACAGCGGCCAGTCGGACGCCGGATCGACGACAACGGCTTCGAGCTTCTTGCCGAGCACGCCGCCCTTCTTGTTCTGCTCGTCGATGAGCATCAGCATGGCGTCTTTCAGCGTCGTCTCGGAAATGGCCATCGTGCCGGACAGCGAGTGCAGGACGCCGACCTTGATCGTGTCGTCAGCCGCGTTGACGGCGGAGAACGCCGTGGTTGCCAGGGCGCCTGCCAGAAATGCGCTTAAGGTATGGGATTTGAATGACATCGGAGAACCCCTCTCGTTCTTTGGCGCCGTTTCCTAAGGGAGTGTTAACGGGTCGCAACGGGACTATCCGACACGCCTTGTGCAATGCACATACGTCAATTGACGTAGGCGGGAACGGCCGAGAACGCGTGTGTTTCCGCGGGAAACATGCCGTCCGTCTGGACAGGCGCCCGCCTTGTCTTCAAGATCGTTTCATCCGCGCGAACCCGCGTCGTCGCGTCCCGACAAGGATGATGCATCGCACCATGACCAACCCAAAATGACAGCCCGGCAGCGTATCATCCCGGTCCGGCGCGAGTACAACCGCTGGGTCGCAGACCAGACCCTGGAAGACTATGCTCTGCGCTTCACCGCCAAGAGCGCGCGCAGGTTTTCGGCGAGCCGCATTTCGCAGACGGCCATCGGCGCGATCTCGTTTCTCGCGCTGGAGGCAATCGGCGGCACGATCACCCTCTCCTACGGGACGACCAACGCCTTTTTCGCCATTCTCGCGGCCGCAATCGCGATGCTCCTCATCGGCATGCCGATCAGCCGCTACGCCATCCGCCACGGGGTCGATATCGACCTGCTCACGCGCGGGGCGAGCTTCGGTTACATCGGCTCCACCATCACCTCGCTGATCTATGCCAGCTTCACCTTCATGCTGTTTGCCATCGAGGCATCCATCATGACGGGCGCGTTGAACCTCGCCTTTGGCATCCCCCTCTGGATCGGCTATATCATCAGCGCCGTCGTGGTCATCCCGCTCGTCATCTACGGGGTGCAGCTGATCTCCCGTTTCCAGCTGGTCACGCAGCCCTTCTGGATCGTCCTCAACATCCTGCCCTTCGTCTTCATCGCCTTTTCGGACTGGGAGAAATTCGACCTCTGGCGCGCCTTTGCCGGCATCGCCCATTCGAATGCGCAGGTGGGCGGTGCCGCTCCGTTCGATCTCGTCGAATTCGGCGCCGCCTCCGCCGTCATCCTCGCGCTCATGCCCCAGATCGGCGAGCAGGTGGATTTTCTGCGCTTTCTCCCGCCGGAAGGCATGAAGAAGTGGCGGCATCGCCTTGCCGTCTTTCTCGCCGGCCCCGGATGGGTGGTGGTGGGTGTGCCGAAGCTTCTCGCCGGATCGTTCCTGGCCGTGCTGACGCTTTCGACCGGCGTGCCCGCCGGACAGGCGGCAGACCCCTCGCACATGTACCTCACGGCCTTCGGCTACATGATCCCCAACGACACGGCGGCCCTCGTCCTCATGGCCGCGTTCGTGGTGGTCTCCCAGCTCAAGATCAACGTGATGAACGCCTATGCCGGCTCGCTTGCCTGGTCGAACTTCTTTTCCCGCCTGACGCACAGCCATCCCGGACGTGTCGTCTGGCTGGTGTTCAATGTCGCCATTGCCCTCCTTCTCATGGAGTTCGGCATCTACAAGCTGCTCGAGGCCACGCTCGGCGTCTTCTCCATCATCGCCATGTCCTGGCTCTCGACCCTGTCGGCCGATCTCTTCATCAACAAGCCGCTCGGCCTTTCGCCGCCGGGCATCGAGTTCAAGCGGGCGCATCTTTACGACATCAATCCGGTCGGCCTCGGCGCCATGTTCGTTGCTGCCGGCGTGGCGCTTGCCGCGCATTTCGGCCTCTTCGGCACGGTCATGGCATCGCTCTCGACCTATGTCACCCTCATCGCCTTCCTCGTGTCCCCCGCCCTCGCCTATGCGACGCGCGGGCGATACTACCTCGCCCGCAAGCCGCGCGCCCACTGGAAGAGCCTGAGCACCATCACCTGCTCCATCTGCCAGCATCCGTTCGAGCCGGAAGACATGGCGTATTGCCCGGCCTATGCCGCACCGATCTGCTCGCTGTGCTGCTCGCTCGACAGCCGCTGCCACGATGTCTGCAAGCCGCATGCGCGCGTGAACGCGCAAGCGGCGGTCGTCGCGCGCAGGCTTCTGCCCGAACACGTCGTCACTGCGCTTTCGAGCCGTCTCGGCCGCTATGCCACGGCGGTCGTCATCGCCGTTTCCGCCATTGGCGCGATCCTTGCGATGATCGCCTACCAGACGGGCTCTGCCTCGCCGATCGCCGCCGAGGTCATCAACCGCACCGTCGGCATCGTGTTCTTCGTGTTCACCGTCGTCACCGGCGTCGTCTGCTGGTTCTATGTGCTCGCGCACGACAGCCGTCTGGTCGCGGAGGAGGAATCCTCGCGCCAGAACACGCTGCTGCTCAAGGAAATCGCCGCCCACAAGAAGACCGACGCGGCCCTGCAATACGCCAAGGAGACGGCCGAGGCCGCAAACCGCGCCAAGAGCCGGTATGTCGTCGGTCTCAGCCACGAGCTGCGCACCCCGCTCAACGCCGTCATGGGCTATGCCCAGATCCTCGAGCGCGACGAGACGATCCCGGCCCCCCGTCAGGCTGCCATCCGCGTCATCAAGCGCAGCGCCGACCACCTCTCCGGACTGATCGACGGCTTGCTCGACATTTCCCGCATCGAGGCCGGCCGTCTGCAGGTGTTCTCCAACGAGATCAACATTCAGGATTTCCTCGATCAGATCGTCGACATGTTCCGTCCGCAGGCCCAGGCCAAGGGGCTTGCCTTCGAACATGTGCGATCGCCCGGACTGCCGACGCATGTGCGCACCGACGAGAAGCGTCTGCGACAGATCCTCGTCAACCTGCTCTCGAACGCCATCAAGTTCACCGATCGCGGCGTCATAGGGTTCGAGGTCGCCTATCGAAGCCAGGTGGCGACCTTCACCGTGACCGATACGGGCCGGGGCATTTCGGAGGCCGACCGGCCGCGCATCTTCGAGCCGTTCCAGCGCGGCGAAGCCGAGACGATCCGCCCGATGCCGGGCCTCGGGCTCGGGCTGACCATCACCCGCCTCCTGACCGAGACGCTGGGCGGCGAGATCCTGGTGACGAGCGAGCGTGACAAGGGTTCGACGTTTCGCGTTCGGCTGATGCTCTCGGCCATCGCCCACCCGGCTCCCGTTCCTCCTCCGTCGCGCGCGGTCACCGGCTATGCTGGGCCGCGTCGCACGATCGTCGTGGTGGACGACAACGAGGACCATCGCGAATTGATGCGCGAGGTGCTGATCCCGCTCGACTTCGTGGTTCTGACCGCGATCGGCGGCGCCGAATGCCTGACGCTGATCGAGGGCATCAAGCCCGACCTGTTCCTCGTGGATATCTCCATGCCCGGCATGAGCGGGTGGCAGCTTGTCTCGCGCCTGCGCGCACATGGACAGGCGGCCCCCATCATCATGCTGTCTGCCAATATCGGCGACGGCAGCCTGGCCAGCCAGCATACCGGCCACAACGACACGCTTGCCAAACCGTTCGACATCCGGCAGCTGAAGGACAAGATCGCCATTCATCTCGGGCTGACATGGACGCATGACGACCCCGCGGCTCAGCCGGACACACCCGTGCCGCAGACGGTCGTCGCGCCGGAGGCATCCGATATCGAAGAGCTGATCCGGCTCGGTGAGATCGGCTATATCCGGGGGATCGAGGCCAAACTCGCGGAGCTCGCGCGTGACCCTGCCCATCAGGCCTTCGCAGAGGCGGCACGTGCCTATGTCCAGGCTTTCGACATGGCCGGCTATGCCACCTTTCTCGAAACCGCGGCGGTGCGCACCGATCCGTCGCCGCAAGGAGAGCGCCGGTGAGTGAGACGCCCCACCCCCGCGATATCGTCCTGATCGTGGACGACAGCCCGGAGACCCTCGGCTTCCTGACCGACGCGCTGGAGCAGTCCGGCTTTTCCGTGCTGATCGCCACGTCCGGGCCGGCGGCGCTGAAGGTCGTCGACAAGATCACGCCGGATATCGTGCTCATGGATGCCATCATGCCGGATATGGACGGCTTCG
The DNA here is from genome assembly GCF_001424325.1 of Rhizobium sp. Leaf341. NCBI lineage: Bacteria > Pseudomonadati > Pseudomonadota > Alphaproteobacteria > Hyphomicrobiales > Rhizobiaceae > Rhizobium > Rhizobium sp. Leaf341. The sequence goes on from NZ_LMPE01000015.1 coordinate 805,447, forward strand.
ATACCTGCCGGCGGCTGAAGGGGCTGGCCGACATCGCGCCGGTGCCGGTGATCTTCATGACCGGGCTGACGGAAACGGAGCATATCGTCCATGCGCTCGAATCCGGCGGGGTGGACTACCTTTCCAAGCCGATCAACATCGATGAGCTGCGCGCGCGCATCCGCGTCCATCTCGGCAATGCCCGCTCGGCGCAAAGCGCCCGCGTCGCGCTGGATGCGGCCGGCCGCCACCTCTTGGCCGTGCGTGGCGACGGCGCGCTGCACTGGTCGACGCCCCAGGCGACGCGGCTGGTCGCCACGGCCATTGGCTCGGAGGATGGCCTGGCCTCGGTCTCGGACCGCATCGCCCACTTCCTGCGCGACCGGACCGGCGCCAAGGACGCCCCGCTGGTCGTCGAAAACGCCGGGGTGCCGGTGCTGCACCTCGCGTTCCTCGGCGTGATCGGCAGCGACGAATATCTGTTTCGTCTGACCGCCGCGAGCCAGACCACGGACGAGGAAGCGCTGCGCCGTCACTTCTCCCTGACGGTGCGCGAAGCGGAGGTGCTCGTCTGGATCGCCAAAGGCAAGTCCAATCGGGATATTGCCGAAATCCTCGGCCTCTCCGCGCGCACCGTCAACAAGCATCTCGAGCAGATCTATGTGAAACTCGGCGTCGAGAACCGCGCATCGGCTGCGGTGAAGGCGACGAATGCCCTGAGCCGGACGTGACCCGCCGGACGTGACCTGCCGGACGTGACCTGCCGGACGTGACACGCCGGCCTGATCTGCCAGACTGATCTACCAGACGGGGGCCCTGCACATAGGAAAAAAGCCCGGCTTGCGCCGGGCTTTTCTCGTTTCGGAGGATATGGCCGAAGCCATGGACCGTGATTACTGCGGGAAGTAGCTGTACTTGCCGTCCGGGCCCTTCTTCCACTCGTACATGATGTAGCCGGGAAGCTTCGGGTCGCCCTTCTCGTCGAAGGACATGTCGCCGAGAACGGTCTTGAACGGACCCTTTTCCTTCATCGCGGTCGCAACGGTTTCCGCGTCGGTGGAGTTTGCGGCCTTGGCAGCGGCTGCAATGGTCTGCAGGGCGGCGTAGGAGTAGAGCGTGTAGGCTTCCGGGTTGAAGCCGGCGGCCTTGAACTTCTCGACCAGTTCCTTGTTCTCCGGGCGGAGCGTCGGATCGGGTCCGAAGGTGTTGAGCGTACCGGCGACCGCGTCGCCCGCGATCGAGGCCAGTTCGTTCGAGACGATACCGTCACCGGACACGAGCGTTGCCTTGAGGCCCTGGTCAGCCGACTGGCGGATGATCAGGCCGGCTTCCGTGTGGAGACCGCCCCAGTAGATGATCGAGACGCCGGCTTCCTTCATCTTGGCGATGAGAGCCGAGAAGTCCTTGTCGCCGGTGTTGACGCCTTCGTACATGACTTCCGTCATGCCGGCAGCGTTCATCGCCTTCTTGGTTTCGTCGGCAAGGCCCTGGCCGTAAGGCGTCTTGTCATGGATGACGGCGACCTTGGCATCCTTGAACTTTTCGACGAGGTAGGCGCCGGCGACGCCGCCCTGCTGGTCGTCACGGCCGCAGGTGCGGAACGTGTTCCAGAGGCCGCGCTCGGTGAAGACCGGGTTGGTGGCAGCCGGGGTGATCTCGAGGATGCCGTTTTCTGCGTAGACTTCAGAAGCCGGAATGGAAACGCCCGAGTTGAAGTGACCGATGACATACTTCACGCCGTCGGCGACGAACTTGTTGGCAACGGAGATGCCCTGCTTCGGGTCGGAAACGTCGTCGCCGAGAACGATCTTGATCTGCTCGCCGTTGATGCCGCCGGCTGCGTTGATGTCAGCGGCTGCCTGCTCGGCACCCTTCTGGAGCTGCGCGCCGAATGCGGCGTTCGGGCCGGTCAGCGGACCGGCAACAGCGATCGTGATGTCCGCCCAGGCCTGGCCGCTGAACGCGACCATCGCCGTCAGCGCAACAGCCGACAAAAGTGACTTCTTCATCCTGTAACTCCCAATTTTCAAGCGGGTCTGTTGCCATAGCCAACGCAGTTCCCACTCTGACTGCGCCGGTGTTCGTTGCGGCCGAGGCGATGCGCCCGCGGCTGTTCCCTTTTTATTTGTTCTTCCACGAGAAGGGCGACGCCTTTTCGTAAAGCCAGTAGTAGCTGTTGACCATCTGGCGCGTCCGATAGAAACGGAAGCCAGCGGTAGAAAACAGCAAAAGAATGATCGTGTCCACAAGGTAATAGTGGAGGCTGAACATGGTGCCGTTGAACAGTGCGTGATGCACGAAACGGATGCCCACGCCGAGCAGCGCGGTGTAGATCAGGACGGTCGCATAGGTCTGCCAGCCGTCCGCGACGCTCTTTCCCGTGCGCCAGGCCGCCCAGCCGCCGAGCACGCACGTGATCAGCATGAACTGAAGGATCGAAGGCTCTTCGTGAAGAATGCCCTGCATGTCAGAAACTCCCGGTGGAAGGGATGAAGGAAGCGGCGCTCAATGGTGCCCGCCTTCGAGATAGGCGGCGCGCACTTCAGGATTGGCCAGCAGCTCGCGGCCACCGCCGCTCATCGTCACCTGTCCGTTGACCATGACATAGCCGCGATGCGACAGCTTGAGGGCGGCGAAGGCGTTCTGCTCGACAAGGAATACCGTCAGGCCTTCCGTCTCGTTCAGCTTCTTGATCGCCTCGAAGATGCCCTTGACGATCAGCGGCGCCAGCCCGAGCGACGGTTCGTCGAGAAGAAGAAGCTTCGGACGCGCCATCAATGCGCGGCCGATGGACAGCATCTGCTGTTCGCCGCCCGACAGCGTGCCGCCGCGCTGCGACTGCCGCTCCTTCAGACGCGGGAACAGCGTGAAGATCTTCTCGATGTCCTCGTTGAAATACTTGAGATTGTCGAGGCTCGCGCCCATTTGCAGGTTTTCATAGACCGTCATGCGCGGGAAGATGCGCCGCCCTTCGGGCGACTGCGCGATCCGCAACCGTGCGATCTCGTGTGTCGGCATGCGGGTGATGTCCTGACCGTCGAAGATCACCGATCCCGTGCGCGCCTGGGGGCTGCCGCAGATCGTCATCATCAGCGTGGACTTGCCGGCGCCGTTCGCGCCGATCATGCAGACGATCTCGCCCGGCTCCACGACGACATCGACGCCACCCAGCGCCCGGATGTTTCCGTAATAGGTCTCGACGCCCTTGACGTGAAGAAGCGGGCTCATGGGCGCTCTCCCGTGCTGCCGGTCTCGTGACCGACCGTTGCCGCAACCTCTTCCACTTCCGCAATCACCTCGTCGACCTCATCATCCTCGACACCGAGATAGGCCGCGATGACCTTCGGGTCGTTCTGTACGAATTGCGGATTGCCGTCCGAGATCTTCTGCCCGTATTCCAGCACCACGACGTGGTCCGAGATCTCCATGACCACCGACATGTCATGCTCGATCAGAAGGATCGAGGTGCCCGTGTCGGTGCGGATATCGCGCAGCAGCGTGTTGAGCGCCAGCGACTCCCGGGGATTGAGGCCCGCCGCGGGTTCGTCGAGGCAGAGAAGCTCCGGTCCGGTGCACATCGCCCGGGCAATTTCCAGCCGGCGCTGCGCGCCATAGGGAAGATCCCCGGCCGGATCGTCGGCGCGGTCGGTCAGCGACGCCTTATCGAGCCAGTACTTGGCAAGCTCGATGCTGGCGAGAGACGCCTTCTTGTAGGCAGGAAAGCCGAAGAGACCAAGGACCGTGTAGCCCGAGGCGCGCATCAGCGCGTTGTGCTGGGCAACGAGCAGGTTTTCGAGCACCGTCAGGCCCGAGAACAGGCGGATGTTCTGAAACGTCCGCGCGACCTTTGCCCGCTTGGTGATCTCGAAATCCGGCAGGCGCTCCAGCAGGAACTCCTTGCCGCTCTTCTGGCGCATCGTGATCATGCCCATGGTCGGCTTGTAGAAGCCGGTGATGCAGTTGAACACGGTCGTCTTGCCGGCCCCGTTCGGGCCGATGAGGGCGGTGATCTCGCCGCGGGTGGCTTCGAACGAGAAGTCGTTGATGGCCATCAGGCCGCCGAAGCGCATGGAGAGATGTTCGACCTTCAGGATTGGATCCTTGGACATTGTCGTCGCCGTTCCCGTAACCATCAGCCGTGCCCTTCCTTGGTAAAGCTTCCCGACACGTTCTTTCTGGTGTGGAGGAAGGCCGACGGCGCACGCGAACCGACGAAGCCCCGCGGCTTGAACAACATCACGACCACCATGGCGAGACCGAAGATCAGCATGCGGTAGAGTTCCGGCGTGAATTCGGGGCCGAAGACGACCTTGAGGAAGCTCATCTCGCGCAGCAGTTCCGTACCCCCGACCATGACGACCGCCGCAATGGCGATGCCGGTCAGCGACCCCATACCGCCGAGAACGACGATGGCGAGGATGACGGCGGACTCGATGAACACGAAGCTTTCTGGCGACACGAAGCCCTGACGTGCCGCGAAGAACGAGCCTGCAAACCCGCCGAACATCGCGCCGGTTGCAAACGCCGTCAGCTTGGTGGTGACCGTGTTTATGCCGAGCGAGCGGCAGGCGATCTCGTCTTCCCGCAGCGCTTCCCAGGCGCGGCCGATCGGCATGCGCCGCAGGCGGATCGTGACATAGGCCGTCAGCATGCAGAGCAGCAGGATCACGTAGAACAGGAAGATCTTGTAATATGCGGACGACATCGGCAGACCGAATGCCTTGGCGAAGTTCGACGGCGAGCCGACGTCGAACGACCAGATGCCAAAGACCGATGCCTTGGCGATACCCGAGATCCCGAAGGTCCCCTTGGTCACTTCCGTCCAGTTGATCAGCACCAGGCGGATGATTTCACCGAAGGCGAGCGTCACGATGGCGAGATAGTCGCCGCGCAGACGCAGAACCGGGAAACCGAGGACGATGCCCCAGAGAGCCGCAAAGATGCCGGCGAGCGGCAGCAGGACCCAGAAGGACAGCCCGAAATGGGTGGACAGGAGCGCGTAGGAATAGGCGCCCACGGCGTAGAACGCGACATAGCCGAGGTCGAGAAGTCCCGCGAGACCGACCACGATGTTGAGCCCCCAGGCCAGCATGACGTAGATCAGGATCTGGATCCCGAAATTGTCGACCAGGAGCAGCGAGCCCTGAACGCCGCGCAACATCACGGAAACCGGCGGGTAGATCAGCAGGGCGACGAGCGCGATCTTGAGGAAATGGCGATGGAAGAAGCCCTTGTCCTCGGAAACGTCGAGAACGCCGCTCTTGGCCTTTTCCAGTTTGCGCTTGTCCAGCGCCGGCCGGATGAAGGCGACGTTGACGAAGCGACCGACGGCGGCGACCAGCACGAACACCGCCAGCAGGCCCCAGCGCATGCGCCAGACGAGCTCGTTGTTGATGTTCTGGTAGGTCTCCACGCCGACAAAGAGGCAGAAGAGCCCGAGAGAGACGAGGCCGGCGTAGAAGGCTTCCTTGAAGGCGCGCGCCATCACGCTCTGCTCGGCATGCGGCTCGGACGCGGGCTTCGGGGATACGGGAGAGGAAATGTTCGCCATGGACTTATACCTTCTCCACTTCGGGCCGGCCGAGAATGCCGGTCGGCTTGAAAATCAGAACGACCGCGAGGATGACGAAGGTTGCGACGTCCTTGTAGGCGATGGAGAAGTAGGCCGACCACAGGCTTTCGATGAGGCCGATGAGGATACCGCCGAGGACGGCGCCCGGCAGAGAGCCGATACCGCCGAGGACGGCCGCCGTGAAGGCCTTGACGCCCGGAATGAAGCCATCGGTGAAGACCGAAACACCGTAATACATCAGATACATCGTACCCGCGACGGCAGCGAGAGCGGCCCCCATGATGAAGGTGATGGAAATCGTGCGGTCGACGTCGATCCCGAGCAGCGCCGCCATCTTGCGGTCCTGTTCGGTGGCGCGCTGGGCGCGGCCGAGCGGCGTCTTGTTGACGATATACCAGAAGATGGTGAGCAGGATGGCGGTGACGACGATGATCACGATCTGCTTCAGCGAGATCGAAATGCCGAGCACCTCAAAATTGGAGTTGACCAGCGGCGGGATCGGCTTGTTGCGCGGCCCCTGCACCACCTGGATGAAGTTGGACAGCGCGATCGACATGCCGATCGCGGTGATCAGCGGCGCAAGCCGGAACGACCCGCGCAACGGCCGGTAGGCGATCCGCTCGATCGTCCAGTTCCAGAGGCCTGCCAGGAGCATGGCCACGATCATCATCACGAGCAGGGCAAGGACGACGGGGATGCCGGCAAAGAGCGTCGTGAGGATCAGGAAGACGATGAGGGCGGCAAAGCTGCCCAGCATGAAGATATCGCCATGGGCGAAGTTAATCATGCCGATAATGCCGTAGACCATCGTGTAGCCGATGGCGATCATGCCGTAGATAGATCCGAGAGTCAGCCCGTTGACGAGCTGCTGGATGAAGTACACCATCTATTTTCCCCTGGACCAGATCCCTTGTCGGGTCCGGCCTCGTGTTCTGCAGTCCGTTGAGGACCCGACGTTTGCGGGGATTCCATACTGTTTTCGTTCGAAAAGAAAAGCACAAAAAGAAGGCACCCAACAGATTCTTTTCCAACAGGAAAAAATCTGGCGGTTTCGTCGGCAATCAGCTGAGTTGAATGCAGTAAACGCTTACATTTTAAGCAAATCAGGGCTTTGCGCTGGCGCCCATGCCCTGCAACGCACGGCAACCATCCGTCTGTAATCTCTTGCGAAACGCGTCCGGCACACCGCGTGGCCCCGGCCTGCCCCACTCCGGGGTCCGGGTCCCGGCACCACGGAATGTAACGATCGTTTACAGGGATTTGCCTGACGAATGAGGCAAATCCCTGTATGGTTGTGGAGAAAGGCGGTGGGCGCGGACATCCCGGCCATCGTAGACGGGAAAGGAGCGCGGCAGGCGCGATGTTGGACGTGTTGGAGAAGGCAGCGGTCGAAGCCGGGCGGGCGGTCATCGACGTCTACAATATCGGCGCGGAGGTTCGCTACAAGGAGGACGCCTCCCCCGTCACCGATGCCGACGAAAGTGCGGAGCGCATCATCCTGCGACATCTCAAGGGAGCATTCCCCGACATTCCCGTGGTTGCCGAGGAAGCCGCATCGGCAGGTCTCGTTCCCGATATCGACGGGCGCGCCTTCTTCCTCGTCGATCCGCTGGACGGCACCAAGGAATTCGTCGGACGCAATCACGATTTCACGGTCAACATCGCCTTGATCGAGGCGGGGGCGCCGACGTTCGGCGTCGTCTACGCGCCGGCCCTCGGCATTCTCTATGCGGCAGAGCGCAACAGGGCCCGCAAGTCCGTCGTCTCCGGGCAGACGGAGATCGGCACGCCCACCATCATCGGCTGCCGCCAGCGCGGCGACAGGATCGTGGCGCTGGCCAGCCGCTCGCACAACAGCGCAGAAACCATTGCCTATCTCGCGGAACATGGCGTCACCGATTACGAGTCGGTCGGCTCCTCCTTGAAGTTCTGCCTGCTCGCCGAAGGGCTGGCCGACATCTATCCCCGCCTCAGCCGCACGATGGAGTGGGACACGGCGGCAGGAGATGCCGTCTTGCGCGCGGCGGGTGGGGAAACCCTGACCATGGACGGCAACCCTCTCTTCTATGGCAAGCGCAACCAGCGATCCGACGTGGATTTCGCAAATCCCTATTTCGTTTCCCGCGGCCGCGGCTGACACGCGTCGGCATGGGGTGGTGCCAGAGCGGCGGGGCTGCATCGCAAACGACGGGCAGGCCGGGGAGAAGAAACGGAAAAAACCCTTGCAAACCAACGCCAGGACCTTGCGATCCTCCCCGCGGGCAGACTGCCGCGCACACTGACGGCACCCCGACAGGAGATGCCGATGAGCGAGACGACCCCCAACCTCGAAATGCCCTACATCCTGCCATCGCAGGCCCAGAAGCACGTCACGCACAATGAGGCGCTGCAGCGGCTGGATGCGCTGACGCAGCTGGTCATCGTCGCGACCCTGTCGCAACCTCCGGCCGACCCCAACCCAGGCGCCTGCTACGAGGTCGCGGCGGACCCGGCCGGCCCTTGGTTCGGAAAGGCCGGCACGATCGCTCTCTGGGATGACGGGGCCTGGACCTTCCTCACCCCTCGACCGGGCTGGCGCGCGACCTTGGCGCAAGATCACCGCCTCCATATCCACGACGGCACGCGCTTTCGCCCTTACGATGCGCTTTCCGGCCTGGAGAGGCTCGGCGTCAACGCCACGGCCGACGAGGTCAATCGCCTTGCCGTTTCGGGAGATGCCACGCTGCTCAGCCATGCCGGCCATGGCCATCAGCTCAAGATCAACAAGGCGACACCGGCCGATGTCGCGAGCCTGCTTTTCCAGAGCGGCTGGTCCGGCCGGGCGGAAATGGGCTTGAGCGGTGCAGACACGTTTGCCCTCAAGACCAGCGCCGACGGTGCGCTCTGGCAGGAGGCGTTGCGCGTAGATGCCGCCGGTCGCGTGCATCTGCCGCAAAGACCGATCGCCCGTGCGACCACGGCGGCCGGCACGTCAACGCCCGTCGAGGGCAGTGAAAGCGGATTTTCGTCCCTGCCGCTCTCGCAAGGCGGCTTCGCGCTCGGCGCCCCGGTCGCAGGCGGCGGCCAGAGCCTCGTGGTCCCGGCAACCGGTCTCTATTTCGTGACGCTCAAGGCGGAGATCCAGCCGACGGGCACGTTCTCGCTCGCTTTGCAGTCCGGCACGCAGACCCTTGCGACGCTTCGGGAATTTTCCGGCGCATCCGCCCGACATGCCGGCACCGTCAGTGCGCTTGCCGCCCTGACGGCCGGCGACGCCTTGCGGCTTGTTTATGCCGGCAGCGCCACGGTCACCTATGGCAGCGACCGGACGGAGGTGCTTATCGCGATGCTTTAGAGGCCGCTTCGGTGGACGGCGTCAACGCGTCGTCTGCCCCCGATACGGAGGCAAGAAGCTGGCTCATCGAGATCTCGTTGAACGGCTTGGTAATGCGCGGTCGGTCACGATGGCTGCCGGGAAACATCGCGCTCTCGCCATAGCCGCTGACGAAGCCGAACGGCGTATCGCGGGCGATCAGGATATTGGCGAAATCGAAGCTCGTCTCGTTGCCGAGATTGACGTCGAGCAGGGCAAAATCAAAAACATGGTCCTGCACCAGCTGCGTTGCCTGCGCGACGTTCGTCGCGATATCGACCGTCTCAACGCCGAGGGTCCGCAGGATATCCTCGGCCTCCATCGCGATGATGAAATTGTCTTCCAGCACGAGGACGCGTTTGATTGACGAAAGTGTTTCCAAACGCTGCACCAAGATCCATTCGTTGAGAGGCAGTTCGGGCGACAGGAGCCGTTCGGCTCGCTCGACCCACAAATATGATTCGACGTCCTCAAATTCAACACTAGAGCCAACAGGCGGCCCTCACATTTAAATAAGACATATCGTGAACCCGCCACGTGGCGACGTCCGGCCGTCGTGTCGCGGTCGAGACGACGTCCGAGGTGTCCACGCTCCTTCAGGAACGGAACGCCGCCTGGAAGTGTTTTCGAAAGTCCTCACGCTCGACGGGAACTTTTAACACTTGTGGCGCATTCTTGTCATCGGGAGCAAGAGGGAGGATATCATGACAGCCAGCGAAATTGAAAGACTGGAGCAGGCCGCGCGAAGCGTGTTCGGTCACGATGACGGCGAAGCGATCATTGTCGAGGAAAAGCAAGGCTTTATCGACCGGATCCGCGCCTATGTCACAAAACGCCTCGCCGTGCGCGCACCCATGCTCCCCGGCGCCTGAAGGCGCGCCTCGGAACTCTGTCAGATGAACGGCCGCCGGATGACCTCAAGGCCATCCCAGTCCGCGACGCGCATCAGACCCTCGGCATCCAGCACGTCGCAGCCGCGGTCCGCCCAGCGGATGAGATTGCGTTCCGCGAGCTTCTTCAGCGTCTTGTTCGTGTGCACGATCGAGAGGCCCAAGGTGTCGGCCACATGCTGTTGCGTCAGCGGGATCGACACACGCTCTCCCTTGAAAAGATTAGACGCATTGGCTCGCTGCGAGAGGAACGACAGCAGGTAGGCTGCGCGCTCCAGCGCTGTGCGCCGTCCGATGCTCAAGAGGTGCTCGTCGAGGATCCGCTCTTCCTGGGACGCGATCCAGGTCACGTCGAAGGCAAGGTCGGGATGGTTGCGATAGACCTGACCGAGCCTTTCGCGCTCGAACACGCACAGTGTCAGCGCCGATAGCGCCTCCACCGAATGCTTCATTTCGCCCATCAGGCTGCCCTGCAGGCCGACGAGATCGCCGGGCATGATGTAGTTGAGGATCTGCCGGCGGCCGTCCCCCATCATCTTGTAGCGGAAACCCCAGCCCGACAGCACGGTGAAGAGATGGGCGCTGTGGTTGCCCTCGACCAGAACGGTGGTTCCGGCATCGACCGAAAGTTCGCCCGTCTTGAAATGCGAAACGAAGGCGAGTTCCTCGGGCTGAAATTCGCGAAAGGTCGGCAGATGACGCAGAGGACATTGGTCGCACGGCGTCTGCCGGCTATTGCGCGTTCTCGGGGGATACATTGGGACTCGAAGAGAGAGACGAATGGGATGACGAAGAAGAGGTCTGGCTCGGCAGGCGGTCTGGCGCTGAAGGAACAGGAAAAGGCGGGCAGAAGCAAGAGGATGGACTTGCGCCTCCTCCTTACCTACTTTCGTGGGCGACACTATTAAATTTGCTAACCGCGCCCCTCTTAAATCAGGGCAGATTTCGGACCCAACATGACACATGCCGCCCTTACCGCCAATGCCGTCGCCCTCGTCACCGGAGGCGCCTCCGGCATCGGCCTTGCCGCCGCGCACCGCTTTGCGTCCCTCGGCATGAAGGTGGTGGTGGCCGATCGCAAGGGTGAGCGCCTGGCGGACGCCGCGCGCACCGTCGCCGCGGTCTCCCCGCATGGGACCGACGGCGTTCTCGCCTGCGCAACGGACGTCTCGGAACTCGAGGCGCTGGAGACCCTGCAGGAAGAGGTGATCGCGCGATTCGGCAAGGTCCACGTGCTGATGAACAATGCCGGCATCCAGCCCGGAAGCGCGCTGTTCGGCCCGCTTGAAAACTGGGAACGCGTGATGGCCGTCAATCTCGGGGGCGTCATCAACGGGACGCGCGTGTTCGGCCCGGCCATGATCGCGCATGGCGAACCCGGCCTCATCATCAACACCGGATCCAAGCAGGGCATCACCACCCCACCCGGAGATCCCGCCTACAACGTTGCGAAGGCCGGCGTCAAAGCCTTCACCGAAGCTCTGGAACACGAGCTGCGCACGACGCCGGACTGCCGGATCGCTGCGCATCTGCTCATCCCCGGCTTCGTCTATACCGGGCTGACCGCAAACGGCCGGACCGAGAAGCCGGACGCGGCCTGGACGCCCGAGCAGACGGTCGATTTCATGATGGACAGTCTCGCGCGCCACGACTTCTACATTCTCTGCCCGGACAACGACGTCAGCCGCGAACTCGACGAAAAGCGCATCCTCTGGGCGGCCGGCGACATCGTCGAAAACCGGCCGCCGCTGTCCCGCTGGCATCCCGATCATGCCGAGGCCTTCCGCACCTATCTGACCAAGGAGCGTCCGCGGCAGTAGGAGAGACCACCATGACAGCGAACCCCCGCGACTTCGACCGCGTTGCGCCGAACGGCACCAGCGGCCTTCACCACGTCACACTCATTACCCGGAAGGTGCAGGCAAACGTCGATTTCTATGTCGGATTTCTCGGTCTGCGCCTCGTCAAGCGGACCGCCGGCTTTGAAGACGCAGCACAGCTGCACCTCTTTTACGGCGACAGGACGGGGACGCCCGGCTCGCTGGTGTCGTTCCTTGTCTGGGAAGACGGTGGCCCCGGCAGGGTCGGCGAAGGCCAGCCGAGCGAAATCGCCTTTGCCATCGCACCCGGGTCGATCGGCTTCTGGCTGCAGCGTGCGCTGCGCTACCTGGTGCCGGTCTCGGGCCCGGCCCCGGAATTCGGCGAGCCCGTTCTGCGCCTGAAGGATCCCGACGGCGTCATCGTCAAGCTGGTGGGGACGACGGCAGTGCCCGGCCGAAACCCGGCCGCGACCGACGGCATTCCGCCCGAAGACGCCATCCGTGCGCTGCGCGGCGCCACCATCCTCACGAGCCGGGCTGCGGAGACGTCGTCCTTCCTGCAGCGCCATACCGGTTTTCGGTCCAGCGAGAAGAGCGAGACGATCGAACGCCTGCGCTCGGACGCGGGCGACGTGATCGATGTGCGCGACGCCAGCGGCTTCTGGACATCCGCACCCGGCACCGGCACCATCGACCATATTGCGGTACGCGCGCCCTCCCGCGCGGCCGTGGAGGCGCTGCGGGAGAGGCTCGGCGAGGAGAATGCCGGCCCGACCCCGGCACATGACCGGACCTATTTCTTCTCGCTCTATGTTCGGGAACCCGGCGGCAGCCTGATCGAGGTCGCGACCGATAGCCCGGGCATGACGATCGACGAAGACGAGGCGACCTTGGGAACCCGGCTGTTCGTGCCGGGTCACTTTCGGGATATCGCAGGAGAGACCGCGACCCTTGAGGACATGACCGTTCTCCTCCCGCAGTTCGGCCTTCCGGGCGAGGAACGTTTTGCGGCGCGCGACCTGCCGTTCATCCATCGTCTTCATCAGGCAGACGCACCGGACGGCAGCACGCTGTTTCTGCTGCACGGCAGCGGCGCGAACGAGCTGAGCCTGCTGCCGCTTGCCCGCAAGGCAGCGCCGCATGCCCTGCTGGTCGCCCTCCGCGGGCGCAGCCTCGAGGAAGGTGCGCCGCGCTTCTACCGGCGCCTTGGCGCAGCGACGTTCGATCAGGCCGATATTGCGAGCGAGGCCGAAGCCCTTGCAGCCTTTGTCGACGGTGCGGCGTCCGGCTACGGCATCGATCTCGAGCGCGCAGCGTTTCTCGGCTGTTCCAACGGCGCGAACCTGATTGCCGCCAGCCTGTTCCTGCAGCCGGGGCTCATCCGCCGGGCCATCCTGCTGCGCAGCATGATGCCGCTTGAGACCGTTCCGGAGGCAGACCTGTCCGGCACCGACGTTCTCGTCGTCTCCGGCGCCGACGACAGCTTTGACGCCTACCGACCCGCCCAGGTGAAAGCCCTGACGGAGGCCGGCGCGGAGACGACCGTGGTCACGCTCGCTGCCGGCCATGAACTCTCGCCGGAAGACGCCAGTACCGTCGCCCGCTGGTTGGACGCGCGTCCCGCACGGTCTTGACCGTGAGAGACACGCCTCCGGCTATTTGCGGAAGTCGATCTTCACGCGGGCGACAGGCAGGATCGTCTTCCACACGACGGCTGTGTTCGTCATGGTCTTGCCGTCACGCGCAAATGTCAGCGTGTCGAAGAAACGATAGAGATCCTGCTTCGGGCCGGGATCGAGGTCGACAAGATAGTTGAACCGCACGACGTTGCCGTCGACCCGCACCGTCGTGCCGCCGATGACGTCTTCGCGCGTGCCGCTGTAGGTCGTCGGACCGGTGCGCACGAAACGCCAGGTCTTCCGCTCCTTGGCGCCGTCCGCATAGCGGATGTCCTCGCGCAGGGTCAGTCCGGTCTTGGTAACGGTGCCGCGCAGCGCGATGTCGAGGTCTCGCCGGGTACCGTTGATGGCCCGGAACGTGCCAGCGGCGTGGGTCTGCCCCCGAAAGAAGCGCTCCATCAACGTCTCGCGCATCGGGCCCGCCGTCTGGGCGAAGGCCCCGCCCGAGGCGGTCAGGAGAGTGGCAGCAAGGGTGGTCGCGAAAACGGTTGATGCGATCTTCATGATCATCTCCATTCAGTTCTGAAGACGATACGGATCTCAGGGCGGATCGGTTTCTCCGACGCGTGCAAAACATCGGGACGGCACGACAGTGTGAAGCTCTTGGCCTTGGCTTTGGGGGCGGCTTCTGGAATTGTGCGGCAAATCGCCCCACACACACCCGGATCCGCTTCCGGCGCAAATCAGCCACCATTTTCCCTGAACGCTCCGTGCCCAATAGATTCCGATGCTGATCCAGACGACCTCAAGGCCGGCGGACCATCATCACACACAGGAACGAACCCATGCCGACATTCAACCCGCTGGTCGCCCGGCTGTCGCCGCCGCCCGTCCCCTCGGTCGCCGCCTGGGCCAGAGACTATGATGGCGGGCACGGCCCGCTGATCGACCTCAGTCAGGCCGTGCCCGGCTATCCGCCGCAGGCCGACATGCTGACATGGCTCGGCGAGGCCGCGTCGTCCCGGGAAGCGGCAGGCTACGGTCCGATCGAAGGGGAAGCCTCTCTGCGCGCAGCCTATGCGACGCATGTCGCCGAACTCTACGGTGCACCGCTTGCCGCCCGGCACGTCCAGATCACCGCCGGCTGCAACCAGGCCTTCGCCGCAGCCGTGATCGCACTCGTCCAGGCCGGAGACACCGTCCTGATGACCAACCCCTATTTCTTCAACCACGAAACGACGCTGTCGATGCTCGGCATCAACGTCGATCTTGTGCCCTGCGACGCGGCCGATCGCTTCGTCCCGGATATCGAGACGATCGAGGCTTCGTTGCATCCGCGCGTCCGGGCGCTGGCCCTGGTCTCGCCAAACAACCCGACGGGCGCCGTCTATCCGGCCGATCGGCTGGCCGACATCTATGATCTCTGCCGCCGGAAGGGGATCTGGCTGATCCTCGACGAGACCTATCGCGACTTTCTGGACGATACGACCAAGCCGCCGCACGCGATCTTTTCACGGGAGGGCTGGCAGAGCCATTTCGTCAGCCTCTACAGCTTCTCGAAATCCTACTGTATCCCGGGCCACCGGATCGGCGCCATCACCGGCGGCGTGCAGATGATCCAGCAGATCGCAAAGGTCATGGACAACCTGCAGATCTGCGCGCCCCGCGTCGGCCAGATGGCTCTGGTCAAGGCCATCCCCTCCCTTGCCGCCTGGCGCGACGAGAACCGACGCGAGATCGGTCGTCGCCGTGCGGCAATGCAGGCGGTGATGGCGGGCCTGCAGGGCTGGAAACTCGAATCGATCGGCGCCTACTTCGCTTATGTCCGCCACCCCTACCCCGACATCAGCGCGGAATTCGTTGCGGCCAAGCTTGCAGCCCTAGCCGGCGTCGTCTGCCTTCCCGGCGATTATTTCGGCGAGATCCAGGAGGGTTTCCTGCGGTTCGCCTTCGCCAACGCCGATGTCGAGACGATCGGCCTCCTGCGTCGGCGCCTCGAAGATTTCAAACTGCCAGGTATCTGACGCTCCGAAACCAAGTTGTCCGCAAAAGAAAAACCGGACTGCGGCTGCAGTCCGGTTTTTTTCAAATGGCACGACGAAAGCGAGGCTCTCAGATGGCCCCGCAGACGCAGGCTGCGATGAACGCGAAGGCCGCAACCAGCGTCAGCGTGCGCAGCACCGCATGAAGGCTGGGCAGATGTGCCGTCGAAGCGGCATCGGAATATCGGGCGTGGGGTACGTGCAGGATCTGTTTCGACGTTCGCATCATATCCTCCAGAACTAGCGAGCCGTTTCACATTCGCAAAATCGACCGTGGTCGGCTCTGCGTCTACATTCTTGAATTTCCACCGATTTCATAGACAATTTATTCCAAGCTCCCGGTCGTTTGCGAAATTTCGTACTTTCCGGGATCCCTCGCCATGAAAACGTCGATCCGCATCCATGGTTCCGCCGCGTCTTCATCCTTTCTTCATGCACGATCCGAACGCATTACAGGCAGTGCGGGATCGTTGACGTTCCCGCGTTTTTTCCTGCATCTCTGTTGCGGACAGAGCGAGCAGGCATGGCGATAGGCTCATGAAAACAGATGACTTTCGGCCGGTCTTGCCTATATTGCCCGAAGGCGCGTGGAGCGACCGAACCCGATCCGAGATGCGCCATGCAGAGTTCTTCCCCGCCAGATGCTACCCGAGACGCCAGCCTCGACGCCGTCGCTGCGCGCTCCGGTGCCGCCAGCCGCTGGTCGATCGTCGCTGCCTCGCAAAACGAGACCGCGCGCCTTCTGGAAAGCCGCGATTGGAGCCAGACGCCGCTTGGTCCGCGCGACCGCTGGCCCACATCCGTGACCAGCCTTGTCCGGGTCATCCTCGCCTCGCCGGTCGCGATGACGCTTCTTCTCGGACCCGAAGGCATCATGATCTACAATGCCGGCTATGCCACCATAGCGGCCGGACGCCACCCCGGCTGCTTCGGCATGTCGGCCCTGACGGCATGGCCCGAGATCGCCGATTTCAACCGCACCATCATCGATGGCGTGCTGAGGGGGGCCTGCTTCTCCTACGCGGACATGGAGATGACGGTGAACCGGAACGGCGCCGAGGAGCGCGTCTGGTTCGATTTGGACTATAGCCCCGTCTTTGACGACGACGGCGACATCATCGGCGCGCTCGCCGTCGTGGTGGAAACGACGAAGGTGGTCGAGGCGGAGCTGGCGCTGTCGCGCAACCGCGAAAAGCTTTCGCTGGCCTTGCAGGCATCCGGCGTGGTGGGCATCTGGGACTGGGACGTCGTCGCCGATCGCGTCTATGCCGATGACAAGTTCGCGTCCCTCTACGGCGTCGATCCCGCGGCCGCGGCGACGGATGGCGTACCGATCTCCGGCTTCACCGCGGCCATCCATCCCGACGACGCCGAGCGCGTGGCGGAGGTTCTCGGCGCCGTCATGACGAGCGGCGAGAAACTGTCGATCGAATACAGGCTTGTCCAGTCGGATGGGTCGGTGCGGTGGGTTCTGGCCGAGGGGCAGCCGCTGATCAAAGACGGGATCTGCGTCCGGTTTCCCGGCATCGCCGTCGACATCACCTCGCAGAAGGAAGTGGCCGAAGCCTATGCGCAATCGGAGGCAGGCTTTCGCACCCTTGCCAACACGATGCCGCAGATGGTGTGGGCGACACGCCCGGACGGGTTTCACGATTACTACAATGCCCGCTGGTACGAGTTTACCGGCGTGCCATCGGGCTCGACCGACGGCGCCGGCTGGAGCGGCATCTTTCACCCGGACGATCAGGACCGCGCCTGGTCGCTCTGGCGCCAGAGCCTGGAGACCGGCGAGCCCTACCAGATCGAATACCGGCTTCGTCATCACAGCGGAGCCTATCGCTGGGTCTTGGGGCGCGCGCTGCCGATCCGCGATGCCGACGGCCGGATCACCCGCTGGTACGGCACCTGCACCGACATCCACGACGCCAAGATGGCGCAGGCGGAACGCGAGGTGGTGGCGCACGAACTGAGCCACCGGATCAAGAACATCTTCTCGGTACTCAGCGGCATCATCAGCCTGTCCGCGCGCTCCGAACCGCAGGCCCGCGGCTTTGCCGAGCTTCTGCGCAAGCGCATCGACGCCATGGGGCGCGCCCATGATTTCGTCCGGCCGCACAGCGAGAGGTCGCGTCTGACCATGCCGGACACGACCCTGTTCAACCTTTTGACGCGGCTGTTGGAACCCTATTGGGGCGAGTCCGGAACCGGCGCGATCCAGCTCTCGGGCGACGACACGGTGATCGCCGATAGCGCGGCCACGCCCCTCGCGCTTCTCCTGCACGAGCTCGGCACAAATTCGGCAAAGTATGGCGCCCTGTCCACGACCGACGGGCGGGTCGAGATCACGGGGCGGATCGACGGCGAGACCTATCACCTGACCTGGAAGGAAAAGCTTGAAGACATCGTCATAACCGAGCCGGAGAGGGATGGATTCGGCTCGCGCCTGATGACGATCAGCACGGAAGGCCAGCTCGAAGGCCAGCTCGAACGCTTTTGGGAAGCGGACGGGTTGCGCCTCGAGGCTGCCATACCCTTGAGGGCATTGACGCGCAGCGGGCATGTCGGCCGCCGTTCGTAGCGCCGCCGCTCGTCCCGAAAGACCGATGTTCAGAGAAGGTTATTGCGCGCCGGGGCTGCGTTTACGCGAACACCCGCAGCCGAGCAGGCGCGGACGCCGGACGCGCTTCGCGCAGTGCGACCGTATAGCGGACAGCTGCCTTTAATTCGTCCTCGGCGACAGGCTTCGGCAGAACGCCGACGGCGCCCGGAAACGGGTCGCCGACCTGAGACGGATTGGCCGTCATGAACAGCACGGTCATGCCGTGGCGCTCGGCCAGCAGGCGACCGATGTCGCAACCGGTCGCACCGTCACGCAGGTTGAGGTCCACAAGTGCGATATCGGCAAGAGGCGCGAGCTTGATCGCCGATGCGGTATCGGCGGCAATTCCAACGGGCCGGTGGCCCAGCTCTTCGACCACGTACTCGATTTCGGTCGCGACGAAAATCTCGTCTTCGACCACCATGATATTGCAACTCATACCGACACTTCCACCTCAGAGACCGAAACGACCCGTTCCGCATATCACACCGGAAAACCGGGTGTGACCGCCCCTGGAGCAGGATCGTGACACCCGCTAATGCGGAAGGACGCGAAAAGTTCCCGCTGGAAAAACCTGATCTTCCAACGCACCGCCGATGGCGCAAAAAAGCCGAAAGAGGCCTTTTTTTCGCAAGGCTCCTATGGTGTAACCCGCGCAACGCGATCGATCGGGAAAGGTGGCGCATGCCCCTCGTCAACGACATGCCGGTCTTCCGACGCTGGAAGCGCCGTCTTCGCAAGCTGCGCAACCGCATCGCGCGCCGGGCGTTTGCGACACGCTACGGGCGGGAGCTGCTGATCCAGTGCGTCAGCCCGCGCGTGCTCACCATGACGGCCGACTGCGGCGACCATGTCATGACCTTCTCGCCGCACGACTATATCGGCCGCAAGATCTATCGGAAAGGCCAGTTCGAGCGCGATCACGTCGTCCGTCTTCTTGCCGCTCTCGCGGAGCGCGAGATTGCGCTGACGGGCGCCCTCCTCGAGGTCGGCGGCAATATCGGCACGCAGACGCTCTACTTCGCGCTCGGCAGTGCCGTCCCGCATATTGTGACGATCGAGGCGGATCCGCGAAACTACGCGCTGCTCCGCCAGAACATCGACCAGAATGGGCTTCGGGAGCGGATCACCGCCATTGCCTGCGCCGCGGGCGAGACGACGGGCACGATCGACTTTTTCCAGCATCCCGACAATCACGGCAAGAGCAGCACCACGCGGCAAAGCCCGCGCGACCGACAGATCACCGTGCCCGTGCGCCCGGTGATGGACATTCTGTCCGACGCGGGTATCGCGGCCGGGGACGTGTCGCTGATCTTCATGGACATCGAGGGTTACGAGCCCGTCGCGGCGCGTTCGATGATCCCGCTTCTCGAACGCCGGACGCCGTTCTATCTCGAGTTCTCGCCGGTCTTCTACGGCCGCAGCGAGGCGCTGGCCTTCGCACGGTGGCTCGGCGCGTTCTATTCGCGCTGCATCGTCTTCACCGAAACCGGTATGACCGAAATGGCGCTGGCCGACATTCCGCTTGACGAGGATCAGTTCGACCTGCTGCTCCTGCCCGACGCGCTCTAACGCATGTCGCCCGAACGTGTGCAGCGGTTTTGGGAAACGACATGCATCAAAACATGACCTAAAGCCGGCGATAGAGGTAGTAGCGTTTCGGATCGATCCCCGCCGGTACCGAAAGGGGCGCCAGGTCCGCATGCTCCAGCGGCAGGCCGCTGGCGACGATCCCGCCGGAGGCCAGGGCCTCGGCCAGTCTCGGCGGCAGCCAGCGCTTCGTCTCGGCGTCCACATCGGGATAGGCGGTTCCAATATCGGCGTGTGCGAAGGCTGCACCAAGGCCGGCCACGGTCTTCAACGTCTCCGCGATTTCGCCGAGCACCAGGTCGCCCTCCGCGGGCGTCGACGCCGGGTGCGATCCCACGGCGCGATCGAAGGCGATGATCCGGCGGCCGGGGAAGATCTCGCGGATATGATCGTAGGTGCGACCGTTTCCGAGCCCGATCTCGAGCACGGGCCCTGTCCCCGGGAGCGCCATGTCATCGCGGATATGGTTGAGGATGGCGCGCTGCGCCAGCAGGCGGGCGATGAAGCTGTCGAGACGACTCATGCAGGCGGTTTCCGGTGATGAGAGGGCCCTCTATAGGACCTCGGCCATGCCGCAGGCAACAGATGACCCGTTCCGCAGGGAGCCGGAGGGCAACCCACGCAAAAGTCATCCCGTGCGGCCCTTTCGCAAGGGTCCGGTTGTGCTACCTTCCCGACATGGCACAGGTGCAGAGCGACCGCTTCTTTTCCACACTCCCCGTCTTCACGGCGTTCGAGGGCGTGGCGGATGCGCGCAACTATCGCCCGCTGCCGATCGACTGGTGGATCGCCAGCGCCGATATCGTCGATTCCACCGGAGCCATCGAGGCCGGCCGCTACAAGGCCGTGAACATGGCCGGCGCCAGCGTCATCTCGTCGGTTCTGAATGCCGTCGGCCATTTCGAGCTTCCCTTCGTCTTCGGCGGTGACGGCGCGCTCGTGGCGCTGCCGCCCTCGGCCCTGGTGGCGGCCACATCCGCGCTCGCTTCGGTGCAGCTCTACACGCGCGAGGAACTCGACCTCGACCTGCGGGCGGCGCTTATTCCCGTCTCCGATATTCGCACCGCCGGGTTCGATGTCCGGGTTGCGCGGTTCCAGGTCAGCCCGGACGTGTCCTATGCCATGTTTGCCGGCGGCGGCGGTGCATGGGCGGAAAACGAGATGAAGGCCGGACGCTATCTGGTCGCTCCGGCACCGGCCGGCGCCCGCCCGGACCTTACCGGCCTGTCCTGTCGCTGGAACCCGATTGCCTCGCGTCATGGCGCCATCGTCTCGATCATCGCGGTGCCCTGCCCCGGCACGGACACCGCGCCCTTCGCGCGGCTCGTGGCCGATATCGTCGCGCTCGCCGCGGGCGAGGAGCGCGAGGGGCATCCGGTGCCGGCGGACGGTCCGACCATCGGTCTCTCCCGCGAGGGACTGGAAACGGAGGTGCGGACGGTGGGCGTGCAGAGCCGTCTGCGCAAGCGCGGCCGTGTTCTCCTCGAGGCGGCCCTGACCTACGGGCTGGCGCGGCTCGGGCTGACGCTCGGCCGGTTCGATCCAAAGATCTATCGCCAGGATGTCGCCAGCAATTCGGATTTCCGCAAGTTCGACGACGGCCTGAAGATGACGATCGACATCGACGCCGGACGGCTCGCCAACATCGAGGCGCGGCTGGCGCGCGCCGCGTCGGACGGCGTCTGCCGCTACGGCCTGCATCGACAGGACGAAGCGCTGATGACCTGCATCGTGCCCACGGCGCTCAGCCGCGACCATATGCATTTCATCGATGGCGCCAATGGCGGCTATGCCATGGCGGCCAGCCATCTCAAGGCACCGATGCAGCTGGCGCCATCGGCCTGAGGATCAGGCTTTCACGATCCGTTGGCCAGAGATGCCCCGGCGCGCAAAGACGTTGCGCGTATCGATGACCAGCGGCGCCTGTTGCGCGACGAGCGCATAGTCGACGTCGTCGTGATCCGTGGCCACCAGCACGGCGTCGAACTGGCCAAGCTCGCTGAGAGGCACCGAGCGCCGACCCTTCAGTGCCAGATATTCGCGTGTCTTCGGAATTTCGTCCACATGCGGGTCATGGAAGGATGCACGGCCGCCGCGTTCCTCGATGAGCTCGATCAGCTTGAGCGACGGGCTCTCGCGGATATCCGGCACGTTCTTCTTGTAGGCCAGACCGAGCACGAGGACGCGCGACCGGCTGAGCGCCTTGCCGAGGTGAATATCCAGCGCTTCGGCGAGACGCCCGACGATGTGCTTCGGCATGGCCGAATTGATCTCGCCTGCGAGTTCGATGAACCGGGTCGGCATCTCGTATTCGCGAGACTTCCAGGTCAGATAGAACGGATCGATCGGGATGCAGTGACCGCCAAGGCCTGGCCCGGGATAAAACGGCATGTACCCGAACGGCTTGGTCTTCGCTGCGTCGATCACCTCCCAGATGTCGACGCCCATGGCCTCGAAGACGGTCTTCAGCTCGTTGACCAGCGCGATGTTGACGGCGCGGAAGATGTTCTCCGTCAGCTTCACAGCTTCGGCCGTCGCCGTGGTCGACACCGGCACGACCCGTTCCACCACGGCCGCATAGAAGGCCTCCATCGCCTCGGCCGCCAGCTGGCCGTCACCGGCGACGATCTTCGGGATGCTGGTGGTCGAGAAATCCCGATTGCCGGGATCCTCGCGCTCCGGCGAGAAGCCGAGGAACACCTCGCCACCGATATCGAGCCCGGTGGCCGCCAGGATCGGTCGCACGACATCCGTCGTCGTGCCGGGATACGTCGTAGATTCCAGCACGACGAGCTGCCCCGGGCGCAGCCGCCGCGCGATCTCCTGGCAGGTCTTGATGATATAGGTCAGGTCGGGATCGCGGTGGCGCGTGAGCGGTGTCGGCACGCAGATGATGATGACGTCGCAGGCCGCGAGACCGTCGAAATCGACCGTCGCGGAAAACCGGCCCGCCTCCCGCTCTTCGGCGAGCACGGCGTCGCTGACCGCCTCGATGTAGGACCGGCCTCCCTCGATGGCGACGATCTTGCCGGGATCGATGTCGAACCCCGTGACCGTGAACCCCTTGCGCGCAATGGCGATCGCAAGCGGCAGTCCGACATATCCGAGACCGATGACGCCCGCACGAGCCGTACGGCCGGCGATCCGCGACAGGAGATCCGCGTGGGAAGACATGCTCATCGGTAGCCTTGCGGTTGGGACGTGCCTCGCACGCCGGAGCTTGGCAGATGCGGACTTGGGGTGGCTCTGTCAAGACCGGACGCGGCGTCCCCGCGTGCTGCGCCCCTGTCGGGGAGGCATTCCCCCGGCCCCTGCCAACTTTTCTCGCCGCCGTTCTGGTTTCCGTCCATCCGCGTGATTATATTTTGTCGAAGCGCTCGTGACGTGCCGGGGGGTATTGTCCGCAGTGATCGTTTGCACGAGACAGCAGGAAGATCGCCATGACCCAGACCCAGCAGGTTTCCACCCATCTGCTCGATCGCGTGTCGCTGTGGCTCAAGCAGACGGCCCTGACGGGAGGCTCGCTGGAAACGCTGGTGACAGGCTTTTGCGAACGTCTCGCGGCCGCCGGCGTGCCGCTGTCGCGCGTGCATCTGAGCTTCGCCATGCTCCACCCGCTCTACGACGCGCTCGGTTTTACCTGGCAGCGCGGCAAGGGCGTGACCGTCGAGGGCTTTCGTGCCGGGCAGAGCGAAACGGATGCCGAACGCTTCCTGCGCAGTCCCTATTACTATCTCTTCTCCCATGACCTCGACCATCTGCGCCGACGGATCACGCCGGAATCGCCGATCGAGTTTCCGATCTTCGAGGAACTGAAGCGCGACGGTGCGACCGACTATTTCGCCTTCGTCCAGTCCTTTAACGAAAGCCACGGCCAGGGCATGGTCGGTTCCTGGACCACGGACGCACCCGAAGGCTTTTCCGATCAGCTGATCGAGGCCATGCTGCGTCTCCAGAGCAGCCTTGCCGTTGCCGCCAAGATGGCGGTGCTCGGCAAGCTCGCCGACAACATGCTCACCACCTATCTGGGTGAAAATGCCGGCAAGCGCGTTCTTTCCGGCCAGATCCGCCGCGGCGACGGCGAAACCATCCGCGCCGTGCTCGTCATGGCGGACATGCGCCAGTCGACCGTGCTGGCCGAACGCGAGGGTCGGCAGGCCTATATCGACACGCTGAACCAGTTCTTCGACGCGATCGCGACGCCGTTCAACCGGGGCGGCGGCGAAATCCTGAGCTTCCTCGGCGATGGCTTCCTCGCGGTCTATCCTTGCGGCCGCCATCGCGAGCCGTCCCAGGCGGCAGCCCTTGCAGCCATGGACGCCGTCCGCCAGGCGACCGCCCGCATGATCGAGATGAACCGCGAACGGCGTGAGAACGGGCTGACCGAAATCGGCTACGGCATCGGCCTGCATATCGGCAACGTCATGTTCGGAAATGTCGGCCTGCGCGACCGTCTTACCTTCTCCACCTTCGGCACGGCGGTGAACGAGGTGTCCCGTCTGCAGGGGCTTACCAAGAAGTACGCAACCCACATCGTCGCCAGCCAGGCCTTCACGGCCTATGCCGGCGGTGAGTGGGAAACGCTCGGAGAGGAAAAGCTGCGCGGGGTCCGCCAGAAGCTCACCGTGCTGGTGCCGAGCAGGAAGCTCCTGCAGATCGATCAGGCGGAGGCCATCCGCCACAGCACCCAGGAAAGCAGCTCCGAGGCAGAGCAGGTCATGCTGCTCTATCGCAACCGCAACACGCCGCAGCGGGACATCTGGAACAAACTGTTGCAGTAGTGATTATTTTCCCTGCGGGAGCAGGCATTTCAAAAAATCGATACATCACGACGCTAGACCCGCAGCCGACGCCGGGAAGGCGTGACCGTGGTTTGCAGAGCGGTCATGGACAGGCCGAAATGCCTGCGATAGTCTTCCCTTAAAGGTTTCGGCGAAAAGCCGGCCACCATCCGCACCGGATGGAGAAAAAAGTGGGGAATGGCAGGCATGACATCAGGCGGAGACCTGTTGAGGATCGAAGACCTGAGCGTTTCCTTCGCCATGTTCGGCGGTCGGATCGACGCGGTGCGCAAGGCAAGCCTTCGCGTCCTGCCAGGCAAGGTCACCGCCCTGGTGGGCGAGTCCGGGTCCGGCAAGTCCGTGATCAGCCAGGCCATCATGGGTATTCTGCCGAAATCGGCGGAGATCGGCGGCAAGATCCTGTTCAAGGACGAGACCGCTCCGGGCGGGGTCGTCGATCTTGCGTCTCTCGCACCCGATGGCGCGGACATGCGCGCCTTTCGGGGCAACCGCATGGGCATGATTTTCCAGGAGCCGATGACGTCGCTGTCGCCGCTTCACACGATCGGCAACCAGATCAGCGAAAGCCTGCGCGTCCACCGGGATGTGGACAAGGCGGAACAGCGGTCGCAGACCGAGGAAATGCTGCGGCTTGTCGGCTTTCCCGACCCGAAACGCGCCTTCGGCATGTATCCTTTCGAACTGTCCGGCGGCATGCGCCAGCGCGCCATGATCGCGATGGCGCTGATCTGCCGGCCGTCTCTCCTCATTGCCGACGAGCCGACGACCGCGCTCGACGTCACCATCCAGGCCCAGATCCTGCAGCTGCTGAAGGATCTGCAGGCGACCTTCGGCATGGCGGTATTGCTGATCACGCACGATCTCGGCGTCGTCGCCAACATGGCCGACGAGGTCGTCGTGATCTATCATGGCGAGATCATGGAGGCGGGCTCCGTCGAGGAGATCTTCCGCAACCCGTCCCATCCCTATCTCCAGGGGCTGATGGCCGCCGTGCCGCATTTCGACATGAAACCCGGCGAGCGCCTGAAGGCACTGCGCGAGGTGCCGGTCAACGTCGAAAACCTGATTGTGCGGCGCAAGGGCGAAAGCGCACCGAAACGGCCTCTCCCGCGGGTTGAGGACACGCTTCCCGCACCGGGCGAGGACGTTCTCCTGTCCGTGCGCCACATCGGCAAGACGTTCACCAGCCGCAAGGCCGGCTGGTGGAAAAAGGGTGTGAAAAGCGAGCATCGCGCCGTCGACGACGTCAGCTTCGACATTCATCGCGGTGAATGTCTCGGGCTTGTCGGCGAAAGCGGCTGCGGCAAGACCACGCTGAGCAAGATCCTGATGCGGGCCCTCTCGCCGGATACGGGCTCGATCATGCTGAACTCGGCCGATGGCCCGATCGATATCCGGGAGGCGCACGGGTCGTCGCTCGATCGCCTGCGCACGCGCATGCAGATGATCTTCCAGGATCCGGTCTCCTCGCTGTCGCCGCGCATGACGGTGCAGAACATCCTCAGCGAGCCACTGGAAATCCACCACCGCGGCGATCCGAAAAGCCGGCAGCAGACGGTAAAGGCACTGCTGAAGGCCATTGGCCTCAGCGAGCGGCACATGAACCGCTATCCGCACAGCTTTTCCGGCGGACAGCGCCAGCGCATCGGCATTGCCCGCGCCCTGGCGCTCGGGCCGGAGCTGCTGATCTGCGACGAGCCCGTCTCCGCGCTCGATGTCTCCGTGCAGGCCCAGATTCTGAACCTTCTCAAGGATCTGCAGGCGGAACTTGGCCTTACCTACCTCTTCATCTCGCACAATCTTGCGGTCGTCGACTACATGGCCGATCGCATCGCCGTGATGTGTGCCGGCCGCATCGTGGAACTGGCGCCGCGCGAAATGCTGATGCGCGCGCCCGTGCACCCCTATACCAAGGCGCTTCTGGCAGCCGTCCCGTTCCCGGATCTCGATCGGCCGCTGGACTTCGTCGCGCTGAGCGCGAGCGGTGCATCCGACAAGAAGCGATGGCATGCCGCATTTCGCCCCGGGGAAAGCGACGCAGGTCTCGCCCCGGCGGATCTCGGCAACGGTCACTGGGTGCTGGCAAGCCGCAATGCCGACGTCAAGGAGCTTCAGCCGTGATCAAGCGCCGCACCACGCTCGGACTTCTCGCAACCGCCGTCGCCATGCCGCGGCTCCTGCTGCCGCGCAACGCGATGGCCGCGGGAGCGGAGCCTGAGATCCTCGTCGAAAAAATCACGGCCGGGACCCTGCCGCCGATGGCCGAGCGCATTCCCAAGACGCCGCGCGTCGTGAACCTCGCGGCCATGGGGCGTACCCCCGGAAGTTATGGCGGCGCCATCCGCATTCTCATCGGCAGCCAGAAGGACATCCGTGTGATGTACATCAACGGCTATGCCCGCCTGGTTGGCTACGACGAGAAGCTGAATTTTCAGCCGGACATCCTGGAAGCCTGCGACATCGACGGCGAAAAGGTCTTCACCTTCCGCATTCGCGAGGGCCATCGCTGGTCGGACGGAAGCCCGGTCACATCGGAGGACTTCCGTTACACCTGGGAGGACGTTGTCCTCGATCAGGACCTGCGCAAGGGCGGCGTGCAGCAGGAGCTCCTCGCCGAGGGCAAGCCGCCGCGGTTCGAGGTTCTCGATGCGCGCACCGTCCGCTACAGCTGGGACGCGCCGAATCCGGATTTCCTGCCGAACCTCGCATCGGCACTGCCGCTGACCCTGCTGCTGCCGGCCGCCTACATGAAGCAGTTCCACAAGAAGTATCAGACCGAGGAACAGCTCAAGGCCTTCATGAAGCAGTACCGGGTCAAGAAATGGGTGGATCTGCACATCAAGATGTCGCGCCAAAGCCGGCCCGACAATCCCGAGCTGCCGTCCCTCGACCCTTGGGTCAACACGACCGCGTCTCCTGCCGAACAGTTCATTTTCGACCGTAATCCCTACTTCCACCGTGTCGACGAGAACGGGGTGCAGCTTCCTTATATCGACCGCGTCGTCCTCAACGTCTCGTCGCCCGGCATCATCGCGGCCAAGACTGGGGGTGGCGAGGCCGACCTGCAATCGCAGAACATCGACTTCGTGGACTACGCCTTCATCAAGGACAGCGAAAAGCGCTATCCGGTCAAGGTCAAGCTGTGGAAGCGGACACAGGGCTCGCGCGTGGCCCTGCTTCCGAACCTCAATTACGGCGATCCCGTCTGGCAGGGCCTGCTGCGCGATGTCCGGGTTCGCCGGGCGCTGTCGCTCGCCATCGACCGGCGCGAGATCAACATGGTCGCCTTCTACGGTCTGGGCAAGGAAAGCGCCGATACCGTGCTGCCGGAAAGCCCGCTCTACAAGCCCGAATATGCCGCGGCCTGGTCGCAGCACGACCCCGAACAGGCCAATCTCCTTCTGGATGCGGTGGGCCTGACCCAGCGCGACGACGACGGCATGCGTTTGCTGCCGGACGGCCGCGTCGCGCAGATCGTGGTCGAGACCGCCGGCGAAAGCACGCTGGAAACGGATGTGCTCGAACTCATCACCGATCACTGGGCGAAGATCGGCATCCCGCTCTTCATCAAGACATCGCAGCGCGAGGTCTTCCGCAACCGCACCATGGGCGGCGAGATCATGATGTCCATGTGGTTCGGCCTTGCCAATGGCGTGGCGACGGCAGACATGAGCCCGGGCCAGCTGGCTCCGAGTGCCGACGACCAGCTGCAATGGCCGGTCTGGGGCATGCACTATCTTTCGCTGGGCCAGTTCGGCCACGCACCGGAGCTGCCCGAAGCGCAGAAGCTCGTGGACCTGCTGAAAGAGTGGCGTCGCACGGCCGACACGGCCGGGCGTGCGCGGATCTGGCACGAAATGCTGTCGATCTACACGGACCAGGTCTATTCCATCGGCATGGTCAATGCGACGCTCCAGCCGATCCTGCACGCGGCGCGCATGCAGAACGTCCCGGAACAGGGCCTCTACGGCTTCGATCCGACCTGCTTTTTCGGGATCTACATGCCGGATACGTTCTGGCTCGGCGACAAGGTGAGCTGATCGATGCTGCGATACATTCTCTGGCGCGTCGGCGTCATGATCCCGACGCTCGTCATCATCTCGGCCCTCGTCTTCACCATCATCGAACTTCCGCCGGGCGACTATTTCGAGAGCTACATCTCCGAGATGCGCGCGCAGGGCGAAGGCGTCGACATGGCCGAGATCGAAGCGCTGCGGGCCGAATACGGTTTCGACAAGCCTCCCGTCATCCGCTATTTCCACTGGGTCGCCGGCATGCTGCACGGCGATTTCGGCTATTCTTTCGAGTATCAGCTGCCGGTGTCCGACGTCGTCGGCGATCGCCTCTGGCTGACGGTTCTCGTCTCCTTCGTCACGATCTTCTTCACATGGATCATCGCCTTTCCGATCGGCATCTATTCGGCCACGCATCAGTATAGCTGGGGCGATTACGGGCTGACGTTCCTCGGTCTCCTCGGCCTCGCCATCCCGAACTTCATGTTCGCGCTGATCCTCATGTATTTCGCCAACATGTGGTTCGGCACCTCCATCGGGCACCTGATGGACCAGAAGTATCTCTCGCAGTCCATGAGTTGGGACAAGTTCCTGTCGATCCTCGAGCACCTGTGGATCCCGGTCATCATCATCGGCACGGCGGGCACCGCCGGCATGATCCGGCGGCTGCGGGCCAATCTGCTCGACGAACTTCAGAAGCAATATGTGGTGACGGCGAAGGCCAAGGGACTTCATCCCTTCCGCGCGCTGGTGAAGTATCCGCTGCGCATGGCGCTCAACTTCTTCATTGCCGACATCGGCTCGATCCTGCCGGCCATCATCTCCGGCGCCGAAATCACGGCCATCGTGTTGTCGCTGGAAACGACGGGACCGATGCTGATCCGGGCGCTGCAGAGCCAGGACATGTATCTGGCCGGCTCCTTCCTGATGTTCCTCGCCTTCCTCACCGTCATCGGCGTGCTCGTCTCCGACATCGCGCTGGCGCTGCTCGATCCGCGCATCCGGCTCCAGGGGGGCAGCACCAAGTGACCGTTCCGCATCCTCCGTCGACCGTCCCGTCCGCACCGAACCAACCGGCCTGCCTGCCGGCCCCCGGCCAGCCCCTGAAGCACTTCGTCTCCGCAGCGGCTTTCGATCCCATGGCCGTGGAAGCGATGAGCGAGGAACAGAAGCACGTCTACGAGGCCTCGCAGCTTCAGCTGATGTGGTGGAAGTTCAAGCGTCACCGGGTGGCCGTCGTCTCGCTCGTCTTCCTGGCCCTGCTCTACGCAATGATCACGGTCGTCGAGTTTCTGGCGCCCTACAATCTCCACACCCGCAACGTCGATTTCATTCACGCCCCACCGCAGCAGGTGCACCTGTTCGATGACGGGCAGTTTGTCGGCCCCTTCGTCTACGGCCGCACGATGACCCTCGACATGAACACGCTGCGCCGCGTCTATACGGAAGATCCGGAGCGGGTCGAAAAGCTCCGCTTCTTCTGCAGCGGCGATGCCTACGACTTCTGGGGCCTCGTTCCCGCCTCCCTGCATCTGGTCTGCCCGGCCGAAGGCGGTCAATTCTTCATGCTGGGCAGCGACCGCCTCGGCCGCGACGTGCTGTCGCGCATCCTCTACGGCGCACGCATCTCGCTGACGATCGGCCTTCTCGGCGTGACGGTGAGCTTCGTCCTCGGTATCGTCATCGGCGGTCTCGCCGGCTACAAGGGTGGCATCTTCGACCTGATCGTCCAGCGGATCATCGAGGTGCTGCAGTCGATCCCGAGCATTCCGCTCTGGATGGCGCTCGCCGCCATCATGCCGGTGACGTGGAGCCCCCTCTTCATCTATCTCGGCATTACCGCCATCCTCGGCCTTCTCGACTGGACGGGTCTTGCCCGTGCGGTGCGGTCCAAGCTGCTTGCGCTCCGCGAGGAGGACTATGTGCTGGCGGCGCAGCTGATGGGTGCGCGCACCAGCCGCATCATCGGGCGCCATCTTGTCCCCGGATTCATGTCGCATCTGATCGCCAGCGCGACCATGTCGATCCCGGCGATGATTCTCGGCGAAACCGCCCTGAGTTTCCTCGGTCTCGGCCTGCGTCCGCCGATCACGAGCTGGGGCATTCTCCTGACGGAAGCACGCAGCGTCAGTACCATCGCCTTTTATCCGTGGTTGCTCTATCCAACTATCCCGGTCATTCTCGTCATCCTGGCCTTCAATTTCCTCGGTGACGGGCTTAGAGATGCGGCTGATCCGTACAAGTGAGTTTTCAATGCTGATCACGCTTGCCCAGCACGGAGAGCCGTGCCGATGACACGTCGCATCGAAAATGCCCGTATCCTGATGTACAGCCACGATACGTTCGGTCTCGGCCATTTGCGCCGGTGCCGAGCGATCGCACATGCCCTGGTCGAGGATTATCGCGGCCTGCAGGTCCTGATCATCTCCGGCGCGACCATTGCGGGCGCCTACGACTACCGCGCCCGCGTCGACTTCGTGAAGATCCCGAGCGTCATCAAGCTGCGCAACGGCGAATACACGTCGATGGATCGCCATATCGATCTGAACGAGACGCTGAAGATGCGCCGCTCGATCATCCGGCACACGGCAGAGACCTTCAAGCCCGACATCTTCATCGTCGACAAGGAACCCATGGGGCTCCGCGGCGAGGTGGAGGATACGCTGTCCTACCTGAAGCATCAGGGCACGACGCTGGTGCTCGGCCTGCGCGAGGTCATGGACGCCCCTCACCTCCTGGAAGCCGAGTGGAAGCGCAATGACGTGATGCGCAAGATCGGGCAGTTCTACGATACCGTCTGGGTCTACGGTCCTCCCGATTTCTACGACCCGCTGGTCGGTCTCGACGTGCCGGCGTCGGTGCGCACGCGCATGAACTTCGTCGGGTTCCTCCAGCGCAGCGTCTCGCTCGACGTCAGCTCCGAGCATAAGCCGAAAGGCGAATATATTCTGATCACCACGGGCGGTGGCGGCGACGGGTCGGACCTCGTGCACGACGTCGTGGATGCCTACCGGGCCGACCCGACCTTGACGCATCCGTCCTTCGTGGTGCTCGGCCCCTACATGCCGGCCAAGCAACGCCACAAACTCCTGTCCAAATGCGCGCTGACGCCCCACCTGCAGGTGATCGAGTTCGACAACCGCATGGAGGAACTTATCGCCAATGCGAGCGGCGTCGTCGCCATGGGCGGCTACAACACCTATTGCGAAATCCTGTCGTTCGACAAACCGGCCCTGATCGTGCCGCGCGTCGCGCCGCGCGAGGAGCAGCTGATCCGCGCCCGCCGCGCCAGCGAACTGGGCCTGGTCGACATGCTGCTACCGCAGGAAGCCGCGGACCCCAAGCGGCTCGCCGCAGCACTGCATGCGCTGCCGCACCGCGCGCCGCCGTCCCACCATGCCTGCAATATGCATCTCGACGGACTCAGCAACATTTCCCGGATCGTCGGCGACATGCTAGATGGGCGGGATCGCGACCATTTGAGCGTCGTCAAGGCCTGAGACTTCATGCAAAGCCGCAAGATCGTCGTCATCCTGAAGGGTTATCCACGCCTGTCGGAAACCTTCATCGCGCAGGAACTGCTCGGCCTTGAGCAGGCGGGACTCGAGCTGTCACTGATCTCGATGCGCCACCCGACGGACACGAAGCGGCATCCGGTCCACGACGAGATCCGCGCGCCTGTGCTCTATCTGCCGGAATATCTTCATCACGAGCCGCTGCGGGTCTTGCGGGGACTTTTGGCCGCCACACGCCGCGCCGGCTTCCGCAAGGCGTTTGCGGCGTTCCGGCGCGACCTCGTGCGCGACGTCTCGCGCAACAGGATCCGGCGCTTCGGCCAGGCCGCCGTGCTCGCGGCGGAATGGCCGGACGGCGGTGCGTGGCTCCATGCCCATTTCATCCACACACCGGCCTCCGTTGCCGCCTATGCGAGCCTCCTGACCGACATTCCCTGGACATGCTCCGCACACGCCAAGGACATCTGGACCTCGCCCGACTGGGAGCTGACCGACAAGCTTGCCGCCAATCGATGGACCGTGACCTGCACGGAGACCGGCTTCCAGCATCTCCGCACGCTCGCAGCCGACACGGCAACCGTGCACTTGAGCTATCACGGCCTCGACCTTGCCCGCTTCGCCCCCTTCGAGGCGACGCGCCCCCCGCGTGACGGCAGCGACCTGTCGGATCCCGTCGTCATTCTCAGCGTCGGCCGGGCCGTGGAAAAGAAGGGCTACGACCTCCTCCTGACGGCGCTTGCCCGGCTGCCAGACGATCTGGCCTGGCGCTTCGTGCATATCGGCGGCGGTACGCTGGCCAAGACCCTGAAGGCCATGGCGACCGATCTCGGCATTTCCCACCGCATCGACTGGCTGGGCGCGATGGCGCAGGAGGACGTGCTGGCCCGCTATCGCGCATCCGACATCTTTGCGCTTGCCTGTCGCATCGGCGCGGACGGCGACCGAGACGGCCTGCCGAACGTGATCGTCGAAGCCGCAAGCCAAAGGCTCGCCTGCATCTCCACCACAATCTCCGGCGTGCCCGAACTGCTCAGCGACGGGGAAACCGGCCTGCTCGTGCCGCCGGAAGATCCCGACGCGATTGCCCATGCCCTCGAGCGGGCCATCCGCGATCCCGCTTTGCGCGCATCGCTCGGCCAAGCCGCCGAACGGCGCGTCCGGCGCGATTTCGATTACCACAGCAGCATCACCCAGCTACGCAATCTTTTCGAAACAGAATGGCGGACCGCACCATGACCGATCCGGAACCGAAACGGGTTCTCTTCTACGTCCAGCACCTGCTCGGCATCGGCCACCTCACCCGCGCAAGCCGGATCGCCAATGCGCTGGCCGTGCGAGGCTTCGACGTGACCGTCGTCACCGGCGGCAAGCCCGTTGCTGGCTTCCCGGGCCCGGCCGTTCGCCATGTCGCGCTGCCGCCGGTCGTGTCGAGCGACGAGGGCTTTTCGGCGCTCGAGGACATCGACGGTCATCCGGTCGACGATGCCTTTCGCGCCATGCGTCGCGACCGGCTGCTGGCCCTTCTCCACGATATCCGGCCGCACGCCATCCTCACCGAGGCGTTTCCGTTCGGTCGGCGGCAGATGCGCTTCGAGCTTCTGCCCTTCCTTGATGCCGCACGCGCCATGGCCGAGCCGCCGAAGATCTTCGCTTCGGTCCGCGACATCCTGCAGAAACGCCCGAAGCCGGAGCGCGACCGGGAGACGGTCGACTACATCGACAGCTACTTCGACCGCATCCTCATCCACGGCGATCCGAGCTTCGCACGCCTCGAGGAAACCTTCCCGCATGCAGACGAGATCGCCGAAAAGGTGGTCTATACCGGCCTCGTCGCACCACCACAGCCGGAAACCCCGAAGGACACGTTCGAGGTCGTCGTCTCCGCCGGCGGCGGCGCCGTCGGCCGGCACGTACTGCATGCCGTCGTGGGCGCGACCGCGATCCTCCGCCCGGACAAGCCCTGGGCCCTGGTCACAGGGCCGAACCTCGCCCAGGCCGATCATGATGCGATCGCGGCCGGCGTGGTCGGAAACGTCCAGGTTTTCCGGTTCCGTCCGGATTTTGCGAGCCTCCTCTCGGTTGCCCGCCTGTCGGTATCCCAGGCCGGCTACAACACGGTATGCGACATCCTGCGGGCCCGCTGCCGCGCGGTCGTCGTGCCCTTCACGACCGGCGGCGAGACGGAGCAGGCGGCCCGCGCCGAACGGCTGGAACGCCTCGGCCTCGTCACCGCGCTCGATGATTCCGACATCTCGCCGGAACGGATGGCCGACGCCATTCGTGCCGGCCTCGACGCTCCAGCCTTCCCGGCCGGAGACCTGTCGATCGATCTGGAAGGTGCCGACCGGACGGCGGACATCCTGCGCGACATGCTATAAGGCAGCGCGCGCCAAAGGTGTCGGCAAGGACCTACAGAGCGATGCGTTTGCGGGTGGTTTTCCGGGTGCGTGTGCTATAGATTTCGATGGAACGGAGGAGACAGACGAGCACCTGGTCCGCCGCGTCGTCTCCGCTTCGTCTCGATGGCAGCCCTTCATGGATATACGCCTTACCCATTACATCTGGACCCACACGCGCAAGCAGCAATTGTGGATCCTTCTGGTCGTCGCCGTCTCGATGATTCCCTACTTCCTGTCGTTTGACCTGCCCAAGCAGATCGTCAACGGCCCCATTCAGGGAAAGGGCTTCGAACAGCCGGGGGCAACGCAGCGCTTCTTCGACATCTCCTTTTCTCTGCCCGGCATCGGCAATGTCACGCTGTTCAACGGGATCGATCTGACGCGGATGGAAACGCTCTATGCGTTGAGCGTCATCTTCCTCCTGCTCGTCATCGTCAACGGGCTCTTCAAGCTCTACATCAACACCTATAAGGGCCGACTGGGCGAGCGCCTGCTGCGCCGCATCCGCTTCGAGCTCGTCGATCGCATCCTTCGCTTTCCGCCCACCCAGTTCAAGCGGATGAAGGGGGCCGAGGTCTCGTCCATGGTCAAGGACGAGGTGGAGCCCCTCGGCGGGTTCACGGGCGATGCCTTCGTCTCGCCGGCCCTGCTCGGCGGACAGGCGCTGACCGCCCTCGCCTTCATCTTCATGCAGAACATGTGGCTCGGCTTCATCGCCGCCTTCATGGTCGGCATTCAGGCGACGATCATCCCGCGCATGCGCCGCCGCCTCCTCGTGCTCGGCCGCGAGCGCCAGATCACGGCGCGCGAACTGGCCGGCCGCGTGAGCGAGATCGTCGACGGCATCGGCACCATTCACGCCTATGACACCTCGAACTACGAGCGCGCCGATGTGGCCGCGCGGCTGGGGCGGATCTACAAGATCCGTTACGATCTCTACCAGTGGAAGTTCATGGTGAAGTTCATCAACAACTTCCTCGCGCAGCTGACGCCATTCCTGTTCTACTGCATCGGCGGCTATCTTGCTTTGCGGGGCCAGCTCGACATCGGCCAGCTCGTCGCCGTCATCAGCGCCTACAAGGATCTGCCCGGCCCGCTTAAGGAATTGATCGACTGGGATCAGCTGCGCCAGGACGTGCAGGTGAAATATGTTCAGGTGGTCGAGCAATTCACGGTCGATCCGCTGATCGATCCGAAGATCCAGGCGGTCTCCGCGGCCGGTGCGGCCGGTGCGGTTGCCGTCGGTGCTGGCGTGGCGGGTGCCGCGGCCGCAGCGGGTACGAAGGACGCGGGTACGACGAAGGACGAAGGCTGCAGGGCGGGCTCCCTTGCCGCCACCGGCCTCACGCTCGCCGACGACAGCGGCGCGCGACTGCTGGAGCGCGTTTCGGTGGAGATCAAGCCGGGCGAGAAGGTGGCCATCATCGGGGGAGCGGCCAGCGGCGGCGACGTGCTCGCCGAGGCTTTCGGCCGGCTGATCTGGCCGGAGGGCGGCAAGGTCACGCTGGGCGGCGAGGATCTGCTGCACCTGCCGGAATCGGTCGTGGGGCGCAGCATCACCTACGCATCCTCGGACACCTTCTTCTTCTACGGCTCGCTGCGCGACAATCTGCTCTACGGGCTGAAGCATGCGCCCTTGGCGGCCGCGACCTACGAAGGCAGCCTCGCCGCCCATCGCAAATGGGAGATGACGGAAGCAAAGCTCGCTGGAAATCCCGACTACGACGTCAATGCCGACTGGATCGACTATGTCGCTGCCGGCTCGACGCAGGCCGAGGATCTCTTCCCGTCGATCCTTGCCGTGCTCGACACGGTGCAGCTGTCCAAGGACATTCTCGATCTGGCCCTGCGGACCAATATCGAGCCTTCCGACAGGCCGGAGTTTGCGGCGAGCATCGTGGAAATGCGGCAGGCGCTGCGCGAAGAGCTCGAGGAAGCCGGCCTCAACGGGCTGATCGCCTATTTCGAGCCCGGCGAATACAACATGGAAGCGACCGTTGGCGAGAACCTGCTGTTCGGCACGGCGACGGCCCCGAGCGTTGCCGGACGTGCCATCGCCAAGAACCCCTATTTCCGCAAGGTCGTCTCGGAGACGGGGATCGACCGGGTTCTGTTCGACATGGGGTACCAGATCGCCGAAAACGCGGTCGAACTCTTTGCCGACCTGCCGCCCGATCATCCCTTCTTCCAGCAGCTGACCTTCATGACCGCCGACGATATCCCGGCCTATCAGCTCCTGCTGCAGAAATATGCCGGCAAGGGCCTGGAAACGGCAAGCGAGGACGACCGCTACCAGATCATCCGTCTCAGCTTCAACTACGTCGAACCGCGCCACCGTTTCGGTCTCCTGACGGACGAGCTGATGGCGCATATCGTCGATGTTCGCCGCCAGTTCCACGAGAACATGCCGGAGGATCTCTCGCACGACATCGAGCGCTACGATCCGGAGAAATATCTCGCTTCGGCCAGCTTGATGGACAACGTGCTGTTCGGCCGCATCAGCCACAAGCACACCGACGGATCCAAGCGGATCCGCGCCATCGTGTCCTCGCTCCTGAATTCGCAGGGCCTGATCGAACAGGTGCTGGACATCGGCCTTGATTTCAATCTGGGCGCCGGCGGCAAGCGATTGACGGCCGTCCAGCGGCAGAAGCTCAATCTGGCCCGCGCCATCATTCGCCGCTCCGATTACTACGTCTTCAACCGCCCGCTCCCCAGTCTCGATCACCGGCTGCAGGACGAGATCGTCCGCGACGTGATGAAGCTGCTGACCCGCAACGGCGCCAATCCGGCCGTGATCTGGGTGCTGTCCAACAACGGCTTGACGAAATTGTTCGAG
Organism: Rhizobium sp. Leaf341; assembly: GCF_001424325.1. NCBI lineage: Bacteria > Pseudomonadati > Pseudomonadota > Alphaproteobacteria > Hyphomicrobiales > Rhizobiaceae > Rhizobium > Rhizobium sp. Leaf341. The sequence goes on from NZ_LMPE01000015.1 coordinate 842,478, forward strand.
CGTGTGCTGGTATTCGACCGCGGCGCTCTCGTAGAGGATGACACGCACGCCAATCTGTTCAACAATGACGGTGTCTTTAAACAGCTGGTAACCTCGTGATACCAACGGGGACTGGACGAGCGGCAGGAACCGGCCGATCGAGAGGCACCGGATGGCGGGCAGGCATTGCTGCAGCCTCTGGACGTTTGAGGGCGTGTATCGCCGAGGATGAGGAGTTGACGAGCTGATGTTGCTGAAGGACGAAGTGCAGATGCTGCGGCGGGTGCCGCTCTTTTCCGGCGTCGAGGCGGGCAAGCTGAAGCTTTTGGCCTTCACCTCGGATCGGGTGAGCTACGGCGTCGGCGAAACGCTCTTCCACCAGGGCGATGCCGGCGATGCGGCCTATGTCGTGCTGGACGGCAAGGCGGAGATCCTTGTCGATTCCGCAACCGGCCCGATCCGCGTGGCCGAGGTCGAGCGCAACTCGATCGTCGGCGAAATCGCCATTCTGTGCGATGTCTCGCGAACGGCGACGGTGAAGACGACGACGACCGTCGAGGCCCTGCGGATCCGCAAGGACCACTTCATCAAGCTGCTCACCGACTTTCCCGAAATCACCATCGAGATCATGCGCGTGCTGGCCGACCGTTTGAGCCATACGACGAGCGAGCTGACGGAAGCCCGCAGCCGGGTGCGCGAGCTCGAATAGGCGCATTCAGAGGTCGGTGATGTCGCCGGTCGCAAGGTCGATCCGGATATCGACCGAGGGAAGCCCGCTTCGATAGGCCTCAAACAGCGCCAGCATCGCGGCGATGCCGCCTTGCGCCGAGCCTTCGGGCCAGGTCTGCGACGAATAGAGCGCCGACAGCCGGTCGTAGAACCGCAGGCGCTGCGGGCTGATGGCCATTCGTCCAAGATCGCTTCCCATGCGCAGGCGATACCAGTCCCCGAGGAAAGCGATGGCCGACAGGGTTTCGGGACCGTCCTTTTCCGGAGACCGTGCCAGTCCGGGCGCCGCGGGCAGCATGGACAGGGCATCGCCCATCGGCACGACGGGCCGGACCGCCAGCCGCGCGAGGTCGCCGAGCGTGGCCGCCCGCAACACGGCGGCAAGCGCTGCCGGCCACTCGCGCTTGAGGTGTCTGCGCCACGCGAGATGTCCGATATGGGCCGAGAGAAACTCGCCATAGCGGGTCGCCTCGGCCATCCCCCCGGTGTCCACGCCGGTCCGGCGCACCTCTGCGGCGTAAAGCGCTCCGATCGCCGCATCCATCGGCATGTCGCCGAGCGGGACGGTCTCGATCTCGGCCGCACCGGTGCGCAGCGTCAGGATCTTGTAGGCGGGCGGAAAACCGGCAAGCGAGGGCACGGCAATATTGATGAAGGCTTTGCCCCCGCGCGTCATCCGCGCGGTATCGTTGACGTGAAGATGACCGCTGAAATGCAGCTGGATCCCCGCTTCGATGAAGGCTTCTCCGACGGCATCCCGGGGAACGCGACCTGACGTTGCCGTCGGCCCGAGAAGCGCGATCTCCGCGGCCTGCGTGCCATCCAGCGGATCGAGCGCAGGATAGTGCGAAAAGGCCACGAGCCGCTTGCCGAGACGCGCCGCCCGTGCGCCGACATCGGTCATCCAGGAGATCACATGACGCTTGTGCTCTAGCATCGCGTTCCAGCCCGCGGAGGTGCTGTCGACCCAGTCGTCCGATCCGTCGATCGGAACGAAGACATTGGCGTCGATCATGAGCAGCCACAGCCCTTCGACGGGCTCGACCAGATACGACGCCTCCATCAACGGCCGCCGTGTCCGCCCGCTCGCCGACACGGCGGCGAACATTCGCGCTTCCACGTCGCCCTCGGATCCGAAGGGGGATTCCCAATGGAGATAGCCGGGTTGCGGAAAGTAGCCGTGCTCGGCAAGCGCCATGAGGCCGTCGGGATAGCCCGGGCAGAACATTGCCGCAGACACGGTGACCGGGATATCGCGCGGAATGCCCGGCGGCAGCGGATCATGCGCAGGCGTGACCGGATGGCTCGTGACCACGGCACTCGATCCGTCCGCCTGCAGAAACCGTTTTGTCCGGTGCCGGCCGGCATCGCCGAAGATATCGTGATTGCCCGGCAAGGCGAAGAACGCCATGCCGTGGCGCGCGCGGTAGTCGCCAAGGATTTCTGCGACGGCTGCCGTCGTCGCGATCTGGCCGTCGTCGGTATAGTCGCCGAGGAGCACCACGTGCCGGATGCCGCGTGCGGCCACGTCGTCGAGGGCGGTCCGGAAAGCCTGCAGGCTCTCGTTGAACACCCGGGTCGACCGCGCTCCTTCCGACAGGGGCCGGACCGACAGGCCTCCGGTCTGCAGGGCGCCGGGAAAGCCGAAATCCGCCGCGGGATCGTGGACATGGGCGTCTGCAATCACGGCGATCGGCGGAAAAACCTCAAAAGTCATGGCGACGGCAACGGTTTCGAAATCGGGATCGGGTAGTTTCAGCGTGTCTCTGGCACGGGATGCGAGAAAAAGCGAATGCCTGTCTCGCTTCATGTGGACAGTTTGGATAACATGTCAAAAATACGGCCGGACGAAGAAGCCGGCAGGGTCGATCCTGACCCAAGCAAGTGAGAGGGACAGTCGCGGCACGCCACGTCACACCGGCGGGCCGAAACTGAAGCAAACTTTGGACGAAAATCTGTTTCGCGTACGTTTCTGGGGCGTTCGGGGCAGCCTGCCGGTATCGGGGGCCGAGTTTCAGCGCTATGGCGGCCGAACCGTCTGCATCGAGATGCAATGCGGAAACGAACGCCTGATCTTCGACGCAGGCTCCGGCCTGATGCCGGCCGGCGTCGCGCTCAAGGCCGAAGGCGTGTCTGCGTTCAACCTGTTCTTCACCCACTGTCACTACGACCATATCATCGGCCTGCCCTTTTTCCCGCCGCTCTATGATCATTCGGCCGACGTCACCCTCTGGTCCGGGCATCTCGCAGGGCGCATGTCGACCCGCCAGATGATCGGCGAGTTCATGCGACCGCCCTGGTTCCCGGTGGAACCCGATATCTGCCGCGCCGCGCTGGATGCGCGGGATTTCCGTTCGGGCGACCGTCTCGCCCCCGTCCCCGGCATCGAGATCCGGACCGGCAGCCTCAATCATCCCGGCGGCGCCGTCGGCTACCGCGTCGAATGGGGCGGACGCGCCTGTGCGCTCATCACCGACACGGAACATCATCCGGGCGTCCTCGATCCGGCCGTTCTCACGCTCATCGAGGGCTGCGATCTCTTCATCTACGATGCGATGTATGACGACGCCGAGATGGAGCGCCATGTGGGCTACGGCCACTCGTCGTGGGAACAGGGCATCCGCCTGGCCAAAGCAGCCGGCGCAAAGCGCGTCGCCTTCATGCATCATGCCCCCTTCCGCACCGACGACGCCCTCGACGCTGTCGAGAAACAGGCAAAAATCCTCTTTCCCGGCGCCTTTTCGGCCTTTGACGGCCAGATCGTCGATCTCTAACGGCACGAGAGCGGACACGGTTCCCTACGCCAGACGGACGCAGACCCGGTTGCGGCCTGTGCGCTTGGCCTCGTAGAGCGCTGCGTCGGCAATATGGATGGCGTGCTCTAGCAGCGGCTGTTCCTGCCGGAAGGGCGCAACGCCGATGCTCGCGGTCACGGGGATCGTCATGCCCTCCACCTCGAAGGGTCGCGACTCGATCGCGCGGCAGAGCAGCTCCGCAAGCCGGGTGGCATCCTCGAGCGTTGCATCATGCAGCACGGCGACAAATTCCTCGCCGCCCCACCGGGCCAGCACATCCTCCTGCCGCTTGACGACGACGGGCAACCTCTCGGCAAACTGCTTCAGCACGATGTCGCCATGCGAATGGCCGTAGAGATCGTTGATCGACTTGAAGTGATCGATATCGGCGATCAGCACGGCCATGGGCCGTCGCCCCCGCCGCCCAGCGCCGATCACCGCGAGCGTCCGCTCCTCCAGTCCCCGCCGATTGGCGAGACCCGTCAGGAGATCCGTGGTCGCAGCCACCTGCATCTGCCGCTGCGCTTCCTCGAGCGTCATCGAGATGAGGCCGACATAGATGAGGACACTGAAGGTCTGGTCGATGAAGACGGAGAGATAGACATTGTTGCTGTTGGGACCGAGAGCGGGATAGCCGAAGATCTCGCTGATCAGCAGGGAACCCACCGTACCGGCAAGGGCAAGAGCGTAGAAAGCGAGCGCCGAGCCGACCAGAATCTGGGCCGGCAGAAGCGTGCGCTTCCGGACCTTCAGAAAGCTCAGCGACGCCGTACACAGCATGTAGACCAGCCCGCATTGCGTCAGCGCCAGCACATAGGCCGGCGGGAGCTGCGCGGTGGCCGTTGCCCAGTAGACGAGAGGCGGCACCAGACAGGTCCAGAGGAAAGGCGGCTGGTCGATCGGCACGCCGAAAAACGACCGCGCACCCGCCCGGACGGAGACCACGCTGAGGCTGACGATGAAATAGACGAGCGCGCCCTTCCCGGCCTCGAAATTCGGAAAGCGGGGATCCTGATAGGTGATCCAGAGACCGAGCGCCGAACAGAAGATGCTGAGTGTCCAGAACCGGTAGGCGGTCACGGCACCCGGGCGGAAGCTGTACAACAGGAAGACGATGAGAAACCCTGCCCGTGCCGTCACGCTGGTTATCAAAAGCGTCACCACGTCTACCATAACTGCGTCCTTCGCCTCACGGCGTCCCTCCCCGAAGTCACCACACAAAATCCGTGTCATCCATGCACAAAATACCTTAAACATTACACTCTACATTAGATATCTCGCGATAGGGAGTGTGATGATGTCGTCGAAGCCGGTGGGACGCAGCAAGACGATGCCCAGGTCTTTCCGCCGCAAGAGACCGCCCGGTCGGGGGGCGTCCGTCTCCGCGATCCTGGTCGCGGGATTGCTGGTGTCCCTTGTGCCAGCGACATCGGCGCTTGCCCAGGACGCCGGCGAGGATGCCGCTAAGGCGCAGGCAGCGGAACACGGCTTCGAGGCCGGCGATGTCGTCGTCCGGGCGCGCATGTCCGGCGTTCTGCCCTATGACGTCCGGTCGCATATCGACGTGATCGGTGGCCGGGTCGATGTCCCCCGGATGGTTCTGCCGGATATGGATGTCAGCTACTTCCTCACCGACCGCCTCGCGATCACCGGTCAGACGGGCGCCCTGAAGACCCGGTTCAGCGTCCGCGACACGATCTTCGGCGATATCGATGTCGGCTCGGTCTGGGCGGTGCCGGTCGGTGTATCGTTCGAATATCACGTCCTGCCGGATGCGCGGTTCAATCCCTATGTCGGCCTCGGTGCGGTGGCGACCTGGTACACGGGCGCAAAGTCCGCCAGCCCGCTCGTGAAGGACTTCCGGGTGGATCCCCAGCTCTCGCCCGTCTTTCGCGTCGGTCTGGATGTGCGGATGACCGAGACATGGTTCGCCAACACCGAAATGCGGCTGGTTCTGCCGCCGACGCAGGTGCTGACCAATTCCGGCGTGACGGCCCGCACGGATGTCAAAAGCCTGACGCTCGGCTTCGGCGTGAGCTACCGGTTCTGATCCGCCGTTGTGAAATCGGCCGCCGCAAGATCTACAAGCGCGGACAGCCCGACCCACTGGCAGGCCGGATGACCCGTGGTCGCGACGAAGAGCTCGCCAAGAAATGTCCAGACGGCCTCGTCATGGACAAGATGATGCGTGAGCAGCCCGACGCTGCCGCCGCCGGCCAGGCACACGCCGAGCCGCGCCACGATCTCGCGCCGTAGCGCCTGCGCGTCGCGGCATCCGCGCGTGCCGTGCCAGTCCATCACGTCCACATGTGTATTGACCATCGGCAACGGCGACCGCTTTTCCGGCCCGTAGACCGAAAGCGCCCGGAAACCGAGATCCGGCAGACCGGGCAGAAGGCCCGGATCGACACGATTCCACGGCGGCACGAGCACGGGAAGACAGCGATCGCCATAAAGGTCGGAAAGCTTGGCTAACCCCGCCGCGAGCTCGCCGAGAACGATATCCGCCGGACGATCGGCACCGAGCTCGCACTTCTTGGCGGCGGCTGTCGCATGATTGGCATGCCGCCAGCCATGGACCGTGACGGAGGCAAACGGCGCGCGGGCCAGCCGCCGCGCGAGAGCCGGCCCCGTCGGTTCGGGAATGACGGCGAGCGCCAGGGGAACGCCATGCGTTTCCGTGAGGTCCAGAAGGCGATCGAGGCCCGCCGTCGGTTCGATCGCATCGTCGTCGCGCAACCAGAAGCGGGCGACCCGTCCGGCGTCCCGAAAACGGTCGAGTGCCGCAATGATGTCGGTATCGCCACCCGCCTTCATGCCGTGTCCCCCCTGCCCGACGGAACGGCCCGGTCGAGAATGTCGGCCAGCCGTGCCGCGGCCGGCGCAAGCGCGCGCTCCTGGCCCGCAAAGAGCCGAGCCTCTTCACCCATGGCCTGACGCCGCATCTCGTCGGTCAGGAATGCCGCGATCGCGTCGGCATAGGCATCAATATCGCCTGCCGGCGTCAGCACGCCGGTTCGACCGTGCTCGACCACTTCGGGAACGCCGGCAATGGCCTGGGCCACCACCGGGAGCCCCGCTGCCTGCGCCTCGAGATAAGCGAGCCCATAGGCCTCGCCGCAGCCGGGCCAGACATAGAGCGCGCAGGTCGACAGGAGCGCTGCGACCTCGTCCGCACTCCGCTCGCCGCACCAGACGACACGGCCGGGGCCGAGCGGTGCAAACAGGGCCTCCACTTCGCCCCGTGCCTTGCCGTCGCCGATGACCGTCACCGTAAACGGCAGGTGCAGCAGCCGGGAAAGCGCGTCGGCCAGCATACGGTAGCTGTCCATCTTGTCGCCGGGCCGCATCATGGCGACCGTCGCGAGGCGGCCGGGATGCGGCGCGGGCGCATGGGCCAGGAACAGTCCGGGGTCGATGAACGGCGGCAGCCGCTCGACGCGCGCGTCCGGAGCGCCGGCGAGAATACCGACCCTGTCACGCTCCGTCATGCAGATATTGACCGACGCGAAGGTCAGCGTTTCCAGAAGGGCAGCCTGTGCCGATGCCCAGCCCTGCCCGTCCCGCCGCGCCGAATAGGACGCCTCGGCCGTGACGTAGCCTATGCCATGATCGCGCGCGAGAGAGGGGCCCAGAAGGTCGGGCGCCTTGTAGTAGGGGTGATAGCAGAACCAGCAGTCGGGCACGCCGTCGGTCCGCCAAGTGGCCGCGATACGCGCGCGCTCGGCATGCGCGGAGACGCCGAGGCCGGCCATATCCTCGGGCATGCGCAGGAAGCTGCGCAGCTCGGACACGAGGCTTACCCGGTGCCCGGCCTGTTCGAGCGCCTGCATCATCAGCCGCGCCATCAGCCGGTCGCCGGACGGCGTGGGATGGTGCGGCGACTTGAGGGGAGCGTAGAATGCGATCTTCATGCGCCTCATCTACACCATCGCCGCCCCGCTCTTCAAACGCTTCCGACCCGTGATTGACCGAAGACCGGCAACCTGTCTGACGCGGCGATAAAATATTCTTGAACAGGGCGCGATGAGCTTTCGTCAAGCGACGCTCTACCTTTCCAGCATCGTCAATGCGTCGTTCGACGCCGTCATCAGACAGGAACATCGATGAAAACGCGTGCTTGCCTCCTCGCCGGAACCGTCCTGACAGCCTTCCTCAGCGCAAGCCCGCTGATGGCGCAATCGACGGGCGACACCTCTCCGATCGATCATGTCGAAGGTCAGCCGCCAGCCACCGGCGAGATCAAGGCTGCCGGAAAGCCTGTCGAGACGGAAGCCGCGAACGCACCCGATCAGAAGCCCGCCTTCGAAAACCAGACGCGCGCGCCGCAGCCGGACACGATGCCCAAGGTGACGCATCAGGCCGTCGCCGAAGGCCTGCCGCAGCTCTGGTCCATGGAGTTCCTGCCGGACGGCCGCATGCTGGTCGCCGCCAAGAAGGGGTCCATGCACATCGTGACGTCAGACGGCAAGCCGAGCGCGGCCCTCAAGGGGGTTCCCGCGGTGATTTCCGATGGCCAGGCCGGCCTGCTGGATGTTGCGGTGGCACCGGATTTTGCGACGTCCAACCGGATCTTCTTCTCGTTCTCCGAGCCGCGCGAGGACGGAAACGGCACCTCCGTCGCGTCTGCCCGGCTGGTTACGGACGATCGCGGCGGCGCGGCGCTGGAAGATGTCGCCGTGATCTTCCGCCAGACGCCGAGCTACGACAACACCAAGCATTACGGCTCGCGGCTGGTGTTCGGCAAGCAGGGCGAACTCTACGTGACGGTCGGCGAGCGCTCCGACCGCGAGACCCGCGTCTTCGCGCAGGATCTGAAGAGCGGCTTCGGCAAGGTCTTCCGCATCGATACCTCTGGCAAGGCACTGCCCGACAATCCGTTTGCCTCTGCCGGCGAGGGTGATGCGAAGCCCGAAATCTGGAGCTATGGCCACCGGAACCTCCAGGCGGCAGCGCTTGATGCCAAGGGGCGTCTGTGGACTGTCGAGCATGGTCCGAAGGGTGGCGACGAGCTGAACATGCCCCAGGCGGGGCGGAACTACGGCTGGCCGGTCATCACCTACGGCATTGATTATAGCGGTGCGCCGATCGGCGACGGCATCACGGCGAAGGACGGCATGGAGCAGCCGGTCTATTACTGGGATCCGGTGGTCGGCCCGTCCGGCATGGTGTTCTACAGCGGATCGGCCTTTCCCGAGTGGGAAGGGGCAGCGCTGATCGGCGGCCTCGTCTCGACCGGCCTCGTCGTCCTTCACATGGAGGGGGACAAGGTCAGCCACGAGGAGCGCGTGCCGCTCGAAGCCCGCATCCGCGACGTCAAGGTCGGCCCCGACGGCGCGGTCTACGCGGTGACCGAGAATCCGAAGGAAGGGACCTCGGCCATCCTGAAGCTGACGCGCGAAGGCTGATCCGACGGGCTCGAAACCGGGCGGCCGCGTGCCGTCCGGCAACCTTTTGGGCGGTGGCGGGTTGATGATCCGCCATTCCCATCCACAGGACACGACACCGACATGGCCCGCAACAGTTTCTGGAAAGGCTACCTCCGTCTCTCCCTCGTCACGGCCTCCGTGTCGCTGACGCCGGCAACGACGGAGAGCGAGAAGGTGCGCTTTCATGTGCTCAACCGTGCCACCAAGAACCGGGTCGAGAGCCGCTATATCGATAGCGTGACGCACAAGAAGGTGGCCGCGAAGGATCAGGTCAAAGGGTTCCCGAAGGGCGAGGACGACTATGTCCTGCTCGAAGACGACGAGATCGAGGGCGTGGGCCTCGAGAGCACGCGCACGATCGACATCTCCACATTTGTCCCGCGCGATGCGATCGACTGGATCTGGTACGACAAGCCACATTTTCTTGTGCCCGAGGACAAGGTCGGTGCCGAGGCGTTCTGCGTGATCCGCGAGGCCATGACCCGAAAGAACGTCGTCGGCATCGCCCGCCTCGTTCTCTACCGTCGCGAGCGCGCCGTCCTGCTCGTGCCGAACGGCAAGGGCATCGTTCTGTGGACCCTGCATTATGGCGAGGAGGTCCGCGAAGCCATGGCCGACCTCGACATGAAGGCGAAAGGCGACAAAACGGAACGCGAGATGGTCGCCAAGCTGGTCGAGAAGGACAAGGGCGCCTGGAGCCCGACGCTCGTCCAGGATCCCGTTCAAAAGAAGATCAAGGCCTTCATCAAGAGCCGCCAGAAGAAGGATGGGAAGCCGGCACCAAAGTCGCGCGCGCCCGTCAAATCCTCGGGCAATGTCATCAACATCATGGATGCGCTGAAGAAAAGCCTGCAGCAGGAAAAGAGCGGCTGAGTCGCCCTTTCCTTACCCCTCCCGTCTTTACCGTTTTCCGGCCCTGTCCGTTCCGGGTTCTGGAAGTCTCTAGGGCTTTGGAAGCGCCTTGGCCGCCGCGAAGAAGCCGTCCCACGGGTCTTTCTTCAATGCCGCCAGTCGCGCCGGCATGTTCTCGACCGTGAAGTGGTCAGGGCCGATGGCTTCCGACAGTTCCGACCACTCGAGCGGTGCGGACACGGCCGCGCCGGGCCGGGCGCGTGTGGAATACGGCGCCACCGCCGTCGCCCCGCGGCCGTTGCGCAGATAGTCGATGAAGATGCGCCCGCGTCGCTTCGCCTTGGTTGCGACGGCAAGATAACGGTCGGGATCCTGCTTCGCCGCATTCGTCGCCAGGGATTTGGCAAACGCCTTCACCGGTGCCCAGCCTGCGGACGGCTTCAGCGGGACGACCACATGCAGGCCCTTGCCGCCGGACGTCTTGACGAAGGCCGCAAGCCCCTTCGCCTCGATCTCGCCCTTCAGGAGCAGGGCAGCATCGATGATCTCGGCCCAGCTGACATCCTCGCCGGGGTCGAGATCCATAGTGATCATGTCGGGTTTCTCCCAGGCGCGCGTGGTCGTGCCCCAAGGGTGAATCTCGAGCGCTGCGGACTGGACGAGCGCGATGAGGCCATCGAAATCGGTGATCCGCAGCGACGGCTCGCCGCCCTTGTCCTTCGGATCCTTGATCTGGTCGATCGCCTTGTTGATTCCGCGCCAGGCATGTTTCTGGAAAAACCGCTGCTTGCCGTCGATGCCATCCGGGCAGCGCAACAGCGAGAGTGGCCGATCGACCACATAGGGTGCCATGAACGGCCAGACCTCGGCGTAGTATTCTGCAAGCCCTTGTTTCGTCACGCCCTCCTTCGGCCAGTAGAGCCGGTCCGGATGGGTCAGGGTAATCGTCGCCTTGGGCAGCGGTTTCGGCTTGCGGCCCTTATCCGCCGCCGGACTTTCCTGCCGCACCTCCGTGGCCGGCTTGTCCTCCCGCAGACCGCGAAACGAGGCATGCCGGAGATTGCCGTCGGCCGACCAGGCGCGAAACTCGACCTCTGCCACCAGCTTCGGCTCGACATAGTGCAGGCCACGCCGCGCATCCGCCGTCAGCTTGTCGCGAAACGGGCTCTCCTTGCGCTCGATCGCCGACAGAGCCTCGAACAGCATGTCGGCCGTCGCATGGCTGAAGCCGGTACCGACGCGCCCGACGTGACGGAGTTCGCCCTCCTCGTAGACGCCCAGCGCCAGCGCGCCGATCGAATGATCCGATGTCGAGGACGGCGCATACCCGCCAATGACGAATTCCTGCCGCTCGGAGCACTTCGACTTGATCCAGCTACCGTTGCGCCCGGAAAGGTATTTCCCGGAGCGCTCCTTGGACACCACGCCTTCGAGGCTCAGCCGGCAGGCATGCGTCAGCACGAGATCGCCGTTGTCCTCGAAATGCTCGCTGAACCGCACGGTGGGACTGTCGGTAAGAATGAGCTTCTGCAGGAGGTTCTTCCGGTCGATCAGCGCTGCATTCGTCAGGTCGTGGCCATCGAGATGCAGAAGATCGAAGGCGTAATAGAGAAAACGGTCGCTCCGGCCGAGGCTCAGATCTTCCTGCAGGGCGGAGAAATCGGAGGCGCCATTGTCCTTTTGCACGACGATCTCCCCGTCGATCAGCGCCGTCTCGAGCGGCAGCCCGGCAAAGGCCGCGGCGACCACGTCGCCGAACCGCTCCGTCCAGTCGAGACCGCTGCGCGTCAGCAGACGCACCTGGCCGTTGTCGATCCGCGCCTGAAGACGGTACCCATCGAACTTGATCTCGTGCACCCATCGATCACCCGATGGCGCCTTCGGCTTCAGGGACGCCAAAGCTGGCTCCACGAAATCGGGGAGCCCACCCTTCTTTGCGCCCTTCGGCCAGGCATGCGCCTGCCCGACCGGTGCCGTCATCACCTTCGCGGCCTTCTTGCCTTTCGTGCTCGATGTTCGACTGTCAGCGCTTTGACCCTCGGCGCTTTTCCTGGCGGCGCTTTTTGCACCCGCCTTTGCCTGTCCCGCTTTGCCCTTGGCACGCTTGGAGTTCCAGGTATCCTCCGGAGTCTCGCCGACCGCCTTCAGGTCGCGTCCGGACTTGACCGATTCCGGGCGCTCCTCGAGGATGTCGAAACCGTCGTTTCGCGCCTCCTCGTCGTCGCTCTTGATCAGCAGCCAGTTCTCGCGCGTCTCCCCGGGACGGCCGTGCATGCGCACCAAGTGCCAGCGTCCCCGTAGCTTCTCGCCCTCCAGGGTGAATTCCAGATGCCCCTTCCGATAGGCCTTGGCCAAGTCGCCGATCGGCGTCCACGTCCCGCGATCCCAGACGATCACGGTTCCGCCGCCATACTGTCCCTTCGGGATCACGCCCTCGAAATCCCCATAGGCGAGCGGGTGGTCCTCGACGTGGACGGCCAGGCGCTTGTCCTCGGGATTGAGGCTCGGCCCCTTGGTCACCGCCCAGCTTTTGAGCACCCCCTCCATTTCCAGCCGGAAATCATAATGGAGCCGTGTCGCGTCATGCTTCTGGATGACAAAGCTTGCGCCTTGGGATGCCGCTTTTTTCGCCCCCGCCGTCCGGCCTTCGCCTTTCGGCTCCGGCGTCGAATCAAAGCGCCGCTTGGCGTTGTAGGTGTCGAGGCTCATCGTCAGCTCGCCTTCTTGTCTCGGGTATGAGAGCCCTTCGCTTTGGCGCCGGGTTTCGCGTTCGAGCCCGCGAGACTCTGGCGAAGAGCCTCTTTGAGATCGACGACGTTATCGTGCTTCGGCGGCGCCTTCTTCTCGATGGTCCGCCCCTCGATCTTTGCCTTGACCAGTTCGGCCAGCGCATCGTTGTAGCGGTCGCTGTAGCTCTCGGGATCGAAGTGCCCTGCCTTCGTTCCAATGATATGGCCGGCGAGGTCCAGCATTTCCTCGTCGAAGGCAATGTCGGGGATCGACTTGAAGGCCGTCTTGGCCGAGCGGACCTCGTAGTCGAAGTTGAGCGTCGTCGCGGTCAGCGTGTCGTCCTGCGGGCGAATGAGCACGGTGCGGTTGCGCCGGAAAAGGATGGCCTCGGCAATGGCCGCAACATTCTCGTCCCGCATGCTGCGCGCCAGCAGCGACAGCGTTTCCGCATCGTGATCCTCGACCGGCGCGAGGTGGTAGGGCCGGTCGAAATAGAGCGTATCCACATCCTCGAGCGCAATGAATCGCGTCACGTTCAAGACCTTGTCGCTGTCGGGCATCAGCGCAGCCAGGTCATCGCCTTCGATGGCGATGTAGTCGCCGTTGTCGAGCGGGTAACCCTTGATCTGGTCATCGCGCTCGACCGGCTTGCCGGTTTCGCTGTCGACGAACTGCCGTTCGACACGGTGGCCGGTCTTGCGGTTGATGATGTTGAACGAGATCTTTTCCGACGAAGAGATCGCGGTGTAGAGACCGACCGCGCAGTTCAGATCCCGGATTTTCAGCTGGCCTTTCCAGCTCGCTCTTCGTGCCATCCGTCGCGTCCTCGCTCCCTTGCCGCTTCTGTACGAGCACCAAACGGAGTGGCGCGGGAGAGGTTCCGGTCGGAACATTCCGACCCGCATTTCGTTGACAGCCATTGCCAGATTTAGGGCCGGCCTGAGTGAGGGCACGCCTGTGAGTGCCAGAAAGGCTTTTCCATGCTTCACGCCGACTCCGAGCGATCGGGCATTCCGATCGTCATCACGCTGAATGGCAAACAGGAAAGGTTGGAGGTCGCCCCCTGGGTGACCCTGCTCGACCTGTTGCGCGGCCCGATGGAACTGCCGGGCACGAAGAAGGGCTGCGATCATGGCCAGTGCGGCGCCTGCACCGTCCTCATCGACGGGCAGCGAATGAACGCCTGCCTCAAGCTGGCAGTCACGCTCGATGGCGCCGAGATCACCACCATCGAAGGTCTCGGCCAGCCGGACAAGCTCCATCCGCTGCAGCAGGCCTTTGTCGATCATGACGCCTATCAGTGCGGCTATTGCACGCCCGGCCAGATCTGTTCCGCCGCCGGCCTTCTCAATGAAGGCCATGCCCAGTCTCGCGCGGAAATCCGCGAACTGATGAGCGGAAATCTCTGTCGCTGCGGCGCCTACACCAACATTGCCGATGCGATTGAGCAGGTGATGGGCCAGTCGTCGGGCGAGCGCCCCGACCGGGACTCTCCGAACAAGGCCTTCCCCGGCAAGGGCTTCAAGGAGGCTGCGGAATGAAACAGTACTCCTACATCCGCGCCGAGAATGTAGCCGGCGCCGTCGCGGCTCTCGCCGCAGACCCGCAGGCCCGGCTCCTTGCCGGTGGCACCAATCTGGTTGACCTCATGAAGTACGACGTCATGAGCCCCCCGACCGTCATCGACATCAATCGCCTGCCTTTGAAGGACATCGAGACGCTGGACGACGGATCGCTGCGGATCGGCGCGCTCGTCAGCAACGCCGCGCTTGCCTATGACCCTGCTGTCGCCGAGCGCTTTCCGCTGCTGGCAAGCGCGCTTCTGGCGGGAGCCTCCCCGCAGTTGCGCAACGCCGCGACGACCGGCGGCAACCTCCTTCAGCGCACGCGCTGCTATTATTTCTACGATCCGGCCAGCCCCTGCAACAAGCGCGAGCCCGGCTCCGGCTGCGGCGCGATCGGCGGCGTCAACCGCATCCACGCGATCCTCGGTGCGAGCGCGTCCTGCATCGCCACCCATCCCTCCGACATGTGCGTGGCTCTGGCAGCGCTCGATGCCACCGTCGAGGTGGAAGGCCCGGACGGTCGCCGCGACATTCCGTTCCTTGCGTTCCACCGTCTCCCCGGGGATGAGCCGCAATATGACAACACCCTGGCACCAAACGAGATGGTCGTCGCCATTCGCCTCCGGCCGGACCACTTTGCGGCGAACCACAGCTATCTGAAGATCCGCGACCGGCTATCCTACGCTTTTGCACTCGTTTCCGTCGCTGCGGCGATCGACATGAAGGACGGCGGGATCACGGATATCCGCGTTGCCCTCGGCGGTGTGGCGCACAAGCCGTGGCGCGATCCGCTCGCCGAAGCCGAATTTGCCGGAAAGCCGGCCAACGAGGCGACGTTCCGCGAGCTCGCGCAACGGCTTCTCGCCGGGGCGCAGGGCCAGGGCGGCAACGATTTCAAGATCCCGATGGCCGAGCGGACGATCATCCGTGCCCTGACGCAGGCCGCCAACGGCACGCCGCAGGTCCAGTCCGAAAAAGCCATCCGCTAGGAGAACCCCATGTTCAATCCGTCCAAAATCGTCGGACTGCCGGTCTCGCGCGTCGATGGCCCGCTCAAGGTCTCCGGCAAGGCACCCTACGCGGCCGAGCACTACGAGCCGGGAATGCTGCATGGCGTGGTGGTTCTGTCCACCATCGCCAGCGGCAAGATCCGCAGCATCGACACGGCAAACGCCGAGGCCTTTCCGGGCGTGATCAAGATCTATACGCACGAGAACCGCCCGAGCGCTGCCTGGTGGGACAGCAAATGGCAGGACAGCGTGGCGCCGCCCGGAAGCCCGTTTCGGCCGCTGGAGAAGCCGCACATCCAGTTCGACGGGCAGCCGGTGGCTTTCGTCGTCGCTGAAACCTTCGAGGCCGCCCGGGATGCCGCCTCGCTGGTGACGGTCGCCTACAAGGAGGACAAGCCGGAGACGAAGCTGGCCGACGTGTATGCGAAGTCCTTCGAGCCGAAGAAGAAGCGCTCCGGCATCCAGCCGCCGCCGAAGCCGCGCGGCAGCCCCGAAGAGGCGTTTTCCGGTGCCGCGCACAAGGTGTCTGCCGAATACGTGATGGAGGGCGAGCACCACAATCCGATGGAAATGTTCGCGACGACCGTCCTCTGGGAAAACGACAAGCAGCTGACGGTCCACGACAAGACGCAGGGCTCGCAGGCCTCGCGCGACTACATCTGCAACATCTTCGGGCTCGACCCGGAAAATGTCATCGTCAAGAACGCCTATGTCGGCGGCGCCTTCGGGCAAGGCCTGCGCCCGAAGCACCAGCTGTTTCTCGCCGTCATGGCCAGCCTCGACCTTAAGCGCTCCGTGAAGGTGGAGATGTCGCGCCAGGAAATGTTCGGGCTGACCTGGCGGCCATCCTCCATGCAAACGGTCTCGCTGGCCGCCGACGAGACCGGCATGCTGCAATCGGTCATGCACCACGCGGTGGAAGCAACGTCACGCTACGAGGACTATCAGGAGACTGTCGTCAACTGGTCGGGCCTTGCCTACAAGTGCGACAATGCCAAGCTGACCTATGAGCTCGCCCAGGTCGACATGTCGACACCCGGCGACATGCGTGCCCCCGGAGCTGCGACCGGCGTCCTCGCGCTGGAATCCGCCATGGACGAGCTGGCATCCGAGATCGGCATGGACCCGCTGGAACTGCGGGTGAAGAACTTCATCCACTTCGACCAGAACGACGACAAGCAACTGACCTCCAAGGCGTTGCACGCCTGCTACCGCGAGGGTTCGGAGGCGTTTGGCTGGGACCGGAGATCGGCAGCGCCCCGCTCCATGCGCGATGGACACGACCTCGTGGGCTGGGGCATGGCAACGGGCTTCTGGGAAGCCGGCATGGCCCAGGCCGAGGCCAAGGTGCGCTACGCCATCGACGGAAGGGTCACCGTGTCCGCGGCGGCCACCGATATCGGCACGGGCACCTATACGATCCTCGCCCAGCTGGGCGCCGAAGCCTTCGACGTGCCGATCGAGGCAGTTCATGTCGCGATCGCAGATTCCAGCCTTCCCATCACGGGCGTGGAAGGCGGGTCCTGGACAGCGGCGTCAACCGGTTCTGCCGTGCAGATCGCCGCGGAAGCGGTTAAGGCAACCCTGCTCGACATGGCGCAGGACATGGACAACTCGCCCCTGGCCGATGCGCGTCCCGAAGAGGTCGTCATCCGCGACGGCCGCCTCGTGCTCGACGTCAACAGCCAGGTCGGCATCGCCCTTTCCGATATCCTCGCCTCCAAGGATCTGTCGTCCGTCGAGGAGCCGGGAAAAGCCGGTCCGGACATGATGCAGATGCGCAAGTTCGTCAGCTACACCCATTCCGCCGTGTTCGTGGAGGTCAAGATCGACGAGCAGCTGGGCGTCCTCAGGGTCACCCGCGTGGTCAGCGCCATCGGCGCGGGACGCATCCTCAATCCCAAGACGGCCCGCAGCCAGATCCTCGGCGGCATCGTCATGGGCATCGGCATGGCCCTGCACGAGGAGAGCATGATCGACCACCGCACCGGCCGCATCATGAACCACAATCTCGCCGAATATCACGTGCCTGCCCATGCGGACATCGCCGATCTCCAGGTGATCTTCGTGGAAGAGCATGACGACAAGGCGAGCCCCATCGGCGTGAAGGGACTTGGCGAAATCGGCATCGTGGGCGTGGCTGCGGCCGTTGCCAACGCGATCTATCACGCGACGGGCACCCGGTTCCGCCACTTCCCCATCACGATCGACAAGATCCTCGAAAGCGAGTTGACGCATTGATGACCCAGCCTCCCGCAAAGCTCGAACACTATCGCCCCGATGTCGAAACCATCGAGAAGGACGAGCCGGAGACCTCGCACGCGCTGGCGGAGACGCTGCTGTCCATCGCCCATACGACCTGGCGCAACGGCGGCCATGCGGTGCGCAGCGTGCACGCAAAGAGCCATGGCCTGCTCGAGGGCACGCTCGAAATCCTGCCCGATCTGCCGGCCTCTCTGGCGCAGGGCATGTTTGCAAAACCCGGCCGGCACGAAGCGATCGTCCGCCTGTCCACCTCGCCCGGCGACATCCTGCACGACAGCGTCTCCACGCCGCGCGGCTTCTCGCTGAAGATCCTCGATGTCGAGGGCGAACGCCTGCCCGGCGGGCTGGAAGGCTCGACCAGCCAGGATTTCCTGATGGTCAACGGCAAGCAGTTCAATTCCCCGAGCGCCAAGGCCTTCCTCGCGAACCTCAAGGGCCTTGCGCTGACCACCGACCGCATGGAGCGGACCAAGGAGGTGGCGTCCAAGGTGTTTCGTGCCGTGGAGGGCGCGCTCGAGGCATTCGGAGCCGAGAGCGCCACGTTGAAGAGCCTGGGCGGACATCCGGAAACCCATATTCTCGGCGAAAGCTTCTTCACCCAGCTGCCGCACCGTTACGGCGAGCACATCGCCAAGTTTGCGCTGGTGCCGGTCAGCGAGAACCTGAAGGCCCTCAAGGACCAGCCGATCGACGCGAACACGGATGAAGACGCCCTGCGGCATGCCGTCCGCACCGTCTTTGCCAGCGAGACGGCCGTGTGGGAACTGCAGGTCCAGCTCTGCTCGGATCTCGAGTCCATGCCCGTCGAAGACGCCTCCGCCATCTGGGACGAGGCGAAAAGCCCGTTCATCTCCGTGGCGCGGCTCACCGTGCCGCCGCAGGATTCGTGGACGGCCGACAAGCAGAAACGCATCGACGACGGCCTGTCCTTCCGCCCTTGGAACGGCATTTCCGCCCATCAGCCGCTCGGCTCCATCATGCGCATGCGCCGCGAAGCCTATGATAAATCCGCGGCTTTCCGCTCCGAGCGCAACCCCGTCCCGGTGCGCGAGCCCGGTGCCCGCTGTCCCGTCGCCGCCGTTTGAGGCGATGGACAGCTTTATGCGCCGCAGCGTTTCGACGCTGCGGCAAAGACTGGAATAAGGACATTTGCATGAATCGCTTCGAAGACAAGGTCGTCATCGTCACAGGTGCGGCCTCCGGCATTGGCGCGGCAACAGCCCGCCGCTTCTCCGAGGAGGGCGCCCGCGTCGTCATGGTGGACAAGGACGGGGAGACACTGACGAACACCGCGCAGACGTTTCCGAAAGACCGCACCCTGGTGCAGGTCGCAGACGTCTCTCAATCCACCTCCGTCGATGCACTGGTGGAAACAGCCGTCCATCGCTTCGGCCAGATCGACGTGCTCGTCAACAATGCGGGAACGGCCGAGAGCGGCCGGCCGGAAGATATCACCGACGACGCCTGGCGAAAGGTCATGGCAACCGATGCCGACGGCGTCTTCTACGGCTGCCGGGCGGCAATCCCGCATCTGGAACGCACAGGCGGGGTCATCGTCAACACGGCCTCCGTCTCCGGCATGGGTGGTGATTGGGGCATGAGCCCGTACAATGCCGCCAAGGGTGCCGTCGTCAACTTCACCCGGGCGCTCGCGATGGATCTCGGCAAGCGCGGCATTCGCGTCAACGCGGTGTGCCCGAGCCTCACCCGCACCGGCATGACCGCGGACATGATGGGCGACGAGGCCCTCCTGCAGACCTTCTACGAGCGCATCCCGCTCGGTCGCGTCTGCGAACCCGAAGAGGTGGCCGCCGTCATTGCCTTTATGGCAAGCCCGGATGCAAGCTTCATCACGGGGGCCAATATCGCCGTCGATGGCGGCGTCTCCGCATCCAACGGCCAGCCGCCGCAATAGGCAAACATCCCCTCGGATTGCCGGTCCGTGCTGACCCCGAGGGCCGGGCCGGGCCATCTCAAACCCGACAGCTTTGCCCATGAAAAAGCCCGCCTGCCAATCGGCACGCGGGCTTTCCCATGCGCTAGACGAGCTTGTGCTATCGGACGATGCGCACCGGAACCGACTTTGCCGCAGGCACCTTGCTTCGCTCCGCATGCTGCCACAGCGGGATCAGCACGTTGCACTCGGGATAATAGGCGCCGCAGCATCCGTCCGGAATATCATAAGGCACGATCTGCAGCCCATCGATCCGGCGCGCAACACCATCGTCGGCTACGGTTTCCAGAGCGATCTTCTCGCCTGCCCGCGCGCCGATCTTGGCCATTTCCTTCTTGTTGAGAAACAGCACCATGCGCGTGCCGTCCACGCCGCGGAAACGGTCGTCATAGCCGTAGACGGTCGTGTTGAACTGATCGTTCGAGCGCAGCGTCATCAGCCGCAGTACATCCGGTCCGTCCGGTGCAAAGCTCGCCGACAAGGACTTCGGCAGCTTGAACTCGGCCTTTCCGCTTTCTGTCTTCCAGATCCTGTCGCGCACCGGCAGCGGCTTTTCCATGCCGCCTGGCGTGTGCATGCGCGCGTTGAAACCGGTAAAGAGCTCGGGATAGGTCGCCTCGATGGCATCCCGGACCGTCGCGTAGTCGTCCACCCACGTGTCCCAGGGGACGCGGGGATTGGTCGCGAGCGATGCCTTTGCCAGTTCGGCGACAATGCAGATTTCCGACTGCAGCGTATCGGAGGCCGGCGCATGAAATCCCTTCGATGCGTGGAAGCAGGACGTGCTGTCCTCCATGGTGACGGTCTGCGGGCCGCTCGCCTGCTGGTCGATTTCGGTGCGGCCGAGACACGGCAGCAGATAGGCGACCCGGCCGTTGAACAGATGGCCGCGGTTCAGCTTGGTGGCGATCTGCACGGTTAGCCGCATCCGCGGCCATGCCTCTTCCATCAGCCCCTGCTCGGGCACCGCCCGGAGAAAGTTTCCGCCGAGCCCGATGAAGGCCTCGACCGTACCGTCGATGATGCCCTGACAGGCATCGACGGTCGCCAGCCCTTCCTCGCGCGGCGGCTCGAACCCGTAGAGCTCCTTCAGCTTGTCGAGCGGCACCAGTTCGGGCTTCTCCGATATGCCGACGGTTCTCTGGCCCTGCACGTTGGAATGGCCCCGGACCGGACAGATCCCCGCGCCGGGCCGGCCGAAATTGCCGCGCAGGAGCAGGAGATTGACCAGCATTTGCACCGTCTGGACGCCGAGCTTGTGCTGCGTCAGGCCCATGCCATAGATGCCCATCACGCTCTTCGCGCTCATGTAGACGCCGGCGGCCTGCGTGATCGCGGTACGGCCGAGGCCCGCTTCCCGTTCCAGCACCAGCCAGTCCTGCGCCTTGACAAACGCGATGAAATCTTCGGCGCCCGTGGTGTGCTGTGCCAGGAACTCCCTGTCGAGCACGCCTTTGCCGCCCCGCTGCAGATCGGCATCGTCGGCCTCGAGCAGCGCTTTCGCCATGCCGATGATGACGGCGATATCGCCGCCGGCCTTGACCTGATGATACTGACAGGAAATCTGGGTCGCGTTCTGCGTCAACATCTGGACCGGATCCTGCGGATTGACGAAGCGTTCGAGGCCCCGCTCCTTCAGGGGATTGAAGGTCACGATGCGCGCGCCGCGCTGAACGGCTTCCTGCAGCTGGTGCAGCATGCGGGGGCTGTTGGATCCCGGGTTCTGCCCGAAGAAGAACATCGCGTCCGCCGCATCGAAATCTTCGAGGCGCACCGTGCCGACCGGCTGCCCAATGCTTTCCAGAAGCCCGACGGATGTGGACTCGTGGCACATGTTGGAGCTGTCCGGCAGATTGTTGTTGCCGTACATGCGTGCCAGCAGCGCATACATGTAGGACGTCTCGAGAGACGCGCGGCCGGATGCATAGAACACGGTGCGCTTCGGATCCTCCGCCTGGATCGCCTTCATCTCCGCGCCGATCGCGGCATAGGCCTCTTCCCAGCTCGTCTCCACATAATGGTCGGTGGCGGCGTCGTAGCGCATGGGATGCGTCAGGCGTCCGGTGGACTCGAGCTTGAAATCGTCCCAGCTGCGCATTTCGGTGACGGTATGCCGGGCAAACAGCGCCGGCGTCGCACGGTCGGCCGTCAACTCCCAGAAGGTCGCCTTGGCCCCGTTTTCGCAGAATTCGGCGGGGTGCGGCTTGGCGGGCTTGGCCCAGGCGCAGCTGACGCAGGCAAAGCCGTCCGGTTTGTTCTGCTTGGCAAGCCCCGGCAGGATCGAGACCGGTCGCTTGCTTTGCCGCGCCTGGCGCATCAGCGACTTGACCGACCCCCATCCGCCAGCCGGCGCAGTGTAGGTCGTGATCTTGGGCACGTGGGACATGATGGAAGCTCCAGAGGCAGAAGCAACAGGAACGGCCGGAGGCCGCGCCGGTTCCCCGCAACCATCAACTTCATGGCACCTGCGACCTCTTGGCGCGGCCGGCGCCGACAAGGGAGCACCAGAGCGTCGAGACCGCCGGAGACGCGGCGGTCGCCAACGGAAACAGGAACCTTCCCGACGGCCCACGGTTTGACGTGGAGGCCGACCCATCGGGAGCCGGCGCACGAGAGCCTGTCGTCCGATGGCAGCGCTCGCGGACAGAAGGAGGAACCGCCATGCAGCCCATCAAGGAACCACGCGAAAAGGACGACTATGCCGAGCGCGCGCTCGACTGCCGCGAGGCGATCGGCGCCAAGGTGCAGCAGGTGACGGAAGCCGCGATGCATGCCGGCTGGAGCCGTGACGAGATCAAAGCGGCCTTCATCGACATTGCCGACCACTGGAAGACCACGGACCACATCGTATGAAGCGACCCCGCCCATGAGCACACCCGCAACCGGAACCTGGCGTCATCTCTGCGTCGACATGCAACGCCTTTTCGCCGAGGATACGCCTTGGCGCGTCGACTGGATGGGCCGCATCCTGCCCAACACGGTTGCCTGCGTGGAGCGGGCGCCGGATCGCACGATCTTCACGCGCTTCATCCCCCCGGCCTCGCCGGATACGGCAATCGGCGCATGGAAGGCCTATTACGAAAAATGGCGCAACATGACGCGCGAAGCCCTCGAGCCCGGAATGCTCGATCTCATGCCGGAGCTCGCGCCCTTTGCACCGCCGGCGCGCATCTATGACAAGCCGGTCTATACGCCCTGGTTTGCCGGTGACCTGCAAAGGATCCTGCGCGCCGAGGGCGTCGAGACGCTGGTCATCACCGGCGGGGAAACCGACGTCTGTGTGATGACAACGCTTCTTGGCGCGATCGATCTCGGCTTCAACGTCGTGCTGATCCGCGACGCCATCTGCAGTTCCGCGGACGAAACGCACGATGCGACGCTGCAGGTTCTCAGCAACCGGTTCTCGGTTCAGCTCGAGATCCTGGACACCGAAAGCTGGCTCTCGCGATCCTGAGCCTGTCCGCGGGAATGCCGCTTGTGGAACATCGACGCATCCTGGTGGTTCACTTGGCAGAGCAGATGAGGAGACCGACATGACCGAAGCATTCAAAAGCACCGGCGCCGCCGGCACGATCGACCAGAAACCCCGCTGGGAAGGCCCGGAGGAGAGCCGCCCGAGCGGCTATCTGCCGGCCAAGGACGATCCCGACAGGGAGCCCGATGCCAATGGCGAAACGCTGGCCGAGCCCGAGCGGGCAAAGGCGACCGATGCCGGTAAGGTGAAGGGAGACTGAAGATGACCGATCACGCCAAGCCCGCTGCCGAAACGGATGCAAAGGGCGCCTTCAAGCGCCCGACGATCGGGCGCGACAACAATGGCGTCACGAGCGCCAAGCCGACCGTCCTCACGGGATCGGATGACAGCACGATCAACACCGGTCCGGGTGGCGAACGACGCGAGGGCAAGGATTTCGACATGAACTACAACGAGCGCGATGCGAGCGCCGGCGATCCCGGCAAGGCATCCTGAGACCCGTTGATGTCGGCAGACACACGGCCCCGTCGGAAACGGGGCCGTTTTTACGTCAAGCCGCCAGCGCCCCGTTGTTGCGCGACAGATAGAGAATGCCCTTCTGCAGCAGGATGAAGGCGAAGAGGAGGAAACCGATGAGGATCTTCGTCCACCAGCTCGACAGGGTCCCGTCGAAGGTGATGTAGGTCTGGATGAGCCCCTGGATAAGGATGCCGATCAGCGTTCCCGCAACAAAGCCCGACCCACCCGAAAGCAGCGTTCCCCCGATCACCACGGCGGCGATCGCATCCAGCTCGACGCCCACGGTGGCGAGCGAATAGCCCGCTGATGTGTAGAGCGAGAAGACGATGCCGGAAAGACCGGCCAGCAGGCCCGAAAGCGCGTAGATCAGGATCGTCGTGGTGCCCGTGGGAACCCCCATCAGCCGCGCGGTCTGCGCGCCGCCCCCCAGCGCATAGACATTGGTGCCGAAGCGGGTTCGGTGCGCAATGAGGATGCCGAGCGCGAACACCAGAAGCATGACGCCCCCGATCAGCGTCAGCCGGCCACCGCCGGGAAGCTTGAGATAGAAGCCCTTCATCGTCGCGTAGAACGGATGCCGGATCGGGATGCTGTCGATCGACAGCACGAAGGCCATGCCGCGGGCAAGGAACATGCCGGCAAGCGTCACGATGAAGGCGGGCATTTCCAGGTGATGGATGATCGCGCCCATCAGCGCGCCGAAGCTGGTGGTGATGATCAGCACCAGGACGAAGGCGGCGAGCGGATGGATCGAGGTGTTCTCCATCATCACGGCGAGAAAGACGCCGGTAAAGGCGATGACCGAACCGATCGACAGGTCGATGCCGCCCGACAGGATGACGAACGTCATGCCGACCGCGGCGATGCCGAGAAAGGCATTGTCCGTCAACAGGTTGCCGATGACGCGCGTGGACAGGATATTGGGGAACTGAAACGCGCAGAGGGCATAGGAGAGGACGAAAATCAGGATCGTCGCCGCCAGCGGAAGATGTTTGGCTTTCATTTCGCTTTGCTCTCCGCAGGCTTGGGCGTGCTGTTCGACCGCGAGAGGAAGGCAAGCGTGCCTTGCAGCTTCGGCGATTGCAGCACGAGGATGAAGACGATGATGGCCGCCTTGATGATCAGGTTGAACTCGGGCGGGAAGCCCGACAGCAGGATGCCTGTATTGATCGACTGGATGATCATCGCGCCGAGCAGCGAGGCTGCGATCGAGAATCGTCCACCGAGGAGCGAGGTGCCGCCGATGACGACCGCGAGGATCGCGTCGAGTTCGAGCCACAGGCCGGCATTGTTGGCATCCGCACCGCGAATGTCGGCTGCCGCGATGATTCCGGCGACGGAGGCGCAGAGACCCGAGAGAACATAGGCGGCGATCAGCAGCACCGGCGTGGAAACGCCCGACAGGGTGCTCGCCCGGCGATTGACGCCGACCGCCTCGATGAGCATGCCGAGTGCCGTGCGCCGCACGAGAAGGGCGACGAGGATCCCGGCCGTGATCCAGATCACCACGGGCATGGGCAGGCCGAAGAGCGAGCCGCTGCCGATGAAGATCAGCCCTTCATCGTTGAAGGTGAGAATGGCGCCGTTCGTCACCATCTGGGCGATGCCGCGTCCGGCCACCATCAGCACCAGCGTGGCGATGATCGGCTGGATGTCGAGGATGGCGACGAGAATGCCGTTCCACAGACCGCAGAGCAGGCCGACACCGACGGTGATCAGCAGCGTGGCCGGCAGCGAATAGCCGGCGGTGATGGTCGATGCCGCGACCGCCCCGCAGATCGCCATGACGGCGCCAACGGACAGATCGATGCCCTTGGTGGCGATGACCACGGTCATGCCGATCGCCAGAAGCGCCACCGGCGCGCCGCGATTGAGGATGTCGATCAGCGAGCCGTAGAGACGACCGTTCTGGATCTGCAGATTGAAGAATCCGGGAAAGGCGATCGACACGAGGCCGAGGATGATCGCGAGTGCGATGAACTGCGGCAGCAGCCGCTTGCCATAGAGGCCGAGCATGGACATTATGCGATCTCCCCTGCCGCCGCCCCGGCGGCGGCCGATATCTGGTCCGGCGTCTTCGCCGTGCCGGCAATCGTGTTGACGATGCTCTCGGTGGTGATCTCGGCGCCCGTCAGCTCGGCCACATGCTCGTGGTCGCGCAGAACGATCACGCGGTGGCTGTAGACCACCAGCTCCTCGATTTCGGACGAGATCACGATCAGCGACATGCCTTTCTCGCAGAGTGTTTCGATGAGCCGGATGATTTCCGCATGCGCACCGACATCGATGCCGCGCGTCGGCTCGTCGAGAATGAGGAAGTCCGGGTTGGTCGCCAGCCAGCGCGCAAGGATCGCCTTCTGCTGGTTGCCGCCCGAAAGGAGCCGGATCGGTTTTTCCGCGTCGGTGGTGCGAATGTCGAGCGCCTTGATGTATTCGGCAGCCAGCCGGTCCTGCTCGGCGCGCGGAATGGGTCTGGCCCAACCGCGGCGGGCCTGGAGCGCGAGTGCGATGTTCTCGCGCACCGAGAGGTCTCCGATGATGCCGTCGGTCTTGCGGTCTTCAGGACAGAAGCCGAATTTCTGGCGGATGGCGGCCCGTGGCGACGACAGATCCGCCGCCTGGCCGTCGATCTTCGCCGTGCCGCTGTCGGCACGCCGCGCGCCGAACATGACCTCGGCCGTTTCCGTGCGGCCGGAGCCGAGCAGGCCGGCAATGCCGATGACCTCTCCGGCCTTCACGTCGAGATTGAACGGGTTGATCCGGCCCTTGCGGCCGAAATCGCGGAACTGGAAACGAACCGGGCCATCGACCGTCTTGGAGGCCCCTGCTTCGTCATGCACCTCCGCCGCCAGCTCGCGCCCGAGCATCATGGCGATCAGGTCGCGCCGTTCGAGGCTTGCGGTGTCGCGCGTCCCGACGAGCTGGCCATTGCGCAGGATCGTGACGCGATCGGTGATCTCGTAGACCTGCTCGAGGAAGTGGGTGATGAAGATGATGCCGAGGCCCCGCGCCTTCAGCCGCCGCACGACGCGGAACAGCATGGCGACTTCATGGGCATCGAGGCTGGCCGTCGGCTCGTCGAGGATCAGCACCTTGCCGGAGACATCGACGGCGCGGGCAATCGCAATCACCTGCTGGATCGCCACGGAAAAACTGTCGAGGCCGGCGGTCACGTCGATGTCGAGGTCGTATTCGGCCAGCAGCGCGCGCGCCTTGCGATTGACGGCGCCGGTGTCGATCAGGCCGAAGCGGCGGGGCTGACGCCCGAGAAAGAGATTTTCAGCAACGCTGAGATTGGGCAGGAGGTTGACCTCCTGGTAGACCGTTCCAATGCCGAGCCGCTGGGCGTCCAGCGTGTCGCGCGGATCGATCTCGACGCCATCGAGCAGGATCATGCCGCCGTCGCGATGGTAGGCGCCTGTCAGGCATTTCACCAGCGTCGACTTGCCTGCTCCGTTTTCGCCGAGAAGCGCATGCACCTCGCCGCGACGAAGCGAGAAATCGACGTGATTGAGCGCCTTGGCACCCGGAAACACCTTGTCGATGCGGTTGGCGGATAGAACGGTATCCGGATCTGTCTGCATGATCCCTCCCGGAGCGTCCGCCGGCGTTGATGCGCCCGGATCGCTCCAATGCTGTCAGTGGATGCGGTGTCGTCCGTTCGGGCGGACCGTCCTGCGACATGCGCAGCCGGGGATCGCCGAACCTGCGGTGCGACCGTGGTCGGAAGCGCTTGGAACGCGGCGCGTCGTTGCCGACCGGCAAGCGTCAACCGGCGGAGGCCCCTGCTCCCGCCGGTCGCATGTGCAAATCGTCGGTCCGGGTGCCCCTTCAGGAACCCGGACCCGAGATCAGCCTCTTAGTAGCCGAGACCCTTCTTGGCGTCGTACACCTTCTGCGGATCATCCGCCTGGGTGTAGAGCTTGGATTCCGTCTGGATCCACTTCGGCGGCTCCTTGCCGTCCTTCTTGAAGGCAGCGAGGGCGTCGAAGGCGGGGCCGGCCATGTTCGGCGTCAGTTCGACCGTCGCATTGGCTTCGCCGGCCGCCATGGCCTTGAAGATATCCGGAACGGCGTCGATGGAAACGACGAGGATGTCCTTGCCCGGCTTCAGCCCGGCTTCCTTGATCGCCTGGATGGCGCCGACGGCCATGTCGTCATTGTGCGCGTAGAGCGCGCAAATGTTCTTGCCGCCGTTTTCCGCCTTCAAGAAGCTTTCCATGACTTCCTTGCCCTTGGTGCGGGTGAAGTCGCCGGTCTGCGAGCGGACGATCTTGAGGTTGTCGTGACCCTTCAGCGCTTCTTCGAAGCCCTTCTTGCGGTCGATGGCCGGCGACGAGCCGGTCGTGCCCTGGAGTTCGACGACATTGCACGGCTTGCCGGCCGTCGTGTCGACAAGCCACTTGCCGGCGACATTGCCTTCATGCACGAGGTCGGACGTGACCGCCGTCATGTAGAGGCTCTTGTCGGCATCGACCGTGCGGTCGAGCAGGATGACCGGAATGCTGGCATCCTTGGCTTCGCCAAGCACTTCGTCCCAGCCGGTCGCAACGACCGGCGCGACGAAGATCGCATCGACGCCCTGCGCGATGAACGAGCGAAGAGCCTTGATCTGGTTTTCCTGCTTCTGCTGGGCATCGGCGAACTTCAGGTCGATGCCGCGCTTTTCGGCTTCCTGCTTCGTCACCGTCGTTTCTGCCGCGCGCCAACCGGACTCAGAGCCGATCTGCGAAAAGCCTACCGTCATGTCGGCAGCGGATGCGCTGGAAAATACGCAGCCGGCGAGAACCGTTGCACAGCTAAGTGCTTTCATAAACTTCATGATTTCCTCCCAAAAATCGCTCCTCAGCGATGGCGGTATATAGTCATACAATATGACTTTAGTAAAGTGGATCGGCGGGCGAAATTGCGAGGTTTCGACATTTTTCGCGCACGTTTTCCGGTCGCACGATCGGTTGTCGGTGTACGTGCAAAAGCACCCGCTTCTGGCGAAGCGGGTGCTTTGATTTCAAGAACTTACGACTTGTTTGCCGGGTTGCTCTGGCCGTAGTAGGCGCCAGGGCCATGCTTGCGCTTGAAGTGTTTGGCGAGCAGTTCTGGCTCGATCTGCGGAAGCTTCGGCGCGAGCTGCAGCGACATCATCGCCATATGCGCGATGCACTCGACGGCAACCGCAACCTCGACCGCCTTCGCCACCGTCTTGCCCCAGGTAAACGGGGCGTGGCGGTTGACGAGCACGCCGGGAAAATCCAGCGGATCAGCATTGCCAAGGCACTCGACGATGACGTTGCCCGTTTCCCACTCGTAGGCCGTGCCGATCTCCTCGGCCGTCATCTTGCGGGTCACGGGAATATCGCCGTTGAAG
This sequence comes from Rhizobium sp. Leaf341, assembly GCF_001424325.1. NCBI lineage: Bacteria > Pseudomonadati > Pseudomonadota > Alphaproteobacteria > Hyphomicrobiales > Rhizobiaceae > Rhizobium > Rhizobium sp. Leaf341. The sequence goes on from NZ_LMPE01000015.1 coordinate 871,145, forward strand.
TAGTCGGCATGCGTGGTCCCGAAGATCGGGATCGGCAGTCCGGCCTGGGCGAACGCTGTCGCGTGCGACGAATGGGTGTGCACGACGCCGCCGATGTCCTCGAAAGCCATCAGCAACCGGCGATGTGTCGGCGTGTCCGACGACGGGTTGAGCGTTCCCTCGACCCGCTTGCCGTCGAAATCGACGATCACCATGTCCTCGACTGTCATGGCAGTGTAATCGACGCCGCTCGGCTTGATCGCAAAGACGCCCCGCGCACGGTCGACCGCACTCGCATTGCCGAAGGTCAGGTTGATCAGGCCGTGGCGCGGCAGCGAGACATTCGCCTCGAAGGCTTCGCGCTTGAGTTCCGTATAGACCGACATGGCGTCCTCAGCCCCGGATGCCGCGGGCGAAGTGGTAGTACACCTCGTTGTTGCGCAGATCCTGCTTGAAGGCGGGCAACGTCGTGTCGTCGTTGATGACGGCGAGCTCGATGCCGGCGATGGTGGCGAAGTCTTCCAGCATCTCGGTCGTGACGTCGTAGCTGTAGACCGTGTGGTGCGCGCCGCCGGCGAGAATCCAGGAGGTGCAAGCGGTCTTGAAGTCCGGCTTGCATTCCCAGACGGCACGCGCGACCGGCAGCTTCGGCAGGTCGGGATGCTCGACGGATTCGACTTCGTTGACCAGCAGGCGGAAGCGGTTGCCGAGATCGATCAGCGACGCGTTCAGCGCCGGGCCCTTGATGGCGTCGAACACGAGACGGACCGGATCATCCTTGCCGCCGATGCCGAGCGCGTGGATCTCGACCGAAGGCTTGCCGCTGGCAATCGTCGGGCAGATTTCCAGCATGTGGGAACCGAGCACCTGCTCGGAGCCGGGCGCCATATGGTAGGTATAGTCTTCCATAAAGGAGGTCGCGCTGGTCAGGCCTTCGCCCATGACCTTCAGCGCGCGGAGCAGCGCCGACGTCTTCCAGTCGCCTTCACCGGCAAAGCCGTAGCCATCGGCCATCAGGCGCTGCGGCGCCATGCCCGGCAGCTGTGTCAGGCCGTGCAGGTCTTCGAACGTGGTGGTGAAGCCCTTGAAGCCGCCTTCTTCGAGGAAGGCGCGGATGCCGAGTTCCTGGCGGGCATTGTAAAGCAGCGATTCGTGACGGGCACCGCCTTCGGCAAGGTCGGGCACCACGTCGTAAAGCTTGACGTATTCGGCAGCGAGCGCCTTGACGTCTTCGTCGCTGACGGCGTTCATCCGGGCAGCGAGGTCACCGATACCATAGGTGTTGACCGAGAAGCCGAAGGCCATTTCGGCCGAAACCTTGTCGCCATCGGTCACGGAGACGAAGCGCATGTTGTCGCCGAAGCGGCAGAAGCGGGCACCCTGCCAGTCATGCCAGGCGCGAACGGCACGGATCCACGCATCGATGCGCTGATGGACTTCGGGGTCCGTCCAGTGACCGACGACGACCTTGCGGCCGAGGCGCAGGCGCGTGTGCATGAAGCCGGCTTCACGGTCGCCATGGGCCGACTGGTTGAGGTTCATGTAATCCATGTCGATCGTCGCCCAGGGCAGCTCGCGATCGTACTGGGTGTGGAGATGCAGGAACGGCTTGTTCAGCTGGGCCAGCCCGCGGATCCACATCTTGGCCGGCGAGAAGGTGTGCATCCAGAGGATGAGGCCGGCGCATTCCGCGTCGGCATTCGCCTCGATGCAGAGATCGGCAGCCTGTTCCGGCGTCGTGACGATCGGGCGGCAGACGATTTCGAGCGGGAAATTGCCGGTATCGTCGAGCGCCTTGGCGATTTCCTCGGCATGCGCCGTCACCTGCTGGAGGGCCTCCGGGCCATAGAGGTGCTGCGATCCGCAGACGAACCAGATTTTAGCGGGCTTCAAACCAAACATCGTATCAGTCCTTGTTGTCTATCCTGTCGCACCCGTCGGGTGCGGAAGTTTCAGCTGTTGGCGGCGTACTTGATGTCGATCAGGCTCTTCATCAGGCCGGAAAGATCGGCCTGCTTGTTGAGACCGCCGAAGCTGTCATGCAGGTCGCGGTAGAGCGTGTAGAGGTCGTTGTAGACCGCCTGGTTGGCTGCGATGGGCGTATAGCGCTCGTCGCGCAGCGCGGTCATGGCGGATTGGGCGGCCTCGAAATCCGGGTGTGCACCGGCCAGGACCGACGCCGCGATGGCGCCGCCCAGTGCGCAGGTCTGGCTGGAGCCTGCGACCAGCATGGTGCAGCCGGTAACGTCGGCATAGATCTGCATCAGCATTGGATTCTTCTCGGCAATGCCGCCGGTGCAGACGACGCGATCGACCGCAACGCCATACTCCCGGATCCGCTCGATGATGGCACGCGCGCCGAAGGCCGTCGCCTCGACCAGCGCCCGATAGATCTCGGAACGGGTCGTATAGAGGGTCTGCCCGAGGACCAGGCCGGAGAGGCGCTGATCGACGAGGATCGTACGGTTGCCGTTGTTCCAGTCGAGCGCAAGAAGGCCGCTCTGGCCCGGCTTCAACTGCTCGGCTTCCGCCGTCAATTCGCCATGCAGCGCACCGGAGCCGCCGCAGACGCCCTCGACCCACCATTTGAAGATATCGCCCACGGCCGACTGTCCGGCCTCGACACCGAAGAAGCCGGGCAGGATCGAACCTTCCACGATGCCGCAGATGCCGGGAATATCGCCCGGCTGCGTTTTCACCGGCACGACAGCGCAGTCGCAGGTGGACGTGCCGATGACCTTGACCAGCGTGCCCTCCTCGACGCCGCAGCCGATGGCGCCGTAGTGAACGTCGAAGGCGCCGACGGCGATCGGGATGCCGGCAGGCAGGCCAAGCTTGTCGGCCCACTCGGCCGACAGGGCACCGGCGGGCGTTGCGGCGTCATAGGCCTTGTCGTAGAGCCGGTCGCGCAGCTCGGCGATCTTCGGGTCGAGCATGGCCAGGAATTCCTTGTCCGGCAGCCCGTTCCACGCCGTGTTGTAGAGCGCCTTGTGGCCGGCCGCGCAGACGCCGCGCACGATGTCGCTCGGCGTCTTGACGCCGGCGAGCACCGAGGGCACCCAGTCGGCGAGCTCGACCCAGGAATGGGCGGCGGCGAACACGTCGGGCGCGACCGTCAGGCAGCGCCAGATCTTCGACCACCACCACTCCGACGAATAGGTCGAGCCGACCATCGCGATGTATTGCGGACGGTGTTCGCCGGCGAGCTCGGTGATACGGGCGGCCTCGCGCCAGCTGGTATGGTCCTTCCAGAGCCAGCACTGCGCATTGGGGTTGTTCTCGAACTGCGGGAGCATGCCGAGCGCCTGGTTTGCGGCATCCACCGGCAGCGGGCTCGAGCCCGTGCTGTCGACGCCGATGCCGGCCACCTTGGAGACGTCGAAATCCGGCTGGGTCACGGCCTCGCGGAGCGCCCGCGCCACGCTTTCCTGCAAGCCATAGAGGTAATCGGCCGGGCTCTGGCGCGCGACATTGTGGTCGCGCGGGTCGAGCAGCACGCCCTGCGTCCCGCTGGGATAGTCCACGACGCCCGTGCCGTATTCCTTGCCGTCGGACGCGCGCACGATGAGGGCGCGAACCGAATTTGTGCCGTAGTCGATACCGAGAGTGAACATGAAAGCTCCAGAAAAATGCGAATGTCAGCCTGTCGAAACGTCACGAACCGCTGCGACCGCAACGCGTCCTCGAGACACGCGCTGGGATCGCAGCGAAAACTTCGGGCCCGCGGCCGTCCCGAACCGTCGGACCGCCGAAACCCCGGGATCGGAGCCCGGAAGCTCGGAGACCCACCTGCGCAGCGCGATCTGCGCGGCGCCGCGCGCCCGCCGATCTCCTGCTCGAATAGTCCGATTCCCCTCCCGAAACCGCCGCTCCGCGAACAGCGCGGACAGAAAAATCATATTGTAATACTTTTGTAAACAGAGAACCTCAGCTTTTCCGCATGGACGTCGTCCCCGCTGACCTCACCCATTTCCGAGCCCCTCGCCGTGCACGTTCGCTTGCCGTGAACCCCCGCTGTGCGCCGGCGCAGATTGGCATGAGAGGATGACGAGGTGAAGGCGTCTTGCGCGATATCGACAGGCCCGTAACGCGCGCCTCGACTGTCGGAGGCTTGGCACGAAAAAGCCGGCACACTCATGATGCACCGGCCCTTCATGTCGTCGATCCGCGGCTTGGCGCGCTTAGACAGCCAGACGCTTAGCGACCTGATCGCGGAGCGCGTGCAGATCCTTGGCAAACGCGCGAATGCCTTCGGACAGCTTTTCTGTCGCCATGGCATCTTCGTTCAGCATCCAGCGGAACGTCTTCTCGTCCATGTGGATTTTCTCCACGGGCGTGACGTTGTCGGGCGAAAGCTTGCGCTCGAGCTTGCCGTCGTCCTTGGACAGTTCTTCGAGCAGCGCCGGGCTGATCGTGAGACGGTCGCAGCCCGCAAGCGCTTCGATCTCGCCGATATTGCGGAACGAGGCGCCCATGACGACGGTCTTGATGTCGTTGGCCTTGTAGTAATTGTAGATCTCGCGCACGGAAACCACGCCCGGATCCGTTTCAGACGTGTACTTCTCGCCCGTGGACTTGACGTACCAGTCGAGAATGCGGCCGACGAAGGGCGAGATGAGGAAGGCCTTGGCATCGGCGCAGGCAACCGCCTGGGCCATGCTGAAGAGCAGCGTCAGGTTGCAGTCGATGCCTTCCTTCTGCAGCACTTCCGCAGCGCGGATCCCTTCCCAGGTCGAGGCGAGCTTGATCAGGATGCGGTCGCGTTCGATGCCGCGCTCCTTGTAGGCAGCAATGATGGCGCGCCCCTTGGCAATCGAACCCTCGGTGTCGAAGGACAGGTCGGCATCGACTTCGGTCGAGACGCGGCCGGGAACCAGCTTGGACAGTTCCGCACCCACGGACACGGCCAGACGGTCGGCAACGGCGCTGACCAGCGCATCGCCCGAGCTCGACTGGCTCTTTGCCCAGGTGACGGCTTCCGCATTGATCTCGTCGAACAGCGGTGTGCCCAGCGCCTTCAGCACGATGGTCGGGTTCGTCGTGCAATCCACCGGCTTGAGGCGGGCAACGGCCTCGATATCGCCGGTGTCGGCCACGACGGTCGTGATGCCGCGTAATTGTTCCAGCTTGGACATCATCTTCGCCTTTCGTCTTCTTTCGTCGGGAGGTGCGAAATGCGGCCTCTGCAGCGCGTCATCTCTTCCCTCGATAGGACTTCCGTCGCCGCGCGACGGTTGGTGAGACCGAACGGAAATTAAAGCCTGAGGTTCCGCTACCGGCCAGACTGGATATGAGGAGCTTGATGACTTTTGTCAAATCGTTTATTCAAAAGTTGTGCCGCATCCTTGGATTTCGGGACCGTCATCGGGACGCTATCGCCCCCGAGACCCATCATGCAAAAGGATCGACGCCTTGGCCAGACTGGACAGGACCAACCCGAACATACTGCTCGACACGCGCTCGCTGCGCCTGCGGGCGGCATGGCTGTATTACAACAGAGGGCTCACGCAGAAGGACATTGCCGAAAACCTGGGGATCAGCCGGGCAACCGTGATCCGCATGCTGGACGAGGCGGTGAAGCGCGCCGAGGTGCAGATCTGGATCAACGAGACGCCGGAGGATTGTACCGGCCTTGCCCTGCGGCTCGAGGAAAAGCTGGGATTGGACGAGGCGATCGTCGTTCCGGGCGACGGCAATGTCGATGAAACCGCCCGCGATGTCGGGGCGGCGCTGGGCACCTTCCTGTCAGAGGTCATCCGCGACGGCAACGTGATTGGCGTCGGCTGGGGCCGAACGCTCAGCGCATCGCTGCAGACGTTCCGACCGCCGCGCATGGAAAAGGCCAAGATCGTGTCGCTTCTGGGCGGGCTGGTGGAAACATCCACCCTCAATCCGGTCGATTACTCCTGGCGTCTGGCAAGCGCGCTCGGTGCGGATTGCATGCTGATGCTGGCGCCGTTGATCGTGGACAGCGAGGAGACGAAGGCACGCCTGATCGAACGCTGCGGGCTCGACCGTCTGTTTGCGACCGCCGAGATGCTCGACATCGCCGTCGTCAGCTGCGGCGATTTCAGCGCCCACGGATCTTCCCTCTCCCCGGGATTTCTTCCGCCGGAGGATCTGACGGCGCTGCTGGCGGCCGGGACGGTCTGCGATACGCTCTGCCATTTTCTCGATGCGGCTGGAAACAGCGTCGATCACCCCTTGAACCGACGTGTCATGTCGGTCGGCCTTTCCGCTGTCGCCAAGGCTCGTCACGTCGTTATTGCCTCGGGCGGGCGCAAGCGCGTCGCAGCCATCCGCGCCACCATGGCCCGCACCGGCTGCCACACGCTGATCACCGACGAAGCCGCCGCGCGCGGCCTGCTCGACATGGCCTGAGGTCGACGGGCCCACGCTCGCCGAGCAGGCGCGCGGGACGAGCGACGGAACAGAAAGCCGGTCTTCGCTGTTCTCCCTGGGAACGAACCCAAGGAGACACACATGGCGCATACCGACGACACGACGAAGGTCTGGGATCTCATCGACAAGATCGGCTTCTGCATGCTGGCGACCGAAACCGGCAACGACATCCGCGCACGGCCGATGGCCGCCTATGTCGAGCGCATGGAGAATTCCGTCTACTTCCTGACCGACGCCGACAGCCACAAGGACGAGGAAGTCGAGGCGCATCCGAATGTCTGCCTTGCCTTTGCTGACTCCAAGGGCCATAAATACGTCTCCCTCTCCGGGACGGCGTCGATCGAGAACGACCGCGAGAAGATCAAGGAACTCTGGGGCACGCCGGCCAAGGCCTGGTGGGACAGCCCGGATGATCCGAAGATCCGCATCCTGCGCGTCACGCCGTCGTTTGCCGAATATTGGGACAGCCCCGGCACCGTCATCAGCTACATCAAGATGGCGGCAGCGGCCGTGTCCAACACGAAGCCGGACATGGGCGAGAACGCCAAGGTCAATCTCTGATCGATCCTCCACAATCGCTCCCGTTCGAAGGCGCGGCACTTCTGCCGCGCCGTCTTTCATTCAAACCTACGACGTCCGCAACACGGCGCAGAGTGTCGACAGCCTGTATTATCCCGTGATAGAGATCGTGGAGCCCCCTATCTGAGGGCAGTGTCCATGCAGGGAGCGGTCTCATGACGGAAGCGGTATCGCCGGATGCGGTTCGCGCCCGCGGCTCGGGCACGCAAAGTGTCTACGCAGCCTTGCGCACGGAAATCCTGTCCATGGCCCTGTCGCCCGGCAGCCCGCTCGACGAGGTCCGACTGTCGGAACGCTTCGGCATGTCGCGCACGCCGATCCGCGAGGCGCTGCTGCGCCTGTCGGCCGATGGCTTGGTGACGACGCTGCCGAACCGCAACACCATTGTTGCCACCATCGATTTTGCAGCCCTGCCGCCGTATTTCGACGCACTCACGCTGATGTACCGCGTCACGACGCGTGCTGCCGCTGCGCGCCGCGATCCTGCAGGGATGCAGGAGGTCCGCCGCCACCAGCAGGCTTTCGCCGAAGCGGTCGAGGCGCATGACGCCTATGGCATGATCGAGGCCAACCGGGAATTCCACGTGGCCATCGCCGTGCTCGGCGGCAATCCCTATTACGTCAGCTTCTTCAGCCGCCTGCTGGATGAAGGCCGCCGCATTCTCAGGCTCTATTACTCGACCTTCGATGATCGGCTTCCCCGGCAATATGTCGAGGAACATGAAGCCATCATCGCCGCCATCGAGGCCGGCGACGTGGACACGTGCGACCGGCTGGCCATCGCCCATGCCGCCCAGATCGTTCGGCAGATCCAGGAGTATGTCGCCCGCGACATGGGCAAGGCGACAGCCATCCAGAACCTCTGATCTGTGACACGGCAACGGCCGGTCGTCACCCCGATCGACCAGCATCACGGACAGGTTCAGAGACATCAGAGACACCCAGCGAGCCAGAAAGCACGTCATGCCCCATCCCGATCTCGGACTCCCCCCGTTCATTTCCGACGCCGAGCGGCAGCAGCGCCTGGAAACGCTGCGCGCGGGCCTTGACGCTCAGGGGCTTGCCGGTCTTCTCCTCGGATCATCCAAGAGCCTGCAGTATTTTACCGGTCTTCACTGGCATGCGAGCGAGCGGCTGCTGGGCGCCCTGGTGACCCCGACCTCGCTGCATTACATCGTGCCCGGCTTCGAGCAGAGCCGTGTCGAAACGCTGCCGCATCTGCCGGGCGAGATTGCGGTCTGGCAGGAAGAGGAAAGCCCCGCCGATCTGATCCGCCGGATCCTCGGGACGACAGGCAGCCTCGCGCTCGACGACGCCCTGCCGCTCGCCATCTATCACCCCTTGGCGACGGCCTTCGGTGCGGAACGCCTCGCGGACGGCGGACCGCTGATCCGGGATATTCGGATCGTCAAATCGCCCGCGGAAATCGCCATCATCCAGCATGCGATGGATATCACGCTCGACGTGCACAAGCGGGCCCATGCGCAGATGGCACCGGGCGTGCGCGCCTCCGACATCGTCCGCTTCATCGATCGCGAGCACCGGGCCCTGGCCGGCTCCGGCTCCACCTTCTGCATTGTCTCCTTCGGCGCAGCCACGTCCCTGCCCCATGGGGCGGATGGCGATCAAGTCCTCGCCGAAGGCGATGCGATCCTCGTCGATACCGGCACGCAGATCGACGGCTATCACTCGGATCTCACCCGCAGCTACATGCTCGGAGAGCCGACGCCGGATTTCGCCCGCGCCTGGAGCATTGAGCGGGAAGCGCAGCAGGCCGTGTTCGATGCCGCCCGCATCGGCGCGCCCTGCCACAGTCTCGACGACGCCGCCCGCGCGGTTCTCCGACGTCACGGCCTCGGCCCCGACTACGCGCTGCCCGGCCTGCCGCACCGCGCCGGTCACGGCCTCGGTCTGGAGATCCACGAGCATCCCTATATCGTGCGCGGCAACACGCTGGCGCTGCGCGCCGGAATGGTCTTTTCCAATGAGCCGATGGTCGTCTTCCCCGATCGCTTCGGCGTCCGCCTGGAAGACCACATCTACATGACCGAGGCAGGCCCCAGGTGGTTCACCGAACCGGCGCCAAGCCCTACCCAGCCCGTGGCATAAGGATCATGGGAGGCCTCGCCGAAGGCGCGGCTCTCCCTGCCCCTTGCGCCTTTCCGGCGACCACCGATTGACCCGAGGACCCCAGTTAGACCCCGGAAAGGCTCAGAGCGCCTCGACAGCCTTGATGCGCACCTGACCGCCGATGACGGGTGCAAAGGCGTCCCAGACGCCGCGCGCGCCCTGACGCCAGGCGGCAAGGTCGGGGACATCGAGAACCTGCCCGCCGTGCGACCGGGCGGTCGCGACGCTCGCCGCCTCGTCGGCGACGATCAGATCATTGAAAACGCTGGCACCTTCCCGGGACGCATCGGTCAACACCTGCTGTTCCTCGGACGACAGCCCGTTCCAGAAGCTTCCGGCAAAATAGACGACGCCGGACGCGCGGATATGGCCTGTCAGCATCATCACCGGCACGACCTCATAGAGCTTGAACCCGGCATAGGCCGATTTCGTCAGGTCCATCGCATCGACCACCCCGGTGGACAGGGCATTGTAGGTTTCGGTGATGGGGATGCCGACGGGAACGGCTCCGAAGCCCGACCAGAGCTTGGTATGGAGCGGGCTCTGGATCACGCGGATCTTCCGTCCGGCCATGTCCTGCGGCCTGAGGATCGGCTCCTTGGCGAGCAGATGCCGGGCACCATAGTCGATGAAACCCGTGGCGATGAAATTCTGCGCTTTGAGCCTGTCTTGAAGCTCGACGCCGATCTCGCCGCCCACCACGCGCGCGACATGGGCCGCATCCCTGTAGAGAAAGGGCAGGTCCAGGATCTGCAGCTCGGGCACCCAGCCCGACAGGGAGGACGTGGTGGCGAGGCTTGCCTGCACAGCCCCGAGCCGCGTCGCCTCGGCCACGTCCTTTTCCCCGCCCAGAGCGCCATTGGCGACGACATTGAACCGGAAGCGGCCCGGTATGCGGCTTTCCACCCGCTCGGCGATATGCCGCCAGATCCGGGTTTCCGGCTTTTCCTCGCCCAGCAGAGAGGCGACCGTGATGCTCGTGGTCCTTGCGAAGGCCGGACGCACAAGCGCCGGTGCGGCGAGGCCTGCGGCCAGGGCGGATGTCAGGAAGCTGCGACGGGTGATGATGGACATGGGTTTCGAGTTCCTCAGGGACGGAAGATGAGCGCGAGCGCGGACAGGACGACGAGCGCGACGAGAAGCGCGGCGAGATAAGGCAGGACGGCGCGAAACAGTGCGAGGGCCGGCACGCCGGTCACGCCGGACACGACGAAGACGAGCAGGCCGAGGGGCGGCGTCAGCCCATGGATCATCAGGTTAACCACGAGGATCACCCCGAAATGCACCGGATCGATGCCGGCACCGACGGCAGCCGGCAACAGCACGGGACCGATGAGGAGGATCGCCGCGCCGATGTCGAGGATCAGCCCCAGCGCCAGGAGCACGAGGTTGGACAGGAGCAGCACCGACAAGGCACTGCCGCCAAGCAGCGTGACGAGCGACTGCATGACGCCGGCGATATCGTCGATGGCCAGCAGGAAGGCAAAGGGCGCAGCCGTGCCGATGAGCAGCCCGATCGCCGAGGCCTCGACGGCAGCCTGCCGGAAAACGCGGGAGACGCCCCGGGCGCCGCGCTGCGCCACGAGCGCGAGACCGAACGTATAAGTCGCTGCGAGTGCGGCGGCCTCGGTGGTCGTGACGAGGCCGACGCGGATGCCGAGGACGACGATCAGCCCAAGCCCGAAGGCGGGAACGGCGGACAAGGCCGCACGCGCCTGCACGCGGCGCCCGACACGGGGCGTGCGCCCGTGCTCTCCGGCTGTCAGCGCGATGGCGACCGCCAGGCACAGCGCCATCAGCCCGCCAGCGACGAAGCCGCCGGTGAGCAGGGAACCGATCGACAGATTGGTGGCGGCGGCAAGCAGCAGGAAGGCGATGGACGGCGGAATGACGTTGTCGAGCACGGAGGTTGCAGCGATGATGGCCCCGGCCTGGGCCGGCGGATAGCCATGGCGCACCAGCTCCGGCTGAAAGGTCGCAGCCCCGAAGGCCGCATTGGCCACGGACGAGCCGGAGGCTCCCGAAAAGAGCACGCTGGTCAGAAGAACCGTCTGCGCAAGACCGGCACGCCGATGACCGACGAGGCTGGCGGCAAACCGCACCAGCCGGTCGGCAGCACCCGACGCCGTCAGCAGCGCCCCGGTGAGCAGGAAGAACGGGACGGCCAGAAGAAGAAATTTGGACAGGCCGGCAATCGTCGTTGACAGGATCGCCGGTTCCGGCAGGCTGCTGCCGAAGGCGACCGCCATGGCCGCAGCCGCAAGGAAGGCATGGGAAAGCGGTGCCGACACCAGGAGACTCAGGCCCGCAAGCAGTGCCAGGAAGAGGCTTGGCGGCCAGGACGTTTCGATGACGGCGTGGCCCGCAAAAAGGTGCAGGGCGACGCCGAGCAGCGGTCCGGCCACCGCCCCCACCCGGTCGCCTTGCGCAATCCGGGTCAGAAAGAGCCTCACGAGCAGGGCCCCGCCCCCGAAGACAGGAAGCGCGAAACGCAGGGCTTCGGGAAGCCCGAGCGTCGGCGACGTTCCCCCGACCATGCCGATCACAGCCGTCCCTCCGGAGACGAGGACGAGGCCGGCCAGCACCGAGACCGCGTCGGCACAGATGGCGGCGGCCCGCTGCGGCAGAGGGGGCAACCGTGACACCAGGACATCGAGCCGCATGGCGAGCGGCCCGTTCAGCGCCAGCGGCGCGCCGACGGAGATGAGGGCGATGTGCAGCCAGATCCCGAGATCCTCTGCCCCCAGAAGCCCGGTGTGGAACCCGTAGCGCAGCACGATGCCCGTGATCACCACGCCGAGCATGATCGCAAGGACGAACCCGGCCAGCGCGCCGAGAAGACGGTCGAGCCCGTGCAGAAGGACGCTGGCCATACGCGCCGGCCGACCCGGGTCTTTGGCCGAGCCACGCGGGCTCGGGCCGCCTCCCGGCGCGGGCCGGTCAGTAAGGGTCGTCACGCCGGCCACCACCGGTAGAAATGGTGCACCGGGCCGCGCCCCTTGCCGATCGACAGGCCACGCCCGGCTTCCAGCGCCTGGTGAAGATAGGTTTTCGACAGGCTGATCGCCTCGACGATGTCATAGCCCCGTGCGAGGTGGGCCGTGATGGCGGCCGCCAGCGTACAGCCGGTGCCGTGATCGTTCCGCGTTGCGATCCGCGGTGCGGCAAAGGTCCGCACGCTGTTGCCGTCGAACAGGAGGTCGACGCTTTCCGGCCCGTCGCCATGCCCGCCTTTGATGAGCACGGTCCCGGCGCCGGCTTTCAGGATCGCCTCAGCCTGCTGCGTCATGCCCGTCCGGTCCTGTGCGACCGGCGTTCCCGTGAGCAGCGCCGCTTCCGGAAGGTTCGGCGTCACGATCGCCGCGCGGGGCACGAGCACGGTCCGCAAAGCGTCGATCGCTTCTTCCCGCAGCAGCCGATCGCCCGAGGTCGCGACCATGACGGGGTCGAGGACCACAGGCCCGGCAAACCCGGCAAGACCCGCAGCGATCGTCTCGATGGTCTCGGCCCGCGACACCATGCCGATCTTCAGCGCCCGCACATCCATGTCGGCAAAGATGGCCGCCATCTGCGCGGCGATCAGTGCGGACGAAATGTCCTCGACCGCCGTAACCCCCGTCGTGTTCTGCGCCGTCACCGCGGTGATGACGCTCGTGGCAAAGGTCTCAAGCGCGGAAAACGTCTTGATGTCGGCCTGAATGCCGGCGCCGCCTCCGCTGTCGGAGCCGGCAATGGTCAGGGCAACGGCGGTCATCGGGCGGCCCCCAGCCTGGCCTCCCGTCCAGCCTCCACCCCGGCATCCACCGCCGAGCGGAACGACCGGGTCGCTCCCCCAATGTCACCGGACCTGAAGATTGCAGAGATCACCGCGACACCGTCGGCGCCGGCGGCAATGACCTCCGGCACCCGTGCCAGATCGATCCCGGCGATGGCACTGACAGGCAGATCGGGGCTGAGGCGGCGGATCGCTTCGCGCAAGGTGCGGAGCCCGGAAAGCCCGACCGGCGGATCCGGATTGACCTTGGAAAGGGTCTCGAACACGCCGCCGATGCAGGCATAGGTCGCGGGCGCTCGACCCGCACGGTCCGCATCGGCTTCCGTCTTCACGGTCAGCCCGATGATGGCCGTCCCGCCCAGCAGACGCCGTGCCGTCTCCGCATCCATGTCGTCGGCACCGAGGTGCACCCCGTCCGCACCGGCTGCGAGCGCCACGTCCACCCGGTCGTTGACGACGAAGGCAACGCCCGTGCCGGCAAGCGCCTCCCGGATGGACGTCGCCCGCTCGACCATGACGCGCGTCGATGCCGTTTTGTCGCGATACTGGATCAGGGTTGCGCCATTCCGGGCGGCGGCCCGTGCCAGGTCCGGCAGAGGCGCGATGTCGGCGAGCGATGCATCGACGATCGCGTTGAGGCGATTATCGACGCCCGATGAGGTCATGCTGGTCATGGTGGATCCTTGCAAGAGGAAGAATGTCGGCCTCGCCGACGGCGGCGAGCGCGTCGAGAAACAGCGGCGCGAAGGTGCCGGGCCCCTGTGCCCTCGACGCCGCCAGTTCGGCCGCGACGCCGGTAACCGCGAGAGCGGAACCGGCCGCCGCCAGCGCATCGGGCTCGGCGGCGAGAAAGGCTGCGATGACGCCGCCCGAGAGGCATCCGGTGCCGGTGACCTGCGCCATGAAGGGATGCCCGTTGGCGATCTCCACGCAGGAATGGCCGACCTGCAGCCGATCGACCGGACCGGTCACGATCCGCAGGATGCCGGGCGTCTCGCCGATCAACGCCATCTCGGCGCGGTTGCCGCGCACGACGGTCGGGCGAAGCGCGATCAGCTCCTGTGCGAAAGCGAGCCGGGACGGCGAGTAATCGCAATGGACGGGATCGACGATCCAGGGTTTACCTTGTGCCCGCGCCACCGCGACGCCGAGCCGGATCGCCGCACGCCGTTCCGCGTCGAGCGTGCCGAGATTGACGGTCAGCGCATCCGCACGGGCGACGAAGCTCTCGACCTCTTCGAGCGACCCGGTCATCGAGGGCAGGCCACCGATGACCGTAATGCCGTCGGCCGTGAACTTCTGAACCACGGTGTTCATGAGACAGTGGACGCGCGGACGCGCCTGCCGCACCCGCGCCAGGATATCCGCAGCGATCTGTGCACTAAGGCCGGTCATTTCAGCTCCACGGCAATTTCGGCGACATCCGGCGCTTTCGCGATCAAGCCCTCATCCTTCATGAAGGCGCCGAAGCGGGCATAGCGGCCCGTGTCGAGCGCCGCGGGACGCTTGGCGAACCGTGGCAGCGTGTCGAAAAAGGCGGTGCGGTTCAGCTCGTCGTCGAGGTTCGGATAGGCTTTGGCAAACACGGCCCAGGCCTCGTCCGGATGGTTGGTGAGAAAGATGGAGGCCTCCTCGACGGCTGCGAGGAAGCGCGGCAGCCGATCGTCCGAAAGGAGATCCCGATGCGTGACGAAGACGAGTTCGTCATAGGTCGGGATGCCGTGCTCCTCGAGGAAGAAGGCGCGTCCCGGATGACCCTCGAGCTTCATCTGGGTCAGCTCGAAATTGCGATATCCGCCGATCGTGGCATCGACGGCCCCGGAAATGAGCGACGGCGACAAGGAGAAGTTGACGTTGACGAGGTCGACATCGTCCTTTCCGAGCCCTGCAGACGCCAGCATGCGCTGAAGCAGCACGTCCTCGAAACCCGAAACCGAGTAGCCGACCTTGCGCCCCTTCAGATCCTTCAGGCTCTTGATCGGCCCGTCGGCGAGAACCGTCACCGTGTTCAAGGGTGTTTCGACCAGGGTCCCGAACCGCACGATCGGCAGGCCTGCTTCATGGTCGCGGTAGAGATTGGGCTGGTAGTGGATGCCGATATCCGCCTGCTTGGCCGCGACCAGCCGCGGCACGACCGACGGGTCGGCGGGCGGCACGAGCTCGACATCGAGCCCGGCCTTGGCAAACAGCCCCTTTTCCTGCGCGATCACCAGGGGTGCGTGGTCAGGATTGACGAACCATTCGAGCAGCACGGTCAATTTGTCGGCGGCTTGAGCGGAGGTGGTCAGAAGACCGGTCATGGCGAGCATCGTCGCGACGAGAAGGCGGATCATCAAGATCTCCAGGATGAGACGGTTTCAAAGGATTTGGGGGCCCGCCGCGGGCGGTCGCTCTCGCGCGCCCAGGGCGCAAGGCGAGACGTGAGGATATCGACCAGCAGGCGCAGGATGAGGGTTATGACGGCCAGCACCGCCATGGCGGCAAAGACGGTCGCGGTCTGCATGCGGGCATTGGCCTGCACCATGACAAAGCCGAGGCCGGCCGACGCCCCGACCCACTCGCCGACCACGGCCCCGAGCGGCGCCAGCGGCGCGGCGACCCGCAGGCCGGAGACAAGGCTTGGAAGCGCGAGCGGTGCGCGCACCGACACCAGCGCCTGCCAGTGCGTGGCCTGCGTCAGCGACACCGCGTCCACGATGTCCCGCTCCGTCCGGTTCAACCCGTCCGCAAAGGCGGAGGCGACGGGGAAGAAGATGATCAGCACCGTCATCGCGACCTTGGACGCCATGCCGAAGCCGAGCCAGACGACGAGGATCGGTGCGAGCACGAAAACCGGCAGCGCCTGGAGAACGAGAATCGTCGGCCAGACGAACGGTCCGAGGCGCGGATGCGCCGCAAGCACGAACGCCGTTCCCGCGCCGAGGGCCGCACCGGCCACGAGCCCGATCAGGATTTCCGAAAGGGTCACGAGGCTCTGCGCCATCAGGAAGGCGGGCTGGTCGCGAAACACCGCGACAACGGCCAGCGGCGACGGCAGCAGATAGGCCGGCGGCGAGAACGCGGCCGTGCCTGCCTGCCACAGCAGCACCAACACACCGAGCCCCAGGGCCGCATGCAGGGCGCGCACGGCTAGCCGTTCACCTGATGCGGCGGGAAAAGCGGACAAACGGGCGGCAGCATGAGCGATCTCCACATCGGCGACGGAGATCCAGGCGAGCGGAGAAGAGAGAAAGGGCCGTGGGCGGACACCTGTTTTCCGTTCCTACGCCGGTATGACCCGGATCAGGTTCATAACGGTTCGGCTTTCGCCATCTCAGCCCCTTGAAGGACACCCGTCGGAATGCCGCTAACCTATGAAAACAATGGGGTTTTTGTCAACACCCTTGTGCTGCGGAGCTGTACGCACTCGCCCATCAGTCTGAAACTGCTCATTTTAGTGCTCATTTTGCTCCCGCCCAAACACGCCGTTTAAAGCCTAAAGACAGGAAGTTGCAGTAATTCGAAATGATTTTGTATAACAACAGAATTTAAAATCATTTTTTAAATTCATTTTCCCAAAAAAATGCTAAATCCCTCACCGTAATCGGTAATTTTCTGCTGCTTTCGCTTCGCTTCTTCCTCAAGACGATGCATTCCGTCTCGATTCTCTGCTATGATGCTATGATGCTATGATGCTATGATGCTATGATGCTATGATGCCTTTCTATAGGTTTTGATCGCTTGATAGAGACCTCTAATGTAATGTTAAACTTCAGGGTCGATTGCCATTGATCAGTATCACAGAGACAAAGTAGGTGAGATCAGAGCCGCTTCTTACGCTCTTCGACTTCAACGCCAATGGATCGTCCGATAAGCCAGCCGATTAAAGCGAAGACGATGAGCGCCACGCCTCTACCTGATATCGCCCCGCCACTTGATGTAATCCCAAATCCGGGAATGAACAGGGCGATGAAGATGCCGATGACCATGCCCGTAGAGGCGCATCGGCGACGGGTCGATGACCAAGCAAGACGAGCGACGATTTCATTCATGCGGACAACCTCACGTTTGCTGCATGATGACCGGAGCGCTTGTGCAGGTAAAGCAATTGCGGATGCTGCAATTTTTTTCCGGCTAATGGCGGCTACAGCAGGAAAAAGATTTCCTATATGAGTCAACAGTTGCGGGATTGTCGTGGGCGCATTGGTTTTGATTGCCATTAATTGCCACATATTGACATTATGGCATTTCCAGCATACATATTTCCGCGTCTGCACAGATCGACTGAGGTTTCTCGCGTAGAGACTGATAGTGCGGATGTCGTCGGTTAATTCCGGTCACTTGCTTATGGCTGTGGGCTCTTAGGAGTTTGACTTAGTCGAGGATACCATATGGGGGGCGGCACAAACCGTCCCCCGCCTTTTTTAGCGGTATCGGATATTTTTCTTCGTGTGATGTGCCAGTCTTCCAAACGGCATTGATGTCACAACCCCTACTCTCTCATCCTTCACATAGGCACTTTCGATATGTGCGTCGAGATAATGGGATGGGCCGTCTATCGGCTGAACGTCCGAGTTTTTCAGGCTGAAGAAGACGCAATACCGCTGCGATGATCCGTTACGAATGAATAGCTGGAAAACGTGCTGGTTTCCTTTGGTAGTTGTACTTACCCTTGTCGTGGGCTTTGACATCACTGAGTTGATGATCTCGACAAGCCTTGGCGTTTCGATGTACCGCTCAGGGCAGAACACCCGGGTGTGATGCGGATCATACACGAGCACATCATCAGGACCTGCTTCATCAGGATCAACCTGTCGAGAGTAACAATGCGGGCTGTAGCGCACCCATACCTTAAACTGGAAGGGCGGATAATCAGGCTCGGTCCACGAAAAGTCATAAGACCGTTGGTCCAAATGCGATAAATCGTTGATGGTATTCCGGTAGAAAATGGTTTCGTGCGGCATAATTAGATGTCTCTAAAGTGGCGAAACCTCTATGCCACACAATCAGGGGCCTGACATTCTCTGATATTGGGAAGTACAGTGTGCTCGCGGCAAAAACCCGTGGGTGATGACGTTTCCCGAAACCCCGCAAGCCTGCCTTGCAAGCCCGCAGGCGCGCTTCAGCCCGGACGCGGCCAGTGCCGGATGCCGCCGGTCATCGTTTCCAACAGCTTCGACAGTTGCAGCACCTTGAGATCGGCGAAACGGGGGCCTACGATCTGCAGGCCGATCGGCAGGCCGGAGATGGAGAATCCCGCATTGATCGACGCCGCCGGCTGTTCCGACATGTTCCATGGGACGGTGAAGGCAATGTGCTCGAACGGCCGCTCCGGATCATTGGTCGGCGAGGCCCATTCGGCCGGATAGGAAACGATCGGATTGGTGGGCGAGATGACCGCATCCACGGTCGAAAAAAGACGGGCAGCGGCCCTGCGCATTTCCATCGTCTGCCCGAATCCTGCGACAGCGTCGACGCCGGTGACCGCGGCGCCCTTCTCTGCCCAGGCATAGATGTAGGGCAGGATCGCCGCCCGGCGTTCGGATGGGAGATCCCCGATATCGCCCCAGAACTTCGCTCGCCAGAAATGGTCGAGACCATCCAGCATCGCCCGCGTCAGGATTGGCCCGACGTCGAAGATCTCGGCCCCTGCCGCCTCGAAGTGCCGGGCCCCAGTCAGAACAGCGGCCTTGACCTCCGGCTCGGCTTCAAGACCGCAGCCGGCATCCAGCATCACGCCGATCCGCATGCCCCTGATGTCGATGTCGAGGTCCATCCAGTCGATGGTGTCCGGCGGCAGGCTTGTGGCATCCCGCTGGTCCGGCCGCGAGAGCGTGGCCATGGCAAAGGCGGCGTCTTCCACCGTGCGCGTCATCGGTCCGGCGCAACGGCCAACATAATAGGGGTCGATCGGGATACGGCCGTTGCTGGGCTTGAAACCGAAGAGCCCCGTCCAGCCGGCCGGCAGGCGGACCGACCCGCCGATATCCGTGCCGATGTGCAGAGGACCGTAACCCGCGGCACCGGCCGCAGCCGCACCGGCGCTTGATCCGCCGGGGTTCATCTCCGTATTCCAGGGATTGCGGCTCAGGGGATGAAAGCTCGACAGGCCGGAGGAGAGCATGCCGTAGTCCGGACAGGTGGTCTTGGCAAAGAGGACGGCGCCATCCTCTCTCAGTCGCGCGGCGACCGGCGCATCCGCTTCCGCGGGTTTCAGCACGGTGGCGGCGGTGCCGAGCGGCACAGGCGTGCCCTCCGTGGCGATCAGCTCCTTGAGCGTCACGGGAATGCCGTCGAGCGCGCCAAGCGGTTCGCCTTTCCGCCAGCGGGCGGTGGACGCCGCGGCCTGCGCGCGTGCCGCCTCCGGGTCATAGGCGTAGAGCGCGGATATGGAGGGCTCGAACGCGGCGATCCGCGCCTCGACGGCCTGCCAATAGTCCGATGGCGTCAGGGAAAGATCGGCAAAACGGGCGCGCAACTGCACGATGGTGGCGTCGAGAAGGTCGGTCATATCGTCTCCATCATCCGGCTGTCTCCGTTTCCAGCAGAACCTCTGCCCGGTGGCAGGCGGTCTGCCGGTCGGGCATGTCTGCGCCGTCACGAAGGACGCGCAGGTCCGGTCGCTCCGTGGAACACCGCGCGACGGCGAGCGGGCAGCGGTTGCGGAAGCTGCAGCCGACATCGAGATCGATCGCCGTCGAAACCGTCAGAGGCGCGCGGTCGGGCCGACCGAACCGGGTGACGTCCGGCTCGGCCTCGGCCAGCAGCCGCGTATAGGGATGCAGCGGTCGCGCGAACACGGCCTGCGCCGGTCCGCTTTCCACCAGGCGCCCGCGATACATCACGCCCACCCGGTCGGCCACCGCGTCCACGACGGCAAGATTGTGGGTGATGAAGAGGATCGTCACACCGCGCCGGTCGCGCAAGTCCATCAGCAGGTTCAGCACCTGCGCCTGAACGGAGAGATCGAGCGCGGACACCGCTTCGTCGGCAACGACCAGCTTCGGCTCGGTGATCAGCGCGCGGGCAATCGCGATGCGCTGGCGCTGCCCGCCGGAGAACGCATGCGGATATCGCGCGGCATGATCCGGCGACAGGCCGACGGCCTCGAGCATCGCCGCAACCCTGTCCCGGCATTCGGCCCGCCCCGGCTTTCCGTCCAGCACATGCAGTGGCTCGGCCACGATCCGACCGACCGTCTGTCGCGGATCGAGCGAGCCGAACGGATCCTGGAACACCATCTGGAAGTCCCGCCGCCTGCGTTTCAGCGCCCGCGCCGGAAGGGCGAACAGATCCTCGCCCTCAAACAGGACGCGGCCGGAGGTCGGCCGGTCGAGTGCCATCACCAGACGCGCCAGGGTCGACTTCCCGCAGCCGGATTCGCCCACGATCCCGTGGATCGTGCCGCGCTGCACCGTCATGCTGACCGCGTCGAGCGCGCGGGTCACGTGCCGGCCGGTGAAGGGCCCGCCACCGGCATAGTCGCGCGACAGATCGCGGATATCGAGAAGCGGCGTTTCGATCACGGCGCCCTCTCCCCATGCGCGCGGATGCAGCGGACACCGCGGCCGGGCGTCGCTCGCGTCCAGGGCGGCTCGTCCGCATGGCAGGCGTCGATCCGGTCGGGACAGCGGTCGGAGAAGCAGCAGCCGGCCGGGCGCGCGGCGAAGGAGGGTACGGTGCCCGGAATTGTCTGCAGCCGCCCGCCCTCGGGCTGGCGTCGAGGAACGGCGCGCAGCAGACCGCGGGTATAGGGGTTCAGAGGCTTCGTCAGAACGTCGCGGGTCGCCCCTTCTTCGAGACGCCGGCCGGCGTAGAGAACGAGGGTGCGTGCGCACATGCGGGCGATGACGCCGAGATCGTGGCTGACAAGGATGAGGGCCATGCCGGCGTCGCGCCGAAGATCGTCCAGAATATCCAGCACCTCCGCCTGCACCGTCACGTCGAGCGCCGTCGTCGGCTCGTCCGCGATCATCAGAGCGGGCTTCATCGCCAGCGCGATGGCGATGCCCACCCGCTGGCGCTGGCCGCCGGAGAGGGCGTGCGGATAGGTTTTCGACAGGCGCGCGGCATCCGGCATCCGCACGCGGTCAAGCAGCACGATCGCCTCCTGTCGCGCCGCCCGCCAGGAAAGCCCCTGCTGGATCACCATCCCCTCGGCGATCTGGTCCCCCACCGTCATGGCCGGATTGAGCGCCGTCAGCGGCTCCTGAAAGATCATGCCGATGCGCCGGCCGCGCACGGAACAGAGAGCGTCATCCCCCATCGCCAGGAGATCGCGGCCCTCCAGCAGAATGCGCCCGGTTGCGTGCACGGCGGCGGGCAGAAGCCCCATGACGGCAAGCGACAGAAGGGACTTTCCCGATCCGCTCTCCCCGACGATGCCGAGCGTCTCCCCGGCCGCCAGCGTCAGGGCCATATCGGCAACGATCGGCTGCCGCCCGCCGTCGGGCCCATCGATGAAGATGGCGAGATCGTCGATCCGGAGCAACGGCTCGTCCATTACCGGCTCCTTTCGCGCGGATCGAGAAGGTCGCGCAGACCATCGCCGAGCATGTTGAAACCGAGCACGGTCAGGGCGATGGCAAGACCCGGCAGGATGGCGAGCCATGGCGCGCGGCCGAGATAGGTCTGGGCATCGGCGAGCATCCGCCCCCAGGTCGGCGCCGGGGGCGCCATGCCAAGGCCGAGGAAACTCAGGCCTGCCTCCGTGAGGATGGCAAGGCCGAGCTGGATGGTTGCCTGAACGATGATCTGGTTGGCGATATTGGGAAGGACATGATCGATCGTGATCCGGATGCCGCCCTTGCCCGCTCCGCGTGCGGCCTGCACGTAATCGCGTGACCAGACCTGCCGCGCGGCACTTGCCGTCACCCGGGCAAAGACCGGCACCATGAACACCGAGATGGCGATGATCGCCGTGAGGCGGCCGGTGCCGAGAAGCGCGCCGAGCATCATGGCCGAGAGAATGGGAGGGACCGCGAAGATCACATCGTTGGCGCGCATCGCGATGGCCTCGAACCAGCCGCGCCGGGCCGCGACCGCGACGCCGAGAAGCGTCCCGGCAAAGGCGCCCATGGCAACGGCCAGCACCGCGATCGACAGCGAATTCCAGGCGCCGACCATCAGCATAGAGGCCACGTCGCGGCCAAGGTGATCGGTCCCGAGAAGCCCTTGTGCCAATGGGGGTTTGAGCTTCTGCACGATCTGCAGTCTGCCCGGTGGCAGGGGCGTCCATACGAGCGAAAGCAAGGCGACCGCCCCGATGAAGCCGATCAGGAGACCGCCGATCCAGAGAGGGCCTCGGGAAAGGCCCTGTCGCAGGGCCGTGGCCACAGGTCGGACCCGCCGGGGGGCGGACGGCGGTGGCACCACGCTCATGCGCGTGCCCGCAGGCGCGGATCGAGCGCCAGATAGGACAGGTCGACCACGAAATTCATGACGATGACCAGCGCGGCGAAGAACAAGACGACATCCTGCATCACGATGATGTCGCGCTGCGACAAAGCCTGCAAGGCAAGACGCCCGAGACCCGGCAGATTGAAGACGTTTTCGACCAGCACCGCGCCGGCAATCAGAAAGGTGAACTGCAGCCCGAGAATGGTGACCACGGGTAACAGCGCATTGGGCACCGCATGGCGCCACAGGGCCTGCCGGCCCGGGAGGCCCTTGGCGCGCGCCGTGCGCACGAAATCCTCGTTCATCACCTCGATCACGGCCGAGCGGGTGACCCGGGTCAGCACGCCCGCCTGCGGCAGTGCAAGAGCGATCGCCGGCAAGACCAGCGCTCCGAGAGCCGGTGCCAGCCCCGCCTGCCAACCGGGAAAGCCGCCGGAAGGGACCCCGCCGAGCGACACGGAGAAGACCAGCACCAGCAGGAGTCCCACCCAGAAACCGGGGACCGCGATGAACATCTGCGACAGAAGGCCGGCGGCGTAGTCCACGGGGCCATTGCGCCGGGCGGCCGAGACGACCCCGAGCGGAAGCGCGATACCCACCGAAAGCAGGATCGCGAAGACGGCCAGCGGCAGCGTCACCGCGAGACGCTCGGCGATCAATCCGGCGACGGGCACCCCATAGGTATAGGACGTGCCAAGATCGCCCGTTGCCACGCCGCCGAGCCAGGCGAGATAACGCAGCACGAGCGGCTGATCGAGCCCGAGCTCCCGCCGCAGCGCTTCCAGCGTCTCGAGCGTTGCCGACGTTCCGAGCATGATGGCTGCGGGATCGCCCGGCAGGACATCCATGACGAGGAAGATCACAGCGGAAACGGCAAGGAGCGTCAGGACAAGACTGAGAATACGCTGCAGGATGAGACCGGTCATCGGGGGCTCCGACACGGGCCAAGGCAAGCCGCGCGCCCGCACCCCGGAGCCGGAAAGACGGTCAGGGCGATGGGCTGCAGCACAGCCCGGCCCGCGCCGTGCGCCCGCCCGGCCGATTTCGCCCTCGCCTTCAGAACCTCCGTCACGCAGCGAGTGCTCGTTCTCATTCCTCCCAATAGACCTCGCTCAGCACATTGGACGGAATGGGCTCGTTTTCCCAGAGACCCTTCAACTTGGCATTCCATACGCCGAGCTTGGGCATGACGAACAGAAACAGGGCGGGCACGTCCTCGGCGAGGATCGTCTGCGCATCCTGATACAGCGCGTCCTGCTCGGCCGGGTCGGTGGTCGCCTCGACCTTGTCGATGATCGCCGAAAATGCGGGGTTCTTGTAGTTGAAGTAATAGGGATCGCGAGCATAGATGTCGATGTCCATCGGCTCGGCATGCGCCACGATGGTCATGTCGTAATCGGCGGCCTTCAGCACGTCCTGGACCCATTTGGCCGGAAACTCTGTCGGCTCGATGGTCATGGTCACGCCGATCTCGGCCAGCATCGCCTGCATCACCTCCGCACTGCGCGGCGCGTAGGCCATCTGCGGCGTCTTGATCGTGAAGGCAAACCCATTGGGATAGCCAGCGTCCGCCAGAAGGGCCTTCGCCTTGTCCACATCGTAGGGAAGCTTGGCCGTCAGATCGACATAGCCGCGATCGTTCGGCGTATAGTGGCTGCCAATGGCGGTGCCGAGGCCAGACCAGGCGCCGTCGATCACCGTCTGCCGGTCGATCGCCATCATCAGCGCCTGGCGGACGCGCTTGTCGTCGAAGGGCTTGCGGGCATTGTTCATGCCGGCAACGACCTTGAGCTCGGTATTGCCGATCACGGTGACGAGATCGGGCTTGTCCTTGAAACTCTCCATCAGTTCGGGCGCGGCAAACTCCGGAATGGCATCGACGCCGCCCGTGTTCAACGCGGCAGCCTGCGCCTGGGCATCGGGAATGAAGCGGAAGGTCACCGTCTGCAGATGAACCTTGACCGCCTTGTTCCAGTAGTCCGGATTGGCGGCCAGTTCCACGCGGTCGCCCTTGGTCCAGCGGACGAAGGTGAAGGGTCCCGTGCCCACGGGGTTCGTCTTGTCCTCGGCGGCGCTCTTCGTGCCGACCATGACGGAGGCCGGCCAGCCGAGCCAGTAGAGCAGGCTTCCCTGCGGCTTCCTGAGCTTCAGCACCAGGGTCGATGCATCGGGCGTCTCGATCGTATCGATCGCGGCAAAGAAGCGCTTCTGCCCGTTGGTCGAGTCCGGTCCACGGGCGCGATCGAGCGAAAATTTGGCGACGGCGCTGTCGAACGTCTCGCCATCATGGAAGGTCACGCCCTCCTGCAGTTTGAACGTATAGGTCAGCCCGTCGGGCGAAATCACCCAGCTCTTGGCAAGCTGCGGCACCACCTTGCCCTCCCGGTCGATGGCCACGAGGCCCTCGAACACGTTCTGCCAGGTGACCTGTCCGATGGCGACGGGCGCAGCGGCCGTCGGGTCGAGCCCCTGGGGCTCGATGGTCATGCCGAGGACGAGGGAGGTCTTTGCGGCAAAGGCACCGCCGGAGGCGAAGAGCAGCGCCGTAGAAAGGACGAGACTGCCGAGGATCGCACGGATCCGCGTGGCTCGGCTCATGTCGAAACGCATCATGCTCGTCTCCCTGCTCGGGCCTATTTGAGACCAACGTCATGGAAGTGTGGCATTCGGAACGGCAGTGCACAACGGAAAAATGCGGCACTGCACGCTTGCGCCGCTGCTGGCTCTGCGCCGCTCCGTTTTCGCGCAAGGCCACAGGGGCAATATGGCCGCATGCTGATCCACCAGGGCGCGGCGCGCAACGAACGTATCGATGTCCATCTCGCCTGCTGGCTGGCCGGCGTTGCCGGCGCGCTCAACGCCACGGCCTTCTACGCGATCGGATTCTTCGCCGCCAACATGACCGGCAACGTCTCGGCGCTGTCGGATCATGTCGCGACAAAGGACGGCCGGGCGAGCCTGTTCTATCTCTCGATCGTGCTCGTCTTCATCCTCGGGTCGACAGCATCCTCGCTGATCGTAAATGCCGGACAGCGACGCGGCAGGAATGGCGTCTATGCCGGATGCATTCTCGTAGAAGCGCTGCTTCTCGCGCCGCTCGGCCTTGCGGATCTCTTCGTTACGGCCGAATGGCGCGTCGAGATGCTGGTCCTCGGCCTTGCCTTTCTCATGGGACTGCAGAACGCCACGGTGACGCGCATCTCGAATGCCCGCATCCGGACCACCCATGTCTCCGGCATGGCGACCGACATCGGCATCGAAATCGCGATTGCCATCGACATCCTTCGGGGCCGCGCGGTTCCCGCGGACGCGGTCGACAACCGGGCAAAGCTGCGTCTGCATATCACCACGATCGCCGCCTTCTTCGGCGGCGGAGTCCTCGGCGTGCTGATCTATCAGGCGATCGGCGGCGGGCTGCTCCTGGCGGCCGCCCTTCTCCTCATGGCGATCGCGCTGCACGCGCTGCGCCGTGCCCGCAGAAAGCCCGGCTGAACGTCCCACCGAACGGGCCTGTGGCCTGGCTGGCTCGACGTCAGGTCGCGGTCTGTGCCGGCGCCTCCTTGCTCGGCTGCGAGCGGCGGCCCTTGAAGAGGCGGCGCACGGTCACGAACAGCAGCGGAATGAAGAAGATGCCGATGAAGGTCGCGGCGATCATGCCGCCCATGACGCCGATGCCGATGGAGTTCTGCGCACCCGATCCGGCACCGCTCGCAATGGCGAGCGGCATCACGCCGAGGATGAAGGCGAGCGACGTCATCAGGATCGGCCGGAGCCGCTGGCGGGAGGCTTCCATCGTCGCCGAGACGAGATCCTTGCCCTGCGCCTGTTGCTCCATGGCGAATTCGACGATCAGGATCGCATTCTTCGCCGCGAGCCCGATGGTCGTCAGCAGCCCGACCTTGAAGTAGACGTCGTTGGATTCCCCCATGATCGTGGCGGCAAACAGCGCTCCGAAGATGCCGATCGGCACGGCCAGCATGACGGCGAACGGGATCGACCAGCTTTCGTACAGGGCGGCCAGCGCCAGGAAGACGACAAGACCGGAAATCAGGTACAGCTGCGTTGCCTGGCTGCCCGACAGGCGCTCCTGCGCCGACAGCCCCGTCCATTCATGGGCAAAGCCCGCCCCCTGCTCGGCCATGATCGTGTCGATCGCGTTCATGGCGTCACCGGAGCTGACGCCGGGTGCGGCCGAGCCCTGGATCTCGACGGCGGACGAGCCATTGTAGCGCTCCAGACGCGGCGAGCCGAACGACCAGCTGCCGCCCGCAAAGGCGGAGAACGGCACCATGGCATTGTCGGCGTTGCGGACATACCAGGCGTCGAAATCTTCCGGCTGCATGCGGTAATCCTGATCGCCCTGAAGATAGACAGGCTTCACACGACCGCGATCGATGAAATCGTTGATGTACTTTCCGCCCCAGGCCGTGGACAGCGTCGCATCGATATCGGACAGGCTGAGATTGAGGGCGCTCGCCTTTTCCTGGTCGATGTTCACCTGATACTGCGTCTGATCCTCCTGGCCGTTCGGACGGGTTCCCTGCAACAGCGGGCTTTGCCCGGCTGCGGCCAGCAGCTTGTTGCGCATGGCGATCA
Organism: Rhizobium sp. Leaf341; assembly: GCF_001424325.1. NCBI lineage: Bacteria > Pseudomonadati > Pseudomonadota > Alphaproteobacteria > Hyphomicrobiales > Rhizobiaceae > Rhizobium > Rhizobium sp. Leaf341. The sequence continues at coordinate 897,984 of NZ_LMPE01000015.1, forward strand.
GCGCCTGGTGACCTTCGCCGTTGATGTCCTGAAGGTAGAGGTCGAAGCCGCCGGAGTTGCCGAAACCGGGAATGGCAGGCGGAGCCAGCGCGGTGACGGAACCGTCCTGGATCTTCGAAAATGCCTTTCGCGCCCGGCCGACGATGGCCGATGCGCTGCCCTTGGGATCGGTGCGCACATCGAAGCCCTTCAGGCGCACGAAGGTCAGGCCGACATTCTGACCCTGTCCGCCGAAGCCGAAGCCGGCAGCGCCGAAGACGCCGTCGACATAGTCCTTTTCCTGGTTGAGGTAATAGTCCGTGACCTGCTTCATCACCTTGAGGGTGCGGTCCTGCGTGGCGCCGGGCGGCAGCTGGACGCTGGTGATGAGAATGCCCTGGTCTTCTTCCGGCAGGAACGAGCTCGGCAATCGGTTGAAGAGATAGACGACGGAGCCGATGATCAGGAGGAACACGACGAGGAAGGCGAAGGGTCGACGGATCATGCCGGAAACGCTGCGCTGATACCCGTTCGTCGTGCGGTCGAAGCCCCTGTTGAACACACCCGAGAGGCCCTTCTTCTTGGCGCCCTCCTTCGGCTTCTTCAGGAGGGTGGCGCAAAGCGCCGGCGTCAGCGTGAGCGCGACGACGACAGACAAAACCATGGCCGAAACGATGGTCACCGAGAACTGACGATAGATGATGCCGACCGAGCCGGAGAAGAAGGCCATCGGGATGAACACGGCCGAGAGCACCGTGGCGATGCCGACCAGCGCGCCGGTAATCTCGTTCATGGACTTGATGGTCGCCTCGCGCGGCTCGAGCCCCTCCTCCTCCATGATGCGCTCGACATTCTCGACGACGACGATGGCGTCATCGACCAGAAGGCCGATGGCGAGCACCATGGCGAACATGGTCAGCGTGTTGATCGAGTAGCCGAAGGCCGCGAGCACCCCGAACGTGCCGAGCAGCACGACGGGCACCGCCAGCGTGGGGATGAGCGTGGCGCGAAAACTCTGGAGAAACACCAGCATGACCACGAAGACCAGCACGATCGCCTCGATCAGGGTCTTGATCACGTCCTTGATCGACAGCTTGACGAAGGGCGTGGTGTCGTTGGCATAGGCCACCTCGACATTCTGCGGCAGCGTCTCGCGCAGATTGTCGATGGCACTCGTCACGGCCTCTGCCGTGTCCAGCGCATTGGCGTTGGCCGCCAGATAGACACCAAGGCCGGACGCGTTCTTGCCGTTGTAGATGCCGGACGTGTCGTAGGTTTCCGCGCCGAGTTCGACGCGGGCGACGTCGTTCAGGCGCACCAGCGAGCCGTCTGGCTGGCTCTTGATGATGATGTTTTCAAACTGCTCGGGCGTCTGCAGCCGGCTTTTGGCAGTGACGGTCGCATTCAGCTGCTGGCCCTTGCGCTGCGGCAGGCCGCCGAGCTGGCCCGCGGACACCTGCGTGTTCTGCGCCTCGATGGCGCTCGAAACGTCGCTCGCCATAAGGTTGTATTTGACCAGCTTGTCGGGATCGAGCCAGATCCGCATCGCATAGCCGGAGCCGAAGATGCGGGTGTCGCCGACGCCGGGCACGCGCTTGATCGTGTCGTTGAGCGTGCTGTCGATATAGTCGGACAGGTCGAGCGAGGAGAGGCTGTTGTCGGTGGAAACCAAGGCGACGACCATCAGGAAGCCGGTGGAAGCCTTGGCGACCGTGATACCGCTCGACTGCACGCTTTGCGGCAGCTGCGACTCGACAAGCTGGAGCTTGTTCTGCACCTGCATCTGCGCGACATCCGGGTCGGCCGCATTGGTAAAGGTCAGCGAGATCGTCGCCGAACCCGTCGATTGCGAGGTCGAGGTCATGTAATCGAGATTGTCGATCCCGGTCATGCCCTGCTCGATGACCTTGGTCACCGAATTCTCGACCGTCTGCGCGTCCGCTCCGGCATAATTGGCGCTGATCCGCACCGATGTCGGGGCAATCTGCGGATACTGCGAGATGGACAGCGTGGTGATCGCGAGGAGGCCTCCCAGCATGATGCAGATGGCGATGACCCAGGCGAAGATCGGCCGGCCGATGAAGAAACGCGACATGGTGCGACCTCAGTTCTTCGATGCGGCGGGCGTCGCGGCTGCATCCGTGCCCGGCGTTGTGGCGACAGGCTCGGCGGCCGAGACATCGACGGGCTTTGCGGTTCCGCCCGTCTCCTTGGAGGCCTGCTCGAGTTCGCCTGTCGCGTCGTTGACGATGACGTCGGACGTGGTCACCTCCTGCCCGGCCCGGACGCGCTGGTAGCCCTCGACGACGACCCGTTCGCCGTCCTCGATGCCGTCGGCCACGAGCCAGCTGTTGCCGATGCTGCGATCGACCTTCAGCACGCGTTCCTCGACCTTGCCATCCGGCATCACGAACTTGGCCGTCGCCTCGCCCTTCGTGTTGCGCGACACGGCCCGTTGCGGCACCAGATAGCTGTTCTGGCGAATGCCCTCCTGGATCATCGCGCGGACATAGACGCCCGGCAGGAGAAGCTGTTCGGGATTGGGAAACTCCGCGCGGACGGTCACCGACCCCGTGGTCTCCTCGACCGCAGCATCAAGAAACTCGATCCGGCCGGTCTGATCATAATCGGAACCGTCTTCCAGCTTCAATTTGACGCTGACATTCGCCCCTGTCGTCTTCAGGCGCCCGTCTTCGATCGCGCGTCGCAGCTTCAGGAGGTTGGCGCTCGACTGCGTTACATCGACATTGATGGGGTCGATCTGGCGGATCGTCGTCAGCGATGTCGTCTGGTCGGCGGTCACCAGCGCCCCGACGGTCACGGTCGAGGCTCCGACGCGACCGCCGATCGGGGCACGGATCTTGGTGTAGTCGAGATTGATGCGCGCCGTCTCGAGCGCAGCCTTTGCCGAGGCAACGTCGGCGTTTGCCTGCGCCAGTGCGCCCTGGGCTTCGTCCAGATCCTGCTGGCTGACCGCGTCGCTGCGGCTGAGGCCCCGGTAGCGCTCGACCTTTGCCTGGGCGCTCGGAACCGCGCCATTGGCCTTGGCGACGGCCGCCACCGCACTGTCGTAAGCCGCCTGGTAGGTCGCGGGATCGATTTCGTAGAGCACGTCGCCCTCCTTGACCGATCCGCCTTCCTGGAAGTTTCGCTTGCGCACGATCCCGCCGACCTGCGGCCGCACTTCGGCGATCAGCGATGCGGCAGTGCGTCCGGGCAGCAGCGCCGTGATGGCGACCGAGGTCGGGTGCAGCGACATCACGCTGACCTCCGGCTTTGCCGCCGGTGCGTTTGCAGGCTTCTGCTCGGTCTTCTCATTGCAGCCGGCAAGCGCCAGGAGCGCACCGAAAACCATTGCGGGGAGGACAAGGCGGATGTGGGACACGTGGAAATCTCCGGAGGCGACGGAACGGACATAGGCCGATGCGCGCATCAGACATCCCCATGAATGCGGCAATCTTCAGTGATCCCTGATATTTTTTATTCCCCGGCGGGCCAGGGGCTCCGGTGCCCTTTCCGGCGTCACAGCGAGGCGGTTATGCCGCCGTCCACGTAGAGGACATGGCCGTTGACGAAAGAGGATGCGGCCGAGGCAAGGAACACGCAGGCGCCGACCAGTTCCTCGACCTGCCCCCACCGTCCCGCGGGCGTGCGCTTGCCGAGCCAGGCCGAGAAATCCGGGTCTTCGACCAGCGCTGCATTGAGAGGCGTCTCGAAATAGCCGGGCGCAATCGCGTTGCACTGGAGCCCATAGCGCGCCCAGTCCGTCGCCATGCCCTTGGTGAGATTGGCCACGGCGCCCTTCGTTGCGGTGTAGGGCGCAATCGATGGACGGGCGAGCGCAGCCTGAACGCTGGCGATGTTGACGATCTTGCCGGCACCACGTGCGATCATATGTCGCGCCACGGCCTGGCCCACATGGAAGACGCTGGCGATGTTGGTCTGCAGCAGCCGTTCGAAGGCCTCGGGCGGAAAATCTTCGAGCGGCGCCCGATGCTGCATGCCGGCATTGTTGACGAGGATGTCGATCGGCCCCGTCTGTGCCTCGAACCTGTCGATGGCAGCCCGCACCGCATGATGGTCGGTTGCGTCGAAGCCAAGGCTCAGGGAACCTGGCACAGCCGCGACCGCAGCCTCAAGCTTTGTCGCATCGCGTCCGTTGAGCACCACCTCCGCACCGGCTGCCTGCAATCCGCGGGCCAGCGCCAGGCCGATCCCCTGCGAGGATCCCGTGACCAGCGCACGACGACCGGTCAGGTCGAACAGATCGAGGCTCATCGGCGGATCTCCGTCTTCTGGATGGATGTGCGGCCCGGCGCCGCGGCAAATGACACTTGCGCCTCGATCGCCGCCTTGTCGATCACCGACCAGACCTCTTCGATCCGGCCGTCGCGAAAGGTGTAAAAGACATTCTCCGAAAACCGGACCCTCCGCCCGTTGACCGGCAACCCCAGGAACATGCCGCTCGGTGTGCAGTCGAAAGCAAGCCGGCTGGCGACGACGGGCGGATCGGCGACCAGAAGGACGATCCGAAAGGCGAGATCGGGGATCTCCCGGAAGTCCGTCTCGAGCATCGCACGATAGCCGCCGACGCCGATCGGACGACCATTGTGCCGGACATCGTCGCAGACGAAATCCCCCAGCTCGGACCAGGCCTGCCGGTTGAGACAATCGATATACTCGCGATACAGTCGGGAAAGTTCGGTGCCTGTCATGACGAATCTCCGCTTCGCCCCAGAGGAAAGGGAGCGCGGTCGAAAGAGCCTGCCAGGGGCACCGCGAAAGCGCACGCGCAAGAGGAGTTAGAGCATCATGTCGTTTTTCGAAGCCGTCGATCCCGTGTTTTCGACCTATGTCTTCAGCAACGGGCCGGTCAAGCAGCTGGCAACCGGCTTCGACTGGGTCGAAGGCCCCGTCTGGTTCGGCGACCTCAATTGCCTGCTTTTTTCCGACATTCCCAACGACCGCATCCTGCGCTGGTCGCCGGATGGCGGCCTCTCCACGTTCCGCTCGCCATCGAATTTTTCCAACGGCCAGACGCGCGACCGTCTCGGGCGCCTCGTGACCTGCGAACACGGGACACGGCGGGTGACGCGGACGGAATATGACGGGAGGATCACCGTCATTGCCGATCGGTTCGAGGGGAAACGCCTCAACTCCCCGAACGATGTCGTCGTGGCATCCGACGGCGCCATCTGGTTCACCGACCCGATCTACGGCATCTTCAGCGACTATGAGGGACATCGCAGCGCGCAGGAACTGCCCTGCAACGTCTACCGCGTCGACCCCTCGGGCGAGATCCGCGCGATGCTCACCGATTTTCGTTCGCCGAACGGCCTTGCCTTCAGCCCGGACGAGCGTCGGCTTTATGTCGCCGACACCGGCCTGCCAAATAGCGACGACCCTTGCCATATCCGTGTCTTCGACGTGGCCGAGGATGGCCGGCTCTCGGGCGGTGCGGTCTTCCATGTCATCTCGCCGGGCGTTGCCGACGGCATCCGGCTGGATACGGACGGCAATGTCTGGTCGTCCGCCGGCGACGGCGTGCACTGCATCGCGCCGGACGGGCATCTGATGGGTCGCATCCTGCTTCCGGAGCGCGTCTCCAACCTGTGCTTCGGCGGACGCGCGCGCCATCAGCTGTTCATGACGGCGACGACGGGCCTCTATGTCGTCGCGCTCAACCGAAACGGCGCGCTCTGACAACCGGGCGTTGACGCCAGGATGATCGCCTCGGTCTCGCCGAGCGGCAGCGGACGACCGAGCAGATAGCCCTGCACTTCGCCGAATCCCTCACGGCGGAGTGCCTGCAGCTGCTCCTCGGTTTCCACGCCCTCGGCAAGTGTCGTGGCGTTGAAGCCGGAGCCGATCCCGGCGACCGCGCGGATGATGGCAAGGCTGCCGGCATCCGTCTCGATGCACGAAACGAAGCTGCGATCGAGCTTGATCTTGTCGAAGGCAAAACTGCGCAGATAGGACAGCGACGAATAGCCGGTGCCGAAATCGTCGATGGCGATCCTGAGGCCGAGCGCTTTCATCGCGCGCAGGAGCGGCAGGCTCTGGCCGACATCGGTGAGAAAGACGGATTCGGTGATCTCGATCTCCAGCCGTTCGGGCGCAAGTCCGCTGCTCTCGATCGCCTGTCGCACCATATCCAGGAGGCCCGCATCGCGAAATTGCGAGACCGAGAGATTGACCGCGATCCTCAGATGGGCCGGCCACCGGGATGCCGTCCGGCAAGCCTCGTTCATCGCCCATTCGCCGATCGGAACGATCAGCCCGGTCTCCTCGGCAATGGGGATGAAGTCGATCGGCGCCACCAGCCCGCGTTCCGGATGGTTCCAGCGGATCAGGGCCTCGAAGCCCGCGAGAACCGGGCCGTCGATCTCGCAGATCGGCTGGTAGTAGAGTTCGAACTGTCCCTCGGCCAGCGCGTGATGCAGCGCAAGCTTCATCTCGTGCCGGCGCTCCGCCTCCCTGCGCATTTCGGGGCGATAGAGACGGAAGGTCGATCGTCCCCCTTCCTTTGCCGCGTAAAGCGCCAGATCGGCGTCCCGCATCAGCCCGTCATCGTCCGTGGAGTGCTCCGGGGCGCGCGCGATGCCGATGCTGCAGGTCACGTGCTCGGCGATGCCGTCGATATCGAAAGGCACGCGCAGGGCGGACAACAGCCGGTCGGCCACCTCCTCCGCGGTGCGCCCGTCCTGGAGCTGCAGCACGATCGCGAACTCGTCTCCCCCGAGCCGCGCCACGAGATCGCTCTGCCGTATGTTGGAAAGGAGGCGGTCTCCCACCTGGCAGAGGAGAGCGTCACCCGCCGCATGCCCTTTGCTGTCGTTGATGGTCTTGAAGTGGTCGATGTCGAGATACAGCAGGGCGACCGGCGCTTCCACCGTCGCCGCGAGCGCGGCTCGCCGGATGTGATCGCTGAAATAGGCACGGTTCGCCAGGCCGGTGAGCGAATCGTGCATCGCCATGTAGGCCAGCCGGGCTTCGGCCTCCCGCTCTTCCGTCACATCCTGCGAGATGCCGAGCACGTAGCGCGGTCGCTTGCCCTTGCGCGTCGGCAGCACACGCTTGGCGGTGCGCAGGATGCGCTTCCCGCCCGAGGGATCCTCGATGGTCTCCTCGAAGTTCACCGTCCCCGATGTCGCCAGCGCGCAATCGTCCTGCTGGCGGAATTGCCTCGTCTGGCGCTCCGAGAACACCATCCCGTCGGATCCCGTCACGACCGTCTCGGACGGCGTGCCGAAGATGCTGCCGCAGGCGGCGTTGTAGAGCACGTAGCGGCCATTCTCCTCGATGTCCTTGACGAAAACGGCAACCGGCAGGTTCTCGATGATGCTGTCGAGCAAGGTCTGGGTCTCGCTGACCTTCTGGCGGGCGGCGATCACCTCGGTGCGGTCCTGGACGACGGCAAGGATCGCCTGCCGCCCTTGGTAATGCACCTCGCGTCCGTAGGTGATGACATCGAGCGCTGTCCCGTCGGCCTTCAGATGCGTCCACCGCTCGGCCCGATCGACATCGTTGCGCTTCGCCACGGCATCCATCATGCGCTGTCGCTCGGAGGCGGGGCGGATGTCGAGAACCGTCAGCCGCTTGTACGCCTTCTGGCTATAACCGTAGAGTGCGACAGCGGCATCATTGACGACGAGGAAACGATAGGTCAGTGGATCATAAAGCCACATCGGCGACGGATGGGTCTGAAACAGCGTTCGGAAGTCATCCGTCGGCACAAGCAGGCGTGTGGATTCTCCGAAAACGCTGACCATCAACCTACCCTGACCCGTGCTATGAACCGGAAGAATAACAAGCAAAGCTAAATAAATATCCAATAATATATACATCCTTGGATTGCTGAATTGAAATAATTCGCGCCCTGGTAAAGACAACACTCCCTTGTGGAACGCGGATCACCTCTTTCGGGGATCGTTCCCTGACGTATTTACGGGCGGGCGTCGGGAACCAGCGAGACACGGGCGCATTCAGACGGAGAGTTCCACCCGCAGGCGTCCTCGAACCTGCTCATCCCCCCATCACCTGCCGGAGACACGTTCCATGATATCTGTTGGACGGATTGCCGAACTTTGGCGCTACCCGGTAAGTTCGGTGGGCGGCGAAAAACTGGACCACCTCGATGTCGCGGCAACCGGTGACGCCAAAGCCGGGGCAGCGGATCCTGCCCTGAGCGGCGTTCCCGGCAGTCGATCCTTTCTGCTTTTCGACGCGGACACGCGCGAACCCGCGGCACCGGAATCAAGCGAGCGCTGGCGCAAGGCGCTGCATCTCGTTTCACGGCTGCGACCGGACGGCATGGCCGAAATCGGCTTTCCCGACGGCACGTGGCGGCCGGCCGATGCGCCGGATCTGGAGGATCGCCTGTCGGCGCATTTCGGCTTTTCCGTCGGCCTGGCCGAGACGCGGGGCACCGGGGGAAACTGGCCCGTGGTCGAGCCGCGCTACAAGGCAAGCCCTCTCCACATCCTGACGACGGCCTCGATGGAGGCCATCCGGGCAAGCGATCCCGCATCGACCCTCGATGCACGACGGTTCCGGCCGGATATTCTGATCCAGACGGAGACGCCAGCGGGCTTTGTCGAAAACGACTGGATCGGCCGGAGGGTCGTCATCGGCACGCTGGAGATCCAGGTAACCGAAGGCACGAAGCGGTGCGGCATGACGCTCGCCGCACAGCCCGGACTGCCGGAACAGCCCAACATCCTGCGCAGTATCCTGCGCGGCAACCGGCGCAACCTCGGCGTTTACGCCGACATCGCCGTCCCCGGCCGGGTCACCCTCGGCGCCGAGGTCTGGGTCGACGCCTGAGGGCCTTGCGTTACGCGGCGTTCATGTCGATCCCGACAAGGATGCCCGACCCTGCGCCCCCGATTGTCCCGTCAATCTCGCCAAGGATCGTCGTGGAGACGATCCCGCCGAGTTCGTGCGCGCTGGTGATCCCCTGAATGAAGGGAAGCTTGTGCAGCAGGAAGGCGATGGACACGCAGTAGAGGTTCCGGTTGACAGGCGCCGTCAGGATCGGACGGAACGTATCATCGAGATCGACCCCACCGGTGCGCACCACCGCCGGTTCGTTCGGCATCTCGATCAGAACCGTCGAGACGGGTGTCGTGGCCTTTCGGACGAACCCGTGCTGGACGAGACTGGGGAACGGGATGTCGCGCGCCGAAAGCTGGTGCTGCCCCGTTGCATCGATGAAGGCCGTGAAGGTCTCGGACCGGCCCTCGAAGCTGACGGTCGCGCCGCGATCGACGTTTTCCGTATCGACATCGGACTCCCTGCCGAGCCGAAGCACCTCCAGCTTGCCCGCGCGCCGAAGCGCCAGCAGGCGGCGGATCGACTGGTGCGGCACGGTCGCGTAATCGTCGATGAACACGGTCTTGAAGTGCTTGTGGAAGCGATCGAGATCGTCTTTGTTGAAGAACGGCACGGCCCGCGCGATGACCTCGTGCATGCGCAGGATCGCATAGCGCCAGCCGATCGTGCGCCGGTCGCGCTCGTTCTGTTCGGCCTCCGCGAGGTTCGCAGCCGCCCAGACGAAGGGATCCGCCCCCTCCCGGTCCGCGAAATAGGCCGGCGCCAGCGTCTCCACCGTCAGCATCCCCAGACCGACCCGCTCGGCATAGGCAGGATCGGCTGCAAGCAATTCGGCCCGAAAGAGGTCGAAGATCGGATCCAGAAGATCACCCCGACCCCCTGCTACCAGGGCATCGACCGCTTCCGGTGTACAAATGGACAAGGGCAGATAGGGATAGGGACAATAGAAGTCGGCTTCCGGCAGCACGCCCTTGCGCGACATCAGCGCCGCCGAAAAGGCCTCCGTTCCGGGCGACGGGAAGTATTCGAGCGATCCTGCGGCATCGAGGTAGAAGGCGCCGTGCGCCGTGGCGACGGTGATCAGCGCATCGATGGCGCTCAGCGACGTTCCAAGAATGCCGACGCGCCCCGGCGGAATGGTTTTCAGCACCGGCGCCGGCCAGGGCGACATGAAGTAGCCCGGGCGCGTCTCGGTCGTTTCCGGCCAGTCGTGCCCCGTTGCCATCACCACGTGGTCGAAGGCATAGCGCTGCTGTCCCTCCGGTCCGGTGGCGGTGACGGCGATGTCGCCGGGATGAAGATCGATATCGTCGACCCGATGCAACGCCTTGATCTCGATGACATGCCCGGCCTTGCGGCCCTCGATCACGCACTGGCGGAACTGGTCCTGAAAGAACTCGCCGAGCACGATCCGCGGATAGAAGGAACGCTCGGCAATGGCGTCCCGCGCCACATTCATCCGCTCCAGCTCCGCGTCCGTCTGGCGGCGAAGCCAGGCGACGAGCGTCTCGTAGATCGGCGGCAGTTCGATGCTGGCGATATTGGCCAGCATGGCCTGGTCGTTGATATCGGGATGATAGGGCGTCCCCTTCCCCGGATCGGCATCGCTTTCGAACACGGTGATGTCGAGCGGCCGCGGGCAGGAGACGAGGCCGTGGAGCGTGTAGATACCAGTCGGACCCGACCCGATAATCGCAATTTTAACTGTCATGAAAACACCGGAACGCCACGAGTGTGAAGAAGGACATGTGACGGGCAACAAAGCCCCCATCGCGGGCAAAGTCCGGCACGACAACCAACCGGGCGGAGCATGGAATGTTCCGCAACCGAATGTCCGCAGGCGTACGATTGCCCATGGGAGGACAGATAGGGCGGGTGGACAGAATGGAAGGGATGCCTATGTCCGGCGTGAACGCAAGGAGACTGTAGATGCAAAACAAGGCTTTGATCGTGGGCGCCAGCGGCGTGGTCGGCAGCGCCACCGCAAAGGTGCTGTCGAAGGCCGGCTGGGATGTCACGGGTCTCGCACGAAAGCCGGGACGCCAGGAGAACGTAACGCCACTGGCCGCCGATCTTCTCGATCCGGCCACGCTTGGCCCCGCTCTGGCGGACGTCGCCCCCACCCATGTCTTCATCGCAAGCTGGCTGCGCCAGCCGACGGAGGCCGAAAACATTCGTGTGAATGCCGCCATGGTGCGCAACCTGCTCGAAGCGCTCCGCCCAGCCGGAAGCGTGCGTCACGTGGCGCTGGTCACGGGGCTGAAGCACTATCTCGGACCCTTCGAGGCCTATGGCAAAGGCACCCTGCCGCAGACGCCGTTCCGCGAGGAACAGGGCCGGCTCGATGTGGAGAATTTCTACTACGCGCAGGAAGACGAGGTCTTTTCCGCCGCAGAGCGCGATGGCTTTACCTGGAGCGTCCACCGTCCGCACACCATCATCGGCAAGGCCGTCGGCAATGCCATGAACATGGGGACCACGCTCGCCGTCTATGCTGCCATCTGCCGCGAGACCGGGCGCCCGTTCCGGTTTCCGGGTGTGGAAGCCCAGTGGAACGGCCTCACCGACATGACCAGTGCGGATGTGCTCGCCCAGCACATGCTCTGGGCCTCCACGACGCCGGAAGCCGCCAATGAGGCCTTCAACGTCGTCAACGGCGATGTCTTCCGCTGGAGCTGGATGTGGCAGCGCATCGCAGCGGCCTTCGGCATCGAGGCCGCGCCGTTCGACGGCACGGTCCGTCCGCTGGAAGAGCAGATGGCAGACGACGCTGCGATCTGGCGCAGGATTGCCGAGCGGGAGAGGCTGGTGGAACACGACATCCATCGGCTGATTTCGCCCTGGCATACCGATGCTGACCTCGGTCGGCCGATCGAGGTGGTCACCGACATGTCGAAGAGCCGCCGGATGGGATTCACCGTCTATCAGCCGACGGACGACGCCTTCACGACCCTGTTCGACGAGCTGCGGAACGAGCGACTGATCCCCTGAGCGGCGAAGGCCTGCAGTGCTCCGCCTCTCACGGAGCCTGCAGGCGCCGTCGCGATCTCGTCGGCTAGCGCCGGACCTCGAGGACCTCGCCCGCGATCGTCCTTGAGATCCGGTGCCGCTACGGAAAATGAGAGATCTCTGATAAGACACGATGCAGAGGTTTTGGGAGGTCGGGCATGAAACAGCACACACCGCGTCTCTTTCTGGACGATCTGGCACCGGGCCTGTCATTCCGAAGCGGGACCGTCGATGTCACCGCGGACGAAATCCGCAGCTTTGCAGGCCAGTTCGATCCGCAACCCTTTCACCTCGATGACGCAGCAGCGCATGCGACGCTGTTTGGCGGACTGGCCGCCAGCGGCTGGCACACGGCGGCGCTGACCATGCGTCTGATCGTGGAGAGCCTCCCCTTCGATGGCGGCCTCATCGGCACGCACTGCGAGCTTGCCTGGCCGCTGCCGACCCGCCCGGGCGACAGGCTGCATGTGGAGGGAGAGATCGTCGAGATCAGCCCATCCCGCTCCAAGCCGGATCGCGGCATCGTCGTCATGCGCAGCCGGACGATCAACCAGGACGACGGGATCGTGCAGACCCTGACGGCAAGCCTCCTGGTCTTCCGCCGGCCCGCGACGGACACCGTTTAGTCCGGCATGTTCCCCGGACGCACGACATAGCGGTCCCGACCGCTTGCCTTGGCTTCGTACAAGGCCCTGTCCACCGTGTCCAGCAGTGCCTCGCGGCTTGCACCGTTGTGCGACACGGCGGCTGCACCGATGCTCAGATGTGCCACCACAGGTGTGCCGCCGATCAGGAACGGCGTGCGGAATGCCTCGACCAGACGCGCCGCAATTGTCGGCAACGCATCCTCGCTGCCGCAATCGGGGAAGAAGACGACGAATTCGTCGCCGCCCATGCGCAATGGAATATCGCCGGCCCGAATGACCGAGCGAATGCGCCCGGCGGCCTGCCGCAGAACCTCGTCGCCCGTCTGGTGGCCGTGCCGGTCGTTGATCGCCTTGAAACCGTCCATGTCGAGATAGGCGGCACCGAACGGACGGCCAGCCGCCAGCGTCTCGTCCATTTGGCGATCCACGAGCTCCGACAAGGCCTTCCGGTTGAAGAAGCCCGTCATCGGATCCGTGATTGCCGCCAGACGCAATGATTGCTCGGCCTTCGCCATCAGCAGATTGGACCGCTGCAACCGGAAAAGCGCACCGGCAAGCCGCGCAAACTCCGTCAACCGCCGACGTTGACGCGCATCGAGATCGCGGGGATCCGTGTGCATGATGCAGAACGCGCCGACGGTCAGGCCCGGCTCCAGCGCGATGGGTGCCCCGGCATAGGAGCGCATGCGTGGCCCCCCGACCACATAGGGCAAGTGGGCCATTGCCGGCTCCAGGGTCAGGTCGGGAACGACGATGACCTCGCCTTCATGCACGACGTACTGGCAGATGGATTCGTCACGCGAGCACCTCTCGACGACGGTCCCGGACTGGGCGATGAAGCGGAGCCAGTCCTGATCGACGATGTTGACCGCCGCGAAGGCACACTCGAACACGTCGCGCGCAAGAGAGGCGAGGTCCTTGAGTTCGGGCATCGTCTCGACGGCACGGAAGCCGATGGACCGAACGGCGGCGAGACGATCGATCTCGTTGTCCGGAATAAGGCGCTGCGAGAGCACCTTCCTGCGCCGGTCTTCCTGCATGACAAGTCCTTTCCCGCCTCAAGGCGGCAGTGCGTCTTAGGCCGCGAAGCTCCTCCGCCCGGGCGTCGCCTCCCTGTGCGAAGGCCGGGAAGCATCCGACGCGCCCGGCTGGCGCTGGGCGGTCCGCCGGTTGAGCTTGAAGACGCTGACCATCGCGGCCAGCGCATCGGCGCCTTCGGCCAGCGCCAGGCTGATATCGGTCGTCCGCTCGCTCATGGCGGCATTTTCCTGCGTCATCCGATCGAGCTCGTTCACCGCCTTGTTGATCTCGCGAAGGCCGACCGACTGCTCCTTGGCGGCGGTGGCGATCGCGTCCACGTTCTGGTCGATCCGGCGCACGAAGATGTCGATTTCTTTCAGTGCGTCGCCGGTCTTGCCGACGAGACGGACGCCCTCCAAAACCTCCTTGCCGGAATTGGTGATCAGAACCTTGATCTCCTTGGCAGCCTTCGCGGAGCGCTGCGCCAGTTCGCGGACCTCCTGGGCAACGACGGCAAAACCCTTTCCGGCCTCGCCGGCCCGCGCGGCCTCGACGCCGGCATTCAGCGCCAGGAGGTTCGTCTGGAAGGCGATCTCGTCAATCACGCCGATGATCTGGCTGATCTCGCCTGAGGCCTGTTCGATCCTCTGCATGGCCGTGACCGTCTCCTGCACCACGGCTGCCGATGCGCCGGTCGACACGCGGGCGTTCTGCACCAGCGTGCGCGTTTCCTGCGTATTTTCGGTAGAGGAGTTAACGGTCGCCGTGACTTCGTCAAGGGCGGCTGACGTTTCCTCGAGCGCGGCCGCCTGCTGCTGCGACCGTTCGGCAAGGCTTTCGGCCGCGTGGCGCATTTCCTGGCTGCTCGCGTTCAGCGCGTGGGTCTGGCCGAGCACGTTTGTCAGCGTCTTCTGAAACTCGCTGATCGACGTGTTGAAATCGCGCCGCAGACTGTCGAACTCGCCGACGAAAGGCTCGTCCAGCGTCACGCGGATATTGCACTGGGACAACCGCTCCAGCGCTGCACCGAGTTCCTCCACGGCATGCATGCGATCCGTGACGTCGATCGCGAATTTCACCACCTTGAAGACCCGTCCGGCATCATCGAAGATCGGATTGTAGGACGCCTGAATGAAGACCCGCTTGCCCCCCTTGCCGATGCGCAGGAACTGATCGGTCTTGAAGGTCCCGCGGCGCAGATCGTCCCAGAAAGCCTTGTAGTCGGGCGAGGCCGTATAGGACGGCTCGCAGAACATCGAATGATGCCGCCCCGCGATCTCGGAGAGATCGTATCCGAGGGCGCCGAGGAAATTGTCGTTCGCGCAGAGGATCTCGCCCTGCGGCGTGAATTCGATGATGGCTTGCGCCCGCGACAAGGCCATGAGCTTGCCGCCGTCCTCGGCACTCTTCATCTTCGAGGCCGTGATCTCGGTCGCGACCTTCACCACCTTGTAGGGCTTGCCGTTTCGCAGGACGGGATTGTACGACGCCTCGATCCAGACCTCGCGGCCGCCCTTGGCGATGCGCTTGTACTGCCGCCGCTGGAAAAGCCCGCCGGCGAGAGCGGCCCAGAATTCCCGGTATGCCGGGGATGCAGCTTCTTCCGGCGTGACGAACAGGCTGTGATGGCGACCGACGATTTCGGAAAGGCTATAGCCCAGGGCCTGACAGAAATTGTCGTTGGCGGTGAGAACCTTGCCGGTCAGGTCGAACTCGATGATCGCCTGGGACTGACTGATCGCGTGAAGAACCGACTTCGCATCGAAGCCGAGGGACTGAGACAAGCGGCGCATGGCCATCTCCGAAGTGCTGCCCGGCCACGGTAGCCCGGTGAAGTGTTAGAATCCGACATAAACGTAAAGAAAGGTTTGCCTAACATAGCGACCTAGCGAGACTTCGCGATCTGCCTGTCGGCTCGGCAGGCGGAAAGAGCAAGATTTTCGCATTTGCCGGTTTCATTCGCAGTTTTCTTTCAATCCTTCGCGCCTATTTCCTGCGATGACAGAGCTCGACCGGCCGCCGTGCCGAGACGACCGACATCGCTTCAGAAGGACGCAGACATCATGAACTGGCTCAAGACCATCGCCACCGCCGCCATCCTCCACGCCGCCGCGATCGCCCCGGCGCTGGCCGGCGAGAACCTGTCGGCCATTCAGAAGGCCGGCGTGCTGAAGATCGGCACGGAAGGTACCTACGCGCCGTTCACCTTCCACAATGCCGAGGGCAAGCTGGTGGGCTTCGACGTGGAGATCGGCGAGGCCGTGGCCGCCAAGCTGGGCGTCAAGGCGCAGTTCATCGAGGGCAAGTGGGACGGGCTGATCGCCGGCATCGACGCGGGCCGCTATGACGCCGTCATCAACCAGGTCGGCATCACCGAGGCACGCAAGCAGAAATACGATTTCTCCGAGCCCTATATCGCCTCCAAGGCCGTGCTGATCGTCCGGCAGGACAATGACGACATCAAGGGCTTTGCCGACCTCAAGGGCAAGACGTCGGCACAGTCGCTGAGCAGCAATTTCGGCAAGATCGCCCAGAGCGCCGGCGCCGAACTGGTTGGCACGGATGGTTTCGACCAGTCGATCCAGCTCGTCCTGACCCGCAGGGCCGACGCGACGGTCAACGACAGCCTGTCCTTCCTCGACTTCAAGAAGCAGAAGCCCGATGCGCCGGTGAAGATTGCCGCGGAGCAGGACAATGCCGATTATTCCGGCATCATCATCCGCAAGGGAGAGCCGGAACTCCTTGCCGCGATCAACAAGGCTCTGGCCGAGATCAAGGCCGATGGCACGTACAAGACGATCTCCGACACCTATTTCGGTCAGGACGTCTCGCGCTGATCGCCTGCTTCCCGGCAAGGCGCCCTGCTTCGCCGGCCGGCACTGACCTTTGACAGACGGATGACATGTCCGGTGGACTGACGTTCACCGGACATGCTTTATTCCGGTACCGAGCAATTGAGGAAATACCGTGCCGCACTGGCTGCAACTCATGATCGACTCGCTTCCCACGCTCCTGTGGGCGGGCGCGAAGTTTACGGTCCCGCTCACGCTTCTGTCCTTTTTCCTCGGCGCGATCCTCGGGCTGGTCACGGCGGTGACGCGCCTGTTCGCGCCGATGCCGCTCGCCCTGATCGCGCGCTTCTACGTCTGGGTCATCCGCGGGACGCCGCTTCTCGTTCAGCTGTTCGTGATCTTCTACGGCCTGCCGAGCATCGGCATTCTTCTCGATGCCTTTCCCGCGGCGCTGATCGGCTTTACGCTGAATGTCGGCGCCTACAGCTCCGAAATCATCCGTGCCGTCCTCTCTTCGGTCCCGAAGGGCCAGTGGGAAGCCGCCTATTCGATCGGCATGACCTGGAGCCAAGCGATGCGGCGCACCATCCTGCCCCAGGCGGCGCGCGTGGCGGTGCCGCCGCTGTCCAACACCTTCATCTCGCTGGTGAAGGATACCTCGCTCGCGGCGGCCATTACCGTTCCCGAGCTGTTCCAGTCGGCTCAGCGCATCGTTGCCACGACCTATGAACCTTTGATCCTCTACATCGAGGCGGCGTTGATCTACCTCGCGCTCAGCTCCGTTCTGTCCTCGCTGCAGGTCCGGCTGGAGCGGCGGTTCGCGCGCTATGGCGGCATGATGGAGTCCAATCGATGATCGAGCTTCGCCATATCGAAAAGCGCTTCGGCGATGCCGTCATCCTGAAGGACATCAACCTCACGATCCCCGAAGGCAGCGTGACCGCGCTGATCGGCCCCTCGGGCGGCGGCAAGAGCACCCTGCTGCGCTGCATCAACCTGCTCGAAATCCCGAGCGCCGGCACGATCCGCATCGGCAGCGAGGAGACGCGTTTCGAGACGGGCAGGAAGCCAGGCTGGCACGACATCCAGAAAATTCGTCAGCAGACGGGCATGGTGTTTCAGAACTTTCAGCTCTTCCCGCATCGCACGGCGATCGAGAACGTGATGGAAAGCCTCACCACCGTTCTCAAATGGCCGGCCGAAAAGGCCCGCGCCCGCGCGATGGAACTGCTGACGAAGGTCGGCATGGCGGAAAAGGCCACGGCATGGCCGGCAACGCTTTCGGGCGGGCAGCAACAGCGGGTGGCGATCGCCCGGGCGCTGGCCCCCTCGCCGCGCGTCCTGCTCTGCGACGAGCCGACTTCGGCTCTGGACCCCGAGCTTGCGGCCGAAGTGGTGGACGTGCTGGGAGCGCTGGCCCGCGAAGGCACCACCATGGTCATGGCAACGCATGATCTGCGTCTCGCCTCGCGACTGGCCGACCAGGTCATCTTCCTGCAGGCCGGCGATATCGTCGAAGCGGGACCGGCGCGAACCATCTTCGACACGCCGCAGCACCAGCGCACCCGCCAGTTCGTCTCGTCGATCAGCGCGGCCCAGGTTCTCTGAGAATCGCAGTCCGGTTCGAGGTGCCGGTCATAGCGCGTCGAACCTGCCGGCTGTTGAGATGGAACGCGCGTGTTGTTTCGGATTCGTCGGACGCGATGCGCGCCTGAGCGGCCGCAAGGAACGCCTCCCCGTGCGCCTCGGTAAATGCGACGCAGACTTCCCCGGCTGCCGGCGATCCGCGCAGCGTGCGGAATACGTTGCGATGCACGACGAAACGGTAGCCGCCATCGACATGAAATTCGACGGCGTCGATCTCCGCGCGCCAGATGGCACCAATTGCAGGCATGTCGTTGGTCTCGCACCCCGTTTCGCGACAGCATACACAGGAGAAGCATCGAAGGTGAGACCGTCTTGCCAAGGCCCGTTTGCCGCGCCGCCCTCCCCGCTGCTCCGGGAAGGGCGCAATGCGCGGCACGACCCTGTCGCGCCGATGCCCGATCAGGGCTGGCCGCTACCGCCGGCGGCGCCGTAAACCTGTCCGGTCGCATAGCTTGCATCGGCTGCCGCAAGCTGGACGTAGATCGAGGCAAGCTCTGCAGGCTGTCCCGGACGGGCAAGCGGCGTGTCGCCCCCGAACGTCACGAGCTTTTCCTGCGTTGCTCCGCCACTGACCTGAAGCGGCGTCCAGATCGGGCCCGGCGCGACGCCGTTGACGCGGATACCCTTGGGCGCAAGCTGCTTGGCCATCGACTTGGTAAAGCTCATCATGCCGGCTTTGGTCATGGCGTAGTCGACCAGGTTTTCCGAAGGATCATAGGCCTGCTCCGACGTCGTCTGGATGATCGTCGCGCCCGGCGGCAGGTGCGGCAGCGCGGCCTTGGTCAGCCAGAACATGGCATAGAGATTGGTCTTCATCGTCGCGTCGAAATCCTCGGTCGAAAGATCCGCGATCGAGGGACGCTGCTGCTGGCGGCTGGCATTGTTGACGAGAATATCCAGTCCGCCAAGTTCGCGGACCGCATCCTCGACGATCCGCCGGCAGAGGGCCTCGTCGCGGATGTCGCCGGGAAGCGCCACGGCCTTCCGGCCCTCTTTTTCGATCAGCGCGATCACCTCCTGCGCGTCCGGCTCCTCATCCGGCAGATAGCTGATGGCCACGTCTGCGCCCTCGCGCGCATAGGCGATCGCCGCGGCCCGCCCCATGCCGCTGTCGCCGCCGGTGATCAGGGCCTTTCGTCCGGCCAGCCGACCGCTGCCCTTGTAGCTCGTCTCACCATGATCCGGCCGGGGGTCCATCTTGGAGGCGAGGCCGGGAAAAGGCTGTTCCTGAGACGGAAACGGCGGCTTGGGATAGGCCGTACGCGGATCGACCAGCTTTGCGGGCGCAGCCTCGGATGTGGCGGCCTTCGTTGTCGTTTGCGCAGCGGCCGCGGAGGTCATCGCCGCACCGGCCAGAACCGCTCCGGTCGCACCCATGACGGCGCGGCGCGTGACCGTGCGGCTGCCGTCGCGCTCCGTCGATGTTTCGTTGGGGGTCCGGCTGTTCTCGTCTGTCATGACGTTTCCTGTGCTTGTCGTGCCCCTTTTCGTGTGCAGGGCAGGCTGATCGTGGCGCATGCGCTTTGCGCATTCCAAGGGTCAACCAAACCAGGAGATCTCGGTTCCCTTGGAAGAAACGGCATGGCTGTTTCCAACCTTCCTAACGGTGCTCACGACGTCCGTCACAGGGATGCAAATCAGCATTTACCGGTTGTGTCATTTTTTACATTCAATCTGAGACAAATACAAAAAGACGAATTCTTTTCAAAAAGCGGCTGGATCGCGCCTAAACGGGGGAACGAACCTTCG
The DNA here is from genome assembly GCF_001424325.1 of Rhizobium sp. Leaf341. Classification (NCBI taxonomy): domain Bacteria; kingdom Pseudomonadati; phylum Pseudomonadota; class Alphaproteobacteria; order Hyphomicrobiales; family Rhizobiaceae; genus Rhizobium; species Rhizobium sp. Leaf341. The sequence continues at coordinate 917,662 of NZ_LMPE01000015.1, forward strand.
GCGGGCTGATTGGTAACGCATTGTCAGGAGGGAAAAACATGGATCGGAAAATCCAGACGAGCGGTCTTCAACAGGACGTCGTCGCACTCATTCCGGCACTGCGCGCCTTTGCCTCGCGCTTCTATCGGTCTGAAACGGACATTGAGGATCTGGTGCAGGAGACGCTTGCCAAGAGTCTTGCCAACATCGACAAGTTCGAGCCGGGAACACGGCTGAAGTCGTGGATGTTCACCATCATGCGCAACACCTTCTGCACGCGTTTCGGCGTTTCCAAGCGGGAGCATGTCGGCTTCGACGATTGTGTTGCGGATCGCTCGTCGGTCGCCGCGACGCAGGAATGGTCGGTTCGGGGTCATGAACTCGAGCGGGCCGTCATGCGCCTGCCCGTGCATTATCGGACGGCGATCCAGTATATCTTCATCGACGGGATCAGCTACGAATCGGCCGCTGCACGTTGCGACTGTGCGCTTGGGACCATGAAGAGCCGTGTCAGCCGTGCCCGGCAGCATCTGGCCCGCGACCTCGGCGAAGAGCTCCGCTAAACGGCGCGACCCGCCTTTCACCTGTCCGCAGCGATGCAAACATGCCGCACCGACGGACGCCTTCGCGTGCGCCCGTCGCAACGGGTGTCGCATGCCTCGACCCTGGGGGAATTTCCGTCTAAGGGCTGCGGGCCGATGACCGGACGATGCAACGGCGCATCGTCGGCTTTGCGGCCGATGCCGGAGGACAGGCGCGTGATGCGCCAAACCTGGGCGCCTTACCGAGTGGATCGACCGTGCCCCAGTTCAAGGTTCTCGTCATCGGTGATCCCCAGACGCTGCTGGAAACGACACGCCTCGCCTGGCAGGCCGCAGAGATCATGCTCGAGGGGCCGACCGCGCCGGACGCCATCGACCTTGGCAGAGCCCGCGACTGGGCCGGCGTGCTTGTGGATATCGCCCTGGTTGACGACCGACTGATCGACCTGCTCGACGCGTTTGAAGAATTGCGGTTGCCCTACATCTTCATCGTGGTCGACACGCTGCTTCCCTCGGAGGGCCCCCGTCCCTACATCCTTGGTCCCGACCCCGCCGATATCCAGGCCTTGCTGCAAGCTTTGCTGAACGAAGGCCGCAAGGGTCCGGACGGGATGCTTTCGGGATCCCATTCCTGACGATCCTTCCGAACATCCTCCCCGACCACGATCATGGCTTCTCGCAGTGAAGAAACGGCCCTAACACCGGCCGCTTGCGGAGGCAGAACCCCTCTCTTCTCACCGTTCGGTCGCTAGCAGGGAGATGAACGCGCCCTGCGGATCGATAGCGTTGACGATATAGGCCGGGCCTGGAACCTCCATCGGGCCGTTGAGGACGCTTCCGCCGCCGGTCACGAGCCGGGACACGGCGTCATCGAGCCGCGCGACCGTGATGTAGCAGGCCCAATGCGCATTCGACATCTGCGGCATGCGCTTCATCATGCCGCCGACGGCCTGACCGTCATGGGCGAAGATCCGGTAGACGCCGAAGTCGCCCATATCCATATCGTGATCGAGCGACCAGCCGAACACCTGCGAATAGAAAGCGAACGCCGCATCGACATCGTCGGTATGGAGTTCGTACCAGCCGAACTGTCCGGGCGTCATGGCCGGGACAGACCGCGGCGGAGTGTCCATCGGCAGAGGCGTCATGATGCAGAGCACAGCCCCGTGCGGATCGGCGACGACAGCGAAGCGTCCGATCGCCGGAATGTCTTCCGGCGGGCGCCGGACCGTGCCGCCCAAGGCCGCTACGCGTGCCACCGTGGCATCGCAATCGGACACGGACACATAGGCCGTCCAGTTCGGCGGCACGTGCTCGGCCAGCAATTCCGGCGGAATGCGCATCATCCCGGCAACGCCGGCCCGCCCCTCGCCGTCCGGCCGGGCCGCCTCGAAGACCGTGTAATCGTAATCCGCCATCTCGACGGTCGTCCAGCCGACGACCGCGCGGTAGAACGCGCCTGCCGCCAACGGATCGGTCGTCATCAGTTCCGCCCAGATAAACTTGCCATGCTCGTCCGACATCTGCTCCCCTCCCTTCGCCATGTCTCCTGATGCCATGATGACATTCTTCCCTGTCTTGATCAAATGCGCACGCATGACGGGAAAAGAGGCCTAACGCAAAAAAGCCTAACGCAAAAAAGGGTGGAGACGGACGCACCGTCTCCACCCTTCCCATCCGAAGCCTGTTGCCTCGGTCGGTTGAACAAGCGATCGATCGCTTGTGCAGATCGTCGATCAGGCAACCTTGACCGGAACTTCGGTCGAGGTGCGCATGGCGTGGCTGTAAGGGCAGACGATATGCGCGGCAGCCACAAGCCGTTCGGCGGTTTCGCGGTCCAGGCCGGGGATATCGACGAGCAGAGAGACATCGATGCCGAAGCCGGTGCCGTCATCGCGCGGGCCGATGCCGACGGTCGCGGTGACCTTCGTTTCTTCCGGAACCTTGATCTTTTCCTTGCCTGCAACATTCTTCAGCGCACCGAGGAAGCAGGCAGAGTAACCGGCAGCGAAAAGCTGCTCGGGGTTCGTGCCCGTGGCGCCGTCGCCGCCAAGTTCCTTCGGAACGGTCAGAACGACGTCGAGCACGCCGTTTTCGGACACGGCACGGCCTGCACGGCCGCCGGTGGCAGAAGCTTTGGTGGTGTAGAGAATAGCCATTGGTGTCTCCTGTCGTCGCTTTCGACGCGTTTCGTGAAGAAGAACGTCCGTCTTCGAGACCTTTATAACGCACGATTCAATTGCACGCAACTCAATTTTGCAAATTGCATTTTTGCGTCGGAAGGCGTAAGATCGTGCCATGACAAAGCGAAGGGCAGATCGGACCGAGACGACAGCACGGGCGGTTTCGCTGAGCATTCCGCTGCCGCTCGAGGACCAGCTGTGCTTTGCGGTCTATTCGCTGTCCCACGCCTTCAACCGGACCTACAAACCGCTGCTCGACCGCTTCGGCCTGACCTATCCGCAATACCTCGTGCTTCTGGCGCTTTGGGAACACAGGGTCATGACCGTCAAGCAGATCGGGGACCAGCTGGGGCTGGATTCCGGCACGCTCTCGCCGCTTCTCAAGCGGCTCGATGCCGCCGGCTTCGTCAGCCGGACGCGCGACCGCAAGGACGAACGGCAGGTCAACATCGCACTGACGGAAAAGGGCGAGGCGCTTCAGGCGGAGGCCGGCCATGTCCAGACCGCGATCGGCAGCGCGATCGGGTGCAGCAACGACGAGGCCCACGCGCTCAAGGCCGTCCTGGACGCGCTGACCGAGCGCCTCTCGCAGCCGAAAAATCCTCTGATCGTCGGCTGACGCCTCCCCGCCCGCCATTCCGGCACCTGCCCCGAAAAACACCTGCCCTAAAAACCACCTGCGCCGAAAAGCACCTGCGCTGCGGGCGTTGACGGCCTGCTCGGCGCGTGTTCTCTGTGGACCAAAGCGAAGCGGGGGATGACCTGGGGGGATGGTTCGCGCACAGGCAGGGGAAGAACGCGGGACGCTTCGAGCGGACGGGATGCACGAAGCCGTCGGCGGGCGTGATCGATCCGATCTCGTAGGCGCCGACCTCCATCAGCGCTCCCGGCCTGCAGGCGCAGCGCCGCCCCGCAGCCTGCGCTGGCACGCCGCCGGCATGGGCGCCGCCGGGTTCAGCATGCTCGTCGGCATCGGCATCAGCGCGCTCTGGCTTCTGAAAGTCGGCTCCCTCGCCGATGCCTTGCCGGTTCTCTTCCGCATGCAGTTCAACACCGCCGCCAGCTTCGTCTTGAGCGGCCTTGCCTTTGCGGCCCTCCTCCACGAGGCAAACCGCACCGCGACGGTCCTGTCCGTTGTCGTGATGCTGATCGGCCTCGCCTTCCTGCTGGAGCCGGTTCTCTTCACGATGCACCCTCTCGATAGGTTGACGATCGACCCCTTCCGCCAGACGGCGCCTTATCCCGGCCATCTCGCCAGCGGAACGGCGCTCTCCTTCGCCCTGCTCGGCGTCTGCATACTCGTCAGCGCCTTGACCGGCAAACCGACGCTCCTGCGCATCGCGCTGGCGGCCACCGTCTTCATGACGGCGGCGGCGACGCTGCTCGGCTACGGTTTGCAGCTGGCGACGGAAAGCGATTGGCCGCGCTATGGCCATATGTCGCCGCACACCGCGCTCTGTTTCGCGGCTCTCGCCCTGCCCCTGATTTTCCTGCGGGTCGAGGAGCTCCACTACGACGCCTCGACCATCGCCGCCACGCTCGGTGCGGCCAGCTACCTGCTTCTCCTGCTTCTCACCCTGCTCGACCTGCAGGATGCGTTCGAGGGGACCAGCCCGACGATCAGCATCGATTCCGACGGCAGGCCGGCCTCCCAGGCCATTCTTGCCGGACTTCTGGTCGTCTCCGGCATGGTCTATGCCGGCCTCATCGTCTACGCCTTCCGCAAGGCACAGAGCTATCGCGAGACGGCCCTCAAGCTGCGCGAAAGCGAGGAGCGCCTCAGCGCCGTCATCGATACCGCCGCGGACGGGATCGTCACCGTCGATGCAGCCGGCAGGATCCTGTCCACCAACCATGCGATGGAAGCGATTTTCGGCTACCGCGCCGTGGAGATGCTCGGTCATGACGTCCGCACTCTTATTCCCGGTTTCCTGCCCCCGGCGGGAAAACCCGAGGATGCCGGAGCTGAACCTGGAGTTGGGGACATCGCCGGAAGGGCGCGGGAAATCGAAGGCAAGCGCCGCAGCGGCATCCGTTTCCCGCTCGATCTCTCCGTCGCCCGGATCGAGCTTGATCGCGCCGTCCTCTACAGCGGCATCGTCCGCGACATCTCCCAGCGAAAGCGGCACGAACAGGAAATTCTCGAAGCCAATGCCGAGCTTGAGGAGTTCGCCTACCGCACCTCGCACGATCTGCGCGCGCCGATCGCATCCTCCATCGGCCTGACGACCATCATGCGGGACATGATCGGTCTCAAAGCCTCAACGACGCAGATGGCGCCCGTTGTCGAGCGGCTCGAGCGCGGGCTTCAAAAACTCGACGGGCTGATCGAGAACATCATCCAGCTGAAACGCAGCCGCCTGCTGGACGAGCCCATGACGACGATCCCCCTCCTCGCCGCCATCGAGGAAACGATCGAGCGCCTGCGTTTCATCGACCCTGCACGACAGGTCTCCTTCACGGTCGACGTCGCGGCGGACCTCACCCTTCGAACGAAGCCCGCCCGTCTGCGGATGATCCTCGACAATCTCGTCTCAAACGCCATCAAATATGCTGATCCCGAGGAGGCGGTGCGCAACGTGACGATCGATGCCGCCATCACCGGAGACGGGGTTCTGGAATTGCGCATTTCCGACAACGGCCTCGGGCTCGACCCCGGTGACGAGGGCAGCCTGTTCCAGATGTTCAAGCGCTTCCATCCTGCCCGGTCGGACGGCAGCGGTCTCGGTCTTTACATCGTGAGAAAGAGCGCCGAGCATCTTGGTGGTACCGTAACGTATGTTCGGCTCGACAAAGGCAGTCGATTTGTCATACGATTACCCCAGAGGTATGATGCATGACCATAGGCTCCCTCCTGATCATCGACGACGATGAGACGGATCTTTTCATCTGCGGCTATACGATCCAGCGCTTCGACCCGTCCATCAAGGTCGTGCAGGCCTCCAACGGCCGCGAGGGACTGGAGATGCTGCAGCAGGAGCAGCCGGATGCGATCATTCTCGACATCAACATGCCGGTCATGAACGGCTTCGAATTCCTGGAAACCTTTGCCCGCGACTTCGTCCGCCCCTGCGGCGGGCAAGCGCCCCTCGTAGTGATGCTGACGAGCTCGCATCTCGGCACGGACCGGAACAAGGCGCTCCAGTATGACTTCGTGAAACGCTATTTCGAAAAGCCTCTGACGTCGGACAATCTAAAGGCGCTGGCGGACATCATCGAGACGGGCCGGCACTGAGCCCCGAGCTCATGCCGGACCTGATGACAGAGACGAATGGCGCGGAAAGGACCGGCGGAGACCGCCGGTCGATCGTCTGCCGTGTGTCGTCGGCGATCAGACGACGAGGATCGGCGATTTCGTCCGGACGCGATCGTAGAGATCGATCACATCCTGATTGATCAGGCGTACGCAGCCGGAGGAAACGGCCTTGCCGATCGATTGCCATTCCGGCGAACCGTGAAGGCGATAGAGCGTATCCTGCCCATCCTTGAAGATGTACATGGCGCGCGCGCCGAGCGGATTGGACAAGCCGGGCTCCATGCCGCCGTTCTCTATCGAATAGGCGGCCAGATGCGGCTGGCGCGCGACCATTTCGTTCGGCGGCTTCCAGCGCGGCCATTTCTGCTTCCACTGAATCACGCCGCGGCCGGACCAGGCGAAACCTTCGCGCCCGATACCGACGCCGTAGCGCATCGCGCGGCCGCCCGGCTCGGTCAGGTAGAGAAACCGGTCCTGGGTGTCCACGATGATCGTGCCGGGAGCTTCACCGAAGGGATCGGCAACCTCCTGGCGGTAGAACCGCGGATCGATCTCCTGATAGGGCACGGCGGGAATGGCAAAGCCGCCGTCGACCACGGGGCCGTAGATGCTGGCGGCATAGGCGGACTGCGGCGGCAGACCCGTCATGTATGCGGCGTTCTGGGGCTGCCCGTAGACGGGATAGCTGCCGTTTGCCGGAGCGAAGCGGTTGTCGAACTCCGGGTTCCGGAAATACGGCCGGGTCTCGGCGTTGAAGCTGGCGGTGTTGGACGTGTAGTTGCAGGACGACAGCGCGGCTGTCGCAGCCGCCACGCCGGTCAGGTTCAGGAACTGCCGGCGCGACAGGGGGGACATCGGGGGCTTGAGCGGGCTCATGGGGCGGACTTCCGGTTGACGCAATGATCATGGTCCGTTTGGCCGAGCGCGCACGGCCGCTGGGAGAACGGTACGGCGTCTTCGGCTTCAACGAGCACAACAGCAAGCTAGCGCGCGACAAACGGAGGAAAAGCAGGGGCTGCAGGGTTTTTGACGACCGTTGCAACTTTGCATCCATCCGCTGCCGGCGGTTGCCGCCCTTATGGCAGACAGGTGCTGGCGCGAGGCTTGCCACACGCCGTCGGCGCAGCCGCCGCTGGATCACGGGGTCCGCACGGACGGGACCGCGTCTCAGGCGCTCATGGCTTCCAGCGCGAGGCCCGGGGCAAACTGCGAGACGAAGGCGAGCGGCGGCAGCGGCCGGCTGACCCAATAGCCCTGGATTTCGTTGCAGCCGGACTCGCGCAGGAAATCGAGCTGCTCCTGCGTCTCTACGCCTTCGGCGATCACATCGAGTTTGAGCTTCTGCGCCAGCGAGATGATGGCGGCGGTGATCGCCATGTCGTCCTCGTCGCCTGGAATGTCTTTGACGAAGGACCGATCGATCTTCAGGCGGCTGACGGGAAAGCGCTTGAGCGCGCTCAGGCTGGAATAGCCTGTCCCGAAATCGTCGATGGCGAGGCGCACGCCGAGCGCTTCCAGCTCGTGCATGGTGGCGATCGCTTGGGGCACGTCCTGCATGATCAGGCTTTCGGTCAGCTCGAGTTCCAGGAACTGCGGATCGAGCCCGGTGTCGGCAAGCGTTCGGGCAACGCGGGAGACCCAGGCCTTTTCGGCAAACTGGCGCGCCGAGACGTTGACGCTTACGATGAGACTGGGCAGCCCGGCATCCTGCCAGGCGCGGTTCTGCCGGCAGGCGGCATCGAGCACCCATTCGCCGATGTCGACGATCAGCCCGGTTTCCTCGGCCAGCGGTACGAAGTCGGCGGGCGAGATCAGGCCGTGACGGGGATGATTCCAGCGCACCAGCGCTTCCGCCGCAAAGACGCAGCCCGAGGCGAGGTCGAGCTGCGGCTGGTAGTGCAGCACGAATTCTCCCTGCTCCAGCGCCTGGCGAAGCGCTTCGACCTGCACCAGCTTCGCCCGGGCCGCATCTGCCATTTCCGACGAGAAGAGCTTCAGGTTGTTCCGACCGAAAGCCTTGGCGCGATACATGGCGGCATCGGCATTGGCGAGCAGTTCGCCCGTGCTTTCGCCCTGTTCCGGATAGCAGACGACGCCCATGCTGCAGGTTACCTGCAAGGTCTGTCCCGCCAGCGTCATCGGACGCGCGATCGCGCTGCGGATGCCTTCGAAACGGGACAGCACCAACTCCCGGTCGGCCTGAAGGCCGGTGAGCAGGATGATGAACTCGTCGCCCCCGACGCGGATGATCATATCGCCCTTGCGCACGCAGAGGCTCATGCGCTGCGCGACGGTGCGCAGAAGTTCGTCGCCGGCATTGTGTCCAAGGCTGTCGTTGACCAGCTTGAAATTGTCGAGATCCAGAAAGGCGAGCGCGATCCATTCGCCCGTCTCGCGCGCGGCCGTCATGGCCTTTTCCATATGGCCGTCGAGCATGCTGCGATTGGGCAACCCCGTCAGGGCGTCATGATGCGCCATGAAATGGATGCGTTCGGCCGCCTCACGCCGCTCGATGGCGATCGCTGCAAGACGGGCCGCCATGGCGATCAGATCGCTGACCGGGTCCGCCGGAAGGCCGGGAGTCTTGGCATAGAGCGCGAAGGTGCCGAGAACCTTGCCGTGAAACGACAGGAGCGGCGCGGCCCAGCAGGCGCGAAATCCGAAGGGCTGGACGATATCGAGATAGGCGGCCCAGAGCGGATCGGTGAGGATGTCGCCGACGAAGACCGGCTGGCCGAGATAGGCGGCCGTGCCGCAGGAGCCGCTGTTCGGGCCGATCGGAAACCCTTCGATCGCTGCCGTGTAGGACGGATCGAGCCCGGGGGCCACGCCCTTCATCAGTCGCTGCCCGTCTTCCGTCAGCATGTAGACGGCGCCCTGGACACCCGGCACGTGCGCCTCGATCATCAGGATGAGCTCGCGGAAGAGATCGTCGAGCGGTGTGTCCTTCGCAATCATCTCCAGGACACGTGTCTGCCCGATCATCAGTTGTTCGGCCCGCTTGCGGTCGGTGATGTCGCGCGACACGCCCACGGTGCCGATCGTCCGGCCGAGCTTGTCGCGAAGCGGCACCTTGGACGTCATCAGCCAGCGTTCGTTGCCCTTGTCGACGGCCGCCCGCTCCTCCAGACCGATGATCGCCTCGCCGCTCGCAATGACCTGCCGCTCCCCGTCCGCGATCCGGGCAGCGATGTCCTCTGCATGCAGGTCGAAATCGGTCAGACCCACGATCTCGTGCATCTCGGAAAAACCGTTGTCGCGAACGGTCGCCTCGTTGGCGAGGAGAAAGCGGCCCTGCAGGTCCTTGGCGTAGATGTAATCCGGGATGTGGTTGACCATCGTCTCGAGCCAATAATGGCGTTCGGCGATGTCGGTTCGCGGGCCGTAGAGACGCGCCGCTTCGCTGGCGAGCCGGCGCGTCGCCTCGATCAGGCGCTGCGTATCGTCGTCGCCCGAAAGACCGTCGGACATCGGGCTGCGTCCGCGAAGGTTCGTTTTGCTCAAGGCCGTCTCCCGCCAGTCATTGGCGCGCGCTGTTGGATACAAAGTGCTAAAGGAAAGAAGTTATTCTTCCCTAAACACTCTCCCAAATCGCCCCCTGATCATCGGACGAGCCATGACCACCCGCCGCACCCTGATTTTCGCCCTTGCCGGCCTGCCGCTCGCGCTCGCAACCCGGTGGACAAGCGCCGCCGCGCTGCCGGACGGGTTTCGCGGCGCGCTCGATGCGGGCGACTTCGGCATCCGGTCCGGCACGCGCTCCGACCAGTCAAAGGCCTTCCGCGCCCTCCTGTCCGAAGCCGTCGACCGACGCTTGCCCGTCCTGCTTCCTCCCGGCGACTACAGGCTCTCTGACATCACGCTTCCAGACGGCCTCACACTTGCCGGCACGCCGGGCGCCACGCGCCTCGTTGCCGCGGGTGCAGGTCCGATTCTCACTGCGGCGAACCTTGCCCGCCTGACGCTGACCGGCCTGACCTTCGACGCCGAGGCATTGTCCGGTGACCTCGGCCGCGGTCTCGTGGATCTCGACGGCATCGCGCGGCTGACGATCGAGAACTGCGCGGTCTCCGGCCGGACGCGCGGTCACGGCCTGCATCTGAAGCGGTGCGGCGGTCGCATCGAAGAGAACGACATTGCAGGCCCGCAAGGCGTCGGCATCTTCGCCGTCGACAGCACCGGCCTGTCGATCACCGGCAATACCGTCGCCGACTGCGGCAATGGCGGGATCCTCGTGCACAGGTCGGACACCGGGCCGGACGGAACGCTGGTTTCAGGCAACCGCATCGCCCGTATCGCGTCGCTGGGCGGCGGAACGGGACAAAACGGCAATGGAATCAACATCTTTCGTGCGGGCGACGTCGTCGTCTCCGGCAACCATATCTCCGACTGCGCGCTCTCTGCCATCCGCGGCAATGCAGCCAGCAACATGCTGATCTCTGCCAACCAGTGCCTGCGCTCCGGCGAGACTGCAATCTATGCGGAGTTCGGTTTCGAAGGCGCCGTCGTCACCGGCAACATCGTCGACACCGCGGCCAACGGCATCGCGATCGTCAACTTTGATTCCGGCGGGCGGCTCGCGACCGTCGGGCAGAACATCGTCCGCAACATTCACGGCACCGGTCCCTATGTGTCCGACGGCGCGGGCTTCGGCTACGGGATTTCGGCCGAAGCCGACACGGTGGTGATCGGCAACGTCATCGAGAAGGTGGCCCGCTGGGCCCTGATGATCGGCTGGGGGCCCTATCTGCGCAGCGTTACCGTGAGCGGCAATATCGTCCGCATCGCGCCGCTCGGCTGCGGCGTGACCGTGGCAGACGGTGCGGGCACGGCTCTCATCACCAACAATCTGTTCGAGAACGTCGAGAACGCCATCCTCGGCTACCGCTGGACGGAGAAAGCGAGCGCAGACCTCGTGGACGGCGCGACGGATGCCTTTGCCCATCTGACGATAGCGGGAAACCGGCGCGTCTAGAACGATCCATCAGCAATTTTCATGTCTTGCATCAGCAGGGCCACCTTCCCTCGTCCGGCCAATCGCGTCAGGCTGGGCGTTCTATCGGAAGCTGGATCTGGAACGGAGAGCATCATGCTGACCATCTACGGGGTGTACCGATCGCGGGCATCGCGCAATTACTGGATGGCGGGCGAACTCGGTCTGCCGTTCCGGTCCGTCCCCGTGATACAGGCGCGGCGGCTGATCGACCCGTTGTCGGAGACGGCGCCGCTCAACACGCAGTCGCCTGCCTATCTCGCCATCAACCCCCGCGGCACGATCCCCGCGATCGAGGATGACGGGCTGGTGCTGGGCGAATCGCTGGCTAACAACCTCTACCTTGCCCGCAAGCATGGTGGGCCGCTCGCCGCCGCCAATGCCACGGAGGACGCGGAAATCGTCGACTGGACGCTCTGGGCTGCAAGCGAGGTCGAGCCGCACGCCGTCAAGATCGTGCTTGCCCACGATGCCGAGCCGAAGGGACCCGCACGGGGCCGGGCCATCGTCGAGGCCGCGACGCACGCCCTGGAAACGCGCTTCGGCGTGCTGGAAACCCGCCTCGCGGGACGCGCCTACGTCGTCGGCGATCGCTTCACGGTGGCCGACCTCAATCTGGCGGAAGTGTTTCGTTACGCCCAGAGCCAGACGGCCCTGTTCGACAGGCACCCGGGCGTCCGGGACTGGATCGAACGCTGCCAGTCGCGGGCCGCATTCCGGGACATGATGTCCGCCCGCGAAAACGAGCCCGCCTGACGGTCGCCGCACCGACCGGCGGCGTTCGCCCTCCGCGTTCACGCACCGCCTTCGCCCATGCACCTTTGACCGTGCCGGTGAATGCCCTAGCTCTAGCTGCGACGAAGCACAGGAGCTCCCATGCCGCTGCCGACACACATGACATTCATCGACCTGCCCTCGCATGGCGGGCCGGAAACCATGGTTCTTGCCAAAGGTCCACTTCCGGATCTCGAGGCCGGACATCTTCTCGTGCGCGTAGAGGCCGCCGGCATCAATCGGCCGGATGTCATGCAGCGCAAGGGGCTTTATCCGGCGCCATCCGGCGCAAGCCCCATCCTCGGGCTGGAAGTCGCCGGCGAGATCGTCGCGATCGGCGACGGGGCAGAAGGCTTCTCCCTGGGGGATCGGATCACGGCGCTTGCCAATGGCGGCGGCTATGCCGAATACTGCAGCGTGCCGGCGACGCAGGCGCTGCGCTGGCCGACCGGCTACGACGCCGCCCGTGCCGCAGCCCTCCCGGAAACCTTCTTCACCGTCTGGGCAAACGTGTTCCAGATGGCCGATCTCGTCGAAGGCGAATCCATCCTGATTCACGGCGGCTCGAGCGGCATCGGCACGACGGCGATCCAGCTTGCCGGCGCCTTCGGGGCACAGGTGTTCGTGACCGCCGGCAGCGCCCAGAAATGCGAGGCCTGCGTGTCGCTCGGCGCCGTCAGGGCCATCAACTACAAGGAGGAGGATTTCCAGGAGATCATCCTGTCGGAAACCGGCGGGCGGGGCGTCGATGTCATCCTCGACATGATCGGCGCCGCCTATCTGGACCGCAACCTGCAATGCTTGGCGACCGACGGACGGCTCTCCATCATCGCCTTCCTCGGCGGCGCCAAGGTAGAAAACGCCAATATCGCGCCGATCCTCTCCAAGCGCCTGCGGGTGATGGGGTCGGCGCTGCGTCCGCGCACGGCGACGGAAAAGGAAGCCATCCGCGACGATCTGGAGGACAATGTCTGGCCGCTGCTCGACGAAGGCACCGTCGCCCCGGTCATGAGCGCCGTTCTTCCCTTCGCAAATGTCGCGGAAGCCCATCGCCTGATGGAGGAAAGCGACCATATCGGAAAGATCGTGCTGACGCTCTGAACCCGCTTTCCGCACGCCTCACGGTCTGCGCGTCATGCGTTATTCTTCGTGATCCCGCGGACGGAAGTTTTGTCGGACTAGGACTTGCGCTTTGCCGAAAATCACCTATCTTTTCCTCATGTTCAACGTAATGAAAGGAAGGTGGTCCAATGTCTAATGAGATTTCGGTACTCGTAACGGACACGGGAAGCATGGTTGCGGAAACGAGGCAGCCCTCGCTCTGAGCCTTCCTTCTACGGACTGAGCCAGCAGCCAGTCCGGGCCGATTACGGGCCGTATTTCGTGGAAAGGGTCGCTAACGCGGCCCTTTTTCCGTTTCTGGTTATGCGTGCAGAGACCCCTGTCTCCGCCGGAGGTCGCCGGCCCTGATCGCGCCTACGAACGGCGCATCATCGGTGACACATGATCGCCAAGCTCGGTCATATGCCCAGCCTCCCGAAGGCCGGGATCTTGAGCGCCGGCCGCGCGACATCGATGCCGGCGACGAGCCCCATAAAGTGCAGCTCGAACCCGCTGCGCACGCCGGCGGAAACGCCGAGAAGGCCGTAGAGTGTCGCGTGGACATCGCGACCATCGGCATCGATCGAAAAAAGCTTGCCGTCCGGAAGATAGTCGCGTCCGACCGCATCGGGCGGCAGAACAGCCCCGAGGTCCGGCACGGTGCGCAGAACATGCGCGACGAAGGTGTTGGAGTTGGGTCCCGGCCAGATGCGATAGGCGCCCGGCTTGGCGTAGGGGTAAGACTGGATGGCCGCTTCGACCTCTGGAACAAGCCGCGCCGCCTCGGCCCCGGTGATCGCCACCACGATGTTCGGCCGGTTGGAATACCAGGCGCCGTCGGCCTCGCGCATGTTGCGCCGAATGGGCGTGCCCCAACCGACCTTGTCATACCGGTTGTAGACCCGATCGCCGGCCGCTTTGGTGACGATCCAGGAATGGCTTGCCACCGCCCCCTTCAAGCCGCCGGTGGCCGCCGACAGCACATAGATGGCGGCTTCCCTATCCGCCGTCGCTTTCGGCAGAACCCCGGACGACGACCAGTCGGCATTGCGCCAGCTCTCCGGCCTGTCCTTGACGTACCACAGTCCGGCAGAGGCGAGGGCCGGAAGAAGATAGATGACCAGAATGGCAAGCAGGAGAATGCGGATCAGATTCATGCAATGTCCGGGTTTGACGCCGAAGCGCGATCGGCTATGGCAGGGTCAGCAGGCGGCGTCTTCTGGGACAGAGATCGTCGTGACGGGCAGGCTTCGCAAGACCCGCACCGAAATGTGATAGACAACAGCGACGAAGAGAGGTTTTGGCATGACGAACCCGATATTGGTGGAAGTGACGCGCGGCGCCCTCGTAGAAAGCCGTCACCGCGGCATGGTCATTGCCGTAGACGGCAATGGCCGGACCGTCTTCTCCCTCGGTGACGTCGACGCCGCCATCTTTCCGCGTTCGGCCTGCAAGGCCATGCAGGCCCTGCCCCTCATCGAAACAGGCGCCGCCGACGCCTACGGACTCGATCAGCGGATGCTGGCGCTGGCCTGCTCTTCCCACAATGGAGAGCCGGAACATGCAGCCCTTGCCGCCGATATGCTGGCGCTCGCCGGACGCGACGTCTCGACGCTCGAATGCGGCGCGCATTGGTCCTTCGCCCAGCCGGTCCTGATCGACCAGGTCCGGGCAATGGACAAGCCGAACGCCCTGCACAACAACTGCTCAGGCAAGCATTCCGGCTTCATCTGCGCCGCCTGCCATGCCGGCGTCGATCCGGAAGGCTATATCGCCTACGATCACTTCATCCAGCGCGAGATTCGTGACGCGATGGAAAGCCTGACCGGCGCCGCCCTGGGACACGACAATTGCGGCATCGACGGCTGCGCCATTCCCACCTATGCCGTGCCCCTGAAGGGGCTTGCCCATGGCTTTGCGAAGATGACGACGGGCACGGGCCTCGGGCCGGAGCGGGCGAAGGCGGCACGCCGGCTGATCGACGCCTGCATGGCCGAGCCCTTTTACGTCGCGGGAACGAAACGCGCCTGCACCCGTCTCATGCAGATCGCACCGGGCCGGATCTTCGCCAAGACCGGCGCTGAAGGCGTCTTCTGCGCCACCCTTCCGGAACAGGGCATCGCCATTGCGCTGAAATGCGAGGACGGCACGACCAGGGCCGCCGAATCCATGATCGCCGCGACACTCGCCCGCTTCTTCCGCGACGAGCCTGACATCGAGGCTGCGTTGCTGGCGGAAGCGACGACCTCCATGCACAACTGGAACGGCATGCATGTCGGCGATGTCAGGGTGACCGAGGCTTTCGGCCGCGCCTGACGCGCCCGGAAGCCGGCAAAACCCACCGCGCACAACTCCCTTTCCCGCGTCTTTTTTCTTGATTGACGGCTCAATCAAAATTAGTCTGCCGACATTACGTTGCCAAAATCAAGCTGCGGCGGACGACGGGAGATCGGAATGCCGAAGGTCGGAATGGAGCCGGTGCGCCGAAAGGCCTTGGTCGATGCTGCCATCAGCGCCATCGGAGACCAGGGCACGCTGTCGGTGACCATGTCGGACATCGCCCGCCGCGCCGGCGTCTCCCCCGCTCTTGCCCATCATTATTTCGGCAGCAAAGACCAGCTTCTGACCGAGACCATGCGCTCGCTGCTGCGCGACCTGCGGCGGGATACGGTCTCGGCGCTGGCCGAGGTGGAAGATCCCCGCGCGCGCGTTTCGGCCCTGATCCGCGTCAGCTTTCATGCCGGGCAGTTCGCGCCGGAAACGGTGGCGGCCTGGCTTGCCTTTTACAGCGAGGCGCAGCGCTCGGACGCCGTCCGGCGACTGCTGGTGCTCTATGCCCGCCGGCTGCACTCCAACCTGTCGGCCAGCCTGTCGCAGCTCTGTCCGAAGACAGAGGCTGCCCGCATCGCCGAGGCGACGGCCGCGCTGATCGACGGGCTCTATATCCGCCGCGCACTGGGTGCCGCACCGCTGACAACCGAGCGGTCGATCGCGTTGGCGGAGGACACCGTCGATGCCGCACTCGCCCGCATTGCCCTTCGCCGAGAAAATGGAGCCGCCGCGTGAGCCCCGCCGAGAGCAGCAAGCCGAACATCCTGATCATCATGGTCGACCAGCTCAACGGGAAACTTTTTCCGGACGGGCCTGCGGCGTGGCTGCACGCACCGCATCTCAAGGCCCTGGCGGCCCGCTCGGCCCGGTTCGTCAACAACTATACGTCGTCGCCGCTCTGCGCGCCCGCCCGGGCGTCTTTCATGGCCGGGCAGCTTCCAAGCCGCACCGGCGTCTACGACAACGCGGCGGAATACGTCTCCTCCATCCCGACCTTCGCCCATCATCTGCGACGCGCTGGCTATTACACCGCTCTGTCCGGCAAGATGCATTTCGTCGGCCCGGATCAGCTGCACGGCTTCGAGGAGCGCCTGACGACGGACATCTATCCCGCGGATTTCGGCTGGACGCCGGACTACCGCAAGCCGGGCGAGCGTATCGACTGGTGGTACCACAATCTCGGTTCGGTCACCGGCGCGGGCGTCGCCGAAATCACCAACCAGATGGAATATGACGACGAGGTCGCCTTTCTCGCGGAACAGAAGATCTATCACCTTGCACGCGACGCGGGCGCACCGGGCCGGCGTCCCTGGTGCGTGGCGGCCTCCTTCACCCATCCGCACGATCCGTATGTGGCCCGTCGGCAATTCTGGGATCTCTACGCGGATTGCGACCACCTTCTGCCCGAGGTCGGCATGCTCGACCGGCAGGACCCGCATGCCGAGCGGCTGATGTCGGCCTGCGACTATGACAGCTTTACGGTGACGGAGAGCGATATCCGACGCTCCCGCCAGGCCTACTTCGCCAACATTTCCTATATCGACGAGAAGGTCGGGCGGCTCATCGACACGCTGGAGCGGACACGGCAGCTCGACGACACGCTGATCCTTTTCTGCTCCGACCATGGCGACATGCTGGGCGAACGCGGCCTGTGGTTCAAGATGAACTTCTTCGAGGGATCGGCCCGCGTGCCGCTGATGATCGCGGGACCCGGCGTGACGCCCGGACTGCACGCAGGCCCCGTCTCCAATCTCGACGTCACCCCCACGCTCTGCGACCTTGCCGGCATCTCGATGGACGAGATCATGCCCTGGACGGATGGAGAAAGCCTGCTGCCCGTTATCAACGGGGGGGAGCGCGTCTCGCCCGTGCTGATGGAATATGCCGCGGAAGGATCGATCTCCCCGCTCGTCGCCATCCGCGAGGGCAAGTGGAAATATGTCCACTGTGCGGATGATCCCGACCAGCTTTACGATCTCGAGGCCGACCCGCTCGAGCTCGACAATCTCGCAGCGTCTCCGCCGACCGCTGCCATCGCGGCCACGCTGGAGGCCTTCCGCCAGATGCGCGAGGCCCGTTGGGACATGCCCCGTTTCGATGCCGCCGTGCGCGAGAGCCAGGCCCGGCGCTGGGTGGTCTACGAGGCGTTGCGCAACGGCGCCTATTACCCCTGGGACCATCAGCCGCTGCAGAAGGCGTCCGAGCGCTACATGCGCAATCACATGAACCTCGACACGCTCGAAGAACAGAAACGCTTTCCGCGCGGCGAATGAAGCCGAGCCCCCGAGACCACACGCGAAGGAAACCCGATGAGAGCCCAGCCGAACGCATCCCACTTCATCGATGGCGCCTATGTCGAGGACAGCGCCGGCACGCCGTTCGACAGCCTCTACCCCGCCACCGGCGAAGTCATCGCGAGGCTTCACGCCGCAACGCCCGCCATCGTCGAGCAGGCGGTGGCCGCGGCAAAGCGTGCCCAGCCGGAATGGGCGGCCATGAGCCCGACGGCGCGCGGCCGCATCCTGAAGAAAGCCGCGGACATCATGCGGGCGCGCAACCGCGAACTGTCGGAGCTGGAAACGCTCGACACCGGCAAGCCGATCCAGGAAACGCTCGTCGCGGACCCCACCTCGGGCGCCGACAGCTTCGAGTTCTTCGGCGGCGTGGCGGCCGCGGCACTCAATGGCGCGCACATCCCGCTCGGGGCCGATTTCGCTTACACGAAGCGCGTGCCCATCGGCGTCTGCGTCGGCATCGGCGCCTGGAACTATCCGCAGCAGATCGCCTGCTGGAAGGCGGCGCCGGCCCTGGTCTCCGGCAATGCCATGGTGTTCAAGCCGTCCGAAAACACGCCGCTCGGTGCCTTGAAGATCGCCGAAATCCTCATCGAGGCCGGCCTGCCCAAGGGGCTTTTCAATGTCATACAGGGCGACCGGGATACGGGGCCCCTGCTCGTCGGCCACCCGGATGTGGGAAAAGTGTCGCTCACCGGCTCGGTGCCGACGGGGCGCAAGGTCGCAGCGGCAGCAGCGGGCCAGCTGAAGCATGTCACCATGGAGCTTGGCGGCAAGTCACCGCTGATCGTGTTCGAGGATGCCGATCTCGACAGCGCGATCGGCGGCGCGATGCTCGGCAATTTCTATTCGACGGGCCAGGTCTGCTCCAATGGCACGCGCGTCTTCGTTCAGAACGGCATCAAGGACCGTTTCCTGGCGGGCCTTCGGGACCGCACCGAAAAGATCGTGATCGGCGACCCCCTGAGCGAGGAGACACAGCTTGGACCGATGGTCTCGAAGCTGCAGCGCGACAAGGTGCTTGCCTATATCGAGACCGGCAAGGCGGAAGGCGCAACCCTCGTCACGGGCGGCGCAATCCCCAACGACGTTCCCACCGAGGGCACCTACATCCAGCCGACCGTCTTTGCCGATGTGACGGACACGATGACGATCGCGCGCGAGGAGATCTTCGGCCCGGTCATGTGCGTGCTGGATTTCGATGACGAGGAAGAGGTGATCGGGCGCGCCAATGCGACGGAATTCGGCCTTTCGGCCGGCGTCTTCACGCGCGACATCGCCCGTGCGCACCGCGTGGTGGATCGGCTGGAAGCCGGCACGCTCTGGATCAACACCTACAATCTCTGCCCGGTCGAAATTCCGTTCGGCGGTTCCAAGCAATCGGGCTTCGGCCGCGAGAACTCGGTGGAAGCCCTGCAGCATTATACCGAGCTGAAGACGGTCTATGTGGCGATGGGCAAGGTCGAGGCGCCCTATTGATGGGCGTCCCGTTCGAGCACGACAACGACCGTCAAGGCCGTCACGATGCGATCCACATCATGGTGGGAACCATCGCGCCTAGGGCTGTCGGTGTCGAAGCGGTCCCGGACCGCTTCGAAAGGCGGAGTTTCGTCCCCTCCGCAAAACGAGTCATCGACCACAACTCCGGGAGCGTTGGGCGGCGAGGTCTTTCATTGCCGGCAGCGCACTCGCCGGACCGTCTTTCCCCAAGGCGATAGGATATCATCATGGACGCAGACTTCATCATCGTCGGCTCCGGCTCTGCCGGCTCGGCCCTTGCCTACCGTCTCTCCGAGGATGGCCGCAACACGGTGATCGTCATCGAGGCCGGAGGATCGGATATCGGGCCGTTCATCCAGATGCCGGCGGCGCTTGCCTGGCCGATGAGCATGAAGCGGTACAATTGGGGCTATTATTCCGAGCCGGAGCCGAACCTCAACAATCGGCGCATCAGCGCGCCACGCGGCAAGGTGATCGGCGGCTCGTCCTCGATCAACGGGCTCGTCTACGTGCGCGGCCACGCGGAAGATTTCAATCGCTGGGAAGCGCTCGGCGCACGCGGCTGGGCCTACGCCGACGTGCTGCCCTATTTCAAGCGGATGGAACATTCGCATGGCGGCGAAGAGGGGTGGCGGGGCACAGACGGTCCGCTTCACGTGCGGCGCGGGCCGGTCAAGAATCCCCTCTTCCACGCCTTCATCAAGGCCGGCAGCGAGGCCGGTTTCGAGATGACGGAAGACTATAACGGCTCCAAGCAGGAAGGCTTCGGCCTGATGGAGCAGACGATCCACAATGGACGCCGCTGGTCGGCGGCCAATGCCTATCTCCGCCCCGCCATGAAGCGGCCGAATGTCTCCCTCGTCCGTGGCTTTGCGCGCCGCATCGTCATCGAGAACGGCCGCGCGACCGGGGTCGAGATCGAACGCGGCGGCGCGATCGAGATCGTCAAGGCAAAGCGCGACATCATCATCTCCGCATCGTCATTCAATTCGCCGAAGCTGCTGATGCTCTCGGGCATCGGTCCCGCAGCGCATCTGCAGTCGATGGGCATCGAGGTGAAGGCAGACCGACCAGGGGTTGGCGCCAATCTCCAGGACCACATGGAGTTCTACTTTCAGCAGGTCTCGACAAAACCTGTCTCGCTCTATTCCTGGCTGCCCTGGTTCTGGCAGGGTGTCGCAGGCGCACAATGGCTGATGACGCGCACGGGGCTCGGCAGCTCCAACCAGTTCGAGGCCTGCGCCTTTCTGCGCTCGGCACCGGGATTGAAACAGCCGGACATTCAGTACCATTTCCTGCCGGTGGCCATCTCCTACGACGGAAAGGCCGCCGCCAAGAGCCACGGCTTCCAGGTTCACGTCGGCTATAACCTGTCGAAATCGCGCGGCGCGGTCACGCTCAGGTCCGCGGACCCGAAAGCCGATCCCGTGATCCGCTTCAACTACATGAGCCACCCCGAGGATTGGGAGAAGTTCCGCCACTGCGTGCGACTGACCCGCGAGATCTTCCGCCAGCCGGCCTTCGACACCTATCGCGGTCCGGAGATCCAGCCCGGCGAAGGCGTTGCCAGCGACGCGGAGATCGACGCGTTCCTGCGCGAGCATCTGGAAAGCGCCTATCACCCCTGCGGCACCTGCCGCATGGGCGATGCCAACGACCCGAACGCCGTTGTCGATCACGAGACCCGGGTGATCGGGGTCGACGGCCTGCGCGTGGCCGACAGCTCGATCTTCCCGCACGTCACCTATGGCAACCTCAACGGCCCCTCGATCATGACCGGCGAAAAAGCCGCGGACCACATCCTCGGCAAGCAGCCTCTGCCCCGCTCGAACCAGGAGCCGTGGGTCAACCCACGCGCGGCATCGAGCGACCGCCGCTTGTGAGACGCGTCATCCCGGCAGTCCGATCGTGCTGAGCAGGCGCACAAGCTCGAGCCGGCTGTTCAGGCCCGTTTTCCGGAAGATGGACTTGACGTGGGTACGCACGGTTCCCGAGCTGATGCCCAGCGCCTGCAACGCCGCGAGTTCGTCGCGGCCCGCAACGATCGCTTCGGCAACGCGGGCTTCGGCGGGGGTCAGATCGAAGAGGGCACGGATCAGAGACGCCGACGGTCGCGTCTTCGTCCCGAGCGCGGTGACGATCACCAGAACGGTCGTGGCACCGAAAATGTCGCGGGCACGGCCCTTGACCGGCAGGACATGCAGCACGACGGAAGCCTCGTTTTCTGTAGCCGGCACGGCGATCGACATCGGCGCAAGAGGCAGAGCGTCGGCCGCCAGTCGCTCGAGCGCCGCATCCAGGAGTTTAGCCGCGGAAGCCGACTGGATCCGCAGCCGGTTATAGGCCGAGATCGAAACGCCGTCATGCGACAGAAAAGGGTCGTTGGCGGCGAGAACGACGCCTCGCAGGGTGACGATGGCCGCCGCGACGCCAATGAGCCCCAGGCTCTGGACAGCCGCCTCGTCGCGCTGATGCTGCAGCTTGGCGGCCAGCAAGGCAGCCCGTGAAAGATGTGGCCGCAGCCGATCAGCGTCATCAAGCATCCCCCATCGTCAAGCCATGCCCTTCGCCCCCGGGAGAAGCCGCAGTCCAAGCGTGGATCATTTTGCGGACCTTGGGAAGAGGCGCTGCGGGAAGAGGCGCTGCCAACGGCGCGACAAGGGCCCGATCCTTCCCGCACCCACGCGCCCGTCTGAAGCTCTGTCCAAGCATCGCGCCAAGCCCGTCCCATCTCCATCGATGACGCGCTCTGCCGAAGGCCACGCAACAGCCTTTTCCCACATCCCCCGCGATCGGAGTGATATTTGCTCCCATCGCCTATCATTGGAAATCCGTTTTTCTGTCTTTCATGACGAATGGCTGCGATAAAGATGGGAACCATACAGGATAACCCATGACATCCATGTCCCTTGAAACAACTGCCGCGGCGCTGGCCCGGCAGCTGGAATGTCTCACCCTCGGCGAGCGGCTGGCACTGGTCGCATCGCTCGACGGCCGGGCCGTGTTTACCACCAGCCTCGGCATCGAGGATCAGGTCATCACGGCCGCCATCGGCACGGCGAAGCTCGACATCGAGGTGTCGACGCTCGAGACCGGTCGGCTGTTCAACGAGACGGTGGCCCTGATCGACACCACCGAACAGACCTACGGGATCCTCATCAAGCGGTTCCATCCGGAGCAGGCCGATGTCGATGCCTTTGCCGCGACCTACGGCCTGAACGGTTTCTACGAAAGCATCGAGGCGCGCCACGCCTGTTGCGGCGTGCGCAAGGTCAAGCCGCTCGCACGCGCCCTTGCCGGAGCGACGTTCTGGATCACCGGCCTGCGCCGCGGTCAGTCCGGAAACCGCGCCGACACGCCCTTCGCCGAAGCCGATCTCGACCGCGGCCTGATCAAGATCAATCCGCTGGCCGACTGGGACATCGACACGATCCGCGCCTATGTCGTGGCCGAAGCGATCCCTGTCAATCCGCTGCATGCCCGCGGCTACCCGTCCATCGGCTGCGAGCCCTGTACGCGGGCGATCAAGCCCGGCGAACCCGAGCGCGCCGGCCGCTGGTGGTGGGAAAACGACGAGACCCGCGAATGCGGCCTGCACGTGGCGGACGCCGCGTCACAGCCGATACCCGATGCCAAGGCCTTGGCCGGTAGCGCCGCCTGACGCGCGCTGACCGACCCTGCCCGAACAAGACTGGAGACGACCCGATGTCCCTGACGCTTCCGGAAACGGAACTGCACAATCCGCAGAGCGCCCGCCCCCCGCTCGACCCGCATCTCAAGGCCCTCGAGAACGAAGCCATCCACATCTTCCGCGAAGTGGCCGGCGAGTTCGAGAAGCCGGTCATGCTCTATTCGGTCGGCAAGGACAGCTCCGTCCTCCTGCATCTTGCGCGCAAGGCATTCTATCCCGGCCGCGTCCCGTTTCCGCTGCTGCATGTAAACACCGGCTGGAAATTTGCCGAGATGATCGCGTTTCGCAACGAGATCGTCGAGCGCTACGACCTCGATCTGATCGAACATATCAATCCGCGCGGTGCGGCCGAGAACGTGACGCCCTTCACGCACGGCTCCGCGCTCTACACCGACATCATGAAGACGGAAAGCCTGCGCCAGGCACTGGATGCAGGCGGGTTCGATGCGGCCTTCGGCGGCGCACGGCGCGACGAGGAAGCCAGCCGGGCCAAGGAGCGGATCTATTCCTTCCGCACGCCCGATCATCGCTGGGATCCGCGCAACCAGCGTCCTGAACTCTGGAACGTCTATAACGGGATGATCCGCAAGGGAGAAAGCGTTCGCGCCTTCCCGCTGTCCAACTGGACCGAAGTCGATATCTGGCGCTACATCCAGGCCGAGGAAATCCCGATCGTGCCGCTCTATTTCGCTGCGGAACGCCCGATCGTGGAGCGCGACGGCATGATGATCCTCGCGGAGGATCCGCGGCTGGAGCTGCTGCCCGGCGAGGCCAAGCGCATGGAGCAGATCCGCTTCCGCACGCTCGGCTGTTTCCCCCTGACGGGCGCCATCCGCTCCAGTGCCACGACGCTGGACGACATCATCACCGAACTCGAGACCGCGACCGTCTCCGAACGCCAGGGCCGCGCCATTGACCGGGACCAGTCCGGATCCATGGAGAAGAAAAAACGCGAAGGATATTTCTGATGACCGTTTCCGCTTCCACCGGCAGCCACACGACCCTGCAGGATGCTCAGCGCACGACCGGCGACGTCAAGGCCTTCGCCGGAGCCGATGCCCGGGCCCCGCGTGACAGTCGCCCATTGCGCCTCATCACCTGCGGCAGCGTCGACGACGGCAAGTCCACCCTGATCGGTCGGCTGCTCTGGGACACCAAGGCGGTCAAGGAAGACCAGGCCGCGACGCTGGCCCGCGACTCCAGCGGCAAGCAGAACGACCTCGGCCTGCCGGATTTCGCGCTTCTCCTCGACGGTCTTCAGGCCGAGCGCGAACAGGGCATCACGATCGATGTGGCCTACCGCTATTTCGCGACCGAGAACCGCTCCTTCATCGTGGCCGACACGCCCGGACACGAGCAGTATACGCGCAACATGGCGACCGGCGCCTCAACTGCCGACCTCGCCATCCTCCTGGTCGATGCCCGCGTCGGCCTGCTCGAGCAGACACGCCGCCATGCGACGATCGCCACGCTGATGGGCATTCGCCAATTCGTGCTGGCCGTCAACAAGATCGACCTGACCGGCTATGACCGTGTCCGTTTCGATGCGATCAGCCACGACTTCCGGGAACTCGCCCTTTCGCTCGGCGTCCGCCAGGTCACGGCGATCCCGGTTTCGGCGCTGAAAGGCGAGAACGTGGTCTATGACGGTCGCGCCTCCATGCCCTGGTACGAAGGTCCGACGCTGGTCGAGGTTCTGGAGCTCGCCACCGTGCGCTCCGGCCAGACGACCGGCTTCCGCCTGCCGGTCCAGCGCGTCTCGCGCCCGGGCGAAAGCTTCCGGGGCTATCAGGGCACCGTTGCCGGCGGCTCGGTCAAGCCGGGCGACAGCGTCGTCATCCTTCCCTCCGGCATGGTCGCCAACGTGACCAAGATCGTCACCTTCGACCTCGTCCGCAATGCGGCGGTCACCGGCGACGCGATCACCCTCGTGCTCGACCGCCAGGTAGACGTCTCGCGTGGCGACATGATCGTCGCCATCGACAGCCAGCCACAGACCGGGGTTGCCTTCGATGCGCAGATCGTGGCCCTGCAGCCGGACGGGATCCAGCCGAACAAGCGCTACTGGCTGAAGAGCGGCTCTCGCCGCCAGCGCGTCAGCGTCGAGCCGGTAAGCCAGCTCGATCTGAAGAGCGGCAAGTGGGGTCCGTCCGAAGCGCTGTCGATGAACGCCATCGGCAAGGTTCATCTCGCCTTCGACGAGCAGGCCATGTTCGACGCCTACGAGCAGAACCGGACGACGGGTGCGTTCATCCTGATCGACCCCGACACCAACAACACGGTGGCGGGCGGCATGATCACGGGCAAGCGCTCGTCCCTCGGCGGCATCCACACGGATGAGACGCGTGTTCTTCTCTCGCTGCCGGCCGATCTCGCAGACCGGATTCTTGCCAGCGATCTTCTTGCCGGTCGCCGCGACGAACTCGACGTTCGCCGCCTCTCGGCCGGTCGGGCACAGGACCTCCTCGACACGCTCGACGGATAGTCGATGCAGCCTTGACCTTCCCATCGTTGGAAGCCCTATCATGGGGACGTATCTGAAAAGGAGACGTCCCCATGATTGCGTTTGATATTCCCGACATGACCTGCGGCCACTGCAAGAGCACGGTCGAAGGCGCGGTGCATCGCGTGGACGCCCGCGCCACGATCCGCATCGATCTTGCCGCAAAGACAGCGGACGTGGAAACGGCCGCAAGCGCCCACGAGATCGCCGAGGCCATCACGGCGGCCGGCTACACCCCGCATCTTCGCGCGCCGCGCTGATCCCCGCGGGCTTTTGCCTGTCCTTTCGCCAGCCGCGCGTTTCCGCCCTGCGTCCGTCCGCTTCCGGTCACCGGCAAACACGGTGCAACGCCCTTGACCTTCCCATGATGGGAAGGCCTACCTATATCGGCAGATGACAACAGGGAGCCTTCCCGATGACGGCGCATACGTCTCTCCACAAGCCCGTGACCACCTCCACGACGACGACCGTTGCCGTTGAGGGGATGAGTTGCGCCTCCTGCGTCGCGCGCGTCGAGAAGGCTCTTGCCGCTGTCCCCGGGGTGATCGAGGTCAGCGTCAACCTTGCAACCGAACGGGCGACGGTGACGCATGCCGCCGACCTCGCACCGACGGCCATGGTCGCCGCGATCGAAGCCGCGGGGTATGCACCGCGGCTCGCCACGCATGCATTTCCCATCGAAGGCATGAGCTGTGCCTCCTGCGTTGCCCGCGTCGAGAAGGCCCTGGCCGCGGTACCCGGCGTGCAGGCGGCAGACGTCAATCTCGCAACGGAAACAGCGACCGTCCGCCTGCTGGAGGGCACGGAGATCGCCGCAATCGAGGCGGCCGTGAACACGGCAGGCTATCATCTGCGGTCCCCGGCAGAGGGAAACGCCGCAGACCCTGTGGACGAAGCCGGCGATCGCCAGACGCGTGAGGCAAGGCGGCTTGCCCGCGCGTTCCTCCTGGCCGCGGTGCTCACGCTGCCGCTGTTCCTTCTCGAGATGGGCTCGCACCTCGTGCCGGCCATCCATGACGGGGTGCTGTCGACGCTCGGGATGGCGGGAAGCCGCCGCCTGCAGTTCGTGCTGGCGACGCTGGTTCTATTCGGCCCCGGCCTTCCCTTCTTCCGCAAGGGCGTGCCCAACCTGCTGCGTCTCGCACCCGACATGAATGCGCTTGTCGTGCTCGGCACCACGGCCGCCTGGTCCTATTCGGTCGTCGCGACCTTCCTGCCCACCGCGTTGCCGCCGGGCACCGACAACGTGTACTTCGAGGCGGCGGCCGTGATCGTCACGCTGATCCTGCTCGGCCGGATGCTCGAAGCCCGGGCGAAAGGACGTACCGGTCAGGCGATCCGCCGGCTGATGGGCCTTCAGGCAAGAACGGCACGGGTGATCCACGCGGATGGCATCGTGGAAATCCCGATCGGGACAGTGAAGCCGGGCGACCGGGTGCTGATCAGGCCCGGCGAAAAAATTCCCGTCGATGGCGAGGTCAAGGAAGGCCGCTCTCTGGTCGACCAGTCGATGATCACGGGCGAGCCCCTGCCCGTTGCGATTGCCGAAGGCGCGGCCGTCGTTGGCGGCACGATCAATGGCACGGGAACCTTCACCTTCCGCGTGACGAAAACGGGTGCGGATACGCTTCTGTCCCAGATCATCCGCATGGTGGAGACGGCACAGGGCGCAAAGCTGCCGATCCAGGCGACGGTGGACCGGATCACCGCGCGGTTCGTACCCGCCGTTCTCGCTGCCGCCCTGCTGACCTTCACGGCATGGCTCGTCTTCGGACCGGCGCCCGTGCTCGGCCACGCCATGATCAACGCCGTTGCCGTCCTGATCATCGCCTGCCCCTGCGCCATGGGTCTGGCGACACCGACCTCGATCATGGTCGGCACCGGACGCGCCGCCGAACTCGGCATCCTCTTCCGCAGGGGCGACGCCCTGCAAGGTCTGCGCGACGTGGGAATCGTCGCCTTCGACAAGACGGGAACGCTCACACAGGGAAAGCCGGAGCTCACCTCGTTCGTGCTGGCACCGGGCTTTGACCGCGCGGACGTGCTGCGACGCGTCGCCGGTCTCGAGATCCGCTCGGAACATCCGATCGCCGCGACCATCGTTTCCGCCGCGCAACGGGAAGGCCTCGTGCCGGCCGATGTCACCGATTTCGAGGCCCTTCCCGGCTCGGGTGTCAGGGGCACGATCGACGGAGAGGCCGTGCTGATCGGCTCCGATCGCGCCATGCGCGACGTCGGCGTCGACGTTTCCGAATATCAGGCGCAGGCGGTCACGTTCGGCGATGCCGGAACGTCGCCGATCTATGCGGCGATCGGCGGCAGGCTTGCAGCCGTGATGGCCGTCTCGGACCCGGTCAAGCCAGGCAGCGCCTCCGCCGTTGCGGCCCTGAAGGCGGCGGGCCTGAAGGTCGTGATGATCACGGGCGACAACCGCCGCACGGCCACGGCCGTCGCCCGTTCGCTCGGTATCGACGCGGTCGTGGCCGATGTTCTGCCCGGCGGCAAGGTCGCTGCGGTGCAGGCCCTGCGCCGCGAGGCCCGTGTCGCCTTCGTGGGCGACGGGATCAACGACGCGCCCGCTCTGTCGGAGGCGGATATCGGAATTGCGCTCGGAACGGGCACCGATATCGCCATGGAAAGCGCCGACGTCGTGCTGATGTCCGGCGATCTCGCCGGCGTGCCCCGCGCGATCGCCATCAGCCGGGCGACGATCCGCAACATCCGCCAGAACCTGTTCTGGGCCTTTGCCTACAATATCGGTCTCGTACCGGTGGCAGCCGGCCTACTCTATCCCGTCAATGGCACGTTGCTGTCGCCGGTGCTGGCCGCCGGCGCCATGAGCCTCTCCAGCGTCTTCGTGCTCGGCAATGCGCTGCGCCTGCGCAGTTTTTCTCCGCCCGCCTCTGTGGAAAGGACGCCCTCGTGAACATCGGCCAAGCCGCAAAAGCCACCGGCGTATCTTCCAAGATGATCCGCTATTACGAGCAGATCGGCCTGATTTCGCCCGCCCATCGCAGCGAAGCGCAGTACCGCACCTATACGGACGCGGATCTTCATACGCTGCGCTTCATCCGCCGCGCCCGCGACCTCGGTTTCTCAGTCGACCAGATGAAGACGCTGCTGGCCCTCTGGCACGATCGCGGGCGGGCAAGCGGCGATGTCAAGGCGATCGCGCTGGAGCATATTGCCGAACTCGATCGCAAGGCGGCCGCCATTGCGGCGATGACGGCAACGCTGCGGCATCTGGCCAGCCATTGTCACGGAGACCACCGTCCGGATTGCCCGATCCTCGACGATTTCGCCGACGCATCGGCCGAGACAGACCTTCCGGACGTTGCGTCCCGCTTCGGACGCGCCCATCTCGGGTGATCGTCTGCCCGAGCTTGACCATTGCCGCGCCGCCTGCACGCGATAAGATCCCACTGCGACTCGCGCGGAAGGATGAGCATGTTTCTCGATCACACGGATCTGGCCGACCTCACGGCGTTCCGGCACGACCTGCATCGGCATCCGGAACTCTCGGGCGAGGAACGGGAAACGGCGGCGCGGGTGCAGGCGCATCTCGCCGTGCTCGAACCGGACCGCATCCTCACCGGTCTCGGCGGCCACGGGGTGGCGGCCGTCTTTTCCGGAAAGGCGCCTGGGCCGACGCTGCTGTTCCGCTGCGAACTCGATGCCCTTCCGATCCCCGAAATATCCGAAGCGGCCTACCGTTCCGGAACGCCCGGCAAGGCGCATCTTTGCGGCCATGACGGGCATATGGCGATCATCGCGGCGCTGGGTCGCGGCCTTGCGCGGCGGCGACCTTCGCGAGGACGCGTGGTGCTGATGTTCCAGCCGGCCGAGGAGACCGGCGCCGGTGCGGCCGCCGTGATGGCCGATCCGGCTTTCGACGAGATCCGCCCCGAACTCTCCTTTTCGCTGCACAATCTTCCGGGCCTGCCGCTCGGACATGTCGCGCTCGCCTCCGGGCCCGTCAACTGCGCCTCACGCGGCCTCTGCGCACTTCTCGACGGCAAGACGGCGCATGCGTCCATGCCCGAGACAGGCCTGTCTCCCATGCAGGCGCTCGCGCGTCTCATGCCCCAGCTGACGAACCTGACGACAGGGCGCTTTCCCGCAGACGATTTCGCCATGGTCACGCTGACCCATGCGGTACTCGGCGAGCCGGCCTTCAGCATTGCGCCCGGCCGTGCCGAAATCTGGGCGACCCTGCGCACCCTGACCGATGCCGGCATGGCGGATCTCTGTGCCCGCGCCGAAGCGGTGATCGCGCAGGTGGCCGGCGAGGAAGGACTGAACCTGTCCTATCGTTACGAGGATATCTATCACCACTGCGACAACGCGCCGGAAGCGGTCGCGCATCTCGAGCAGGCGCTTGCCGACGAGGGCATGGCGCACGACACGACAGGATTGCCGATCCGCGCGTCGGAGGACTTCGGCCGGTTCGGCGCCTGCGGCCCCTCGGCCATGCTGTTCCTGGGAAGCGGAGAGGCGCATCCCGCGCTCCATAACCCCGATTATGATTTCCCTGACATCCTGATCGAACAGGGCGCGCGCATCTTCCTGCGCACGGTCGACAACATATTAGGACTGTCGTAAATAAAGCCGGATTGGCCGCGTGGCCCTTGTCTCGCCACGATGGCGTCCCATCTGTTGTGCACTGCACCATGCGCCACCCGACATTCAGGGGTCCGGCCCAGAGCCGGGAGACGGCCATGAGAAACCGACCATGAGAAAACTGTCCGACACGATCGAGCGCCTGGCACGCCTGCGTGCCCGTCCGGAAGGCTTTCGGCCGGCCACATCCAGCTTGCAGCCGCTCGGGCGCGCCGGCAGCAATCCGGGCGAGCTGACCGGCTGGTACAGTAAACCGTCAAAGCCGAAAGGCGCGCTGCCGCTGGTCGTCGTGCTGCACGGATGTACGCAGAACGCGGCCGGTTACGACCGTGGCTCCGGCTGGTCGGCCCTGGCGGAGGACTACGGCTTTGCCGTGCTCTACCCGGAGCAGAGCCGCAGCAACAACGGCAATCTCTGCTTCGACTGGTTCCAGAAGCCCGACGTGACGCGCGGATCCGGCGAAGTGCTGTCGATCCGGGAAATGATCGCGACCATGATCGCCGATCACGGGGTCGATGCGCGCCGGGTCTATGTGACAGGCCTGTCCGCCGGCGGAGCGATGGCGAACTCCCTGCTGGCCACCTATCCCGAAATCTTCGCGGGCGGCGCCATCATCGCCGGCCTGCCGCATGGCGTGGCGACCACCGTACCGGAAGCCTTCGACCGTATGCGCGGCCACGGCCTGCCGGAGGCCGACAGGCTTCAGGCCCTGCTGGCCACGGCATCGCCGCACAAGGGTCCCTGGCCGACCATCTCGATCTGGCAAGGGACGGCCGACAGCACCGTTTCCGACAGGAACGCCGGCGCGCTGATCGACCAGTGGCGCGGCGCACTCGGCGTCGCGGCGCGTCCCGAACGGGTGGAAACGGTGGATGGCCAGGAGCGGCACATCTGGGTGGACGGTGCCGGGCGCGAGGTTCTCGATCTTTTCCTCGTGCGCGGCATGGGCCACGGCACGCCCCTCGACACCCAGAGCGGCTATGGCGAGGCGGCACCCTATATGCTGGATGTCGGAATTTCCTCCACCCTCCATATCGCGCGCAGCTGGGGCATCGCGGCTTCGTTCGACAGGACGACGCAGCGCCCGCAGGCGACACATGCCCCAAAGGCGACCTCCCCCGCGTCCTCGTCCCGCGCTGGACATGCCGGGCGCGATCCCGCAGCGCCTGCTGCCGCCTCTACCGGCGCCGGAAGGCCGGAAGGCGTCAAGGACGTCATCGAGGCAGCCCTGCGCGCGGCAGGCCTTATGAAATAGACGGCTTACGCTCGATGCAGCGACGGAAAGCCTCCTTCCGGCTTTTCCCGCTCTGGACCGATCCCCGGCGCTGAGGCAAGGTTGCCGCCCGGACGGCATGACGCCGGCACGGTCTTCAGGGAATGAAGCGCCATCGATGAATTTTTTTGAGAGCCTCCTCGTCCTTCTTCTCGTGGCGATTGCACTTCTGCAGGTGTCGCGTCGCCTGTCGGTGCCCTATCCCTCCATGCTCGCTATGGCCGGCGTGGCCGCCGCCGTGGTGCCGGGCGTGCCCTATATCGCGCTCGAGCCCGAGACCGCGCTCGCGCTCTTCATCGCCCCCGCCCTCATGGACGCCGCGTTCGACTTCCCCGTCAACACCGCGCGCCGCTACTGGGTCGCGCTGATCGTCTTTGCCGTGGGCGGTGTGGCGGCCACCGCCGTCGCTGTTGCCGTCGTCGGCTCGCTCTATGCCGGCCTGCCGGTCGCCGCAGCGCTCGTTCTCGGCGCGATCGTCGCGCCGCCGGATGCGGCAGCCGCAACCGCCGTGCTGTCTGGCATGTCCATTCCGCGCAGCACGGATGCCGTCCTGCGCGGCGAAAGCCTGTTCAACGATGCCGCTGCCCTCCTGATCTTCGGCGCGGCCCTCTCGGTGCAGACATCGGGTGGGCTCGGACCGGCGGTCGCGCTACACTTCGCCATCGCCGCACCGGGCGGCATTCTGCTCGGCATAGCCACGGCCTGGGCCACGGCGCGCGTCACGACCTATGTCGCCGGCACGCTCGGCGGCAACCTGCTGCAGTTCGTCCAGACGTTCCTGCTCTGGATCCTCGCCGAGCGACTTGGCCTGTCGGCCGTGCTTGCCATCGTCGCCTTCGCCATGACCGCGGCTGCCAGCAGCACCAGCCGCTCGTCCGCCCGCATGCGCGTCCAGTCCTATGCCGTATGGAGTGCCGTGGTCTTCGTGCTGAACGTCATGGCCTTCCTGCTGATGGGCATGCAGGTGCGCGACATTCTCGGCGGCATGACGAGCGACCGGCTGATCCACGTCTCCGGCTTCATCGCCGCCGTCGTCGCGACCGTCGTCCTTGTCCGCTTCGTCATCTGCATCGGCTTCAACCGCCTTCGAAACGCCCTTCTGAGCGTCGAGGAACAAACGAACGTGCGTCAGTCGGTGCTCGCAGCCTGGTGCGGCATGCGGGGCCTCGTCACGCTGGCCACCGCCTTCGCGCTGCCGTCCGATTTTCCGCAGCGTGACCTCGTCGTGCTTGCGGCGTTCGCCGTGGTTCTGGCCACCCTCGTGCTGCAGGGGCTGACGCTTGCGCCGCTGATCCGGCTGCTCGGCCTCGACCAGCGCGAACAGGGCGCCCGCGACATGACCGATTTCCGACTGGAGATTGCCTCGGCCGGGCTCGAGCGCATCGAAGCTCGCTCGGGGCCGGAGGCCGAGCTCGTGCGCAACAAGTTCGCCATCGAGCGCGCGGCGCTGATCGACACGCGGGGAGGCAATACCGCGGGTGCCGATGCGCTCCGAACCTATCGCACCCTCGCCCTGGAAGCGATCGACGCCCAGCGCAAGGCGCTGGAACGGCTTCGAACCAGCAATCGGCTGAACGTCGACGAGTACAATCTACTTCTCGAGGAGATCGACTGGCGCGAGCTGGCCGTCCTTCCCGACGATGAACGGCGCATCGAGGAGACGTAGCCTCTCCTCGGCAGGGATCTCAGCGCGGAAAGAACCGGTTGTCCGGACGCGGCAGGCCGAGATGGTCGCGCAATGTCGTGCCCTCGTAGTCCCGGCGGAAGCGGCCGCGCCTTTGAAGCTCGGGAACAAGCCGCCGGGCCACGTCGTCGAGCCCTTGCGGCAGGTAGGGAAAGACGACGTTGAACCCGTCCGATCCTTCCGCATCGATCCAGGTCTCCATGTCGTCGGCGACGCTTGCCGGCGTTCCGACGAAGGCGAGACCCGAATAGCCGCCATAACGCTGCGCGAGCTGTCGCACCGTCAGCTTTTCGGTTTGCGCCAGCCGCAACACCTGCTGGCGTCCCGTCTTGCTGGCATTCGTCTCGGGAAGTTCCTGCGGCAGCGGCTGATCGAGATCGAAGCCGGATGCGTCGACCCCGAGCGCGATCGAAAGAGATGCGATCCCGCTTTCAAAGTGCACCAGGCTGTCGAGCAACGCGCGCTTCTGCCGCGCCTCCTCGACCGTGTCGCCGATGATGATGAAGGCGGCAGGGAGGATTTTCAGATGGTCGCGCGAACGGCCAAGCGCATGGAGCCGCCCCTTGATGTCGGCGTAGAGTTCCTGCCCGCCCTGCAGATCGCGCGGCGCGGCAAAGATAACCTCGGCCGTTTCCGCCGCAAGCTGGCGTCCCGGCTCCGATTGTCCTGCCTGCACGATGACGGGCCAGCCCTGCGGCGGGCGGGCGATGTTGAGCGGCCCGCGCACGGTAAGGCTCGGACCCTGATGAGCGAGAACGTGCAGTCTTTCCGGGTCGAAGAACAGCCCGCTCTCCTGGTCGCGCACGAAGGCATCGTCGGCGAAACTGTCCCAAAGTCCGGTGACGACATCGAAGAACTCGCGCGCCCGTCGATAACGCTCGCTGTGCTCCACATGCTCCTCGAGACCGAAATTGAGCGCGGCATCGGGGTTGGAGGTGGTGACGATGTTCCATCCGGCCCGGCCGTCGCTGATATGGTCGAGCGAGGCGAACCGCCTAGCGATGTGGTACGGCGCGTCGAAGGTGGTGGAAGCCGTGGCGACCAGCCCGATCCGCTCGGTCACGGCAGCGAGTGCCGAGAGCAACGTGAAGGGTTCGAACGAGGTCACCGTGTGGCTCCGCTTCAACGCCTCGACCGGCATGTTGAGGACGGCCAGATGGTCGGCCATGAAGAAAGCATCGAACTTTGCCGCTTCCAATGTCTGCGCAAAATGCTTCAGGTGCTTGAAGCTGAAATTCGCATCCGGAGCAGCGCCCGGATAACGCCACGCGCCGGTATGCAGGCTGACAGGCCGCATGAAGGCGCCGAGATGCATCTGCTTCGTCATGGATATTGCCCTCGGTTCATCCCGGCATGGTCCGGGTCAGGAAAAGAACGGCGCGCCGGTCAGCCGTCGGTCAACGATGGTCCAGGCGATCGACCAGCCGGTCGCCGATCCACTGGATCGCGCAGACCAGCACGATAAGCACGACAACGACCGCCACCATGACCGAGGTCTCGAAGCGCTGGTAGCCGTAGCGGATCGCAAGATCGCCGAGCCCGCCCGCGCCGATGGCGCCGGCCATGGCCGAGGCTCCGATCAGGGTGACGAGCGTGACCGTGAAGCCGGCGACGATGCCGGGCAGCGCTTCGGGGAGCAGCACCTCCCGCACGATCGTCCAGCGATTGCCGCCCATCGACCGCACCGCCTCGATCAGGCCGCGATCCACCTCGCGCAGGGAGACCTCGGCGATGCGCGCGTAATAGGGCGTGGCGGCAATGGACAGAGGCACGATCGCGGCCCAGGTGCCGATCGAACTGCCGACGATGAAGCGCGTGACGGGGATGAGCGCGACCAGAAGAATGATGAACGGCACGGAGCGGAACCCGTTGACCACGGCGCCCAGCACACGGTTGACCCAGAGGTTCTCCGAAATGCCGCCCTTGCCGGTCATGACCAGCGCAAGGCCGAGCGGTAGGCCTGCGACCAACGAGATGATGCCCGAGGCGAGCGTCATCAGGACGGTCTCCCACAGAGACCGCAGCAGAAGATCAAACATGATCGGGGACATGACCCGTGGTCTCCACATGGGCGCCGTGGCGCGTCAGGAATGCGATCGCCTGCGGCAGGGCGGCGCCGGCAGGAAGCGTGATGAAGAAGCGGCCGACCGACTGCCCCTGGATGTAATCGATGCCGCCATGCACGAGGCGAACGGGCGCTTTGAGCTCGATGGACAATGCGGCGAGCAGCGTCGCGGCCTCCGGCCCGACCAGATCGACACCGAGCACGCGCTCGCCGCGCGCTGCAAGTTCGGCCACGATGGCCGGCGGCAGGTCGGGACGGATGGCGCCGAGGAGGCTCCGGGTCGTGGCGGCCTTGGGAGCGGAGAACACCGACCAGACCGGGCCGTCCTCCACGATCTTCCCGGCGTCGATCACCGCCACGCGATCGGCAACGCCGCGCACGACCTCCATCTCATGGGTGACGAGGAGGATCGTCAGGCCGAGACGCTGGTTGATATCCTTGAGGAGCGCGAGGATCGACGCCGTCGTTTCCGGATCGAGCGCGGACGTGGCTTCGTCGGAAAGCAGAAGGGCCGGTCGTGCGGCGAGCGCCCGGGCGATTCCCACCCGCTGTTTCTGCCCGCCGGAGAGCGCGGACGGATAGGCATCGGCCTTTGCCGACAGGCCGACGAGATCCAGCAGCTCGGCCGCGCGCTCCCGACGCTCGGCGCGGGGCATGCCCTCGATCTTCAGGGGCAACATGACGTTTTCGGCCACGGTCTTGGCCGAGAGAAGGTTGAAATGCTGAAAGATCATGCCGATCCGGCGCCGCAACGGCTGCAGCTCAGCCTCGGAAAGGCCGGTGATATCGCGGCCCTCGATCGCGATCGTGCCGCGGTCCGGGCGCTCCAGCCCGTTCAGGCAGCGGATCAGCGTCGATTTTCCGGCCCCGCTGCGACCGATGATGCCGACCACCTCGCCCTTGCGCACCGAGAGCGAGATCCCGTCCAGCGCAGCCGTTCCGCCGAAATGCCGGACCACGCCGTCGAGCTGAACGACGGGCACGTCAGCAGCCCTTTCTGCCCCATGCCCAGCATGAGGCACCGGCGATGGCTCTCCATCTGCTGGAATGCTGCGGGTCTCCGCGCTGGCAATCCTTGTCATTGTCCTGTCCTTCCCGCCGCAAAGGCGAACGGCTCGCGACAACCAGGGCCGCGAGCCGTTTTCTGTTCCTGATGCCGTTCGGATCAGTAGGCGCTGATGCCCGTGCCCTTGTAGACACGGTCGAACTCGGCCTTCACGGCATCGTTCTGGTAGGCGGAAACCAGCGTCTTCACCCAGGGCGCATCCTTCTGGTCTTCCTTGACCGCGATGAAGTTGCGGTAGGGATTGCCGTCCACAGCCTCCTGGGCGATCCGGTTTTCCGGCGTCAGGCCGCTTTTCAGCGCCCAGTCCGTGTTGACGACGGCCGCATCGAGATCGTCGATCGAACGCCCGACGATGCCGGCGTCCAGTTCCTTGATCTCGATGTTCTTCGGGTTCTCGGCGATATCGGTGATGGTCGCCAGGATGCCGGTCCCCTCCTTCAGCTTGATCAGGCCTTCGGTCTGCAGCACGAGCAAGGCGCGACCTTCGTTCGACGGATCGTTCGGCACGCCGACCACCGCGCCCTCGGGAAGGTCCGCGATCTTGGATACCTTGCGCGAGTAGACGCCGATCGGCCAGACGGCCGTGAAGCCGGCCGGGACGATCTTGTAGCCGTGCTGCTGGATCTGGTTTTCGAGATAGGGAAGATGCTGGAAGGCGTTCGCATCGATCTCGCCGCGCTCCAGAGCCTCGTTCGGCTGGGTATAGTCGTTGAAGACGACGGTCTCCACGGAAAGACCCTTCTTGCCGGCTTCTGCAACGGCGACGCGCCAGACGTCCTCATCCTCGCCGCTCATGATCCCGACCTTCACGGACGTCTTGTCCTGCGCAAAAACCGGTGTCGGCGCCAGTGCGAGGGAGGCGGAAACAAAGGCGGCGGCGACCGCGGATGCGGCCAGCGCAAGGCCGGCGCGCCGGGTCAGGCTTGTCTTTTCGATGAGGAGGTTCAAGGTTTTCGT
The DNA here is from genome assembly GCF_001424325.1 of Rhizobium sp. Leaf341. Classification (NCBI taxonomy): domain Bacteria; kingdom Pseudomonadati; phylum Pseudomonadota; class Alphaproteobacteria; order Hyphomicrobiales; family Rhizobiaceae; genus Rhizobium; species Rhizobium sp. Leaf341. The sequence continues at coordinate 954,474 of NZ_LMPE01000015.1, forward strand.
CATGACGGGTCTGCTTTCAGTCTTGGGAGGAGGATGCCGGATAATTGCCCTGAAAAATTGCAAATGCCGACCGATGAAGCAACGAAGGATGGCCTGCCGATCAAGGCTGCCGTAGAATTTCGGTTCAAAAGCCGGGCGGCTCACGCAATCTCATTCTGGACGTCGAACACGCCGAACCCGCGATATAGGGCTGCCTTGCTTTTTGGGAACCGTTGGTTGGATCCGCCGTTACTCGGCGGCGATGTCGAACGGTGCCGTCATCGTCAGCGCGGTGAAATCATCCACCAGCACCGTGACACGAACGGTCCAGGCACCAGCGACGGGCAGCAGGAAACCATCGGCCTGGAACCGCCCGTCTGCCGCCCGCTGTGCCTGCCGCACGAAGGGACCAAGTTCCCGGCCGGGATCTGCGACGTCCACCGTGACCGAAAGCGGGTCGATCGGCTGCGTGTCCAGCATCAGCCCTGTAATGGACACGCGAACCAGCCCCGTGCGCGCCGGCGTGACCGAAACCGTCGCCATCAGTCCCTGTTCCCGCACCTCTCGTTGCTGGGCGTCCTGTGGCGTTCCCTTCTGCGCCTGAACGGACGGGGCCGAGACGGCGAGCGCGCGGGGCGGCGGCGTAAAGCGCCAGAGGCCGAGGACGGCAAGGACCATCGCTCCGAGCACGATCTCGGCCAGAATGCTGCGCCGCAGTCGACGAAGGGCCCGGGGGTGCCCCTCGATGGCCGTGCGGGTCCACAGAAACCGATTGACCGTCGCGAGCACGAGCAGAAGCAGCACGAGCGCGAGCTTGGCCAGGAGCACCTGCCCGTAGGCCGTTGTCCAGAGGTTCGACACCGCCTGCACCTGGACCGTCGCCAGCAGCAGGCCCGAACCGACAAGGATCGCGAGCACGAACGGGATGAGACGGGAAAAGCGCCGAAGCGCCGCACCATCGGGGTCGGAGAGAGACGTGCCCAGCCGTGATGCACCGAGAGCTGCCCAAAGGGGCGCGAGACCGCCGATCCAGGCCATGGCGCCGAACATGTGGAGCACGATGCCGGGGATGGTGGCAAAGCGCGGCGGCGCCGTGGCCGCGTGTCCCGCAACGGCCGCAGACAGGCCCGCCAGCACGAAGGCGAGCCCGGCAAGCGCAAGGCGGACTCCTCTTCGGCGCATGCGGAGCGAGACGATCGCCGTGATGATCGCCACGCTGCAGAGGATGGCGGCGCGACCATAGGCCGTGCCCCCTAGACCGGCAGACCAGACCGCCGGCGACACCCATCCATCGGGGACGTCCCCGAGGACATCGTAGCCCTGGAAGACGATCCAGACCGGCGTGGCGGCTAGACCAAGCCATAGAGACAGAGCAACGAGGGCCGGAGCCGCTGGTGCGTCCCCACCCGCATCCGCCGACACGGCATTCCGGCGCGAAAGGAGCGCGGCCCACCCGGCACCGCCGACGCCGAACACAAGCCCGGCTATCACGATCAGGCGGGCCATCCACAGGCCGGCTTTGGTCACCGTATCCTGCGACGCGACCCGCTCGTCGGCGGCCGGAGCCCGTGCCGCGAACCCGCCGGCGTCGCCGATGGAGAAGACAAGACCGCCGCCGATCGGATGTCCGTCTGCCGACGTCACCCGCCAGGATAGACTGTAAGCCCCTACGGCCACGTCCGAAGGCAGCGCAACGACGAGGCGGGTCGCGGCCTGGCCGGAAGCCACGCCGGGGGCGGCCGCCGACAGCACCTTCATTTGCCCGGTCGGATCGCTCAGGCGGAAGACAAGCGGATCGACCGGCTCGGAAAAGGTCAGCACGATCTCGCGTGGCGATGCCGCAAGATGTGCGCCGTCCGCTGGATCGGAGGAGATCAGCTGCGCATGGGCAAGGGCCTGGCCGGTGCCCGCCAGGAGCAGCATCGGCAGCAGCAGCAACGCGAGGAGACCCGTGTGCCATGGGGAAGGCCGGTGCCCGCGCGTGCCGCAGAACCGCCCGGCCCGCATCGTGCCGATGACGCCCTGCTTCATGGCGCCGTCAAGGCCTCACGTCGAAGGCCGGCGCCGGCTTCTCGGGTTCGCTTGCGCCCGGTTTTGCGGGGATCTCGATCCAGCGCTCCGCGACATCGCCGCATTGCTGGACGATCGGCACATAGATGCGACCTTTGGCATCGGCTGCGACTTTTGCCGTGAACGTAAATTCGGCATGGTCGGAAGCGGCGATCGTGCCGCCCGTCCAGGCAATCTGCGCCGGCTTTGCCCTGTCCCCGGCCCCGGCAGCCGCCGGCGTGACCGTGGCGGTCCAGCCGGCCTTGTCTTTCGGCGCGATGTCGGACAGCACGGCGGGCACGGCGACCCGCAGCCCGGTCGTCGCGGCCCCGCCGCACCCATGCGGAATCTTCAGGACGAAGGAGCTCGTCTTCCCGGCCTCGACGCCTTTCGCCGCAATCGTGACATGCGCACCGGCCGGTGCCGCAACGAGAAAGAGGCAGAGAGCGAGGCCGGACAATTGCGCCATGTGGGTCGAGTGGCAAAGGCGCCCGGCGCGGGAGGAGGGAACGGAGTGCCTCATGATATGTCTCTTTCTGCCATTCTCGCACCGCCGAAACCCGGCAGCTGCACGTCGGCAACGCACAGGGTCGCGGCGTCGCATGGTCCGAGATCTAGCGCTGTCCCCGACGGGAAGGAAGACGGAGACCGACCGAAAACCTGCGGCGAAGCGGCGCGGCGGGCGTCAAAGGCCGCTGCGCTGCGAATGCGAACGAACCGTGCTCCATTTGCACGATTGTTTCCCCGGCACGGACCGTGCGACAACACCGGCACTGCATCAACGGTCAGGAATACACCATGAAGACGATCGGCTTCCTCTCATTCGGCCACTGGACGCCGTCGCCGCAATCGCAGACACGCAGTGCTGCGGATACGCTGCTGCAGTCGATCGACCTGGCAGTGGCGGCCGAAGCGCTCGGTGCCGACGGCGCCTATTTCCGGGTGCACCACTTTGCCCGCCAGCTGGCATCGCCCTTCCCGCTTCTGGCAGCCGTCGGCGCCCGCACGAGCCGGATCGAGATCGGCACGGCGGTCATCGACATGCGGTATGAAAATCCGCTCTACATGGCGGAGGATGCCGGCGCTGCCGACATTATCTCCGGCGGGCGCCTGCAGCTCGGCATCAGCCGCGGCTCGCCCGAGCAGGTGATCGACGGCTGGCGCCACTTCGGCTATGCGCCGGCAGACGGCGAAACGAGCGGCGACATGGCCCGCCGTCATGCCGAGGTCTTCTACGACGTGCTGCGCGGCGAAGGCTTTGCTGCGCCGAACCCCAATCCGATGTTCCCGAACCCGCCCGGCCTTCTGCGACTGGAGCCGCACGCGCCGGGCCTGCGCGACCGGATCTGGTGGGGCGCAAGCTCGAATGCGACCGCCATCTGGGCCGCAAAACTCGGGATGAACCTGCAGAGCTCGACGCTGAAGGACGACGAAACGGGCGAGCCCTTCCACGTGCAGCAGGCCGACCAGATCCGGGCCTATCGTGCCGCCTTCAAGGCTGCCGGCCACAGCCGCACCCCGCGCGTTTCCGTCAGCCGCAGCATCTTCGCCATCACCAACGATCTCGATCGTGCCTATTTCGGCCGTTCTGGTGACGCCCGCGACAAGATCGGCTTCATCGATGCCGACACCCGCGCCATCTTTGGCCGGGGCTATGCCGCAGAGCCCGACACGCTGATCGAGCAGTTGCGCGGTGACGAGGCGATCGCGGAAGCCGATACGCTTCTCCTGACGGTCCCCAACCAGCTTGGCGTCGACTACAACGCCCACGTCATCGAAGCCATCCTGACCGAGGTCGCGCCGGCGCTCGGCTGGCGGTAAGGCCGGTCGAGGAACGACGTCACCCCTCCGCCAGCATCGCCACCAGCACGTCCGATTGCGAGACGATGCCGACGAGGCGGTTCGCGGAATCGGTGACGGGGAGATGGTGAAGGCCGCCCTCCGCAAAGAGAAGGATGGCTTCGGACAGGACATCCTCGGGCGACACGGTCCGGACGGGGCTGGTCATGATGTCCTTGACGGTGCCGTTCGGTGCCGTCGAGCCGGAAACGGCGAGCTGATAGCGGCGGCGTAGACCGATGGTCGGCCGGCCGCGGGTCCAATCGGCGCGATCGAGGATATCTGTCTGGGTCAGGATGCCGATGACGCGGGCATTGTCGTCGGTCACCGGCAGCGCTTTGATGTGATGGGCGCGCAGGAGCGCGTGCGCCTCCGACAGCGAGGCATCCGGCGCGATCGCGATCACGTCACGCGACATGATCTGCCCGCAGGTGGTCTGCCCGGACTGGCGTTGGAACGACCTCAGCTCCGTACGCTTGAGGATGGTCACAAGCTCGTCGCGCTGGATGTCGAGAACCCGGTCGTAGTCCTTGAGCACGGCATCGAGATCCTCGGCCGCAAAGCCGATGCGGGCGATGGGCGGCGGGTCCTTCGTCTGGTGCGGGCCGAGCGCCGGCAAGGCGACATGCGGATAGCGACGCCCGGTCAGATTGTTGAAGAGCAAGGCGGCCGCCAGGAGCAGAAGAGAGTTTCCCAGCACCGGCCACAGCAGGAAACCGTAGCCGAGTGCATGGATCGGTGGGCCGCCGAGAACGGCCGTGAGCGCGATCGCGCCGCTCGGCGGATGCAGGCAGCGCAGGCTCATCATGAGGCCGATGGCGATCGCCCCCGCAAGGGCCGCCCCGAGCATGGGGTCGGGCACGAACATCCCCACGGTCACCCCGACAAACGCCGCGACGAGATTGCCGCCGATCAACGACCAGGGCTGGGCAAGCGGACTGGACGGGACGGCAAACAGAAGCACGGCCGAAGCCCCCATGGGCGCGACCAGTGCCGGCGAGAGGGGAAACGTCGCCGTCAGCAAGGCACCGAGGAGGCCCGTGACCAGAAGGCCGAACAGCGCGCCGCCGGCCGAGCGAAACCGCTCCTTCGGGCTGACCGACGAAGCGGGCCAGGGCATGAAGCGGGCGGCGCGCGATAATGTCGTGGATGTCATGCAGGCGTCTCCGCAGGGCCGATGGGCGTCAGCGGCGAACCGCATATAAATGCAAGGCCCGGAGCCGGCTCGACGAACATCGGCACGCGCGTCTCATCGAGCCGGGACCCGAGGGATGTCGGCCCCGCCGTTGCGGCGCGTGGGTTAGCCCGCCCGCCCCCTTTTGTCCAGCCGTGTCCCGCGCAAGGCACTCTCGAAGGCCCCGCACGGAAACGGCGAACCGCCGGCCGGTAATCTCTGGCTCCTCCTACCCCTCGCCCTGTCCATCCAGATCCGCCCGATCCCGCCGCTCCAGGGTCGACCGCTCCAGATCCGTTGCGTCCGGAAGAGAGGCGCCCAGGTCATGGTTGCGCGCCGCGATATCCGGCGGAGTCCAGCCGCGCTCCGTCCGATCGTGCAGCGCGCTTCGATCCCCCATCATGGCTTTCTCCAGGATGTCCGAGATCTCGCGGGCCCGGGCGATGTATTCCTTGTTTTCAAACACTGGCACGTCGTGCTTCCACAAGGGCGCGAGCTGGCGCAGGCCCCAGCCATCCTGCCGGACGAACACGGCCTTGCTCTTTTCCACATCGAAGGGATGCATGCCGAGGCTCTGCAGCGCGTAGCCCGCCGCGCGGACGGAGCTGTCGAAAACCTCGCGCACGATGTCGTCCGCGCCGGCCTCGTAGAGCTGGTAGACGTGATTGCGATCATAAGCGCGCGCGATGATGTGGATGGCCGGATTTTCATGCCGGGCATGGCGGACGATGCTTGTCGCCCGCGCGATATCGTCGATGGCGACGACCAGCAGCCGTGCCTTGCGCAATCCGGCAGAGTGCAGCAGGTCCGGACGACCGGCATCGCCGAAAAAGGAGCGGACGCCGAACTTGCGCAGCCCGTCGATGACATCCGAGCGGCTGTCGAGCACGATCGTCTTGTGCCCGTTTGCTAGGAGCATACGGTTGATGATCTGCCCGAAGCGGCCGAGACCGGCGATGATGACGGAGGCTTCCTCGGGGATTTCGTCGGCCTCCTCCATCTGCCCCCGGTCGAGGCGCGGCACGATCACCTTGTCGAACAGGATGAAGAGCGCCGGGGTGAGCAGCATGGAAAAGGCGATCACGAGCATGATGATAGCGGCGAGGTCTGCAGGCAGCACGGCATTCTGCAACGTGAAGGAGACGAGAACGAAGCCGAATTCGCCGGCCTGCGCGAGCCCCAGCGCCAGCAGCCATCGGTCCGCGCCGCGCAGCTTGTAGACGGATCCGATCAGCCACAGCACCGCGGCCTTGACGACGATGACACCCAAGGTCAGCAGGATGACGAGGCCGAGATGGGCGGTCAGCAGAGAGAAATCGATGCCGGCACCGACCGTGATGAAGAACAGGCCGAGGAGCAGGCCCTTGAACGGTTCGATATCGCTTTCCAGTTCGTGGCGGAATTCGCTGTTGGCAAGGACCACGCCGGCAAGAAATGTCCCGAGCGCCGGGGACAGGCCGACCATGCTCATGAGGAGGGCGGTGGACACGACGAGCAACAGGGCCGCAGCCGTGAACATTTCGCGCAGCCGCGACGCCGCGATCAGCCGAAAGATCGGGCGCGACAGGAAGTGGCCCGCCACCACGACGAAGGCGACGGCGAGAAGCGTCACCAGCGCGACCTGCCAGCCCGGCAGGTCGGAGACAAGGGTTGCCGCATTGCCCGCGCCATGGGCAGCGTGGTCGCCGCCCTGCAGGGCCGGAAGCGCCAGAAGCGGCAGGACGGCCAGCATCGGGATGACCGCGATATCCTGGAAGAGGAGCACGGAGAAGCTGGAACGTCCGCCTTGCGATTTCAGGAGACCCTTTTCGCTCAACGTCTGCAGCACGATGGCGGTGGACGACAGAGACAGGATAAGTCCGACCGCGACCGCGGTCTGCCAGGGCAGCCCCGCAACGAGGCCGATGCCCGCAACAACCGCTGCGGAACCTGCGACCTGCAGGCCGCCGAGACCGAGCAGCCGACCCCGCATGTCCCAGAGCGCTTGCGGCTGGAGCTCCAGTCCAACCAGGAACAGCATCATCACGACGCCGAACTCGGCGAAATGCTGGAGATCCTGCGTCTCGTTGCCGACCAGGTGAAAGACCGGGCCGATCACGATCCCCGCGATGAGATAGCCGAGCACGGAGCCGAGGCCCAGCCGGGCCGCGATGATGACGGAGGTGATCGCGGCCGCGAGATAGACGAAGGCCTGAAACATGAAGCCGCTCATTCGGACATCCTTGCACTGTTGGAGCCGGCTGGCAGCCCGGATGGCGCCATGTCTGCCGGGTTTGGCGTGACGCCGCGCAAGATGTCGACCCGCGACAGAGCATCATCGTCCAGAAGCTCGAACCGCGAGACCGCGTTCAGGTCCAGGGTCTCGTCGCGCAGCGCGGACAGAAGGCGAAGATAGGCGGCGATATGAAGGTCTGCCCGCCCGTCGAGGGCCGAATCATGTGCGGAGAACAGCGCCACCGGCGGCAGAAACCGCATGCCGCAGAGCGAGGCGGTCTGCTCGAGCGGCGACAGCAGCGTGCGCAGCCGAAAGTGATTGGACCCTTCCTCGCGATAGGCATCGCGCGCGCCGCCGGTCGTGACCACCGGAAGAAACAGCTTGCCCGAAAGCTTCGAGCCGCTCTGCCCATAGGCAAAGCCGTATTCGAGCACGAGGTCTTGCCACTCCTTGAGAAGCGCGGGGACGGAATACCAGTAGATCGGAAACTGGAAGATGATGACGTCGTGTGCGACCAGCCGCGCCTGCTCCGCATCGATGTCGATGTTGAACCGGGGATACTCTGCATAGAGATCGACGAAGGTCACCCCGTCGAGCCGGGCAGCCTGCTGCGCCATGCGCACGTTGAGGCGCGAGTGCCGCTGGCCGGGATGGGCAAACAGAATGAGGACGCGGGCCATGATCTCTTCCTCGGGTGTCTATCTTCTGGAGCCGTTCGCTCCGGACGATGTGCGCCAGCTGCAAGGAACGACACGACGGAGGCAGAATCGGCTGGAACGGAACAAGCCACCATCGCGGCCGCGGCGACAATCGGTGCTGCGGGAAGATCTTGTCAAGCGGCAAAACGAGTGCGATGGTGAAGCCGAGCGTTACGCTCCCGATGGACACATCTCATTGCCGGCCGGCACCCTTCTGGGCGCTGTCAGTTGCCGGAGAGACGAGATTTGGCACATTTCTTCGCTCTTTTTTCGGGCCAACCCCTTTTCATGATGGACGTGTGGTGAGATAAGGAGCGCCGAAGTCACCATACCACCGCCCCAGCGGGCGACAGAGATCAAGGTTCGAGATGCAGGTTCTGGTTCGAGACAACAATGTTGAGCAGGCACTGCGCGTGCTCAAGAAGAAGCTTCAGCGCGAAGGCGTCTTCCGCGAAATGCGCATGCGCGAAGCCTATGAGAAGCCGTCCGTGAAGCGTGCTCGCCAGAAGGCTGAAGCTGTTTCCCGCCAGCGCAAGAACGCCCGCAAGCAGATGCAGCGCGAAGGCCTCCTGCCCGGCCCGAAGAAAAAAGTTGCGACCCGCTAAGATCTGACGGGCGCCCGTCGGACGGTATCCGACACGGCGCGGCTGGTCTTCGGTAACAAGCCTTCATAACCACGGTGTGATGCCTCGTCGTCGCACCGTGGTTTTCTGTGTTTTCCGGGATTTCCTAGAACTTCGCCGGGACGCATCGTCCAACATCGACGTGATCCCGCTTCGGCCAGGAATGCCCTGGTTTCGTGGGATACCTCTGGCGAAGATCCGTAAGCCAGCAAACGGTCTTAACCCACCAAGATTCCTACCGCCTTCTGACCGCTCCTCTGCAGCAATTCCTGATACACAGCATTTCAGATCGAACTCTGCATCCTTTTGACTCTCTGCAAGCCGGTTCGGCTTTCAAACCACGGCGCGCAATCCTCAGATCATACCGTCTTTGGATTGATACCAGCGGCAAGGCTGGCTTGAGATCACCCCTTTACGCACGGGCAGCCTTGTGCTCTCACGGTTTCCGAATTTGAGCACTGGCAGGGAAACGGTGAGATACACCATCAAGCCCAGAGGCAAAATCATATTTACACAATCTAAAATTACGGTATTCTTAAATACGTTATTGTAAATCCGTACATACCCGGCCTATCCACAGATCAATCCAGCAGGACAGTGATTGCTGACCCTAACAGGGACCTGAATTCTCGCTAGACAACAGAAGTTTAGTCACAAAAATCGTAAATACAAAACCTGACAAATCCAGAGCCAGAGATGTTAATGTATAATATCATATGACCGACTCTCTGTGCTCACAGGTCAGGTATTATAAAAATTTATATGATTGCTTCACCGGATCTGGAACGGGATGTATCTGTATGCCCTTCAGTGGAAAACCTAGATCGGTATGTGTAAACTAATACATGAAAAGCAGATGGCCATGTCACAATTTTCGCGATTGTTGCCCGGAGATCCAGCTCCAGAGCTGAGATTGTCCCGTGGGCTTGTCGGTGATGTTCTCCGGCCGGTCGTCTCCGACCAGCTGAGGCTGGTCGTTCTCTGGACGGCGGTTGCCCCGGCTGCCTTCCTTTTATTCGCGATCTTGCGGAGATCAGCGCCGGCCATGGCGTTCCGTGCTATGGGGTGGCCGTCATGGTGATCCACGTGGACAGGACGGCGGTGAAAGCCAAATCCATCCCGTCCAAGGCGGTGCTCGCTCTTGAGGAGCGGACGCCGGAAGCCTCTGTCCTGTCTCGGGGCTGGGTAACGCGCCATTGGCTCGAGGCGAGCGGACAGGACGGCGTGCCGGCCGGTTTCATTGTCGATCGGACGAACCGGATTGCCTGGATGGGACCTGCAACCCATATCGAGCCGATCCTAAAGCGCATCTTGCGGGGTGAGTGGAACATTGATGCCGCGCGCACCGAATGGCAAGCAAAGGTCAGCGACGACAGCGTCCGCCTGCTACAATACAGACGGGATATTCTGGAGGCGACGGTAACGGGCGATGTCGCAACGGCGTCCTCGCTGGTCAAACAGGCGGAGACGGAACTTCCATCCGCTCTGGGGCACGCGGAGTTCAACATCCTGAAGCTGCAGGCGATTGTCGATGGTCCGGACCCGGACGACCATGCAACACGATTTTACATCGAGGCATCCGATCGGTTCCCAACCGATGTCGATGCACAACTGCGGTTGGCCGCCGTCATCGTCCGTGACATGCCTCTAAACATAGAAGCCCTGAAGGCGGTCCTGGATCGCCTCCAGCGCGTGGAGCGACAGTGGCGGAGCAGCACCGAAGCCGACCGCCCGTTCCCCATATTTCAAGTGAGACTGCACCTGACCATTGCCGAAGCCGCCCTACGCATAGGCGAGACGGCCGAATGCGAACGGCAGATCGAGCGCGCCTCCCTGCTGGCACATGACACGCGTCTTGATGACGCCCACCGGAATGTTGCCGCCGACGAAAGCGCGAGGATCAGGCGCTTGAGGCAGGAGGCGCGTATCGCCAGCCGAAGCGGAATGGCGCCGGCTGATGATCCCTCAGAAACAGAGGGTGAGAACTGAGACGGCATCAGCTGTCGAACAGGGTCTTGTACTGCCGCGGCTGGCAGCGGAGATATTGCGGCGCCGCTTTGACGGTCGCGCCGAGATGGGCGGCGGCGTGCCAGGGCCAGCGGGGGTCGTAGAGGATGGTGCGGGCGAGCGCGATCATGTCGGCATCGCCGGTCCCGATGATGGATTCGGCCTGCTCGAACTCGGTGATCAACCCCACGGCGACGACCGGGATCGAGACGGCCTGTTTGACATCGCGGGCAAGCGGCACCTGATAGCTCGGGCCGACCGGAATGGCCTGCGCATCGCTGAGGCCGCCGCTCGACACGTGGATCGCGCTGCAACCGCGCGTCTCGAGCGCCTGCGCGAAAGCCACAGTCTGGGCGCTGTCCCAGCCACCCTCGACCCAGTCCGTTCCGGAAACCCGCATGGTCACCGGCCGATCCGCGGGAAAGGCGTCCCGGACCGCCTCGAACACCTCGAGCGGAAAGCGCATGCGGTTTTCGAGCGAGCCGCCATAGGCGTCGGTGCGCGTATTGGACAGCGGCGAGAGGAACTGATGCAGAAGATAGCCGTGGGCTCCATGGATCTGCACGGCATCGAGCCCGAGGCGTGCGGCCCTGCGGGCGGCCTGCGCGAACGCGTCTCGGAGCCGATCGAGGCCTGCGGCATCCAGCGCTTCCGGTGCATCATAGGATGGCTTGAAGGCGGAGGCGGAGGGCGCGACGGTCTTCCAGCCCTGCGCATGATCGGGAGCGAGCTGCGCCCCGCCCTTCCAGGGCAGATCGGTCGAGGCCTTGCGGCCGGCATGGCCGAGCTGGATCGCGATCGGCATGTCCGACCAGCGACGAATGCCCTTGAGCACGCGGTCCATGGCGGTTTCGCAGGCGTCGTCCCAAAGCCCGACATCGCCGAAGCTGATCCGGCCTTCCGGCGTCACCGCCGTCGCCTCGATGGTCAGAAGCCCCGCACCCGATTGGGCCAGCATGCCGAGATGCGTGAGATGCCAGTCGGTCATCGCGCCGTTCTCGGCGGAATACTGGCACATCGGCGCGATGACGATGCGGTTCTGCAACGTCAGTCCGCCGACCTCGATGGGCGAAAAGAGTTTGGGGGAAGCCATGTCGATCTCCTGAAAACATCAAGGCGGCCCGGGAACAGCCGCACTGCGTGGGCATATAGGGCGCCCATTCGCAGGCTGTACTCGATATCCGCAGCCGGGAGGTCTCGATATGGTCAGCGTCTGCTTTCACTTGCGAAACGCAGGCAGGCAGGCGAAAACATCGCCGAGAACCGCGCCGGCTTCCGCCGTGGCAGAACGCGCGAAGCGCACGCGGACAAGACACGTCAGGAGAGCGTACCCATGTTCGACCATGTTTCCATCGGCGTCCGGGATATCGACCGGTCGCGCACCTTCTACGATGCCGCCCTCACCCCGCTCGGCTACGGACGGTTGACGAGCGGTGCAAAGATGCTCGGCTATGGTGACGAACAGGTCGGGCTTTGGGTGACCGAGGCCGAACATCCGGTTCGCCCGGATCTCCGCTCCGGCCTCCACTTCTGCTTCAAGGCGTATAGCGAGGAGGCCGTCGAAGCGTTCCATGCCGCCGCGATCGCCCATGGCGGAGAAGACAATGGCGCTCCGGGCCTGCGGCCGGAATATGCCACCTTCTACTACGCCGCCTTCGTCATCGATCCCGACGGCTACCGGCTGGAAGCCTTCTTCCACAAGCCGGACCTGTAGCGTCCCCCAGCAGGCGTCCCAATCGGGATGCAGGCCGCAAGGCCCTGTCGACGGACGTCATCTCCGTAAGTGATCAATCGCGACACGGGGCGGTCGAAGGCATCTTACCCCGACCGCCCCGGCAATCGCCTGCTGCTCAGGCGACTTTTACGACCAGCTTGCCGAAGTTGCGGCCTTCCAGAAGCCCGATAAAGGCTTGCGGCGCGGCTTCCAGCCCGTCCACCACGTCCTCGCGATAGCGCAGCCGCCCATCGGCGATCCAGCCGGCGGCCTCTTTCAGGAAGGCGTCTTTCTGGTCGCTGAATTCCAGCTGGATGAACCCGCGGATCTGCAGGCTCCGGGTCAACACCTCTCTCATGAAGCCCGGCAGCCGATCCGGGCCGGAAGAGGCCCCGCCATCCTGATTGTAATGGGCGATCAGACCGCAGACCGGCACCCGGGCGTAGGTGTTGAGCAGCGGAAACACCGCTTCGAACACGTGGCCGCCGACATTCTCGAAGTAGACGTCGATTCCATCGGGGCATGCGGCCTTCAGCTGTTCGGCGAAATCCGGTGCCCGGTGATCCAGCGCCACGTCGAAGCCCAGCTCGTCCCGGATGAAAGCGCATTTTTCCGGCCCGCCGGCGATGCCGACGGCGCGTGCGCCCTTGATCCGGGCAATCTGCCCGACGACGGAACCGACCGCGCCGCTGGCAGCCGCCACGACCACCGTTTCTCCGGGCTTCGGCTGGCCGATCGTCAGCAAACCGGCATAGGCGGTGAAGCCCGGCATACCGAGCACGCCGAGCGCGGTGGAAACGGGGGCGGCATCCGGATCGAGCTTGCGCAGCCCCTTGCCGTCCGACACCGCGTAGGCCTGCCAGCCGCTGTGGGAGAGCACGATGTCGCCGGCCCTGAAGTCGGGATTGTGCGAGGTGACGACCTCCGCCACCGTGCCGCCTTCCATGACGTCACCGATCTCGACCGGCTTGGCATAGGATTTCGCCGTGCTCATCCGGCCACGCATGTACGGATCGAGCGAAAGAAACCGTGTCTTCAGGAGCAGCTCGCCCTTGGATGGTTCGGGAACGGGCGCCTGTTCGATGTGGAAGTCCTCTGCGACCGGCGCGCCTTGCGGACGGCGGGCCAGCGTGATCCGCGTGTTCTTGAGGTCTGTCATACCATCTTCCTTGCTGTCTTTGCCTTCGGGACGATCGGGAGGACCCCCGCCGGCTTCAGGAGCCTGACATAGGCGCAGAATGTGAAGCGGCAAATTTTCCTTCGCCGACGGCAGGCGGGAAGCACGGACGAGAGAGCGAGAGAGGAAGAAACCGTTGAACAATCCGCGGCCGACAGAGTTGCCGATCCATCAACCTCCATCAACGGTCCGTCAGCGAAAGGCCTCCTCCATGAACGACATTCCCGCCTTCAACCGACGTGGCCTTCTGAAACTCGGCGGTGTCGGGGTGACCGGCATGCTTCTTGCTCCTGGCGCGCAGGCGCAAGCGCAGGGAAACGATCTGCCGCCGCCCTCGCCGGTCGACACCGGCGCCGTCAAGGACGGTAAGGTCACCTTTCCGGAATGGCGCGGCCCTTCGGAAGCGCCGAGTGGCGATCCAAAGGCGCCGCTGCCGCCGGAAGATCGGGTCGGCTTCGCCGTCGTGGCGCTCGGGCGTCTGAGCCTGGAAGAGATCCTGCCGGCCTTCGGCGAAACGAAGAAGGCCCGGCTGGTGGCCCTGGTCTCCGGGTCGCCCGACAAGATGAAGGCGGTTGCGCAACAGTACGGCGTCAAGCCGGAAGCCTGCTACGACTATACCGGGTTCGACGCGATCAAGGACAATCCGGAGATCAAGGCGGTCTATGTCGTTACCCCGAACGGGCTGCACCGCGAATTCGTCGAGCGGGCGGCCAAGGCCGGAAAACATGTGCTTTGCGAAAAACCCATGTCGGTGAACTCGACCGAGGCCCGGGCCATGCTCGACGCCTGCAATACTGCCGGCGTCAAGCTGATGATCGCCTATCGCATCCAGTACGAGGCCTTCAACCTGCATCTTGCCGAGAAGGTCCGCGCAAAGGCCTACGGACGGCTGGTCGGCATGTCCGCCATCAATGTTCAGACCGTCGCGGAAAACGGCGCCGAGCAATGGCGGCACAAGAAGGCGCTGGCCGGCGGTGGCGCGCTGCCCGACATCGGGCTCTACTGCCTCAACACGGCGCGCTTCCTGACCGGCGAGGAACCGGTGGAGATCATGGCGACGCAGTACAGCCCGCCCGACGATCCGCGCTATGCCGAGGTGGAGGAGACCGTGTCGTTCACGCTGCGCTTCCCCTCCCATGCCATCGTGAACTGCCTCACGAGCTACGGTGCGCGCGACGACAAGCATCAGCGCCTGAACTTCGAGCGCGCCACCGTCGACATGCCCAATGCCTATCAATACACGGGTCAGAGCCTGACGGTGATCGAACGCGAAGGCGATCAGACCGTCCAGAAGGAAATCGACCTGACGGCCAACAACCAGTTTGCCGCCGAGATCGATCATTTCGCCGATTGTGTCCTGCAGGATCGCAAACCGCGCACCCCGGGCGAGGAAGGCGTGCAGGATCACGTGCTGATGGAGGCGATCTACCAGTCGGCCGCAACCGGTGTTCCCGTCCGTCTCGACCCGATCCAGGGCCTCGATGCCTTCCGCGGCCCTCCTGCACAGGTCGAACTCTGAGGAACCGGGCGCGCAACCGATGACGCGGCCGGCGATGGTTCCGAAACCTTACCGGCCGGCTGCGCGTTAAAGCGTGTCACAGCCTGGCAGCAAGCAGGGGAGCACGGCATGAACGAGCATGAAAAGTCATCCTTCGATGCCGGCCTGTTGAAGATCGTCATCGTTGCCGGAGCCGCACTCCTGACCGTTTCCTTCCCGGTGCTTCTGCTCGTCTGAAAGCCAGCGCCAACAGGTTTGATCGGCACGCCGGCCACAGAGAAACGAGAGATCACGCGGACGGATGGCGACGCCGGTGTGTCAAGGCTCGTCGGAAAAGGCCGAAAGGGCGCAATCCGAAAACGCGCGCGGAAGATGCCGGATGAGGCTGTCGTCTGCGTGAGAGATCTCTTCCGTATCCGCTGCGGCCACGGCCTGCGCCCGCGTGTAGTCGACCATGATGTCGTCGCTCTGGCGTGGGAAGTTCGTGACGAATGCGTCCTCCGCGTCGATGATCCAGATCTTCGAACCGCCGATGATTTCGGCCCTGAACGGTCGTTTCAGACCCACGCGCGTCTCCTCTGTAGTCACCGCCCCTGCAAAGCGGAGCCGGACGGCGGCCATGCACAATCTTAAGTTGGCCCCGCCACTTCTTAAAAAGGATAGTCTGTCAAACCGCTGTCCAAGGCGTAAGCTCGCCGGGAGATCGAGCCTTTGGTTTGCAATCAGCAGCATACGAGGGCGATGCGCTGAGGCCGCCCCCCTAAAAAGAGGTGTCAGACGTTAACATCTTTCACCATATTTTAGCTTTCTTGGTTTTAGACTTTTCTCTCATGACTTCGGAGGAGGTCCTCCGGTTGGTGGAGAAGCATCGCGTGAAAAACATCACACTTTCCCGGTTGCTCGTTCTGTTCGGGCTGGTCGTGACCTTCGGCCTCGTCGTCTCGATCGGCATCCAGACGTCGGCGCTCGGTACGTTGAAGGTTGGCGGCCCGGTCTATGAAGAGATCGCAAACGGCAAGGACCTGATCGCGGACATCCTGCCACCGCCGCTCTACGTGGTCGAAGCCTACATGCTGGTCAACGAGTCCGTCGTGGACCCCGAGCGCCTGCGGGACAACGGGGAGAAGATGAAGGCGCTCCGGGCCGCATTCGACGATCGCCGAGGCTTCTGGCAGACGGCGCAGCTTGAAGAAGGCCTGCGCGGCAAGCTCGCATCCGAGGTGATCACATCGGGAGACACGTTCTGGAAGGCCGTCGCGGACTATCAGGATCAAGCCGGAAAGACCGGAAAGGCGGCCTTGGATCGTATCCAGCAGGCTTTCTATGCGCATGACGCCAAGGTGCGGGAACTTGCCGCCATGGCAACGACGACGCTGGAGAACTCCGTCGCCACGGCCAACGCACAAAGCCAGACGTACACGGTGATCGCGGCCGGCGGAAGCGCGCTTTCGGTCGTTCTCTTTCTCGGGGGCCTGTGGCTCGTGCGGCGGCGCGCGATCGTCCCGCTCGTGCGAATCGGGCGCTACATGACCGTTCTTGCGCAGGGAGACTATACCCAAGAGGTACCCCTTGCCGGGCGGCGTGATGAAATCGGGTCGATGGTGAAGAGCGTGTCGGTCTTCCGCGACGCGGCGATCGAACGCCAGCAGATGCGCCTTGCCGCAGAGCGGGAGCGGGCCCTGACCGAAGCGGAGCGCGTCGAGCAGCATCGCCGCCGGGAACGCGAAGCGGAGGAGCTTGGCGCCGTGGTCGCGGCTCTGGGTGCAGGGCTCGCCCGTCTCGCCGACTGCAACATTCGCGTCACGCTCGACGAACCCTTTGCGGACCGCTTCGACACACTGCGCTGCGATTTCAACAATTCGATCGCCACCTTCCAGCAGGCGCTGGAGCAGGTGCTGGGAAAGACGAGCGAACTGTCGGGCAGCGCCGCCGAGATGCATGAAGCCGCCGATCAGCTGTCCAAGCGCACCGAACAGCAGGCGGCCGCTCTCGAACAGACCTCAGCGGCCCTGGAAGAGGTCGCGGCGACGGTCAGGTCCTCGGCCGAACGGGCCGCCGAGACGCGCGACCTGGTGCGCGCCGCAAACGACTGCGCGACCCTCTCGGGAAAGGTCGTGGGCGATGCCGTGACCGCGATGCGCCGGATCGAGGCATCCTCGACCGAGATCGGCCAGATCATCCATGTCATCGACGAGATCGCCTTCCAGACCAACCTTCTGGCCCTGAATGCCGGCGTGGAAGCGGCACGCGCCGGCGAGGCCGGCAAGGGCTTTGCGGTCGTGGCGCAGGAGGTGCGGGAGCTCGCCCAGCGCTCGGCCAAGGCAGCGAGGGACATCACCGCGCTCGTGAAGACCTCGACGGCGGATGTCTCGGACGGTGTTCGCCTCGTGGACCAGACAGGAAAGGCGCTCGAGCAGATCACGCTCTACGTCGCGGATATCGACGGCAAGGTCGATGCCATGACCACGGCGTCGCGTGAACAGTCCGTTGGCCTTCAGGAAATCAGCACGGCCGTCAATGCGATCGACCAGATGACGCAGCAGAACGCGGCGATGGTGGAGGAAACGACGGCGATCAGCGCCAGCCTGTCTGCGGACGCTTCGGTTCTGACCAGCCTCGTCGGCGCGTTCAAGCTGAACCGCCGCAAGTCCATCCGCCCGCCGGAGGCCGTCGGGCGGCAAAGGGCCGCCTGATCCCGTCCTGCTGTCGGTCGGCGCGACGGGCCCTGCCCGCTCAGGTAGACGACTGACCTTCGATCCGGCGGAGGCGGTTCACGTCCTGCCCGACCGAGGTCATGGCGGAGCGCTGCGCCTCCACCATCCGCCCGACCTGTGACATCGCGCCGCCGATCAGTTCGAAGCTCTGGAAGATATGATTGACCTGCGCAGAGATCTCCCCGTAGCCCGATTGCGCCGTTTCGACCTGCGCTTCGGAATGGCGGATATGCTGGCCGAGGATCTCGATGCTTGCTTCGACCTGGGCCAGAGACTCGCGGCTGCGGTCGAGGGTCGACTTGGTGGTGTTGGCCAGCGCCCGGACCTCGTTTGCGACGACGGCGAAGGATCGCCCTGCCTCTCCCGCGCGCGCCGCCTCGATGGTTGCGTTGAGGGAGAGAAGATTCGTCTGCATGGTGATCTTGTCGATGACCTCGACGATCTCGGTGAGCTGCTGGGTGGTCCGCGCCACCTTGAGAAACTCTTCCTCCAGATTGCCTTTCGCAGAAACCGACACGACGGACGACATGCGCTGTTCGATGTCCTTGCGGATTTGCAGAACGCTGTGCCGCACGTCGTCCGTGCGCCCGACGGCGCCATCGAGTTCCACGGCAAGGTCCGCGCTCTGCCCGATGAACCCCGTGAGGCGCCCGATCAGACGGTTGCGCATCCGGTTGACGAGCCGTTGCTGGTTCAGCCGGCACTGCGTGAAATAACGGGCAAACCGGGCATAGTGGACGGTGAAGTCGTCCAGATAGGGGTCCGTGAACGTCTCGCCTTCCGGCACCTTGAAGAACACGAGAGCGGTCAGCGTCTGGTTGACGTTGATGCCGAGCAGCTCGCCGAAGGTCGAAAAGCCCGCGACCGGTATCGGCCACACGGCGTCCAGGCCGTGTAGATCGCGCGGATTGCCAAGCCGCCGCAGAATGCAATCGTTGACGATCGCGCCGACAGGCGTGGGCCGCCCGTGAAAAAAGGCCGCCAGATCGCGTTTCGTCTGGCCGACGAAATCGGTTGCCTTGACGAGGTGGAGTTCGTCGCCCGGATTAACGTCGCAATAGAAACCGACCGAGCCGGCCTCGAGGTCGATGCCGGAGATCGAGCGCACGAACAGCTCGTCCTCCATCCGGAGCGCAAAAGTGTAGCCTTCCAGGCTGCGGGAAAGCTGCGCGGGCTGGCAATTCATCATGCTGCACAACGCATCGATGATCGGCACCATCTCCACCGTGTTGGTATCGATGGCAGCGGTCACCTTTCGCGTGTCGGCGCAGGCTTCGATGATGACCATCGATTTGCCGACCGGTTTGAAGTTCTGCGTCTTCAGGATTCCGAACCGAGTGCCTTTCGCGATCTTTGCGAACACGAGCAAGGCATGGTTCTGGAGGATGCGGCCCTCGTGGAACAGATAGGTGGTCTTGAAATCGAGCTTGCCGCCGGCGGATCCCCCGATGAAGATGCACGGAAACGAACCGGTCTCGTAGACGGCCTCCATCAGGTAGTTCTCGGACGCCGAGAGCCCGTCCACCAGCGTCAGCGCCACGGTATCCTCGGCGCGAATCGGAAACGGCGTGCGGATTGCCGACAGGCTCGTCTTGATGGCTAAAAGCCTGTCCTCCTGCGACACGGGACGGCGTGCCGCCTCTGCATCTTTTCCCGGAAGCGCGACCGGGTGGATGGAGATCTGCTCGACCAGGTCCTGCCCGAAGACCTGCAGGACGACATTGTCCCAGGACTGGGCAGCATCGCAGTACAGGTGGCCGGGGGACGTGTCGTCCGGCGAATGGTACAGCTCTCCGGCTGTCGTGGTGGCAACCAGCGGGACGCGCCCTGCCCAGGATTTCAAACGTTCACAGGTGGTCTGGAAATCGATGTGCGGCGAGACATAGGCCATGACCAACGCCGGAGCCCGCCCGGCGATCGGCTGGAGTGCCGCGCCAAGGTTGCGGAGAGACGAATCCGTCCTGAACACGAGCATGGACGGCGCATCGGCAACCGGCTCGGGGGTCGGTGCAGCGCCGCCCTCGGGGTGTGCGACATCGTCAGGCAGTGTTGAAGACGCCGGAAGTGCAGAAATCGCTTCGCGGGCAGGTTTACGACGTCCTAGTCCGAACACAAGGCGCTCCATCGACGAGAGGCAAGTGTTCCGCAATGCCTGTCATGGGCCAGGCCACCGAGAGTCACGCTCATCGTGACGTTTCAAATTTAGGGCGAAGAACTTAATGGCGCGCTAACTTTTGGCTTCCTAAGTTACCACTTTCGTCTGAAGCGCGATTTTCGTACGTATGAGCGAACTGTCTGACGATCTGCCGGTGGCCGTCACTGCCGCGTCGCTCCACCCGGATCGCTTCACCGACACAGACGTTTCAACGTTTCGATGTCGAGCAGCTCCACCTTCCGCGCACCGTGGAACCGCAGCAGCCCCTCGTCGCGGAGCTTCGAGAAGCTGCGCGAAACGGTCTCGATGCTCATGCCGAGATACTCGCCGATGTCGATGCGCGACATCGGAAGATCGATCTGTTCGAGGCCGCCCTGGCGCTCGACCATGTCCATGAGAAAGGCGACGAGCTTTTCGACCGCGCTCTGGCGGCAGATCACGAGCAGGTGCTCCTGGGCGCGGATCATGCTGCGCAAAGCGAGCATCAGAAGTTCCGGCGAGATCTCGTCCGGCAATCCGGCTTGCGTGAGCCCTGTCTGGACGAGCGCATCGGCGAAGAACGAATGGGTCGCGCCGGCCTCCAGGCCGAACATCTCACCCGCCAGATGGAAGGCAACGACCTGCCGTCGTCCATCGCTGTTCAGACGATAGACGCGGACGGCGCCGAATTCGACGCGATAGATGCTCCCGGCCCGCTCGCCCTGCGCGAAGATCTCGTCCTCGGGAGAGAACAGGCTGATGGGCGTCACCTTCCGGTACGGGACGGAACGCGTCCTTGCCATCCCGAAGTCTGAAACGATGGAAGCCCCTGCATGCATTGTCGTCATCCCCATGATCGTGGGGAGACTGTGAAACATGGCCCGGTTTTTGAAAATTCGGTTGTACCACTACGTGTTTGTACCTAGGGCCCGCCGGAAGCGGTCGACTTCGGCAAGAATATCGGACCCTTCGAGCGGCTTGGCGACCAGCCGATGGTTGCGCGCGGCCTCGGGCGACGGCATGCCGTCGGTCAGGACGATGATCCGGTTGGCGCTGTCTTCCAGAGACCGGCGCGCATCCGCGTCCTTCCTGCAGATGTCGACGTCGACGATGACACAGACCGAACCCGCGATGAGCGGCCGTGCGGCGCGCCAGGATGCGCACCCCAGGACGTGGAAGCCCTCGACGCCGAGCGCGAACGCCAGCGAACGCAACATGGCGTCGTCGGCAGCGATTGCAACGATGGTTCTGTCCTTCTGCACGTCGATGTCCACAGTCCGCAGGTCCCAGGCTACGGCGAGGCTAGCCGTCCGTCGTGGACGGCGCATTGCGGCAGATCAATTGTAACGCCGATCCGGTCAGGCGGGCCCGAAGCCGGAGCCGAGCGCCATTCGCACGAGTTCCGGAAGGCTCCGTGCCTTCATCTTGGCCATCACGTTGGAGCGATGCACCTCGACGGTTCGCGGACTAATGTCCAGATCATAGGCGATGGCCTTGTTCGGCAGCCCGGCAACGACGGCCGACAGAACCTGCCGTTCGCGATCGCTCAAGGACGATAGCCGCTCCCGGATCTCGTCGGCGGTCTCGCTGGTCGCCGTGGCGCTGCCAAGCTGCTCGGAGGCACGGCGGATGGCATCGATGATCAGCGTGTCCTCGAAGGGTTTCTCGATGAAATCCACCGCTCCGGCCTTCATCGCCTCCACGGCCATGGGGACATCGCCATGGCCGGTGATGAGAATGGACGGGATCCGCACCGGCAGCGTCGCCACGAACCGTATGAGTTCGACGCCGGACATATCCGGCATGCGCAGATCCGACACGAGGACGGCGTGGCGCGCGCTCGGCGCAAACTGCGCGAATGCCGTCGCCGATTCGTGAACTCTTACGGCAAAGCCGTTCATCGTCAGCATGAAGGCAAGGGATTTGCGCACAGGCTCTTCATCGTCAACGATATGAACCGTGAAATCATCCATCGACGTGATCCACTCTTTCGGAATGATAGGCCGGAACCGTGAAGCGGAATCTGGCGCCGCCGCCTGCCGCTTCGGACACGGTCATCGTGCCGCCATGGGCCTCGACGATCCGCTTGGAAATCGACAGTCCGATCCCCATGCCGCCGGGCTTCGTCGTCGTGAACGGCCGGAAAAGCTGGGACAGGATCTCCTCGGGAATTCCGCTGCCGGTGTCCTCGACGACGACGGCGACCTCGTGGGGGTTGCTTCCCGGCTCGGTGCGGACCGTCAGTTCCTTCACGGGCGCGTCCTTCATGGCCTCCAGCGCGTTGCGCATCAGGTTCGTCAGCACCTGCTGGATCTGGATGTGATCCACCATAACCATGTCCGCCCCGGGCGCGAAGTCGAAAATGCTGCGGACGCCTTTCTCGCGCGAGCCCACAAGCGCGAGCGCACCGGCCTCCTCCACGAGCTGCCGGATGTTCTGGGGGGTCTTTTCGGTCTCGCCCTTGGTCACGAACTCGCGCAGATGCTTGATGATCTGCCCTGCCCGCAGGGACTGTCGTCCCGCTTCGTCCAGAGCGTCCCGCAGCATCACGGCCTTGTCGGTGTCGACGTCGCGCAGAAGCCGCGAACAGCCATGGACGTAGTTGGCGATGGCCGACAGCGGCTGGTTCAGCTCATGCGCAAGGGTCGAGGCCATCTCTCCCATCTCGTTCAACCGGGCGAGCCGGGCGAGCTCTCCCTGGATCTCCTCGAGACGGGCAGCCGACTCCTCCCGTTCGGTCAGGTCCCGGACGAAGCCGGTGAAAAACCTGTGGGTTCCCGTCTGCATCTCGCCGACCGCAAGCTTCATCGGGAAGGTCGACCCGTCCTTGCGCTGTCCGACCACGACCCGATCCACGCCGATGATGCGCTTCTCGCCGGTCTTCTGGTAGCGCTTGAGATAGCCGTCATGCTCGTCGCGATACGGCTGGGGCATGAGGACGCGCAGGTTCTGGCCGACGACCTCCTCCTCGGCATAGCCGAACTGCCGGACGGCGGCGGCGTTGAAGGAGACGATCCGGCCCGTATAGTCGCTGACGATGGTGGCGTCGAGGACGGTGTCGAGAATCGATCGGAGATGGGCCTCGCGGATTTCGAGCGCCGTCTCGGCCGTCCTGGCCGCGAGGAGAGCGGACTCGACCATCTCCCTGACGAGGAGGATGGCACCCGCCGTCGCGAGAAACAGCGCAAGCTTGAAGCCGATCGTCTGCACCGGCGCGCCGACAGCCCTCTCGACGATGACGCCACCGACGGCAAGAGCTGCCGTCAGGACCAGCAGCGGAAAACGTGTCGCAAAAAGCGACGCGACGAAGATCGCGGGCACGAAGAGATCGAACACCCCGCTGCCCGCGAGAAAGCCGCGGAGAAGAAAAGCGGCCATGATCGCGAGACATCCGATGAGGCAGGCGAGGATCACGGCCTGTTTCGAGGACATGCGTCGATCCAGCACGAGAGCGGCGATGCTCATCTGAAGGTGATCGATCCTGCTCGGCTGCATCAGGCGTTCCGTCCTCTCCCGCAGGGATCACGTGCGTAAACCGCCTGCATCTGACGGACTAGCACGACCCGTGAAGCAGTGTCCACGCGCCGCGATGGTCGCTCTGAACGTCAGGTCCGGTGGAAGCCCATGACGGGCAAGCGACCGCCCCCGGTTCGCTCACCCGTCACGCCGGCGCAAGACACCCTCGCCGGATCCTCTGCTACAGGCCGAGCGCGGCAATGTCCGCGTCGAGCCTTTCGCGCGTCTTCTTCGGGAACTTGGCGGCTTTGACGGCGTCCAGATTGGCTGGCGCATCGCCGACGACGACGAGCCCCACCATGCCCATGCCGACATGCGGAGAGCATTTGACGACGTAGGCGCCGGGAACCTCAAACGTGATCTTGATGACCTCGTTCATCTTGCCCTTGAACGTGGGCGCGCCTGCCGGCGTGAGATCGGTCACGGTTTCCGCATTGTGGCTCTTGTCCGTCGGGATGAAGGTGATGCTGTCGCCGCTGGCGATCCTGATGGCGCCCGGCTCGAACACCATGTTGCCGTCCTTGCCC
The DNA here is from genome assembly GCF_001424325.1 of Rhizobium sp. Leaf341. NCBI lineage: Bacteria > Pseudomonadati > Pseudomonadota > Alphaproteobacteria > Hyphomicrobiales > Rhizobiaceae > Rhizobium > Rhizobium sp. Leaf341. The sequence continues at coordinate 978,338 of NZ_LMPE01000015.1, forward strand.
TTGTTCAGCATGTGGACCTCGAAATCCGCTGCGCTGGCAGATGCGGCGAATCCGGCAGCGGCGATAAGGGCAAGAGCGGCCGTGCGAAGTATGCGTGTCATGAAACGTTCCTCTATGCTTGAGGCTGGGCAGCCTCCACGCTGGCAGTCTAGGCCAGGACGGCGACCGGGGGTTTGATCTCGGACAAACCGCGGGAGGGAAACGCCTGCCCTAGACAGCCAGGACTCGAGCCCGGGTTTCAGCCCCGGGGTCTGATCGCGGGCAATTTGCGCTCGATCAAAGACGCGGGCGCAGGTCGCTTCTATTGCGTGACGGCAGACCAACGGGAAGCAGGCAATGAATGCGGCACTGATCGAGAAGTACGGCAACGCACGGCTGCCGCGTTACACCAGTTATCCGACTGCGCCCCTGTTCAGCGACACCGTCGGCGCGCGACAGGCGGCAGACTGGCTGCGCGATCTCGCGCCGGAGGAGACCTCGCTCTACATCCACATTCCCTACTGTCGTGCCATGTGCTGGTATTGCGGCTGTCACACGACCGTGTCGCACCGCGACGAGCCCATCCGCAACTATCTTCGCCTCCTCCAGCAGGAAATTGCGATTGTGACGGGGTTGAAGCGCGGTGCGCGGAGCGACGAGCGGATCGCCATCGCCGAACTCCATTTCGGCGGAGGAACGCCGACGGTCGTGGCCCCCCAGGATTTCGTCGGCCTCATGGAAACTGTGCGATCGGCCTTCGACCTGCAGCCGGAATGCTCGGTTTCGGTCGAGATCGATCCCCGGACAATGACGGCGGAGATGGCGGACGCCCTTGCCGCATCCGGCGTGAACCGGGCAAGTCTTGGCGTCCAGAGCTTCGATCCCATCGTGCAGAGAGCCATCAACAGGATCCAGCCGCCCGAACTGACCGCGCTGACGGCCGACCGGCTGCGCGCACGCGGCATAACTGCGCTCAACGTGGACCTGATCTACGGACTTCCGCTCCAAACGGTGCGCTCCTGTATTGAGACCGCCGAAGAAGCGATGGCGATGCGGCCCGAGCAGGTCTCGGTGTTCGGCTATGCGCATGTGCCGTCCTTCAAGAAGCACCAGCGCCTGATCCGGGACAAGGACCTCCCCGATGCGTGGGAACGGGGCGAGCAGGCGCAGGCGATCGCGCAGACGCTGATATCGGCCGGTTACGAAGCCGTCGGGCTGGATCATTTTGCGCTGCCCGATGCGCCCATCGCCGTGGCTGCCAGGACGGGGCGGCTGCACCGGAACTTCCAGGGATATACGACCGACGCCTGCCGCAACATGATCGGGCTGGGCGCCTCGTCGATCAGCCGGTTCGTCCAGGGCTATGTGCAGAACGAGGTTCCGATCGGCGCCTATGCCAGACAGATATCGCAAGGGGAGCTGGCGAAGACGCGGGGATATGCCTTGACGGAGGAAGACCGGATGAGGGCTGAGATCATCGAACGCCTCATGTGCGATTTCGACGTCGATCTCGAGCCGATCGCTCTCGAACATGGTTTCGACCCGCAGGGACTAGTGCGGGGCAATGCGCGGCTGCGCGCGCTTGAAGCGGATGGCGTCCTTGCGATCGACGGCGCAAGGCTGCGGGTCGCCAAGGACACTCGATTCATGGTTCGGGCCGTCGCGGCGGCATTCGACGCCTATCTCCAGGTGCCGGCCGCGACCTACAGCAAGACTGCCTGATCGGAGCCGGGCTGATCGGAGACGGCCCGATCGGAAACGGCTTGATCGGAGACGGCCGGCAGGATCACGGCACCGCCGCCTGCACGTCATCCTCACCGGCGCTGCGTGTCGCCGCTATCGTCCGGAAGGGGCCCCTCGTCCGCCGGGACGTCGTCGTCCAGATCTGCGGCGGCAATGGCACTGGCCCGTGCGAAATCCTTTTGAACATCATCCGTGAGGCGCGGAAAGCAGGCGATGAACGCCCGCGTCCGGTCCACGATCCAGATGGTGTCCTCGCCGACGATCTCGGCGCGGAACGGCCTTTGAAACTTCACGGGGAAACTCCACCTGTCAGGAAATGCGTGGGGGAGCGCGCTTGCGCCCGCGGGGATGCGTCACGCCGCCACGCGCGCCAGCGCGCACCGCGACCAGAGCTGGTGGAGGGCGCCGACGAGATGATCGATATCGC
>NZ_LMPE01000015.1:980566-980887 GCF_001424325.1 Rhizobium sp. Leaf341
AAGATGCGGGATGCCGTTGCGATCGAGCGCCGCGCGCAGGCGGCGCACCCGCTCCTGGTGGGCGAAGCGCTCGACCTGGCTTTCCTTCAGGTGCCGGATGGAAGCCAGCGCGCCGGCGGCCAGCGCCGGCGGCAACGCGGTCGTGAAGATGAAGCCCGAGGCAAACGAGCGGATATAGTCGCACAGCGCAGCCGACGCCGCGATATAGCCGCCCATCACGCCGAAGGCCTTGCCGAGCGTGCCCTCGATCACGGTCAGCCGATGCATCAGGCCCTCGCGCTCGGCAATGCCGCCGCCGCGCGGACCGTACATGCCGACCGC
>NZ_LMPE01000015.1:980937-981214 GCF_001424325.1 Rhizobium sp. Leaf341
CGCCGCGAGCTTCGCCTCGAGGTCGGCGACGGAATTGTGCTTGAAGATCACCCGCTCGCATTTGGCATGGCGGATGCCCTCGATCATGGAGGCGTGGTTCCCGGCGTCGGAAAAGACGATGATGCCGGGAATGCGCGAACAGAGCGTGCCGAGTGCGGCCCAGTTGGACACGTAGCCGGAGGTAAACAGCAGCGCTGCTTCCTTGCCGTGCAGATCGGCAAGCTCCTGTTCCAGGAGAACATGGTAGTGCGTCGTGCCGGAGATGTTGCGCGTGCCG
>NZ_LMPE01000015.1:981299-1026052 GCF_001424325.1 Rhizobium sp. Leaf341
GTGAAGACCGTCCAGTTCCGATCTGAAGAAGTGCTCGAAGTTCATGGGCGCACCTGAATCCTGTTGTCTCGTTGGTAAGATAACAGGATCGCAGACAGCGCCCGTTGATCCAGATCAATCGATCGGGTCAAGCGCACCGACGCCCTTCGAGAGCGCGAGGTCCTGCGCGGCATGGCAGCGGGGCTCTTGCCGGACGAGGATCCGCGGGCCGCGGTGGACAGGCGCAGGATGGCTCAGTCGTCGAGGAGCACGCGCTCTGCAGCGCCGTCCATGTCTTCATATTGGCCGGATTTGAGCGCCCAGACGAAGGCCGTCAGTCCCAATCCACCGAGAAGCAGCGCGATCGGCACCAGATAGAGAAGCGTCGCCATCAGCCGCGTGCCTCGCTCGTTTGCAGAACCGGCGTGCCGACCGAACGGCGCGACCACCGGGGCCCGATCCTGCCGACGCCGAGCCGCATGGCATTGGCGATGACCAGGATGGAGGAGCCCGACATGGCGAGAGCGGCGAGCAACGGTGTGACATGCCCCATGATGGCGAGCGGCACCGCGAGCACGTTGTAGCCGACCGCCAGTGCGAAATTCTGCTTCACGAGCCGCTCGGCCTGTCCCGCGACATCGAGCGCATGTGGCACCGCATCGAGGCTTTCGTGCAGGAAGACGAAATCGGCAGCGTTCCGGCCGATGTCGGCGGCCGTGGCCGGCGCCATGGACACATGGGCGGCCATCATGGCCGGCGCGTCGTTGATGCCGTCACCGACCATCAGCGTCTTGGTGCCGGAACCCGCGAGCTGCTGCAGCCGGCGGACCTTCTCTGCAGGCAAGAGATCGGACGCCGCCCTTTCGATCCGCAGGGACGAAGCGACCATTCCGACGGACGCGGACGTGTCGCCGGACAGGATTTCCGGGGTGACGCCCTGCTCCCGCAGACCCTGAACCGCGCGCGACGCCCCGCTTCTCAGCTTGTCGGAGAAAGCAAACCGCGCGGCAACGACCCCGTCCCGGCCGAGCACGGTTCCCGAAGCCTCGGAGTGCCCCTCCGGTGATACCCAGGACGCTTTGCCCAACCTCCAGAGCGCACCGTTCACGACGGCCTCGACCCCGAAGCCCGGCTGCTCGCTCAGGCTTTCGAGCCGCGGGCCTGCGGACGCCAAAGGCATGCCGGCCACAATCGCCTTCGAATAGGGATGGCTCGAGGCCCGCGCGAGCGCCACGGCGATCTCGGCGGCCTGCGGGTCGGCGAAGGCGGACGATTCGAGTTCAGGGATGCCCATCGTCAGGGTGCCCGTCTTGTCGAAGACAACATGGTGGATCTCCGCCAGACGCTCCAGCGCACCCCCGTCCTTCATCATGATCCCTCTTTCGAAAAGTCTGCGGGCCGCCATGACCTGGACGATAGGCACGGCCAGTCCGAGCGCGCAGGGACAGGTGATGATGAGAACGGCCGTCGCCACGGTGATGGCGTGATGCCAGTCCCCCGTCGCGGCCATCCAGCCGATGAAGGTCAGAAGCGCCGTGAGGTGCACGACCGGCGAATAAAGGGCCGACGCCCGGTCGGCCAGCCGCCTGTAGATGCCCCGGCCCTGCTCGGCTGCCTCCATCAGTCCGACCATTTCGGCCAGAAACGAGTCCTTCGCGGCGGCGGTCGCGCGGATGACGAGGGCGCCCGACAGATTGTGCGTGCCGGCGAGGAGCTGCGAGCCTGCCCTGATACTGCGCGGGGCGCTCTCGCCGGTCGCAAGGGAACAGTCGAGCTCGGAGATCCCTTCGACGACCGTCGCATTGACCGGGATCCGGTCGCCCGGCCGAACGACGAGGTCCATGCCGGGTTCGATCTGCGATAGAGCGATATAGTCGCGGCCGCCATCGGCGCGCAGGCGGACAGCGCCGCGCGGCGACAGACGCACCAGCCCGCTCACCGCCGCCCTGGCCCTGTCCCGCATGACATGATCCAGCGTGCGCCCGATCAACAGGAAGAAGAGCAGCGAAACCGAGGCGTCGAAATAGGCGTGCTCGCCATGGGTGATCGTCTCGTAGAGGCTGGTCGCATAGGCCAGGGACACGCCGATGACAATCGGCACATCCATGTTCATGCGCCCGTGCCGGAGCGCGTTCCAGGCCGAGCGGAAGAAGATCCGGCCGGAATAGGCGATGACGGGGATCGCCACCAGCGCCGACACCCAGTGGAACAGGTCGCGCGTCGCACCCTCCGCGCCGGACCAGATGGACACGGACAGGAGCATGATGTTGCCGGTGGCAAAGCCGGCGACGCCGACGGCGAGCAGCAGGTCCGACAATGTCTTGTTCCTGGCGGACGCGGGCTCCTCCGTCATGTGCGCCGCGTAGCCGAGCGACTCGATAAAGGCGACAAGAGGCGGAACGTCCGGTTCCGCCCACCGGACGGTCACGCGCCTCGTTGACAGGTTCGCCCTTGCCGACACGACGCCGGGAAGGGTGAGAAGCCCCTGCTCGATGACCTGCATGCAGGCGGCGCAATGCATAAGGGGGACGGCGATCTCGGACTGGTACAGTCCCTCCCCCAGCGCGCTCGACGCGACCCGAAGCTCGTCCGACGACAGGCCGGTCGGCTTTGCCAGTTCCGTATGCATCGCAAAGGCAGCGCAGCAGCTCATTGGCCTGTTCCCATCGTGATCGTCATGCGGCGGATCACGCGATACGGCGTCTGGCGGCCGACATCGCTGTCCAGCTGCACCGTCCAGACGCCGTCCCGGGCCGCCCCCCGCGCCTCGAAGCCGCCATCCGCGGTCGGCTGAAGACGAACCGCCCAGTCCTTGGCCTGGTAGGAGGGATGACGGAACTCGGCGACGACCGACGAGACCGCCACCGGTTTTCCGCTCCGGTCGGTCAGGTGAAACCGGATGGTGCCGCCCTGGATCTCCAGCGCCGGCTTCCAGCCGAGATCGAGCTGGTCGTGGCTCCGCTTCAGACGGTTGTTGAACTCCTGGCTGGCGACATAGCTGTTTTCCACGACGAGCCCCCCGAAGGACGAGCCCGCCAGCCGGGCCATGGTGATGTTGACGGCGATGATGATGCCGAAGAATGCGACCATGACGGCCAGCATGTGCCGGCCCGTAAAGCCGGCATTTCGGGAAGGCGTGTTCATCGTGCGGTCTCCGGAGCGTTGAATGTCGCCATGTAGCCTGCGGTTTCGCCCGAGGCGGGATCGCTGACTTTCAGGAGGAAGGGTTGCGGGCCGGAAGCCACATGGCCCGGCTCAGCGCGGACGAAGACCTTCAGCGTCTTCAGCCGATCCGGCTCCAGCGCGATCTCCGCCGTTTTGACGTTTTCGAGAGCCGCCCCGGCGATCGTCATCGTCGCCCCGTCGAAGCCCGGATCGAGTTGCAGGGTCACGGTGCGCGGCTGCGGGATCATGTTGAGGATCTTGACCGTGTAGCCGTTGCGCACCGCGCCATCGGACAGTCGCACGAATTGCGGGTTCCGGTCGTGAAGCACGTTCAGTTCGAGTCGATCCCGCGTTGCCACGGCGAGCGCCATGGACAGGCCGACCGCGCTCCAGGCCGTGAAGTAGAGGAAGGTCCGAGGCCGGAGGATCTTCCGCCAGTGGAAGTGCGAAACCGCTGCGTTGAAGCCGCCCTCGGGCGTGCGCACCAGCTCCGGCGTGATCAGGGCCGTTCCCGAGCGGGTCGCGAGCGCCATGTTGCTGTCGTAGTCGTTCAGCGTCGAGTACCCGATGAGGCCGCGCTCCCGTCCGAGCCTGCCCATGATGTCGTCGCAGGCGTCGATGCAGAGGGCACAGGTGATGCATTCGAGTTGCTGCCCGTTGCGGATGTCGATGCCCATGGGACAAACGGCCACGCAGGCATTGCAATCCACGCAATCCCCGGTGCTCTCGCCTGCCGCTGCCGCCTTCTTCGTGTGACGCGAGCGCGGCTCGCCGCGCCAGTCGTTATAGGTGACGGTGAGCGAGGTTTCGTCCAGCATCGCCGCCTGGATCCGGGGCCAGGGGCACATGTAGGTGCAGACCTGTTCCCGCATGAGGCCGCCGAACGTGTAGGTCGTTGCCGTGAGAATGGCGACGGTGATGTAGGCCGTCGAGATGGCGTTGCCGCTGAGGAGGTCGGGCACCAAGGTCGGCGCGTCCGCGAAGTAGAAGATCCACGCGCCGCCGGTCAGGACCGACACCAGGAGCCAGCTGGCATGCTTGAGGGTCCGGATCCGCAGCTTGCGCAAGGTCCACGGCCCCGCGTCGAGCTTCATGCGGGCGTTCCGGTCTCCTTCGAAAAAGCGCTCGATGACCAGAAACAGGTCCACCCAGACCGTCTGGGGACAGGCATAGCCGCACCAGGCGCGCCCGATGGTCGACGTGACGAGGAACAGGCCGATGCCGGCCATGACAAGCAGACCCGCGACATAGATGAACTCCTGCGGCCAGATCTCGATGGAGAAGAAATAGAAGCGGCGGGTCGCCAGATCGATCAGGACCGCCTGGTCGGGCGCATAGGGCCCGCGATCCCACCGTATCCAGGGCACCACGTAGTAGATGCCGAGGGTGATCGCCATCACGATCCACTTGAACTGCCGGAACGTGCCCGTGGCGCGCTTCGGGAAGATCTTCCGGCGGCGCGCATAAAGGGCCGGGCCTTTGGCAGGCGTCGGACGGGTGAGGATCTGAGCCTTCGGCGCGTCGTCGGTCTGCATGAGCGTGGCTGCCTCTCTTCTGGCGACATCGAGCCGGTCGGTCCGGCCAGGCGTTCGTCGGAATGCTTATGCCGCACAACCCCGCTGCGCCTGTTGATCCAGATCAAGCCGACCTACTTTTCGCCACCGCCGAGCTCATGGACGAACGTGGCCAGTTCCTTGACCGTCGTCTCTCCCAGGCGGTCGTTCCACGCCGGCATGACACCCGCGCGGGGCGCGCGTACCTGCGCGGCGATCGACGCCTCGCCCGACCCGTAGAGCCAGATGGCGTCCGTCAGGTTCGGAGCGCCCATCTCCCTGTTACCCTTGGCGTTGTCGCCGTGGCAGGCGGCGCAGTTCTCGGCAAAGACCGTCTTGCCCGCAGCGATGAGAGACGGATCCCGGACGGGGCCCGACAGGCTGGCGACGAAGGCGCTGACCTGAGCGATCTGGGCCGGCTCGAGAACGTCGGCAAAGGGAGGCATGAGACTGTCCCGCGTCTCGCCGTCCTTGGTGAAGCGGATCCCGTGCGCGATCGTCTGGCGGATCTGGTCGGGGTTTCCGCCCCACATCCAGTCGTCGTCGTTGAGGTTGGGAAAGCCTTTCGATCCTTCGGCGCCGGAGCCGTGACACTGGACGCAGTTCATCTTGAACGCCGCGGCGCCAGCGGCAATGGCGATGGGCCGGAGCGCTTCGTCCGCAAGGATGTCGTCCATCGTCCTCTCGCGGATCGCGGTCTGGTAGACGTCCATCTCCGCGCTGGCTGCCTGCAGATCCCGGTCGACCTCGGCGCGGCTCGAATAGCCGAGCACGCCCTGGGTGGAGGTTTTCAGGAGCGGCCATGCCGGAAAGGCGATGACATAGCCCAGCGACCAGATGATCGTGGCGTAGAAGGTCCAGACCCACCAGCGCGGCATGGGATTGTCCAGCTCGCGGATACCATCCCATTCATGCCCCGTCGTGCGAACGCCCGACACGTCGTCGATGTGTTTCTCGGTCATCTCAATCGTCCTTCAGCGGGATGCGGGCGGCGTTTTCGGACAAGATCTTGCTTCCCGGGCGGAAGGCGAAGGCAGAGGCCAGAACGAAGAAGGCCAGCATGGCCAGAAGCCCCCAGCTGTCTGCAAACGTGCGCATGAAATGATAGTCCATCGTCTGCCTCTCCTAGCGATCGCCGCCGGTTTCGTCGTAGGTCTTGTAGTCGACCAGCGTGCCGAGCATCTGGAGATAGGCGACGAGCGCATCCATCTCGGTCACGGCCTGGGGGTCGCCGTCGAAGTCGCCGGTCTTGGTCTTCGGGTAGCGGGCCTCCAGCGCGGTCGTATCCGCGTCGGCGCTCGCCTGCGTCCTTGCGTCTGCCGTCGCGTTTTCGATCATGTCGGCCGTGTAGGGCACGCCGACATCGGCATTGGCGGTGAGGTGCGCCGACAGGTCGCCGTCCGTGAGCGGCGTCGTCTTCAGGAAGGCGTAGCTCGGCATGATCGATTCCGGCACCACCGACCGCGGATCTTCCAGGTGCTGGACATGCCAGGCATTGGAGTAGCGATCGCCGACGCGGGCGAGATCGGGGCCCGTCCGCTTGGATCCCCATTGAAACGGATGATCGTACATCGACTCCGCCGCGAGGCTGTAATGCCCGTAGCGCTCGACCTCGTCCCGGAAGGGCCGGATCATCTGGCTATGGCAGACATAGCAGCCTTCGCGCACGTAGATGTTCCGGCCGGCAAGCTCCAGAGGCGTGTAGGGCCGCATGCCCTCGACCTTTTCGATCGTGTTCTCGAGGTAGAAGAGCGGTGCGATTTCCACGATGCCGCCGATCGTGACGACGAGGAGCGAGCCGATCAGCAGGAGCGTCGCGTTGCGCTCGATAATCGCGTGTTTGTCCATCAGAGCCATGGCGGGTTCCTACTCGGCGGGCTGAAGCGAAGGGAGCAGGCCGCCGATCGGAGCTTCGTCGCGCTGATGCCCAAGGATTGTCATCGTGATGTTCCAGGCCATGACGAGCGCTCCCGAAAGATAGAGCAGCCCACCCAAGGCGCGGATCAGATAGTAGGGATGAAGGGCGGCCACGCTTTCGACGAAGGAATAGACCAGGAAGCCCTGTTCATCGTGCTCGCGCCACATGAGGCCCTGCTGGATGCCCGAGACCCACATGACCGCGGCGTAGACGACGATGCCGAGCGTCGCGAGCCAGAAGTGCCAGCTCACCATGCGCATCGAGTAGAGCGCCGGGCGGTTCCAGAGCTTCGGCGTCATGTAGTAGACCGCGCTGAAGGCCATGAGGCCGTTCCAGCCGAGCGCGCCGGAGTGCACATGGCCGATCGTCCAGTCCGTATAGTGCGACAGCGAGTTGACCGTCTTCACCGCCATCATCGGGCCTTCGAAGGTCGACATGCCGTAGAAGGCGATGGCGGCGACCATCATGCGGATGATCGGGTCCGTGCGCAGCTTGTCCCAGGCCCCCGACAGGGTCATCAGGCCGTTGATCATGCCGCCCCATGAGGGCATCCAGAGCATGACGGAGAACACCATTCCGAGCGTCTGCGCCCAATCCGGCAGGGCCGTGAAATGCAGGTGATGCGGGCCTGCCCAGATGTAGAGGAAGATCAGCGCCCAGAAATGGATGATGGAGAGCCGGTAGGAATAGACCGGGCGGTTCGCCTGCTTCGGCACGAAATAATAGAGCATGCCGAGAAAGCCGGCGGTCAGGAAGAAGCCGACCGCGTTGTGGCCGTACCACCATTCCGTCAGGGCATCCTGGACGCCGGAGAAGGCGGAGTAGCTCTTCGAGCCGAGGAAAGACACCGGCATGCTGAGATTGTTGACGATGTGCAGCATTGCGATCGTCACGATGAAGGCGAGATAGAACCAGTTCGCCACGTAAATGTGGGGCTCACGCCGCTTGATCACCGTTCCCAGGAAGACGACGAGATACGCGACCCAGACGACCGTCAGCCAGATATCGACATACCACTCGGGTTCGGCATATTCGCGGCTTTCGGTGATGCCGAGGAGATAGCCGGTCGCGGCCATGACGATGAAGAGCTGGTAGCCCCAGAAGACGAACCAGGCGAGATCGCCGCCGAAGAGACGGGCGCGCGATGTTCGCTGGACGACATAGAACGACGTGCAGATGAGGGCGTTTCCGCAGAACGCGAAAATGACGCCCGACGTGTGCAGGGGGCGGAGCCGGCCGAAATTGAACCACGGCTCGATGTTGAGGAGCGGATAGGCGAGCTGCAGGGCGATGACCACCCCGACCAGCAAGCCGACGACGGCCCAGAACACCGTTGCGATCAGCCCGTAGCGGATCGGACCATCCATATAGGCGGATGGATCGACCGCGGGCGCAGGCTGGAAGTCGACCTGGCGCAAAAGCGCGATGACGCCGACGACGAGAACGATCGCCAGCACCCACATGTGCTTTGCGAAGGCCGCGTCGTGCGCGAAAGCGGCAGCGAGAACCGCAAGAAAGCAGGCTATTCCCAAGCTGACGATGGATGTTGCATACCTCATGAAGCGGTCCCCGGCTCTGTTGTCGCAACACCCTTCCCGCATCCCGCGCGCAGCGGCCTTGATCTATGTCAAAGATCTCGTGTTCCGCATCGCTAGTCTGGGGGCGCAACAACGGAGAGCGGACCATGGCAGCGGTGAAGAACGCGATCGGCGCACGAATCTCATCGGCGCCGGCAGAGTGCCTTTCGCACCTCAACCTTCAGGAGCGCCCTGTCATGCAGGCCGTGCGCCTGATCCATGCTGGCAAGATGGCACTTTGCGCCGAACTCGAGGACATCGCCGACAGGTTGCCGGCCAATGTCGACGAACTCGCCTGTCTATCGCTCGCGGAACGCCTGCTTCCGGGCCTGAGGCATGCGCACGCCTATGAAGAGAGCGTGCTCTTTCCGCTCTACGATCAGATCGCGTCATACGACCGCGCCTCCCTTTCGACCGACCGTCTTCGCACCGAACATGTCGCGGATGCCTTCTTCGCAGACGACATTACCGCCATGCTCTTCGAGCTTGGACATGCCGGCCGTCTCCGCGACCCCGAAACCTTCGGCTTCATGCTCCGCGGCTTTTTCGAGGGTCTGCGACGCCATGTGGCGTTCGAGGTCGAGCATGTGGCCGCCGTGATCGCCGACAGGACCGTCAGGTCCCTGACCTGACCTTCAGGCGGACCGGGTCGATCAACTGCAGATGACGGCTCTGACGGAGGGCGATGATCCCCTCCGCACGCAGCTTCGACAGCTGCCGGCTCACCGTTTCGATCGTCAGCCCGAGATAGTCCGCGATTTCGAGGCGGGACATCGGCAGGTCGAAGCTCAGCGGCTCGGAACCTTGAACGCCGTCGACGCAGCATCGCTCGGCAATCAGGAGAAGATAGCTCGCCACCTTTTCCTGCGCCGTCTTGCGCCCGAGCGTCAGCATCCAGCTTCTCGAAGCATCGAGTTCGCTCAAGGTCTGCCGAAGAAGCCGGTTCTCCAGCAGCAGCGACTGCATGATCAGGCTCTCGAAGGTTTTGCGCGGAAACGAGCAGAGGACGACGGCTGTTGCCGTCTGGGCGGTGACGATGCTCTCCTCCTGGAAGGGCCTGCCGAGAAAGTCGGGTGAGAACTGCAGTCCGACGATCTGTTCGCGACCATCGCTGAGACTTTTTGTGAGCTTTACCGCACCCGACAGAATGACGGCATAGCGATCAACAGGCTGAGCCTCGTTGATGAGTGCGCTGCCCGGCGACAAGCTGCGCCGCGTCGACGACCGTGCAAGGACGGTCTGCTGGGTGGCGTCGAGCGCGCCGCAGATGCCATGGAGGCGGGCGTCGCAGGCACGGCATGGGGCCGGGATCTGCGACATCGGAGCAATCTCTTCATCTCTCACGCGGTCGGACCCTTCACAACGGCGGCTGGCGGCATGATGATCTCTACCGTTCCCGGGGAAACCGGCGTTGATCGAGATCAACCTTCCAGCGTCCTGTTTTGGCCGGATGAGCGCTGCTTGGCGCTCGGACGGCAAAGGGCGGACGCCACCCGCCTGCCCGCAGGAAATGCGCGGCGGTGTCTCCGCGGCGTCCCGACAGGCGCGCTTACGAGGCTTTCCTGAAATCCGGCCTTGCGAACAGGGCCGCCGGCGTTCCAGGCTCGCGGATTGCCTTTCGCCGGTTCAGCTGGAAGCGCCCGACAAGCCCCGTAAGCTCGCCGGAGTCCGAGGCGAGCGCATGGCTGATCGCCGTGGTCTCCTCGACCATGGACGCATTCTGCTGCGTCATCTGGTCGATCGAATTGACGGCCGAGCTGATTTCCCCGAGGCCCACGGACTGTTCCTGCGCCGCCATCGTGATTGCCTCGACCTTGGTATTGATCTCGCTGACGTAGCTGTCGATCTTCGACAAGGCGCTCACCGTGTCTCCGACCAGCTTGACGCCGTTCGCCACGTCGCCGCGCGACATCTGGACGAGGGCCGTTATCTCCTTGGCGGCGGTGGCGGAGCGCTGTGCCAGTTCCCGCACCTCCTGGGCCACGACGGCAAAGCCTCGTCCGGATTCTCCCGCCCGGGCGGCCTCGACGCCGGCATTCAGGGCCAGCAGGTTCGTCTGGAAGGCGATCTGGTCGATCACCTCGATGATCCGCCCGATCGCATCCGACGAGGTTTCGATCCGCGACATCGCCTTGATGGCTTCGCCGACAACGGCTGTCGAGCCCGACGTGCAGGCGCGGGCGTCGCGAACGAGGTCACGCGTTTCGGCCGTCCGCTCGGTCGATGCCCGGACCGTCGACGTGACCTGCTCGAGGGCTGCCGCCGTCTCTTCGAGCGCGGCGGCCTGCTGCTCGGTCCGCTTGGAGAGATTGTCCGCCGCCTCCCGCATCGCCTCGGAATTCGCGCTGATGTGTCCGGTTTTGTCGAGCACCTGCTCGAGCGTCGCCTGGAATGTCGCGATCGAATTGTTAAAGTCATGCCGGAGCGCTTCGAATTCGGGAGAGAAGGGTTGATCGATGGTCATCCGGATATTGCACTCCGCAAGTCTTCCGAGACCCGCTCCGAGCGTGTTCACGACGACCTCGAGGTTTGCGGCCTGCTCCGCCTGGAAAAGTGCGCGGTTCGCGCGCTCCTCCTCGGAAGCGCGCCGTGCGGTCTCCATCTCCTCCCGCATGCGGATGCGGTCGAGCGCCGCCCGCCGGAACACCTCGACCGCGCGCGCCATGCCGCCGATCTCGTCCTGCCGCGCCTTGTAGGGAACGTCCTTGGAATAGTCGCCCTCGGCCAGCCTGCCCATATAGGTCGCAAAGGCCGAGAGAGGCGTGACGGCGCAGCGTCGAATGACCCAGAGACCGGCAAGAAACAGCGAGAGAGAGGCCGCACCGCCCGTCAGGGCGCTGATGCTGTAGACGGAGTCCTGCCTGTCCGCAAAACTCTCGATGTTCGTCATCGATTGGTTCGCGGCCTCGGTCAGGCGGTCGACCGCCTCGCGGTGGATATGAAAGCGTTCCTCGAGATCGTCGAGGACGGCGCGCATCCGGTCGGTATCGCCTGCTGCCGCTGCCTCGGTATACGGCCCCAGCACGACGCTCCAGAAGGCGTCGGCGGTCTCCAGATCCGTCCTCACCAGTCGTTTCAGCTCATCGGAAATGCCCGAGCGGTCCCAATAGGCGCGGCGCTCGTCGAAGGCGTTCTTCAGGACCTTGATCTTGTCGAGATCTCTCTGCCGTACGTCCGTGTGAATGAAGGCCTCGCTCGCCAGCCCGTAGGCCTCCACGACGTAGAGCGGCGGCGGCAGCACGTCGGCAACGAGATCCTTGTGGGCCTCGATCTCGGCATAGACGGGGCCTCCAATCTTGAGCTTTTGCAAGGCCATGTTCTGGAGGCCAAGGGCAGCGAGCATGCCGATCGAGACAACGGTTCCGAATGCAAGGGTGAGGCGGGAAATCGTAAGGTTCTTCATGGGGAATACCACATATCTGCTGAAACTTTGGCGATAGGAGACGAACGACGTGCCGGCGTGGGAAGACGGCCCGCGGCGCAAGGCCCGCCGGATGGACGAGGACGGACAAGGACGCGGACAAGAACAGGGAAAGGCAGCCCCCGGCCGACATCACGGCGACGGCTCTGCGGACCCCCGCGCGCATCGCAACCGCCACGCACATCGTCGCAACGGGCCGGCCGGAACGCCGGCGTTCGGCGCGCTCGCGGGATCCGGGCCGATCGTGTGAGTGTGTTCCCTGAATGCATCGTCGCGTCTTTTAAACAGCACGCGCTTACGTTAGTAGAAAACTATTAATTAAGCGTTCCATATCTGGGGGCAGGTTGTTAACGCCGCGTTAACGCCATCCGCGACCGCAAGATCGGCTCATGCCTGTCGCCCGAACGTGTGCAGCGGCTTCGGGAAACGACATGCATCAAAACACGAACGTAAAGCGCGTTGCGCGCACCGTTTTCCGGCAGGCGGAGGCGTGCCCGATGGTGAAATGGTCATGAAGCGCGTGTGAGGGATCGCAACCGTCATACTGCGAGACGCTGTGATGCAGGATGGAAAGGTAGATGCGAAGAACGCAGCCGCTCGTCGTGCCCGCTGACACCGACCCCCGCACCCGCTGTCGCCGGGTTCTCGTTCCAGCCCCCCTGGAGAAGGGCATTCCGCAAGCCATCACGTCTGGAAGGCAATCGAAACGAAAAAGCCCGCTTTCGCGGGCTTTCGAGCTGGTCGGAGTGGCAAGATTCGAACTTGCGACCCCCACGTCCCGAACGTGGTGCGCTACCAGACTGCGCTACACTCCGTGACCAGCGGCGCTTCTATAGAACAGGGGCTTTCATTCCACAAGCGGCAAATCGACGGTTCGACAGAGTTTTTGACAGGATGATGGCGGCGGCCGGTTTCCAGTGGCGGCAATAGAGATTTTCGGCAACGCTCGGAAATTATTGCGTATCGACCGGTTGCAACCGATGTTCATTCGACGCGATTGGCGCTAGAGGCGTGGACGAACGGGCGGTGCGCCTCGGTGCCGGAATGGGCTGGCGGAAGGCGCCGGCTCGTCCTGTTTCAGGATCTTTCGAAGGGGACGATACATGACCTTGCGGGTTTTCGCCGCTGCCGGCCTCGCGCTGGCGCTTGCCGGATGCACCACCATCGCGCCACAGCAGCAGAATGCGGTCGAGGCCCGCTGGGCCGGACAGCCGGCCGGCGTGTTTTTCGCCCAGTTCGGCCCGCCCACCGCCGATGTGCAGAGCGGCGGCAACACGATCTATTCGTGGAAGGGCGGCTACCGCAACCGCAAGGTTCCCGCGACCTATGCCAAGAAGGCAGACGGCTCGCGCGGCAAGCAGACATCCGCGGCCCGCACCGAATATCTCAGCTGCTCGGTGCAGCTCACCGTGTCCTCCGATTATGTCATCCGCTCGGTGCGCCTCGTCGGCGACCGCCGCCAGCCCGGCGGCCCGAGCTGGTGCGAGGAAGTGCTGGCCGGCGCCAAGGCGTCCTGAACCAGCCGTTACACGTTGACCAGACAACACCGGGGCGCGGCGCGCTCCGGTGTTTTTCGTTGTGGATGCCTCAGGCTCCCGGAACGGTCCCTGCCCGCCTTTTGCGCCCGTCCAGCACGACCAGCAGGATGACGCCCAGAAGGCCGATGAAGCCGCCGAGGATTGACGTGAAGCCGTAATCCCCGATCCGCGTGCCGACGGCAAACACGACGGCACTGATGCCGGCGCTCAGGAACATGTTCACCGCGATCAGCGAGCTGCCGAGACCGGGACGGTCGGCGATCAGATCCTGAAGGTAGGTGATGGGCAGGCTGATGATGGCCGCGGCCGCCATGCCGCTGATCAGCGTCTGGGCATAGATGTGCCATGTCTGCGTCGCCATGCCCTGCAGCCCCAGATAGACGGCATAGAGCGTGGCGCCGATGACCAGCGAGCGCAGCGACGTGATCCGCCGTTCGGCCGCGCTCCAGAACAGGATGAAGACGATTTCGAGCAGCGCGACCACGCCGACGACGATGCCGATGTCGCGCACCGTGCCTCCGGCCTTGCCGGTGATGATCAGCGAGCGGACCGCATCGTTGACGAACAGCATGGAGCAGATGAGCGCGATCGCAAGAAGCCGGAGCGCGACGCGCGGCGTTGCGACCTCGCCGAGCGAGGCAAGAATCCGGTAGCGCGCGGCATCGTCCCGGTTTTCAAGCGGACGCGGCCGTGGAAGATAGAAGGCGGCGAGGATGAAGCAGACGCCCGCAGCCAGCGCCGCGATCAGATAGGCCGGCAGCATCGACGTCGATCCGGCCAGCGCAATGCCGACGAGGCCGGGCACCAGCACCCAGGAGAGCGAGATCGTGGCGCGCATCGTCGCGTTCACCGCGACCAGCTGCGACTGTGCGAGCCCGCCGGAGGCCGCCCGCACATTGGCGAAGATCAGCGAGTTCAACGCTCCGAAAACAGGCAGGAGGACGAGCTTGGCAATGACGAAGGCGGTGATCGTCGCCGAGAGATAGACGAGCCCGAAACCGGTGATGCCGAACAGTGCGACATAGAGAATGGACGTCCGGTAATCGCCGAGCCGATCGGCGAAGATGCCCATCAGCACGCTCGCCGTGACGCTGACGGCGGCCGCGGCAAACATCAGGCTGGCATAGCCGCTATCGGTCAGCCCGAGCTCGCGAATGCCGATGATCGACTGATACGGCTGTGTCGCCGCGCCGGAAAACCCGAAGAAGAAGATGGCCAGCGCGCTGACGCGGAGTGACGGGTCCCGCAGGGCGGTCGCGATCGAGAGGCTCATGGAAACACCAGGGCGCAGAACAGCCCAGCTTGAGAGACGGCAGATCGCCAGGGTGTGAGAGTGCAGCGTGTCGAGTGCGGGCACAGGCCGAGCGCAACGTTCAAGAGCGACGGTCCGTTCCCCTGAAAGACGGCTCGCACGCCGACGATCAGGCCCAGCGCGCCGACGATCGCGGCGCCGCGACGAAGTCGAAATCCCGAACGAAGGGAAAGGACGGACGCTGGCGCCGCATATTGGGCAGGCGCTCGATATCCTGGTTGATGACGCCGTCGGTCAGCGCCATGAGGTTCGGCCGTGCGATCGGCGCAAGTTCGGGGGAAAGATAGCCGGACTTGACGACGAGCAGACGGACGTCCTTCGGATCGATGCCGTGACGCGTGAAATCCGCGATCCGGTGGTAGGGCCGCCGGCGCGCCGCAAGGATGACCGTGATGCCGCTGACGGCAACGACCGCCTGCCGTTCCTCCGGACCCGCGGGGTCGTCGAGCCGGACAACGGTGGCAGAAACCGTGGCCGACGGACTGGCGGGGTCGAGCGCTCCGCCGATCGTCAGCGACAGGGTCGCCCCCTCGCCGGCGGCAAAGCAGGCCTCCACGGCCGGCCGGTCGGTGATGCCACCGATGACGGCCCCCTGGACATCACGTTCGACCAGCGCGTTCAGCACATCGGCGCGGTCGCCGACGCCGCCGCCCGTCGGGTTGTCCCCGGAATCCGCCAGAACGACCGGCCGCGTCGTCGCCTGTTCGGCGATCTCCAGCATGTCGGCCAGCGGCCCGGTGACGGGACCGAAGCGGAAAGCCTCGCGGGCGTTCCAGTAGGACATCGCGATCTCCGCTGCGGCAGCCTCGGCCGCCGCCTTGTCCGTTCCGGTCACGACGGCGCAGGCCGTTCCGCGCGGCTCGTCGGCCCAGACATAGCCGACCATGAGATTGGCGTCCCAGATCCCGGGCGCCGCGTCGTGGCGGGAAAGGGCATCGTAGAGGCTCTTTGCGGGCTCGTCCTCGGTGGAGGTCCGCTCGCCCGGCAGCAGCACCGGCACCGGCGCCCAGGCGACCCCGGGTCTGGTCCCCGTCTGCAGCGCCTTGCCCAGCATGGACCAGGCCCGGACCATGGTTTCCCGCACGTCGATATGCGGGGCTGTGCGGTAGGCCGCGAAGATATCGAGCTGGTCGATGATGCGCTGCGTCACGTTGCCATGCAGATCGTAACTTGCGGCAACGAGGATATCCGGCCCCACCACGGCGCGCGCCGCCGAGATCCAGTCGCCCTCCGCATCGTCCATGCCCTCGACGTTCATGGCGCCGTGCATGGCGAGGTAAAGGCCGTCGATCGGCAACGCCGCTTCCAGAAGCGCGAGAAACTCCGCCTTGAACCCTTCATAGGTCTCCCGCGCGAGCGGTCCGCCGGGCACGGCGCGCGCATGGAGCAGCGGCCTGATGTCGGCATTTCCCAGGAACGAGAAATAGTCGGCCGACAGCAGCTCGCCGCCGCGAAGCACGCGGAAGTCCTCCGGTTTCATCAGGACCGGGGACGAGGTGCTGCATTCGGTGTGGATGCCGCCGACGGCGATGCGGAAGGTCATGATGTCGGGCCTTTGGAGGTTCGGAAGACGAAGAGGAAGACGCTTGCGGAAAGACGGCAGACGGCGCCCCTTGGCCCTAGAGCTTCGGGCTCAAGGGCGCCAGGGCGGCGAAACGCTGCCAGTCTTTGCGCGCGCGCGGTGTCCAGGCCGCCTCGGCGATTGCGGCAAGCCGGGGAAAGACAAGATGGTTGAAGTAATCGCGGTTGAGAAAATGCTCCGACCAGATGCACGCCTGGACGCCGCGCATGCGTGCCTGCAGCGCTTCGGGAAAGTCGCCGACCGCCTCATAGGTGTAGGTATGCTGCGGCGGCACGGTACCGGCCCAGCTCGCGCCCGGCTCCTGGAAGGCCTCGTCCTGCACCATGTCGAGATAATAGGCCTGTCCGGGCGTCATCACGACATCATAGCCCTGCGTTGCGAGCTCGACACCGACCTCCGGCTTCTGCCACGCCATCAGCAGTGTCCCCTCGGGATCGACGCCGCCGCCGTGGGAAACCTCGTCCCAGCCCGCAAGCCTGCGCCCGCGCTCCGACAGCATCTGTTGGATGCGCTTCATGAAGTAGCTCTGCAGCCCGAACGTTCCATCGATGCCCTCGTCCGCCATCAGCTTGCGGGCGAGCGGCGACGCCATCCAGGTGTTGGACGCGACCTCGTCCCCGCCGATATGCAGAAGTTTCGACGGGAAAAGCGTGACCATCTCGTCGAAGACCTTGCCGAGAAACACATAGGTCTCCTCGACGGCGGGATTCAGCGCATTGTTGGGAAAGCCCTGGACGGAGCGGTAGCTGTCGGGCGCTTCCTGCCCGTCGGCAAGGTCCGGCAGGGCAACGAGGGTCGCCGTGCTGTGGCCGGGGATATCGATCTCCGGCACGACCTCGACATGCAAGGCCAGCGCATGCGCGACGATCGCCCTGACGTCGTCCTGCGTATAGAAGCCGCCCACCGGCTCGGCGCCGTTGCCGAGCTGGGGCAACATCGGCGCGTCGGGTCCGCGCACGACGCCGAGTGTCGTCAGCGTCGGATAGGCCTTGATCTCCAACCGCCAGGCCTCGTCATCGGAGAGATGCCAGTGGAACACGTTCATGCGGTACCAAGCGAGGATGTCGATCAGCCGGGTAATGTCGGCAACCGGGTAAAACTGCCGCGAGACGTCGAGATGGCAGCCGCGCCAGACATAGCGCGGCGCGTCGGCGATCTCGCCGGTTGCAGGAAACCGGAGCAGGGCTTTTTCGGTCCGTGCGCCGTGCAGCATCTGCGCAAGTGCGGTCAGCCCGTATTGCCGCCCGGCCGCGCCGCCATAAGCCAGCGTCACGCGATCGCCGATGTCCAGTCGAAAGGCTTCGGAGCCGAGATCGTCTGCCTGTCGAAAGACGAGTGCCTTGCCCTCATGCACCGGTGCGAGCGACAAAGGCACATGTCCGACGCTGAAGAGCCGACGGTAGAGGGCGACGACGGTGCTGACCGCTTTCAGGTCTGCGACGCCGGTTCCCTCGGCCGGATAGAGAGCCACCGGCACCGTCTCTCCGGGCGTCAGGCTGGCGGCCTTCGGCCAGGGAAGAAGGTAAAAGGGTTCCGTTACCCGGCCCTCCGGCATCAGGTCCGGAGCCGGCTCGGCCGGGCGTCCGCCGAGAAGGAGATCGTCCACGTCGACCGGCACATGGCTGCCGTCGGCCAGTGTCACATAAGCGGATTTTGCGCCATCCGTCCGATGCTTGGCCGGGCGCCACAGACCGGACACGGTGAAGCGCCAGCTGCCGCCCGGCGCCAACACGAACCCTTCCGGCGGGGCGAACTGGTGAAAATTCGCGTTGCGCAGGAGAAAGGTGGCGTTGTCGCAGGCCGGGTCGTCCATCACGCGCGTCAGCGAAGTATAGGCAAGCCTGAAGCCCGAGATCGGCGCATCCGACAGGTTGAACAGCGTAAAGACGAAGCCGCCGCATGCCTCTCCCGCAATCGGGTGCCAGCTGTTCTCAAGCCGGAAATCCTGTGCCTTTGCCATGGTGGTTACCCCTTCTGGACGATCGCGATGTCAGTAATGTTCGGATTGTGAAAATGTCCGCGCCAGCTCGGCTTGGCCCGCCGTCAGACCGCAATCGACCGCAAGGCAGACGCCGGTGATGGCGCGCGCCTGCTCGCTTGCCAGGAAGAAGACCGCATTGGCGACATCGTCGGCCGTTGCGATGCGGCGCAGCGCGTACCAGCGTTTGACGTCCTCGAACACCTGCGGATTGGCGCTTGCGCGGGCCTCCCAGGCCTGGGTGCGCACCGTGCCCGGCGCAACCGCGTTGGCGCGGATGCCGAACTTGCCGTATTCGACCGCGATCGATTGCGTGAGATGGATCAGCCCGGCCTTCGCGGCGCTGTAGGCCGGATGGCCGAAGACCGCGAGGCCATTGACGGAGGCAATGTTGACGACCGAGCCCTCGGATGCCTTCAGGGCGGCCTCCAGCGCGCGAAACACCAGGAAGGGCGCTTCCAGATTGAGCGCCGCATCGGCCCGCCAGATGGCGCCGTCCGTTTCGTGCAGGCTCACTGCCCGGGCGGCACCGGCGTTGTTGACCAGCGTTTGCACCTGCCCGAGACCGGCCGTCGCCTCTGCCATCGAACGGATGCTCGTCTCGTCGGTGACGTCGCACACGATCGTCGCGAAACGGGAAGCGTCGCCCAGATCCTGCGCAGCGGTCTCCAGCGCCGCCGCATCGATGTCAACCAACGCGACCACGTCATGGCTCGCGGACAGCCGGGCGGCAATTGCGCGGCCGATATCGCCGGCTGCTCCCGTTACGACGGCAACCGAGCGGGTCATCGGCATGCTGGGCTCCATGACACAAGCGTACGAGGCATGATCAGTCTCCCAGAATCTGGCGGTCGTCGCCGTCGCGGTGTTCGACCAGTTGTTGCTTGATATGGCGCAGCGTCACGGTGGAGAGCTTGCGATTGCGGTAGGCGACGAGGCTTGCGATCACGTCCACCACCGCCAGGAACGCGAAGCGGGTGGACGTCGGGCGGAAGATGTTGGCCCCCTCCGGCAGATCGATGCCGATGACGAGCTCGGCCGCCTGCGCCACCGGACTGTCGGTCTGTGTCAGCGCGATGGTAGTGATGCCGCTTTCGCGGGCCAGTCCGAAGCAGCGGGCGAGATCCTGGTTGCGTCCCGAAAAGGACGAGCCGACGATCACGTCATTGGTGCGGGCAGCGGCCGTCAGCATCAGCTGCATGTTGTGATCGTTGCTGGCCGTGACGCGGGAGCCGAGACGAAACAGCCGGTTCTGCATCTCCGTCGCGATCATCGAGGAATTGCCGCCCGAGCCGAACGTGTAGACCATTTCGGCACGCGAGAGACGGTCTGCGACCTTATCGAGAACCACCGGATCGAGCGCCCGATGCATCATGAAGAGCGCATTCTGCGCCTTGGTGATAACATCTTCCGCCACATCTGCCGGCTCGGTGCTCTTGGCCTCCGGGTTGAGGTAGCGCACGCCGACGAAGGCCGTCTTGGCGAGCTTCACCTTGAAGTCGGAGAAGCTCTGGCAGCCGACATTGCGGCAGAAGCGGGTGACCGTGGGCGGGGAAACCTCGGCCCGCTCGGCAAGCTCGATGATGGAGGCGTTGACCGCGAACTCGAAGTCGCCGAGCAGAATATCCGCGATTCGCTGCTCGGACGGAGAAAACTGTGCCCGGCCCTCCTGGAGCGTCGTGAAGATATCCATCCCGCCTCCCCGAAGCGTTTCTGCCCGGCCTCAGCCGCAAGCCCTTACGCCGGCGCCTTGTAGGCGACGCAGTCGATCTCGACCTTGCAATCCACCATCATGGAGGCCTGGACGCAGGCGCGCGCCGGCGGATGTTCGCCGAAATACGTCTGGTAGATCTTGTTGAAGGTCCAGAAGTCGCGCGGATCGTCCAGCCAGACGCCGCAACGAACGACATGCTCGACGCCGTAGCCGGCCTCGTCGAGGATGGCCAGAAGATTGGCGATGGTCTTGTGCGTCTGCTCGACGATGCCGCCCGGAATGATTTCGCCGTCTTCCATCGCCACCTGGCCGGACACATGCAGCCAGCCGGCAGCCTCCACGGCGCGGGCGAAAGGCAGCCTCTGGCCACCGGCACCGGCTTTCTCGGCACCATATCGCTTGATGGTCATCACGGCCCTCTTGCAAATTATTTTCGTCGATTGTTGACAATGGACCATAGAAAACCGAACTTGACCAGAGTTTTCGAAGCTTCATGAAAATAATTTAGACCAAAGGGCGTCTCATGCGCGATCCCCATGCCAATCCGTTTCCGGCAAGCGATACGGCCCGTCATGCCATCTGGGAGATGCTGGTTCCGCGCGACATCGACGCCTTTCTGGCCGCGGACTGGTCGATGGTCTCGGGCGACTTCGTGGAAGAAGGCTTTCTCGCCGTCAGCGGCAACCACAAGCCGGACCCGGACGACTGGAGCCTCGCCTTTCCCTCGCTGGACGCCTACCGCGACGAATGGCTGAAGCAGGCTCGCGACTTTCAGGGCCAGACCTATGGCGAAGATCCGCGCAAGGCGATCTTCACGACGACGACGCTCGAGGAGATCGACGTGAAGGGCGACACGGCGCTCGCGCGCAAGAAGTTTCAGGGCGGCATCCGCAAAACCGATGGAAACCTCGACGTGATGCAGTGGCAAACGCTCTACACCTGCCGCCTGCATGAAGGCCGCTGGAAGATCTGCGGCTTCATCGGCTACCTGCCGAACCCCGTCCGGTGAGCGGCAACGTTTCCGGCCGGCGCGTGTCCGGCACCCTGCCCTGCCAATTTGCGGAAGGCTGAATCTGTGCGCCTCTTTACCGCCGCCCTTGCCACGGAAACCAACACGTTCGCACCGATCTGCATTGACCGGCGGGCCTTCGAGGAATCCCTTTACGCGGCACCGGGGCAGCATCCCGCCACGCCGACGCTCTGCACCGCCCCCCTAACCGTGGGGCGAAAAGTCTGCGCGCGAAAAGGCTGGACGCTGATCGAAGGTACGGCCGCCTGGGCGGATCCGGCGGGCCTGATCAACCGTCAGGCCTATGAGAGCCTGCGCGACGAAATCCTCGACCAGTTGACGGCGGCCCTGCCGGTGGACGGCGTCGTCCTCGGTCTTCACGGCGCCATGGTTGCGGATGGCTATCTCGATCCCGAGGGAGACCTCCTGGCAGCCATCCGCGCGATCGTCGGGCCCGATATCCTGGTCTGCGCCGAAATCGATCCGCACAGCCACCTCACCGCCAAACGCGTCGCAGCCGTCGATTTCTTCGTCGCGTTCAAGGAATTCCCCCATACCGACTTCGTCGATCGCGCCGAGGATCTGTGGCGGATCGCGGTGGATACGCTGGAAGGTCGGGTGAGGCCGGTCATGTCCGTGTTCGATTGCCGCATGATCGACGTCTTTCCGACCTCGCGCGATCCCATGCGATCCTTCGTCGATCGATTGATGCGCATGGAAGCCGAGGATCACGAGATCCTGTCTTTGTCCGTCATTCACGGCTTCATGGCGGGCGACGTGCCGGAGATGGGCACGAAGACGATCGTGGTCACGGACGCTCAGCCGGACAAGGGCGAGCGGCTAGCGCGCGCGCTGGGTCTGGAGCTCTTCTCCAAGCGCGGAACCTTTATGATGCCGCAGGTGGACGAGGCCGAGGCCATCGAGCGGGCGCTGTCAAACCCGCACGGGCCCGTTGTCATCGCTGACATGTGGGACAATCCCGGCGGGGGCACGGCGGGCGATGCGACGGTCGTCCTCGCGGCGCTCCTTGCCCGCGGCATGGAAAACGTGGCGGTGGGCATGATCTGGGATCCGATCGCCGTGCAGATCTGCATGGCGGCCGGCGAAGGGGCAGAAATCCCGCTCCGTTTCGGCGCGAAATCCGCGCCCGGCACCGGCAACCCCATCGACGGACGGGTGACGGTCAGGCGCGTCGTTCGCAATGCCGAAATGCGCTTCGGCGAGAGCGTCGCGCCTTTTGGCGACGCCGCGCATATCCACCTCGACGGCATCGACATCATCTTGAGTTCGGTCCGCGTCCAGAGCTACGATCCGTCGCTCTTCACCGCGCTCGGCATCGACCCGACGTCGAAGCATCTGCTGGTGATAAAATCCACCAACCACTTCTATGCCGCCTTTTCGAAGATCGCGTCCGAGATCGTCTATTGCGCCGCCGGTTCGCCGTATCCGAACAAGCCGGCCGAGACGGCCTACCGTCGGGCATCGCGCGCGATCTGGCCCATGACGGCCGATCCCCATGGTCTCGGCACCCTTGCGGTAACACCGCCGGAGCAAGACCACGCGGAGCCTTTCCGCCCCTGAACAGGGAAAACAAGGCGGTTTTCCCGGCCATACCACATGGCCGAACCTTTCAGCCATGTCGGCATTGCCGAACCTTTCGGCCGCTGGCAGAACATGAACGCTATCAGACACGCTCGGGAGAGACGCCGATGACAACCCCGCCGCGGCCGCAGGTCGGCCAGTCCATCCTGTCGCTATCGACGCCCCTGCCCCTCATCGACGAGGACAGGCTGGCTGCCAATATCGGTCGTGTCCAGACCTATCTCGATGGCCACGGACTGGCTTTCCGGCCGCATATCAAGACCCACAAGATCCCTGCCATCGCCAAGGCGCAGGAAGCGGCCGGCGCGCGCGGGATCAATTGCCAGAAGATCACGGAGGCGGAAGTCTTCGCCGAGGCAGGTTTCGAGGATATCCTCATCACCTTCAACATTCTCGGCCCTGAGAAGCTCGACCGGCTGAAAGCCCTCAACGACCGTATCGCAAGCCTGAAGGTCGTCGCCGACAGTGCGTCCACGGTGAACGGACTCTCCGGCCGGTTTGCCGGGGGCAAGCCGCTGACGGTCCTGGTCGAATGCGACACCGGTGCCGGGCGCTGCGGCGTCCAGGACCCGCAGGCAGCGGCGGCCTTGGCCCAGACGATCGCCGCATCCGACGGCCTCGTCTTCGGCGGCTTGATGACCTATCCGAAAGCGCATGACGAAGGGTCCGTGGACATCTTCTTTTCCGAGACGATTGCGCGCCTCGCCGCCCTCGGCATTTCCTGCCCGATCGTCAGCAACGGGGGGACGCCGAGCCTGTTCTCCGCCCATCAGGTGCCCTCGGCCACCGAGCACCGGGCCGGCACCTATGTCTACAATGACAGGGCGATGGCCCGCTCCGGCCACTGCTCGCTCGACGATTGCGCGATGCAGGTCCTGGCGACCGTCGTCGCCCGTCCCACGCCCGATCGTGCCGTGCTCGACGCGGGCTCCAAGGCTTTGACCTCGGACCTCCTCGGTTTCTCGGATTACGGGATGATCCCGGCCTATCCCGATGCCGTTATCTCCGGCCTGTCCGAAGAGCACGGTGTGGTGGACCTGTCGCGGGTAACCGGCCCACGGCCCGCAATCGGCGACAAGGTGCTGATCATCCCGAACCACACCTGCGTCGTGTCGAACCTGTTCGATATCATGACGTTTCATCGGGACGGCGTCGTGACGCGTGTCGAGGACGTGGCCGCGCGCGGCCTGGTCTGGTGAACGTCTGACGCGAGGACTCCTCGCATCCCCAGGTGCGTCCTCGCATCCTCAAGTTCGTCCGCGCATCTTCAGGCGGCGGTCATCGCCGCCGGCATCTCGAGCGACCGCCAGTCCACGGTGCGCTCCAGCGCCTCGCCGTTGGCTTCAAACAGATGGCAATCGGCTGCCATGATGCCGGTGGAAACCGGCTGCTCCACGGCAAGCGGCGCGGACCCGGGAAGCAGCACGCAATAGGGCTTGCCGTCCGGCAGGCTGGAATAGGCGACCGTATTGATCCCGAGGCGCTCGATCACCGAGGGGATGATGGCGATGTTAAGATCGCCGGGGGTCAGCATCGTGTGTTCGGGGCGGATGCCGAGCGTCAGCGTCTGCCCGACGAGATCGCCGCGTCCGACGACCGGGATCGTGACCGTCTGGCCCGCGTAGTCAACTGTCACGCCTGCAGGACCGACGGCCGTGCAGGTCACTGGCACGAAGTTCATTTTCGGATTGCCGATGAAGCCGGCAACGAACAGGTTTTGCGGCTTGTGGTACAGCTCCAGGGGAGCGCCGACCTGGGATATGCCGCCGGCATTCAGCACGACGATACGGTCGGCCATGGTCATGGCTTCCACCTGGTCATGCGTGACGTAGATCATCGTGGCCTTCAGTTCGCGATGGAGCTTGGCAAGCTCGATGCGCATGTCGGCGCGCAGGGCCGCGTCGAGGTTCGACAGCGGCTCGTCGAACAGGAAGATCTTGGGCTCGCGGACGATGGCGCGACCGATGGCGACGCGCTGGCGCTGGCCGCCCGAAAGCATGCCAGGCTTCTGCTGCAGGCGCTGATCGAGATGCAGGATGCGCGCCGCGTTCTCGACCTTGGCCTTGAGCTTGCTCTCCTCCATCTTTTCCACCCGCAGGGGAAAGGCGATGTTCTCGAACACCGTCATGTGCGGATAGAGCGCGTAGGACTGGAACACCATGGCAATGCCGCGCTTGACCGGCGGCAGGTCGTTGACGCGCACGCCGTCGATAACGATGTCGCCGCTCGTGGTCGAGTCCAGACCGGCGATCATGCGCAAGAGCGTGGACTTGCCGCAGCCGGACGGTCCGACGAAGACGACGAATTCGCCGTTCATCACCTCGAGCTGGACGCCCTTCAGCACTTCGAAGTCGCCGTAGAACTTCTGCACCTTGTTGAGGAAAAGCTGTATCACATCGATCTCCGGTCGCCGAAGCGGGCGGCGTTGGTCTTGACGAAAAGGGACGGATCGGCGCACCTGCCGGCCCGGCTCCCGGGAAGGGACTGTCGCAGCGGCAGAGACCGCCGCGACAGCAGGCTAAACAGGCTTACTTGTACTCTTCGATCGCGGCCGAAGCCTTCTTCAGAGCATCTGCCGGTTCGGCCTTGCCGGTTACGACCGACTGGACCATTTCGATGATGGCGTTCTGGAAGCCCTTATAGTCCTTGAACAGGGGTTCCGGACCACCGAAGGCGATACCGTCGATGAACGGCTTCCACGACGGATCGGCCTTGACGAATTCATCGACCTTGGCCGAAGGACGCAGCGGGGTCAGGCCGGCGCCGCCCTGCAGTTCGTATTCGCCCTGCGGGCCCGGCGAGGTGATGAACTTGGCGAATTCGATCGCCTTGTCCTCGACGCCCGTGCCCTTGAAGATCGCGAGGCTGTCGGTGATCAGCAGTGTGCCCTCACCCTTGGCCGAGGGACCGAGCGGAAGCGGCGCAACGCCCCACTTCATGTCGGTCTTCTTCAGGAGCGCTGCGGCGCCGGACGCGGACTGGATCATGCCGGCCTTGCCGTCGAGGAAGATGGCGCGGATTTCGTTCTGTTCATAGGCGGTCGCACCCTCGACCGAGTAAGGCGTGATGTCCTTCACGGCCTGCAGGGCTGCCAGCACTTCCGGGCTGTCCATGACGATCTTGTCGCCATCGATGACCTTGCCGTTGTTGGTGTAAACCCAGTGCATGAACTGGTGCATGGTGTTGTCGAAGGTCTTAGCCGGAAGGCCATAGCCGGCAATGCCGGTCTTTTCCTTGATCTGCTTGGCGAAAGCGATCTCTTCGGCCCAGGTCTTCGGCGGCTTCTCGGGATCCAGACCGGCCTTTTCGAAGAGAGCCTTGTTCCAGTACAGCGCCTTGGTCGAGAAGGCGATCGGCACGCCCCACTGGTTGTCGTCGAACGTCACGGTGTCGACGATGTTGGGGTAGTAGCTCTTCTTTTCCTCGTCGGTCATCGGCACGGGAACGATCAGGTCGTTCTCGGCGAATTCCTTCAGCGTGCGCGAGCCGACATAGGCCATGCCGACCGGATTGCCGGCGGCGGCCAAGGTCGTTGCCTTGTCCTGGCACTGTTCCCAGCCGACGAGTTCCGGTTTCACGGTCCAGCCCGCGTTCTTGCCTTCCCATTCCTTGATGTACTTTTCATGGATCGGGTCGATCTTGTCGCCGCAATAGATCCAGCTGATTTCTTGATCGGCGGCCTGCGCGACTGTGGCAGTCATCGTGCCGAGTGCGGTCGAGCCGAGCAATGCAAGGGCCATGAGGCCGGTCTCGAATTGGAGTGTCACGTTTAAGCTCCCGTTTGTTCTCTGGTGGTTGGTCTTATTGTTTCACCGCGCCCGCGGTCAGGCCGCTGACGAGATAGCGTTGCAGGAAGAAGATGACGATCATAGCCGGGGCAATGCCGACGAAGCTCGCCGCCATGAGCTCGTTCCAGACGACTTCCTGACGTCCGAAATAGGCGAACAACCCGACCGGGAGAGGCGCATATTCAGACTTCGAATTAAAGGTGAGCGCATAGATGAACTGCTGCGCATAGGACCCGATGAAGGTCGTGATGGCCACGACCACGATGCCCGGCATGGCGATCGGGAGGATGACGCGGCGCAGCGTGTAGAAATGACTGGCACCGTCCATGTAGGCCGCTTCGTCCAACTCCTTGGGGATCCGCATCATGTAGGTACGCAGGAGCCAGATGGCGGTGGGGATCAGGAACGCCACGCCCGGCACGATCATCGCGAAATAGGTGTTGAGCACGCCGAGCGAGCGCATCAGCCGGAAAAGCGGGATAAGGAGAACCGCGCCCGAGAACATGTTGACCGCGAGGAAAGCGCCCAGCAGCTGGCCCGAGCCCTTGAACTCAAACCGGGCAAAGGCATAGGCCGCCGGCACGACGAGGATCAGCACCACGATGGTCACGACGCTGGAGATGAACAGCGAGTTGAAGATGTAGCGCGCAAAGCCCGGCACGCTGACCCACATGGTCCGGTAGGCCTCGAACGATCCGTTCTCGGGAATGAAGCGGTAGGGCGAGGAGAAGAGCTGGCTGAGCGGCTTCAGCGACACCAGGAACCCCTCGACGAAAGGCGCCAGCAGGAAGGTCAGAAAGACGAGGATGCCTGCATAGATGCCGACGATTTCGTACCAGGCATAGCGGTTGATCAGGACGGACGGCTCTCTCATCGCTTGTCTCCGGCGGAAAGGCGGCTGGTCATGCGGAAGTAGAAGACGCAGAAAATGGACAGGAAGATGCAGATCAGAACGGCGCGCGCCGCACCCTCGCCGTACTTGTTGGAGCCGATGGCCGTCCGGTAGGTATCGATGATCATGGTCGTCGTTTCACCGGTCGGCCCGCCGCGCGTCAGGATCCAGATGATGTCGAAGGAGTTGAAGGTCGAAATCAGCGAGATCATCGACATCGTGATCATCGACGGCACGAGCAGCGGCAGCGTGATGCGGCGGAAGCGGTAGAACCGGCCGGCGCCATCCGTCCAGGCCGCCTCGTAGAGATCCTGCGGGATCGATTGCATGGCGGCGAGCATATAGAGCGTGACCATGGGAACGCCGATCCAGACGTCGGTGATCACGGTGGCCCAGAACGCGGTCGAGCCCTGCGCCAGGAAGGCGATGGGGCTGTCCGTCAGACCGAAGCGCTGCAGCAGTCCCGAAATCATGCCGAACTGGCCGTTATACATCCAGCCCCACATGAAGATGCCGATGGCCATGGGCACGATCCAGGGCGGCATGGTCAGCACGCGGAACAACGCCCGCCCCGGCACGGCGGCGTTCAGCATGGAGGCGCCGAATGTACCGATGATCATCTTCAGCGACACCGAGAAGAACGTCCAGATGAAGGTCCGGATGATGACCTCGGCAAAGGTCGCGTTGAAGATCTTGCTGTAATTCGCCCAGCCGACCCAGTTCGTCGTCTTCTTCAGGGATGCATCCGTGAAGGACAGGATGAACGTGTCGACCAGGGGATAGGCGACGATGACGGTGACATAGAGAATGGCCGGCGCCATGAGGAGCCAGGCGAAGAGGACGGTGCTTCGTTTGGCTTCCATGGCGGGCCCTCTCAAGCAGACTTGGTCTGCGGTGCGGCCGATGCCGCAGACGTGCCGTGCAGGCAGGCGTCGTACTCCGCCCAGACGGGCGCGAGATCGACCACCTTGCGCGCAAACCGGGCCTCGTCCATCGCCAGCGCCAGGATGCCGGCTTCGATGGCATTCAGCGCCGACACCGGCAGGGCCTGCCCTTCGGTCATGAACTTGAAGACATCCTCGGCCATCTGCTCGTCGGCGCCATAGTGATGGGAGGTCTCGGACGGCGCCTGATAGGTCTTGGCAACGACCTTCTCGTTGTTGCGCGCATTGTGCACATCGAGATAGCCGCGCACGAAGTCGCCCTCCGCCATGCCCTTGGAACCGATGACGCAGAATCGGCGGAACTGGTCGGGCACGTTCAGATTGGTATGGAACGTCATCGCGGCGCCGTTCTCGTATTCGACGATCGCCGTCTGATAGTCGATCAGATCCCCATCGCTGTCGAAGACCTTGTCGGAGCCCTGCCAGCCGCTCGGCTTGCGATGGTAGACGTCCATGTCGTTTGTGCCTTCGTTGCGCGGATCGTTGGCCGGAACGAAGCTCTTGCGCCCGCCGAAGGACGACACGTAGCGCGGACGCGCACCCACGACGCCATTGTAGAGGTCGAGATCGTGGCAGCATTTCTCCAGCATGAAGCCGCCGGCATAGCGGCCATAGCGGCGCCAGTCGCGCATGAAGAAGGCGCCATGATAGGGCTCGATATGCTCGGAAGCCTCGATCGAGACGATCTCGCCGAGACGGCCTTCGGCCTGCGCCTGCCGCAGGTCGCGGTAGAGCGGGGAGTAGCGCAGCACGAGGCCGACCAGCAACCGGTCATGACCATGACGATGGAGGAGACGCGCGAGTTCCAGGCTTTCCTCGATCGTCACGACGATCGGCTTCTCGGTGAAGACCGTCAGTCCGGCCTCGAGTCCGATCCGGATATGCTCGAGATGCAGGTGATTGGGGGAACCGACCATCAGGAGGTCGAAACCGCCTGCGGCAATCATCTCCTCCGGCGTCGCATAGGCCTTCCCGGCAGAAATACCGGCTTCGTCCAGCCCCGGCAGGCCTGCGGGCGCCGGATCGACATGGCCGACGATCTCGAAAGCAGGATCCACATCCCGGAAAATGCGGCCGAGATATCCCAGCCGAAACCCAAGTCCGATCACAGCGACCTTCATATCGGCCTGCTCCCCATGTTCTCGTAATTCATTTTCGCAGCCTGTGTCAGACTGGCGATTTCGTCAACTCGGAAACCGTTATTGTGAACGGTTATGAAATTCATTTTCATGCGCAGACACTTTGCGCGGCCTGCATGGCGTGGCCAGCCGCATACGAACCCTGCGCGACGGCGCGCCCAACACTTCTAAAGCCACACACAGGAGGAACCCTATCGACCTGTCTAAGCCCTGCCGCTGACCATACCAAAAACAGGCCAATCGTCCAGTCTTGATGAAGGTGTTTTTTAACGATCATCTTACATCGTTGAAATCAATGGAATTATAAATATGTGTCCCGGCCTGCGTTTTCGGCCGCCTCACAATGAATTGGTTTTTTTTGGTATTGCTGGAGGAAACTGCCGAAGATGTTTGGTCGACCAAGGACCCGTGATCGAGCAAGGAACCCCTCCCCTGTCCAAAGCACATCCCGTCGATCTCGGCCACAAACCGTCCGGTCAAATGTCCTTTCGGAGTTCATCAATTAGGTGTAGGTTTAATTCCGTTAACGTATACGTCAACGGGAGGAACCGATGGCCATCTTCGACTATAAGGGACATGACGCGCGCGCGGAGGTAACGGAGGCATACGCCCTCGCGCGCTATGGACAACTGCGGGCGTTCGGGGCTGTGGGAGCGCTCGCGACGCAACTGACCGGAACAAGCGGCAACTTCGCACCGCCGTCCGGATGGACGGATCTCACGGCGGCCGATCTGTCATTGCCGGGGACAAGCGTCGATCAGCTGGGCTTTTTCCACGCCCTGACGTCGCAAAGCCCGCAGGTGAAGGTTCTCGCCTACAGGGATGCGGGCGGCGCGATCGAGCGGCTCGGCATCAGCTTTGCCGGAACCAGCGATCTCGGCGATCTGCCCGATTACCTGAAGCTGGCCAAGGGCGAGTATCTGAATGCGTTCCTGTATATCCTCGAGGCCACGGCGCGCTTTGCCAAGGCGCACGGACTGACCGGCAACGATGTCGTCGTCACGGGCTACAGTCTCGGCGGCGGCGCCACCAACATCATGGCGGAACGGTCGCCCGACATCGCCGACGGCTTTTACAGCGCCTCGAACTACTTCGGGTTCGCCTCGCCGAATATCTATGACAACAGTGACAAGATCCTCAATCTCGGGGCCGAAAACGATCTCGTCTTCCGCTCGCTCGGCACATCGACCGACAGTGTCGCCGAGGGATTCAACGAGGCGTTCCTGCACAAGGATCGCCCCTTCGGCAGCAGCAACGACAACACCGTCATCTTCAACGATTTCTACGCCAATCCGCTGTCGCCGTTCGGACCGAAAACCGTCTTCAACGTCATCGGCGGCGTGAATGCCCATATCACCAATCTTTTCTCCGACGCCTTCGCGACCATGGCGCGGTCGAGCTTCGCATCGATCATGGAGAAGGACAGCACCATCGTCGTCGCGCAGTTGAGCGATCTGCTGCGCCCCTTCGTCTGGGTCGAAGACGCGGCGCGAAGCACGTCCAGTCATTACGGTCAACCGGCCTTCATCCTCGGCTCGGACAAGGCGGATCTGCTGCGCGACGGCAAGGCAAGCGACTTCCTGGAGGGCTTTGGCGGAAACGACCGCTTCAGCCTTTCGACGGGAAACGACACCGTCATCGGGGGGAGCGGGACGGATACGGTGCAGATGGCGGGGTCGATCGACACGTACGAGGCCATCCGCCTTCAGGACGGAACGCTGGTGATGCGAGATCTGTCGGGGCAGCTGGGACTGAAGGAGATGACGTCGGTCGAGCGGATCGAATTCGGCTGGCTCATTCCGACGAGCTACGCCGTGACGGCGACCAAGCTCGACACTTTCCTGTTTGCGGACAAGACCTATGCCGCCCATGTCGAAGGCACGGCAGGCGACAACATCCTCGCCGGCACGGCGGGCATCGACCGCATCTTCGGTCTCGCCGGCAACGACACCATTCATGGCGGGGCCGGCAACGATCTCCTGCATGGCGGCGTCGGCAATGATAGGCTTTTCGGCGATGCCGGCGATGACGATCTCTATGGCGGCATCGGCAATGATGTGCTGGATGGCGGCGCGGGCAACGATCGCCTGTCCGGAGGGATCGGCAGCGATGTCTTCGACTTTTCGAACAGCGCCTCCGGTCGCGACGTCGTGACCGACTTCAACAACGGCGTGGAGGGGCACGATACGCTTGTCTTCAGCGCTACCCTGTTCAAGACAGCCGACGCGGCCCTCTCGCATTTCGTCCAGATCGGCGCGGATGCCGTCCTGTCCTGGGCCGGCGGCAGCGTGGTTCTCGCGGAGACGAGGGTTTCCGACCTTCACCTCGGCGACATCCTCATCGTCTGACGGGCTGCAGGCTGGAATAAGGCGGCGGACACGGTGCGGGCTTCATCAGCCCGTCCCGTGTCCGCCGCCTCGTTTGTCGAGCGTCAACGGCGCGCGATCAATGCGTCGTTTCCGGGCTGGCTCTCTGGTCCTGCAGCGCCTTCTGCCGGGCAATGCCACGCGCCCCGACCACGCCGCGCGGGAAACCGGATCGATCGCTGTAGTCCTTGACCGTCTTCGGTCGCGCGCGCTTCGCGCTCACCGCACTCGCCGCCAGCAGATCGAGCGCTGCGATCCCCACGACCATGGCGAGCGCCGCCTTGGCCGTCTGGCGCCGCGGATTGCCGTGCGAGAGCAGCGCAAGCAGCGTTACGATATCGAGACCGTCGCCGGCGACGCGGCTGGCCAGCCCTGCCCGCTTGTCGGTCGAGAGCGTGAGCATACCGCTGGCTATCTCACGCGCGCCATAGGCCCGGACCACGTGCTCGCTGCCGCGCACGCCGAGCGCCCGGGTGATGCGGTGTGGCGCCACCAGCTGGAACAGGCCGAGCCCGAGGCTGAACCATCCGAGCCCGCGCGTCAGCTCGTCGGTCGTATCGCGGGAACGTGGGCCGGACGACAGGATTTTCGGGTCGCCCTCATTGCGCGTCAATCGGGAAAAAATGGACATGATTGCCTCCTGTCAGGGTTTGAGAACGACCTTGATGCAGCTGTCCTGCTTGTTGCGGAACACGTTGTACATTTCGGGGCCCTCTTCGAGTGTCGCCGTATGGGTGATGACGAAGGACGGATCGATCTGCCCCTCCTCGATCCTGCGCACGAGATCGGGTGTCCAGCGATTGACATGCGTCTGCCCCATGCGGAACGTCAGACCCTTGTTCATCGCCTGACCCATGGGGATCTTGTCGACGAGACCCGAGTAAACGCCGGGAATCGAGATGATGCCGCCTGGACGGCAGACATAGATCATCTCGCGCAGCACGTGCGGCCGGTCATTTTCCATCATCATCATCTGCTTTGCGCGATCGAGCACCGTGTCCGGCTGGCCCATCGAAACATGGCTTTCGAGCCCCACCGCATCGATGCACTTTTCCGGCCCCTTGCCGTCCGTCAGATCGTTCAGGCGCTCGACGACGCTTTCGGCACTGAAATCGATCGTCAGGGCGCCACCGGCCTGCGCCATGCTCAGGCGCTCGGGCACGCAGTCGATCGCCACGACCAGCTTGGCACCGAGCAGCACCGCACTTCGGATGGCCATCTGACCGACAGGTCCGCAGCCCCAGATCACCACGGTATCCGTGGGCTCGATGTCGCAATGGACGGCGGCCTGCCAGCCGGTTGGAAAGATGTCGCCGAGGAAAAGCGCCTGCTCGTCGCTCAGGCTGTCGGGCACCTTGATATGGGTGGAATCCGCAAAGGGAACGCGCAGATATTCCGCCTGACCGCCGGGATAGCCGCCCGTCAGGTGCGTATAGCCGAACAGGCCGGCCGTCGCATGGCCGAAGGCCTTGTCGGCAAGCGCCTTGTTGCGGTTCGAGCGTTCACAGACCGAAAAGTTGCCGCGCCGGCATTGATCGCATTCGCCGCATTGAATGGTGAAGGGCACGACGATCCGGTCGCCCTTCTTCAACTTGCCGTTCATGCCGGATCCGGTCTCGACGACCTCGCCCATCATCTCGTGGCCCATGATGTCGCCCGGCATCATGGCCGGAATGAAATTATGAAACAGATGCAGATCCGATCCGCAGATCGCGCAACTGGTCACCTTGATGATCGCATCGCGGGGATCCTCGATCTCGGGATCGGTGACGGTGTCGCACCGGATATCTTCTTTGCCATGCCAGACGAGCGCGCGCATTAAGGCCTCCGTTGTTAAAAGATGGATCCGGCTGGACGCAGAACAGGGCCGACAGGACACGTGCCTGCCAGCGTTGCCGGACTTCGGGAACCGGCCCTATCGCCAAAGGTTCCAGAAAAGCTCGATCGCGGTGGTCCGATGCTGCGCAGTACGGAGCGACCTCCAGGCGATGGCCTCTCTTACGCACGACCGGACGTTGAAAAGAAATGGATGCGTCAGGAACTCTCGCCGGTCTGTCCTGTTAGCAGGCCTCCCGACAACAAGGAGACTTCCATGTTCTATACAGATGGACGCTTGCAATATCCGGTACGCGTGGAGAAAGCCGACCCGCAGTTCGCACGTGCCCTCCAGCAGGCCATCGGCGGTGTCGAAGGCGAAATTCGCGTCGCCATGCAGTATTTCTTCCAGGCCTGCGGCGCCCGCGGCAACCCGAAGTTCCGCGATCTCCTGATGAACACGGCAGCCGAGGAACTGGGGCATATCGAAATGCTGGCGACAGCCGTCGCGATGAACCTCGAAGGTGCACCGCTGTCCGAAAAGGAAGCCGTGGCGGCCGATCCGATCGGCGGCGCCGTGCTCGGCGGTCTCAACATGAAGAACCTGCTGTCCGCGGGCCTGTCCGCCATGCCGGTGGATTCCGACGGCGTTCCGTTCGACATGTCGCACATCTATGCGAGCGGCAATATCGCGGCCGACATGACGGCCAACGTCGCGGCCGAATCCACGGGACGCGTGCTTGCGGTGCGCCTCTACAACATGACCAGCGACCCGGGCATGAAGGACATGCTGTCCTTCCTCATCGCACGCGACAGCATGCACCAGAACCAGTGGATGGCGGCTCTCGAAGAGCTGGGCGGCGCCAAGGGGGCCTTCCCCATTCCCAACAGCTTCCCGCAGGAGCAGGAAAACCGCGATTTCAGCTACGCTTTCCTCGGCTTCCAGGCCGATGGTTCCCCGCCGGTCGCCGGACGCTGGTCCGAAGGTCCCTCGATCGACGGCAAGGGCACCTTCTCTGCCGCGCCCATGACGCCGCTCGGCCAGAAACCCGTTCTCGGCCCGGCAAAGCCCGGTGGCGGCGCCCAGCGCGAACAGATGTAAGCCTTTCCTCCCCACGATCCTGGAGGCCGCCTGCGCGCGGCCTCCTCGCAGCGCGGGCAACCTTCTTGTCGTACGGATCATGGCCGCACGGATCATGGCTTGATCAGGGAAGCGGAATCCGGATCAGGCAGAGAATGCCGTCGTCGAGAAATTGCAGGTCCGTCTTCGTATTCAGCTGGTAGGGCAGCGCGCGTTCGATCAGTTCGCGGCCGTAGCCCTTGCGGCGAGGCCGGTCGTCGTCCGGCATGCGGACGCCCTCCTCCCGCCACACGAGCAAGACGACGGTCCCTCCATCGATCTCCTCGACGCTCCAGGAAATGCGGAGAACGCCGCCATCCTGGCTCAGTGCACCGAATTTTATGGCATTTGTTGCAAGCTCGTGCAGGGCAAGGCCAAGTGCCTGCGCCCCGAGCGTCGGCACGGCCACCGGCGGCCCATCCGCTTGAACGGCCCCCATGCGGGACGCAGTGCCGTGCGCACCCAATTCGCCTTCGATCAGGTCGCGCAGGGCAATGGACTCGGTCGCCCGCGCCACGAGGCCCTGGACCCGGCTCAGCGCCCGCAGGCGGCTCGAAAATTCGGCCCCGAAACTGTCCAGGGACGAAGTGCTGCGCACCGTCTGGCTCGCAACCGACTGGACGACTGCAAGAAGGTTGCGCGTCCGGTGCTGGAGCTCTGCGACCAGCACATCCTGCCGGTTCTTCAGCTCCCGCAGTTCGTGAATATCGGTCATGGTGCCGATCCAGTCGCCGGTTGGCTGGCCGGACGCCCCGATGACGGGCAGTGCGCGCGTCTGATGCCAGCGATAGGCGCCGTCGGCCGCGCGACGAACGCGGTGCTCGACATAACACTCGCCCGTATTGGTCGCGGCCTGCCAGGCCGACAGCGTCGAGGCCCTGTCCTCCGGGTGCACCGCGTTCAGCCAGCCGAGCCCGAGGCTCTGCGGCTGGTCGAGGCCAGAATACTCGACCCATTGCGGGCTGCCCCAGGTGCGGGATCCATCGGCCACGCAGCGGAACACGAGCTGGGGGATGTTCGTGGCGAGCAGGCGAAACCGCGCCTCGTTCTCGCTCAGCCTCTCGCTCGCAAGATGCGCTTCCGTGCGGTCGCGCAGGATCTTGACGAAGCCGGACCCGTCGCGGAGCGGCATGATCAGCCCCGATGCCCAGAAACGGGTGCCGTCCTTGCGCATGTGCCAGCGCTCGTCTTCGGCCCGGCCAAGGGCAATGGCATCCGCCCGCTCCGACGCCGGTACGCCGGCCGCCCTGTCGTCGGGGGTGAAGATGATGTCGCCGGTCTGTCCGAGAATATCGCCCTCCGTGAAGCCGAGAACACGCTCGCCGCCACTGTTCCAGCTCGTCACATGTCCCTGTGTGTCGAGCGAGAAGATCGCGAAGTCGACGGCGCTCTCGAACACCACGCGCAGGAGATCGTCGCTTTCCGGGGCAAGCAGCGGCGCGCGAGGCGTATCAGGCGAGGTCATGTCGAGTATCCTTCGTCCGTCGGCCAACCAACGCCACTACAGGCGGCTCAGAAGCTGCAGCAGTTCGTCGGGATCGGCCGGCTTCTGGAGGAACGGCGCCTCTCGAAATCGCTCGGGCAGATCGCGCCGATCATAGGCGGTCAGAAAGGCGAAGGGCACGTTGCGCAGGGACAGCGCATCCGCCACCGGATAGACTTCGGCGCCCCGCAGATGAATGTCGAGAACGGCCGCATCGATCTGCTCGGCCTCGTCCACCAGCTTCAAGGCGCCTTCCAGCGACGAGACGGGCCCGATCACGTCCGCTCCGGCCCGGCCGAGAACGTCCAGAATATCCGCCGCCACCAGATATTCGTCTTCGACGACGAGGAAGACCTTGTCGAAAATATCCGCTTCCTCGCTCACAACCCGTACCTCGTCATCGCATCGTTTCCTCTATGCACCGATGATGCCGTGTGGTCTGTCCTGTCGTTGCAGGCGGGCATTCGGCTTCTTCACGGTGCCGAACCCCGTATCGGGCGGTTCGGTTCCGCGGACGAACGCGATAGAACCGATTGCCGTGCTTGTGCAAGGTCTTCGCCGCTTAGACGGACGGGTTTCCGGGAGGTTTGCGGCGCAACGACGACAGACAGGGCAAAGCAGCAGGGGCCGGCATGCGCATTCATGGCGAAAACCGATAGGTCCATGCGGTTTTCAGGGCCTAATGCCGTGCGCGTCGGACGCCTACCTGCCGATCGCCGCCCCGCCTCTCGACCGGTGCGGCCTATCGACAGGAGGTTCTCATGAAGACCATCGCCACCACCATCGCCCTTTCGGCGTTCGCCGCCACGGGCGCGCCTGCGAACGGCACAGCCGAAGAGCAACAGCGCATGCGCATGGCCCCCGTTGCCGACGTCGCGCCGGGCCTTGCGCGCTTCACAGACGACGTTCTCTTCGGCAATGTCTGGCTGCGCCCGCACCTTGCGGCCCGGGACCGCAGCCTCGTCACCGTGGCCGCTCTCGTCGCCACCGGCAGCACCGCGCAACTCGCTGGCCATGTCGATCGCGCGCTCGACAATGGCGTGGAGCCGCACGAGATCGGCGAACTCATCACCCATCTCGCCTTCTACACAGGCTGGCCGAATGCCCTGTCCGCCGTGGCCGAGACAGGGAACGTGTTTGCGGCGCGCGGGATCGCCGCCATCGGTGAACGCGACGCCGAGCGGGTCGTGCCGGATGAAGCGGCGGAAGTTCGACGGCGTCGCGCGGTCGATGCAACGGTCGCGCCGACCGCGCCGGTGCTTGCCGCTCTGACGAACGACGTGCTCTTCGGCGATCTCTGGACGCGCCCGGATCTCGCCCCGCGCGACCGCAGTCTCGTCACCATGGCGGCGCTCATTGCCATCGGCCAGCCCGAACAGTTGCCATTTCACGCCGAGCGGGCCATGGACAATGGCTTGACGGAGACGGAGGCTGCAGAGGTGGTGACCCATCTCGGCTTCTATGCCGGCTGGCCCCGGGCCATGTCGGCCGTTCCCGTGCTCGAAAAGGTTCTTGCCTCCCGCCACCAGAAGAAAGCTGAAGCCATGTCCGAAGCCACCTCAAACACCCCTGAGACCCTCGACACCGAAATCGCCCTCACCCGTGCCGGTACCGATCCGAAGGCCGGCCCCGAAGCCTACTTCACCGGTGACGTCCAGATTTCCGCACCCTACAAGGGCACGCCCCCGGCGCGCATCAGCGGCGCAACCGTCTCGTTTCCAGCCGGCGCGCGCACCGCGTGGCACACGCACCCGCTCGGGCAGACGCTCTATATCGTCTCCGGCAAGGGCTGGGTACAGAAGGAAGGCGGACGACGCGAGGCCTTCGGCGCCGGTGACGTCGTCTGGATCCCGCCGCTGGTCAAGCACTGGCACGGTGCTGCCGCCGATACGCCCATGGTCCATTTCGCCGTGGCCGAAGCGCTCGACGGCAGCGTCGTGACCTGGCTCGACAAGGTGACCGACGCGCAATACGCAGGCGACCCCGCGCGCGACTGAGGGGCAGCAGCCCTCGGCGCCGACCGCAGCACGGGGACCCCAAGGGAAACGTCGCCGTCAGCCGGGCACGCGGATGGCCGGATCGCACAGATCCGGCCATGCTGTCGGGCTCCGGGCGGGCATTCTGGGCGGAGATCGACCTCGCGAACCTTCCTTTCTCAGCCGAAATATCAGGAAGACATAGTCCGGTTGCTCGCCGCCGCCGTATGCTACAGTGAACTCGATCATCATTCTCACAGCCGGCGCCGCATGTTTCATCTCATCTTCGGGCTTCCCTGGCTGGTCGTCCTTGTCCGCTTCATCCAGCCTCTCCCCTGGCTCTGGTCGGCAAAGGCGGTGCTTGCCGTCCTTCTTCTCCTGGCCTCCCAGTATCACCTGTTCAGTCGCATCTCCTCGGGGTCCGTGTTCTCGCCGGAGTTTCCGCGCTGGCTGGTGATCGGCTTCAACGTGCTCTTCGGCGCCATCGTTCTCCTGGCGGTTCTCCAGATCGCGCTCGATCTCGTTTCGGTGGTGCTGGCCCTTGCAAAGGGCCGTTGGATCGCCGTTCCCCCGCTCGTCCGGTATGGTCTGGGTGCAGCGGCCCTGGTCACCGCGAGCATCGGGGTCGCGAACGCCATCCGCGTCCCCCCGTTGACGTCGATCGAGATCGCCATTCCCGGCCTGCCGCCGTCCTTCGACGGCTATCGGATGCTGCAATTGACCGACATGCACATCAGCCGGCTGTTTCCCCGCACCTGGGCGGAAGCCGTCGTCGCGCGGTCGAACGCGCTCGCGCCCGACGTGATCCTCATCACCGGCGATCTCATCGACGGTCGCCTCGACGATCGCCGCGCCGACGTCGCGCCCCTTGCCGGCCTGCGCGCCCGCGACGGCGTGATCGCCATCCCCGGGAATCACGAGTATTTCTTCGGCTATACCGGATGGATGGCCCATTTCGCCGCGCTCGGCATGACCGTGCTGGAAAACGCGCATGTCTCGATCGCCCGGAGCGACGGCGCGATCACGGTTGCAGGCGTCACCGATCTTTCCGCGCAGGCGCACGGCCTGCCGGGTCCCGACCTCGCGCAGGCCCTGAAGGGCACGCGGCCCGGCGCACCCGTCATCCTCCTCGACCACCAGCCGCGCGAGGCGCGGAAGGCGGCCGATGCCGGCGTCGCCCTGCAGCTGTCGGGCCACACCCATGGCGGCATGGTCCTCGGGCTCGACCGTCTCGTGTCCCGCCCCAACAACGGCTTCGTCTCCGGCCTCTATACGGTCGGTGGCCTGCAGCTCTACGTCAACAACGGCACAGGCCTCTGGCCCGGCTTCGCGCTCCGCCTCGGCCGCCCCTCGGAACTGACCGTGATCACCCTCCGCCGAAAGACCTGACGCAACGACGCCTCACCCCCGCGCGCCAAGCGC
The DNA here is from genome assembly GCF_001424325.1 of Rhizobium sp. Leaf341. Taxonomy (NCBI): domain Bacteria; kingdom Pseudomonadati; phylum Pseudomonadota; class Alphaproteobacteria; order Hyphomicrobiales; family Rhizobiaceae; genus Rhizobium; species Rhizobium sp. Leaf341. Next base: position 1,020,593 of record NZ_LMPE01000015.1, read on the forward strand.
CGCCGTTAGCGGCAGCCGGGTGGCCGCAAACGCCGGAACAAGCGCACCGATCGCAAGTCCAAGCGGCCCGGCGACGACAGCCGCCGCGCTGCCTGTCTGTTTTCGTCCCAGAAGAGCTTCCGCTCGTCAGTGTGCTCCGGGCGCGACAGTCTCGGCCGCCATGTTCTCCTCGGTCCAGATGACGTTTCGCGCGTAGCGCCATGCGACGTGTCCGTGTTCGTCGAGCAACAGGAGATGCAGCCAGCCATTGTCGAACAGCGCCTGCACCTCGGGATGGCGCTGCAGGATGTCGGCGACCGCCTGCCGCGGCGCTTCGATAAGGACGGTGAGGCGCAGAGGCTCGTGGACATAGGCCGCGCCATCGTGAACCGACTGCCAGGGCAGGCCCGCGCGCAGATTTCCCCCGTTGCCTTCGACGACGCCCATGCCACCGACGACATTGTGCAGAAGCTTGTTTCCGGACCCGAAGTGCGAAGGCGCCACCACGGACCCGAAATATTGCAGGCTGATCCAGCTTGCGACCACGACCGGCGCCGTGAGGATGAGCTCGAGGATCCTGAAGCCGTCATCCTGCTCCCAGCGGTAATCGTGGAGAAAGGCCTTGCCGTCCAGCGAAAGTCCGGCCGTGCGCGCGCGCGGTGCGGCGATGAAGGCGTTGCATCCGGCCAGTCCCAGCTCGGGGCGGACCTCCGCCCAGTCGCGGCTGCGGCGCAGCACACCCCCGCTCGCGCCGGACGGCAGCCGCGCGGCGCGCTCGGCGCGCGTTCTCTGCCCGGCCTGCCAGAGCCACTCGTCGAGGACCGCCAGATCCTCCGGCCTTACTTGCCGCACGGGATCGTTGGCAAACACGGTGACCCGGTCCGTGGTGGTGTCGTGCAGACCCGCCAGAACGACCGTGTCGTCGGGAATGTGGATGCCGTTCTCCGCCAGTCTGTCGCGCACGGCATCGTCGTTCAGGAGATCGGCCAGCAGACGCGCGTTGACGTCGCCCGCATGGCCACCGCAGGCTCCGCACTGCAGGCTGCTGGCAAAGGGATTGTTGACCACGTTCGCCCCATGGCCGGCGATCAGCACGTGACGCGCAAACCCCTCGGTTAGCGACATCGCCCTCAGCACCGTCTCCGCGATCACGGCCCGCCTGTCGAGGTCGAGGCTCGGGCTGAAGCAGGGCTTGGCCCCACCCAGCTTGGCCCCAACCAGCTTGGCCATGTCCAGCTTGGCCTTCTCCAGCGTGACCTTGTCCGGCGTGACCCTGTGCGGACGGCCCCCGCCGATAAAGCCGAGGCTGTCGCGCAGCAGCTTTGCCGCATAGATCGGCCCCATGGCCTCGACGAACGCGAACGAGGACACTGCCGCCAGCTTGAACCGACCCCATGCCCGGACGGCACGCGCCGTGAACCGGGCATTCCTGTCCGCATCGGCCGTGTCTCCTGCCTCGGTGCAGCTGAAGGCGGAAGGCTTGAGGAGGACCGGCAGGCGCAGCTCCGGCACGTCGGAGGCAAATCCCCGGTGGCTGACGCCGAGGCCGAAGAAGCCGGCAAAGCCGAGCGTGCGGATCCCGGGATCGACGCTTTCCAGCGATCGCCGGAACACTTCCGACCGCACGTCGATGCAGAAGGCGGCCTGAAGGCGCGGCCGCTCGCCTGCAGCCTCGGCCGGCCGCGGCGTGGCGAGCAGGCCCGCGAGCCTGCGCTGGGCCGCGCGCTCGGTCGCCGTCAGCAGCAGATCGTCGATCAGATGATCGCGATCGACGGAAACGGGCGCGGCATGGGCGGTGCGGACGGCCTGCCAGTCGCCGTCGATGGCCGATGCGGTGCGCAGATAGAGCACCTCTTCGAACACGAGCCGGATCGCCAGGAATTCCAGCGCCGTCGTCTCCGTGTCGCCCTCGAGGTCCGCCTTGAACTGGAGATGGCGCGCGCACTGGGCCCAGCCGCCAAGGGTCAGCAGGAGCTGGTGGAAATAGGTGCCATGCTCTCCCTGCAGGCGCAGGGTGGCGGCGGCCCGCTCGATTGCCGCCTGCGCCGTCTCCGGCGTATCCGCGACATGGCTGCCGAATCCGTTCAGACCGAGAATGTCCGGGGTCAGGTCATGGGTGGCGAAGGCGCGCCAGGCGGCATAGAGACCGTTGCGCCGGGACGCCGCCCAGAGCGCCTGCCCCTCGTCGAAGTAGCCGGCGGCGAAAGCGCCGATCCGGTCCGCAATCAGCCCGGGCCAGTCCTGCCCCGTCGCGCGGGCGGCAAGATCCGCCACGGTCGGCAGGGCGGCAACCGCCTGCGGCTCCACGGCGATCGCCGCTTTCACGTCGGAAAGGCTCATGCGGCCGAGAAGCGGGCTTGTCCGCAGGGCCGCGATCAGGTCCGCGTCGACGACGACGCCCTCGGCGATCTTGTCGGCGACGTGCCGGCGCGGCAGGGCAAGGCGAAGGCCGGCGATCCTGCCAAGCCGGGCGGCCGTCTGGTCCATCGTCTGCGTGGCCTGCCCGAGAAACGGGTTGACCGCAACCGTCGCGGCCAGGGGCCAGGCCGGGGGGATCGCCTGGACGGCGGCTTCCGCTGCCGCGAGCACCGATGCGCCCATGCTGTCCGACAGACGATCCTGCCGCCTGCCAAGGGATGTGATCTCGTTCATGATGATGCCTCGATGCGGGAGGAAACGAAGGCGGGCTTTGCCGCGGCGGGAACGCGGGACACGGTCCAGCTTCCCAGATATCGGTCGAGCAACGCATTGACGTAGAGCCCGTTTGCAAGGTGGACCCGCAGGCCGGCAGCCGCCGGATGATACGCCCAGAGCGGGAACAGCGACTGGGCGACCGCCGCCACGCCGAAGGTGACAACTCCGAGCACCATCAGCGTCCATTCCAACGGACCGGGTGGCAGCGGCGGCGGAAGCGCGCCCTGCATCAGCGTGTCCGCAAGCCGCTGCAGCGCGAAATAGGCTGTCGCCGCCGCGATGGCCGAGAGCGACGTTCGCCAGGTCAGTGCGAACGGGGCCGCATCCGCCAGCCCCTGGGCGATGAGATAGGCGACGCCGAAAATCAGGATGGCGCCGAGCGCGAGGGTCTGCGGCGGCTTGTCGGCCAGACCGAACAGTGCCCCGATCGCCGCATAGATCGCCAGCGCCAGAAGGAAGGCGCGACCGACAGCCTTGCTGTCGGGAATGGCGATGGGCCCGGGACGACGGATCGTCGCGACCGTCTCGACGGTCGACCCCGAGGCGAGGAAGGCATGGGCCTTGTAGAGCGAGTGCGCGACGATGTGCAGCAGAGCGATCGGAAACAGGGCAAGGCCGCATTGCAGGATCATGAACCCCATCTGCGCGACCGTCGACCAGGCAAGGGACGTCTTGACGGCCGACTGGGTCAGCATCACCAGACTTCCGAACAGTGCGGTGAAGCCGCCGACCATCACCAGCCCGGCGAGCACCGTCGGGGCCTGCACCATGACATCGGCGAAGCGGATGAGCAGGAAGCCGCCGGCGTTGACGACGCCGGCATGCAGCAGGGCGGAAACCGGCGTGGGGGTTTCCATGACCTCGGTCAGCCAGCCATGCGTCGGAAACTGGGCCGACTTGAGAAGGGCCGCAGCCGCCAGAAGCCCTGCGGCGGCCACCGTCCACGCCACGGGCTCGCCACCCGCATGCCCGGCCCGCGCCTGTTCCAGGATCGTCGCGATGTCGCCGGTGCCCGACGAGACCGCAAGGAGGACCATGGCGCCGATGAGCATGATGTCGCTCAGCCGGGCGACAAGGAAGGCCTTGCGGGCCGCGCGACGGGCCGCCGGACGATCGGGGTAGAACAGGAGAAGCTGGTGCAGCAGCAGGCTCGTCGCAATCCAGCCGGCGGTCAGTTGCAGGAGCGTGGCGGACTGCACGAACAGGAGGACGGCGGCCAGCGTCGCCGTCATCCAGCCGATAAAGACCCCTTGCCGGGCTTCCCCGTCGAGAAAGGTGCCGGCATAGCGCAGGACGATCCAGCCGATGAACGCGACCACCAGCAGCATGACAAGGCTGACCATGTCGAGACGCGAACCAAGAGCAAAGGGTCCGAAACCGAATGCGGGGCTCGTTCCCGGGCCGTGGAGAACGAGCAGGACCCCGTAGAGCACAGCGACGACGATCGCGCCGAGGGCGCAGAGTTCCGCCACGAGGACCGCACGACGGGGCCGGACGCCGGGTGACAGGAAGGCAAACAGCGACGCTCCGGCAAGAAGGAGCGGCGCAAGAAGCGGCAAGGCATGGATCACGGGAATGTCTCCGAAACGATCCGCGGCAAGAAGGCGCGCGGGCTGCGACCTCGGGGTAGCAGGCACGGAAGCGGAAATAAAATTCATTGTTTGGGGAAAAACGTTCGATAAAATGGAACGATGGCGGATCTCAACTATCACCACCTGCTCTACTTTCGTGCGGTCGCGCATGCCGGCAACCTGACGCGCGCGGCAGAAGGGCTCAACCTGTCCCAATCCGCGCTGTCGGTGCAGATCAGGCAGCTCGAACACCGCATCGGCCATGTCCTCTTCGAGCGCCGTGGCCGACAGCTGTTTCTCACGGAGGCAGGGCGCATCGCGCTCGACCATGCCGATACGATCTTTGCGACCGGCGAGGAACTGCTGGAAACGCTCAAGGATGCCGGCACGGCGCGCCGCGCAATCCGCATCGGTGCCCTGGCGACGCTGTCGCGCAACTTCCAGCTCGAATTCCTTCGTCCGCTCCTCGGACGCACGGATGTCGACATGATCCTGCGCTCGGGCAGCACCAGCGCGCTTCTCGGCGCGCTCGAGGCTCTCAATCTCGATATCGTGCTTCTCAACCAGGCTCCGATGGCCGATGCCATCACGCCCTTCGTGGCGCAGCATGTCTATCAGCAGCGCGTCAGCCTCGTGGGAAGGCCCGCCTTCGGAACGAAGACCGCCTCGCTGGTCGAGCTGCTCGGGCGGCATCCGGTGATCCTGCCGACGGCGGAAAGCAGCGTCCGTTCGCAGTTCGAGGCGCTGGTCGACCGGCTCGGCGTGCGGCCCCAGATTGCAGCGGAGGTTGACGACATGGCGATGATGCGTCTTTTGGCGCGGGAGGGGGTTGGGCTGGCGGTTTTGCCGCCGATCGTGGTGAAGGGCGAGCTGGAGATGGGAAGCCTTGTGGCCTTTGACGCCCTGCCGGGCATGATCGAATCCTTTTACGCCGTGACGGTCAAGCGGCGCTTTCCCAATCCGCTGATCACGCCCTTGCTCGACCCGGCGCGTCTGCTTGGGGGCGGGAGCAACGAGACGCCGTAGACACCTGAGGCATCGGGAGGACACGGCGCGCGCCCCCTCCCCCGGATCGGGAGACGGTCTTGCGGACACCGGTCTCTCGGCCTGTGGCTGCCATCAGCACGACGCGACGTGGTCTGACCATTTTCGTGGCATTGGAACGCAAAAACCCCCGGACCTTTTGGCCCGGGGGTTTTTGGATTGTCTGTCTGGT
>NZ_LMPE01000016.1:0-63193 GCF_001424325.1 Rhizobium sp. Leaf341
TCTGGAAAGGCAATGCGTGTAGCTTTCGAGGTAGCGTTGCATTCAAGCTGGAACCAGCACCGCGACATGGAAGTGTTCTGGTCCTGCGAAGGTAGAGTGCTACGCTTCCCCTCGTTTGAAAACGCCGTGACAAGCGGACGGGAATGATCGAACGGCGCTGTCAGCACATCACCACCGCCGCGCTTCCCTTTCATCGCGTTCAGCGTAAGCTATGCCGACCGATCGGCGATGGAGGATGGCGATGAGGCGTGCGGCTTTGGGGATGGGGTTTGCTGTGGTCTTGGTGTCGGCCTCCCAAGGGCTGGCAGCCGAGCCGGTGGACACGGCGCGGTCCGTGATCGGACAGCAGATCGAAGCTTTTCTCAACGACGATGCAGCCAAGGCCTATTCCTTTGCTTCGCCGCAGATCAAGGGGCTGTTTCCGAGCGAGGCCTTGTTTTTCGAGATGGTGAAACGCGGTTACCGTCCCGTCTACCGTCCGGGAAATTACGCCTATGGGCGGAGCAAGGTGGACGGAACCACGGTCGTGCAGGAGGTTCTCATTTCCGGTCCCGACGGCAAGGACTGGACGGCGCTGTATTCTCTGACGCTCCAACCGGACGGGAGCTACAAGATCAACGGCGTGCAGATGCTGCAGCAAGCGCCGGGCCCGGAAATCTGATGCGACGTCACGGCCGCGACACGCCAGATCGGTGAGCCTCGGCATGATGTCCGGGCACGGCCCGACCGGGCCGTGCGTTTCATCTTTTCAGACCGGCGCGAGATCGCCCCTCGCCCATTCGTCCTGCGTTTCGGCCATGAAATCAGCATAGCGGCCTTCCTCGATCGCCTGGCGGATACCGGCCATCAGGTCCTGGTAGTAGGACAGGTTGTTCCAGGTCAGGAGCATGCCGCCGAGCGATTCATTGGCGCGAACGAGGTGGTGGAGATAGGCGCGCGAATAGTCGCGTGCGGCAGGGCACGTGGAGTGTTCGTCCAGCGGACGCATGTCCTCTGCGTGGCGGGCATTGCGCAGGTTGATGCGTCCACGACGCGTGAAGGCGAGCCCGTGACGCCCGGAACGGGTCGGCATGACGCAGTCGAACATGTCGATGCCGCGAGCGACCGATTTGAGGATATCGTCCGGTGTCCCGACGCCCATGAGATAACGCGGCTTTTCGACAGGCAGTTCCGGGCAGGTCGTGTCCAGCATGTCGAGCATGACGGCCTGGGGTTCGCCCACCGCAAGGCCACCGACCGCATAGCCCTTGAGGTCGAGGCCCGCCAGTGCCCGCGCCGAGCGCACACGCAGATCCGGGTTGTCGCCGCCCTGAACGATGCCGAACATCGCCTTGCCCGGCTGATCGCCGAAGGCGGTCTTGCAGCGGTCGGCCCAGCGCAGCGACATTTCCATGGCGCGCTCGATCTCGCGCGGTTCGGCAGGCAGACGAATGCATTCGTCGAGCTGCATCTGGATATCGCTGCCGAGCAGGCCCTGGATCTCGATAGACCGTTCGGGCGACATATGGTGCAGGGCGCCATCGACGTGGCTCTTGAAGGTCACACCCTGTTCGTCCAGCTTGCGCAGGCCGGAAAGCGACATGACCTGAAAGCCGCCGCTGTCCGTGAGGATCGGGCCCTGCCAGCGAATGAGGTCATGCAGTCCACCGAGACGCGCCACCCGTTCCGGGCCCGGGCGCAGCATCAAGTGATAGGTGTTGCCGAGAATGATATCAGCCCCGAGATCCTTCACCTGATCGAGATACATCGCCTTCACGGTGCCGACGGTGCCAACCGGCATGAAGGCGGGTGTGCGAACGGTGCCGCGCGGCATGGACACCGCGCCGCGACGCGCCTTGCCGTCGGTCGCGGTCACGGTAAACTGGAATGTCTCTGTCATGGGCTGTTCCGGAAAAGCAGGCTGGCATCGCCATAGGAGTAGAAGCGGTAGCCATCCGCGATGGCCGCAGTATAGGCGCTGCGCATGGTGTCGAGCCCCGAAAAGGCGGAGACGAGCATGAACAGCGTCGATTTCGGCAGATGGAAATTGGTCATCAGGATATCGACGGCGCGGAACCGGTAGCCCGGCGTGATGAAGATGCCGGTCGGCCCCGACCACGGCGCGATGTGTCCGTCCTCCGACGCTGCACTCTCGAGCAGGCGAAGCGAGGTCGTGCCGACGCAGACAATGCGCCCGCCCCTCGCCCGCGTGGCGTTCAGGCGTTCGGCAACCTCGGCGGAGACATGACCGATCTCCTGATGCATCGTGTGGTCATCGGTGTCGTCGGCCTTGACCGGCAGAAAGGTTCCGGCGCCGACATGCAGCGTGACAAAGTGGCGCTCGACACCGCGAGCGTCCAGCGCGGCGAAAAGTCGATCCGTAAAGTGCAGTCCGGCCGTCGGTGCGGCGACGGCGCCGTCTTCGCGGGCGTAGACTGTCTGATAGTCTTCGCGGTCCTTCATATCTTCCGGACGCTTGGAGGCGATATAGGGCGGCAGCGGAATATGCCCGACGACGGCAATGGCCTCATCGAGGGCAGGACCGGACAGATCGAACGCAAGCGTCACCTCCCCGCCTTCGGTCTTTGCTTCGACGACCGCGTCGAGCGCGCCGAGAAGGCAGCTTTCTCCGCCATGACCGAAGCGGATCCGATCGCCCGGCTTGATACGCTTGCCGGGCCGGGCGAAGGCCTTCCAGCGATCCGGCGCGATCCGCATGTGAAGCGTGGTCGAGACAGCCTGTTCAGTGGCACCATCGCGAAAGCGGATGCCTTCAAGCTGCGCGGGGATCACCTTCGTGTCGTTGAACACGAGCGCATCACCCGGCTCGAGAAACGACGGCAGATCAATCACGCTGCCATGTTCGAGCGATTGCCCCGGACGCACCACGAGCATGCGGGCGCTGTCCCGGGGGCTGGCCGGCCGCAAGGCGATGTTGTCGTCCGGGAGATCGAAGTTGAAGAGATCGACACGCATGGCAAGCACTTCTTGAAAATGGAAAAGGCCCGCCCGACAGCCGCAGGGGCGATCGGACGGGCCCTGTCCTAGCCCAGATCAGGCGTTTGCGGCAATCTTCATCGACACGATGCTGTCGGGATCCTTGACGGGCTCGCCGCGCTTGATCTTGTCGATGTTCTCCATGCCCTCGATGACCTGGCCCCACACCGTGTACTGCTTGTTCAGCCAGGGGCTGTCCGTGAAGCAGATGAAGAACTGGGAGTTGGCCGAGTTCGGCATCTGGCTGCGCGCCATGGAGCACGTGCCCCGCACGTGGCTTGTGGCGGAGAATTCCGCCTTCAGATCGGGCTTGGACGAGCCGCCCATGCCGGCACGGGCAGGATTGAAGTCCTTGCCGCCCTGCTTGCCGAACTGGACGTCACCCGTCTGTGCCATGAAATCTTCGATGACGCGATGGAACACGACGCCATCATAGGCGCCTTCCTGGACCAGTTCCTTGATGCGCGCGACGTGACCCGGCGCCAGATCGGGCTTCAGCTCGATCACGACCTGTCCCTTGGTCGTTTCCATGATGATCGTGTTTTCCGGATCCTTGATCTCGGCCATGCTTTTCTCCTTCAAAGAATGCTGATGTTACTTGCCGACCTTGACGCTGATCATGCGGTCGGGATTGGTGACGGCGCCGCTTTCGCCCTCGCCCTTCTTGATCTTGTCGACGTTTTCCATGCCCGAGACGACCTGGCCGACAACGGTATACTGGCCATTGAGGAACGAGCCCTCGTCGAACATGATGAAAAACTGCGAGTTCGCGGAGTCCGGGCTCTGGGAGCGTGCCATTCCGACGGTGCCGCGCTTGAACGGCGTCTTCGAGAATTCGGCAGGCAGATCGGGCTTGGATGAACCGCCCATGCCGGCGCGTCCGGCTTCGAAGTTCTTTTCGAGGTTGCCGTACTGGACGTCGCCGGTCTGCGCCATGAAACCGGGAATGACGCGGTGGAACGCCACGTTGTCATAGGCGCCTTCGGCGGCCAGTTCCTTGATCCGCGCAACGTGCTTCGGGGCGATTTCGGGAAGCAGTTCGATGACGACGGGCCCGCTTTTCAGGTTGATCGTCAGAAGGTCCTTAGCCTGGGCGACGGCCGCGCCGGTGAGCATTGCCAGGGATACTGCGCCTGCAAGGGCAAGCTTGAAGAATGTCATGATGGCTCCGTGTTTCGTCTGCGATTTTGCTGTGGCTGTATCGATATAGCGTCGAAAGCGGCAAGGTCAGCGTTGCGCGTAACGAATTGCCAGCGCTTGAGCCACCACTTTCGGCACGAACGGGCCGACATCGCCGCCCATGGCCGCGATCTGGCGGACCAATGTGGCGGTTATGGGCCGCGACGCGGTTGCGGCGGGAATGAAGACCGTCTGGACATCCGGCGCCATCTCGCGGTTCATTCCGGCCATCTGCATCTCGTAGTCGAGGTCCGTGCCGTCTCGCAGTCCGCGGATCAGGATCGACGCGCCATGGCGCCGTGCCGCCCGAACCGCGAGATCATCAAACGAAACGACAGTGACATCGTCACTCCGGCCCGGCAGTTCCTGCCCGAGAGCATGGCGGATCAGCGTCGCGCGTTCATCGAAGGAGAACAGCGGTGCCTTGCCGGGATGCACGCCGATCGCAACGACAAGAGACTGCACCACGGCCAGAGACTGCGCGAGGATGTCGAGATGCCCGTTCGTGATGGGATCGAAGGAGCCGGGGTAGAAAGCTGTCGTCATCGCACCGTGTTCCGTTTCGGCAGTCTTGTGTCATGCCCGCCAGACCGGCGCAAGATCTACTGATGCTTCGCCGTTGCACGCTGTCACGCCACTGCGACAGTAGAGACAAGAATAGATCGTGACAGCGTGCGGAACCTTTTTCCGCGCTGCCCCGTTGAAGGTGCAGAAAGGATGACTGCCATGGGATTGATGCTGTTTTCGATGATGATGTTTTTCACCATGATCTTCGCGACGGTGAATGCAATGCGCTCTGAAGTTCTTTCGAAATCCAAGCCTGCTCCTCGGTTTGTCATTACAAGATAAGGATGCGCGATATGGCCGTTATCATGATGATCGTGTCGGCAGTGATTAGTATCGTGTTCCTGTTCGATTTTACGAAAACCATTCTTCAGCTGAAGCGCGACCGCGAGGCAATCCAGGCCTCCCGTCGCCACAGCGAAGGGTTTTCGATCTAACACCGTTTCCTCCCAAGGCGACCTCCAGCGCTGCGGGATACAAAAAAGCCGGACGGTTCCCTCCCGTCCGGCTTTTGCTATTCTGACCCTACAGCCGAAAGCGAGCGCTCTGTCGGCTTATTCGGAGACCGGCGGCTCGGCATCCGGCGTCTGAGACGATGTTGCATCCTGTGCCAGCTGTTCGTCGATGATCGCGACGGCCGCCTCGTCATCCTCCGGTTCGCTGATGCGCTCGACCGAGACGACCTTTTCGTCCTTCGCCGTGGAGAAGATCGTGACGCCCTTGGTGGCGCGGCTCGCGAGACGAATGCCACCCACGGGAACGCGGATCAATTGTCCCCCGTCGGAGACGAGCATGATCTGGTCTGCGTCTTCCACGGGGAACGCGGCCACGAGAACACCGATCTCGTTCGTCTTCGACGTATCCGTGGCGCGGATGCCCTTGCCGCCACGACCCGACGTGCGGAAGTCGTAGGTCGACGAGCGCTTGCCATAGCCCTTCTCGGACACGGTCAGAACGAACTGTTCCTGCGCCTTAAGTTCGTCAAAGCGCTCTTGCGACAGTTCACCGACGACCTCGGCACCCTCTTCGCCGACGAGGGCGATTTCGTCCTCGTCACCGGCAACAGCCTCCCCGCCGACCAGACGCCGTTCGATGGATGCCCGCTTCATATAGGCGGCGCGCTCCCACGGCTCGGCGTCGACATGGCTGACGATCGTCATGGAAATGATGCGATCATCCTTTCCGAGCGAGATGCCGCGCACGCCGATCGAGTTGCGGCCGGCAAAGACACGCACATCGTCCACGGGGAAGCGGATGCACTGGCCGAGCGCCGTCGTGAGAAGGACATCGTCGCGATCGGTACAGGTTTCCACGGACAGAATCTCGTCGCCGTCCTCTTCCAGCTTCATCGCGATCTTGCCGTTCCGGTTGACCTGGATGAAGTCCGACAACTTGTTCCGGCGAACCGTCCCGCGCGTCGTGGAGAACATGACGTCGAGATTGGCCCAGCTGGCTTCGTCTTCGGGCAGCGGCATGATCGTCGTGATGCGTTCGCCCGGCTCGAGCGGCAGCATGTTGATCAGGGCCTTCCCGCGCGAGGTCGGTGTGCCGATCGGCAGGCGCCAGACCTTTTCCTTGTAGACGATTCCGCGCGAGGAGAAGAACAGAACCGGCGTGTGCGTGTTGGCGACGAACAGGCGGGTAACGAAATCCTCGTCGCGGGTCGACATGCCGGAGCGGCCCTTGCCGCCGCGACGCTGCGCCCGGTAGGTCGTCAACGGCACGCGCTTGATGTAGCCGAGATGCGACACGGTCACGACCATGTCTTCGCGGGAGATCAGATCCTCGTCGTCCATGTCGGGACCGCCTTCGACGATCTCCGTGCGGCGCGGCGTGCCGAATTCCTCGCGGATGGCGGAAAGCTCATCCTTGACGATCGTCATGATCCTCAGGCGGGAACCCAGGATCTCCAGATAGTCGCTGATCTCAGCGCCGATCTTGTTCAGTTCGTCGCCGATCTCGTCGCGGCCGAGCGCCGTCAGACGGGCAAGGCGGAGCTCGAGGATAGCGCGCGCCTGCTCCTCGGACAGATTGTAGGTTCCGTCCTCGTTGATCTTGTGGCGCGGATCGTCGATCAGTCGGATCAGCGAGTCGACGTCATGCGCCGGCCAGCGGCGCGTCATCAGCTGTTCGCGTGCCGTCGCCGGATCCGGCGCCTCCCGGATAAGCTTGATGATCTCGTCGATGTTGGCGACCGCAATGGCGAGACCAACCAGCACATGGGCCCGTTCGCGCGCCTTGCGCAGCAGATACTTCGTCCGACGGCTGACGACCTCCTCGCGGAACGCGACGAAGGCACGCAGCATGTCGAGCAGCGTCATCTGCTCCGGCTTGCCGCCATTCAGCGCCACCATGTTGCAGCCGAAGGACGTCTGCAGCGGCGTGTAGCGATAGAGCTGGTTGAGGATGACCTCGGCATTGGCGTCGCGCTTCAGCTCGATGACGACGCGATAGCCCTGGCGGTCGCTCTCGTCGCGCAGATCCGAAATGCCTTCGATGCGCTTGTCGCGCACGAGTTCGGCCATCTTCTCGATCATCGTCGCCTTGTTCACCTGATAGGGAACCTCGGTAACGATGATCATTTCGCGATCGTTGCGCATCGGCTCGATATGGGCCTTGCCGCGCATGATGACCGAGCCGCGGCCCGTCTCGTAGGCCGAGCGGATGCCGGAACGCCCCATGATCATGGCACCGGTCGGGAAGTCCGGTCCGGGGATGATTTCCATCAACTGCGGCAGTTCGAGCGCCGGATCGTCGATCAGCGCAATGCAGCCGGTGACGACTTCGGAGAGATTGTGTGGCGGGATGTTCGTCGCCATGCCGACCGCAATGCCGCCTGCGCCATTGACGAGGAGGTTGGGGAACTTTGCGGGGACGACGACTGGCTCCGACAGGGTGCCGTCGTAGTTGTCGCGGAAATCGACGGTTTCCTTGTCGAGATCGTCGAGCAGCGCATGGGCTGCCTTCTGCAAGCGGCACTCGGTGTAGCGTTCGGCCGCCGGCGGATCGCCGTCGATGGAGCCGAAATTGCCCTGCCCGTCGATGAGCGGCAGGCGAAGCGACCAGGGCTGCGCCATGCGGGCGAGCGCGTCGTAAATCGCGAGGTTGCCGTGCGGGTGATACTTACCCATCACGTCCCCGGTGACGCGGGCGCATTTGACGTATTTCTTGTTCCAGTCGATCCCAAGCTCGCTCATGCCGAACAGGATGCGCCTGTGGACCGGCTTCAGGCCGTCGCGAACATCGGGGAGCGCACGGCTGACGATGACGCTCATCGCGTAATCGAGGTAGGAGCGCTGCATTTCCTCGATGATGGAAATGGGCTCGATGCCTGGTGGGTTCTTGCCGCCGCCGGGAGGTGTTTGCTCAGTCAATTTGGGTCACGATCGTTGGTCAGAATCAGAGGGCTATATATAATCGACACAGCGCCCATAAGCCAATTTCCGCAGGGAGTTGTGAACAGTCTTCTGTCTTTCTGGCAGCAAAAGAGCCGCTTTCCAAGGTAAACTTGCGGCTTCCGGGCCCTGCCCCTTTACCCTTTACGCTGCTTGAGACTAACTGACCGCCCGCGCGTGACGCGCACCGGAGAGCGGCATGCCCGATACCGACCTTCTGATCAACGCGCTGACCACCATCCTCGTGACGATCGACCCCCCCGGCCTCGCCCCGATCTTCCTGAGCCTCACCGCCGGGATGAGCAGGAGCGAGCGCAAGCAGGTCGCCTCTCGCGGCAGCCTGATCGCCTTCTGTATTCTCTCCGTCTTCGCGCTGTTCGGAGACAGCATCCTTGGGCTGCTCGGCATCTCCATTGGCGCGTTCCGCATCGCCGGGGGCCTTCTTCTGTTCTGGATCGCCTTTGAGATGATCTTCGAAAAGCGCAATGAGCGGAAGGAGAAGACCGGGGAGACGGCCACGCTTCGGGACCACATCGAGAACATCGCCGTCTTCCCGCTGGCGCTGCCGCTCATTGCAGGACCCGGCGCGATTTCCGCAACCATTCTTCTGGCCGGCGACAATCCCGGCACCTTCGGAAGATTGCAGCTCATCCTCGTCATCGCTGTCTGCATTGCGATCCTGTTTGCAGCCCTCGTGATCGCCGAGCGAATCGACCGGTTCCTCGGTCAGACAGGGCGCGCCATTCTCACGCGCCTGCTCGGCGTCATCCTTGCCGCGCTGGCCGTTCAGTTCGTCGTGGACGGGGTGATCTCAGCCTTCGCGCTCAAGATCTAAGCTGTTCACCGATAGGGCGATCACGTCGGCCAAGGCTACTGGTAGAAAAAGCAGACGCAGTCTGCCTTCGCAGCATCCTCCGCAGCCCACACACGGGCCGCAAGCCGACTCGCCTCGCCGCTTTCACCCAGGCGCAGACCGAGCAGGGATGTCGCCGCCAGCTTGGCGTTGACGGCATCGACCTCGACCATCTTGCCCACCTGGTGAACACCGTCGCGCGGTGTCCAGGTGAAAAATTGAACATTGTAATGCATGGCGTTCCTCCCGCTCATACCGACGCAGTTGCTCCTCAACGGCTGCTGATGAATCATAGCACGGAATCGCGGAAAGCCATACGGCTTGGGAGCTGGCGGCCGTGCCACGGGAACTTCCGGCCCCCCTGTCCGTTGCTCTTTGCGAGAACCCGAGGAGCGCGCGATCGCTCCGGACCCAAGGAGGCGAACATGGCCAAAATTCTGGACGAGCGCGGCGACGTCAGATCGACGCAGGAACTGAACAAGACGGTGACCGTGAACCCGACGGAAGCGCGGCAGGGCGGCGTTGGACGTCCGGTCCTGATGGTTCTGGTGGGCGGCCTGTTCCTTGCCCTGATCGCCTGGGGCGCAGCGGAGATGTTCGGTGAGAGCACCGACAATGATGCGGCCACCGATCGCCAGCAGTCGGAGCCGGTTCAGAATGGCCAGGCGACGCCCGCCAATCAGGGGACGATCGACAATACGCCGGCCAATGGCGAACCGATGCAGCCGGCCCCGACCGATCGCGATCCGACGCCCCAGACCGGAACGACCAACGGATAATCGAGCTTCGCTTGCATTGGAAAGGCCGGGTTTTTGCCCGGCCTTTTTTGTATGTCCATTCTATCGAGGACCGGCAGACGCCTTCGCCGCAGCTTTCGCCCGCTTGCGCCGCTCCCACCAGACGGCCATCCGGCGACGCTTGCGGCGGATGAACGCGGAATCATGGGAGAGCACGACAAGGCCGAGCGGCACCATCCAGAATCCGAGAATCGGGAGAAACCCGAGAAGACCGAAGACGACCAGCAGGCATCCGATGAGGACCCGCAGCCATTTTTGCCGAGGCAGCGGCATATGCCAGGACCCGACCGAGATCTGGGGTCCGTGACGTCGTGGCGGAATGGAGCTTTCGTGCGTCCGGGCTCTCTCTGCGGGCCGCCCGTCCGCCTGCGGCGATCGATCCTGTCCGGATCCTTGAGACCTGGCCGCGTTGTTATCGTCTGCCGGGCCTGCAACTGCATCAAGCTCGTTCATCTCTCTCCATTCCGGCTGCTCTGCCATCGGACGACCGCTGTCGTCGGCTTCGTCCCTCAGGTGTGCCTCGTCGATCGCTTTGTCCACAGCGCAACGTGCTTTTTTGAAAAAAGCGCTTGGCAAATCGAAAAAGCATCCGTATTAGCAGCCTCACTTCTGCAGCGCAGATGTTCCCTGGTAGCTCAGCGGTAGAGCATTCGACTGTTAATCGACAGGTCGCCGGTTCGAATCCGGCCCGGGGAGCCATTTTCACTTGATGAACATGGCATGCGGCATCGCCGCAAATCTACCGCACCCTTCTCCACACCGCTCCGCGACTGTCATACCGCCCTGGAACTTCCGATCCGGCCGGGTGTTTGCGGTGGAAACGGAGATATACCCATGACCAGCCAGGATCAGCTTTCAACGCCAGAGCAGGCAAAGCCGCGCGACATCCTGCCGACCGCCGGCGATGAGACGTCGAGCGAAAGTCCCTCGATCGCCCCGACCTTCGCCAAACCTGAAGAGATCGGCGATGAGAGCGACCGGCCTGCCGTCAATCCGGTTACGGGCGGCGCGGTCTGAAGATGCGCACCATGATAAGGACAGGGATCGTCGTGACGGGCCTTATGGTCGCGCTCACCTCTTGTGCACCCGTTCGTGTAGAGCCGATCCCCGGCAGTATCACCTATGGCGGACATCAGCCGCGGACGAAGCTGACAAAGGCGCCGGTCGGAAGCACCTTCACAAACCAGGTCACCGACGAGATGGGGTGCCCGGCGATCGAGACGTACCGCGTCGAAACCGACAGATCCCTCACCCTGCTGCGGCGCTCCCGCCTGTCGTCATCGGGCAGCATCGGATTTGCCTGCTGACACCGCGGTTATTTGGCTGGCACAGCTGCGTCGCAGCCGGCATGCGCATGTTTTTGAAACCTTCTTGATCCACATCTCGTCCTTGGCCGTAAGACCGCCAAAGGACATAGACGGGTCAAGATGGACGACGTGCATCACCGGGGCGAAGCCCCCATTATCGTATGGTTTCGCAAGGACCTCCGGACGGACGACAACCGTGCGCTGGCCTCCGCAGCAGAAGCCGGCCGTCCGGTCATTGCCCTCTATATCCGCGAAGACAACGCGGAGACCGGTCCGCTGGGCGAAGCGCAGGCCTGGTGGCTGCATCACTCGCTGACATCTCTGTTAGAGCAGATCGAGAAGCGGGGCACGCGCCTCGTTCTTCGCAGCGGCAATGCGGAAACGGTTCTTCGCCGGATCGTCGAGGAGACCGGCGCCTCCGCCATCTTCTGGAACAGGCGATACGATCCGGCCGGCATCGCCATCGACACCGCACTGAAGGAAGCGCTTTCGTCCGATGGGATCGAGGCCGCGAGCTTCTCCGGCTTTCTCCTGCATGAACCATCCCGCGTGAAGACGAAGACAGGTGGATCGTACCGGGTCTACACCCCGTTCTGGCGCGCGGTGGAAGCAGGAGGCGAGCCCGACGAACCGATCGACGCGCCGGAGACCCTTCCCGCGCCATCGCGGTTCCCCTCCTCGGAGCCGCTCGACGCCTGGAACCTGCTTCCGAAGCGCACATGGGCCGACGACTTCTCGCAGCGGTGGGTGCCGGGCGAAGCGTCTGCGCTCGAGAAACTCGAGGACTTCACCGAAAGCACCATCTGCGGGTATCGCGCCTCGCGCGAACGGACGTGGGAGGCGGGAACCTCACGTCTGTCTCCGCATCTTGCGATGGGCGAAATCTCCCCTGCCCGCATCTGGCACGCAACGCGCGGGCTTTCGCAGGCAGAGTCCGCGGACGTCATCACGTTTCGCAAGGAGCTCGTCTGGCGGGAATTCGCCTATCACCTCCTGTTCCACAATCCTGACATGCCCACCGAGAGTCTCAATCGGAAGTATGACCGGCTCGGATGGAGCACCGGCGATAAGGACTTTGAAAGCTGGACCAGAGGACGGACCGGTTTCCCGATCGTCGATGCCGGCATGCGGGAACTGTGGCGTTTCGGGACCATGCACAATCGCGTTCGCATGATCGTCGGTTCGTTCCTCGTAAAAGACCTTCTGATCGACTGGAAGCGCGGCGAGCGTTGGTTCCGCGATACGCTCGTCGACGCCGATCCCGCCAGCAATGCAATGAACTGGCAGTGGGTCGCCGGCTGCGGAGCCGATGCATCGCCATTCTTCCGCGTGTTCAATCCCATTACGCAGGGCGAGAAGTTCGACAGCGACGGGCTTTATGTGCGCGAACACGTGCCCGAACTGGCGGACATACCGAACGACTGGATCCATCATCCATTCGACGCACCTGCCGCCGTGCTCACCAAAGCCGGCGTCACACTGGGCAAAACCTATCCGAAACCGATCGTCGACCATGCCAAGGCGCGCGATCGCGCGCTTGCCGCCTACCGCAATATCAAGGATGCCGCATGACCCCTATCCTTCCCGACAGCATCTCTGGAACGAATGGAAGACTGTCGATCGCCGTGATCGGTTCCGGCATCTCCGGCAGTTCGGCCGCATGGGCTCTGCGCGACGTTCACGACGTCACCCTTTATGAAAAGGCCGAGCGGCCCGGCGGGCACACGGCGACCGTCGAGGTCGACTACGATGGTCGACGCATCGCCGTCGACACCGGCTTCATCGTTTACAACGAGCCGAACTATCCCAATCTGAAGGCGCTGTTTGCGGAGCTCGATGTCGAGACCCTGCCGAGCAGCATGAGCTTTTCCCTGTCGCTGGACCATGGCGCGCTCGAATGGCGAGGCGGCCCTTTCAGTGGCCTTTTTGCCCAGAAGCGCAATATGCTGCGCCCGTCCTTCCTGCTGATGCTGCGGGAAATCCTGCGCTTCAACAAGATCTGCCTCGTGGACCGCGATGCGGGCCGACTGTCGGAAATGTCGATCGGCGACTATCTCGATTGGCGCCGCTTTTCGCCCGGCTTCACCAACAACTATCTGCTGCCGATGGCGGCTGCGATCTGGTCGGCGCCGGCCGCTAAGATGCTCGAATTCCCGGCGGAACACTTCATTCAGTTTTTCGACAACCACCGCCTCGTCTACGCAACACCGCACCCGTGGCGCACCGTGACCGGCGGCAGCCGCGTCTATCTCGACAAACTGCTGGCGCCGCTCGGCGATCGCCTGAAGCTTGGCTGCGGCATCCGTACGATTCGTCGCGACGGGCGCAAGGTTCATGTGACGGAGGCCGACGGAACGATGCGCGTCTACGACAAGGTCGTGATCGCCTCGCATTCCGATCAGGCATTGGCCATCCTCGCCGATGCGACGCCGCAGGAACGCTCGGTTCTCGAAGCGGTGCCCTACAAACCCAATCGGGTCGTCTTGCATCGGGATCCGGCCCTGATGCCCAAGCGCAAGAAGGTCTGGGCGTCCTGGAACTACCTGCGTTCCTCACGCCCGGGTTCAGACACGCAGGTGGCGGTGACCTACTGGATGAACAGCCTCCAGGCGATCGACCCCGCCTGCCCGCTCTTCGTGACGCTGAACCCGGAACGCGAACCGGATCCGCGTCTCGTCTTCGCCGAATTCACCTACGACCATCCACAGTTCGACGCCGGTTCCGTCGAGGCGCAACGGCGCTTGGCGGCGATCCAGGGCGACAACGGGACGTACTTCGCCGGCGCCTGGACGGGCTACGGGTTTCATGAAGATGGGCTGTCATCGGGGCTTGCCGCAGCCGAAGCGCTCGGCGGCGTGATCCCCTGGCGCCTTGCATCGGCTCCTGTCTTCGCCGAAGCTGCGGAATGACCGATCGGCCCCAAGAAGACGGACGCCTGCACGGCCCGCCGACGCAAGCGGCGCTGCTCTATGTCGGGAGTGTCATGCACCAGCGGATGAAGCCGCTGGGACACAGGTTTTCCTATGACGTCTTCTCGCTGCTGGTGGACCTGGACAGGCTGGACGCGGCGGACACGCTGAGCCGCGTCTTTTCCGTGGATCGCCGCAACCTCCTGTCGTTTCACCAGAGCGATCATTCCGGGCAACGCGACCTTCCCCTCCGCACCTATGTCGATGGTCTTCTCCGGGAGGCCGGCATTGCGCAACCGGCGGCCCGCGTGCTGCTCGTCTGCTATCCGCGGATCCTCGGTTGGGTCTTCAATCCTCTCGCAGTCTACTATGCCTATGACGCGAGCAATGCGCTCGTGGCCCTCGTCTACGAGGTTCGCAACACCTTCGGAGAACGGCATACCTATGTCTGCCCCGTGTCGGATGGACAGGTGAGCGAAGCCGGGGTGCGCCAGGAATGCGACAAGGTTTTCTACGTCTCGCCGTTCATGCCGATGGCGATGCGCTACCGTTTTCGCATGGTTCCACCCGGCGAGATCATCCGCTGGCGCATTCTCGAAACGGATGCCGAGGGGCCTGTGCTGTCTGCCACCTTCTCCGGGCAGGCCATGCCGCTGACGACGGCCAATATCTGCCGTCTCGTCGGGCGCATCCCGCATCTCACCCTGAAGATCGTTGCCGGCATTCATTGGGAGGCGGCCAAGCTGTGGTGGAAGGGCGCCCGCTATGTTGCGCGGCCTTCGCCGCCTTCACCGGTCAGTGTCTGGCCCGACGACATCCGTCGTGACGCGCCGGAAAATCGCCGGTTTTCGTCGCGGTCCACCACCCACTCCGAGACTTGCAGCCCAGCCGAATAAGGCTATTTTGTGTAAGTAGATGTTAGCCGAAAGGTTGTGCGATGTGTTCAGCTGAGACATGGCGCGATGAAAAATCGCCCGCAGAGATGTTGTCCAAGGACAATATTTCTCGTTTCATTAAAGGCTTGCCTGCGAAGGCTCAGATGGTACTTCGCGGCCTGGTCCACATGGAGGCCGGTTGCCTGCGCCTGACGCTGCCGGACGGCCGGACCTTCGTGATCAAGGGACGCGCGCCAGGGCCAAATGCGGCGGTGACGCTGCACAACTGGAACCTGCCGCAGCGCGCTTTGGCGAACGGGACCATCGGCGTGGCGGAAAGCTATATGGACGGCGACTGGGAAAGCCCCGATGTGGGCGCCTTTCTCGAGCTGTTCCTTGTCAACGCCGAAATGGGCCGTCATTTTCCAAACGGTGCCCGCGGATTGCTTCGCTTCGTGGAGAAACTGCGTCACTGGATGAACGCCAACACGAAGGCGGGCTCCAAGCGGAATATCTCCGCCCATTATGATCTTGGAAATGCCTTCTACGCGCAGTGGCTCGATCCATCGATGACATACTCCTCGGCGCTCTACACGACGGGCGCCAACGATCTCCAGTCGGCCCAGCGGGCGAAATACAAGGCCTTGGCGGATGCCGCCGGTATCGGCCCGAATGACCATGTGCTGGAAATCGGATGCGGCTGGGGCGGGTTTGCCGAATATGCGGCGAGCGAAATCGGCTGCCGCGTCACGGGCTTGACGATCAGCCGCGAGCAGCTGGATTTTGCCCGCGCCCGGATGGAGAAGGCCGGCCTTGCCGACAAGGTCGATATCAAGTTTCAGGACTACCGCGACGAGACCGGTACCTATGACAGGGTCGTCTCGATCGAGATGTTCGAGGCTGTCGGTGAGAAATTCTGGCCGACCTATTTCTCCCAGGTTCGCCGATGCCTGAAGCCGGGCGGTCGCGCGGGACTGCAGATCATCACCATCAAGCCCGAATCCTATCGCGAATATCGCGCCAACCCCGACTTCATTCAGAAATATGTCTTTCCCGGCGGCATGCTGCCGACACGAGAACATCTGGTGTCGCTCGGCTCCAAGGTCGGGCTGACGATGGTCGGCGACCTCGGCTTCGGTCTGGACTACGCCCGCACGCTCGCCGAATGGCGTGAACGCTTCTGGTTGGTCTGGCCGAAGATTGAACCGCTCGGATTCGACCTCCGCTTCAAGCGGCTCTGGGAATTCTACCTCTTCTACTGCGAGGCGGGATTTCGGGCAAAAAACATTGACGTCCGACAGGTCGTCTATGAATGAGCCGTCGGACGTGCGGAATACCGGCACAGGTCGTGCGGACGCGCGGCTTCCGGTCCGCATTCTGCTGGCTTATGCCTTGCCCGCCGCACCGTTGGCGGCGCTGGGGCTTCCGCTCTACTCGCTCGTGCCGACCTATTACACCGAGACGCTCGGCGTACCGATTGCCACGGCCGGATGGGTCATCCTTCTCATCCGGCTCTTCGATGCGGTTTCCGACCCGCTGGTCGGCTATGCCGCCGATCGCATGGATCCCGCCTTCGGCCGTCGGCGCCTTCTGTTCCTGACGTCGCTTCCCATCTCTGCCCTCGCCGCGACCATGCTGTACTGGCCGGCGGAAACGGCTGGTGCAGGCTGGCTCGGCGTCTGGGGCTGCGTCGTGTCGCTCGGCTTTACCATGGCGATGGTGCCCTATTCCGCCTGGGGCGCGGAGCTCGTCGGCGATTATCACGGCCGCACGCGGCTGTCGGCGTTCCGCGAGACCTTCACGCTGCTCGGCACGCTGATCGCCATCGTCCTGCCTTTCGCGATCGGCTTCGAGCAGAAGGGGCTGTCAGGCCTCGCTGTCCTCGGGATCCTCGTCGGCGCCGGCCTGCTCGTCCTTGGCGGCCTGACTGTCTTCATCGTGCCGGAACCTGAAAACCGGACACGGACCCGTCTGTCGCTGCCGGAAGCGTTGCGCTTTCTCATCTCGAACAAGCCTTTTCTGCGACTGGTCCTTGCCTACTTTCTCAACGGGCTTGCCAACGGCATTCCGGCGACGCTGTTTCTCTATTTCGTCTCGGCGCGGCTCGATCTGCCGGACATGCGGGGACCGCTGCTTTTTCTCTATTTTCTCTGCGCCATTGTCGGTGTTCCCATCGCCAGCGCCTGCGCCGGCCGCTTCGGCAAACACCGCGCCTGGGCTGTTGCTATGCTTGCAGCCTGTGCCGTCTTTCTCCTGGCGCCCCTTCTGCCACCCGGCAGCGTCTACGGCTTCGGCGCGATCTGCGTGGTCACGGGCGTCCTGCTCGGCTTCGACCTCGCGCTTCCACCGTCCATCCAAGCCGATGTCATCGACGCGGATACGGCCGTTTCCGGCGAGCAGCGAGGCGGCTTCTACTTTGCGGCCTGGGGACTTGCGACGAAACTGTCGCTCGCCATCGGCGCCGGCCTCGTCTTTCCGGTCCTGTCGGCTGCCGGCTTCGATCCGGGCAAGGGCGCCGGCAACACGTCCGAAGCGCTGTTCGCCCTGGCGGTTCTCTATGCCTGGGTGCCCGTCGGCCTGAAGCTCTGCGCTATCGCGCTGATGTGGACATTTCCGCTGGACGAGCGCATGCAGCGTCAGCTACGCGAAGCAATCGTACCCGGCAGCTGAGATATCATGACCTTCGACCCCTCCCCGATCGCGGCCATGCGGCGTGCCCGCCGCCTCGCCTGGCTCTATCTCGCGTCCGCGATCGTGATCGAAGTCGTCGGTCTCACGGTCATGAAGGCGGCAAGCGTGCATGGCGGCGTGAGCGGCTATATCGTCATGTATGTGGCGATCGCCCTGTCCTATGTCTGCCTTGCCAAAGCTGTCCGGACACTTCCCGTCGGCGTTGCCTATGCCATCTGGGAAGGATCCGGCATTGCGCTGATCACCTTGGTCTCGGTCTTCTTCTTCCATCACGATCTGAGCCTGCGGGAACTGATCGGCCTTGCCATGGCCGTTGTCGGGATCATCCTCGTCAATGCAGGCGAGGATCACGGATCCGCTGCGGCGGGCGCCGGCGGCGCGCATGGTTGAGATGCCCTTTGTCCTGGCCGTGCTCGCCGGGCTCTTCGACGTCGCGGCCAACCTTGCCTCCAGCAGGTCCGAAGGCTTCTCTCGAAAAGGCTGGGGGATCCTGT
This sequence comes from Rhizobium sp. Leaf341, assembly GCF_001424325.1. NCBI lineage: Bacteria > Pseudomonadati > Pseudomonadota > Alphaproteobacteria > Hyphomicrobiales > Rhizobiaceae > Rhizobium > Rhizobium sp. Leaf341. The sequence continues at coordinate 18,041 of NZ_LMPE01000016.1, forward strand.
CAATTGTCCTGGTGCTCATCGCCTTTGCCTTCCTGGCACAGGCGGTCCACGGCATGGACCTCGCGGTCGCCTACGGCATTCTCGGTGCAACAGGCATTTTTGGAACCGCGATCAGCGCACGACTGCTGTTCGGCCAGAAACTGAAGCCGATCGGCTGGGTCGGATTGGCGCTGGTCTTTGGCGCCGTTGTCGTCCTTCACACAGCCTGAGGCTCTTCGGGCTTTCCGTGCGGTGTCCGCGCTTTGACGGAGGGACGCTTCTTCCAGCCAGTGGCCGCGTTCACCAAGGGGAAGTAGAGCCAGTACGGCAGGAGGTTGACGACCTTGAGGACGTAGGTGAACCGCTTGGGAAAGGTGATCTCGAACCCCGAACCTCGAAGGCCCGCGACGATGGCGCTTGCGGCCTCTTCCGGCGAAACCAGAGCGGGCATCGGAAAGGCATTCTCCTTCGTTGCCGGCGTATCCACGAAGCCCGGATTGACGATCTGAATCCGGATGCCCTGCTTGTCGAGATCGAACTTCAGGCTTTCCGCCATGTTGATCAGCGCCGCTTTCGTCGCACCATAGGCGCCGCTCGTCGGTAGGCCGCCATAGCCGGTGACGGAGGAAACGATGGAGATCTGTCCCTGACCCCGCGCCTTCATGTGGCGGATAGCCGGCAGCAGGCAGTTCACGACGCCGTTGAGATTGACCGAGAACGTTTCCTGGAAGTCCTCCAGATGCAGGTCCTCGCCGTGAACGGGCTTGAAGACACCGGCATTGAGAGCCACCAATGCGAGCGTGCCGTGATCATACTCGATCGCGGCGATGACCCGCTCCATATCCGCCGGATCGGTCACGTCGCCGTCGAGCACAATGATGCGGCCGGGGCCGGTCGCTTCGCGCTGGAGCGACACGAGCTTGTCGTGGCTGCGTGCGGTGACCACGACGCCAAACCCCTCGGCGACGAGCTTTAGCGCGAGCGCCCGGCCGATGCCGGAACTGGCACCTGTCACCCAGGCGAGACCGTGCTCCGGACGTGCGATGAAAGACGACATATCAGCGTTCTCCCGAACCTGCGCGGACGGCATGTTTCGTTGATCGAAAATGAAGTAGAGCAGTCGACCGTTCCGGGAAGACATCCCAGATGCGGCGCTCAACCGATGAGGTCGCTCAGCCGGCGGCCCAGGGAACCGCGCATCTTGACCGGTGCGTCCGTCACGGCGAAGACAATGCAATGCTCTCCGCTCTCGGCGACCGGCCGGTGATCGAGGCTGTCATCGGCGACCGAGATATCCCCGCGGCCGAATCGGCCCCTGACATCGCTGAAGGCGCCGTGAAGCACCAGCGACAGCTCGAAACCTTCGTGCGTGTGCTCGGGAATGGCGCGGCCGGGCCGGATCCGATAGAACGAGACGTTGCAGCCATCGATCTTGCCCAACGCATATTCCTTCAGTCCGGGGAGCTTCCAACGCCAGGGCACGTCGTCGTGATCGAAACCTGCGAATTCCCGCAACGCGCGCGGCCAGCTGGTCCTGCCGGAATCGTGGGGCGACGTCCCGTATGCCGGCGGCAGCGGCGGACTGGCAAGAATGGAAGCGATACGCTGCTCGGGATTTTCAAGCGGCGACGGATCGAGCGTTTCCATCAGATCGCCCGCCACCGTCTCGAAGGCCGAGACCGTCTGTCGGCTCGACGGCTTCAGTTCCAGATGCGCCGCAACGAGAACGCGGGCTGGCTCGGGCAGAATGCCTGTCGCATAATGCGCCATCAGCGCATCGACCGTATCAAGTTCGCTTGTCGTCATCACACCTTGTCCATCGTCCCCTCCCGAGGACCTCCCTCAGACGATAATGTTTTCTTACGATCCTGTCTCCCGCATGGATCACCGAAATGTGCGCGGTACGGTCGAAGACAGAATTTGCGCTCAAGGCGTCTTCTGCAAAACCGTTTTCCTTGTCGGAGTGCCTTGGCCGAGGCAAAACATGGCTACGTTCACCCCGAACCTCGCTCTCGAACCTCACCGGCCTTGTCGCTGCCTCATGCGCGGCTATGTTGCGCTGAACCCCGCCGACGTTCCCGTAGCGATTCTCCGTCAAGAGGTCCTAGACATGCCCGCCTTGAACTCCGTCCTCGACGCCATCGGCAACACGCCCCTCATTCGCCTGAAATCGGCATCCGATGCCACCGGGTGCACGATTCTTGGCAAGGCCGAGTTTCTCAATCCCGGTCAGTCGGTGAAGGATCGCGCCGCACTCTCGATCATCCGTGCAGCGGAACGCGCGGGCACACTGCGTCCCGGCGGCGTGATCGTCGAAGGCACGGCCGGCAATACGGGCATCGGCCTTGCGCTTGTTGCCCAGGCGCTTGGCTATCGCACAGTAATCGTCATCCCGGAGACACAGAGCCAGGAAAAGAAGGACGCACTGAAGCTTCTGGGCGCGGAACTGGTCGAGGTGCCTGCCGTCCCCTACCGCAATCCCAACAATTACGTGAAGCTCTCCGGCCGCCTGGCTGAACAGTTGGCCCGAACCGAACCGAACGGCGCGATCTGGGCCAACCAGTTCGACAATACGGCGAATCGGGCCGCGCATGTCGAGACGACGGCCCCGGAAATCTGGCGCGATACCGACGGCAAAGTCGACGGTTTCATCTGCGCGGTCGGCTCCGGCGGTACGCTTGCCGGCGTGGCCGAGGGCCTGCGTGGCTTCAATCCCGACATCAAGATCGGCCTTGCCGATCCGGAAGGTGCGGCCTTGTTCAGCTACTATACCGACGGCGAATTTTCGTCGCCCGGCAGTTCCATCACGGAAGGTATCGGCCAGGGTCGCATCACCGCAAACCTGGAAGGGTTCACACCGGACTATGCCTATCGCATCCCGGATGCGGAAGCCGTTCCCCTCGTGTTCGACCTGATCGAAAAAGAAGGGCTCTGCCTTGGTGGATCCTCCGGCATCAACATCGCCGGCGCGATCCGGATGGCACGGGATCTCGGGCCGGGCCACACGATCGTGACGATTCTCTGCGACTACGGCAATCGCTACCAGTCCAAGCTGTTCAACCCGGATTTCCTGAAGTCCAAAAATTTGCCCGTTCCTGAGTTTCTCGTCCGGCAAAGCCAGATCGACCTTCCCTACGAGGCCGCCAATGCCTGACACGGGAACGGCGACACACGCGGACAAGACGAAAGCTCTGTTTCGCGACGACTTCTATCTCTCGACCTGCGAGGCGCACGTAATCGAGGTCCTCGATGACGGCGGCATCGTGCTCGACCGCACCTGTTTCTATGCGACGTCGGGGGGTCAGCCCGGAGACATCGGTTTCCTCGAGCGCGCCGACGGCAGCCGGATCGAGATTGCCGCCACGCGGACGGGCGCATCGAAGGATGTCATCGTCCATGTCCCGGCTGAGGGTCAGCCGGCGCTGGAAACGGGTGAAGCCATCGTGGCGCATATCGATTGGCCACGGCGCTACCGGTTGATGCGGATGCACACGGCCTGCCATCTTCTGTCTGTCGTCTGCCCCTATCCCATCACCGGCGCAGCCGTGGGCGAGGACGAGAGCCGGGTCGATTTCGACATGAGCGAGACGATCGACAAGGACGACGTGACCGAAAAGATGATGGCGCTGGTTCGGGAAAACCATCCGATCACGGTGCGCTGGATCACAGACGACGAACTGCTTGCCAATCCCGATATCGTCAAATCGAAGAATGTTCGTCCGCCGCTCGGTCTTGGTCGCGTGAGCCTGGTCTGCATCGGCGAGGACGCGGCAATCGACAGCCAACCCTGCGGCGGCACCCATGTGTCGGAAACCCAGGAGGTGGGAGAGGTCTACATCGCCAAGATCGAAAAGAAGGGCAAGGAGAACCGGCGTTTTCGCATCCGCTTCGGTTCTCCGGCGGCGCCGGCCTGACGTTGCTTGTCTTTGACGGCCGCCATTCTCACCGACCTCCATTCTCACCAGAGGGGATTTGCCAGCATGCAGGAAGAGAAAAGCCCTTTCGTCGTTGACAGCGACTGGTTGCAGGAGCGGCTCGGGGACTCCGACCTGCGCGTCGTGGATGCCGCATGGTACCTGCCGGCGCACAAGCGCGATCCGCAGGCCGAATATGCAGCGGGACACATTCCGGGAGCGGTTTTCCTCGACCATGACGCCATCTCCGACGCGACGAGCGGACTGCCGCACACGCTGGCCAGTCCGGACGTCTTTGCCGCTTCCGTCGGCGCGCTCGGCATCTCCGAAAAGAACATCATCGTCGTCTATGATGGCCCCGGGTTCTTTTCTGCCCCACGGGCTTGGTGGATGTTTCGCGTCATGGGCGCGCGCGACGTCTATGTTCTCGACGGCGGGCTCGACGGATGGAAAAGCGAAGGCCGGGCGGTGACAACAGACGTGACGGCCGTTTTGCCTGCCGTGTTTGTCCCGACCTTCGACGAGACCGCCGTGACGTCTTTCCACGCGATGTCGTCGATCGTCGAAAAAGGCAGCCGACAGATTGCCGACGCGCGGAGTCTCGGCCGGTTTACGGGCGAAGAAGCCGAGCCCCGCGCCGGCATGCGCTCCGGTCACATGCCGGGAGCCCGCAGCCTCCCGGCCGGCGGCTTTGCAGCGGACGGCCGGTTCAAGTCCCTGCCGGAGTTGCGCAAACTTGTCGCAGATGCCGGGATCGATCTCGACAAGCCGGTTGTTACCAGCTGCGGCTCCGGCATCACGGCAGCGATCATCACGCTGGCGCTGCAATCGCTTGGACATACCGATAATACGCTCTACGATGGATCATGGTCGGAATGGGGGAGTCGCGCAGAGACCGCGATTGCAACCGGTAAGCCTTGAGCGGGAAGAGTGAAACACGCATGGAATTGGTAGACGCAGTCGCATCGAATGGCACGGAAACCAGCGCACAGGCCGATGCCGGGGTCGTTCTCGTCCCGGGGCGAGCGGTCACGATCCACATCACTGAATTGGAGATGACGGCCGCGCCGAAGCAAAGCCTGCCCTTCCCGGTCAACATCCAGACCGCACTGATGCGCGTCGCCGATATCCCGCCGGCCTACTACCGCTTCCTGTATCTGCAGGTCGGTCGCCGCTGGCACTGGGTCGATCGGTTGCGGCTGGACGACGAGGCTCTGGCGGCCGTGCTACACGACAAGCGCAACTGCGTGACCGTGCTCTACGTCAACGGCGCGCCGGCCGGGTTCTTCGAGGTCCTTCACGCGGACGAGGACACCGTCGAGCTCACGCATTTCGGCCTGTTCGAGCGCGCACTCGGGCTCGGGCTCGGGAAGTGGTTCCTGCTGCAGGCCCTCTATGGCTGCTGGAGCTACGGCCCCAAGGTCGTCAAGGTGCAGACGAACAATCTCGACCATCCCCGCGCCATCCAGCTTTATCAGCGATTCGGATTCTCGCCCGTCGCCACCCGGGAAGACCAGCTTGTCCCGCTGAGCGAGAGCGAAATGCTCGACCTCGTCCGCAAGCTCTGAATGTCGGAAACAACGTCGGCACGACGGGTCGTGCCGACGTTGTTGCAAGGTCCACGGATCGGTCGCTAGAAGGCACCCGGTACCGCCCCCGAGGATGCATTTCGCCGCCTTGAGCAGGGTGCCGTAAAAGCGTTCAGACCGAACGCGAGGCGGCGCCGTCCGAGAACAGGGACGGGCCATTTTCATCGATGATCTGATGCGCCTTGCGCAGGGCCGCCGAGGATGCTTCGTCCGCCGAGGAGAACATGTCGGCCCGGATGAAGCTGCGCGACAGGATCTGCCCACCCATATCCTTCTCGATCACGCCGGAAAGCCGGAATTGACTGCCCTCCTTCATCAGCGTCGCCCGGATCCGGCAATCGCCGTAGGTTTCGGTCGCGCCGCTGGCGGCTTCGGAAGGGGTATCGGACGACGCGCGACCGAAAAGACGGGAGAAAAAGGATGCCATGATGAAGATTTAGCCTCGCGCGATATCGTTGTCAAAGTCCCCGACGGCATGGCTCGTTGAAGAGCCCGACGTCTGTGGGTGCCGTCAGATCACCAGGTTCGAAAGGATATCGTTGTCGGTGATATCCTGATACTTCAGGCCCCCTGCGTCGAAGGCGGCCATCAGCCGGCGAAAGTTCTCCGGCCGTTTGGTCTCGATCCCGATGAGGATGGAACCGAAGTTGCGCGCAGATTTCTTGAGATACTCAAAACGGGCAATGTCGTCCTCTTCTCCGAGGAGGCCCAAAAAGTCCTTGAGGGCGCCCGGCCGCTGCGCCATGCGCAGAATGAAATACTTCTTCAGACCAAGATGCCGCATTGCCCGCTCCTTGACGTCCGGCAGCCGTTCGAAATCGAAGTTGCCACCGGAGACCACGGCCACGACGGTCTTGCCGGCGAGCTGCGTCGCATCCAGCTCGGCAAGGGCGGTGATGGACAGTGCCCCCGCCGGTTCCAGCACGACACCCTCGAGGTTCAGCATCTCGCTGATGGTGACGCAAATGGCGTTCTCGGGCAAAAGCAGGGTCTGACGGGCGGAGAAGTGCTTCAACCGCTCGAAATTCAAATCGCCGATCCGCCCGACGGCGGCGCCGTCGACGAAATTGTCGACCTGTTCGAGCGTCACGACGGCTCCGGTCTCCAAGCTGCGCTTGAGGCTGGGCGCCCCCTCGGGTTCGCAAAAGACGAAGCCGTCCGGATCGACCCGGTCGTCGAGATAACCCGTCATGCCGGCGGAAAGGCCGCCGCCGCCGACGGGCATGATCACCATGTCGGGAACGGCACCGTCGGGCATCTGCGCAACGACCTCGGCGGCAACGGTCGCCTGCCCCTCGATGATGTCGGCGTGATCGAACGGTGGCACCATCATCCCGCCCGTCGCATCTACATGTTCACGCGCGGCCTTGTAGCACTGATCGAAGATATCGCCGACCAGCCGGATGGTGATGAATCGACCGCCGAACATCCGCGTCTTGTCGATCTTCTGCTGCGGCGTCGTGACCGGCATGAAGACGATGCCTTCGACGCCGAAATGACGGCAGACAAAGGCGAAGCCCTGTGCATGGTTGCCGGCAGAGGCGCAGACAAAGATCCGATCGCGCGCGCCAGCGGCGATCGCCTTCCGGAAGAAGTTGAAGGCCCCGCGGATCTTGTAGGAGCGGACCGGCGAAAGGTCTTCGCGCTTCAGGTAGATTTTCGCGCCATACAGGGCGCTCAGGTGATCGTTGAACTGGAGCGGTGTTTCGGGGAACAGGTCGCGCAAGGCCAGCGCCGCCGCGTCCACATCCTGCTTGAAGCTCATGATCCTGTCCCTGTCATCTCGCTCTGTACACGGTGCCATAGCAATCCGCCCGTCAGCCGCATCCTATGGCACAGACCAGACGCGGACGCCATGCGACCCTTGGTGCGCCCCTTGAGCCCGCTTCTCCGGGCTCAGCTGGGCCGGACTTGACTCGCTCCGGCAAATTGCGAAACTTTCTTCGGGATGAGGCGGTTATGCTGGCTGTGCCGGAAGGCACGAGAACAGCGTCGGAGCGGACAGCACGATCAAAGCTGCGGAGGGCGGGAGAGATGCGAACGAAATCGAGGCCGGCATGGACCTTTTGCCTTGCGGTCGCTGCCGTGGGGCTCGTCTCTGTTCCTGCCGTTGCGGGCCCTCTGGCAGATGCAGCCACCCGCGCCGAAGGGCTGGCGGCGGCCGGCGATGCTGCCGGCGCGCGGGCCGCCATTCGAAATGGCATGAGCGACTTCCTCTCCGGACTGCCGTTTGCCGTCGGCACCGCGACCTTCGTCACGGCCGATCCCTCCGGTTTCGGCTTGTTCGACCCGCGGCCCGACAGCGTCTTCCGGCCGGGCGAGAAGATGGTCGCCTATGTCGAACCCCTGGGCCTGACCTGGAAGCCGGCGTCCGCGCCCGGGCGGTTCGAATCGCGATTCTCGGTTGATTTCGACCTTCTCGACGACAAGGGCGCCGTCCTTGCCAGCCAGAAATCCTTCGGGAACTTCGCTTTCACGGCGGCCACCAAGACGGCAGGGGTTTTCGCGACCCTGACGGTGGATGTGAGCAATGCGACGGTCGGAAGCTATGTGCTGCGCTATCATCTGAACGATAGCAATTCCGGCAAGGCTGCGGTGGTCGACCTTCCCTTCTCGATCAAGGCCGCGCAATGAGCACTGGCGGCCACGACATCCGCAGCTTGAGCACCGGCCCTTCGATCGTGGGCGAAGGTCGTTCCGCGTCGCCCCTTCTGGTCGGTTTCGATGCCGACGACACGCTCTGGGAGAACGAGCAGTTCTACCGCCTGACGGAGGAGGCGTTCGCCGGGCTTCTCGCCGATCATTGCGATGCTGTCGATCTTTCCGAACGTCTTCTCGCTGCGGAACGGCGCAACCTTGCGCTCTACGGGTTCGGCATCAAAGGCTTCACGCTGTCGATGATCGAGACGGCCCTGGAACTCACCGACGGCGCACTGCCCGGGTCGGTTGTCGGTCGCATTCTGGAGATCGGCCGGGACATGCTGCTTCATCCCGTCGATCTGCTCCCGGCGGCACGCGAGACGCTGGAGGCGTTATCAGGACGGCACAGGCTGGTCCTGATCACCAAGGGCGATCTTTTCGACCAGGAACGCAAGCTGGCCGCCTCCGGCCTCGGACCATTGTTCGACGGGATCGAGATCGTCAGCGACAAGACCGAAGCGACCTATCAGGGCATTTTTGCGCGGCACGGCGTTTCGCCGGACCGCTGTGTCATGGTCGGGAATTCGCTGAAATCCGACATCCTGCCGGTGCTGCAATGCGGTGGAAGCGCCATCTTCATCCCACACGACCTCACCTGGGCCCACGAACATGCCGAGACGCCGGTTGATGCGCCACGCTTCTTTCAGGCCGCGTCCCTCTCTGCCGTACCCGACCTGATCGCGGCGATCGACCGGAACGCTTAGGCTTGCTTCTTGGCGGCGATCGTCTCGAGCATGGCGCGCACGTCTGCTTCCGCTGCGGCGAGCACCGCTTCGTTGCGGGCGCGGATGACGAGCTCCGTCGAAAAGGAGGTTCCGTCGAATTTCGGGTAGGAGCCGATGCTCGTCTCCGGATGCGCCTTCTGGACATCGCCCAGGGGTCCGCCGATGTCTCCCTCGCCGAACGGCGACGCCACGGAGCGCGACATCACGGTGGCGCCCGTCTTCAAGGTCGGAAGGACGGCTTCCAGCATGGCCTGGAAAACCTGGGGGACGCCGGCCATCACATAGACGTTGCCGATGACGAAGCCCGGCGCCGTGGACACGGCGTTGGGGATATGGGTCGAACCGTTCGGCATGCGCGCCATGCGGCGGCGCGCCTCGGTGAATTCCATGTTCCGGCGGGCATACATGTCGCCCAGCAAGGTCATGGCTTCGGGATCGTGGATGCATTCGACACCGAAGGCGCGCGAGACCGCATCGGCGGTGATGTCGTCGTGCGTCGGACCGATGCCGCCGGATGTAAAGACGTAATCATAGAGCCCGCGAAGGGCGTTCAGCGCCGCGACAATCGCCTCTTCCTCATCCGAAACGATTCGCACCTCTTTCAGGTCGATGCCGGAGATCGTCAGGAGATCGGCGAGATGCCCGATGTTCTTGTCCTTGGTCCGTCCAGACAGAAGTTCGTCGCCGATGGCCAGCATGGCGGCTGTTACAATCGTTTCCGTGGTCATCGCGCAATTCCTCATTGGTATATCGGGTATCTTGGGGGATATCTCGGGCGTTCAAACGCCCATCGTTCATCTTGAGCCGGTCATTGTCAAATATTAGCGAACAGTCTGTTATCCCCAGCGTTTCGGACAGCGCCCGTCAGACGTGCTAGAGCGGCGTTCCGGCATTCATGCCCATTTCTAGGAGATGACGATGGCAAAAGTTCTGGTTCTCTACTACTCGGCCTATGGTCACATCGAAGCCATGGCCTACGCCGTTGCGGAAGGCGCAAAGGCAGAAGGTGCTGACGTCGTCGTGAAACGCGTCCCGGAACTCGTGCCGGATGACGTCGCGAAGGCCTCGCACTACAAGATGGATCAGGCTGCCCCGATTGCAACGGCGGCGGAACTGGCGGACTACGACGCGATCATCTTCGGCTGTGGCACACGCTACGGCGGCTTTGCGTCGCAGATGCGCAATTTCATCGACCAGACCGGCGGCCTGTGGTTCTCGGGCGCGCTCGTCGGCAAGGTCGGATCGGCCTTCACGTCGTCGGCGACCCAGCACGGCGGCCAGGAGTCCACGCTTCTCTCCTTCATCCCCACGCTTCTGCATCACGGCATGGTCGTGGTCGGCCTCCCCTACGCGTTCCAGGGCCAGATGGGCCTCGAGGAAATCAAGGGTGGCACGCCATACGGCGCCTCCACGATCACCGGTGGTGACGGCTCGCGCATGCCGTCCGAGGTCGAACTCGAAGGCGCGCGTTTCCAGGGCGCTCACGTTGCCAAGATTGCGGCCAAGCTGACCGCCTGATCATACCGTCCGTCTCCACGCTTCACGGGCCGCCCGCTTTCTAGTGCGGGCGGCCTTTGTCGGCGCGAAGCACGCCTGCTCTCGCCCACGCGAGACGCGGCACCTCTGCTGACCGCCGTCGAACGGACTTGCACGACTCGCCGAGATCTCCGAGGGATGCTCCATCCGCATCGTCTCGAGATCCGCCATGCCAGTCCCCCTGCCTCTTGACCAGCCCCGCCCACTCGTCTTTCTCGCAGCCTTTGCGACAGGCGGGCTGCTGACACTCATGGTGCACTTCAACGGCGAACTCGCCCGATACGGCAACCCGCTGTTCTCGTCCTGGACGGCACACGGTACGGGAACCGTGGCAGCGATCGTCTTTCTCGGCCTCCTCTACAGGCGCGGCCGCATCACCTCCGGAGAACGCCCTCCCGCTCCCCTGTGGGCGTATCTAGGCGGGATCTCGGGTGCCGCCACCGTCATGCTCACATCGACCGCGGTGAACTCGCCGCTGGCCCTTGCCGGCACTCTGGCGCTCGGCCTTTCGGGGCAGGCGATCTTCAGCCTTGCAGCCGACCAGTGGGGGCTGTTCGGCCTCGCAAAACGGCGACTGACGGGCCGGAATCTTGCGGCTCTCGCGCTGATCCTCGGCGGAAGCGCACTCATCATCCTGGAAGGGCGGATCCCGGCATGACGTTGGCGATCCTTCTTGCCTGCTCGGCCGGCATCCTCATCGGCATCAGTCGCCAGATCAACGGGCGCCTCAGCCTGTCGACGTCACCCCTGATCGCGTCCTTCTGGAACCACCTGATCGGGTTTTCCTTCCTGACGGTTCTCGGCCTCGGTGTCGGAGACCTGCTTCCGACAGGCGTGGGCCAAGTGCCGTGGTACGATTTTCTCGGCGGCCCGGTCGGCGTCGTCTTTGTCGCCGCAGGCAGCTGGGTCATTGCCCGAATCGGCGCCGTCAATACCGCCCTGATGATGATCGGAGGCCAGATGGTGTCGGGCGTGGTTCTCGATCTCGCTCTATCGGTACCGACCGCTCTCGGCCCGACGACCATCGGCGTCGTCCTCGTTCTGGCCGGGATCGCGCTGTCTCAAGGAAAACGAACTCAGGGAAAACGAAGAGCCGAAACGACGCCCAGACCGTGATCGACGAGGACGCCGGCTATCGAGCCTTCGGGCCGTCAAGCCGTTTCGAGAAGCCGGTCGTGAACGTCACGCCCCCCTTGTCATCAACAGCCTCCCCGAGGGCAACGTCCATGGCGTCGTCCGTCACCCGGACGACGGCGAAGCCGCCCTTGAAGGCTGCCTTGGGCTTGAAGACGTCGATGCCGCCGGCTTTGTAGACCATGGGCGTGTCGTGCTCATGCCCGTGGAAGATACCAATGACGTTGTAGCCTTTGAGGGCTTCGAGAAGAGCTGCACGTTCGGCGTCGCTCCACCAATGCGGCGCACCTGCGGCCTCATCGTCGAAGGTCCCGTGACCGGCATCCCACCGCTCGATCGAGAACCGGTCCCATCCATAATGCTGAAACAGCACCACGGGGCGTCCGTCGGCTGCAAAGGTGGCCAGGTCGTTCTTCAGCCAGTCCAATCCGCTGACGGCGCCCTTGCGATCGTCGCCACCGAAGCGTTGAAGCTGCACGAGGTGGAGGCGCCCCCAGTTCCAGGCATAATTGTCGGAGTCGACATCGTAATTGTCGGCGGGCAGCGACGGCGTGAAAAAGACGCTCGGACGGTGATTGACCTCGACATAGTCGCGGAGTTCCCGCCTGTACCAGTCCGGATGGCTCGGTGGTCCATCCTGATCAAGATCGTGGTTGCCGAGCCCGACATAGACGGGCATGTGCACGTGCTGCGGGTCCTGTCCCTGGGCATACCGCTGGCTGAACTGGCGCAGTTGCCATCCCTCACCTGGCACGGCCACCTGGCCGCCTCCATCGTCGGTGATATCCCCACCCATGACCAGACCGGCCGGCGCGCCGATCTCTCGCCCAGCCCGCGTCAACCCGCTGGGCGTGTTGGCGATCGTCTGGGGCCAGAGCTGCGCCGGAAGGCGATTGAGGGCCCGGATATGTCGAAGGAGCGCCGCATCCGTCTTGCCCTCCTTGTCGCAGTCCGGCGAGAGACCTTCCGCCATCCGGCAGGCATGAACGTCTGTCGCAAACACGAAGGTCACATCCGTCGGCGCCTGCTGCGCCTGCGCCGGTGCGATGACGAACAGCATGGCCGCCGAGGCCCGCGCCGGGAGACCGACCCAGTGGCCGTTCCCACCGGCAAACCGTTTTCGTCTGTTTACGGAGATCGTCATGTCAACGATAGCCCTTCTTCCTGTTCGCACGCCGAGCCGCCCCTTGGTTGCGGTGCCACCTTCGATGGTCGTGCAAAGCCCGCGGCGGCACCACCGACCGCCGGAACGAACGGCACCCGTCGCTCGTTACCCCGCACACGACAATCGCATCACCAGAGAGAGGGACACAAGCATGGTCAAGGTTATCTATCACATCGTCGAGCACGACGGCGGATGGGCCTACAAGGTCGGCGACGTTTTTTCGGAGAGTTTTCCGACGCATGAACATGCACTTCGCGCGGCCAAGGCGGCTGCGGCGGAGCAGCAGGTCGGAGGATCGGACGAAGACATCAGCTTCCAGGATGCCTCCGGGCAGTGGCACGAGGAACATGCCAGCGGCGGAGATCGCCCGGAAGCTGTGGTCGAAGACAAGGCCTGACGGTCAAAAAGGGATGGTGCCTCTCTCCGCGAGGAGAGAGGCTGAAGGATTAGGTCATGAAAAGACCGATGTGCGGATCGGCAGATTTTGTATCGCTCGTAAGTCATCGCTTTGCAACGACAAGCTGTTGTTAAGCTTTACGGGAAGGGTTAACTGCTGCCGATGCAGCTTGACGAAATCCTCGCGGTATCGGAAAGACTGTTGCCACTGCGGACGTGGCGAAACTGGTAGACGCAAGAGACTTAAAATCTCTCGAGGAGACTCGTACGGGTTCGACCCCCGTCGTCCGCACCAGCCACTGACGGACTGCCTTTTATCCCGTCTTGAAAATGATCGGGCTTTATCGCAGAAACGCTCCTTCCGTCAGACACGCATCTGCTAGATATGCTTGGAGTCCGCCATGTCCCTTCCCGAAAAAGCCTTTCCCGTGTCCTGGGACCAGTTTCATCGCGATGCGCGTGCACTCGCGTGGCGGCTGGCGGATCAGGGCGTCGAGTGGAAGGCGATCGTCTGCATCACGCGAGGCGGTCTCGTGCCGGCCGCGATCATCTCGCGGGAGCTGAACATCCGCATGATCGAGACGGTCTGCGTCGCGTCCTATCACGACTACGCGTCGCAGGGGCAGATGGAGGTGATCAAGACGATTTCCGAGGAAATTCGCGCCGACGGCGGTGACCGCGTCCTGATCGTCGACGACCTCACGGACACCGGGAAAACGGCCGCGATCGTGCGGGCGATGCTGCCCAAGGCGCATTTTGCGGCGGTCTACGCCAAGCCGAAAGGGCGTCCGCAGGTGGACACCTTCGTGACCGAGGTCAGCCAGGACACCTGGATCTATTTCCCTTGGGATATGGGCTTCTCCTATCAGGAGCCGATCGCCAAAGGATCCCGCGGCTAGGCCTTCGCCGGTCGCACGACAGGTCCCTGAACGGCACAGGGCGCGGGACACCATCCCGCGCCCTGTGCCGTTCAGGGACCAAGCATTCCTTTTCACGCGGATAACCTGCGGATCGGCGTAAGTTTTTGTCCACAAGAAATCGTGGAACCAACCGCCTCTTCGGTTTGCGCCAGCGACAAGTGACTGATTTCCTTGATTCCCGTTCAAAAAGAAAATTTCCACAAGATATAGACGCCGGTGGACGGCGAGCCGCAAGCCCTTGACGACGCCATCGGACTCGCGGTTAATCATAATCGAGACTGGCATGACGCCAGACCACGGCTCGGACGGTGGCTTTCCCCGATCTGCGCCAACATCCTCATTCTGCTGGAGATCCTGCCCTTGAGGCGGGAACGCGTGTCGAAAATGATCTGTAGAAAACGTTGCACGCCGGGGGAACCCACCAGCAGATCGATAATTCTCTCTACATCTAGTAGATAGACCATTTAATTAACACTACATATCGGATACGAGTGTGTAGCCGCAGAAACGGACCACCGGCCGGCGATGTTGCTTTCCGGAAGGATATCAGCGTGCCTGAAAAGCGCATGCTTCGGACAGAACAAGGATTGGGACAGATGCAGATCGAACGTCGCTTTACCAAGGCCGGCCAGTCGGCCTATGCAGACATCGCGTTCCGCAAGGCCGTGAGCGAAATCAAGAACCCCGATGGGTCGATCGTTTTCCGGCTTGCCGATATCGACGTGCCCGCCCAGTTCAGTCAGGTCGCAGCCGATATTCTGGCCCAGAAGTATTTTCGCAAGGCCGGCGTCCCCGCGCGCCTGAAGAAGGTCGAGGAAAATTCCGTTCCCTCGTGGCTCTGGCGCTCCGTCGCCGATGAAGCCGCGATGAAGGACCTCCCCAAGGACGAGCATTTCGGCTCGGAAACCGACGCCCGCCAGGTCTTCGATCGTCTCGCCGGCACCTGGACCTACTGGGGCTGGAAGGGCAACTACTTCGCCTCCGAGGAAGACGCCCTCGCCTTCCGCGACGAGCTCGCCTACATGCTGGCGACCCAGCGCGTCGCCCCGAACTCGCCGCAGTGGTTCAACACGGGCCTGCACTGGGCCTATGGCATCGACGGTCCCGGACAGGGCCATTTCTACATCGACCCCTTCACGGGCAAGCTCGTGAAGTCCAAGTCGTCCTACGAGCATCCCCAGCCGCATGCCTGCTTCATCCAGTCGGTCGGTGACGATCTCGTCAACGAAGGCGGGATCATGGACCTGTGGGTGCGCGAGGCGCGCCTTTTCAAGTACGGCTCCGGCACCGGCTCCAACTTCTCCTACCTGCGCGGCGAAGGCGAAAAGCTTTCGGGCGGCGGCAAATCCTCTGGCCTGATGAGCTTCCTGAAGATCGGCGACCGCGCCGCCGGCGCCATCAAGTCGGGCGGCACGACGCGCCGCGCTGCCAAGATGGTGGTCGTCGACATCGACCATCCCGATATCGAGGATTACATCAACTGGAAGGTCAAGGAAGAGCAGAAGGTCGCGGCCCTCGTGACCGGCTCGAAAATCGTCGCCCAGCATCTCAAGGCCATCATGAAGGCCTGCGTGAACTGCGAGGGGCCCGACGGCGCCTGCTATGACCCGAACGAGAACCCGGCCCTGAAGCGCGAAATCAAGGCCGCCAAGAAGGATCAGGTGCCGGAGAACTACATCCAGCGCGTCATCCAGTTTGCGCGCCAGGGCTACAAGGACATCGACTTCAAGACCTATGACACGGACTGGGATTCGGAGGCCTATCTCACGGTTTCCGGCCAGAATTCCAACAACTCGGTTTCGCTGCGCGACGATTTCCTGCGTGCCGTCGAAGCCGATGGCGACTGGAACCTGACCGCCCGCAAGGACGGACGCGTCATGAAGACGTTGAAGGCGCGCGATCTGTGGGAAAGCATTTCCTACGCTGCCTGGGCTTCCGCCGATCCGGGCCTGCACTTCAACACGACCATGAACGACTGGCACACCTGCCCGGCCGCCGGCTCCATCCGCGCGTCCAATCCGTGCTCGGAATACATGTTCCTGGATGATACCGCCTGCAACCTGGCTTCGTTGAACCTGCTGCAGTTCAAGGACCAGACAACCAAGAACATCGATATCGCCGATTATGAGCATGCGGTCCGCCTCTGGACGATCGTGCTCGAAATCTCGGTGATGATGGCCCAGTTCCCGTCGCGGGAGATTGCCGAGCGCTCCTACGAATACCGCACGCTGGGTCTCGGCTACGCCAATATCGGCGGCCTCCTGATGTCGTCCGGCATTCCCTATGACAGCAGGGAAGGCCGCGCGATCGCCGGCGCCCTGACCGCCGTCATGACCGGCGTGTCCTATGCGACCTCGGCGGAGATCGCGGCCAAGCTCGGCCCGTTCCCCGGCTTCAAGCCGAACCGTGACAACATGCTGCGCGTCATCCGCAACCATGCCCGTGCCGCCCGTGGCGAAGCGCTCGGTTATGAAGGCCTGTCCGTCGCGCCCGTCCCGCTGGTCCATTCGGAATGCCCTGACCAGACACTCGTGACGCATGCCGTCGCGGCCTGGGAAAAGGCCCTGTCGCTCGGCGAGCAGCACGGCTATCGCAATGCACAGGTTTCGGTCATCGCGCCGACGGGCACGATCGGTCTCGTCATGGATTGCGACACGACCGGCATCGAGCCTGACTTTGCTCTCGTGAAGTTCAAGAAGCTTGCCGGTGGCGGGTACTTCAAGATCATCAACCGCGCCGTTCCAGAAGCCTTGCGCACGCTCGGCTATTCGGAAAGCCAGATCGCCGAGATCGAGGCCTATGCAGTCGGCCATGGCAACATCAACCAGGCACCGGCCGTCAACCCGGGCTCGCTGCGGGCCAAGGGCTTCACGGAGGACAAGATCGAGGCCATCAACGGCGCGACGAAGGCAGCCTTCGACATCAAGTTCGTCTTCAACCAGTGGACGCTCGGCGTCGACTTCCTGAAGGAAACGCTGAAGGTCAGCGACGAACAGCTTGCGGACATGAGCTTCAACCTGCTTGAGCATATCGGCTTCTCCCGCAAGGAGATCGAAGCGGCCAACGTGCACGTCTGCGGCGCGATGACGCTCGAAGGCGCACCGTTCCTGAAGGCCGAGCATCTGCCGGTGTTCGACTGTGCCAACCCCTGCGGCAAGATCGGCAAGCGCTACCTCTCGGTGGAAAGCCACATCCGCATGATGGCGGCAGCCCAGCCCTTCATCTCCGGCGCGATCTCCAAGACGATCAACATGCCGAACGAGGCGACCGTAGAGGACTGCAAGAACGCCTACATGCTGTCCTGGAAGCTCGCGCTGAAGGCGAACGCCCTCTACCGCGACGGCTCCAAGCTCTCGCAGCCGCTGAACGCCTCACTCATCGAGGACGAGGAAGACGAGGATGCGCTGGAGACGCTGATCCAGCAGCCGGCTGCCGCCCAGGCGGTCGCCGTCACGGAAAAGATCGTCGAACGTGTGATCGAGCGGATCACCCGCGAGCGCGAAAAGCTGCCGAACCGCCGCCAGGGCTACACCCAGAAGGCGATCGTCGGTGGGCACAAGGTCTATCTCCGGACCGGTGAATTCGGTGACGGCCGGATCGGCGAGATCTTCATCGACATGCACAAGGAAGGCGCCGCCTTCCGCGCGATGATGAACAATTTCGCCATCGCCATCTCGCTCGGCCTGCAGTACGGCGTGCCGCTCGAAGAATATGTCGAGGCCTTCACGTTCACGAAGTTCGAGCCCGCCGGCATGGTGCAGGGCAATGACGCGATCAAGAATGCCACGTCGATCCTCGACTACGTGTTCCGCGAGCTTGCCGTTTCCTATCTCGGCCGGCACGATCTTGCACATGTCGACACGTCCGACTTCGGCAATACGGCACTCGGCAAGGGCATCCAGGAAGGCAAGACCAACCTGCTGTCGACCGGCTGGACCCGCGGTCACAAGCCGACCCTCGTATCGGGCACGACCACCGGATCCGGGATTGATCGCGCATCCGGCGAGCCCAAGGGATCGGCGACAGCCACCCCGGCCCGCGGCGCGGCCGCCGGCGGCACGGTAACCCCGTTTGCCGGCTCGGTCGCCCGCAAGCTGGAACCGGCGACTTCGATCTCGACCTCCGAAGTCGTCGCCTTCAAGCGCGACTACGAAGAGCGGGCCGTCGAGGCGATCGAGGTGGTTGTCCCGGAGATTGCGGAGTCTCCCCGTGATGTCACCGCGCTGTTCTCCGACAAGGCAGCTGCGGAAGCCGCTGCCGCGAAATCGGACGCCAAGAAACTGGAAGCCGAACGCCGCATCCGCTCGATCGCCCAGGGGTATACCGGCAACATGTGCTCGGAATGCCAAAACTTCACGATGGTGCGGAACGGCACCTGCGAGAAGTGCGACACCTGCGGCGCAACAAGCGGCTGCAGCTGAGAAGACGGGAGAGCGTGAATGTAACGTTCACGCTCTCCCACATTCGGATCTAACGCGCAGCAGGCGATGCGCCGTCCTTGGCGCATCCGAGAATGTGGCTCGGCTTGCGAGCTCGAAATGCAAGACCATGCTCGACTCGGTCGACCGAAACCTCTGCATCGTCCTCTTCGATACGTGCAGAAGCACACGTGACAGTCGCAGTCCGGTCGTCATAAGATCTCGACGAACCCCGCTTGATTGCTCGCACGAGCCCCGCACGCGGTGCGCCGTTCGTCAGCCACCCCGTCATATTCCAAGATCGACACTCGCGTCGCGGCCTGGGCTAGCGGCGATCGCCTTGCTCGTCAGGCGACAAATGGTCCGACGGACGAGCGCTCGATCAGGCCGCAGACCATCTTGTGCGTGTTGGGCAGGACATCGCCTGTCTGGCGTCCGAGGTGGCGCACGGCCCAGGCGCCCATGGCGCGGTGCGGAAGGTCGATGGTGGTGAGTTGCGGGCGGAGATGGCGGGCGATCTCGTCGTCGTCGTAGCCGATCACGGAGATATCCCCGGGAACGGAGAGGCCGCGTTCGCGAATCGCGGTGAAGCATCCCATCGCCATCTTGTCGTTCTGGCAGAAAATCGCGGTCGGCCGGTCCGCGAGCGACAGAAGCCTCTGCGTCGCCTCATAACCGGCGGTCGGGGTCCAGTTGCCCTCGCCCACCAGCTGGTCGTCATAGTCGATGCCGGCTTTCCCCAGCGCTTTGCGATATCCGATCAGGCGATCCTGCGAAGCCTCCATGAAGGTTTCGCCGGTGATGATACCGATCCGCCGATGCCCCTTCTCGATCAGCGTCGACGTCGCAAGCTTGCCGCCATTGACCTCGTCCGGCACGACCGAAGGAAAGCGGGGATCGCCCGTATGGCAATTGAGCAGGACAAGCGGCACCGGGAGTTCATTGAAAGCCGAATCGAGCGCGACGCGCCGGGTAAAGACGGACATGTAGATGATGCCCTGCGCACCGGCCCGCAGGAGACGGTCAACCGCACGGCGTTCGTATTCCGCCCGTCCCTGCGTCTGTGCGACGAGAATCGTCACATCGGCGTTCCAGGATTCCTGCCGCGCGCCCTCGATCGCGTTGACGGCCTCGGGCGTCGTGGTCAGCTGATCGACGATGAAGCCGATGCAGCCGTCCCGCAGCTCCTCGAGCGCTGCACGACGGATTGGGCTGGCAAGGCCGTAGCCGAGCGACCGCGCCGCTTCGACCACGCGCGCCCGGAGATCCGCGGAGATCTTGATGTCCATGATGTTGTTCAGCACCACGGATACCGTCGCCTGCGAGCAGCCGGCGGCTTTGGCCACGTCCATCATCGTTATCCGCTTGGAAGGCTTTCGGCTGCTCACGCTCTCGTCCATTCGACATGTCTCATCCTTCCTAACCGAGCCCGACAGGATTATCCATTGACTAATAATTATTAGTTGCGCTAGATTCCGGATGTCGAGGAGGACACGCCATGAATGCACATGCACAATTTGACTATGACATCGCCGCCCAGCTGAAGACGCTGGCCGAGGACGGCATCATCGGCCTGAAGGGCGCCTTCACGCCGGAGTGGGCCGATGCAATGCGTGAAGACATGATGACGGCCTTCTGGTCGGCGATCCAGCGCCCGGGCGGCGCCGTCGGTCGCGGCCCCCGGCGCTGGTATGTCGAGATCCACCCGCAGAACTTCGGTGGTTTCGTCGATCTCGTCACCCACCCCTGGCTCGTGGACGTCTGCACCAACCTGCTTGGACCGGACTATCAGATCGTGGAAATCGGGCTCGATGTGCCTTTCCAGGGTGCAAAGTATCAGCCTTGGCACCGGGACTTCCCGTCGCCGGTCGATACCTACCAGGACCGGAAGATCACCTCGCTCGCCTTCAACCTCACCGGCGTCGACGTGACCGAGGACATGGGCCCCTTCGAGGTGGCGCCAGGGACGCAGTATGACGATGGTCGGGAGTGGAAGCACGAGATGTTCCCCGACAAGGCTCTGTGGGGTCGTTTCCAGGAACGTGCCACCCGCAAATTCCCCAAGCGCGGGGACATTTCCTGCCGGTCGGCCCTGACGGTGCATCGCGGCACGGAGCATCTGTCGCCGATCGCCCGCCCGGTAATGGTTCTGGGCGTCGATGCGCCCGGTGCCGGCCATGCCGAACTGCACGACATGATGGTGACCAAAGACTGGTATGACGCCCTGCCCGAGATCGCCCGCAAGCACCTCGTCTGCAGGGTCGTCGACGAACTCGTGCCGATCACCCAGAAGCACGACATCGAAGGTCTCGTCATGGGCGCAGACCCGACCTGATCGTGGAGCGACGACAGCCTCGCGGCCTTCGGGCATGCGGCTGTCGTCGTGTCGCCCGGCCTGCCAGGACTAATATTTTTCAGGTTGACTGTTAATATCATTAGCAACAGAGTGAGCCCGCAAGCGGCTGAAGCTTGCATCCGATCTGAGGAGGTCGGAATAAATCGGGAGGAGAAAACTGAGATGTCCGCATTCTCACGTCGCACATTCTTGACGGTCGCAACCATGATCGGCGCCCTGACCTTTGCCGGAATGGCAACAGCGCAGGTACCTGCCCTGAAGCAGAAGGACACCTACAAGGTCGGCTTCGCGCAGACCGAATCCAACAATCCCTGGCGGATCGCCCAGACCGAGAGCATGAAGGCGGAAGCCGCAAGGCTCGGCTATCAGCTGGTCTATACCGATGCCGCGGGTTCGGCCGCCAAGCAGGTCGCCGATGTCAACTCGATGATCGCGCAGGGCGTCGATGTCATCTTCCTCGCTCCGCGTGAGGAAAAGCCGCTGATCCCCGCCGTCATGGCGGCCAAGAAGGCCGGCATCCCGGTTATCCTGCTCGATCGCAGTGTGGATCCGAAGCTCGCCAAGGCCGGCCAGGACTACCTCACCTTCATCGGCTCCGACTTCGTCCAGGAAGGCCAGCGCGTGGCCGAATGGCTCGCGAAGAATGCCGGCGGAAAGACGAAGATCATCGAGCTGGAAGGCACGACCGGTTCCTCGCCCGCCAACGATCGCAAGAAGGGCTTCGACGAAGCGATCAAGGCCGCCGGCGGCTTCGAGATCGTGGCATCCCAGTCCGGCGATTTTGCCCGCGACAAGGGTCGTCAGGTGGCTGAAGCCCTGCTGCAGGCGCATCCAGATGCCGATATCATCTATTCACACAATGACGAGATGGCCATCGGTGCGATCTCCGCCATCGAGGCCGCCGGCAAGGTGCCCGGCAAGGACGTCCTCGTGCTGTCGATCGATGGCGGCAAGGAAGCCGTCGGACTGGTGGCCGAAGGCAAGATCGCGGCCGTCGTCGAGTGCAATCCGCGCTTCGGACCCAAGGCGTTCGAAACCATGGCGCGCTATGCCAAGGGCGAAAAGATCGAGCCCCGCGTCATCAACGACGACAAGTTCTACGACAGCTCGAACGCCAAGGCCGAACTCGCCAACGCCTACTGAGGCAAGGCGTGCAAGGCAAAGCAGGCAAGGCAATGTCTGGCCGACCCTAAGAGGTTGACCGGACACCTGCCGATCATGGCTGTCGCCGGCGGGTATCCCGCCGGCGACATGTTTTCCTGTGCAAGAGGACCTTCGATGCTGCTTTCCATGCAGGACATCTCCAAGTCGTTCGCCGGAGTCGCGGCCCTGCGGTCGGCCACGCTCGATGTCGCCGACGGTGAGATCATGGCGTTGGTCGGTCAGAACGGCGCCGGCAAATCGACACTGATCAAGATCCTTACCGGAGCCTACAAGGTCGAGACGGGCCGGATCGCCTTCAATGGTCGCGACGTGACCTTCACCTCGCCGGCCGACAGTCAGGCGGCGGGCATTGCGACGATCTACCAGGAAATCAATCTCGCAGCCCAGCGGTCGGTTGCCGAGAACATCTATCTCGCGCGCGAGCCCCGCCGCTTCGGCCTGCTCGACCATCGCCGCATGCGCGAAGGTGCGCGGCGTGTTCTGGAGGCCTTCCATCTCGACATCGATGTCGACAGGCCCGTTGCCAGCTTCAATGCCGCGACGCGGCAGATGGTGGCCATTGCCCGGTCCGTCGAACAGAATGCCAAGCTCCTGATCATGGACGAGCCGACGTCTTCGCTGGACGAGCGTGAAGTCTCCATCCTGTTCGACACGATCCGCACCCTGCAGGCGCGCGGCGTCGCCGTCATCTTCATCGGGCACCGGCTGGACGAGCTCTACGCGATCTGCAACCGCGTCACGATCATGCGTGACGGGCAAACCGTCGCCGTCAGCGCCATGCAGGACATCTCGAAGATGGAGCTGGTGCGGCACATGCTCGGGCGCGAACTTGCGGCCTTCGAAGCGCTGAGCAAGAGCGCGGAGGGTCATGAAGAGCGCCCCGTGCGCCTGGAGCTCGAAGCTGCCGGCTCGGGAACCCGCGTGCGTCAGGTGGATCTGACCGTGCGCGAAGGCGAGATCTCCGGGCTGGCCGGCCTGCTTGGCTCAGGCCGCAGCGAGACCGCGCGCATCATCTTCGGAATGGACCGGCTGGAGCGCGGTTCGCTGCGGGTCGGTGGCCAGGCGCGGACCTACACTGAACCCGCCGACGCCATTGCAGACGGCATCGGTCTCGTCTCCGAGGACAGGAAGGTAGACGGCATTATCCCGGACATGAGCATCCGCGAGAACATGACGCTGGCGCTGCTGCCGAAGCTGCGCAAGGCCGGCGTGATCAACCGCGCACGGCAGGATGAGATCGTTCAGCGTTTCATCACGGCGCTGCGCATCAAATGCGCCTCACCCGATCAGCCGATCAAGGAGCTTTCCGGCGGAAATCAGCAGAAAGTGCTGCTGGCCCGCTGGCTGTGCACGGATCCGAAGGTGCTCATCGTCGACGAACCGACGCGCGGCATCGATATCGGAGCGAAGTCAGAAATCCTCAAGCTGCTGCGCCAATTGGCCGACGAGGGCCTCAGCGTCCTGATGATTTCGTCCGAACTCGAAGAACTGCTGGCTGCCGCCGACCGGATCACGGTCCTCAGCGACGGCGCGTCGGTCGCCGTCCTGCCACGCTCCGCCATGTCCGAAAAAGCGCTTCTCGCCGCCATGGCGCATCAGGGGGAATGACATGACGATCACGGACACCGCCCCGCCAGCGCCGCAGACGCGCCCGAAGCTGTCGATGCTCGCACTCGCCAGCCGATACGGCACCGCTGCTGCCCTGGTGCTGCTCATCGTCTTCAATCTGGTGATGACGCCAAATTTCGTTTCGTGGCAGACGCTCAACGTCAACCTGACGCAGGTCGCCCCGATCGTCATCGTCGCCACGGGCATGACGCTGGTCATCGCGACAGGCGGTATCGACCTCTCTGTCGGCTCGCTGATGGCGATCGCCGGGGCTGTGGCGCCGATGATCTTTCTCGGTACGCTGTTTCCCATCGACAATCCGAGCCTTGCCGTGGGTCTCGCCTTCGTCCTGCCGATCCTTGTCACGATGGCCTTCGGATGGTTCAACGGCCTGCTGGTCACGCGATACGCGATCCAGCCGATCGTCGCCACGCTGGTGCTCTTCATTGCAGGCCGCGGCATTGCGCAAGTCGCCACCAACGGCAACCTGCAGGTCTTCAAGAACCCGTCCTTCCAGTTCATCGCCATGGGCCATGTCGCAGGCGTTCCAGCCCAGGTGGTGCTGATGCTGGTGGTTGCCGCCCTCGCCTTCGCGTTGATCCGGCTGACGATGTTCGGCCGGCATGTCCTTGCCGTCGGTGGCAACGAGAAGGCGGCGCGCCTGGCCGGCATCCCTGTCCGGCGGGTCAAGATGCTCGTCTATCTGATCTCCGGCGCGCTCGCCGGGCTTGCAGGGCTTGTTGTGGTCGCGCGCAATTCCGCAAGCGACGCCAACCTCGTCGGCCTCGGCATGGAGCTCGACGCCATTGCCGCCGTCGCCGTCGGCGGCTCGCTGCTGACGGGTGGCCGGGCAAACATTTTCGGGACGCTTCTCGGCGCGCTGGTCATTCAGCTCGTGCGGTACACGCTGTTGGCAAACGGCGTCCCCGATGCTGCGGCGCTCGTCGTCAAGGCGGGCCTGATCGTGGTGGCCGTCTACGTGCAGCAACGCGCAGACCGTTCGTGAGGAGTGTCCAGATGTCCGCAGCTCGCTTCATCCCCGCCTTTCTCCGTCCGAAAACCTCGGGCGATCTGGCCCGCCTCGGCGTCATGGTCGCTCTCCTTGCGCTGATCCTTTTCGGCGCCCTGCGCTACGACAATTTTCTCTCGTCCTTCAACATCCTGAGCTTCCTGCGCTACAATGCGATGTTTGCGCTGATCGCGCTCGGCATGTGCTTCGTCATCATTACCGGCGGGATCGATCTGTCGGTCGGAGGCGTTGCGGCGCTTGCCAGCGTCGTCTCGGCATTCGCTTCCCCCTACGGCTGGGCCGCCGGATTGGCCGCCGGCATGGCGGCGGGGCTTGCCTTCGGTGTGCTCAATGGCATCATGATCACGCAGATGCGGATACAGCCCTTCATCGCGACGCTGGCCGCGATGCTGGCCTCCTACGGTACGGCGCTGCTTCTGGCCGACAACCAGTCCGTTTCCGTTTCCTACGACACGGCCTTCACCATGCTGGGGCAGGACGACATCCTCGGCTTCCCGATCCCTGCCTGGATCGCCCTTGCCGCCTACATCCTCGGCTGGATCTTTCTCGAGCGGCTGCCGGCCGGCCGCCATGTGCTGGCCGTTGGCGACGGGGAGGCCACGGCGCTCTTGATGGGACTGAAGGTCCGGCGCACCGTCTTCTCCGTCTACGCCGTCTCCGGCCTGCTCGCCGGGCTTGCCGGAACGGTGCTCGCCGCACAGTTCGGAGCGGGCCAGCCGACAGAGGGCGTTGGCTGGGAGCTTTTCGCCATCGCCTCCGTGGTGGTTGGCGGCACGTTGCTCAGCGGGGGTGCAGGATCGGTCGGGGCGACCCTCGCCGGTGTGCTCCTGCTCGGCATGGTCTTCAATGTCCTGAATTTCGAAAACGGCTTGGGCTGGATCTCGCTGTCGGCCTACTGGCAGTCCGTCATTCGCGGCCTCTTCCTTCTGGTCGTGGTCGTCCTGCAGGCCAAGATTGCCGCTCGACCCGAGGAGCAGGGCTGAGCTAATCTCCGCGCGAGGCTGCGTAGGCCATCCGTCCGTCCGCCCCGCCGGCTGCCCTACGCTTGAATGCTGGATATCTCGCGCGCTCGTGATGAGGCGATTTGCAAGAGATTGTCTAGTTTGGGAGCGAGAGGGACTGTGCTGGGTGTTCTCAAGTGACACACGACCATCAGATTCAGACGATCCGCTATCCCGGTGCCATGCGGATCATGCACTGGCTGGTCGCCATGCTGGTGTTCGTCACCTGGCCTCTCGGGATGGTGATCAAATTCGTGTGCGACGATATCAAGCCAGACGCCTACCTTCTGCACGAGTCGCTCGGCTTCATGGCCCTCTGGCTGATGCTTGCCCGTATCGGCATTCGTCTCACGTCGCGCGTTCCCCGCAGCGGCGACGCCGACGCGATGGCCGGGATGGCGCGCCTGGTGCACGCCGGCCTGTATCTCCTGTTGATCTTGATGCCGGTCAGCGGCTTCCTGGCCACCAATGCCCATGGATTTGCACTCGTCTGGTTCGACATCCTTCCCGTCTATAGCCCGCTCGACAAGACGCCCGGGATCGCCCCGCTGCTGTCGACGGTTCACCGATGGAGTGCCTGGATCCTCTTTGGGCTCCTTGCTCTGCATCTTGGCGGCGTCCTGTTTCATCATGTCCTGCGCCGGGACGACACCTTGTATAAAATGCTCTGATGACATGTGATGAGTCGATCATTCGTCGCCTGACGATCACAGATGAAACCTGGTGCAGGCTGCTCGCGGCATCGTCCGCGCGCGCGAAAACGCCCTATGAAGCGGCCGATGCAGGCGCTGCGCTTTACGGGCCGATCGCGTTTGCGACAGGCGCGTTTGTTCTGGCGCAGGTGGGACAATCGCTCGACGGTCGGGTCGCCACGCCGTCCGGGGATGCGCGCAATATATCCGGGCCCGAGGGTATTGCGCATCTGCATCGATGCCGCGCGCTTGTCGATGCGGTCATCGTCGGCGTCGGCACGGTCAAGGCCGATCATCCGAGGTTGTCCGTACGCGACGTGGAAGGCCCTGATCCTGTCCGGGTCATTGTCGACTGCCGAGCCGACCTCACGGGCGAAGAAAGCGTGTTTTGCGACGGCGGCGCGCCGGTCATTCTTATCCAGTCGCAAGAAGCGCCCCGACGACACTATCCCGTGGACGTCATCCGCCTGCACCAGACGTCGGACGGCCTCTGTCCAGAAGAAATGCTGGACGCCCTTGCGGAACGCCATCTCTTGAAGGTGCTGGTCGAAGGCGGCGCGCGCACGATCTCGCGCTTTCTCGATCGCGATCTTGTCGATCGCCTGCATGTGTCCATTGCACCGCTCATCATTGGTTCGGGCCCGTCCGGCATCTGTCTCCCGCCGATCCGGACACTGTCCGAGGCCCGTCGACCCGAGACTACCCTCTACAGCGTCGGGCGCGACATCCTGTACGACTGTGACCTCGCCGCAGGACGCCCGGCCGGCTCATTTCGGCAGCGCCAATAGATCGGTGTGGCCGACGACAAGGCATCCGCCATCCCGAACCTTGCCAAGACGAAATGCGAGCCACGCCTCGAGATCATCCGGACGGATGTCACCGATCTCGGCGACCGGGGGCATCATGCCGCGCAAGAATGCGTCCTGAAGCGCGGCGTGCGATCCATCGAGTTCCCAGCGGCTGTCCGCGCGCGCTATTCGATATCCGCGGGACAGGAGCGCACGCTCGAGCCAGGCTGCAGCCTCCGGCCCCAGTGCCGCACCGAACCCCTTGTCCCCGCGCTGGTGACGGTTGAACGCGTTGACGACGTCGCGATCCTGTTCATGCGGATCGCTCCAGCGGATGCGACCATCATAATTGAGGGCGGCATAGAAGGCGATGTTCTGCCTGCTGAGACGTTCGACCAGATCGTCACAAAATGCCTGCGAACAGAGATCGAAGAAGGCGGACGCGGTCATGAGGTCGATGCCGCGCAGGTCGAGCGACTCCAGGTCCGTGAGGTCTTTCTGGATATAGCGGACACCGATGCTTCCGATCCGCCTTTCGGCTTCGCCAAGCAGTCGCGGATCATTGTCGACGAGGTACCAGCGTGCGTCTGTCGGGAGATGGGCCGAAAGGACGCGGTGGGTGGCGCCCGTGCCGCATCCGATGTCCATGATGGTCGGCGCTTCGAGACGTTCGCAGTGCGCGACGAGCTCAGCCATCAGATTGGCGGCTCGGGCGGCTTTGTCGGCCGGTTCGCGAAGGGCGAGCCATGCCGTCTCGAAACCGCTCATGTCACGCCTTCCAATCGATCGGAAACCGTGCGTGCCGTGTCTTGCCAACGCGGCAGCAGGCGTCCGGCTGTGGCGGCCGCATCGGCGAACTGGCGCCGGACAAGAGGGTCGGTGATGAACGTTCGCAAGGCGTCCGCAAATCCATCGATGTCGTCGACCGCCACCAGCACGCCTGCTTCCGGGGGCACGACCTCGGGTATCGCGCCCGCGTGGCAGGCCACGATGGGCAAGCCTTGCGCCAAAGCCTCGGCAAAGACCATGCCGTAACCTTCGTAGCGGCTTGCCAGGGCGAAGATGTCGCCGGTCTGCAGTTCGCCGGCGACGTCATCGCGTTCGCCGCACAGCGTCACGCGATCGGACAGACCAAGCGCCACCACCTGGTCGGCAAGAGCCGCAGCGGTCACGGGATCAAGTGTCTGGTTGCCGATGATGCTGGCGCGCCAGGGAAGGTCTCTCAGCTTCGCCAGCGCGGCAAGCAGCACATCATGACCCTTGCGGCGCGTGAGGGTGCCGACGCTGATGATGTGGGGAGGGATGATATGGGGAGGACCGGCGTCACGTGCGGCTTGGTTTGCCGGCTGCGGTCGATCCGTACCGGGCACGGCGATCGTGATCTCGGCCGGGGCTACACCGTAATCTTCGGAGAGTGTTCGCGCAGTTTCCGCCGACGTCACCACGACATGGCGCACGAAGCGCAGGGCTTCACGCTCGCTCTCGCACAGGCGGGCGGCGACAGCGGCAGGGAGCCCGGTCTCCAGCGCAAGTGGATGATGCACGAGCGCCACAATACGCAAACGCGCGCCTTCCCGTTTCGCCCACCGGTCCATCAACCCGAAAGCGAGACCGTCGATCATCACCAAAGCACCGTCCGGCAGCGCTGAGAGTTGCGCTTCGGCCCGTGCCAGGACATCCGTCGTCGGCATCGGGAAGCCCTCACCAAGGCTCACAGGTTCGACGTGCCAACCCAGCTGCTCCAAGCCGTGGATAAGCCGCCGGTCATAGCCATAGCCGCCCGTTTTCAGCGAGAGATCCCCGGGATAGGCAAAGACGAGCCGGTTGTTCAAAGGTCGGCCTCATACCATCCACGGGCGGCATGGCTCTCGTGCAGGAGAACGCGAATCCGGCAAATGCGGCCGCTGCCCGGACCGAGCTTGTTTTCGAAAACGGCGTCGACCAGCCTGTCGAAAATATGCTTGGCCACGACTTCGGTGGTGGAAACACGGCCTTTGAAGATCTCGAGTGCATCGAGATTCTGATAGTTCAACGGCTTCAGGACGTCGGCAAGCGTTGTGGTGGCAAGACCGATGTCAACCGCCAGCCCGTCGTCATCGAGATCGCGGGTAAAGAAGGCGGCATCGACCACGAAGGTCGCGCCATGCATGCCTTGGGCAGGACCGAAGACAGGACGCGGCAGGCTGTGGGCGATCATGATGTGGTCGCGGACTTCGACGGCATACATGGAGAATTCCTTGTCAGTAGCGCACGCGATGACAGAGCGTGGAGGTTGCCTGGAGGATACGCGGATAGTGATCCGGCAGATCAGGAAAGGCCGTCTCGCCCGAAATCAGCGCGTCGAGGCGCGGGTCGCCGAGCAGATCCAGCGCCTTGGCGAGACGGCGCGCGAGCGGCCACCGTGCCTGCTGGCTCGCCGGGACATGCCCCACCTGCGAACTCTTGATGGAGAGCCGCCGCGAGTGAAACGCCCCGCCCAGCGACAGCGTCGCCTGGCGCTCGCCATACCAGCTGGCCTCGACGATGCGCCCCTCGAGCCCGGCATGATCGATCGCGCTCGACAGCGCTTCCGGCCTCCCGGATGCGTTGATCAGGACATCGTATTCGCCTTTCAACGCGCCGGGCGGCGCGAAGGAGAGGCCCAGTCGTTCGGCAAGCGCCGCGCGTTCGGGATTGGTGTCGATCAGCTGTGTTTCCGTGCCGGGTATGCCGGTCGCGAGATAGGCCGTCAGAGCGCCGACGACGCCTGCGCCGAAGACGGCAACGCGGTCGCCCGGGCGTACCTCCGCATCCCAGAGGATGTTCAGAGCCGTTTCCATATTGGCTGCGAGAACCGCCCGGCCCGGCGACAGATCCGGCGGCAGACTGACGAGTGCCATCTTGGGCACGATGAAGCAGTCCTGATGGGGGTAAAGGCAGAAGACGCGGGTGCCCCTGTGCATTGTGCCGCCCTCGATCACCTCGCCGACGGAACAGTAGCCGTACTTGACCGGAAACGGAAAATCACCCGCCATGAAGGGTGCGCGCATCCGGTCGTATTCCGATCGCGGCACCAGACCCTGGAACACGGTGGCTTCCGTGCCCCGGCTGATACCCGAATAGAGACTGCGGACGAGGACGTCGCCGCTCCCGAGGTCAGGAAGTGCTTCCTCCCGGATGTGGCACGCGCCACGCTCGGGGAACCACAGAGCGCGCGCTGCCGGTCGGCTCGCGGGCACGTCCTTCGGCTGCGTCGGATTGGTCATGGCTTCCTTCAGGCTGGCAGGTCGACAAAGGTGTTTCGAATGGCACATCGCATCTAGAGGGCAGCCGTGCAAACGCACGGACAAGGACATATCACTATTAGTTTACAGGCCCCTCGCAATCCGTTTTGTCAGGCAGGCCGTAGCGCGGGCACTTTCATCAGGGAGATTGTCGTGCCGTATCCAAGCCCCTTTGCCAAAGACTTTTCAGATCCTGCTGCCGATGTCGAACGTGCGGTGTCCGAGCTGCGATTCGGCCGGCCGGTGCTTCTCGAAGACGACCGGCGCAGCCTCGCCGTGCTGGCGCTCGATGCGGTTACGCCCGCTGTCTACGGCACGTTCGCGCGTGTCGTGGAGTCCTCGCACAGCTTGCTCCTGACGCGCGCGCGCGCCGGAAGGCTCGGCATCCGGTCCGGGACGGACATCGCAATCCCTCTCTCCGACGTGGGTTTCGACGATGCTTCCCGGCTCGCCTACACGCTTCGGGCGAAACGTCCGGAAACCTGGACGGCGGCCCCTGAACTCGACTCCCGATCGGCCGACCTAGCGAGAACGGCCCTCCTGCTGCCGGCCATGATCATCGCCGATGTGACAAACAGAAAGCCCCTCTTCAGCGCCTGCTGCAGCCTGCATGTCTCGCGGCTCCAGCAATCGTCCGTCGCCCGGCAGACGTTCCAGCAGGTCGCGAGAACGCGCGTTCCCTCAAGAGACTACGGCGACTGCGAGTTCGTCATTTTCCGGGGCGGGCTTGCGCAAAAGGATCAGGTGGCGATCATCGTCGGCAACCCGGATATGGCCAAGCCGGTCCCGGTCCGGATACACTCGTCCTGCATCACCGGGGACCTCTGCGGCTCGCTGAAATGCGATTGCGGCGACCAACTGCGCAATGGGCTCGATCTTCTGAAGCAGAGCGGCGGCGGCGTGCTGGTCTATCTCGACCAGGAAGGGCGCGGCACCGGAATCGGCGCCAAGATGCGCGCCTATGGCTACCAACACGCCGGCCTCGATACCATCGACGCCGATGCCGAACTCGGGCTTGGCGACGACCATCGCCGCTACGAGGCGGCCCTCGCCATCCTCCGGCTTCTGTCCATCTCCGAGGTCATCGTCTTCACGAACAATCCGACCAAGATTGCGGCCTTGCAGGATGGGGGTATCATCGTTCACTCGCGGGCAGAGGTAACGGGACAGGTGACGAACGAAAACGAACGTTACCTGCGCACGAAGGCGCTGCGTGCCGGGCATATGCTGGACATCGAGACGCTCGTTGCTGCCGAATAGGTGCGGCGATGGGCGCGGGAGGAGACGCGATGGCGACGATCGACGAGGGAGATCATGGAGCACCGGAGCGTAGAGGCGCTGCTCCACCCGATGGGCTGCTTGCCAATAGCGTGACAGTCCTGGCGATCGTCTATTTCGCTTCGGCGATGAGCTGGTACGCTGCTGCCGCCGCCCTGCCGATCGAGCATCATGTTCCCGTGGTCGCCGGCCTGGTGCTCGCCGCCATCTGTGCCCTCGTGCTCCGCGCCCTGCCCTTTCATGCCCACCCGCGCTTCGGCTGGGCCAATCTCATCACGTCTCTCCGAGCCGGCATGATCAGTCTCGTGTGCGCGATCGTCCTGTCTTCCGGTGCGTTTGGCGAGCAGCAGAACGAAAACCTCATTTGGGCGACCGCCGCCACGGTGATGTTGGCGCTCCTCCTTGATGGCGTCGACGGCTATCTCGCCCGGAGGTATCGCCAAGAGTCGGCCTTCGGAGCACGGTTCGACATGGAGCTGGACGCGTTTCTGATTCTTGTCCTCTCAGTCGCCGCCCTCGTCCTCGAAAAGGCGGGGCCCTGGGTGCTGCTCATTGGTCTGCTGCGCTATGCCTTCGTGCTTGCGCAATGGCCGTTTCCCTGGATGACCAAATCGCTGCGCGTGTCGTTTCGGCGCAAACTGGTGTGCGTCATTCAGGTCGCGACATTGTGCGGCGTCCTGCTGCCCATCGTCTCGCAGCCCGTCTCGGGCGCATTGTG
This sequence comes from Rhizobium sp. Leaf341, assembly GCF_001424325.1. Taxonomy (NCBI): domain Bacteria; kingdom Pseudomonadati; phylum Pseudomonadota; class Alphaproteobacteria; order Hyphomicrobiales; family Rhizobiaceae; genus Rhizobium; species Rhizobium sp. Leaf341. Next base: position 50,415 of record NZ_LMPE01000016.1, read on the forward strand.
TGCCGTTGGCCTCGCCCTGCTGGTCTCTTCGTTCTTCGTCGATGTTCGGTACCTGATGGCGCGCCGTGGAGAGACCGTGTGAGCCGCTCCCTTGCAACGTCGCTCGGACTGGCCCGTTCGCTGGTGGTCTACTACGGCAGGCCGTGGCAGCGCTCCCGCTTGAAACGTTTCTACGGCCAGCTGATCGAACCCGGCGATCTCGTGTTCGACATCGGGGCGCATGTCGGCAGTCGCAGCCGGGCGCTGCTGGCGGCAGGCGCGCGGGTCGTGGCGGTCGAGCCCCAACCGATCTTTGCCGACTTCCTCCAGACGCATTTTCTGCCGCGGCTCGAAGGCCTGGAACGCGTCGCCGTCGGCCGACAGGCGGGTGAGATCGATCTGCGAATCTCGAGCCGTCATCCGACCGTGACCAGCATTTCCCCGGATTTCCTTGCCAAGGCGAAAACGGTGCATGGTTTCGAAGCGGTCATCTGGGATCAGACGATCAGGGTTCCCATGGTGACGCTGGACGGACTGATCGCCCGATACGGTCGTCCCGCCTTTTGCAAGATCGACGTCGAGGGTGCCGAAGCCGAGATCATCGGAGGCCTGTCGCACCCCATTCCATGGATCGCCTTCGAGTATCTTCCGGCCATGCCGGACCTTGCCCTGCAGGCCCTCGACGCCGTCTGCGAACTCGGCGACTATCGGTACAATCGCGTCCTTGGCGAACAGCAGCACTTCGTCCATGGGCAATGGCTGACCGCACGGGCGCTTCGCGACATCCTTCTCCACCTGCCGACCTCGGCGCGCTCCGGCGATATCTACGCCCGGCTTTCATCGTGACCGGCTGTCTCTGTCTGCGCCGCGTTGCCGGCGACCGGAGTTTCCGACAAGCCTCTCGTCAGCAGGAGAATGGCGATGCCGGGCAGCGCGCCGACAAGCGCGAGAGCTCCGTAGACAAGGCTCGCCGCGACACCATCGGCTGCACCATAACCGGCAAGAGGCCAGAGCGCCGCGGCGGCGGCCTCGCGCGTACCCCAGCCTCCAAGTCCTGTGGGAACAAGCATGACGAGAAGACTGGCCGGCACGATGGTCAGCGCGGACACGGGGGGCAATGGCGCACCGACGGCATGCGACGCCAGCATGAACAGCGCGACATAGGCGAGCACCACGGTGATGCTCAGGCTCGCCTGGACCGCCCAGGCATAGTGCCGCACGAAGACGGCGCCGAGCTCGCGGCCGAACCCGCGGTAGCGCATGACGACCACGACCAGAACCGCCATCGTACCCGCAAGGCCGATCGCCGCCGGCAGCAGCATCCCGCCCGGCATCGCACTTCCGCCGGGCAAGAGCGGCCAGAAGAATACGCCCGCGGCAAAGAGCAGGAAGAAGGACAGTTGACCGGATAGACGTTCGAACACGACCGTTTTCGCCGATCGCTTCAAGCCGCCGGACTGACCATGGCGGAGCCGAAAGGCCCGCAGCGCATCGCCGGCGATGCCGCCGGGCGCGAGCTGATTGACGGCCGTTGCCACGTAATATTCACGGACGGCATGCAGAAACGACAGCGAGAAGGACAATCGCCGAGCCGTGAATTGCCATCGGACTGCCGAGACGACAATCTGCACCTGCACCAGGACCAGGCCGGCCATCAGATGTCCCGGCGATACCTTGTTCAGCGCCGACAGGACCGCGGAGATATCCACGTTGAGGAGCAAGGCGGCGAGAACGCCGATCAACAGGATCCCGGTGGCAAATCTGAAAAGCAGCAAGAGGAGGCCTTTCGCGCACGGCAAGCGGGTTGGCAGCCGAGAACACAATCTATCCGAATCTCTACGCAACGGACACGCAACTGGATCCGACCAATGAATCACCCGACTGGCCGTCCATCCCTTTCCCCACGACCCCGGTTCGCCATCCTGTGGTTCCTGCTGTTCGTGGTCATTGCCGGTACCATCCTTAACCTGCCCGATCGTCCGGATGCGATCGGTCTCTCGGCGTTTCTGAGAATTCCGCTGGACGCGGTCCTGCTCGGCCTCCTCCTGCTGGTCATGCCCCGGCGGATGAGGTCGCCCATCATTGTCCTCGCGGTCATCGTCCTCGGCGTCCTCCTCTTCCTGAAGCTTGCCGATCTTGGCACGCAGTCGGCCTTTCAGCGTTCGTTCAATCCCTATCTCGACGGCAAGATGCTCCGGGACGGCTGGAACCTCCTGTCGGGCACGCTTGGCGGAGGTGCCGCGCTGATCGTCTGCCTCGCCATTCTCTCCGTCTTCCTCCTCATTCTCGGCCTGCTCGGCCGCAGCATGAGGGTCACCGCATCGCTGTCCGGACGATCGCGCATGATGCTTGGCCTGCCGCTCCTGATGGTTGCGGCGCTTGGAGGCCTTGCGGTCGCACGGCCGGCCTTGGTCGAGCATCTGCCATTTCCGCGCTTTACGTCCAGTTCGGCAAGCTACCTCTCCGATCGCGTCGGCCTGATCGCCCGGTCGGTCGAGGATACCCGGCGCTTCGACGCAGAGCTTCGGCGCGTCGATCCCCGAAGGGGGGCAGCGCCGAATTTTGCCGCCGTCGCCGGACGCGATGTCGTCCTGATCTTCGTCGAGTCCTATGGCAGAAGCGCGATCGAGGATCCCCGCTACGCACCACGGATCGACCGGCGGCTCGATGAGATGACCCGACAACTGGGTGATGCCGGCTTCTCGACGGCCAGTCGGTGGATCGGCTCGCCGACGGTGGCGGGCCTCAGCTGGCTTGCCCACGGCACCTTCGTGTCGGGCCTCTGGATCGACAGCCAGCTGCGCTACGACCGCCTGATGACCAGCGATCGAACCAGCCTCAACCGGCAGTTTTCCGCTGCCGGCTGGCAAAGCGTCGCGGTGATGCCGGCCATCACGATGGATTGGCCCGAGGCGGCCTGGTACGGCTACGACCGCATTCTTGCCGCAAAAGACCTCGGCTACCGCGGAAAACCCTTCAATTGGGTGACGATGCCGGACCAGTTCACGCTTTCCGCGTTCCATCGCCTTGTCCGTGACGGGTCGGACCGAAAGCCCGTCATGGCCGAGATCGCATTGATCTCCAGCCACGCGCCCTGGACCCCCGTTCCCCATCTGATCGACTGGACCGCCGTCGGCGATGGATCGGCCTTCAACGATCAGGCGACCGCCGATGAGACGCCGACCGAGGTCTGGGCCGATCCGGCGAAGATTCAGGACCACTACATCCGCACGGTGGATTACGCACTGGAAACGCTCGGCGACTATATCAGCCGCTACGGTGGCGATGCGCTGTTTCTCATCATCGGCGACCATCAGCCGGCAAACATCATCACCGGCGCCAATGCCTCGCGCGCCGTGCCGCTCCATGTCATCAGCCGGGACCAGGCCGTCATCGACCAGTTCAGGCAGCACGGGTTCGGCGATGGCCTTGCTCCATCGGCGACCGGGGGCGAGATCCCGATGAGCCAGATGCGTGATCTGCTGGCCGACACGCTGAGCCCGCCCGCTTTGGCCGGGAACCGGCCTCTGCCTTGAACCGTTGCGGGACGGAGAGAGACTGGAGCGGATGTTGACCGAGCCCCATCCCCATACGCCGGACGGCCGGTATTTCGTTGTTCGCGGGCGCTTGTGGCGAACGAGCAATCCTGACATCCCGGTGAGCGAGCGTGTGACCCTCGTCTCCGAACTGATGGCGGCGCGACGCGCCATTCGCGACGCGCGCGGAGAACCCGACCAGACGCGACAGGCGCGGGCGCGGGTCGATGCGGCAAAGACGGCTCTGGGCGAACGCGGCCCGGTCTGGTGGACGGACGGTGAACCGGACTACAATCGGCACCTCGTACGGAACACGCCCTATGCTGCGTGGCATGCCGACCTCACCTCGGATGCTTGATCGGGCACATTCTCGCAACTGATACGGTCTGTCGAATGCATGCCCGCCAACCTTCCTTTGCAATTGTAAGCCAACCCCAAAATTAGGATAAAAACCGGGCCGAATTTACGAGTTCTTAGCCGGCGCAGACCATCACTTGTCGCCAGCATGCTGAACGGCGGATCGCGCACGTGCATGCATGACCTGGAGGGTCTCATGCCAAGCTTGACGATTTCGCGCCTGCTCGCACTCTTTGGCGTGGTTGTAACCAGCGGCCTCGTCGCATCCATCGGCCTGCAGACCATGGCTTTGCAGACGCTGAAGGTCGGCGGACCGGTCTATGCCGAGATTGCGAACGGGAAAGACGTGATCGCCGACATCCTGCCGCCCCCGCTCTACACGCTGGAAGCCTACATGCTCGCCAACGAGACGATGGCGCATCCGGAACGTGCGGCCTCCAACCTCCAGAAGATGAAGGCGCTGAAGCACGAGTTTGAAACGCGCAGGGACTTCTGGGCAACGGCGCATCTCGACCCGAAACTCGCCGACGGACTGGCCGAGCAGGTCGTTGCGAGCGGCGAGGCCTTCTGGGCGGTGGCGACGGCCTTCGAGGAGGCCAAGGCGAACGGCGAAGCCGCCGACCTGCAGCCGGTCATGGACGCGTTCTATCGCCACGACGCACACGTTCGGGCCTTCGCCGAGCTGGCAAGCGGCAGGCTCGAGACCTCGGTCGCGGATGCCGACCTTACCGGCACGACCTATACGATGATCGGAGCGCTCAGCAGCGGCGCGTCGGTCCTCATCTTTCTTGCCGGGCTATGGTTCGTGCGCCGCCGTGCGATCCGACCGCTCGTCGAGATCGGCAGCGCGATGAACGTGCTCTCCGGCGGCAATTATGCGGCTGAAATTCCGTTCGCCACGCGCACCGACGAGATCGGTGCGATGTCCCGCGCGCTCGCGGTGTTCCAAGCCGGCGCGCGGGAGCGCCAACGCATGCGCGAGACGGCGGATCGCGACCGCTCGCAGTCGGATGCGGAGCGGCTGGATCAGCAGCGCAGCCGCGAACGGGAGGCCGAAGAATTGCGTTACGTCGTGGAGACGCTCGGCGCCGGGCTCGGGCGACTGGCGGAGTGCAATATCCGCAACCACCTCGATCACCCCTTCGCAAACCGTTTCGAGCCGCTTCGCCTCGACTTCAATCAGTCTCTGGCCACCTTCCAGCTGACACTGGAGCAGGTTCTCGGCAAGACGTCCGAACTTTCGGGCAATGCGCGCGAAATGCATCAGGCGGCGGACGAACTTTCCAAGCGCACGGAACAGCAAGCCGCTGCGCTCGAACAGACATCGGCGGCGCTGGACGAGGTGACCGCCACGGTCCGATCGTCAGCCGACCGCGCTGCGGAAACGCGCAGCCTCGTCGGTGCCGCCAATCGCAGCGCGACATCATCCGGCCAGGTGGTCCGCGATGCGGTCGACGCCATGCGACGGATCGACACGTCCTCGCAGCAGATCGGCCAGATCATCCATGTGATCGACGAGATCGCCTTCCAAACCAATCTGCTGGCGCTCAATGCCGGGGTCGAGGCCGCACGCGCCGGAGAGGCCGGGCGAGGCTTTGCCGTCGTGGCGCAGGAGGTCCGGGAACTCGCGCAACGCTCCGCCGCCGCCGCCAAGGACATCAATGCGCTGGTGCGCACATCCTCGAGCGATGTCTCGAACGGCGTTCAGCTCGTGGATCAGGCGGGTCGCGCGCTGGCGGAGATTGCGCATTATGTGACCGAGATCGATGCCAAGGTCGAAGCAATCACCACGGCATCGAAAGAGCAGTCCGTCGGCTTGCTCGAGATCAGCACGGCGGTCAACGCGATCGACCAGATGACCCAGAAGAACGCGGCCATGGTCGAGGAGACGACCGCCATCAGCGGCAGCCTCGCCTCCGATGCCAGCCTGCTGTCCGCCATCGTTGGCCGCTTCCAGCTCAATCCCGGTCGATCCGACGGCGCAGCGGCGCGACCGGTTCGGCATCGGGCCGCCTAGCATGGCAGCCGCGGGCCGGCTTGCTCTCTCTAGCGCCCGAACCGGCGGGCGCCGATGACGCAGAGAATGACGCAGACCGTCATGCCGAGCATGCCCGGCGTGACCGGCTCGTGCAGAAGTGTTGCCGCGAGCGCCAATGCGAGGAAGGGCTGCAGCAATTGCAGCTGTCCGACAGCGGCGATGCCACCCTGCGCAAGGCCGCGATACCAGAAGATGAAGCCGATGAGCATGCTGAAGACCGAGACGTAGGCGAGCCCGAGAAACGCGGGAAGCGCAATCCCGGCGAAGCTGGCCGGCATGGTGAAGAGGGCGATGCAAAGCATGGGCGGCAGCGAGAGAACCAGAGCCCACGAAATGACCTGCCAACCGCCAAGGGTCCGCGAGAGCTTCCCGCCTTCGGCGTATCCGAGACCACAGACGATGATGGCAAGGAGCATCAAGAGATCGCCGAAGGAGGATGCGCGGACGCCCTGCGCAAAGGCGTAGCTGACCACCGCCGTGCTTCCGAGCAGGGAGAAGATCCAGAAGACCGGTTTCGGACGATCGCCCCCGCGAAGGACTCCGAAGACGGCCGTCGCGAGCGGCAGCAGGCCGATGAAAACGATCGAATGCGCCGAGGTGACATGCTGGAGGGCGAGCGCGGTCAGGAGGGGAAAGCCGACGACAACGCCGAGCGCAACGATCGAGAGCGACGCGATCTCACGCGGCGTCGGCCATCTCTGGCGCGAGAGCACCAGGAGGACAAGCGCGAGGAGACCCGCGATCGCCGCCCGCGCGACCGTGAGGAACACCGGATCGAACTGCATGACGGCAACACGCGTCGCAGGAAGCGATCCGCTGAAGATCACCACGCCAACCATTCCGTTCAGCCATCCGGCCGTTGCCCGCTCCATCCTGCACCCCTTCTCGATATTCCCGTTTATTGACCCGCTCTCACGGAAGTGCCAGAAACGGTTGCCGACAGTTTGTCCAAACTGTTGTGGACATCAACCAATACGGATCGAGACGATGGGGCGCGTGCCGATGGCAACCACGATGGTGATGGAGACGGTCCGCCAGCGGATCGCGGGCCGTGCGCTCCTGCCGGGCGGAAAGCTGCCATCGATCCGCAAGCTCGCGGCAGTGCTCAAGGTTTCGACGTCGACGGTGGTGGAAGCCTACGACCGACTGGTCGGCGAAGGCCTTCTTTGCGCGCGCCCCGGCTCCGGCTTCTACGTCACGCAGCAGGCCGGTGCCGCCATGGCGTTTTCGGTCGCCGATGCCGGACCGAAACGCGACCGTGCGGTCGATCCCTTCTGGGTCTCGCGCCAGTCGCTGGAGGCGGCGCCTGGCGACGCGAAACCGGGATGCGGCTGGTTGCCACCCGACTGGCTGCCCGAGGACAGCGTGCGGAGGGCTCTGCGAACCCTGTCACGCGCACAAAACCCGATCCTCTCCGAATATGGTTCGCCACTCGGCCTCACGCCGCTTCGCAACCTGATCGGCCACCGCATGGCCGAGCGCGGCATTGCTGCGTCTCCGGACCAGATCCTGCTGATGGAGTCCGGAACCCAGGCGATCGACATGCTCTGTCGCCTGCTGCTGCAGCCCGGCGACACCGTGCTGGTGGACGATCCCTGTTACTTCAACTTTCACGCCCTGTTGCGCGCGCACCGCGCCCGCATCGTCGGTGTCCCCTATACCCCGTCCGGACCCGATACGGATGCCTTTGCGCGCGTGGTGGAAGAGCAACGACCGCGGCTCTACATCACCAATTCGGCGATCCACAATCCGACAGGCGCGATCCTGTCGCCGGTCGCGGCGCATCGTGTTCTCAAACTCGCCGAAGCGAACGACGTCATCATCATCGAGGACGACATCTTTGCCGATCTCGAGAACAGCCCTGCCCCGCGGCTGGCGGCTTTCGACGGGTTTGACCGGGTCATTCACATCGGCAGCTTCTCGAAAACCCTCTCTGCCTCCGGCCGGTGCGGCTTCATCGCTGCCAAGCCGGAATGGATCGACAGCCTGACCGACCTGAAGATCGCGACGACATTCGGAGGGGGCCGGCTGACGGCGGAACTCGTCTATGCCGTCCTTAGCGACGGATCCTATCGCAAGCACCTGGAAACGCTGCGCCAACGGCTGGCAAAAGCCATGCACAGCAGTGCCGTACGCCTGAAGAGCCTCGGCATCACGCCCTGGATCGATCCGCAGGCAGGCATGTTTCTCTGGTGCAGGCTTCCCGACGAGATGGACGCGACCGACGTGGCGCGGGCGGCGCTCGGCCGCGGTCTGGTGCTTGCGCCGGGCAACGCCTTCAGCCTCTCCCAAACGGCGAGAAGCTTCATGCGCTTCAATGTCGCGCAGATGCAGGCGCCTGCCGTGTTCGACATCCTGCGGGATGCCCTGGCCGCGCAACGCGGCCGGGACATCGCTTGATGGAACGAGAGCACAACGCGCGTCGGGTCACTTCCAGCTGGTGTAATCGCTGGCCGTACAGCCAAAGGGCGCCCGTTGGTCGCCGAAGCGCTTCTGCAACTGGTCGCATCCCCACCGGTTCACGGGACCCGGCATCATGTTGTTGATGTCCATGCCCGGCGACTGGAACTGCGTGTCGGACGCCAGCACATACCAGAACCAGAAGCCGATGACCCCGACGACGATCAACAGCGGCACGCCAAGGGCGACCTGCAGCCGCCACCAGATCGACCGGGTCTTGCGTGGCGCGTCCACCAGCACCGTGCGGCCGCCGTGCGCCTCCTCCGTTTGCCGGAACGGCAGAAGCGCCTGTGCGCGCTCCGCATCCGTGAGCTCGATCCGCATCAGGCGGTCATCGAGCAAGACCGGCAGTGCCGTCTTCCCATGCCGGACAGCCAGGGCGACCGGCTTGTCTCCTCTGGTCCCCACGATCAAGGGCTCTTCGCCGTCGTGCATGCGGGTATAGGCAGAGCGCTTGGTCCGGTCGTCGGCAAGCGTGTCGACGTAGGTGATGGAAAGGGTCTTGCCCTTGCGATCGAACGCCTGGATTTCGACGGGCACCGGCACCAGCATGGCGGGACGGCGGAGCGCACGGCGGACGCGCCAGATCCGAAGAAGAAGGAAGATCATGCCGACACTGAGGCCACCCAGAATGAGGGTGAGGAGCGCAAGCGTGATGATCCGGTTCCAGAGCTTGTCGAGCCCCAGGGTGATGGTCGCAAGCTCCGGATGATCGCCCGAAATGACAAGGCCGGTCTCGTAGTCGCCGACATGAAAATCGACGAACATGATCTCCACATCCGTCGCGTAGTCCCGGCCGTCATAGCGATAGACAAGACGGGCTTCGCAGTCGGTGAAGACCGCCTTGCGCGTCGTGCAGCGGCCGTTCTGGACGTCGCCGTCCTCGACGACGACAGGATTCTGGCTGATGGTGAAATCGCGCAGCACGCCCGGCCCTTCCCATACGAGAAGGAAAACGGCGAGCACCAGGATGATGGGTGTCGACCAGTAATAGGCGCGCGGCGCGGATACGGCATCCGGCGCCAGCTTCAGCGCGCGTTGGGGAAGCAGAAGTTCAGACAAGTCCAGGACCTTTCAGATCAACGCGTGCAGCCTGCCGTCTCCACGACAGGACACCGGACGACGAGGGCGCCATAAGGCTCGGCATGGGCACAGCGAAAATTGGGCACAGCGAAGGTCGGGCACGGCGAAGACCGAACCCGGTGTGTGCGCACCTGCTTATGGCGCGATTCGGCTGATGGGGTCTCGCACGATAGGCGAAAGATGCAACGAGGGGCTGCGTGCAGGGTGCGTTTCAAGGCGCAGCAGAGCCCTGCCCGATGCAAGGCAGCGTCGGACCGGTCTCTACCCCCACGACGCCACCTGCCGCGTCATGGCTCGTCGCCAAGCCCGGCAGGCTCTCACAAAACGCCCACAGGCTGAGATGCCACGCGCAAGCGCAACCCGGATCCGCAAGACTTTGAGTGGGAAGATTGGTCGGAGTGGAGAGATTCGAACTCCCGACCCTCTGGTCCCAAACCAGATGCGCTACCAGGCTGCGCTACACTCCGTGCCAATAAGCGGGCAATACACGCTGGACGGCGGGGCCGCAAGGGCGAAAGCCGCGCGACGGCCTTTATTCTCCGGCGCCGCTGCCGATGGAAAATTCGGTCGCGCCTGCATCAAGGTCATTCCGTTTCCGGTGGTTCTGCGCTATGTCACGGGAAAGCCGGTCGAGCCGGTTCCTTTCCATGCTTGGAGTCTGAGGAATGTCCGCCAAGATTTATCGTCCCGCCAAGACCGCGATGCAGTCCGGAAAGGCCAAGACCAATCTTTGGGTGCTCGAATTCGACCAGGAAACGCCCCGGACGATCGATCCGATGATGGGCTATACGAGTTCGGCCGATACGCGCCAGCAGGTCAAGCTGACCTTCGAAAGCGCGGAAGCGGCCGTCGCCTATGCCGAGCGCAACGGAATCGAATATCGCGTGATCGCGCCGAAGGATCCGACCCGGAAGAATGTGTCCTACAGCGACAACTTCCGCTACAGCCGCATGCAGCCCTGGACGCACTGAGGCCGTTCATCGCCTGCCACGTTCGCGCTGCATATCCGCAGCGCCGCCGGCCCCTTAGCTCAGCTGGATAGAGCACCTGCCTTCTAAGCAGGTTGTCGCAGGTTCGAGCCCTGCAGGGGTCGCCAAATTTCTTGATTTGATCCCGCACCGCGCCGTAACGGCTTTTTCATGTCCGACGGAGTGTGAGGGCGGCGGGACGAGCGGGTGGCGGGTCAGTCCGGTTTCGCGACGGGAAGGTTGGCGGGGATCTCCACGCGGGCACCCGGCGTGATCGCCAAGCGCTTTGCCGTGCCGGCGTTGAGTTCGATCACATAGGCGACGGGCACGCGGGAGTCGATGATCGCCTCGGATTGGGGAACGGCATTCTCATGAACCGTTTCGACCTTGCCGTCTTTCGACACGAACAACATGTCGAGCGGCAGGAACGTGTTCTTCATCCACATCATCACCTGACGCGTCTGCGCGAAATCGAACAGCATGCCGTGATCGGCCGGCATCTCCCGGCGAAACATCAGGCCTTGGGCGCGCTGGTCGCTGGTGAGCGCCAGCTCGACGGTAAAGCCGTGCGTCTTGCCATCGCGTGTCTTGATGGCCAGCGGCGCCTTGTCGAAGGCGACGTCAGCCGCTTGGACAGGGCCGCCAGCAGTGGCGATGGCAACCACGACGAGCGCGCCGCGGATGGCTTGCCGCAAGCTCAGCATCCCTTGCCCATCAATGCGCCCGGCCCGTGGGTGCCGGGACGTCGGGGTGAATCTCTGCGGCCATCAGCCCCTTGTCGCCATCCCCAAACCGCACGAGTACGGTCTGCCCGGGTCGAAGCTCGGTCAGACCGAAGCGCCGAAGGGTTTCCATATGGATGAAGATATCCTCGGTCCCGTCACCGCGCGTCAGGAAGCCGAAGCCCTTGGTGCGGTTAAACCATTTGACGAGCACGCGCTCGAGACCGCTGGTCGGCGTGACCTGTACATGCGTCTTGACGGGGGGCAGCTGCGAGGGATGAATGGCGGTCGACTGGTCCATCGACAGGATTCGGAACGCCTGGTATCCGCGATCACGCTTCTGGATCAGCGCCACGATGCGCGCACCTTCCAGAACCGTCTGGTAGCCGTCGCGCCGCAGGCAGGTCACGTGCAGCAGGACGTCCTGCATGCCGTTGTCGGGAACGATGAAGCCGAAGCCCTTGGCAACATCGAACCACTTGATGACGCCGGTGATCTCGATCAGATCCAGCGCGTCTCCGCCGAAGTCCTCATCTGGTGCGACATCTTTCGCCGAAATCCTGTCCACCATAATCTGCCAGCCCCTCGAATACGCATCACGATTGCTGCGGTTAACTGATTCTTGAGCATCAAGATAACATTGACCCGCCGCTTTTGGGCAAGCCCTCGGGAGGAAATTTGCCGCTATCGGTAAGCTATGGCTCTAGCCTTGTGTCTGGCTGGCGCAGCGCTAGATAGGAGGTTCAACAACAGGCAAGAGGGTTATCATGCGCTATCTGCACACCATGGTTCGGGTCAAGGACCTCGATCAGGCACTGCATTTTTATGGGACACTGTTCGGGCTGCAGGAAGTGCGGCGGACGGAGAACGAAAAAGGGCGCTTTACGCTCGTCTTCCTGGCGGCGCCAGGCGACATCGATCATGCGCAGTCCCGCCTCTCGCCATGCCTCGAGCTGACCTACAACTGGGATACGGAAGACTATACGGGCGGGCGCAATTTCGGCCATCTCGCTTATGAAGTCGACGATATCTACGCGATCTGCCAGAAGCTGATGGATGCGGGCGTCACGATCAACCGCCCGCCCCGCGACGGCAACATGGCATTCGTGCGCTCGCCAGACGGCATTTCCATCGAAATCCTGCAGAAAGGCGCGGCGCTTGCCCCGCAGGAGCCCTGGTCGTCGATGGAGAATACCGGCGCCTGGTAAACCAGAGCGTCCACATAAAGGAACACGACCCTGCGGCGCGCTTTTGCCCGCGCCGCGGGGTCACGACGCAAGCTCCACGCAACGGGGCCAGCGCATAGATCTCCCCACAGATCGGCCGGGACAGAGCGGCGCCGGGAAGCGGCCATGATGGCGCGGACCCCCGCCTCGCCGGCGATCGGGAGATGCAGCCTTGCGACACGGCCCTTCGTTCAAACCACATTTCGGCAATATGGCTCTTGCTGTTCTGGCGGCAGGCCTGCTGACGGGGTGCGTCACCGGCAAACCCGTGGCCGACCAGCTGGTCGAAGGCGTCGCCGCCCCCGAAATCGGTGAGACCGACGTGCCCGTCGTCGCCTCCGGACCCACCTCAGCAACGCCGGCGGTCGCCCAGGCGACAGCAGCGACCGCGGCAGCACCGCAAGCCCCCC
>NZ_LMPE01000016.1:63210-64308 GCF_001424325.1 Rhizobium sp. Leaf341
CCAGCAGCATCTTCTCGACCGGCAGCGCAGGTGCGCCAGGCACGTCGCCGATTTCGGGCGGCGGATCGTCGCCGGCAAGCCTTTTCCGCACCGCGCCCGAGCGTCAGGACGCACAGTCGCCCTACGCTCGTCAGACGCTGCCTCTCCAATCCTCGGATGCGGGCTATCCAGCCGGAGCGGGCGGTGTGCCCACGGCTGCAAATGGCATGCCGGCCGAAGCGGCGCTCGCGAACCTGGCGCCCTCATCGCCACCGCCAGCCGCGCGCACGCCGGAGACGGCGGCATCGCTGATCGGGCTCTTCGGCCCCGCCCGCGCAGCCGCTGCCGCGGCGCCCGGCGCAGGGACGCGCGGAAAGGCGGGCAACACGCCGCCTGTTGCCCATGGAGCCGGAATGGCCCCGCAGCAGGCGGCCGCGCTCAGCTATACCGCCCTTCCCGGCATCCGGGCGCGTTCGATGTTTGCGACGGTGGATGACACCGCCGAGAATCACGATGATGCAAGCCCGAAGGTACAGATGGCGTCACTGTCGGGCCTTGCCCGTCTGGCGCCGAGCGGCCTGCTTCTCCAGACGGATACGGTTGAAACCGGCTGCTTCAAGCCGCAGCTGCTGAACATCCTGAAATCGGTGGAACAGCATTTCGGCAAGAAAGTGCTCGTCACGTCGGGACGGCGCAGCCTGAGTCACAATATCCGGGTCGGTGGACGGCCGCAGTCGCGGCACCTGACCTGCGAAGCTGCCGATATCCAGGTGGCGGGCGTCAGCAAATGGGACGTTGCGACCTTCCTGCGCGGCACGCAAGGTCGTGGCGGCGTAGGCACCTATTGCCACACACAGTCCGTCCATATCGATATCGGACCGCAGCGGGACTGGAACTGGTCCTGCGGACCAAGGGATGCATAAACACCTGATTTGACGAAGCATTCCGGCACGGGCGCAACTGCCTTCCACAGGTTTGAACTTTTTACGACAAAATGGCATTTGCGGCTTGCGATCCTGAAAACCGCTGACTATAAGACGGCCACCGCAAAGCGACTGCGCCCTTCGTCTATCGGTTAGGACACCAGATTTTCATTCTGGGAAGAGGGGTTCGACTCCC
>NZ_LMPE01000016.1:64315-64553 GCF_001424325.1 Rhizobium sp. Leaf341
TTTGCGGCTAAAACCCCTCCCCTTGTACTTTGGTGTCTGGCTTTAACGGCTTCGCGCATCGCGTTGATCGAGCTTCCAAAAAGCTGAACTGAGACGACGTTTTTTTTCCACAGGTTCCGCCATTTTTGCGCTTGCCTCCGGTCAATCCGCAGCCTATAAGCCGGCCACCAGCGAATGCGCCCTTCGTCTATCGGTTAGGACACCAGATTTTCATTCTGGGAAGAGGGGTTCGACTCCC
>NZ_LMPE01000016.1:64562-77203 GCF_001424325.1 Rhizobium sp. Leaf341
CTGGCTCCCCCACTATTGGCTCCCCCACTGTCAGACACGCACTTTCCGCCTGCCGCTTCGCGGCACGGGTTCCTGGTCTCGGGTTCTTGACCTCGGCAGCCTTGCGGACGATTCCCCGCCTTCCGCGTGAGTGACCGTTACAAGGCGCGGGCGGCGTCGATGATGCGGAGCTGGACACGCCGCGTGCCCTGCCAGTGGTCGGCTGAGAGGCTGCCGGCGAGATGGATGGTCAAGCCGCGCGCGGCGAGGAGAAAGTCGCCGAGAGGCGTCTGGAAGGCTCGGAAGGCAATCGCGTCCAGCCGCGCGCCGTCCTGACCTTCAACCGTCACCTTCACATGGTCCGTACCGATCTGGCGGACGTCGCGGACCCGATGGGCCGGAAGGGCGAAAATCGGCTGCGGGTGGCCAGACCCATAGGGCCCCGCCTGCTCCAGACGGTCGATCAGCTCGATCGTCGCGCCGGAGGCCGCCAAGGCCCCGTCGATCTTGACGGTCTCGGCAGCCACGAGATCGTGCACGGCGCGGCCGGCGCGTTCCTCGAGAAAGTGGCGCAGGCGCCCGAGTTGGGCACGCTCGATCGTAAGCCCGGCCGCCATCGCATGACCGCCGCCCTTGACGAGAATCCCCTCCTCGACGGCCGCACGAACGACCTTGCCGATATCGAAGCCCGCGATGGAGCGGCCGGAGCCGGTGCCCCGACCATTGAGATCGAAGGAGATGGCAAAGGCCGGGCGGCGAAAGCTCTCTTTCAGACGGGCTGCCAACAGTCCCACGATCCCCGGGTGCCAGTTCTCGCGCGCCGTGACGATCACGGACGCGCCATCGCCATTGCCGTATTCGGCCAAGGCTTCGGCCTGCGCCTCCATCAGCATCACCTGCTCGATCGCCTGGCGCTCGCGGTTGAGCTCATCCAGCCGGGCGGCCACGACGTCGGCCTCGTGGGTATCCTCGAGCGTCAGCAGACGACTGCCGAGCGCGGCATCGCCGATGCGGCCACCCGCGTTGATGCGCGGTCCGACGAGAAATCCGAAGTGATAGGGCGTGACAGGTCCGCTGAGACCCGCCTTGCGGAAGAGTGCCGCGAGGCCCGGGTTCTTCATGTGGCGGGCCGCGATCAGGCCCTTGACCACAAAGGCGCGGTTAAGCCCCTTCAAGGGAACGACGTCGCAGACGGTGGCAAGGGCGACGATGTCGAGATGGGAGAGGAGATCGAAGCTGCCGGCCCGCAGATCGCCCCGCTCGCGCAGGACACGCAGCAGGTTGACGAGCACCAGCATGACGACCCCTGCAGCACAGAGATGACCCTGCCCCGACAGATCATCCTCGCGGTTGGGATTGACGAGGGCAACGGCCGGCGGCAGCGCGCCGGAGACCTGATGGTGATCGATGACGACCACATCCACGCCGCGCGCGCGGGCCCGCTCCAGCGACTCATGGCTGGTGGAGCCGCAATCGACCATGACGATCAGCCCAGCCCCGTTGTCGATCAGCTTGTCGATGGCAGAGGGGTTGGGGCCGTAGCCTTCGAAGATCCGGTCGGGAATGTAGATCTCGGCCGTCACATCGAAATGCGTGAGCAGGCGATAGAGGATGGCGGAGGACGCGGCGCCATCGACGTCATAGTCGCCGAAAATGGCGACTCGCTCCCGATGTGCGATCGCATCGGCGATCCGGATCGCGGCCGCTCGGCAGTCCGTCAGGCGATCCGGGTCCGGCATCAGGTTGCGGATGGTCGGATCGAGGAATGCGACGGCATCTTCCTGCTGGACCCCGCGGCCGGCAAGAACGCGCGCAATGAGATCGGGGAGGCCGTGGACCTGGCTGATCGCCAAAGCCCTGTTCTGGCCTGCCTGATCGAGCCGCGACACCCATCTCTGGCCGGTGACCGATGTTTCGACGCCGAGAAACGCGCGCGGAACCGGATCCGGAAGCTCGTTCATGACGGCCTACTTCCACAAGACGCTGGCCGGCTGGCCGACAGTGCGGGCGAAACGGCGCCGATGTCAGTAATCCTTCGGACGCTCGATGCGGATGACCTGCGGTTCGCCGACGAGATAGCCTTCGCCCTTGATGGTGGCGACCGCATCGCGCACCGCGTGTTCGGCTGTCGCATGCGTCACGAGAATGATCGTCTGCGGCTTGCCGGTTTCCTGGGTATGCTTGGAATGCTGCATGATCGACTCGAGCGAGATGCCGTTTTCCGCCATGCGGGTCGCAACGCTCGCAAAGACGCCGGCGCGGTCGATCACCTTCAACCGGATGAAGTAGCCACCCTCGTGGCTCTGGATCTGCGCGCGGGTGTAGGGGATCAGCGCGTCGACGGGCCGACCGAAAGCCGGCACATGTTGCGCACCGGGGCGGCTCTTGGCGATATCGGCGATATCGCCGAGAACGGCAGATGCCGTCGCATTGCCCCCGGCACCCGGACCGACCATCAGAAGCTCGCCCAGAATGTCGGACTCGATCGCCACCGCATTGGTAACGCCATCGACCTGGGCGATGACGGAATCGAACGGCACCATGGTCGGATGCACGCGCTGCTCGATGCCGCCGCTGGTGGTGCGCTGGGCAACGCCGAGAAGCTTGATGCGGTAACCGAGATCGGCCGCCGCCTGGATATCTTCGATCGAGATATTGGTGATGCCTTCGAGATAGATGTCATCAGCCGCGATGGCCGTACCGAACGCCAGGCTGGTCAGAATCGACAGCTTGTGGGCCGTGTCGTTGCCCTCGATGTCGAAGGCCGGGTCCGCCTCGGCATACCCGAGCCGCTGGGCCTCCTTCAGGCAGGCCTCGAAGCTCAGGCCTTCCTTCTCCATCTTCGTCAGGATGTAATTGCAGGTGCCGTTCATGATGCCGTAGACGCGGGCGATCGTGTTGCCCGTCATCGACTCGCGCAGCGCCTTGATCACCGGAATCCCGCCGGCAACGGCCGCCTCGTAGTTCAAGAGAGCGCCATGCTTTTCGGCGAGGCCGGCCAGTTCGATGCCGTGCGCCGCGAGCAGTGCCTTGTTGGCGGTGACCACGTGGATGCCGCGCGACAACGCGGCCTTGACCGCGGCGTATGCCGGATCACCCGCCCCGCCCATCAGCTCGACGAACACGTCCATGTCCGCCTCGGCCGCCAGGCGGCCAGCATCCGCGAACCAGATGTCGTCCGCAAGTGCGATCCCGCGATCCTTGGCGCGGTCGCGCGCGGTGACGGCAACGACCTCGATCGGCCGGCCGCAGGTCGTCGCAAGCGATTCGCGCCGCTCGGTGAGGATGCGGACCAGAGAGGCGCCGACGGTGCCCAAGCCCGCAATGCCGATTCTGAGCGCGTCTGCCATACTCATTGTCCTCACTGTCTCAAAACTGTCCCGCCGACGCTGCGGCGGGAGAATGGTGTCTCAGGTGTCCCGTTCGACGTCGGGTCGGGCCTAGCGGCGGGCGTTGAGCGAAATCACGTTGTGGAGCGTGTCGTCCGCAGTGGACAGGAACTTCTTCAGGTTCCGTGCCGCCTGACGGATGCGATGCTCGTTTTCAACAAGCGCGATGCGGACATAGTCGTCGCCCTGCTCGCCAAAGCCGATGCCGGGGGCGACCGCGATGTCTGCCTTCTCGACCAGCAGCTTGGAAAATTCGAGCGAGCCGAGGTGCCGAAACTTCTCGGGAATCTTGGCCCAGGCAAACATCGTCGCTTCCGGCGGAGGCACGTCGAAGCCTGCCTTGCCGAAGCTTTCGACCAGCACGTCGCGACGACGCTTGTAGACCGCGCGAACTTCGGCGATGTCCGAGCCGTCACCGTTGAGCGCATGCGTGGCCGCCACCTGGATCGGCGTGAAGGCACCATAGTCGAGATAGGATTTCACGCGTGTCAGCGCGGAGATGAGACGCTCGTTGCCCACGGCAAATCCGATACGCCAGCCGGGCATCGAGAAGGTCTTGGACATGGAGGTAAATTCGACGGTGCAGTCCATCGCGCCGGGAACTTCGAGCACGGACGGCGGCGGCGTGTCGCCGAAGTAGATCTCGGAATAGGCGAGATCCGACAGGATGACGATGTCGTGCCGTTTGGCGAAGGCGACGACCTCCTTGTAGAAATCGAGCGTCGCCACGTGCGCCGTCGGGTTCGACGGATAGTTGATGATGAGCGCGATGGGCTTGGGGATCGAGTGCTTGATCGCCCGCTCCAGCGGCGGGAAGAACGTGTCGTCCGGCTCTACCGAGATGGACCGAATGACGCCACCGGTCATCAGGAAGCCGAAGGCGTGAATCGGATAGGTGGGGTTGGGGCAAAGCACGACATCCCCGGGCGCGGTGATGGCCTGCGCCATATTGGCAAAGCCCTCCTTGGAGCCGAGCGTGGCCACGACCTGCGTGTCGGGATTGAGCTTCACCCCGAAGCGGCGCGCATAATAGGCAGCCTGCGCCCTGCGAAGACCGGGAATGCCCTTCGACGAGGAATAACGATGGGTCCGCGGATCGCGTACGACCTCGCAGAGCTTGTCGACGATGGCCTGGGGTGTCGGAAGATCGGGATTGCCCATGCCGAGGTCGATAATGTCGGCGCCACCCGCTCGCGCGCTTGCCTTCAGGCGATTGACCTGTTCGAAGACGTAGGGTGGCAGACGCCGGACTTTATGAAACTCTTCCATCTCTCTGACCTTGTCCAGAACGCCTGCATCCGGCCGGATGCGCGTGAGGGCGTCCTCTTGATGTAATTCGAACGGCGCATCGGCAAAATGATGGCGCGTCCGTCTGCAACATGCCCGCCGCACCCTTTCCGAAGCTGGTCTCCGCGCGGGCAAACCGGAAATGGCGCGACATTGAGAGATCTGCTGGCATTCGGACGCGTTCTACGGCCTGCAACGCTGCAGCGCGACCGGAAAACCCTGTGGTAAAGGCTTGATCCACCCCTCGGTCGACGGTCTGGCTTTGCGTCCAATCGTCACGAAAGGCAAGTCTTAATTGCGAATCTCATTGAGCGTGTCGGCGCCGTGATGTTCGGCAAGGGCATTGAGTTCGGCAAGCCGGCGACGATATTCGGCCTCCGAGATGGCGCCTGACGCACGGCGTGCCGAAAGGGCGCTCAGCTTCGACGACAGGCTTGCCGCCTCTTCGTTCGTCATCTGCGGCGCCGCGGCAGGCAGCTTGCCCTCGATGCGCGGATACACGTCCGTCGGCACCGGGCGCGCCATCGTGGACGTATAGCTCGGCGTGTTGTCGGCCCGGGGCGTGGTGCAGCCGACGGCGGCGGCGCAAAGCGCGCCCATCGCTGCAAGGCGCAGCTTCGAATGTCCCGACAGCAAATTCATATCATCCCTCTAAGCCCAGATCGTCCGCCGGTTACCGATTTGCGTGGCGCATCCCCGCCCCGCATGGCAACATGCGTCGGCACTTGTAGTGATATTCCGGCGAAATGTAAAAAGCCAAAAGCAAGAGATATTGCGGAGGATCTGGTGGGAGACGACAAGACGACCGGCGACGGCGCGCGCCCCTTTCCTGGCTTCGACCCGAAATCCATCGAAGCGTATATCATCAAGGATCCCGAAGCCCTCACCGTCAACCTCGCACGCTCGCTGGAGCAGGTCGGAAAGGCGGCGTCCGCCTGGCTCGCCCCGCGTGAAAGCGGCGAGAAGGTCGACAGGATCGCCGATCCCATGACGGATCTGGTGAAAACGCTTTCCAAGGTCACCGAATATTGGATGGCCGATCCGCGGCGGTCGTTCGAGGCGCAGACCCATCTGATGACCAGCGTGATGGGCATGTGGTCGCGCAGTCTCGAGAAGGTGAGCGGTCTGGAGGCGTCCGCGGGTTCGCCACCCGCCGCCGAGCCGCCACGCGACAAGCGCTTCGCGGATCCCGACTGGGTGGCCAACCCGTTCTTCGACATGCTGCGCCAGGCCTATCTCGTCCTTTCCGACTGGGCTGAAAAGATGGTGACGCGAACGGACGGGCTGGATGAGCACACCCGCCACAAGGCCGCCTTCTACGTCCGTCAGATCACGGACGCTCTCTCGCCGTCCAACTTCATCGCCACCAACCCGCAACTCTACCGAGAGACGGTCGCGGCGAACGGCGCCAATCTGGTCAATGGCATGCGGATGCTGGCGGAGGACATCCTGTCCGGCAATGGCGAGCTCCGCCTTCGACAGAGCGATACGAGCAAGTTCGCGATCGGCGAAAACATCGCTCTCACGCCCGGCAAGGTTTTGGCGCAAAGTGATATCTGCCAGATCATCCAGTACGATGCGACGACGGAGACCGTGCTGAAGCGCCCTCTCCTCATCTGCCCGCCCTGGATCAACAAGTTCTACGTTCTCGACCTCAATCCGCAGAAATCCTTCATCAAGTGGGCCGTGGATCAGGGGCATACGGTCTTCGTCATCTCCTGGGTCAATCCCGACGAACGCCACGCCGCCAAGGACTGGGAGTCCTATGCGCGCGAGGGTATCGGCTTTGCCCTCGACACGATCAGCCAGGCGACAGGCGAGACCGACGTCAATGCCGTCGGTTACTGCGTCGGCGGTACGCTGTTGGCGGCGACGCTGGCGCTGCACGCCCAGGAGGGCGACACGCGGATCCGGTCGGCAACACTCTTTACGACGCAGGTCGACTTTACGCATGCGGGCGATCTCAAGGTGTTCGTCGACGAAGACCAG
This sequence comes from Rhizobium sp. Leaf341, assembly GCF_001424325.1. Lineage (NCBI taxonomy): Bacteria > Pseudomonadati > Pseudomonadota > Alphaproteobacteria > Hyphomicrobiales > Rhizobiaceae > Rhizobium > Rhizobium sp. Leaf341. The sequence goes on from NZ_LMPE01000016.1 coordinate 71,207, forward strand.
ATCGCGCAGATCGAGACGCGGATGCGGGAAAAAGGCTATCTGGAAGGGTCGAGCATGGCGCTCGCCTTCAACATGCTGCGCGCTTCCGACCTGATCTGGCCGTATTTCGTCAACAACTACCTCAAGGGCGTCGAGCCCTCGGCCTTTGATCTTCTCTACTGGAACGCGGATTCGACACGGATGCCGTCTGCCAACCACTCTTTCTACCTGCGCAACTGCTATCTCGAAAACAAGCTCAGCCGCGGTGAGATGCAACTGGCGGGGAAGACGCTGTCGCTGAAGGACGTGACGATCCCGATCTACAATCTGGCGACCCGGGAAGATCATATCGCACCGGCCAAGTCCGTCTTTCTTGGCAGCAGCGCCTTTGGCGGAGACGTGACCTTCGTGCTCTCAGGTTCCGGCCATATTGCGGGCGTCGTCAATCCACCGGACAAGCGGAAATACCAGTTCTGGACTGGCGGGCCGCCGACCGGCGCATTGGACGACTGGATTGCGGCGGCGCAGGAAACACCGGGTTCCTGGTGGCCGAATTGGCATGACTGGGTGGCGTCGCTTGATGGCGAGCGGGTCAAGGCACGGCGGACGGGCGGTGCGATGAACTCGATCGAAGAGGCTCCGGGCTCCTATGTCCGGGTCCGCGCCTGAGCGACCGGCCGAAACCGTGCTCATGCCCGGATCCGTCCGAATTCTTACGAGGCCACCCGATTTTTCCGCATCGGTTCATTGCCGACCTCCCGGCTTGCCACTAGCATGAGCGGCGCCGCCCCCGTGGACCGGCACATCGTCCCCGGGGCAACCGCCACATCGGGATCTTCAGAACAGCAGACGACGCACGACAGGCAAGCAGGAAAGGTCCGGCCATGGTCAACTATATCGAAGCGGCGGCCGCGCCCCAACGGAACACGGGCGTCATCCGGCTGCACACCGTGCAGGATTTCGAAGCCATGCGTCGCGCCTGTCTCGTCACGGCCCGCTGCCTCGATGCGCTGGTCGATATCGTCAAGCCCGGCGTCACCACCGACGCGATCGACCGGTTCGTGTTCGACTTCGGCATGGAAAACGGCGTCCTGCCTGCGACGCTGAACTATCGCGGCTATACCAAGTCTTCCTGCACCTCGATCAATCATGTCGTTTGCCATGGCATTCCGAACGACAAGCCACTGCGCGAAGGCGACATCGTCAATATCGACGTGACCTATGTCGTGGACGGCTGGCACGGCGATTCGAGCCGGATGTATCCGGTGGGCGAGATAAAGCGGGCCGCGCAGCGACTGCTCGAGGTGACGCATGAGTGCCTCATGCGCGGAATCGCGGCGGTGAAGCCCGGCGCCCGGATCGGTGCGATCGGCGAGGCGATCCAGACCTTCGCCGAGGCCGAGCGTTGCTCCGTGGTGCGGGACTTCTGCGGCCACGGCGTCGGCAGACTGTTCCACGATGCGCCCAATATCCTGCATTACGGTCGCGCGAGCGATGGTCCGGAGATGCGCGAGGGCATGATCTTCACCATCGAGCCGATGATCAATCTCGGGCGGCCGCATGTCAAAGTGCTGGCGGATGGCTGGACGGCCGTGACGCGCGACCGCTCGCTGTCCGCCCAGTATGAACACGCCGTCGGGGTGACGGCCAATGGCTGCGAGGTCTTCACCCTCTCGCCTGCCGGCCTTGACCGGCCCGGTCTACCGGCGGCGTGATGGGAGCAAAACCACCCTTCGATACCGACGGCGATCCGCTGGAACCTCCGGACGAACGCGGCTTCTTCGCGGATCAGCCGGCCCGTTCCGCACCGTCGTCGCGACAGGGTCGGTTCGCACCGAAGCCGGAGACAAGGGACGACGACGCAGCGCACTACCTCGGACATCGAGACCGGCTGCGGCGCCGCTACCGAGACAATGGCGATACGGCGCTTGCCGACTACGAACTGCTGGAACTTCTCCTGTTCCGTCTCATTCCGCGCCGGGACACCAAGCCGATTGCCAAGGCGCTTCTCGACCGATTCGGCACGCTCTCTGGCGTCCTCGGCGCGCCGCCCTCCCTGCTGCAGGAGATCAAGGGCATCGGCGACACCGTGGCACTCGACCTGAAACTCATTTCGACCATCGCGCACAGGATGCTGAAAAGCGAGTTGCGCAGCAAGACGCTGCTGTCGTCCTGGTCCCAGGTGATCGAATACTGCCATGCCGCCATGGCCAACGAGATGCGCGAACAGTTCCGGATCCTTTTTCTCGACAAGCGCAATGCGCTGATCGCCGACGAGGTCCAGCAGACGGGAACGATCGACCATACGCCCGTCTATCCGCGCGAAGTGATCAAGCGGGCTCTGGAACTGTCGGCAACCGCGATCATTCTCGTCCACAATCACCCGTCCGGCGACCCAACGCCGTCGCGGGCCGATATCGACATGACCAAGACGATCATCGACACCGCCAAGCCGCTGGGGGTCACGGTTCACGACCACATCATCATCGGTCGCGATGGTCATGCGAGCCTTCGCGGGCTGCGCCTCATCTAATGCGCGTTGCGTGAAGAAAGATTCACGCAACGCGCTTCACGTTCCTGTTTTGATGCATGCCGTTTCCCGAAACCGCTGCACAGTTTCGGGCGACGTGGATGAGGGCAAAGTCTGCAATCGCCGGCCAAGCTCGCGCAGGGCTTGCCGCCCTGTCGGTTTCCCGCCATTTCGCCCCCTTCACACCGTCTCCATGATTGACCTTTACGCGTTTGAGGCGCGACATTCGCCGCAACGCACAATGATTCATCGTTCTATCGGAAACACTCCATGATGCAGTATGACCTCATCGTCGTCGGCAGCGGCCCTGCTGGCCGCCGTGCCGCCATCCAGGCTGCCAAGCTTGGCAAGAAGGTGGTGGTGATCGAACAGGGCAAGCGCGTCGGCGGCGTCTCCGTTCACACCGGCACGATTCCCTCCAAGACCATGCGCGAAACCGCCCTCAACCTCTCCGGCTGGCGCGAACGCGGATTCTACGGGCGCGCCTACCGCGTCAAGGAGCAGATCAGCGCCGACGACCTGCGCCGTCGCCTGCTGATCACGCTCGACCACGAGGTGGAGGTGCTGGAGCACCAGTTTGCGCGCAACCGCGTGCAGCACCTGCGGGGACGCGCGAGTTTCGTGGATGCCACGACAATGCAGATCGCCAAGGAAGACGGCGAGGTCATGCAGATCACGGGCACGAGCATCCTGCTTGCCGTCGGCACAAAACCGTTCCGGCCCGACTACATCCCCTTCGACGGCAAGACCGTTCTCGACAGCGACGAATTGCTTGATATAGCGGAACTGCCGCGCTCGATGGCCGTCATTGGCGCGGGCGTCATCGGCATCGAATATGCGACGATCTTCAGCGCCCTCGATACGGCCGTGACGATCATCGATCCGAAATCGACCATGCTCGACTTCATCGACAAGGAGATCGTCGAGGACTTCACCTACCAGCTGCGGGATCGCAACATGAAGCTGCATCTCGGCCAGAAGGCCGACAAGGTGGAGCGCATGCCGGACGGACGGTGCCAGATCACGCTGGACAGCGGCCGCGTCATCATCTGCGAAATGGTCCTGTTTGCGGCAGGTCGCATGGGGGCGACAGAAACGCTCAATCTTGCGGCTGCCGGACTGCAGGCCGACACCCGGGGGCGGCTCAGCGTCAACCCTGAGACGTTCCAGACGTCCGTCCCCAACATCTATGCAGCCGGCGACGTGATCGGCTTTCCAAGTCTCGCTTCGACATCGATGGAACAGGGGCGGATCGCCGCCCGGGTCGCGGTCGGCGCCATCGCCAAGGAGCCACCGAAGTTCTTTCCGTACGGCATCTACGCCGTCCCGGAGATCTCGACCTGCGGCCTGACCGAGGAAGAGGTCAAGACCCGCGGCATCCCGTACGAGTGCGGCATCGCACGTTTCCGGGAAACGTCGCGTGGTCACATCATGGGGCTGGATTCGGGACTTCTCAAGCTCATCTTCTCTCTGAAGACACGCCGCCTGCTCGGCATTCACATCGTTGGCGAAGGTGCGACCGAACTGGTGCATATCGGCCAGGCCGTCCTCAACCTGAAGGGAACGGTCGAGTACTTCGTCGAGAACACGTTCAACTACCCGACTCTTGCCGAAGCCTACAAGATCGCAGGGCTCGATGCCTGGAACCGCATGGGCGACCTGCAGGGCAGCGGGCACTGAAGGCGGAAGACACATCTGGCCGTCAGCTGCAGCAGCCCCGACGGTCTTGAAGACATCGCAAAGAAAAACCCCGCCGGCACGACCGGCGGGGTTTTTGTTTATCAGACGTCGCTGCGCTTATTCGGCAGCGGTGTCGTCGGCAGCCTTCTTCTTGGAAGCCGACTTCTTCTTGGGTGCGGGGGCTTCGGCGGATTCTTCGCCTTCAGCCGCTTCGGCCTTCGCAGCCGTCTTCTTCTTGGCAGACTTCTTGGCCGGCTTCTCGGCGCCGTCCTCGTCTTCCGCCATCAGCTCTTCCTTGCTGACCGTCTTGTCGGTCACGCTGACTTCGGACAGCAGATGGTCGACGACCTTTTCTTCAAACAGCGGTGCGCGCAGGGAAGCGGCCGCACCAGGCGTCTTCTGGAAATAGTCGATGATCTGCTTTTCCTGGCCGGGGAACTGGCGAAGCTGATCGAACAGCGAGCGCTGCATTTCTTCGTCCGTCACGGTCACACCGGCCTTCTCGCCGATTTCCGAGAGAACGAGACCGAGGCGCACGCGGCGTTCGGCCAGCTTGCGATACTCGACGCGTGCGTCTCCTTCGGTCGTGTCTTCGTCGGCGAAGGTCTTGCCGGCCTGTTCGAGGTCGGTGTTGATCTGGCGCCAGATGTTGTCGAACTCGGCATCCACGAGGCGCTGGGGCGTGTCGAACTGATACATCTCGTCCAGCTGGTCGAGCATCTGACGCTTGACCTTCTGGCGGGTCATCGAGCCGTACTGGCTCTCGATCTGCCCGCGAACGATCTCCTTCAGCTTGTCGGCCGATTCGACGCCAAGCTTGGTGGCGAGTTCGTCGTTGATCTCAACGGCACCAGGCGCGGCGACCGACTTGACCTTGATGTCGAAGGTGGCTTCCTTGCCGGCAAGGTTTGCAGCCGGATACTCGGCCGGGAACGTCACCGTAATGGTCTTCTCGTCGCCCGCAGACGCGCCGACCAGCTGCTCTTCGAAGCCGGGGATGAAGCGGTTGGAACCGAGAACGAGCTCGGCATCTTCGTCCTTGCCACCGTCGAAGGCTTCGCCCTCGACCTTGCCGAGGTAGTCGATCGTGACGCGGTCGCCGTTTTCGGCAGCACCGGTCTTGTCTTCGAAGGTCCGCGCGCTTTCAGCGATGCGCATGATCTGCTCGGTGACTTCGTCGTCGGCGATATCGACCACTTCGCGCGTGATCTTGATGCCGCTGACATCCTTCAGCTCGATTGCCGGGATGACTTCATAGGCCAGCGTGAATTCGAAATCGGCTTCGGCGCTGAGGATCTTCTCAGCTTCCGCCTCGTCCTCGGTCATTGCCACTTCCGGCTGGGTCGCAGACTTTTCGCCACGCTCGGAGAGGATCTCGGTGGGCTTGTCGCGCACCAGCTCGTTGACGAGTTCGGCCATGATCGACTTGCCGTACATCTTCTTCAGATGCGCGACCGGGACCTTGCCCGGACGGAAGCCGTTGATCTTAACCTTGTCCTTTGCATCGGCCAGGCGCTCGTTCATGCGTGCCTGCATGTCCTTTGCCGGGATGACGACCTTGAGTTCGCGCTTCAGCCCGTCCGCGAGCGTTTCGATAACCTGCATGTTCCAACCTTCATTTCACGTTGACAGGGCTCTGCCATTGAATGCTTCAGGCGAGCCGATCCGGGTGCCGGGAATGGCTTTACGCAAATCGAACGCTGCTTTGCAAGCAAAACAGCGTTGCCGCAGGGTCGAAACGACCCCTCGTCACTCTGGTGCGGGTAGAGAGACTTGAACTCCCACGCCTTGCGGCACCAGAACCTAAA
>NZ_LMPE01000016.1:77223-120312 GCF_001424325.1 Rhizobium sp. Leaf341
GGCACAGTTGGCACCCTTCGGCACACCCTGTGGCACAGTGTTTTGGTGCGGGTAGAGAGACTCGAACTCCCACGCTTGCGCGTCTGGACCTAAACCAGGTGCGTCTACCAATTCCGCCATACCCGCGACGTGGGCCGGTCTATGTCACGAAGGGGCAGCGGAATCAATCCCCGCCACTGGGACAAGGGTCCAGACAATCGCGTACCGTAGACCGTCCGACTGAGCTTCCTCCGGCCAGTCTCGGCACAGCTTACGAAAGTCTCTCCAGGAGATGAGACGGAGGAGCCCTCCGTCCTTGTCGAGAAGCGCACCCTCACGCTTGCGGCGGAATGCCCTTAGGCGAGTAGTCACTCCCAGGTCCTCTACGAGAAACTGTGTCTTTTCGAGGTCGTATCGTGTTGCCATTCATGCCTCCATTAGAGCCTCGGGGTCAGTACCCTCGGGCGGGGTTGTCGCAGTACCCATCGCGGTCGTAGTGGCGAGGGTGATCGATAGGCTCGCTAGCAGTGCGCATGTATGCCACCATGATCCGGTAACAGGGGTCGTCACGCATTCGCCTCGCGTGGTTGTCTGAAATTTCTTGAAGGATTTCCCGAAGAGTCTTCGCCATTGGCGTCCCTTTCTTGCTGCGCTAGAACCGCGCGGTTTTCTGGAGGCTTTACAAATGCAGTTTGTTCTCATCATCGCCCTCGTGGTCAGCCTCGGGGCGAACGTGATGCAGTGGGTCACCGGGTCCGAGCTGCGCGACTTGGCGCGGACAGCGTGTCAGACCACAATGGCGGATGATTCCCGATGCGGTCGCCTCGGGCTGAATTGACGGAGGTATAGGAATGCGAACCGCTCTCATCGCACTCGCGCTCACACTGGTAGGCACCACGGGGCACACGGCCCCGCGATGGGCTGAAATCCAGCAATGTGTCTATGAGTGCACCCAGGGTGGCCAGGACCAGGGCAAGTCCCCTCGCGGCTCCTCGCAGCAATGCAAGGCGGAATGCGAGCGTCAGGCTGAGGAAGACGACGGCTAGGCTTCCATGAGCGCGAGCGCCGCCATGTCCAGGTCCTTCGGAGCGAGGTGCGAGTAGCGCATCGTCGTCTGGATGTTCTTGTGACCCATCCAGAGCATGACCTGGGGCAACGGGATGCCCTTGGAGACTAGCCGCGATGCGCAGGTGTGGCGTAGCATGTGCGGCACGAACTCGTCGTCACCCGGCGCGAGGTGGTCCCTCAGGCGGTTCCAGTGGTTTCGGAAGGTGTCCCTCGGGTAACCCCCGAAGGGCCGCTCGTGCCCCCTGTGGAGCTTCGAGATGTCAGCCCAGGCCGTCGCTGCGGGTCCGACAAGCGGAATGATCCGCGTCTTGCTCGTCTTGGTCACCGTGTAGTGGAAAGTCACACGGCCGTCCCTCACCCGATCCTTGGGGAGCGTGAAAGTTTCCCCCAGGCGGCACCCCGTGTAGAGCAAGAAGTTGAACAAGGCTTTCGCCTCCAAGAGACCCATGTGCTCAAAGAAGAGGATGGCCCTCGCCTCCTCGTCCCTCGACAGGACACGCTCGCGCCCCTCGGTTTCTTTGAGGTAGGCGATGCGCGGCCGGTGCATCATCTCCATCGCCTCGGCGTGTCGCAAAAGGCGCGAAAGCGTGGACAAGCGGCGGTTGATCGTCGCATTGGACGAGCCGCTGGCCTTCATTTTGTTGACGAGGCCGATGATGTAGCTGGACGAGATGTCCGGTATAGGTGTCTCGGGAGGGATCAGCTTGTCGAGTGCGTCGAGGTTGAACTGGACGGCTTGCGGGGCCTTGATGTCGCCCCAGAGGTAGCTGAAGTGTTCTCGGTGGAACTGGTGGAATGTGATTGCCCCAGGGAGGGGCTTTCCGCTTGCTACCGCCCTTTCGTAGGCGAGAGCCTCTGCTTCGGATGCGAAAGACTTGCGCTCCCGCTTTCCGTCTAGGACAACGTCAGCTTGCCACCGGTTGCCTCTCTGTCTTGCCATCGGATAGAACTCCTATGATCTGGTTCACAAACGCCCTGCCCTTGTTTGTCAGGGACAGGCTGCGCTTGCGGCGATCCTGTGGGTTGATGGAGACGGTCACCATGTCATGTGCTCCAGACACGTCGGCGTGACCCTTCTCCCAATAGTAGATGTTTCGCGTCATGGTCCCCGAGAGGAGCCCAGTACGCTTTTCAAGGTCTTGCGGGGCAATATCCGCCTTCGCGGCGTCCGCCGAAGCAATCTCCAGAAGTACAAGGATCGTGCTGACCTGCATCTTAGGGTCGAGCTGATTGAACCGTTGAAGTGTCTGGATTAGGTGGCGCAGTTTCGTGGTATCCGTGGTCATCGAAATCTTCCCGGTTACTTCTGTAATTCAAACCCATTTACCGTGATGGTTTCGCTAGCGTCAAGAGAACGGAACGGGAACAGTGAACACTGTTCACTTTTCAAAGACCTGATAATCCTCAGCGTCTTGCAAGGCTTCCGTGTGGAGTTCGTTGAACCCCCACTCACACGCCTCCCAGTGGTCATCTGTATCCAGAATGTCCACGCGGACCTTGTTTCCCTCGTGGTCGTAAAACTCAATGCGCATTCATACCCTCGTGAATTTTGGTTTCCGAGCGGTTCCCTTCAGGACCGAGCGGCATTCTCATAGGACTTGACGGGCCGAAGCCAAGACGCTTGGAAACATCCCCCGTTTCCAAGACATCTACGATAGCGCAGATAATTGGTAAATAGTTAATTCTCGTATGTGAAACGTTGACCCGCCACTGTCCACAGGCCCGAGAGCCGGTCGCGGAAGAAGCGGAGGTAGGTCCCCCACTTAGAGGCAGGGAACCGTTGCAGATAATCGTGCCAGTATTTTTTAGCGGCATCTTTTGTGAGAAATTCCTCGTGAATACGAACCATTTGCGCTGTCCCGACAATTGGCGGCGGTATAGGTGAGATGGATCAGACGCCCTCCAGGGCGCCCTCTCCGTACATGCAGCTAATCTCATCCATCATCGTGTTCCGCGTGATGCCGTAGGACGAGAGTATATCGGCGGCGACCTCCGGGTATGCGCGGACGAGGTCTTCCAGTGATCCACAGTTTCTTTTGTCTGGGAGCACGTAGTTCTGCGGGTCGTTCCAGGGGTCATCCAGGTCGGCCCAGTCAGCCCAACCGCCACGGCTGGAAGTGTTGCTAGAGCCACCGCGATAAAACCCCCGCGAGTACCCGTAGTCGATCACCGAGGGATCGCGCTCGATGACAAGCTTGCTCCAGTCCATCGCGAGGAGACCATCGCGGAGGAGGATGAGGAACGGGACATGCTGCGTCTCGTTCTTCGAGTGCTGGCTATGGTAGCCGACCGAGATGTTGGTGCATTCCGGCACGAGACGGGCGTACTCATTCGTGTCGGTATAGGCCCCGCCGTCGTCAGCGATTAGGCCGCAATCGCAGTCAAGTGCCGCAGTTAGCGTAGTTCCGAAGGACGCCGCGAAGGCATCCGAAGCGGTGCGCCGTCCCATCTGGTGCGTGATGACGCTCGTGTAGCCGTAGCGGTCGAACGCAATCGCCGCTTCGATGTCGTCGAAGAAAGCCGGGTTACCCTTGGCGAGATCGCCGGAGCCGATGCATCCATTCTCCTCGCCATGATGGATCACGTAGATACCTGGGACCGCCGCTTTGACCATCTCGGTCATCAGCCAGACACCCGCAGTGCAGTCCGCACCTAGGCAACTGGAGGTAGCCCTGGCGCTCTTAGCAAGTTGGAGTGTCGCGCCATCATAATGGAGCTGCTGGATGCCCTCGGTGACGTGCACGGTGTCAACGTGAGAGGAAAAAAGTATCCTCGGGTTTTCCCCGACCCGGAGAACTAGGTTCTTGTACGAATCACGCTTGAACCCGAGCGGCGTGAGGTATCGATCGATGAACGCCTGTTCCGTCGGGGAACCCATGGGGCGCTTGTAGGAGAACATGGCGAGAATGGTCTTCTCGTCGGCGGAAAGCTTGCGGTTGGCCACGGTATAGGTTCCTTCGGGTTCAATGAGGGGGTATTCGAGGGTTGCCCGAGGGCCGCTTACGCGGCCTCCAAAGCTTCATTTTCCTCGGCATCTTCGTTAACGAGGGGATCGAGACCCGCGAAGGCGCGATAGTCCTCATCCTCCTCATCCATGAGGGAGTCAGCGACCACCTTGCCGTTGTCGAGGATCGTTACCTCGTCGTCAGGATAGTTCTCGCCGGAGAGCTGGCAGGTGGAGCCGTAGATATCAAAGTTCTCAGCGGCCCAGACCTCCCCGTCATACATAGTGACGCGCCCCATATTGGCCGTCAGATAAATGCCGCCGTCACGGTCGCAGCGGAACCACCGACTCCGGTACTCAGCCGAGTGCATGATATCGTCGCGGATGTACTCGTCATCGCCGATGGCCGTCATGTTACCCCGGTATGCATACTCGCCGCTAAGGGCGCAGACCGCGAACGGGCCGTTGTCCAAAGCCTCCTCACAAACCCATCCGTAGTCGGGGATGTTCGTCATTTCGTCCTCAGGGAAGCGACGAGAGCCCCCGTAGTATGCGCAGCGGCGACCCGTGTGACCAGACAGGCCATCGGTTTCCCGGCACGGGATACCCTCGTGCGCAATCTTGAGGTACTCGCCGTCGTCCTGGATAGCGCCGCAGACATCGAGGTACGGGGCGACAAAGCGGCTACCGAACTGGATGCGCTGCAAACGAGCGCCCTCGAACTCATCTTCGCTAGCCGAGCGGTAGCCGATGGCGGTCATGGCCTGTTCCATGCGGCGGTAGTCGCCATAGAACTTCGGGTAGTAGATTTTCTTCTCCGGCCACACGAGGCACCGGCCATCGGCATTGTCGATGTCCCCGATGTAAGCCGTGCCGAGATCGGGACCGGCATAGGCACGGGCCGGGTGCTGCGAGCCTTCGTAGCCATCGTTGGCAAAGTGCATGCAAGAGCCGTTGTACTTGCCCTTGTAGACCCGTTCGATCTCGTCGGCATCCTGCGTGATGACGGCCTTCGGCGGGGTGGACATCATCGTCCACTTAACCGCGAGATCGTTGATCTCCTCGCCGGTCAGCACGTCGCTGAAGAACTTCGTCAGGTACTTGCCGGGCTTGATCGGGGTGCGGATGTCCCGAGCACGCTTCTCCGGCGACTGGAAGTACATGAGGAGACCCGGATGTTTCTCCGAGGGTGCGATCATGTGCTCGACGGTGCGGACGAAGTGGGCGCGGAAGAATGCCTCGCGCCGCCACGGGTTGCCATCGGAGACCGCAAAGTTCGCGGGGTTCTCCGAGACATAGACGCTCGCGGTATAGGTTGCCAATGCCGGTTGGCGGTAGAAGTGATAGTGGTACGTCTCGTTGCCCGGCCCCCGCATTGCGGAGACGATGCCCGTATATCCCATGCCTCCCGAAATGTATCCCCCGCCGGAGGCGGTGTAACCGCAGGATTCCTCGTTGTCGCTGCTGAAGGCACCCTCGGGTGCCCCGGAGACATCCGTGATGGTGATCGTATCGCAATCGTCGAAGAGGTACTTCACGCCCTCCGGGAGCTTCGGCCGGTCAGCCTTCGGTGCTTCGACGATGGACGGAATGATGGCGGTAACTTCGGTCATGGCGGTTCTCCCAAAGGGTTCAAAGACAATTTCGTCGTGGATGATGTGGACCGGGCGGCGACCCGTGATCTGGCCGGTGGACTGGCCGTAGATGGCCATGTCGCGGAGGGCGCGGCGGTAGAAACCCGCCCACTCACTTGCTGCTAGTTCCGATAACGAAGGCATTAGGACGCGGGTCTCCACAGAATGAGGTCGGCAACTGCGCGGGGATCATTGAGGTGGACCGCAGAGCCATCCACCCAGTCAACTTGACGGAGCACGGCCGGGACAAACTCCCAGTCGTAGGGACCGAGGGAGAACTTCTCCTCCTCGGACATGCTTTCGTAGACACGCAATACAAAGTCAGCGAGGTCGATGGCGGCGTGGCGCATGTGCACCGTGCCCCAGTCGCGGAAGGCCCGATGGATCGAGCTTGCCACGTCGTGCCGGTCGGCTTCCATCATGGCTTCCCATAGACAAGCCACGGCTTCCATGTGCAGACGGGTATAGGTTTCCACGGCGAGTACTCCCATCAATCGAGCCCACAGGCCGAGAGGAAGCGGTTCGCCTCGAAGCGCGGATTGTCAGCCGCGAGTTCCCCCGCGAGGTCACTTGCGAGGTCCGAGAGGGCAGCTTCGACATCCCCCCGCTCTGGCGTCAGGCCAGACCATTGATCCACGGCTCGTTTGATGGCCTTTGAGATCAGGACGTAGTCCTTGCGTGTCATATCCGGTTTTCCCTTCGTTGGTTGCGATCTCTTCGTTATCGTAGAGATCAGGACAAAGCTATGCTGGCAAAGATGCCGAGCGCGATGATGCCGCCTGACGCGGCGAGCATGATGAGACTTTCGGTAACTGCGGACATGTCAGATGGACCCTGTTGAAGCTAGAGGTCCGGCATGGGACCAGCCGTAGGGAGCTGCGACCGGTGCGTAGACCTGCCAGATAAACATCAGCACCTCATTCAAGGTCATGTAGTGGTAGCTGTGCTCAGGGTTCCCATAGGCTCGAAGGTGGGATTGCAGGACCTCATCAAACCGCGCCGCGTCATCGCCCTGGACGTAGACCTCCATCATGGACGCCTTATTCAGCATTGAAAACGCAGTACCGTTACCGTGACTATCGACACGGAATATATTAGTATTCTCAAGGATGGCTGTTTTCATAGCCGTGCTCCGCTCTGGCTGAGATTGGTTTACCGAGAGGCACCCGGTATAGGTGCCTCCTATAAGACAATCGTCACATGGCCTCTTTCCTACCTAGCCTTGCCTTAATCACGCAGTTCGGCATTCAATCCCCGCCTTACAGGGACATCCCGCCTACTAGTCTCTCGCAACGTTTGGACCCGTTACGCCTTCCGCGCTTTCACCGCATGGCTCACTCAGTGTGAGACCGTTGTGGTCAGCAGACATTTCAAGACGGTCTGCGAGCGGCTGGACTGAGGGGTGCTCGGTTCTCCCGATATGCATCTTCGTGCACACACCAACAGTCCTATTCAGTTGTCAAAGAACGCTCGGGCTTTCACCGGGACCGCTTAGGTCAGTAGGCTGACCGCCGCTCGTTTCGTACTCAAAAGCTAGTTCTCTTCGTTATCGAAGTCAATTGCCCGTGTGAAACTTTTTTAGGTCGTTTCGTCCTGCCGTATCCGTCAGTGCCATGTTCAAGTTGCCGTAGCGATTAGAACGAGAGGACCGATTGGACCGGTGGAAAACCTAAGGGTTTCTAAGGGTGCATGACCAGCGATTTCGAAGAACCCAAGAGCCTTGCGGCCCCTGCCGGTGACCGTGTCGATCACCGTGACCAAATACTGGCATATCTTCGTTATCGGAGTCAACAGGGTATTTGAAGAAATGTTACGGCATGGCTGGGCGGTATAGGACGACGCCATGTCAGGGGATGACCGCGCGTTATTCCATATAGGGAGCTTGATCGATGGGCCGTGTGTTACACTCTGTTACACGATGTGATCACCCTCGGGGACACTCTCGGTGCCTCTCGGTGCACCGGCCTTGCGGTCTCTCGGTGCCTCTCGGTTATCCCATGGGTGCACCCTAGGCCGAAAAATGTGGGAGAGCACATGAACGCGCCCTCACTCGCGGCCGCTATCCCCTCAATAGCTGGCGATAACCCGCGATACCCTGCCGCACCTGATACCGTATCAAGTAGGCAACCTAATGATTACAATGGGTTAGCCATGCCATGTGCCACAATCGGTGCCCGGCATAGGGCACTTGCCGCCGCCCCTAGGGGCACCACGGGGGGTTTTCGCATGGGGGTACATATACGTATAGCGATGCACAGTTTTCGGAAAAATAGCCGCAGTTCCCTCGGGGAAACCTCGGGTGCCCTCACAGTGACTCCAGGGAGCCCCAGGGGCGCGATGGAGAGGTGCTCGGCTAGGGTTACCGCAGGGAGCCCTCAGAGGCCCTCCAGGGGGCTCTCCGTGCCAAAGCAAAACGGGACATCAAACCAAGTATCAGGACAGTGGGGAAGGAGTAGGAGAGAGACCCCTGAGAGACACTTCGAGGGAACTCTCGGTTCACTCTCGGTGTCACTCTAGGGGATACTCAGGAGGAATACCTTATCATACTCCTCTTCTAATAACCTTAGATAACTAGGGATGTCTCCAGGTTAACTTAGAGTGTGATAGGGTAGCATAAGTAAAGAGCAGTAGTCAATACTCCTGTCTTCACACTTTCCTTGTCTCAGATCAGTCCGCTTCGTCCACCCCAAGTTACCCTGTGAGAACTAAAGCCCTTGTTGAGAGGACTGTCGTGGAACTTGGAAAGATACTGTGCCATGCTGTCAGCGTGAACCTTGTCGGCTGTCTTACGAGCGTCCTGGTTCATCAGCTCGACGAAGTGTCCCACAAGCATAGCCAGGGCGTCCAGGCGGTCGTCGTGGCGCAGGGCGTCCTTCTGTCGGCAGATGTGGGTCATCTGGTGGAAGAGGCTCTTGTGCGAGCGCACGAGGCCCTCGTAGACCTGGATGGTCTCGTGGTCACTCTCGATCACCGAGGGGTCCACTATGAGGCGGTGCGCGGAGACGACGGGCTCCAGGATGTCCAGGATGCGCATCTCCTTCATCGTGTTCGAGCGTACCTCGACGATCTCGGCGTAGACCCCTGCCCTCAGGAGCACCGGCTCCAGGAGCTTTCCGAACATGCCGTCCCCGAAGTTGCTCTCGATGACGATGGTCTGCACCTTGAACTTCTTAGCGACAGCCACGAGTGCCTCCAGGGTGTCAGGCTCGTAGCCGCCCTGGAAACCACCGGCCTTGGGGACCCAGATGTTCGAGGAGAGCATGAAGCCGACAGCGTAGCCGGTCTCGTCCTTACCTCGGCCGGAGGGGTCGATGGCCATAACTCGGTGCTGGTAGTCCTCGAACTGCGGGGAGTGACCAGCGGAGGAGAAGTATTTGTCCCCGGCCATCCCGTAAACCGGGAGGTCCTTGAGGTGCCTGTCGGGGTTGGGGAGCCAGTGCACTTCATAAGGAGCCTTCTCCGGGGGCACCGGCATGACGATGAGGTTCTTCAGCTTCAGAGGGTAGCGTTCCTCGTCGGACAGCTTCGTGTTGAGCATGAACTGGAGCTGGTAGCCAGCGGCTCCGTACTCCGAGCGACGGCCGATCAGCTCGTCCGCGTCGAACCGCTCGGGGTCCACGGGGAAACCGTATCGCCGCGCCTCGAACATCACCTCGACCATGGGGGCGAGATCGTCACCGTAGCCGGGGCGCTCCTCCTGGGTAGGCACCTGAGCTGGCCAGATGCGCCTCGTGAAGGTCTCGGGCAGCTTGTTGTAGATGCTGTCCTCGGTCTGCGGGGTGCCCAGGTAGATGATCCGGGCATGGGCCAGCGGCTTCAAGATAGCCGAGTATTCTCGGGTCTTCTCGATGAGCTGGTCGCGAGCGGCGACCGTCTGGGAGTTGTTCCAGACCTCTACGTCGTCCGAGACGATGATGTCTGCGCGACCCCCGGTGAGCTGGCTATCGATACCCTTAGCGAACACTGAGGGTGTCTGGTCGGGCTGCGCCGGGCCTACGTCGAACTCGACGCTGGAGGACCGCTGGTTGGGCGACGGGCGCAGGAAGGCCAACTCGGGGATGACCTGGATGAGCATCATCGTGAACTTCACGAAGTTGTCCGCTCGGTTCTTCGAGGCCGAGACAACCATGATCTTCATCTGCGGATTGCAGTAGAGCACCCAGAGCACGAAGGCCGAGGTTACGTAGGACTTGCCGACGCCCCGGAAGGCCTCGATGCAAATCTTGTTGGGGCCGGTCTGGAGGAACCGGGCGATGTCGTACTGGGTGGCGGTAGGGTTCGGAAGGTTGAGGTACTTCCAGATCAGCCACATAAACTTGCGGAAGTCCGCTCGTAGCGGGTCGGCCTCGACACCTGCGGTGGAGGTCTTCAGTGCGTCCTTATAGGTCAAAGGGTTGCTCAGGGAGGAGAGGTATCTCCGGGGAACCCGAAGGCTCCCCGAGGATCGATGGTCACTGGATCAGTGAAGAGATGACCGACATCTGGGGCATGTTCACACGCACCGTTCCCGTGCCGGGAGTGCCGCACACGAGATCGAGTGCACGGAAGCTCAGGTAGGCTCGGGCGGTGTAGGCCGGAACCTGGAGGAGTTCGGTGGCGTGTTCGAAAGCGTAGCCTTCCGTCGATGGGAGAAGGCCACTGGCGGTGTCCCCTAGGAGACTATGGGTGAACAGCGTCGTGCCTACGCCCCCGAGGGTCCCGTTCATTTCGATTCGCGGCTGGACAAATGCCAAGCCTACGGAGCCGGAAACCGTGGTTGTCTTGCCGAAGCCCTGAAGGGTAACTCCGGGTGTCCAGTAGTCCCCGTTAGGGCTCGTACCGGCGAGGTCCTGGTAGAGACGAACGCCGCCGCCGACCGTGGTCACGTTGTAGGTAATGACCACGTCGTTGCCATTGCCCTCAGCGTTTGGCTCAACGCCAATCGTGAACGTGGTCGTCGAGTCTCCGGCCGCACGAGCGACATACCACTCAAACGGAACGGCCGTTGTCCCGGATGCGAGACTACCGCCAGCGCCGATGATTGCACCGGCATTGCCCGATGTGGCGTTGAACAGCGGGTTCAAGAGAAGCTGCTGACCATTGACGCGCTGATTACCACCATCCACCGCACTCCTGGGGAGGAGACGCATGACCTCGGCTAGGACCTTAGCGAACGCCTTCCCGACGAAGTAAGCCCCTAGGGTGCTCTCGTGGACGAGGGTCGCCTCCCCTGTCCGCATGTAGCCCGTGCGGAACACGAGGGCGTTGGGTGACGAGGTCGGGTCATGGAGGATCGCCGGGGCGTCGAGGAGCCAGACGTTCGGCCGCAACTCAGCCATGCGACGGAGCGCGGCGTTGTAGATGACGAGCTGCTTGATCTGTGCGGCTGAGTAGTTTGCAGCACCGTGACACAGGACGACGATTACACGCATACCGAGGGCAAGCGCGGCATCTACCTTGGTCAGCGTATCGGCAAAGGCTGAAGCCCCGACAGTCGCCGCAGGAACGGTCTGGCCACTCACGGCGTGGGTGTAAGGAGCTTGGGCAATGGAGTTGATACCCTCGCTGATATACAGAACCCCTGCCCCCGTATCGAGAGCCGCTTGCAGCCGAGCGAGCGTCTGGTCGGTGCGTTCGCCGGAGACGCCGAAGCAGTAGTTCCGGGCGATGCGGTTACCAGCCAGCGCGTTGCCCACGAAGAAGTGGTTGTAGACCGAGCGGTTTCTGGCGAAGTTCGTGTCGAGGTATTGCTGCGCTACCGTGCTGTCACCAATACTCGCGATGACGTTGAAGGATCGCCGCCTGGAGGCAGCTCCGCGGTTTCCGAAGATTAGCATCCGTTAGCCTCGCAGGACTTCTACGGTGACATCACCGAGTACGTAGACGTTCTCAGTTCCCGTCATTCCGTTGATGGCGAGGGAGCCTTCCTTGGAGGAAACCGAGAAGTAGGTTTCGGCGGTCACCGCAGGTGCGGCGCTTCCGACGAAGACCCTGAAGCCACCCATGGTGCGGCTCTGGATGAGGACACTGGTCTTGGCGGAAGCCACGAGTGTCCATGCGCTTGCGGAACACGCAAACGCGGCGGGAGTATCAACGGCCATCAGTGGCTCCGAAGGTTTTCCGTGTCCTCGTCATGGAAGACGGGGAATTGAGACGCGAGCGATGCGACCGCTGCGTTCTTGTCGGCGCGAGCTTCCACGCCGTTGTCCTTGAGAAACTTGATGGCATTCGAGATGTCGGCGGCGGTCGCCGTGCCATCCGCGATGCGGTTCATCAGCTCCTCTGCGACGACACCGTGGAGACGGGCCATCAGGTCGAGAGAGGCTGCACTCATGGCTTATCCAGTCACGATGGAAACGAGGCGATCCTTAAAGAGCATCGCGATAGAGCCAACGGCGGCGAGGCCAGCGGCGTAACTGTGGACCTTCAGCTTGAGAGCCGACAGTTCCTTCTTGAGGCCGTCGTAGTCTTCGCGGAGGCGATCCTGGTTGAGTAGCAGAGCGTCGGTCTTGCCCTCGATGCGGCCGAGGGACCGCTGAAGTTCATTGATGTCGGAGGTGTCCATGTTATTTCGAAATAGGAAGAGGAGGAGACCGGCCGAAGCCGGTCCCTTTGAGTTTCGCAGAGGCTTACGCGAGGCCGCGACCATCCCAGTAGTTGTTCGCCATCGTCGTCTCGGCACCGCCGTTGGACACGTAGTTGAAGAACATCTTGCACTGGCTGAAGAGGCGCTCGGGGCCGCAAGCTGCGGTTCGCTCGATGATGTTGCGCTGAGACTGAGCGGTTGACCAACTGTTGGAGGTCTCACCGAAAATCCGGCTGAACCAGACCAAGTCGATGTTGTCCAGGTAGATCGCCCACTTACCGGCCCCATCCAGACGCCCGTTGTCGAACCCGATGTTCTGGCCGGAGTTGTTAGGGGTGCCCCCGGTGAACACCCGGTAGTCCAGGTGGATCAGAGCCCCGCCAGCCTTTCGGGCCGTTGTGTCTCCGAACTGGTAGAGCCGGAAGTTCCTGAAGCGCGTGTCCGAGCATCCATTCGGAGACCAGAGCCACGTCGTCTCATCGTACTGACCGGCCGTACCCTTGTTCCGGGTCGTGCCTTGGAGGCGGATTGCGCTCACGCCAGAGGCCTCGAAGTCAGCGAACAGGTTGTCGGTGATCCCGTAGGACATCAGGTTGCTGTCGCGGGTCGGCGCGAGGTTGTAGCTATCGATCAATGCGTTCATCGCCGCATTGAGCTTCGAGTGCGTAGCGTCGAGCATGATGCCAGCTTGGGCGAAGCCGCCGTAGACATTGAACTCTTCGAGCTTGCAGCCGTCCACCCCTAGGAGGCGGATACCGTTGTCCCAGATGTTGGCGGTTGCGCCAGTTCTCGGGGTGACCACGGAGAAACCCCGGAGTTCGATGCCCGGCATTCCGAGGGCGATCACCGGTTTCTTTGCCGCGTCCCCCGTGCTGCCGCCGTCCACGTCGCTCCACCGTCGCGCCACACCGGCCCCAACGGTTGTGATCTGGGTTCCCATGAGCGGATGCGCTGATCCGCCTGTGGTCTCCCCATAAGGTCTCCCCCAGTGCTGTCGGCCAGCGCCGCGCATCTTGAAGCCCATCTTGTTGATGAGCCATGTGTCGCCAAAGTAGATCAGGCCACGCGGGACATTGAGAACCGAGAGGGCCTCGCCGTCGTCCGTGAAGGCTGCGGCAGCGGCCTTGAACTTATCGACAGCGTTGCCCGAGGTGCTGAAGAGGCTGATACCGGGCTGGTAGTCCCGGATGTCGTTGCGGTCAATCAGGCGGGTCTTGGCGATAGTGACGGGAGCCCCGAGGGCGGTCTCGTCGAACACGGTTGCCCAGGTTTCCCACCGCGCCGGTACTCCGGTAGCTCGACGATAGAGGGTAAGTCCTCCGACGAGCTGGAGATCGTAGCGGTAGTCGTAGCTGTTCCCTGTGCGCCAGGAGACTGCGCACACCCCGGCCACCGTGAGGCACTTCTGCATACTCACCGACTGTGTGTTGATGAGGATGCCGCTCGTGCCGTCGCCAGCGTAAGAGGAGCTACCGGCAGGGCCACCGGTGTTGTTGTTCACCCCGAGGTACGCATTGAAGGTGAATGCCGCGTTCGCCGCGTAGTAGACGGCGACGTAGCAGTAGCCATTCTCAAGCAGCTTGGCGGTGCAGGTCATCAAGGGACCGCTCGCTCCCTGCACGACTACGCCTGTGGAGACATCCACCACGATGTTATCGTAGTTCTCGATGTTAACGCTCAGGAACTTGTAGCCGCTTGCCTTCGCGCAGCACGAGAAATAGCCAACGTCTCCGCTAACGAGGGCAATCCCGCCGTTACCCGGAAGTGCTGCGTGGGCCGAATTGGTCGTGGTCGGCGTGAGCTTGGTGTCATCGCCTACGACAGATCGTACTGACTGTTGATACCCCCAGGTTGAGCTGTCCTTACGGGCACCCTCCACCGCTGCGGGACCGTTAGCCCACTTACTGCCAACAATGAACCGGCCACTGGGGAACGGGTAGTTGAAATCGGCAGCCGGTAGCCCGAACGCCAGTCCCAACGATGTCAGGTTCGGGACCGCGTTCGGGTCGTAGCTTTCCCGCCCGGTGCCATCAAGCTTCGTGCGGATGCTAGCCAGAGGCGCACCCAGAGCCGGAATGTTAGCGGAAGAGAGGACCGCAGCCGCCGCGTCGGCAGAAGCCTGAGCGGCCACCTTGGAGGTGTTCGCGGCCGTTGCGGAAGCACTGGCGTTGGAGGCGCTGGTAGAGGCCTCGGATGCCTTGGTGGACGCTGTCGATGCGCTACCGGCAGCTTCGGATGCCTTGGTGGACGCGGTGCTGGCGCTCGCCACCGCTTCCGACGCCTTGGTGGTGGCAGTGCTTGCGCTGGTTGACGCTTCCGAGGCCTTGGTAGTCGCCGTCGTGGCACTACCGGCTGCGGCGGTTGCACTGGAGGATGCCGCCGCTGCCTTGGTGGTCGCCGTGGAGGCGTCGGCCGCTGCGCTGGTCGCGCTCGAAGCCGCCTGGGAGGCCTTGGCCGTAGCCGTGGAGGCGCTCTCGGCAGCTTCGGATGCCTTTGCTATCGCAGCAGCCGCGTTGCTCACGGCCACCGATGCACTTGTGGAGGCCACCTGCGCATCCAGGGCGGCGATGGCAGCGGTCTCAGCGTCCTTCGCGTCAACGTATGCCTTGGTCGTCGCGTCCTTCGCGGAGACAGGTTCCCCCAGGTTGGTGCTGCGGAGGTTGCCCATGTCCCAGTTGCCAGACGTGGCTCGCATCGGGGACCGTTCGCTGGCCTCCTGAGAAATGAAGACCGCCTGGGAGAACGAGGAATTGAGGTCGGTGGAGAGAAGTACGGACCCGTCGTTGTAGGAGTTGACCGGCTGTTCTTTCGGGGTGTCCCGATAGATGCGGAGTTCTCCCACAGGCGCGGGTGTGATGCGTACCAAGAATGTCCCGATGAACGTTACATTGTCGATATCGACCCCATCGATAGTTGCCTTAACGTGTGATTTGGAAAGGTAATCGAAGGTGATGGGGTAATCAGTTTGCACCCCAGTTTGGTTGGGGTAGATTACGTTAGTTGCCATTAAAGGGGTTATTTCTTGATCTCAAAGGCAGCATCCAGGGGTGACCCCTTGGTTTGCTGGATGCCAGCACCGAGCGTCTCAGCGAGACCTTCAGTGTCGGATAGTGTGGTGGGCCTCTTGATGGGCGAACCGTAGCGGCTCCCCTCGAAGACCTCGGGATCAACGACGATCTCGTCGGACAACTGGTCCTTCGCTTGCTTCTTGAAGTAGCCGAAGACCGCGTTCCAGACCTTTGCCCGAGCGTCGGGGGTAAGCCCCTGGTAGCTCCGGGTTTCCACGAGGCGTGTGACCGCGTCCTGGAAGTTCTCGCCCTTCTTGATGAGCACCTTGCCGATATCGACACGGTCTCCCTGGCTGGCCGTGGGAACTTCCTTGTTCGAGGACAATCGGCCCTGGTATAGGTAGGCGCGGTAGGCGTCCCACCCGTTCTTCCCCGTGGTGGTCTTGAGGGTAACCAGGGAGGGCATCTTGCCGCTGCTGAAGGCGTTCCCTGTGTCCACCCCGAGGGCCTTCCAGAATGCCTTGTCGAACACGGCATCGGGCTTGGGCGGCACGAGTGCCAGGCCATCGGTCTTGTTGAGGAAGATGAACTCCTTGCGGACGCCGCTCTCGTTGTCGATGTTCTTCATGTTGAGCGGGTCTAGGCCACGGCCAACGCCGAAGGTGATCGGCTCGCCCAGGAAGTCGAGGCGCTTGAAGCCCACCGGGAAACCGGCTGCTGCTGCATAGTTGGTGAAGAAGTCGAACCCCTCGTACTGGTCGAGGTTGGTGGACTTCGCCGCCATCTTGACCGTCCCAGGAGTGAACTGTTGGAGGTACTTCTGGCCGTACTTCACGAGCGCGTCGGGTTTCCCCTCGGAGATCGCTTCGTCGAACGCGGAGGACAGATCGAAGACACCCTGCATCGCGGCGCTGTCCTGAAAGAGGGTCAGCGTCGTGTAGGCCAAGGCTGGCGCAAAGTTGACCAGGGCATCGGCGGGGCCGTTGTCCGAGGCAAAGTTGCCGTCCTTCATCTGAAGCTCGTTCTCGATCTCCATGTCTCGCATCATCCCGGCCAGCATGAGCGGAGCGGAGAAGGGCATGAGACGGTTGAGGTCGGTCGAGACACCGTTGATGATGATCGAGTTCGGCGGGTACTCCTCGAAGGCTCGCTTCTTGGCATCCCACCGCTTCAGCCCTGAGGCCCCTGTGATCTCGACGTTATCGTGGAGGGCAACTGCGCCGAGGGCCGTAGCCGTCAGGGCCATGCCCATCCGGTGTCTACCGATCGCTCGGGCCTGAGCCGCTGCGCCGTTGTTTCCGCTGAAGTCGTCGAGGGCCTTGATGACCTTGAGGCTATCCTGGAGCCATCCGCCCTGTTTCCCCTTGGCCATCACGCGGAGCGCGGCAGGGAGACCCGGAGGGACGATGTACTGGAGGCTGTCGGAGCCGATGTTGACGATGGTTCGGAAGAACGGGACACCGGCACGGGCCAGGAGTCCCACGGCGTCGTCGCGGTTGCGGACGTTGTCCACGGCCTGAGCAAGTCGGCCCGTGACGTAGCGCGTGTCGAACGCCTGTTGCCAGGAGGTCCGAGAGACATCGTTACGATACATGGCGTTCGTCAGGGCACCCGAGGCATCGAACTGATCCTGAGCGTACTGACGGGCGATGCGCTTGGCTTCTACCCTTCCCTGCCCCGACTTGAGGGCCAGCTCCAGACCGTCCGCGTAGGCAAGGCCGAAGGCGCGGGTGGACTTCCAGAACTCGGAGGACGCCAGCGAGAGGTCGGTGGCGAACTTGAAGAGACGCACCATGAGGCGCGGCATTCCCGAGAGGTTCTCGTAGTCGAGGACCGAGGAGTGTGCGCCATCCATGAGATCGAAGTCGTCGAGGACACCCTTGCCCGACAGGAAGGCCTTCTTGGCGATTGCCGTCGAGGTCTTCAGGGCGGCGGCGTATCCGGCGTACTCCGTCCCCGCTCGCTTGAAGTTGCCCTTGGCGAGGCCGTGTTCGAGGAACGGCAGGAGGACGTTGTTGAGCGTATCGGACGCGACGTTGAGGCCGGTCGTCGAGAGCTGCCCCAGGAGAGCCGTGGACTGGATGTCCTTGACCATGCGGACGAAGGACGCCATCGCGCCCATGCGCTGTTCCGGCGACATCTTGGACGTGGCGTTCTGGCCGAGGTTGGCGAGGACGCCCTGGCGCTCGATGTCGAACTTAGCGAACATATCGTCCAGCTCGGGGAGAACCTTCGCGGCGTCGATGCCCAGGCTGTCCCACTTGAGGGCCTGAGCGGAGACGAACTCCACCTTGTCGGAGAAGAGGTCGAAGCCGGTGTCTTTCACCGTTTCCTTGACCCACTGCTCGGCGGCGAGGACTTCCTCGAAGCCACCGGCCGGGATCACGCCCTTGCGGGTGAGGAGCTGGTAGGAGGCCGAGGAGCCATAGAGGCGGTAGACCTCGCCAATGTCGGCAACGGTGTCCTGGTAGGCTGACATCGTCTCACGGAAGGCGGCTTTGGTCTGCAACGAGGGGTCTTCGCGGAGGAGACGCACGGTCTCGTCGAAGCTGTCGTTGAGTTTCTCCAGGGTGACCTTGAGGACCGAGTTCTGGAAGGTGTTGACGTAGGCCGCTTCGACCGCGTCATTCGCCTTCACGCCCTTGGTGAGGACCTGCACGAGACCGGCCGCGTCCCCCTGAGCCAACCTGTCCATGACATTGTCGGCATACGAGGTGAGGTCAGCCTTGCGGCTGTTATGGAACAAGTCCAGGCCAGGATTGGTATCGGCGCTGCGGTCGGAGAGCTTCTTGAAGGCACCCCAGACGCTCTCGTGGAACACCTTGCGTTCTGCGGGGTCCTTCACGGCGGGGGCAATGCTCTGGCCGACCTTCTCGCGCATCTCGACCTGGGAGAGGAGACGCTTGCGAGCGGCGGTCTGGGAGATGACCTTGGCCTCGGTATAGGGCGTGGCCGTGTCAGCGATAGCCGCTTCGGCCTCCTTGGCGAGCACCTTGATCTCTTCCGGGGTTGCCCCTCGGGACAACGCACGGATCGCCTTGCCGACGACATGGGTAGCCCCCATGAAGACGGCGTCGGTAAGGATGTTGGTGACGAGTGCCTTGGAGGTGGCGGTCAGCTCATCGTCCTCAGGCTTGACCACGAGGATGTCAGGGGTGACCCCAGGGGCAACCTCTTCCAGGGTGTTCGCAAGGTTCTGTTCGTCCTCGAAGGTAAGCGTGGCAACGCCAGCACCGGCCAGGAGACCGGCCCACCCACCAGTGCCAACCGTGGCACCGACAACGGGGAGAGCCTGACCGACACCCTCAGCAAGGGACTCACCCACGCTCTTTTCGGTTTCGAACTTAGGGTCGAGGCTTTCACCGTAGGCGGCGATGTCCTTCCCGGTGTCCCCGAGGTACTCTTCGGGCACGAGGTTCTCAGCGGCGACGGCGGTAGCCTTGATGGCACCCTGCCCCACATCGACGGCGGTTCCGGCGATTGTCCCCCAGAACCCCGAGGAGCCTGGGTTGTCGAAGATCGCCTGGACCTCCTCCTCGGTTTTACCGGTGATCTTGGAGAAGTCGGCAACTGCATTGGGGTACTTCTGCGGGTTAGCGCGGACGCGCTCCATGAGTTCAGCGGACGGGAGAAAGGTCCCATCCTTCTGCGGTTCCCAAGACGGCATTGATATTCCTTATTCGTACTGAGCCATGCGCTTCTGCTGGTCGGACTGACCGGAGGCAGACAGGAGGCCGTGGATTTTTTGGGCCTCCTCCATGATGGCTGTCACCGAGGGGCGTCGGCCTTCGTTCTGTTCGCGGAGGTCTTCAGCAACGGTCGCTAGACCCTGCTTGAACTGCTTGCGCACGGAGGCTGGTAGGCTCTGTTCGAGCGAGGAGACGAAGGCGTCCACGCCGGGGAGGTCGAGGACATCCTTGGCGTTCTGGACGACGTTGTATTGCTTCATGACCTTGGCGTAGGTAGCCTTGTCGATCTTGCCTTCCGAGTAGGCCCTCATGGTGTTGACGGGCGTCTCGGGGTCCTCATAGGAGACCCCTGAGGTAAACTCGGCGTTGCCCTCGGCGTACTCGCTGGCGGGGGCCGGGTTGGCACTGAGGGCAAGGAGCTTCTGGTAAACGTCGGGGTTTGCCTGACGGATTTCCTGGAGGGCCGACTGGTCACCGCTCTGGACGTACTTGTCCGCAGCGGCCACGAGGCGAGCTTCCTGTTCCTTCTCGGCAATCTTGGACTTCGTCGAGTTCTCCTCGCGGAGACGGTCACGGGTCTCATGGACACGGTCGCGCTCGGCTCGGGAGAGCTTGGCGTTGGCCATCACGTCCTCAAGGTCATCACGCTCGGCCAACGTGGGGTCGGCTTCGAGCATCTTGATCATGGCGTTAGCGGCGGCGTTGCGGACTTCCGTCTGCGGGAGACCAAACTCGGACTCAGCGTTCTCCACCTCAGCGCCGATAGCGGACGGGCTGTCGCCCCCGATGATCAGCTTGCCGTCCTCGGTCTTCTTGACGACGGTCGCAGGGTCCCGCATGTACGCGGCCTTGAACTGCTGAAGGGCGGCGATGGTGCGGCGAGCGGAGAGGCTGGCCTTGTTGAGACCGTCTCCGTCGTACATCCCCTTGCCGCTCGTGGTCTTGAGACCGGCGAACTCGGCCGCGAGGTGCTTGTCCACCATATCCTCGTCGGAAATCTTGCCATCGAGATAATCGGCCATCTTGCGGGTGTCGAAGAGGCGGAACATGATGAGCTTGTCCTGCACGGCCGGGGTGAACTTGGTGTCCAAGTCGATGCCCGAGGCACGGACGGTGTCCTTCAGGGTGCTCTCGATGATCTGATACTTGCCGACTGCGGAGCTTTTCCCGCCAAGGCGCTTCCACTCACCGCTCGACTGCCACTTCAGGACATCTCCGATAGACATATCGGTGAAGCGGATGGACTGGTTGCTGCCGTTTCCGTGAAAGGCGTTGTAGTTGTTGCCGCTCTCGGCCCCCATGATCTCGGTCATGAACTGCCCGAACGCGGAGGTCTCCTTGTTGGTGGCCATGTCGATCTCGACCTTGGCCCCGATCCGGCTCTCCATCGCCATCTTGTTCTTGGCGGTGATGAAGGTGTCGAGGTTACCGGCGTGAGCCTTGCCCATGTCCTCGTAGGAGGAGGACACGCGGGTAAGGAAGCCGTGGTAGTAGGAGGGGTCCACGTCCTTGAGGGTCGTATCGAACATCTCTTTCTGCTTGCTCTGGACAAACGCCTGGAAAGCCTTGGGGTCATCGTTGTCGGCCAGCCCGGAGGCTGCGTACTCATCGCGGAGCTTGCCAGCCCACAGGTCGGCATCGCGTCGGCCACGGTTGACCTCGTAGCTGTCCATGGAGGCATCGGGGTCTTTCATGACGCCGAACATCGTCTGCCCACCGGCCAGCTTCAGGCGGTCCTTCTCGGCCCCGACTGTCGCCAGGGCGGCGAGCTGGTCCTGTTCCATCTGGGACTTAGGCTTCTCGTCGAGCTGCTTCTGCTTCTGGAGCGCATCCACGGATACCCCGAGGAGCTTCCCGAGGGCCGCTCCGGGCGTGTCCCGAGCATCGTGCATGAAGTATGCCGTGTTCGGGTTCGGGATGTTGGACGTTTCCTTGTAGACAGGAACCGTGGACTGTTGCGGTGCGGCCATTATTTGAAGGCTCCGTAGTTCTGGAGGCCCGATGTCGCGATATTGGTGATCTGCGTGAACGGGTTGGGTGTCTGGGTGTCGATACGGTTCTGAGCGCCGATCTGGGTGTTCTTTCCGGCCATCGCGTAGTTCGCGTTAGCGGCTTGCTGGCGATCCTTGGCGTTTGCGATAGAGAGAGCGCCCTGGCGCTTCTGTTCCGCCACCTGGAGGGCAGCGGTAGACCCGCCCATGCCCTCGCCCTTGGCGCGGACTGCGGAGACACCACGGTCAGCTTCGAGCTGCGCCTGATAGCCCTCCTTGAGGGCACCGTCGCTTTCCACGAGGCGCTCGCGCTCTTGGGCGGCGTACTCCAGGTTGGCTTGTTGCTTGATGATGCCAGCGTTCTTACTGGCGGCTTGGCTATCACCCATTGCCCCGGCGATACCGGAGGCGATGCCTAAACCTAGGCCGAGGTCACACATGGATTTCTCCGAATAACGAAGGGACTGAAGGGCTCACCGAAGGGTCCCATGGGGACCTCAGGGAGGACAGTCGCGCCACACGAGCGAAGCCACCGATGGTGGAGCGTGTTCGCGGTGTGGGAGTAGTTGAACAAGGTCTGGAGGCTTGGGGTCTCGTCGAACCATCGCTGGATGATGGCCCGACTCTCGCGGACGAAGGCGAGACGGAACTTGGTCACAAGGGGGGTAGCGCAGCACCAAATGAGGCCGCTGGTAGGGTTGAGGCGGTGGAGGCCCCATAGGACCATGGGGACACCGTCCCCTTCACACACCGCAACCTCATGAGAATTGACGGCCGACTGGTTTAGAGCGTCGAGGAACCCGGCGTTGCCATAGGTTGCCACGAGTTCGCGAGCGTCGGCTGCTCGCAGGTGGGCGGCGAGGTACGGGAGGTCGCCCTCCCGAACCCCCCGTATCTCATAGTTCATTATGTGGTTCTCTTCTTACGGGCGCGGTATGCCCCGTCCCATTCGAGGGAGGAGAAGCGGACGCGCCAAGGGGTATAGGCTTCGACTTCGATGTCGGTCTTCTCCCCCTCCCCGAACGCCGCAGCGCGGAACTTGTCGGAGTTGAGGTGGAACCCGCCGATTGTGCTTGTGCTGTCGCCCAGGACAAAGTTGGCGTAGCGAGCCGTGAAGGTCTCGCGGCCCTCCGGCGTGACACGGATGTCGAAGGGGCCGGAGTGATTGAAGAAGATCGAAATGTAGCGGAGCTGGAGCCGACCGTCCTGGATCGCCACTTGGTTTTGATCGCGCATGTAGATCGGACTGAGCTTCCAGTAGAAGCGGAACCGGAGGCCAATGACGAGCTGCGTGTTCCTCAGGTCCCCCGCGAAGGTGACCGAGTTACCCACTGTGGAAACCGCTGCACGGCTCTGTCCCTCGCCGGTCGTTCCAGGAACCACGACGGCCCGGATGTCCTGCACGGAACCCGAGGGGATCGCATAGGGAAGCACGAAGGTCGTCTGGTTGTTGGCGAATGTCACCGGGAGGTTTCCCGAGGTGACCGCCATGTCCAGGAGGATGCTGTTGCTGTCCAGTACTGCATCGACGCCGCTCTCGAAGGAGATCGACACGATATAGGTGTTGGCACCAAAGCCTACCGTCAGGAGGAGCCGGTCATCGAGGAACCCGCCGCCGTGGATGGCGAATGGGAACTCCCACTTCTGCCAGGACGACAGAACCTTCCCGTCGCTGTTGAAGTAGTAGTTGTAGAGCCAAGCATGGGTACGGTCGCCGCGCGTCAACGCGACAAGCACGTCATCCGAGGCAGACGCCGAGAGGCTGTAGACGCCACTCGGGATGTACTCGGGGACCTGATCGGTTACCGAGAGGGCCACCTGCCGTCCAAAGACGCGCTCCACTTGGTACTCCCTGAGGAGAGCGTAGCCGCGTGTCTCGAAGTCATCGACGAACACGAAGTTCGGGCCGACTGAAGCCGGAACAACGTCAGGAGACATATTGTAGGCGTTGACCTTCTTGATGGTCACGGTGTTCGGAGACAGGATGTCGTCATTCGAGCCATCGACCACGAACTGGTCAAACTTGCTCGACAGGAGCAACTTGCCGTCGAACTCTTCTCCCGTGTGAAGCGCGGCTCCTCGGCTGTTGGGCGAGGCCACGTCAATCGGATCGTCATCGAGGAGCTGAGTGCAGGTCGTGCGGTAGAAGTTCTCGTAGTTGCCGATCTCGGACGCGATGAAGTTCTCATCGGACAGGATGACCATGCGGCCCCTGTAGAGGAACATGCGGTTGATTGTGCGGCCTACGAAGGTCGGACTGGGGTTACTGTCGGTATCCCCGACGAGACGGCCGGGCCAGTCGTGGGGCTTCAGCGTCCAAGTTCCGTTACCGTTGTCCACCAGGACGTGCGGCATCGAGGCCGGGTCAGGCTTTTCGTAGCAGTTCCATCCGAAGGTTTCGGCCCAGATGCCCTTCTTGTACCAGACCCAGTAGTCGTCAGCCCTCTCATCTTCCGCTTGCGCGATCTTAACGAGACGGCCTTGTCGGTCTACGTTGGGGAGCTTGGTGAACTCGGCCACGCTATCGTTGAAGGAGAACATGGCGGTGTTGGCTAGGTCGTCCTGGGAGGTCACCCAGTCTGCCTCGGTGGGCAACTGGAAGGAGATTACGTTCTCTCCCTTGATGTCCCCAGACATCCCGTTCGAAGTCGCCACAGTCAGGAGAGACTGAGCGATCTCCCCGGTCTTCTTGGTGTCGGCCACGACGAGCGCCTTGCGGACATCAGACTGGTAGATGGCATAGTTCGCCTCGTATCCCACTCGCTGACGGACCCACACGGTGGCCAGGAGGTTCGGGTTGAGGCGTCTCACGCCGCCGTCCAGGATGCCGCTGCGCTCCAGGGCGGTCTCCTGGGATTTCATGACAGTGCACGTTCGGAAGCGGTTGTAGACGAAGGTCGTGTCGCCCACTGTCACGAAGCGGATGCTGCGTTCGGGATCGACTGTCGCGATGTATGCGGCGGCAGTGCCGGTCATCGTCACGGCCTTGGCCACGCCCGTCGTGAGATCGGTGACAAAGAGTGCGCCGTTCTTGATGGTGATCTGAAAGTTGCCCGAGGGCTTCTGAATGATGTGGGTGGCGAGTGTCTCAGCACCGACCGGAGCGGCCGTCACCTTAGCGACGAACTTCGCGTTGGGTCGGGTGGATAGACCGGAGGCCACGTCGCACCACGAGTTCACGAGTGCTTCAGCGGCGTTTGGTGGTCGGATTTCGGGCGGCTGCTGCGAGACGCCACCGATAAGGTTGGCGATAGCGCCGGAAACTGCGGTCATTTACTGCCCCAGGACGAAGACGCCTCCCGAGAGTCCCTGAGAGACACCCGAAGAGTTTCGAAGCGACAGCCGCTCGTTGGAGAGCTGTTCGGAATGGAGTTCTGCGAGAGCACGGGTCTCGTCAGCGTTGTCCTCTTGGGCGCTCATCTGGTCGCCCACGGAGCGGATTTGAGCCACTCGGGCGGCGCGGATCGCGATGTAGGAGCGAGCGGAGGCCGGGAGGTCGTCGAAGTCGAGGCCGAGGATCAGGCGCACATGGACGGGGCCGATAAAGACGGGACCGTTGTTGTAGGCCTCAAGGCGGTAGAGGTGCTCACCGCGAATGGTGACCTTCAGGGCGCGATCCGGGCCAGCGGATTTGACATCCAAGGTGTTCTTCGGGAGCGCAATGAGCCCAGAGGTATCCGGTGGGAACCGGTGAAATTCGGTGTTGAAGTACCAGCCGCGCTTCTGCACCTCCAAGGAGATTTCCCGGAGTGTGCCGAGGGCCTCAGAGGCATCCAGCGGTGGATTTAGGAGGGAGTTCACACGGGCTTCGCCCATGTTTCGGAGGATGAGGTTGACCGCCTCCAGCTCGGTATAGGGCAGAACTGCCACGGGAAACCTCCCATTTGGAAAAAATAGGGAGACCCCGTTAAGGGCCTCCCTAGAGGTGCGGCTGATTAGACCTTTGCGGAGACGAGGCGGATGCACTCGGGGCGCAGAACGCCGTGGCCGCAAGCCATGCGGGACACCATGAGGGTGCCCTGGCGACCAACCTGATATTCCTTCTCGGTCGCGAGGTTCATCAGCTTGACAGTGCCGAGGGCCTGTTTCTGCATGATGAGGACGAGCGACTTAGTGCCATCGACCGTGTAGTCGGTGACATCAGCACCGGCTCGCTTGCCCGTGAGGGTGGCCGTGCCGAAGTTGAGGGCGAGGTTGTTCGTCGGGACGATCTCGATACCAGCGGCGCGGTAGATGCCGCCCTTGGCCTTCGAGCCGTTGCCTTCGTTGCCGAAGTCGCGGTCGAGGAACGAGCCGTCCTGCACGAGGTCCCAGTAGAGGGACGGCGTGACGTAGGCCACACGTTCCGTATCCGGGATGTTCGTCGCATCGAAGTAGGCTGCGCTGTCGTAGATCGCATCGACGACGGCCGAGATGGACGGCGTTGCGCCGATTTTAACCTCGGTGGCCGAGCCCATCTCAGCGACAGCACCCGTGGTGCCACCGACAGCCGCCTTGGTGGCGATTGCGAAGAGGTGCTGGTCGTAGGCCTGAGCAAGGCTGTCGCCCATCTGGAAGGCGTATTCCGAGCGGACCTCGTAGTGGGCCATGGCTTCTTCATAGTTCGACACGAAGGTCGAGCTGATCAGCATGTCATCAATCGTGATGACCTTTTCGCCGTGGTTGATGTCCTGGCCCAGGATGAGGTTGCCCGGCTGGTGGTATTCAGCCGCCGCCTTGCCGATAGCCGGGAACTGCGCAGAGCGACCCGAGGTGATCGTGCGTTCGCGGTGGCGACCCTTGAGGACCGTCCGCTTGTTGAATACCTTCATGGTCTCGCCGGAGAAGACCTTGAGGAAGAGGTTGTCGGAGATCGACGGACCTGCCGGATTTGCGGCGGTCGTGGTAGTAGACTGAGGCATTAAAGTTCTCTGAAGTAATCAGGTGCGCGGCCGAGGCGGCGCGGTGTGATTTGGCTTCGGAAAACTCGTGTTCATTCAGCGGTTATCCCCGAGGGGGCCGGAAACTACTGGCAAGTATTCTCTGTGCTAAATCAAAAGGGAGATCGCCCTCCTAAAGAGGAGCGGCTTCAGATCGTGATCTTCCTGACTGATACTTTGAGACAGCCTCGTGCCTCACCCTAGCGTGGGTGAGACAGGCTTTCGTAGAAGGCAATGAGGCGGCGACCGCATTCGGTCTTTTCCATCTCGGACTTCTTGAGGGCGGCGATGAGAGACATCACCTGACCCTTGGACAGTGGACCGGCCTTGGGGGCTGGAACCTGCGTATCGAAACAAACCCGGAGGTCTGCGGGTAACTGGGGGTAAACCGGGAGTTTACTTCCAGAGGTCGCGCAACTGGTCAGTGTCAGCGCCGTCAAGACACTGATTGCCAGAAGTCGGATTGATGCGAACGTAGTCATTCAGGCCCTC
The DNA here is from genome assembly GCF_001424325.1 of Rhizobium sp. Leaf341. Classification (NCBI taxonomy): domain Bacteria; kingdom Pseudomonadati; phylum Pseudomonadota; class Alphaproteobacteria; order Hyphomicrobiales; family Rhizobiaceae; genus Rhizobium; species Rhizobium sp. Leaf341. The sequence goes on from NZ_LMPE01000016.1 coordinate 103,513, forward strand.
GACTTTCGAGTTGAGCGCCCGGAGGCGATTGTAGGCGGCGTCCGCACGTTCGGCGTCGGCCACGTAAGCGGCCTTCTCGGTTTCCCTGAGGGCCTTCTCGACGCGGAGGTCTTCGACCGCTTGCGCGGACTTGGTGTCGGAGACACCCTTGGCGTAGATCGCCCAGACCGTCAGGATCACCGCCAGGACGGCGACGATCTTCGGCCAGTGTCTAAGAATCAGGACCAGCATGGTCGGGCTCCTGTGTGACTTGGGCCATCAGGCCCCGCAGGTGCGCCCGGTAGTCGAGGTGTCCGACGCCCACATAGGAGCCGTAGGACAACGCGATGACACCGACGAGGGAGGCGACGACGGTCGCGCCCTGCTGCGAGTAGATGGCGTAGAAGATGCCGCCCCAGGCCAACGCGGAGTTGATCGCGAGGTGCACCTTGGAGGTGCGGCGCTTGGACGACTTGCGGGTCACTGCTTGCGACCGCCCTTGAAGCCCGGAATGTTGCCCAGGGGGTCCTTGCGGACATCGAACGACGGGCAAGCCTTGTTGGCGAACTCGTTGTGCCCGGCGATCCGGGTGATGCCTGGGAAGTCCTTGACGAGCTTGCGGGTGAGCGCGAGCATTGCCGACTTCTGCTTCTCGGTGCGGGTGTCTTCGGCCTTGTTGACGTTGTCGGCATCGACACCGCCCACGTAGGAGCAACCGATAGAGCCGTTGTTGTAGCCCTGGACGTGAGCGCCGATCTGGTCGAGCGGACGCCCGGCCTCGACGCGGCCGTCGATGTGGATGAGGAAGTGGTAGCCGATATCGGAGAAGCCGCGAGCCTTATGCCACTTGCGGACATCGGCCACGGAATAGTCTTTGCCGTCCGGCGTTGCGGTGCAATGCCAGACCAGGAGATTTACGGGACGCATGAGGCGACCTCCGGGTGGAGGAGCATCACTTTCGCTTGGGCTGCTTGGAGCGGTTGGCCTTGCGGGACATGATGGAAAGGTTCGAGAACGAGTTGTTCTGCGGGTTCATGTTTTTGTGGTCGATCTCTTTGCCCTTCACGGCCGCTGCGCCGTGTTTCTTGATCATCTTCCGACGAGCGCGTTTGCGCATTACATTGTCGGCTCGACGGTCAGGGCGGCGAGAGGCCGCGTATTCTTTGTCGTAGTCTCTCGCCACTGGAGGTCCTTACATGATCTTGGAGCGGGACAGCTTCGCCATCACCGAGGCCCGGAAGCTCTCGTTGGTGTCGTAGCGGGGGTCGTTGAGGTCTTCCATGTAGTCGTCGAGCGACTGGTAGGTGTTGACCGGGGCGGCACCCTTGGTGCTCACGGGGGACTCGGGCTCGTAGGACAGGTCCTCCATGAGGGAGGCCTCCCAGTCGGCCTTGAGGCCCTTGATGGCGAGCATCGCCTGTCGCGGGTTGTTCGAATTGACGGCGCTGTCGAAGGCCGCTTGGTCTTCGTCGGAGAGGTTCTGGATGGCCCAGTCGATCATCTCGCCGTAGCTATCGGCACCACCCACGAGTTCGAAGGCCTGGGACTGGACGGCGTTCGCCCGGTTCGTCAGACCCTCGATGTAGATGTCCACCATCTCTTTCGGGTAACCGGCGTCGGCCAGCTTGGTATAGGTCTCGGCCGTCAGGGAACCATTGTCAGCCCATTCCTGGGACACAGTGTTGAGGTCGAGACCGGCCTTGGTCGTCGCGGCCTCGGCGGCTGCGCGTTCTTCGGCGGTCGGCTCATTGCCCTTGGGGGCAGCGGTGTCGTCGGCCGTACCGCCCTGCTTGGCTTCAAGCTCGGACACGTAGGCGACGTACTCTTCGACGGTCTTGTATTTGGCTGGCAACCACGAGGGGCGCTCGTCATCGGTTGAGGCCTCCTCGTGGTCGCCTTCTGCTCCCCCTTGAGCAACTGGGGTCGCGCCAGTGCTGGCACCGGTATCGTCGTCGGAGACCAGACCTTCGGCCTTCAGGGCTTCGTACTGTTCTTCGAGAGACGGGCCTGTAGCACCGTCAGCGGGAATTTCTGCGTTTGCATATGTCATGGATGGTTTGCTCTCGTTGGGGGATGGAGAAAGTAAGGCCCCCGATCCGAAGACCGGGGGAAGCGCCGTAAGGCGGGGGTTTTATTTCTTGACGGGCTTGTTAGCCCGGCGAGCGGCGGCGATGGACATCGCGGAGCCCTTGGCGGCGTACCAAACGCCCTCGGGCACGGGACCCTGGGGCGACTTGACGCGGCCCTTCTGGGGCGTCCGGTCCTTGGCGGGTTGTGCCGGGAGCTGCGAACGGCTCGGAGCGGGTTTGACCGGCTTGTTCGCCTGAGCGGCAGACGCACGGGCCATCGGGGAGTTTGCCTTGGCGATGCCTACGGCCTTGGCGGGACGCGGGTAGTCAGCGAGCTTGTCGGTACGGGCGGGGCCGGATGCGGCCTTGGTCGGCTTCGCCGTTGGCGTCGGGACCTTCTTGGACGAGGCGGTCTTGCCGCCCGGCTTCGCGCCCTTCGCGAGCTTCGTGTTGTAGCTTTTCCCGTTCCACGCGAAGCTAGACTTACCGGCCTTCCGTGCGGACGAGAAGGCAGAGGAGAATGATGCCATTACTCTGTTCCTTGGATTTGGTTCGCGATGCCCTCAGAGGCCACCTTGGCGACCTGAGGCGTTGCGCCCTTGACCATATCCATGAGCATCTGCTGGTTCGCTTGACCCTGCTGAAGACCCATCTGCTGCTGCTGTTCGGCTTGCTTGTCTTCGGGTGACTTGAGGAGACCGTCAGTGTCGATCGATAGGGACACGGCGGCTCGTTTGATGAGGTCGGGGAGATTGACCTCGCCCCACGCGGCGTCACCGATGGGGGCCAGAACGTCACGGATGAGCGTCTGGTACTTGTTGTAGTCGTGGCCACGTCCGAGCGCCTCGATACCCGTCACGATCTTCGGTCGAGCGACAGGTTTCCCATCGGGTCCCTTGAGACCGGACAGGCGCGGAATCTTACGCTCGCCTTCCATCCGATCAATGATGCGGATGACGAGCGGGAGCTGAAGTTCCTGAGCGAGGAGCGAGTAGATACCGCCGAGCACGTCGTCGATATCAGAGATCATGGTGCGCACTTCTTCGGCCGTGACGCGCTCTCCGTTTCGCTGGACGGACTTGTTCATCATGAAAGCGTAGGACAGGCGGGTGATGAGGTCCTGGAGGACACCCTGGGTGATCGCCATGTCGGCTTGCTTGTCGAACTGAAGCATGGTGACATCGTCGGCACGGCCGGAGATGACTTCGAGGTTCTCGGCGTCGGCAACGTCCTGTGCTCGCGTCAGTCCCGTGGGGTTGACCATCGGGTTGATCTTCGAGGAGGCCGCAGCGGCTTCCCGCAGCGACTTGGACAGCGCCTCAGCACCCGTCAGGTCCCCGATGTACTCATCGATATAAGCGCGGCCGTAGTCCTCGTCGTGGAGGTAGGTCCAGCGCAGGGCCATGATGGGCGACTTATCGAGCTTCCACGAGCCCTCCGACCGGGGCAGCTTCATGCCCTTGATCGACTGGTAGGTGTGGATGCGGTCTCCCTTGCGGTGGAACACGGTGTAAACGTCGTATTCCTTCTCAGCCACCTGCCCCGGCTTGTCGGAGGGGAGTTCTGAGGGCTTGGAGAGCATTGCCTGGATGTCGTCGGGCAAGGTCTCTTTGGCCACCGTCTCTTTAATGATGGCGCGGAGAAGATTGCCTTCGTAGTCGCGCTGGACAACGTAGCGGTCCAGGCGGAAAATTCGTAGGTTCCCCTTCTTGGGGAGGTATAGGAGGACGTTCCCGCACACCACAAGGTGTTTGAGGGCCTCCACAAGGGCGGCTCGGATGCTGAGACCTTCGATCTCATCCTGCACTGATCGCTCGACTTCGTTGAGCTTCTTCTCCACCTCGGCGCGGACGTTCTTGTCCTGCGCCAGTTCCTCGACAGCCTGATCGCTGACCGAGAACCGGAACATCGGAGAGTTCGCTGGCAGGAGGGTCATCAAGAGCTTGGCGGTCAGGGTGTTGACCCCGTGGGAACCGATGGATTGCCACGGCTTGTAGAGCGCGGAGGCCGAAGAGTGCCCCTCAGGGGGCATCAGGGATGGGATGGTGAGCTTGGCGTTTTCACGCGCTCGATACAGGAAGTCTTCGCGGTCACTCTCCAGACGAGAGTAGAGCGCAGCGTCAGCGTCCGTGACCGCCGTTTCGATAGCGGCGTCGGTCATGGGGACTTACTTGGAAAGCGAGATGCCTGACGGAGCGCCAGCGTTTAGGCCCTTGGTTCCAAGACCGCTTTCGTTGCGGTACTTCTTGGTGCCAATGGTGAGGGGGTTTGAGTCCTTGGTTGCGGCGGTCTTCTTTTCCGGGGCAACCTGCTTGAGCGTCTCGGCCGGAGCTGCGGGAGCTTCGACCTTCTGTTCCTTATTGAAGCACATCGAGTGGCTCCTCAGCGATCTAGGAGGGTCGCGAGGTAGTCGATGACCTCTTGTTTCCCTTGGTATTCTTTGACCTCCTCATAACTCTTCATCTCCTTGAATAATCTCAGAGGGTACTTGGTCTTTAGGTGGTCTAAGAGTTCTTGAGTTACTTGAGGTAACTTATTTTCTCTGTTCAAAACACTGGACATAGATTTATTTCGTAGTCTCTCTGTATGAAGCCCTAATTATTTTCTTCTTGACAAAACGAATAAGGGGCCTCCGAAGAGACCCCTTGTAGTGCTTCATCCTCGCAGACGACGTAGTCTCTCGATCTCGTCCTGCGCGAAGAAGATAATCTTGTTGAGATCATACTCCAAATCGTTGCCGTCCTTCTCGCCTAGGCGATAGCAAGCTTTGAAGATGTTCCCGATGGCGAAGTTCATGTTCTTCGCTTGGATGAGGTGTCTCAGCTCCGTGGCGTATGCCGGGAGCCGGTAGTAGTCGGTCGATCCGCCGTCCGACTTTATGAGCGCGGTGTCCAAAGGATAATGCTTCCATTCACGTAGTCTTCATCCCGAAGGATGCGAGCCATCCGGGCGTTGAGAAGGGCGTCCTCCTCAGCCAGACCGGCTTTCAGGTAGTGGGACAGGACGGTGTCCCACTGGTTGTCGGCGGGAACTTCGTCCCACCTGATCTCGACCTCGCCCTTGCGCTTGCCGCTCTTGAGTTCGTGCTGGTAGGCCACAGGCTTTACGCCAGCGCGGAGGATGCGCTCGGCTCCCGTCATGCCCACCCCAGGGCACCCCGAGTAACCATCGGTCACGTCGCCAGCGAGCGCCTGGACGTAGAAGAAATGATCGCACTCGGAGAGAGGCCGCTTGATGACCTCGTCGTCTACCAGATGTAGACCGGGGATTTGCTTCAGGTCCTTGTCGAGGGACCACAAGATGTAGTCCCCCGGATGCCGGGTCATCATGATGCCCATGGTGTCGTCGGCTTCCAGCTCGGGCAGTGTTAGGCTAGGAAAGGATTCCTCTACTCGCTTGCGGGTTTCCCAGTAGGCGAGCGGCTTGCGAGACCCGGCGCGGTGGGACTTGTAGTCGCCACCGGCCAGAACCTTGCGGAAGTTGACCTCGGGGTCCGAGAACGTCACGAGCACCTCGGAGGTGTCCGCAGCCGCCTGGAGTTCCCCCAGGGTTTCCATGAGGACGTTCCACGCGCTCTCGGCGTCCGAGAACAAGATGTGGTAGCGGTCGAGGAACCGGGTGTCCTTTTCAACGGCCACGGTGGACCGGTGGACGAGCATGTCGCCGTCAATCAGTAGGGTCTTCAACCGCGAGCCCTCTTCTCCCGGATCGCCTGGGTGAGTTCCCAGTGGATCGAGTCAGCCTTGCGGCTAAAGCGCACCCACGGACGGGGCAGTACCCCATCGATCCGCTTCAGGAGCCACTCAGCGGCCATGCTTGTGAGCGCGAGCACAATGTATGGCGAGAAGAGGATGAACGTTGGCACCACCGTCAGGTATGTCGCAATGCGGAACCCTGCCCACCGGTGGAGCATGTCCGCCAGTTCGGGGTGGTCCTTCAGCGTCTTGAGGTTCTTGCGATAGTGCGGTGTGAAAAACACATAGAGCCAGGGGATCATTCAACGATTTCCTTTCCAGCATAGAACATATCGAGGTCGTACTCGGTGGCCTCGGGGAGCGCCTTGCGGAGGTCCTGCTCGTCGCCGTCGATGGCCCAGTCTTCGACGAGCCGGGCCTGTTCGGGGGTGATGGGGTAGAAGTAGAAGCACAAGTCTGCGCCGTAGATGATGGCGTTGACTGTGCGGTCACCACGGGAGAGCCCGAGGTAGCCGGGGGTGACCCGGCGTTCTTTCATGAGTGCTGTCTTCGCCATTAGTGGCAGTCCTTCCAGTTCTTACCGATTTTGTATTCACCTGTGAGTGGCACACGGATGCCGAGTTTTTCCCCTGCGATAACAATGGCTTGTACGCAGAGATCACCGACTTGTTCGGCGTATTCAGCGACGACTTCCATCTGGAGTTCGTCGTGGACCCAGGCCACGATGCTGACGACGTTGTGGAGGTTGTTTGCGGTGAGGAGGTCGTAGAACTCCACGATCCACTGCTTGCAGACGATGGCCCCTGCCCCTTGGAGGAGCGTGTTGAGGGCCGAGTGCGCGGAGCGGACATGGAGGAGACGCCCGTCGAGACCCTTGAGGTGCCCACGGGTTTCGGCTGCTGCGCCGACGCCCTGGATGAGCTTGGCGAGTGCGGGAAGACGCTTCAGAAATTTCTTCTTGAGGAGGCCCCCGGCCTTACGGCCCTGCCCCACGATGTTGCCGATCTTCCCGTCACCAGCGCCGTAGAGGAAGGCGTAGATGAAGGTCTTCGCGGTGTTCCTGAGGCTGTCGTAGAAGTCCTTGACGAGGCTCGTGGACTGTTTGTCCTTCGGGAGCTTGCGGAGCCAGTCGTAGGCGTCCTTGACCTGATCCGTGATGGACTGGATCGGGTCCTTGCACTTGCGTCCCTGCTTGAACTGCTCGGCGTCGAGGCCGAAGAGAGCCGCCGCGTTCGTCGAGTGGACATCACCGTTGATGACTTCGTTCGCGTAGGCCCCGCCGTCGTGCTTGGCCATGAAGTGCCCGAGCATTCGCAGCTCCAGACCCGACACGTCGCACCCTAGCTGCACCCGGCCCTTCATCTTGGCCTCGAACAACTCCCGGCACTCAGCGCCGTAGAGGGCACCGACAGCCGGAACCTGTCCGACGTTGGGGTCACTATGGGTGGCCCGGCCGGTCACCGCCCCGTTCGGGTTGATAGACCCGTGGATGCGACCGTTCGGCTTCACCTTCTTGAGCCAGGCATTGTCCCCCTCGGCCAACTGCCCGATGCGCTTCTGGAGCGTCATGTAGTCGGTCAGCGCCTTGGCTTCGGGGTACTTGAGATCACTGAGGACATCTTCGTCCACTTTGGGCTTGCCACCGGGTGTGAAATCCGAGGGCTTCCAGCCGCGCACCGTCTGGAGACGGTCGGCTATGTGATCTCTGCTGTTGGGGTTGAAGACAGTGAGCTTGATCTTCTGGAACGGGTAGCCCTTAAAGGACCGGGTCTTCCGCTTTTTGAAGATCGGCTCGCCTTCCTCCGTGTAGTGAGAGACGTAGGTCTCCTCGACCACGGGGCCTTCGTCCCCCCAGTACCCAAGGGTCTTGTGGGGCTTCTTCGGCTCCTTGACGACGCCATCCTTGGTGAACCAAGGCGTGAAGAGGTCTCGGAGGGACTGGGAGAGTTCCTCGCGCTTTCCGGCGAGGTCCACATAGAGCTTCTCGGCCTTATCAACGTTGAAGCCGAAGCCGTTGCGCTCCATCTCGGCCATGATGAAGGCGATGCGGTGCTCCAGCTCAAGGCATTGAGCGGAGTAGTCCTTGCCGAGGACGAGCTGGTATAGGGCCGCGTTGACCTCTACGTCCTGCTCGCAATAGTCCTGCATCTCCTGGGACCATTCGGCCCAGGGATCGAGACCACGCTCCTCCATCATCTTCGCATAGTCGCCCTTCCAGTTGCCCAGGCGGTGGCCCCAGGCTTCGAGGCCGTGGCGACCGGCGAGCTTCGGTGGGAGGGTTGTCGTCCCGTTCCTGATCTTGCCCATGTCGGTATCGACGATGGCGGTCCAGATGACGCGGGAGGCGACCAGGGTGTCGAAGACCTTGGACTGGTCGTAGGTGAACCAGGGGTAAACCTTCTGGATCGCCGGGAGGTCGAACTTGATGATGTTGTGGCCGACGATGCAGTCGGCGGACATCAGAACCCGGAGCCCCGCCTCTGTTGTCGGATAACGCTCGGGGTCGCGATCTTGGGTGTTTGCTACGTCAGTGCATGACCATACGGTTCCGGTCTCTACGCACTTGATGACGAGCGAGTGGACACGGGTCATCGTTTCGAGAAACCCATCGGTCTCGATGTCAAATATCAAAGTTGTCAATGGGTTGCCCCGGTACGCTTAGGTAAGACTGCGGATCGCTTCGATCAGCTCGGCACGGCGCTTGAAGTCCAGGTGGATCGTCGCGGTGCGGGTCTTAAAAATGAGAAGGTCCCCCTTGCGGGAGACCTTGAGATCACTGGGTAGGTTCTCGTTCGTGTGGTCGTGCATTACTGCGCGGGAGCCACTGCCGGAGCCGTGGGCACCACAGGGGCGGCAGGGACAGCCGGGGTTTCCACCGGCTTCTCATCGTCACCAAACAACCAGTTGTAGGCACCCATGCCGATCATGGTGCCGAAGATGTTCGACATCATGCCGCCGCCAGAACTCTGCCGGATGTAGGTGTTGTTGTTCACCGTGGTCGAGCGGTAGGCCGGTCGAGGAGCCGAGTAGGAACGGCTGGTATAGGACCGGCTGGAGAACGAGCGGCTGCTGAAGCTGCTGCGAGCCTCGGCAATGCCAGCGGTCATCATGAGGGCCGCGAGAGACACGGCGAGGAACTTACGGATCATAGGGGGAGCTTTCGGTTTCAGCGGAGGAGAAGGTAGAGCCCGTCGCCGGGCGGCTGATAGGTGACGCAAGCGGTCAGCCCGGCGAGGATGCCGAGGAACATCAGGATAGGTCCGGCCATGCGAGGTCCTTGATCATGAGGGTGAGTGCGCCAACCATGACGCACCCGAGGAAAGCGGCGAGCCCTGTGAGGGCGACGGCAAAGAGGAACGAAGTCATGCGGCCTTGCGGACCTTGCCGTTGGCCTTGTCGCCAGCGAGGTAGTAGCGCGTGTATTCCTGCCCGGATGTCGGGTGGACTTTCTGCACCGGGAGCAACTTGATACCCATCTCGCGGATGTCCGAGAGGCGGCGGTGGAAGCTCTGGATGCCGTAGTCGAGGTAAGCCTCGCGCTGCGTGATGGAGCCGTTCTTCTTGATGTGGTTGAGGATTTTCTCGACCTGAGTCATTTTAGTACGTCCTTTCCAACCCGGAGCGCCTTCGAGCGTCCGAGCGAGTTGCATTGCTTCTTGGTATTGGGGGATCAGGAGAGGTTCGGCGGTGGCCTCAAGGGTCAGCCGCTCGGCCCTGTGAAAGGGCTCGTCAGGATGCGGGGGTGGCAAGATACTCGGTGACCGTCACGGTTTTGGTGTGCGGATAGACACGCACCGGGTCGTCGCAATCGGCTTCCCGAAGCGAGTTGTATTCGCCGTCGCCGGTGACCTGATAGAAGACCTGCCAATACTGACCGTGCTCATCAACAAAGACCTCATTGACATAGTTGCCGTGCCGCCAAGCGTCATCAACATCCTTGTCTACAGAGGTGAGCATGTCGTCCCACCACAGGTCGCGGAAGGTTTTGATGTCCATTAGTATTCTCCGGGGGTTTCGTCGTCGAAAGCGGCTTTGCCGTCCGACAGTGCGGGGTCTTTGCCCTGCTCGATGCGCCCTGTGGCGTCCGAGAAGGTTAGAAAATCCGCGGTCCCAGTCCGTCCGGTCTTTCGACATTTGAGAACGGTAACCGTGGAAGTATTGCGAACCTCGGGGTCGGTGGCTTGCTGGTCTCGGGAGATGGCGAAGACGCCATTGGAGAGCTGCTTAATGCCGCCAGAACCGCGAAGGTCATCGAGAGATGGGACAGCGCCCTGCTCGAAGCTCTTGCCATTGCCTGGGGGTTTCCTGAGGTGGGAGATGAGGCCGATGTAGATGCCAAGCTCAACCGTGAGGGACTTGAGGTTGTGCATGATGCTGTCGATCCGCTTGCGCTCGTCGGTCCCTGCCCCGTCGCCCATGTCCGACACGAGGATGGACAGGTGGTCGAGCCAGATGATCTTGCAGTTCATCGCCTTGGCGGCGTAGCGGATGATCTCGTAGAGGCTGTCGTCCTCCATGGAGCCGAAGGCGTCATAGAGCTGGAGCCGCTCGTTGCCGAACTCGTCCTTGGCCAGGAAGAGGCGCTCGGCCGCTTCGTTGTATTCCAGGGTTTCCCGGTAGGCCGGGTCGTCGATCTGGAAACGCTTGCCCACTTCGTAGGCGATCAGGTCGTTGCCGGTGTCCTCAAGGGGTTCCTCAAGGTGGATGAGGGCCTGATTGAAGTCCGTCGTGTGGAAGAAGTGGTTCTGGAGGGCCTTGATGATGGTCGTCTTGCCCATCCCCGTCCCTGAGGTCCATGTGTCCAGCTCGCCCAGGCGGATACCGCCTCCGGTCTTGTAGTTGAGCTTGTCCATGAAATCGGGATAGGCGAAGGCGACCGTGTTCTCCTGCTTGCGGAGCCGGTCGAGGACCGCCGAGCCGCTCACGAGACCCTCGGGGCGGTACTGCTTGGCACCCCAGATGCAGTCGATGATCTGCTTGCCCTTGCCAGCCATCAGCATGTCGTTTGCGTCTTTGAAGCCCTCAGGGGCGAACGCGATGTAGACCTTGCCGAGGGGCAGCATACGCTTGACGATCTCGACCGTCTGACGGCCCTTCTCGTCGTTGTCGAAGAACAGGATGATCTTCTCGAACTTCTGGAGCCACTCGTAGGCTTCCTTGATCGGGCGCACCGCGTTCTTCCCGCCGCCGTCCACGAGGGACACCACGGGCCACTTGTTCGCCTGGACCTGGGAGACGGACATCGCGTCGATCTCACCCTCGGTGATCACGACTTGCTTGCCCCCGTCCCGCCAAAGCCATTGGCCGTAGAGGCCCTTGAAGTCCTGGCGGTTCGTCCAGGGGAAGGTCTTGTCGGGAAAGCGGAGCTTCTGCGCGACCGTCCTGCGGTTCTCGTCGAGGTAGTTGGCGCAGTGGACGCCGGTCTTACCGTTTACGTCAGTCTTGCCGTAGGACCAGAATCGCGCGGTTTCTTCGTTGATGTTCCGCTTGGCGAGTGCCGAGTAGGAGCATCGGTAAAGTGACGCGGATGAGGAAGGAGCTTTGGCAGAATGGGAATGGGATGGACTGTCCCCATCGGTTTTCGTCCTTGTTTCGCAGGAGTAGCAGTAGGTGTGCTCGGGGTAGACCGAGAGGGCATCCGAGGAGCCACAGTCGTCGCACGGCTGGTGCGTCAGGATCGCTTCACTCATTCAGCCAGTCTTTGGGGATTTGACCCTTGTCGGAGAACTTGAAGCCCTTGTCGGTGCACCACCTTGCGTAGGTGGTCGTCGAGGTCTTGCTGATCTTCGCGTTCGCGTTCTGAAACACGAAGCGGATGTCCAACTCGGGGTGTTGATCTCGGATGAGGAGATGCTTGGCGCGGTCTTCCGTGAGGAACCGGCCCTTGCTCTCGATATACATTTTCGACCCATCGCGCTTCTTGAGCACATGGAAGTCGGGGTTGTATTTGGACCGTCGAGCCGGTTTGACGTACTCGATCTTGTCCTCTTCGAACCCAAAGGGGCGACCCGCCAGCTCAAGCTGACGGGCCACCTGTCGTTCCAGGCCGGAGCGGTAACGATTAGTATTCGTCATCGTCCGTGGCGGGGGTGGAGTCGGTGTCTTCGTTATCGAAGGCATTCTTAGAAACCGAAGACTCTTCCTCGGCCTCGTAGCCATCCTCCTCGTCGAAGGCATTGGCATCACCACGTCCACCACCGGTAACGAGGTCGATCACCTGCACCATGACAGGCTGGAGCGAGATGCCCTTCTTGGCACCCGTGTTCCACGGGTAGACCTCGAACTGCACCCGCATGGTCGTGCCGCCCCAAATGGCGACGGCGACCGGCAGATCATTCTTCTTGGCATCGATGATCAGGGGACGGCGGTCCCACAGTTTGCCATCGGACTTGCGGAGCTTGTTTTTGACGCGGATTTTGAAGAGGACCTCGCCGGTCTCCTCGCCGTCGTCATTGAGCACGGACTCGAAGCACGAGTTCTTCGCCTTCGGCATGACCTTGCCCATGTGCTCCTTGGCGACCTTCTGGATCGCCGCGACGAGCGGAGCTGCTGCCTCCTGGGACAACTTGATGTCGGCCTTGTACTGGCCAAGCTCGTCGAATTTGGTGTCCGGTCGATTCAGCGCCGGATAAACTGCGACACCCTTCGTGGATGTCAGTACGGGATTTGCCATTTAAAGAATGTAGCCTTTGTTGATTGCCTCGACCGCCTCGCAGAGGTCGAGTGTGTCCTTGAGGGTCTCTTCGGTGAAGTCGGGGCCGAAGACCTGAAGGCGAAGCTCCTCGTCATCCCACTCTTCGGAGATGGCGTCGGAGAACCGTTGAACGGAGGGATCGTCGGAGAGCTGGCTGTCCAGGAGATCGATGATCTCGTGCTGGTCTTCGAGAAACTCGAAGCAGCTCTCGCGAGCGATCAGATAGAACGGGATATCACGACGCATTCTTGCCGCGTCCCCTCGGGGTAACCGCAGGTGCCTCTTCAGCGGTGACCGCTTCGGTGGCATTGCGCAGGACGTTGATGTCCAAGGTCTGCTTGCGACGGCCGAGGGTACGGCTGTCGTTCACCGCAGCGATGCGGTCGGCGTCGGCCTTGGCCTGAGCGGACGGGTCATAAGACCCATCGCACTCCTGGCAGGTGGCCGAGGGGGCCTCGGGGTTCACGTAGAACCGGAGGCCACAGGAGGTGCAGCGACGGGCTCTCATGGATCAGCCCTGGTTGCGGAAGAAGCGAACCGCGTCGAGAGCATCGTGGCGGTCTTCGAAGACGGCCAGGACAACTTCGCCGCCGATGGTGACGCCGAGGTCTTCCAGGGCGTCATCGTACAGCCGGGCGACGATCTCGTACTTCTTGTCGAACTTGCGGCGATTGTAGTGGACGGAGGCTTCGACGTAGCGCGTGTTGGAACGGATCGTGCGGAGCTGTGCAGTCGGGGTCATGCGGATACTTTCGTTAACGAAGATAATTGAAAAAAGAAGGGAACGGGAGGATTAGGCCAGGAGGTCTTCGAGGCGCTCGGAGACGCGGTGTGCGCGTTTCGCCTGAGAGTTCTCGATGAGGGCCTTCTCGGCAAACGCTTCCATCAGCCGAAGCGAGGCAGCGGCCCGGCGCTCATGCTGCGCAGCGGCCTTGTTGAGCTGCGTTAGGGCCTTGTCCAGGCCACCGAGGGCCTTGGAGGTGCTCGGCGTGGTGAAGTGGCGGTACAGGTTCTTGAGGATGTTGGTCATGATCGTTCTTTCGATCTGGAGGGAAACTTGGGATGTGCTGTATGAAGCCCTAATCCCTTCGTTAACGAAGAGATCGGGTCAAAACTCAGGCGTGTTTGTGCAAGGTGATGCCGTTCGGGATCATCACCTTCTCGACGAAATCCTTCAGGGGGAGGTCGAGGTAACGCTCAAGGGTGTCAGGTGCCGCCCCGGCCGATGCAATGGCGCGGTCCATGCGGAGGATCGCGGTGATCGGGAGAGACTGCGGGACAGGCTCTACGAGTTCAAACGCACTCGCGGCGTAAGAGCGGTCATCAACCGCAAACCGCAGCGATTTGCCCCCGGAGGAGACGTGGGTAACAACGCCCTCGTCACCAAGGTTGAACTCTCCCCAAGGGTCTTTGATGCGACGGACCGTATCGCCTACTTTGAAGTCAGTCATGATGATTATCTCCGTTAACGAAGGTATTTGGTTACGAGAAGAAGAACTGGTTTTCCAGGATGCCCCGGAGGTCCAGTGAGCCCTTTGCTGGCAGCGCCGGGATTTCCTCCTGGAGGTCCTTGGCGATGAGCGGCATTGCGGTTTCAAGGAACTCAGCCAGCACGTCATGCTCCTCGTACATCTGCACGAAGGCCTGACGGATGATCAGGGTGAAGTCCTCTACATCGGCGGCATGGACCCCGAAGCTGTCGTGGACAGCGGCGAAGTGGGTCATACCGGCGTCCATAGCTGCGCTTATGGTGCCCTGGAGGTGGGCCGCATCGAGCGAATGGACGAACGACGGGGCAACCGAGGTTGCCATCTGTCGGGGATCGAGGGTGTCGAGGTCCTCGGTGATGCGCGGCTGGATCATAGAGCCGTCGAAGAACGTCTTCACTTGACGGGACGCGGTGTCGAACTTGTACTGGTGCACCGGGAGGCCCATCGGGGTCACCCATTCGATACGGCGTTCCTTCGGCTGCGACCGGCCGACGAGGCGGGACACGGCCATGAGCCACTGCATAGCACCATCGGCCGCGACGACTACCTTGGGGATAGCCTTCCAGACCTTGTCGGCACCATACATCTTGAACTCCCACATCATCTCCCTCGGTACAGGAAGCGCCACGCCCTCCTTCAGCTCGTCCTCGACGGCTTCGGACACGTAGTTGGTGCAGGACATGCGGGTGCCAGCGTAGGGCTTGACCATGACGGAACGCTTGGTTGTCCCTCGGGTCATCCCGAAGACCTTCCAGGCGTCCTTGAGGGCCACCTTGTCGGCATCGTCATCATTCTCGATCAGCTCCAGGGCGACCTTGGCGACAGCCCCGTAGACATCCTGGCGGACATTGTTCGGGGTCATGTTGACGTGGAAACCGCCCACCTTGTCCCGCAGCATTGCGGAGAAGTGCTGGAGGCCCGAGCATGTCGCGTCGAGGTCTACGTGAAGTCGCGACTGGAACTGGGTCGGGTCTTCGAGGAGATGGGCTTCCGCCCATTCGAGGCACCACGCGAGGAACTGGACAGGGTTATCACATCCAGCCCACCGGGTGTCTTCTTGTGGGTTCCGGGCCACACTCCGGGCGAGGTCCAGATTAGCTTTTGCCCAAGCCGCACGTTCGTCCAGAGGTAGCTTATCTTTCCCAAAACAGTTAGCTCCGTGCACTGCCAGCCAGAAGAGGCCGCTTTTGCCGAGACGTTTGCTGTCCGCAAACTGAAGGATGCCTTTGACATAGTCTGGTCCCTGAGGGTTTAGGCCGGAGGGCTTGGGATATGCCCTGCCCCGGCTGTCGAGATCGTGGGGGAAGTAGATCGCATCGAACTGCGAGAACTTCCGTGCGAGGGTGAAGGCCCGTTGAGCCATGACCCGTTTGCCAATGATGCGGCGATTGTGTTCGTGGACCCCGAAGCAATAGGCGCGATACGCCTTCACGTCGGGATGGTCAGCCGCGAGGCCTTCGAGGGACGTGGGGGCCGGATCGGGGATCAGGCGGTCGGCACGGGGCAGCTTGCCGCAGCGGATGTTGCGAGCGTAGACGTGCTCGATGGCATCCAGGGCGCGGACGTTGACCTGCCACCGGGTGTTCTGGAGGCCGTTGAGGGAATGCAGGACGCGATGCACCCTGCCCTCGTCCACCGCCTTGCGGAGGATGGACCGGTAGACCCGCTTGGACGCCTTCACGAGCGGATAGGGCGTCACGTTGTGCGAGTGATAGCCGCCGCACTCCAGGGTGTCTGCGGTCCACTCACGGGGCGGAATGACGGTCGGGAAGTAGGTCGTGAACATCGCTTCGCAGTGGTCGGCGCAAAGCTCCACCGCCTGGAGGAGACCGAGCGACGGCTGGACAACGTCCCGCTTCGCTTTCCCGCTTCCCTCGGTGATCACCTCGATATCGCCGGTCACTGCCCGGAAGACATCCAGGAGGGCCGCACCCACCTGCACCATCTCGGTCTTGCTCCAGACCGCCCATTCCATGCCCTGCTTGACGAAGACGCGCTGCATGTACTCCTCCCGCTTGATGCGGGGCAGTTCACGGGATGCGAAGTCTGCATGGATGCGGCGGGAGAGCTTGGTGTGCTCGGCGTCGAACGCCTGGAGCCGCAGCTCGTCGTGGACAAGCCCGGCGACATAGATGGCGAGACCAGTGAAGGTGCAAGCCTTGTTCTCCTGGTAGACGCCTACCTTGTTCAGGATGCCCTTCAGGGACAGAAAGGCCAGGAGGGCCGGATCGACGTGTTCGATCAGGACAGCCGCTCTACTGCGCCTTCCAGCTTTGCCGGTGTTGGAGGCCTTGAGCCACTCAGAGACACCCTGAGTTACAGGGACAAGGTAGTTCTTCAGGAAGTGAGAACCAAGGAAGGTTTCACTGAAGGTTTCACTCTCAGTTCCCTTAGAGTGATCCTTATGGAACCTGGAGATAGTCAGTCCGCGAGCCTCCTCTTCGAGGGCCAGCTCGGCGCGGTATAGGTCGTTGTCAGTCATGTCGGGCCTCATCGGTGGCTCGGGTTGTTCGGATGTGCTGTATGAAGCCCTAATGTCTTCGTTATCGAAGATACTTTGAGAAATCCGCAGCGATTACAGTGCCTTGCGAGCGGCCCGTCTCCGGGCGATCAAGCGGCGGTACTGAAGGGAGCCCCAGAGGTACAGCGGGACAACCGTGGCACCACATACGCTCATCGCGACGACGGCCCACAGGGCAAATTCGAGAGTCAGGCGAACGGCTTCGGGCATGATGTCTCCATTCTTCAATGTCACTTCGATAACGGAATGTCTACGTTACTGAAGATAATTTTGCAACAAAAAACCCCAGGACCAGCTAAGGTCTTGAGGTTATTAGCTTCGTTACCGAAAGGGAAAGGTACTAGCACCTAAA
>NZ_LMPE01000016.1:120343-283339 GCF_001424325.1 Rhizobium sp. Leaf341
AACGGTCGAGCGGAATCGCGAGATTCCTGCTGCAACCGGGTCCAGGCCTTCCCGAGCGCGGCGTCTCTATAACACCCGTTCCCCGGGGATCAAAGGGAAAATGCGGTTTTCCCGGCCCGCGCACGGGTGGAACGTCGGGGGCGCCGGTCATGCCGCCTGATCCTGCCCGCGCCGAGACTTGCATCCGCCGCATGGGTGCGATGCAACAGACCCCCTGCCTCTAATCGATTTGATTGGCTATATCAGCGTCATGACAACGCGCCGGTGAGACATGCCGGCACTTCCAAAAAGGAAACCGACATGAACCTGACCCGCTCTTTCTCCACGTGGCGCAAGTATCGCCAGACCGTCTCCGAGCTCGGCCGCATGAGCGATCGCGAACTGAACGATCTCGGCATCGGCCGTAGCGAAATCCTGAGCGTTGCCCGCAAGGCTGTTCGCTAAGTTAAAAGCTGCCAAAAACGTTTGAATCTGAACACCCTTCGGCCCTGCCGGAGGGTGTTTTCGTTTGCGCCCTCACACGTCGTCACCTTGCCTGTCGAGGCGCAATGGCGAGCCGCCACAAAATTGGTCAGACCCTTTGAATGCGCGCGAAATGAGCATGCATCTGCACAAATGCATGGCAGCTGCATAGTCTTTGCACTCCACCTGGCTGAGGCGTGGGCGTATAAGCAGCGTCAACGAGATCGCTGATCAATGCATCTCACCCAGATACTGAAGGATAAGACCATGAACCCCATTCGCATCGCAAAGAGCTGGATCAATTACCGCCGCACCGTTTCGGAACTCGGCAACCTTTCGAACCATGCCCTGTCGGACATCGGCATCACCCGCTTCGACATCCGCAACATTGCATCGCGCTCCTACCGTTAATCGTCGGATCGCCTGAACTGTATGCCAACGGCGCTCTTCGGAGCGCCGTTTTCGTTTGTTTGCCAGGCCGGCGCACACCAAACTGCGAGAGTGCCTGCCCTTCCGGGCGGCGATGTTTTGCTTTATGAACGCGCCATGACGAAGAACAGCTCCCACTCCCCCATCCATGTCGTCGGCGGCGGCCTCGCCGGCAGCGAGGCTGCCTGGCAGATCGCGCAATCCGGGATCCCGGTCATCCTGCACGAGATGCGCGGCGTCCGGGAAACCGAGGCGCACAAGACCGATCATCTCGCGGAACTGGTCTGCTCCAATTCGTTTCGCTCCGACGACGCGACCAGCAATGCCGTCGGCGTCCTCCATGCCGAAATGCGCCTCGCGGGCTCGCTGATCATGGCCTGTGCCGACCGGAACCAGGTGCCGGCGGGTGGGGCGCTTGCCGTCGACCGCGAAGGGTTCTCGGCCTCCGTGACAAAGGCGATCAGCGGGCATCCCCTGATCAGGCTGACGCGCGAAGAGGTGTCCGCGCTTCCGCCCGAGGATTGGGATCTCGCCATCATCGCGACCGGTCCGCTCACCGCGCCGGCGCTGGCCGAAGCCATTCAGGCGCAGACCGGCGCCGACGCGCTCGCCTTCTTCGATGCGATCGCGCCGATCATTCATACCGAAACGATCGATATGGACGTCTGCTGGTTCCAGTCACGCTATGACAAGGTCGGTCCCGGCGGAACGGGCAAGGACTACATCAACTGCCCGATGGACGAAGCCCAGTACAATGCCTTCGTGGACGCCCTGATCGCGGGTGACCGGATCGGCTTCAAGGAATGGGAGGGGACGCCCTACTTCGATGGCTGCCTGCCGATCGAGGTCATGGCGGAGCGTGGTCGCGAGACGCTTCGTCACGGTCCGATGAAGCCGATGGGTCTGACGAATGCGCACAATCCGACCGTCAAGCCCTACGCCGTCGTACAGCTGCGCCAGGACAACGCGCTGGGAACCCTCTACAATATGGTGGGCTTCCAGACGAAGCTGAAATACGGCGCGCAGGCGGATATCATCCGCATGATCCCGGGCCTCGAGAAAGCGGAGTTCGCGCGTCTGGGCGGTCTGCATCGCAACACCTATCTCAATTCGCCGATCCTGCTCGACCGCTCGCTGACCTTGAAATCCCGCCCCGGTCTTCGCTTTGCCGGCCAGATCACCGGGTGCGAGGGCTATGTGGAAAGCGCCAGCATCGGGCTTCTGGCAGGACGATTCGCCGCGGCCGAGCGCCTGGGGCACCCGTTGAGCATGCCGCCGGCAACGACCGCCTTCGGCGCGCTGCTCGGGCATATTACGGGGGGACACATCGTTTCCGACGAAGAGCCGGGAAAACGGTCTTTTCAGCCCATGAATGTCAATTTCGGCCTGTTTCCGCCGCTGGATCCCGGTGCGATCGTCAAGCCCGAGGGCGTCAAGCGCTTCCGCGGCAAGGACAAGGCCATCGTCAAGAAAAACCTGGTCGCAAGCCGCGCGCTTGCCGACTGCGCGACATGGCTCGGACAGGATGGCGAGGCGCTTCTGCGGTCGGCCTGAGGGACCAACCGCCCCTGCCCTCGACGCGCGGCCTTCCGGTTCAGGCGCTGAAACTGCCGAGGATCCAGAGCGAGACTTCGGCCGCAGTCTCCCCGGTCGCGAATTCGTAGGTTCCGTCGAAGATCGCTGTATCGCTGAACGACAGGCCAAGCCCGCGGCCGCTCGCGGCGTGGGTGATCCGCACCTTCCCGGGCACGATGAGGTGGCAGAGATAATGCCGTCCCTGCCCGAGAACGATGCCGGCCTTGCCGTCGTGAAGCCGCACGAAGAAGGCGTTTCCATCGGCGGTCGGATGGATGGCGCGGATCGCTTCATCGGGAAACGCTCGTCCGAAATCGAGAATCGCCTGCCCTTCGTCCGGCGTCGACAGATCGTCTGCCTGCTGGCGCTTCATGCGCTGGTAGATGTAGGCCGCGGCCAACAACGATGCGGCAATGGCGAACCAGGAAATCATCGCATTATCCATTTCAGGCGGTACCTTGGGCTAGCAACGCATCGGGCACACCGATACGGGGCATCCCGCTTATCCGTCGCTGACGGCGTGGCGCTGCCCGTTCGCCCGCAAATCACGCAGCGTGCCTCGGGTCACGATGTGCAGACCGTCTCTGTTCTCACGGCTCGAGCTTTCCATGTAACCCGCGAGGCTTGCGCGAAGTGTCCCGCAAACGTGGCACGCTACCAGCGGCCGCTTCTGGCCGCGCGCCACATCCACCACTGGCGCCGCCATTGCGGTGGAACGATCGACGCGTCAAACACATCCGCGCCCAGCGTTTCCGCCCGCTTGAAAACCGTGTCCGCGAGCGCGACGGTCGCAAAGGCGGCCCGGTTCGTTCGAGAAATGGCCTTGGAGGCGCCCCGCGCCTTCTCGAGGTGCTCGCGGCCCAAGCCGGCCAGAGCGGCGACCGCGCGCGAGGTCGCTGCCCGATCCTCCCCGTTCAGGAACGATGTTCGGTCGAGCCCGGTCGCAGCAAGAAGATCCGCCGGAAAATAGACCTGGCCACGGCGCCGGTGAACAGGGGCAAGCATCAGCAGGCCGGCGATCGTCTGGGCCACGCCGGCAAGACCGGCGGCTTCGGCCGAACGTGGTGCCGTATCCGGGTCGAGGATGAGGCAGGCAAGTTGAATAAGCGCCGAGGCCGTTTCACCCGCATAGCCTTCGAGGGCACTCCGGCTCTCCATGGGATCGTCGTAGAGATCAAAGACGCGCGCGTCGATCATGTCGAGGAGCACGCCGATCGGCAGGCGCGCCTCCCGCACCGTGCGCAGCAGCGCTTCGGCCAGAGGATTTCCGTCGGCCTTCGCGCCCGTGACATCCTCCAGCGCATCACGCCACCATTGCAGGCGGATCTCGCCGGGAAGCGGTTCCCGGACGACATCGCGCACACGGGCAATCTCGGCATGAAACGCGTAAAGCGCTGCGAGCGGACCCTGCTTGTCCGGCGGCGCCAGCAGGCAGGCCAGATAGCGGTCACGGTCGTTCTCGCGAAGCGCGGCAAGACTGGGCGAAAAGTCCGGCTGGCCGGACATCGTGGCAGACGTGGTGGTATCGGACATCGGAGCGGTCACGTCACACGGCGATGAGCGCGGCGGCGACGTTGCGCTCTTCCGCCAACATGATGTTGTAGGTGCGCACGGCCGCGCCGGTGCTCATCGGGTCGGAAGAGATCGCATTGTTGCGCAGCGCCGTCTTCACGTCCGCAGCGAGCGGCCGGATATTCGCCCCGGTCCCCACGAGAATGACTTCGATGTCACCAGCCTCCGCGAGGACACGCTCGAAATCTGCGGCCGTCAACGGTTCGCCTTCCTCCTTCTCCCAGCCATAGATGCCGGAAGGAAGCAGAAGCAGCGATCCACGATGCGACATGCCGGCAAAGCGGAAACCGCCGTTGCCATAGGCATCGATGGGCGCACGGCCGGGGAAATGGGCATTGCGGACTTCGATCGGACGGCGCATCAGGCTGCTCCATGAAGGTCGCGTGCCCGGGCGCGGGCGCGCTTCAGCCGGAACAGGATGAGCACCGGCCCAGCGACATAGATGGAGGAGAACGTGGCCACGGCCACCCCGAACATCAAGACGACGGCAAACGGTCGTATGGTGTCGCTGCCGAAGATGCTCAGGGCCGCCAGAGCCAGAAGCGTCGTCGCACCGGTCAGCACGGTCCGCGACAGGGTCTGATTGATGGCAGTGTCGATCAGGATCGGCAGAGGCATGCGCGGAAACCGGTTGAGGTTCTCGCGGATGCGATCATACACGATGACCGTGTCGTTCAGCGAATAGCCGACAATGGTCAGCAAAGCCGCGACGCTCGTAAGGTTGAACTCCATGCCCGTCACGACGAACAGCCCGATCGTTAGAACGACGTCGTGCAGCGTCGCGACGATCGCACCGGCCGCGAACTGCCACTCGTAACGCGCCCAGATGTAGAGAAGGATGCCGAGCAGCGAGATGGCAACGCCGATGGACGCCGAACGGGTCAGCGTCTCGGAGACCGTGGGACCGACCACTTCGACACGTCGCAGATCATAGGCGCTGTCCAGTTCGTCGCGGATGAGAATAACCGCCGTCTGCTCGGCATTCTCCCCCCCGTCCCGCGACTGGACGCGAATGACCGCGTCGCGCGACGAGCCATATCGCTCGACGGAAATGTCACCGAGGTTAAGCTGGTCGAGGCGCGCGCGAATATCGCCGATATTGGCGTTCCCCTCCCGCGCCTGCACCTCGATGACGGAACCTCCCGAAAAATCGATGCCGAGATTGATGCCGAACAGACCAAAGAGCACGACGGTGAGGATCGACAGGACCGCCGTGATGGAAAACACGAAACGACGTGCCGCCATGAACCGAAACGACAGGCGGTCGAACATCGCCGTCTTGATGCCGCGCGGCAGGCGCTTGCGCGGCCGCCGCCGCTGCCAGGCCTCCAGCATCACGCGGGTCAGCGTGAACGCCGTGAACAGCGTGGTGACAATGCCGATGGCCAGCGTGACCGCGAAGCCGCGAATGGCGCCGCTGCCGAGATACAGAAGGATGATCGCGGCGATGAGCGTCGTGATGTTCGCATCCACGATTGCGCCGAAAGCGCGGGCAAAGCCAAGCTGGATTGCCTGGCGGAAATCCCGCCCCGCGGCAGCCTCTTCGCGAAAGCGCTCGAAGATGAGCACGTTGGAATCGACGGCTACGCCGATCGTCAGCACGATGCCGGCGAGTCCTGGAAGCGTCAGCGGCAAACCCGTGGCTGTGAGAACGGCAACGATCATGATGACATTGAGGACGACCGCAATGCTGGCGACGACGCCGAACCGCCCGTAGAAGCCGACCATGAAGGCGATGATGACGATCGTGCCGACCGCACCGGCGACGAGCATCGACTCGATGCTGTCGGAACCGCGGCCCACGCCGATGGTGCGCTCTTCGGCAACCGTGATGGCGGCCGGCAGAGCGCCGGCACGCAGCACGAGCGCCAGATCCTGCGCACCTTCCGGCGTCATCTCCGGCGCAAGTCGGATGCGCCCGTCCGTAACGGCCTGACGGATCAGCGGGGTCGAGATCACCGAACCGTCGAGAACGACCGCCATGGTCGTGCCGGCCGCCGTCCTGCTCGCTTCGGCAAAGCGACGTGCGCCGTCTTCGGTAAAGACGAGATCGACGACCGGAGCGCCATCCGGCCCGTCGGTTGCGGCCGTGGCATCGGCGACATCGGCCGTCGTGACCACTGGCTGGCGCTTGACCAGCGTGGCGACCGGCGGATCTTCCGCGGAATAGAGAACTTCGGAGCCGGCAGGCGGCGCATTGCTCACAGCAGTCTCGACGGTGGTGGACATATCCACCAGGCGGAACGAAAATTCACCGCCTTGCGCGAGCACGGTCTTCAGCTGCTCGGAGTCGTAGAGGCCGGGAACCTGCACCACGATCCGATCGGCCCCCTGCCGACCGAGACGCGGCGCGACGACGCCCAGTTCCACAAGCCGCCGCTCAAGGACCGCGATGCTGTCGGCCACGGCATCGCCGAGACGCGCATCGATGCCTTCCGGCGTCAGACTGAGCTGCGATTGGCCGTCCTGCGTGCCGACGAACCGCAACTCGCTGACGGCCTTGCCGCCACGACCGCGATCGACCGTGCCCACCAGCGGTGCCAGCACCTGCGGCAAGGTCGAAGCCTTGGCCGTGTCCTGGAGAGAAAAGGTGATATCCTCGCCGACGCCCGAAAGATCGGTGAAGGCGAGATTGGCATTGCGCAACTGGGCCGCAACGGCCTCCGTCGCAGCCTGTAGCCGCGTGCGCGCCACATCATCCCGCTCGACCTTGAGCACGATGCGCGAACCGCCGGACAGATCCAGCCCGAGCGCCACCTGCCGGGCGGGCACCCACGCCGGAAGGCTGTCGAGAAGCGAACGTGGCAGCACGTTCGGCAGGGCCACGACGAAGCTCGCGAGAACGACGAGCCAGACGAGAACAGTTCCCCAGCGTGAGGTTTGCGGCATGACGCTCCCGGCGCTTCGCAGTGGATCAATCGGATCGTCGTCGTTGCCGCCAGCGGCCCGTTATTCCTTGACGGGTTCGCCCTTGACGCGGACTTCGGTCACACCACTGCGTACCACACGAATCTTGATGCCGTCAGCAATTTCCACTTCGAGTTCACCGTCGTCGATGACCTTCGTGACCTTGCCCACGATGCCGCCGCCCGTGACGACCTGATCGCCGCGACGGATGTTCTTCAACAATTCCTCGCGACGCTTCAGCGCAGCGCGCTGCGGACGGATGATCAGGAAGTACATCACGACGAAGATCAGCAGGAACGGCAGAATGGACATGAGAATGTCCGCGCCGCCAGCGCCGGTTGCACCAGGCGTCTGCGCAAAAGCTTCCGTAATGAACATCGATCACTCCTTAAATAACAACGACTGCGGCCGGATAGGCGGAACGCCCTTTCGCGGAATGGCCGCACTATAAGAATGGCCGCTACGATTGCAACGCGCCGAACCATGCCTCTCGCATAGTTTATCCCGGCGCAGAAGGGCTTTTCAGCCGCCGGATGACCTTTCCCCAGACAAGGACGCGTGTTAGCGCAGCCCGGACGCCGGAGAAGGCACCCGAAGCGATGGCGGGCGAGAGGAGACTGATATGAGCGAAGCGACACTCGAACGGCTGATGGAAGAGGTTCGCAGGCTGTCTGCGGCCGTGGAGCGCATCGCGGGGCCCGCACCCGCGGTCAATACGATCGACGCTGCGGAGTGCTTCGTCTGGGCACCATTGCGGGCACATCTGCAGCCCGTCGCGCGACCGAACCGGATCGACCTCTCCCTGATCCAGAGCGTCGATCATGTTCGCGACATCCTGCTCGACAACACGTTGCGCTTTGCCGGAGGATATCCGGCAAACAATGTCCTTCTCTGGGGCGCGCGGGGCATGGGCAAGTCCTCGCTCGTCAAATCCGTCCACGCTGCCGTGATCCAGCGCACCGGCGTGCCGCTCAAGCTCGTGGAGGTGCATCGCGAGGACATCGCGACCTTGCCGCAGCTCATGGACATTCTGAAAGCGGCCCCCGTGCCGTTCATCGTCTTTTGCGACGACCTCTCGTTCGACCATGACGATACGTCGTACAAATCCCTGAAGGCGGTCCTCGACGGGGGGATCGAGGGACGACCGGACAATGTCCTGCTCTACGCCACCTCCAACCGCCGCCACCTTTTGCCGCGCGACATGATGGAGAACGAGCGCTCCACGGCGATCAACCCTTCCGAAGCCGTCGAGGAAAAGGTCTCGCTGTCGGATCGTTTCGGCTTGTGGCTCGGATTCTACAAATGCAGCCAGGACGACTATCTCGCGATGATCGATGCCTATGCCGAGCATTTTGCGATTCCGGTCTCCAAGGAGACCCTTCACGCACAAGCGCTGGAATGGAGCACCACGCGCGGCGGACGTTCGGGGCGGGTGGCCTGGCAGTTCATCCAGGATCTGGCGGGCCGCACGCGGACGCGGATTGCAGACGCGGGCGAACGCGGCGCGGACGCGTGAGACGGCTGAGACACCTGTCCTCAATCACAGCAACACCCCATATGCAAAATCCCCGGACATGCCGGGGATATCGCTGCATCTGGACGTCGTGAGGTTCTATTCGAGATAGCTCGCGGGATTGACCGCCGTCGCGTTCTTGCGGACTTCGAAATGAACCTGCGGCTGTGTCGCCGTTCCGCTCATGCCGGAGGCTGCAAGCGTCTGACCGCGCTGGATCTTCTGGCCGCGCTGGACCTTCAGTTCCGAAGCATTGCCGTAGACCGTGACGGTACCATCGTCGTGGCGAACCAGGACGGCGTTTCCGAGCTCCTTCAGGCTGCTGCCGGAGTAGATGACCACGCCGTTCTCGGCCGCCTTGATCGGGGTGCCCTCGGGAACGGAGATGTTGATGCCGTCGTTTCGGTTGCCTTCCACATTGGCGCCATAGCCTGCGACAACCGCGCCCCGCACCGGCCAGCGATACTTGCTGATCCCGGTGGCCTTCGGTGCGTCGGAACCGTCATCCTTGGCCGCGACCTCGTTGACCGACTGCTTGGCGACGGCCGGCGTATATTCCGTCGGCTTGGACGCATCGGCCTTCGCCTGCTCGACCTTAGCGGGCTTCTCGACCTTCGGCGCGGCAGCCTTCGGGGCGACGGAAGCGGTGGTGACCGCGTCCGTTCCGGGCTGCGCCGTGTTGCGGGCAACCGACGACGTCTTCGGCAGCTTCAGAGCCTGGCCGACGCGGATCGCGCCGCTCGTCAGGCCGTTCTCGGCGCGCAGCTGATCGACGGAAACGCCATTGGCCTTCGCGATACGGTTCAGCGAGTCGCCAGCCTTCACCGTATAGGTTCCGGCCGCGTCGCCTTCGCCGGTCATCGGCTGCTTGCCAGCCGTCGCGCCGTTGGCGAGAGACCCCTTTTCGCGGCTCTGCGTCTGTGTCGGCAGAATAGCGACGTCGCGATTCTCCGGGAGAACCGGCTTGTTCTTCTGCTTGTCGATGTCGAGGGCCGTGGCGGCCTGCGAGGCCGATGCCTTCGCCGCACTCCCCGCTGCCCCATAGGTGGGGATCAGGATACGCTGACCCGGCTCCGCGTCGGAACCGCGCTTCAGGCCGTTCGCCTTCAGGATTTCCTTCTCCGGCACGCCGAAGCGGGTGGCAAGCGAGGCTGTCGTATCGCCCTGCCGCATCAGGACGGCAGGTGCGTTGACGGTGGACCAGCCGCTCGACGGGCGAACGGTCGCCGTCGTGACCGGATCGGGCGCAGCAAGCGCCGGAACCCGGCCCTGCGAGGATGAGGCGGTCGACGGGAAAGGCTGTGCGCTCGGCCGACGCGTCGGCTCGACGGTCGGATCGGCCAGGCTCGTGCGCTGAACGTTCATGGGCGTTGATGCGACCCGTGTGCGGGACACCGGCGTGGCGCTGACCGGATCCGGGTACGCTTGGTTGACAGCCGCCTGACGTGCATTGGACACGGGCGGCATGTTGCCGCTGCCGTCAATATCCCCACCTGGCACCGGAGCGCTCGGAATGGAATTGGTCGTCAGGTCGGAGCGTGAGAACAGCCCTCCGAACCGGGACGAATCCGAACTGCAGCCACTCGCCGCGCTCGCCAGGAGAACGGCCACCCCCAGACGGACGACCGATTTATGAACAGATGACGATACACTTAAACGCATGACGCTTACCTACTTGGAACGTAGCCCCGATGTAGGTTTATTAAAACGTATTAGAGTTACCGACGGGTTAAGAGCCGCTCACACTTTATGGTTTTCGGCGAGCGTAAGTCGATTGTAACGAGGAAAATGCACAAGCAGATCAAAAGCTTTCGCGATAGAAGCGCTCGATCTCGGAATGCTCCGCACGGCTCTCGGTGACGTCCTCGTAGGACACGGATCCGGTATCCCAGCCGAACTTGTCGCCCGTGATCATCACGGCTGGAGCCTCCGTTCCCTGCTCGGAGAAAGACGGTTTCTCGCCGTCCAGAAGCACGTCGACCAGCGTCTGGAAACCCCCTGGGGCTTCGAGACCCGACTCGTCCTCGTATTCCGCAGAGCGCAGGCCTGCGACAGCGGCATCGCGCGTCCCGAAATAGCGAAGGCTGTCCTGATCGTCCGGACGCAGGTTGTCGTAATAGTCGATGAAGCCGCGATAGTAGGCCTTGTAGTCGCCGGTCTCGCCATACTTGCCAAAAGCCTGATATTCGCGTGCGGCAAGCTGCGGCGAGAGCTTGTTGTTCCACTCCTCGCGCGTCAAAGGCGGGTATTTTTCCTGGGCGCGCTTGGTGCGCGAAAGAAAGAGAAGGGTTTCCGCGGACAACGAGACACGCGACGAGGGATCGTAGCTGCCACCGATCGAAACGACGGGGGTCGTGGGCTCGCGATTTTCGACGTCGGGACGAACGGGCGAACGCGGCGCCCGCTGGCCGGCGTCGTTGGTCGCGATGATCGTCTTGCCTGCAATCTGCATGAACATGCTCCTTGCGCCTTCACGCCTCGGGAGCCTGCACCTCTGCGAAGCTCTTGAGGTCCACCATGAGGTAGATCGCAAGGCTTGCGCGAAGCTGGAGAATATTAACACTCTGTTAATGCTTGGAGAATGGACACAGCCGACGCCTCGTCGAGAGCGCCTTACCGATTACCGGCTGAAGGGGATGAGTCTTACAGGAACGCCGCCATTTTCGGGACGATCGGAAGATACGGCGCTTCGAAGAGATCCTCACGGTCGAAACGGCTTCCGGTCCGGGTCAGACGGACCATGCGGCACTCGGTTTCGCTCACCATGATCGGCACGAGAAGCACGCCGCCGGAGACGAGGTGATCCGAGAATACACGCGGCAGGCTGTCGAAGGCGGTGGTCACGAGAATGCGGTCGAAGGTTCCCTCGCCGACCAAGCCTGCACTGCCATCGGCCTGCCGGACGATGACATTGCGAATCCCGAGCTTTTCGAGGCTTGCCTGCGCGTTCGTCACCAGTGTCTTGTAGCGCTCGTAGCTGAGGACCCGCTCGGCGATCCGTCCCATCACGGCGGCTGTGAAACCGCTGCCCGTGCCGATCTCGAGGATGCGCTGTCCGGGCTTCACGCCAAGCGCGTGCAGCGTTCGCACCGCGAAATCATACCCTTCCATGAACGAGCCGCAGTCCAGCGGCACGATACGGGGAGACAGAGCTTCCTTCTGGTAGGGCGCCGGGGCGAACTGTGTCCGCGGCGTCTCCTCGACGGCGTTGAGCAAGCCCTTGTTGGTGATGCCTTCCGCCCGCAGACGCAGGACAAGCGCAGCAAACCCTTCCTGCTCTAGAAACCGCGTTGCCATAAGCCTGCATCCCTCCCCACGTTACGCTGCCCCCTGCCCCCTGCCCGTTGCCCGTTGCCCGCCACCAGACGGCGCGGGCGCTCGTGTCAGCGCGCCGCTTCGATACGCGTCAGGCCGCCCATATACGGCCGAAGTGCATCCGGCACGGTAACGGAGCCGTCCTCGTTCAGGTAGTTTTCCATGACCGCGATCATGGCCCGGCCGACCGCGGTGCCCGAACCGTTCAGCGTGTGAACGAACTTCAACGCCTTGTCGTCCTTCGAGCGGTAGCGCGCGTTCATGCGCCGCCCCTGAAAATCCCCACAGACGGAGCATGAAGACACCTCGCGGAAGGTATTCTGGCCCGGAAGCCAGACTTCGAGGTCGTAGGTCTTGCGCGCACCGAACCCCATATCGCCGGTGCAGAGCGTCATGACCCGGTAATGAAGTCCGAGGCGCTTCAGCACCTCTTCGGCACAGGCCGTCATCCGCTCATGCTCGTCGATCGACGTCTCGGCATCGGTGATGGACACGAGCTCGCATTTCCAGAACTGGTGCTGGCGCAGCATGCCGCGGGTATCGCGCCCCGCCGAACCGGCTTCGGAGCGGAAGGATGGTGTCAGCGCCGTGAACCGCAGGGGCAGCTTTTCGGCCTCGATGATCTCTTCCCGTACGAGATTGGTTAGGGTCACCTCGGCGGTCGGGATGAGCCAGCGGCCGTCGGTCGTGCGGAACAGGTCTTCGGCAAATTTGGGCAGCTGGCCGGTGCCGAACATCGCGTCATCGCGCACCATTAGCGGCGAGGACACCTCGGTATAGCCATGCTCGCCCGTATGAAGGTCGATCATGAACTGGCCGAGGGCGCGCTCCAGGCGGGCGAGAGGCCCCGTCAGCACGGTGAAGCGGGAGCCCGACAATTTTGCGGCGCGCTCGAAATCCATGTAGCCCAGCGCTTCGCCGATTTCGTAATGCTCAAGCGCTCTGTGATTCCAGCCAGGACGCTCACCGACCGTGCGGGAAACGACGTTCGCATGCTCGTCGGCGCCGACCGGGACATCGTCAAGCGGTATATTCGGGAGACGGGAGAGCACGTCGTGGAGTTCGGCATCCACCGTGCGCGTCTGGTCCTCGAGCGCCGGCATCGCGGTCTTCAGTTCGGCGACCTCGGCTTTCAGACGATCAGCCAGCTCCGCGTTCTTCTGGGCCATCGCTGCCCCGATTTCCTTGGAGGCAGCATTGCGACGGGACTGCATGTCCTGAAGCGCCTGCACGAGGCCTCGGCGCTTCTCGTCAAGCGCGACCAGGCTGGACGCCTGTGCGGGAGCGCCACGCTTTGCCAGTGCGGCGTCAAGCGCTTCGGGATTGTCCCGCACCCATTTGATATCGAGCATCGATCAGTCTCCGAATGTGAGAGACCCGACACCCTGCAGAAAACGCGGACGACATCGCCGACCTGCCGGCCGCGTCATTGCCGTCTCTCTTCCTGGAGGAAGGTCAATCGGTCTGGTCGTCGGCTTCCGCAAGCTCTCGCGACGCCGCATCCCTGGCGCGCTGGCGCTCGATGAGTCGGGCCGTATAGATGGAAATCTCGTAGAGAAGGATGGCCGGGATCGCAAGGCCGATCTGGGAGACGGGATCTGGCGGGGTGAGTATGGCCGCCGCGATGAACGAGATCACGATTGCATATTTCCGCTTTGCCGCCAGGGTCGCCGCCGTGACGAAGCCGACGCGCGCGAGAAGCGTCGTGATCACGGGAAGCTGGAACACCAGACCGAAGGCGAAGATCAACGACATGATCAGGCTCAGATATTCCGAGACCTTCGGCAGAAGCTGGATCGAGACTTCGCCCTGCCCGCCCTCCTGCTGCATGTTGAGGAAGAACCACATCACCATCGGCGTGAAGAAGAAATAGACGAGCGCCGCACCGAGCAGGAACAGCAGCGGCGACGCGATGAGAAAGGGTAGGAAAGCGGCGCGCTCATTCTTGTAGAGACCCGGCGCCACGAATTTGTACAGCTGCGTCGCGATCATCGGAAAGGCGATCACCAAAGCGCCGAACATGGCGACCTTGATTTGCGTGAAGAAGAATTCCTGCGGCGCGGTGTAGATCAGACCTGCCGCGCGATGATCGAGACCGGCCCAGGACACGGCCCACTTGTAGGGCTGCACGAGCACATTGAAGATCTGCTTGGCGAAGAAGAAGCAGACAAGGAATGCCACAAAGAACGCGCCGACGGCCCAGATCAGACGGGTTCGCAGCTCGATGAGGTGATCGAGAAGCGGCTGGGGCTTGTCTTCGAGATCGGCGCTCATGCCTCGTCTCCGCTCTTCGGCGTGATCGGTGTTTCAGGAGCCGCATCCGCGGCGACCGCCTTTTTCCGTCGGCTGATCTTTGCGCCGATCTCGGCCACCCCGGCTTCGCCTGCGAGCGCTTGCGCGCGTTTGCGCGGCTTGGCCGGCGCTCCATCGACCGCAGCCTTGGCGACCGCCTTGCGAATCGGCGCAACAGGCTTCTCCTGATTTGCCGCGCTTTCCGCACCGCCCGCGTTTTCCGCCTTGACGGCGCGCTTGCGTGGTTTCGGGCTGACGCGCGCGCCGTCGGCAAGCGGCACGGCAGCAGCGCTCGTGGCCGGCATCGTCACGTCGGCTGACGGCAAAGAGGGTGCAGGCGACGTGACAGGGATCACGGGGGCAGCCGCGACCGGCACAGGATTGCCAGGGAACGGGACGACCGGTTCCGACGCCGCGGGATGGGCAGAGGCTGCGAGGGGCGCGACGTCCGCACCCGGCGCCGACGGTTGCTCCGGCGGTGTCGCGACCGAGGCCGCAATCTCCGGCGCCGGCGGGATCTCCGACATCACAGGCGCAGCCTTCTCATCCGGCCGGGTCGCCTTCTGGAGATCCGCCTTGATGTCGTTGCCCATCTGCCGAAGCGGGTTCATCGCCTCCCGCAGGCTGTTTGCCGGATTGAGCTTCTGCGCCTCGCTCAGCGTCTTGCGCACGTCGTCGAGGTCCGCTTCACGCAGCGCCTCGTCGAACTGGTGGCGGAAGTCAGCTGCCACGCCACGCATCTTCGACATCATCTTGCCGAAGGTCCGGAGCATCGGCGGAAGGTCTTTCGGGCCAACGACGATAATCAGGACGATGGCAATGACAACAAGCTCGGTCCAGCCGACGTCAAGCATTCTCAGGAACTCCGCACATCACAAGGGGCCGCGCCGGTTTGCCGGGCACCCGAACTGCCTGATCAGCGTACTTCGTCGGATTTATGTTCGACGGTGCGCGGATCGATCGGAGCGGTCTTGTCGTAGGGGCTCTTCTCGTAGCCCGGCTTGTCGTAACCGGTCTTGTCGGCAACATCCGTCTCGTCGTCGGTCATGCCCTTCTTGAAGCTCTTGATGCCCTTGGCGACATCACCCATCAGTTCCGGGATCTTGCCGCGACCGAAGAGCAGCAGGACGACGACCAGCACGATGAGCCAGTGCCAGATGCTGAATGAACCCATACTCGTAAACTCCCTGCAAATCCGACAAACCCATCCCGGATGGCCTGCCTGCCCTGTTCCACTTGTCTCCGGGATATGGCCGGCGTTGCCGCTTGCCCAGCCCTTGGTCTTTGTCCGCCGATGCGATTCTCTTGCAGAAACGCAGTCCTGCTTTTCGAACAAAGATCTAAAGGAAACGGCGATGGCGCGCAATGCTCGCGCTGTTCAATCCGGCGCGAGCCGAGCTGCAGCACGCCCCGCTGAATGGCGGTCGATCAGGCGGGCTCGTCGCCGCTCGGCGGGAGAAGGCCGAGCTCTTCAAGGTCGAGGGCGGTGATCGGATCCTCGTCGTCGGACGGTTCGTCATCCCCCGGCGGAAGCGGTATCTGGAAGTCGGGCGGGATGCGCCCGGCAAGCAGGCCCGCACCCTTCAATTCCTCCAGTCCCGGCAGATCCCGCAGGTTCTCGAGACCGAAATGATCGAGAAAATCGCGTGTCGTCGCAAAGGTGACCGGACGCCCGGGGGTCCGGCGGCGACCGCGAAACCGAACCCAACCGGCTTCCATCAGCACGTCCAGCGTCCCCTTGGACGTCTGGACGCCGCGGATATCCTCGATTTCGGCGCGCGTCACCGGCTGGTGATAGGCAATGACGGAGAGGATCTCGAGCGCTGCCCGCGACAATTTGCGCACCTCCTGCGCGTCCGACGACAAAGCGAAAGAGAGATCCGCCGCCGTTCGGAACGCCCAGTGGTCGTCTACCTGAACAAGGTTGACCCCGCGGGTCGCGTAGACAGACTTCAGGCGCAGCATGATGCTGCGGACATCCGTGCCTTCCGGAAGGCGTTGCGCGAGGTAGACTTCGGAAACCGGCTGAGCGGCGGCAAAGACCAGCGCCTCGGCGATGCGTTCGAGTTCGTGGGCTCGATGAACGCCGTGGTCGTGCCGGACGAGGACGTCGTCCTCCTCGATCTCAGCCATTGCGCGCTTCCAGTTCTGCGATGTCGGCCTCGGTCATCGGATTATCGCCCAGCCGGACATAGAGGGGCGCAAAGGCCTCTTCCTGGCGGATCTGCAGCCTACCCTCGCGGACCATTTCGAGCGACGCCGCAAAAGCGCTGGCGATGGCGCTCACGCGCTGCCCGGGGTCTCCGACATAGCGCAGCAGGAAGTGGTCGAGCACCGTCCAGTCGGACAGCCCGCCCGTCAGGCGCGCAAGAATCAGACGCGCATCCGCAAGCGACCAGACCTGACGCCGCTCGATGGTCACCTGCATGACCGCCTCGCGCTGGCGCAAGCTCGCATAGGCCTGAAGAAGATCATACAGGGACGCCTCGTAAGCGGAGGTGCGCTCGACCGGTATATGTTCGGGTGCACCGCGCGCAAAGACGTCCCGGCCGAGCCGGTTGCGATTGACCAGCCGGGTGGCGGCGTCGCGCATCGCCTCGAGCCGCTTGAGCCGAAAGGCAAGCGCAGACGCCATTTCTTCGCCCGAAGGTCCGTCATCCTTGTGCGGCTGGGGAATGAGAAGGCGGGATTTCAGGAAGGCGAGCCACGCCGCCATGACGAGATAATCGGCCGCGAGTTCCAACCGAATCGAGCGCGCGCTTTCAATGAAGGCGATGTACTGTTCCGCCAGAGCGAGGACGGAGATACGCGAGAGGTCCACTTTCTGATTTCGCGCCAGATGCAGCAGGAGATCCAGCGGACCTTCGAAGCCGGCAATATCGACCACCAGCTCCGCCTCGTGAAGCGCACGCTCGTCGGCCTCCCATCGCGCCTCATCCGGGATACGACCGCGCACGCCATCGCGACCATCGCCCACGATCATTGCGGAGGCTTTCGATATCGCTTTCCGGTTCGCGAAACCTCAGACACTCGGGAACATCTCCGCGAACTCGGCGCGCAGGGCCACATCGTCGGAAGCATCGGTCGCGCGGAAACTCGATGCCGCGATATCCGCGCGCCGGAGCGACGGACCCGACAGTTCCGGAACGACGCGAGAGACGGCCTGCATCTCCTCCATGATACCGTGGCAGTGAAGAACGAGATCGAGGCCCGCCTCGATGATGCCCCTCGCCCGCGTTTCCATGTCACCCGCGAGCGCGTTCATCGACACGTCATCGGACATCAGCAGCCCGTCGAACCCGATATGCCCCCTGATGACCTCATCGACCACCTTTCGCGACGTCGTCGCAGGCCGATCGGGATCGATGGCCGTGAAGACGATATGCGCCGACATGGCCATGACCTCGGATTTCAGCGCGACGAACGGTACGAAATCGCTGATCGCCAGCTCCTCGAAGCTCCGATCCACCACGGGAAGTTTGTGATGCGAATCGACGAGCGCGCGACCGTGGCCCGGCATGTGCTTCATGACAGGCAACATTCCGCCAGCCTTCAGCCCTTCCACAGCGGCCGCTCCGAGCGCGGCAACGGCCTGCGGATCGCGCGAATAGGCGCGATTGCCGATCGCCTCGCTCATGCCTTCGGCCGCCACGTCGAGCACCGGCAGGCAGTCCACGTTGATCCCGTAGCGCATGAGATCGAAGGCATGCAGCCGGGACATTAGCCAGGCAGCCCGCAGCCCCTTGGCCGGATCGGTGTGAAACAGAGCGCCGATGGCCGCCGCATTCGGATAGGCTCCGGCGAGCGGCGGGCGGATACGTTGGACGCGACCGCCTTCCTGGTCGATCAGCACGAACGCCTCGGGATTGCCGATGCTGTCGCGCAGACTCGCGACGAGATCGGAAATCTGCGCGGCTTCGCCGATATTGCGCCCGAAGAGGATGAAGCCCCACGGGCGTTCATCCGCGAAAAACGATTTCTCATCAGCCGTCAGCGCGAGGCCCTTACAGCCCGAGATGAATGCTTTCGATCCGCTCATGGCGTTTCCTCATGCTTTTCTGTTCGACATCCACGGATGGTTTAAGGACGGATCGGGCCTCAGAGCAAGGAGATTGCGAGACCAGCCGCACACTCCCTCCAAACGACAAAGGGCGCAGCCTCGGCCGCGCCCTTCAAACGTGTCTGTCTTCGCCTATCGTGTGACCAGGCAGCTTCCGCCGGCGCTCTTCAGGCGGGAGCAAAGCGCGTTTGCCTCGTCCCGGCTGCCGGCGGGGATGCGGACGCGATAGTACGTGCCCTTTCCGGCGATGTCGGCTTTCTTGATATCGACACCGCGGCCTGCGATGACGCTTCCGAACTTGCCGGACAGGCTCTTGTAGGACTTCTGCGCTTCGGCTTCCGACGGGAGGGAGGCGACCTGAACGACGTAGCTGCCGGGTGCGATCGACGCGGTCTGAACCGGCGACGTGTCGGCCGGTGCGCTCGGCGCACCGCTGGCTGCTGCGCTCGCCGGCGTCGTCGACGTCGCGAACGTATCGACAGGCTTGCGTGTTGCCTTGGCAGTCTCGACCGGCTTCGTCACAGGACGTGCTTCGGGAAGCGGCTGCGCCTTGGCGGTCTGGGCCGAAACGTTCGACACCGTCGCGTCGGCTGCGGCAGCGAGCGCGCCGACTTCGTCCTGCGCGGGCGTTGCCAGGGCTGCCGTGTTCGGCGTGGGCGTGCCGGCTTTCACCGTCTTGCCCGTGGGGGCAGCCGCCGCGACAACGGGTGCCTCTTCCGGTGCGGTTTCTTCGCGGGCGACAAGCGTTCCGTCGGGGCGCACGATCATCGTGCGGACCTTGCGCGGCGCAACGGCGGGCACCGCATCCTCGGCTGCTGCCGTGGCCTGGGCGTCGCCATCTTCCGGCATCAGACGATCCGCGCCTTCGTCGTCGGCGGGCATGCCGTCCAGGCCGTTTGCGCCTTCGAGCGGCAGGCTCTCCGGGGTCAACGTCCGCTGGACAACGTCGATGGGTTCTTCGGTCGAGGAGACCAGGGTCCCCTGCTGGGGCGCCTCTTCCTGCGCACCGGCAACCCGGTCGTAGACGGCCTTGTCCTGATTGGGCACGGTCTTGCCGCCCTTCTCAAGAGGAACCATCTTGGTCGGAGCCTTGTCGGCAAGGATGATCTGGGGCTCGGAGCTCGCAAAGGTCGCACCGACACTGCCCATCATCGTATAGGCGCCGACGCCACCGGCGATCAGCACGATGGCGGCAGCACCGGCGAGGAGGAAGAGCTTGCCGCGCGGACGCACGTCGTTGTCGTTCCCGTGGGCCGGCTCGTACGAACGATCGCCCTGCCCGATGACCTCCTGGCGCTGGCTGATCGAACGCCGGAAATCTTCTTCCATCGCCCGTTCGAAATCGGCAAATTCTTCGTGCGAAGACCGCGCCGGGGCGGCAGCGCCCGCGACGCCTGCCGCAACGGCCGTTGCGACGTCGCTGTTTCCGCGCTCCGATTCCTGGCGACCGGCGCTGAAGATCTGTGCCATTTCGGCATCGATATCCAGATCGTAGTCACCGGCATCGAGCTGGAGATTCTGCTCTTCGATCACGGGGAGTTGGGGCACGTCGATGTCGCCGGTTGCCGTCACGCCGTAATCGGCTTCGGCAATCATCGAGGGATCAAAGGGCAGTTCGGCTTCGGTGAAGGCTTCGACCGGCTCCTCGATCGGGGCAACCTCGTCCGCCGCCATATCCAGCTCGATGTCGATATCGGATAGATCGATCTCGAAATCATCGAAGTTGAAATCCGGCTCGGGCTCTGCAGCAACGGCGGGCGCAGGCTGGACAAAGTGTGCCGCGATCGGAGCGGCAACGACGGCGGCAGCGGCTACGGGAGCCTGCGCCTGCATGACGGGCTCGACCTTGGACGGCGCAACAGCCATCGTGGGAGCCGCAGCCGGCAGGACCGGAGCGGCGGGAGCCACGACGGGGGCCGGCGGCAGGGGTGTCGCAAAGGTGCGATTGGCCCCGCTGCTGAGAGCCACCGGCGTCGCGCGGCTGAAGTTCGGCGTGAAGGGGAAGTTGTTTTTCCGTGCCGCCTCGGCAGCGACAGCAGGACGAGCCGGCGCATGCGGAACGGCGAACTGCTCGACGGTCTGCAGCAGGGCATCCACGTGGGGGCGGACGGGTTGGCGAACCGGCTCGACCGGCATTGGGGGTGCAACGACCGGCTGCGGCGAAGAACCCAGCGACATTTCGAGTTCATCGCCCAGGTCGATCGCGGGCTCGGAACGGCGCACCGCGGAATATTCCGGTTCGGAATTATGATGCGCAACCGGCTCGGGCTGCATCTCGAAGGTGGGCTCGACAGGGCGCGGCTGCGGCTGCACCGGCTGCGGCGCGCGAACTGGCGGCTGAACGGCGACGGGCTCCACGACAAGGGGCATCTGCGCGACGGGCGGCATGTGCACGACGGGCTCTGGCGTCGCGACATCGGGCACGACCGGCGTATCGTACGCCTCGAACTCCCGCATCAGCTCTTCTTCGAGATCAACGATCGGGTCGTAGCGAACCGCTTCCCGATGACGCTCCAGCTCCTGAAGCTGCTGCAGGGCGGGACGATTGTCGTAGCCGACAATGCGGGCCAGCTCGCTCAACGGATCTTCATCCGGAAACGAGTTCGGGTCCACATCCGCGCTTCGTGCCAACTGTTTGTCTGCCATTCGCTCCACTCACAAATACTGGGCCGGTCGTGCCAGTCCAATATGGGGAAATGGTGACATGCTATCGCATCTCGTTCGGGGCATCCGTGCCTGTAATATCAAGGCCGGACCTCAGAACGGAGGCAACCGCATGCACCAGTCCTAGTCTGGCAAGGCTCAATTCTCTACTTTTATCGTTAATAAAGCGTAAGCCCGGAAAATCTTTGCCCTTGTTCCAATGCCCATGGAACGCGCTGGCCAGATCATAAAGATAAAATGCGATGCGGTGCGGCTCCTGCGCGAGTGCCGCCGATTCGACGATACGGGGATACTCTGCCAGTTTTGCGATCAACTGCAACTCGCTGGGATCCGCTATGTGGGTGCCCAGCGCCTCGGCAAAATCGACGGCCGCAAGGTCGAGGTCCGGGAAGGCCTCGGCAGCTTGACGGAAGATCGAACGGCAGCGCGCATGCGCATACTGCACGTAGAAGACCGGATTGTCCTTCGACTGCTCGGTGACCTTGGCGAAGTCGAAATCCAGAGGCTCCGAGTTCTTCCGGTAGATCATCATGAACCGCACGGAGTCGCGGCCGACTTCATCCACGACGTCGCGCAGGGTGACGAAATCGCCGGACCGCTTCGACATCTTCACAGGCTCGCCGTTGCGGTAGAGCTTGACGAGCTGGCAGAGAAGCACGGTCAGCTTGACCGAGCCGCCCGACACCGCCCGTGCCAAGGCTTCCAACCGCTTCACATAGCCGCCATGGTCGGCGCCCAGCACATAGATCATCTCGTCGAAGGAGCGATCGAACTTGTCCTTGAAGTAGGCGACGTCGGCAGCGAAATAGGTGTAGGAGCCGTCCGACTTGATCAGCGGACGGTCGATGTCATCTCCGACATCCGTCGAGCGGAACAGCGTCTGCTCGCGATCTTCCCAGTCTTCCGGCACCTGCCCCTTCGGCGGCGGCAAGCTTCCCTTGTAGACGTGCCCCTTGAAGGTCAGATCGTTGATCGCCGAGCGGATCCGCTGCGCGCCGTCGGCGTGAAGCGTCCGTTCCGAAAAGAAGATGTCGTGGTGCACGTTGAGTGCGGCCAGATCCTCGCGGATCATCGCCATCATCGCGGCGATGGTCCGTTCCTTCACAAGTGGCATCCAGCGGTCTTCGGGCATGCCGAGAAGGCTCTCGCCGAATTCCTGCGCCAGTGCCTGCCCGACCGGAACGAGGTAGTCGCCCGGGTAGAGACCAGCCGGGATTTCGCCGATCGCTTCACCGAGCGCTTCGCGATAGCGCAGCATGGCAGACTTCGCCAGCACATCGATCTGCGAACCCGCGTCGTTGATGTAGTATTCCTTCGTCACGGTCCAGCCGGCAAAGGCGAGAAGGTTCGCCAAGGTGTCGCCGACCACGGCGCCGCGGCAGTGCCCGACATGCATCGGACCGGTCGGATTTGCCGAGACATACTCCACATTGACCTTCCGCCCGGCGCCGACCGTGCTGCGGCCATAGTCGTTCCCCGCCTTGACGATCGCGGCCAGGAGACGCTGCCAGTAGCCGACGGAGAGGCGCAGATTGATGAAGCCGGGCCCGGCAACCGAGACCTCGGCAATATCGGCGTCCTGCCGCAGCGCGGCAGCAATCGCGTCGGCCAGCCCGCGCGGGTTCGTGCCGAGCGGCTTGGCCAGCACCATGGCCGCATTGGTCGCAACATCGCCATGGCTCGGATCCCGCGGCGTTTCCACCGCCACGCGCGAGACATCAACCTTCGAACCTTTTTCCTGAACGACATCAATCGTTTCAAGGACTTTTTTCACTCTGGCTTCAAGGTCGGCGTAAATGTTCATGATATCCATCGTCAGAGAGGGCGCGCCTCTTCAGGCCGCGGTCCGCATCAGGGGCCCGGCTCTCGGCGTACCGGGATGCGCGATCGGGCGGGTGGGTCGCGCTCTAGCGCAAATCCGGAGTGTGGTCAAACAAGCGCCGATGCGTCGAAATCGCGTAGGTATCGGTCATTCCGGCAATGTAATCCGCCACGTGGCGCGCCTTGGCAGGCTCTGCGAGACCGGCAATCTGATCTGTCCAGTGGTGCTTCTGCATCTCGCGCGGTTCGGCCATGAAGGCGTGATAAAGATCGACCACGATCCGGGCCGCGTTCTCCCGGACCCGCATGACATCGGCATGCCGGTAGATCCGGGTCATCAGCATGCGCTTGATCTGCCGGTCGGTCTCTCCCATCGCGGGCGAGAACGTCGCGACGACGCGCCCTGCCATGCGGATATCGGTCGCGCTCTCCGGGCGAAGCTCACGCAGGTTTGTCTGCGCCACACCGATCACGTCCTCGACCATGGCCGTGATCTGGCGGCGCATGATTTCGTGCGTGAACCGCGCAGCCTCGAGGTTCGGATACTTCTCCCGCACCTCCCGCATGAGGCCTGCAAGAAACGGGATTTCCTCCAGCATGTCGAAGGTGAGATAGCCCGAGCGCAGGCCATCATCGATGTCGTGCGTGTTGTAGGCGATATCGTCGGCGATCGCCGCGACCTGCGCCTCAAGGCTTGCAAACGTTCCCAGTTCCAGATCATGGAGGGCACAATAGTCGAGGATCGGCTGGGGAACGACGGGGTGCCGCGGATCGGCGGACGGGCCTGTCAGGGGTCCGTTGTGCTTGACCAGGCCCTCGAGGCTTTCCCATGTCAGATTGAGCCCATCGAACTCGGCATAGCGACGCTCGAGCTTGGTGACGATGCGAAGCGACTGCGCATTGTGGTCGAAACCACCATAGGCCGCGAGCACTTCCTGGAGCGCGTCTTCGCCCGTGTGGCCGAATGGCGTATGGCCAAAGTCATGAACAAGCGCCACGCCCTCCGCCAGATCCTCGTCAAGGCGCATGGCGCGGGCGAGCGCGCGGGCGATCTGGGCTACCTCGATCGTGTGCGTCAGCCGGGTACGGTAATGGTCGCCATCGGCTGCGATGAAAACCTGCGTCTTGTGCTTCAGGCGCCGAAAGGCCGTGGTGTGGACGATGCGGTCGCGGTCGCGCTGAAAGTCCGAACGTGTGGTGCTCGTCCCTTCAGGGTAAAGCCGTCCCCGGCTGGTCCATGGATCGGACGCAAAAACGGCCCGCTGGCCCGCGCCGAAACCCAGTGCATCCTTATCCAAAGCCATTTGCATGCAGCATCCCATTGACGCGGTTTTAAAGCCTTCATACCTATAGTCTTGCCCGCATGAAAGCGCGGACTGCCGCCCTTTGCCATGATCCGTTGTAAATCATGCGTTTGGTAGCTGCCGCGCAGACCATGGATACGGATTCCTTCGTAAGTTACGACAAACTCTCCGGATCTTGACCCCGGCAGGAGACACGACATGACCGACGCCACCGTAACGCTGTCCGATTCTGCAGCAAAGCGCATCGCTACGATCCTCAAGGCGGACAGTGACAAGCACGCCATGCGCGTCTCCGTCGAAGGCGGCGGCTGCTCTGGATTTTCCTACAAGTTCGACCTGGTCGACGACGGCTCGGACGACGACCTGGTTCTCGAAAAAGGAGATGCCAAGGTGCTGATCGACAGCCTGTCGCTCGTCTATATGGAAGGCTCCGAGATCGACTTCGTTGACAATCTCCTCGGACAATCCTTCCAGATCCGCAATCCGAACGCCGTTGCCAGTTGCGGCTGCGGGACCAGCTTCTCGATCTGACGTCCGCTGTGCCCGGATCTGAGACTCTGGGTACGAAACCACTCTGAAGTCAATGATTTGTAACGATCAGGCAGCTGAAAGATGGTGACCTAGAGATAGGGTGACCCCAGCCAGAGGACCCGGTCGAGCAATCGCGTCACCAACGGTCGTGCCCGAAGCCCCGTCAGGGTCACCTCATTCGACGCGCTGCGGATGTCTTCGAAACGCCGCTCGAGATCGGCTGCGAAACTGGCGTCAAGCACTTCGAGGTCGATCTCGAAGTTCAGCCGAAGCGATCGGGGATCGATGTTCGAGGATCCGATATAGGACCATCGTCCGTCGATGGTCAGCAGCTTGGAATGGTTGAACGCGCCTTGTGCCCGCCACACGCGGCAGCCGCCTTTCAGCACCTGGTCGAACTGCGCGGTCATGGCGCGATCGACAAGCGTGAGGTTGTTGACGGCCGGCACCACGATATCGACGCGGACGCCCCGCAGCGCGGCCGTCACCAGCGCGCTCACCAGTTCGCGGTCCGGCAGGAAATAGGGCGACATGATCCGGATGCTTCGGCGGGCAACCGAAATCGCGCCCATGATCATCTTGTGGTTGGCTTCGTTTGCGCGGTCCGGGCCCGTGGGTATGACCCGCATGATCATCGGGGCCTTGCGCTCGCTGTCGGGCGGCGGGGTGATGCCCCAGGCTTCGCCCTCCAGGATCTCGGCATTGGCAAACTGCCAGTCCTCGCAGGCGACGTGCAGGAGATCGGCGACGACCGGACCGCGAACCTCGAAATGCGTATCGTGGGCCTCCTCGCCTTTTGCAAATTCCGCGGTGAATCCCGCACGGATGTTCATGCCGCCGGTGAAGACCACGCTGCCATCGACCACCAGGATCTTGCGGTGCGTTCGCAGGTTGGCATAGGGCAGCCGCAAGCCCATGACGATATTGCCGTTGAAGGTGCGCGTGGTGACGCCGCCCTTTCTGAGGTAGCCGACGATGCTGGGGACGGAATAGCGCGCGCCAACCGCGTCGATCAGCACACGTACCGCGATGCCGCGCTGCACGGCTGCGATCAGAGCATCGGCGAAGCGCAGGCCGACCGGATCCCTGTCGAAAATGTACGTCTCCAGCAGGATGGACCGCTGCGCGCCGGCGATGGCGTCCAGCATACGCGCATAGGCGCTGTCGCCCCCTTCCAGCATGACGATCCTATTGCCGGCCGACATGTGGTGGCGGCTGACCTTGTCACCAAGAGTCTTGAGCGAGCAGAAGCGCTGGCCGAAACGTTCGGCGACCAGGGTGTCGGTGACATCGAAGCGCTGGAGCGCATCGGCCGTCCTGTCCTTCAGGAGCGAACGCTGAAGGCCGATGGAACTGCGCCGGATCCGATTGATTCCCGCGACAGCGTAAATGATGGCACCAAGGACGGGGGACAGGACAATGACACCCACCCAGCCGAGCGCTGCGCGCACCTCGTCCTTCGTCATGGTCGCGTGGATCGCAGCGGGAACCCCGAGGACAACAGAGAGAACGGCGAAAATGTGCGGCCAGTATGTGGCGAGCGTCTGGATCATGCTCCGGACTCGCTCCTTCTCTTCGACAATCGGTGACGTGACGTGCTGACTTAGCGCAACCGGAAGCAAAGGTGTATCGCCGTTGGCGGATTCCCGCTGGCGCCACCTCGAGCTCAGCAAGCTTGCCTGTCTGATCACATTGGGGTGCCTGCGCCTGCACCGTGCCTTGGGCCTGCAAGCGTGGCGGCGGCCAATGATCTCACGCTGCGTTTGTCAACGCGCCCGGCGCGCATTAAGACAGCGTTGCACCTACGCAGGAGAGAGAGACCATGAAGATCGCGACCTGGAACATCAACGGCGTCAGGGCCCGGATCGATGCGCTTCTCGCCTGGTTGCAGGAATCCCGACCCGACATTGCCTGCCTGCAGGAGATCAAGACCGTGGACGAAGGGTTTCCCAGGGCAGAGATCGAGGCGCTTGGCTACCACGTCTTCACCCACGGCCAGAAGGGCTTCAACGGGGTCGCCCTGTTGTCCCGCATCAAGCCGGACGAGGTCACGAACGGGCTTGCGGGCGATGACGAGGATCTGCAGTCCCGCTTCATCGAGGGCGTCTTCTCGGTGACCGGGGGCGTGATCCGGGTCTGCTCGCTCTATCTCCCGAACGGCAATCCGCCGGAGACCGAGAAATACACCTACAAGCTGGCCTGGATGGAGCGGCTCCAGGCCTTCGCCGCAGCGCGGCTGATGCTGGAAGAACCGCTGATTCTGGCCGGCGACTTCAATGTGATCCCCGAACCGCACGACTGCTGGGATCCGGGCGTGTGGCAGAACGACGCGCTCTTTCTGCCGCGGACGCGGGCTGCCTTTCGGCGTCTGGAGCAGCTGGGCCTCACCGATGCGGTGCGGGCAACGACCGACGCGGCGTCACACTACTCGTTCTGGGACTATCAGGCCGGCGCCTGGCCGAAGAATCACGGCATTCGTATCGATCACCTGATGCTGTCGCCCGAAGCAACCGATCTCCTGATATCGACCAACATCGAGAAGCACGTGCGCGCCTGGGAGAAGCCTTCGGACCACGTGCCGGTAATCGCGCATTTCGACGTCAAGCCGATCAAGGTCGTCGCCGCGTAGGGCACCATTC
This sequence comes from Rhizobium sp. Leaf341, assembly GCF_001424325.1. Lineage (NCBI taxonomy): Bacteria > Pseudomonadati > Pseudomonadota > Alphaproteobacteria > Hyphomicrobiales > Rhizobiaceae > Rhizobium > Rhizobium sp. Leaf341. The sequence continues at coordinate 147,428 of NZ_LMPE01000016.1, forward strand.
GGCCACCAGCCCGCACAGGAAGCCGTCTCGGCGCAACAGTAGGGAGAGAAGACGCAAGCCACACGGCTCGCGTGGGAGCGGCCGCTAGTCCGCTTCGCTGGTCCGAATGGTGTGGGACATGTTGATCGCAACCCGGCGGTCGGATTCGGTGGCCAGCGAGAAGGCCTGCTCCTGCATCGGCTGCAGCCACTGGCGATCCTTGGGCGAACACTGATCGAGAGCCGCCGTCATGTAGGCGAGGCCACGCACCGTCTGACCTTCCTGGAAGATGACATTTCCGAAGACGCCCATGGCCCCGGCATGCCCTTTCTTGCGGGCGCGGTTCAACCACTTCTTGGCCTGCTGGACGTTCACACTGCCGCCGTCGCCCGAGAGCAGCATCTTTGCCAGCTGGAACTGCGCTTCCGCGACGCCGAAGGTCGAGGCGGCCTGAAAATAGAGCTGGCGTGCCTGGGCAAGATCGGCGGCAACGGGCGTGTCCGGAATTCCACGGCGGTAATAGCCGGCAAGCGAGATCAGCGCGTTGGCAAAATATCCGGTATCCTGCGAACCCGGCTCGACGCCGTTTTCGGCGATCTCGCTGTAGATCTTGAAGGCTTCGAGGTCATTTTCCGTGACGCCGTCACCATCGGCATACATGTTGGCCAGCGCCCAGCGGGAGGCCGTATGCCCCTTTTCGGCGGCGTAGCGATAGGCCTCGACGGCCTCGTCCTTGCGACCGTTCTTGTAGGCGGAGAAACCGAACTTGAACAGGGCGAAAGGACCGGACTCCTTGGTCACGCCAGCATTGGGGTCAAAGGCGCGAACCGCACCGCAAGACGCTCCAAGCGCTGCCGCCAAACTCAATACCACCAACGTCAACGACCTGCATTCGCGTAGCATATTCGTCAAAATCTTCCGTTCAACCCGGCTCGCCTTGTGTTCGATCCGGCGCTTCCCCACTCGCTGCATGCCCTGTCGGGATGTCGCGGCGACCCCTCGCCCGCCATCCCCCGTCGCAGCCGTTAAGGCCGCTGTCATCTTGCTTCCCGGAGCCAGGCTAGCGTCGATTTTCGGCGACACTGCGGCCCTTCTTTGTTCCCTGCCGGATCCCCGGTTCCCGCGCCGGTTCCAACCGTCGGACATCTCGAAGTTCGTCATGTAACACTATGAAACATCACTACTTCGTTTCCACCGCTGAAAAAACGTTCCCCATGTCGCAGACGTGAGCGTCGGGTCGCGGCGTCCGGCCTCAAGGAGATCGATGCTCTCCGTTTGTGGCGGGAAATAGACTGAAACAGGGGCCTGCCGCCGCCGTCAGACCATTCACTTGGCGTGTTGCGGAATCGTCACAAATTGCCGGGTCGGATCGTGTTTTGCGCCCTCGGCTTGCTCGCGGCTCGGCCGCCGGCCGTTGACCGACCGAACCAGCGAAGGTGCCCGGCATCTCACCAAACGCAAAACGCCCGACTGTGAAGCCGGGCGTTCTTGGAGGCGATGGCACCAGAGATCAGAAGCGGACCTTGAGCGACGTCGAAACGGCGGTCACGACATCGTTGCCGTAATCGTAGCGCACATTGTTGCCGAAAGGGACGCCGTCGATCGTGGTCGAGCGGGACGACCCGCTGGTCAGGATGCCGACGGCACCGGCCAGACGGAATTCGACGTTGTCGACCGGCTTGTAGGCAACGCCGGTTCCCAGCGTCCAGGTGTCGCTCTGCGTATTGATCACCGTGCTGGTGCCGCGATCCCAGGTCAGGCTGACGGCGCCGCTCCACTGATCGTTGAACTTGTGTCCCACGCCTGCGGTCACCGTCAGGCCGTCGCGGTACAGGAGATCAAGACTGGTGCAGGGCGTGAGGGGGCTCAGGGTCGCCGGGCAGAACTTGACCGACTGCAGAACGCTCCAATCGGTCCACTTGACCGAGCCGAAGGCCAGCCAGTCGGGCGCGATGCCGGTCTGGATCTTGTATTCCAGCGATTGCGGGACGGAGGCCTCGCCGGTCACTGCATACTTGCCGAAGGTTATCGGGCTTGCCGGTCCACCCGGTCCGGGAACCGTGACCTGGCTAAGGTCGATCGTCCCCTCGATATCATCGTACTTGACCTCGCTGTTATAGACCAGGCTCGTCAGGAAAGCGTATTCTGGGATTTCGTACGCCAGGCCGACGCGTCCACCCCAGCCGTTGTCTTCGAGGTCGAGGCGCCCGATGCCGTTGCCCGTGCCGTAGAAGTTCGGCGCGACCAGACGCTCCTTGTAGCCTTCCACTTCCTGATAGAAGCCGCCGGCGATGACGCGGACCTTGCCCGGACCCATGGCCCATTTGTAGGAGCAGGTGACGGCATAGTTGTCGGTTTTGATCTTCGTCTTGGTGTTGTCGTTGGCGCCGATCCAGTTGCGGCCGGGATTGATGTCGGCGCCGAAAGGCTGCGAGTAGTCGGCCATGCAGTCGATGCCGCTATCGCCCAGCGCGGCTTTCACGCCGACGCGGGGAACCCAGTAGCTTTCCGTGTCGCGCACCGATGTCGAGCCGCCCCCAAGCCCGTTGGCGCCCAGGCCGTTGGCAGCATTGGTGTCCTGACCGTTCTTGAGATCGCGCTGCGGGTTGACGTACGTCGTCGTGGCTTCAAGAGCATAGGCAGAGGGGTCAAACAGGAGATCGATGTTGTAACCGCCGCGCTCCAGGCCACCCGCCTGAGCGGACGTCGCCGTCATCGCGGCGAGCACTGCCGTGGCGATGACCGACCGTGTAAAATTGAAACTCATGTAACCTCCCACTCTCGCGACGACACGCCCTCGGATGCCGCCTTATTGAACATGAGGATATGCGAATACAAACCGAATGCAATTCCCAGAAATTGATGGTCACATCTGGTTGCGTGCAAAAATTGACGTAAGAATTTCGTCTGCACGCAAGAAAACGGACGATTTGGAATTTTTTTTCTACGAAATGGGCTGATCGCGACAATCGGGGCAGGAATTTGCTCTCGGGCCCAATGTGTCACCGCCTTGCCACAACCTGCCCTTTTTCAAACATGTTCCTGTCTCGCATTGCAACAACGCGCCGTCGCCGCGCGTTTCGTCGGGTTTTGTCAAGCGATGGATACCCGTTCCAAACCGTTCGAATCGCCCGCGTGATCGGATCGCATTTTCCTGGCATGGTCTTCCGATGAAAAAAGGGCTGCAGCCATGCTGCAACCCCTGTCATCGTCTGGAACTGACCGGCAGACCGGCCGAGGCCTAGCCTGCGTCGGCGATACGGCCGAGAGCGACGTCGAGTGCGGTCTTCTGGCCATCGAGTTCCGCCAGACGTTCCCGCTCGGCCTCAACGACCTCCGGCCGCGCATTCGCGACGAACTTCTCGTTCAAGAGTTTCCCGAGAATACGCTGGCGCTCGATCTCGACCTTGTCGATCGCCTTGGCGAGACGTGCCCTCTCGGCCACGAGGTCGATCAGGGCGCCGAGCGGCAGGCAGAACGTTGCTTCGCCGACCACGATCTGCGCACTGCCCTTGGGCGCCGTCGTCGCGATCTCGATCGCATCGACGCGCGCCAGCCGACGGATCGCCGCGGCATGTCGCTCAAGTCGTTCGCGCGTGGAGATGCCGGCATCGACCACGACCAGCGGCGCGATTGCGGAAGGCGGCACGTTCATCTCGGAGCGAACCGAGCGGATGCCCGAGACGAGATCGATCAGCCAGTTGATTTCCGCAGCGGCATGCTCGTTGGCAAAGCCGGCCGACGGCCAGGCCGCATGGCAAAGCAGACCGTCCCGGGTGGCGCCCTCGCCCGCTGTCTGCGTCCAGAGCTCCTCCGTCATGAAGGGCATGAACGGGTGCAGCAGCCTGTAGGCCGCTTCGAGCACATGGGCGACACAGGCCTGCGATTCGGCCTTGGCCGCCTCGTCATCCCCGGCAAACACCGGCTTGAGAAGTTCCAGGTACCAATCGCACACCTGGTTCCAGACGAAACGATACAGCCCGCCGGCCGCCTCGTTGAAGCGATAGGTCTCGATGGCCGTCGTCACCTCGCGAACGGTGCGCGAGAGTTCCGTGAGGATCCACTGGTTGACGGGTAGCACGCAGGCTTCCGGCAGGAAGGATGGATCGGCCTTGACGCCGTTCATCTCGGCAAAGCGCGTTGCATTCCAGAGCTTGGTTCCGAAATTGCGATAGCCCGCGATGCGCGCCGGATCGAGCTTCACGTCGCGTCCCTGCGCCGCCATGATGGCCAGCGTAAAGCGCAGCGCATCGGCGCCGTATTCGTCGATCAGATCGAGCGGATCAATGACGTTGCCTTTCGACTTCGACATCTTCTGACCGTTCTTGTCGCGAACGAGCGCATGCACATAGATGGTATGAAACGGCTCGACCGAATTGCCGCTCTCGTCCTTCATGAAATGCAGGCCCATCATCATCATCCGGGCCACCCAGAAGAAGATGATGTCGAAACCGGTCACCAGCACGTCCGTCTGGTAATACTTGGCCAGCTCCCGTGTCTGATCCGGCCAGCCCAGCGTCGAGAACGGCCACAGTGCCGAGGAGAACCAGGTATCGAGGACATCTTCGTCCCGCGTCAGGATCTCGCCGACGGCAAAGTTCTCGATCCGATCCTGAACGAAGGCCTTCATGGGGCCTTCATGGGAAAGGTAGTGCTGGATCGCCGCGTGCAGCGCTTCTTCTTCCGACTTCTCGACGAAGACCTGTCCATCGGGTCCGTACCAGGCGGGGATCTGGTGTCCCCACCAGAGCTGGCGGGAAACGCACCACGGCTGGATGTTCTCCATCCACTCGTAATAGGTCTTCTCCCACGATTTCGGGACGAAATTGGTGCGCCCTTCGCGAACGGATGCGATGGCGGGCTTGGCCAGCGTCGCGGCATCGACATACCATTGCTCGGTTAGGCGCGGCTCGATCGGAACGCCGCCGCGGTCGCCATGGGGAACCATGTGCTTGTGCGGTTCGATCTTGTCCAGCAGGCCGCGCTCTTCAAACAGCGAGACGATAATCTTGCGAGCGGCAAAACGCTCGACGTTTTCGAGGATCTCGATCAGGGCATCGAGTTCGCCCGTCGCCGGCAGCCCCTCCAGGAAGTCTTCGTTTTCCTTGAGCGTGATGTGGCCGTCGACTGTCAGGATGTTGATCTTGCGCAGGTCATGACGGCGGGCGACCTCGAAGTCGTTGAAATCATGCGCGGGCGTCATCTTGACGGCGCCGGTACCCGCCGTCGGGTCGGCATAGTCGTCGGCGACGATCGGGATGCGGCGCCCGACGAGCGGCAGCACGACGTGCCGGCCGACGATGGCGCGATACCGATCGTCTTCAGGATTGACGGCGATGCCGGTGTCGCCGAGCATGGTCTCCGGCCGCGTCGTCGCGACGACCAGGTAGTCGCGCGTCTCGAACGCGGTCGGTTCGCCCTCCTCGTTGAAGGCGACGGGATGCTGATAGGTAACGCCGGGCTCCAGCGGGTAGCGCAGGTGCCAGAGATTGCCGGCTACCTCGATCTGCTCGACCTCGAGATCCGAGATGGCGGTCAGGAGTTTGGGATCCCAATTGACGAGCCGGTTGTCCTTGTAGATCAGACCCTGCTTGTAAAGCGTGACGAACACTTCCAGAACAGCCTTGGATAGACCCTCATCCATGGTGAACCGCTCGCGCGACCAGTCGCAGGAGGCGCCAAGGCGTTTCAGCTGATTGAAGATCAAGCCGCCCGATTCGCCCTTCCATTCCCAGATGCGATCGACGAACGCTTCGCGGCCCATGGCGCGACGGTCTGGAAGTTGCCGCTCCATCAACTGCCGCTCGACAACCATTTGCGTCGCGATGCCGGCATGGTCCATGCCGGGCTGCCACAGCACGTCCTTGCCGCGCATCCGCTCGAAGCGAATCATGATGTCCTGAAGCGTATTGTTCAGCGCATGCCCCATGTGGAGCGAGCCGGTCACATTCGGCGGCGGGATGACGACGCAAAAGGGGTCGGCGCCGGGTTTGGCGCCCGCGCCGGCGCGAAACGCGTCGGCATCGTCCCAAAGCTTGGCAATACGCGGTTCAACCGCAGCGGAATCATAGGTTTTGTCAAGCATTTCGGAGCCAAACATGCTGGTTGATGTGGGAGGCTTGTAGACCGGAACGGCGCAGAGGCGCAACATTCCACCCCGTCAATATGGGTGACGCAACCCGCGAGTGCCACCCGCAAGTGCCACGCCCGACCGCGCCAGCGCGGCCGACGCGACCTGCCGGAAACCTGACAGGGCGCCGGGTTCGCTCTTCATACGGAGCCGCGCGAAAGGCGGCAGGTTCGCGTGTCGCCGCTCCGAGCGGCGGACTAGCGCCGTGGACCGCGCGCGACGCGCTCGATTTCCTCGCGGACGAGGCGCTCGACCAGAGTCGGGAGATTGTCGTCGAGCCACTCCTGCAGCATCGGCCGCAGCATGTCCTCGGCAATCTCATCGAACGAGCGGCGGGGGCTGCTGTCGATCGCCAGTGCGAGTTCGCCAAACGACCGGGAGACCTGCTCGCTGACAGCGTCGGAGATGATCGTGGAAGCGTCCTTTGCCCGCACGTCGGGCGACATCTGCGAGGAGGCCTGTGATGCCACGGCCATATCCGGCTGCGCGACAACATGGGATTCGGCAACGACCACGTCGCTGGACACCGGTTCCTCCACCGACAGATGCGGCGCGACAACGTCCCGGGCCATCGCGCGGATCGACGCCTCTACCTCTGCCGCATGCGCGCGATTGCCGTGGGTCGACGCCTCGACGGGCGCGGGTTCGCGATAGCCGACGCTGCTTGACGTGTCAGGACGTGCGGCCGTGACATCGACCTGCGGCACGGGCTGCGCGCGTTCCTGGCGTGGCGCCGGCTGAGGCGCTCTCGCATCGCTTTCACGGGCGGCGCCAACGCTTTCGCGCGGCATCGACTGGCGTTCCGAAGCGGCACGAACGCGGGCTGCAACGTCCGCGAGAGAAAGGGGGGCCGAGGCTGCGACGCGGGACATTTCCGGATCCGGATAGCTCTGCGCCAATGTCGGCTGCTGCACGGAGGCGCCGTCCGTCACGTCGAAGTCCGGAAACACGGTATCGTCGATCGTGAGCTGGATATCCTCGGGCGGCTCCTCGTCGAGATAGGCGCGGTCGCTGGAATAATAGCTGTCGGACATCGGCCCATGGTCATTGGCGGGAAGGCCCGGACCGGTCGCCTCGTTGCTTTCGATGATCTTGCGGATCGAAGCGAGAATTTCGTCCATGGACGGTTCGCGCGCCAGGTTCGATTGTGCCATTGCAGATCCTCGTTTCATTCAACGCGCGCGCCGCTTCGCGCAGAGCCTGATGATCCTTAAGCGACTTGCCCGTTTGGCGGAATGCCGCGAATCATCCTCCTGGGATGATGCACAGATTTGTTTCTCCCGTCATCCGGTCTGACACATCGAGCAAAGGAAGACGTTTACCGCTGTTCGGGCGGGTTCAGGCCGAACCACTTGTCCTTGACGGCTTCGTAGTGATCTTCCGGCCGGTATTCTGCCACCTTGAGGTTCTGTCCGCGCACCGTCAGGGCGCCCATGCTGGCGAGGAGCGAATAGCTTGCGACCACGGCATTGCGCTGCGAGGCGGCCAGGCTCTCGCGAGCAACGAGCACCGACTGCTGAGCATCGAGAACATCGAGGGTGGTGCGCTGGCCGACCTTCCGCTCCTCGATGACGCCGGCGAGCGCCTGGTTTGCGGCCCGGATCTGCTCTTTGTTGGCCGAAATGGACGCGCGGGCGGCATCCAGCTGGGCATAGGCGCTGACGACGGTCTTCTGCACATCGAGACGGACACTGTCGACGGCAATCCGCTGCTGGCCGGCACGCTCCTTGGCTTGCCGGATCTGACCGTATTCCGCCCCGCCCTGGTACAGGGGCACCTGCAGACGGGCGGTGATCGATCCGGAGCTGTTGTCGATGCCGCCATTGCTGCTGGCATCGCCCGTGTTGCGGCTGACCGAACCCTGGATCGTCACACCCGGCAGCATCGTGCCCTCGGCCTGTTTGACCTTGTAACCTGCCGCGTCCACGGCATATTCCGCGGCAATGATCTGCGGGTTATCGCGGAAGCCTGCAGCGACCGCCTGATCCAGCGTGCGCGGCATGCCTGCCTTTGCAGGTGATGCCGCCTTGATGTTTTTGGGAGCATCGCCGACGACCTGCACATAAACCGCTTCGCTCTGCGTCAACTGCGAAACGGCGGTCGCCAGCAGCGCCTTGGCACTCGCCAGCTCCGCCTCTGCCTGGCTCACATCCGTCCGCGTGCCCTCGCCCACCGTCAGGCGGGCATTGGCCGCCTTTAGCTGTTCCTTGAGGAAGGCCAGATTCTGGCGCCGGATGCCGACGACCTGCTGGTCGCGCACGACATTGGCATAGGATTCGGCGGCGGACAGAAGGATGGAGATCTCGTTGGCCTTCAGGTTCTCGCGACTGGAGAGCACCGTCGACTCGGACGCCCGGACCTCGTTCAGGGTCTGGAACCCGTCGAAGATCTGCTGGGTGATCGTCAGGCCGGCAGATCCCTGATGAAAGTTCTGGGGCCGTCGCTGGAATTCGCTGTCGTAGCGCGTCTGGGTGGCGCTCGCCACGGCCGAGACCTGGGGCCGATAGCCTGATTTGGCGATCGTGACGGACTCGTCGACGGCGCGCAGTCCCGCGCGCGCAGCGTTCAGGTCAGGATTGTTGACGTACGCCTTTGCCATGGCGTCCGCGATCGTCTCGGCCGCGGCAGGCGAACCAAAAGCCAGAGCGAGCACGACAGTGGTGCGCAGCATTTTCATGCGATGCCTCCAGTATGACAGGATCCAGCACTCCGGCACCCGCAGATCGGTATAAGGGTTCCCGGCGCAACAGTCACGCCGATGATCCGCAGGACGTCCCGATCGGACCCCGCACGCCCATCCGAGAACGCGACAGGATGATTCCCTTATCGCATCTCAGTATCCAAGGCAGGTCTAATTGTCGAGAATGGCGCCGGGCTGACCATGCCGGGGGTCCCGTCCATCGAGAAGGGGACGGGTCTCCGCCTGCAAACAGAAAAGCCGGATCGCATGTCGGCGATCCGGCCTTTCCAAGAAACTGATAAAACGCTCTTCTGTCGGGACGACCGGTCAGAAAACGAATTCTTTGGCGACGCGAAAGCCCGGCAGGGGCTTCACGGCCGTGTTGAACGCCTTCCGCTCGGATGTCCTTCCGCCTTCGCGCATGAACACCTTGGCGCGCGAGGCGTTGCCGAAACCCACCACGGCGATGAGACGCCCCCCATCCCGCAACTGCGACGACAACGCTTCCGGGACCATCTCGATCGCGCCATTGACGAAAATGACGTCATAAGGTGCTTTCGACGGATAACCGGCTTCGAGCGGTCCCGTGACGACCTCGACATTGGCGTAGCCAAGGGCAGAGAGGTTGACTTTCGCTTCAGCAGCGAGCGCCGTGTCACTCTCGAGCGCCGTCACGTCCTTGCCGAGCAGCGAGAGAAGCGCAGATGTGTAGCCCGTCGTGCAGCCGACCTCGAGCACGGTATCGGTCTTGGCGATCTCGCCAAGCTGCAGCAATTTGGCAAGCGGTGACGGCTCCATCACGTAGCGTCCGCCATCGGCCTGAGAGACAGCGATATCGGTGTCGATATAGGCCAGCTGCTTGCGGTTTTCCGGGACGAAAGCCTCGCGGGGTACGGCGAGGAACGCGGAAAGGACCGTATGAGAGGTGACATCCGTGGTGCGAACCTGGTTGTCGACCATCTTGATACGTGCTGCTTCGAAATCCATCGCGCGTGCCTCTTCGATCCGCTTTAAACGTCGCCCCTTTGGATCCTGATCCGGACGACCTGCGCTCGCCTTGATGGCGGGCTGCCTGTCAAAGCTCATAAATCGCCGAACCGCACGTTTCAAGCGGCGAATGCAGGGATGAAGAAATCGCCCGGCATCCCGGTGTCATCAGCGGCCCACGGCCTGTCATGGCGCGGGAACGGCGCCCTCCAGGCCAACGAGCGCGATCTTGCTGTAGCCGGCCTGCTGGATCCGGTTCATCAGATCCATCAGGGCACCATAATCAACCGTTTTGTCCGCTCGCAGGAGGATGCGCGTCTGTTTGTTCCCGGCGGTCATTCCGTCGAGATCGGCAGCAAAGCGCGCTTTGTCCGTCGTTTCGTTGCCGAGCGCCAGCGTCAGGTCCGATTTGAGGGTGATGAACACCGGTTTGTCGTCGCTCAGGGGGCTCGGTTTGGCTGCGGATTGCGGGAGATCCACTTTCATGTCCACCGTGGCCAGCGGCGCTGCGACCATGAAGATGATCAGGAGCACCAGCATGACGTCGATAAAGGGTGTGACGTTGATCTCGGCGTTTTCCTCGAGATCACCGCCGCCGCTGTCGCCAAGACGCGTTGCCATGGTCACCTCCCCCGTGCAGCGGGCAGGTCGCCCTGCCGGTTAGCGTCGGAAAACCGCGGCGCGACGCGGCGCGCCAGGCGGAAATCGAGATCGCGGCTGACCAGACGGTCGACGGCCGCGGCGGTATCCGCCAGGATCAGCCGATAGCCGGCGATCGACCTTGCGAAGTAATTATAGATGACGACAGCCGGAATGGCCGCCACGAGACCGATCGCCGTCGCCAGCAAGGCTTCCGCGATGCCCGGCGCGACGATGGCGAGATTGGTCGTCTGTGCCTGGCTGATGCCGATGAAGGAATTCATGATGCCCCATACCGTGCCGAACAGGCCAACGAAGGGCGAGATGGAGCCGACCGTCGCCAGCACACCCGTGCCGGCTGCAATCTTCTTGCCGGCGCCCGCTTCGATGCGCTGGAGACGGGAGGCGACCCGTTCCCGCACGCCCTCGCCCGGCACGAGATCGAGGATCGGCTCAGACTTGCTAAGCTCCTGTCCCGCGGCCGTCAGCATGTCGACGGCCGGCCCGGTGCGGACAGGACGGCCTTCCGACGCATCCCGCAGGCCAGTTGCCTCCGAGAACTGGAAAAGCGCCTGTCGAAGACGCGTCTTGGCCGCAGACAGTTCGAAGACCTTGACCAGCAGAATGGCCCAGGTCGCCACTGACGCAAGCGCCAAGGCCATCATGACGCCTTTGACCACATAGTCCGCCGCGAGGAACATGCCGACCGGCGACAAATCGTGCGGCAGAGCGGGATCTGCGCCCTCGGCGACCGCCGGCTCCGGCTGCCCTTGCGCGACATCGCCCGTTACCATTGTGCTTGGCGCCGGCGCTTCGGGTGCGACGGAGGGCGCACTCACTGATGGCGTCGGCGATGTCGCTGTCTGTGCGGCGGCCGTGAGCGGGAGGGCAAGCATCCCTATCAGCGCGACGGCGAATTTGAGCATGGAAAATATGCGGTTCGACATGATTCGTCCGTTTCAAGCGGGCCATCCGGTCCGTCGGAGCGGAGGATGAACCGGGGCACCGATCGGTGCCGGTTTCGTCACCTTGGTGACGTCATGACGCCCTCATATGCCACCGGAGACGGGTAAGGCAAGATTTGTAGACTAATTTCATCATGATTCTTTGGCAGGAGAAATCTAGGTTGGGGCGACACTCTCCGTCGGCGCTTCGGAATAGCGGTCTTGACGCCAGTCATAGGCGCGATGGCGCTGCCACGGGCGGGTGAGCCCATTCATGGCGGGAACGATCCGCCGCCCGTCCGGAGCTTTCGGATCAGCGTAGACTTCAAGCGCCCCCGTCCGTCGGAGCGACGGCCCGCTTGCCAGCATCGCGCCGGACCGGCACGCCGTGAAAGCCGGGCTTGCCGATGTCACGACGATATCGGCGCGGTCGCAGGCGACGCCGATCAGTCGCCGATCTTCCACGGTCACGATCACCCAGCCGTCACGCGACGTGGTTGCGCACCATTGACCGGGCACGCAGGAAAAGCGGTCCTGCGTGCCCTCCGCAACGAGCCGTTGAAGCAAGGCTGCAGCTGCGCCGGCTGCAAAAGGCGGTCGCTTGCGCGTTTCGGATGCCCGCGCTGGCGGTTCTGGTAAAGCGAGATCCGCTCGTACAATGGGGGCGACGTGCCGGTCGAGCCGCAGGGCCCGCGTCCACTGGCCGTAGATGAAGGCGGGTGGCCGGCTGCGGTTGCTTGCACCTGCCCCGCCCTCGATGATCGCCGCCAATCGTCCGTCTTCGGCGATGACGAGGACGGGACGTTCCGAAGACGCGAGCCCGGCGACGCAGAGACCGGCGGCGACAAGACCAAGACCGGCTAGGGCCAGCCACGTTCGCAGCAGACAGAGAACGAGACCTCCGATGGCGATCAACGCGAAGGCGGACGGCGGCAAACGTCCGGTGAAGATCTGTCCTCCAAGCGACGAGACGAACCGCGCCACCGCCATCATGACCTCAAGACCATAGCCCATGACGATCAGCGGCAGGGTGTCGAGCCCCAGCGGCATCAGAAGCATCGCGATCAGTCCCGCGGGCATCACGACAATGCCGATGACCGGCATGGCGAGCATGTTGCCCAGCAGGCCGTAGGCGGGCAACTGGTTGAAGTGCGCTGCCGAATAGACCATCGTGGAGACGCCGCCCATCAGAGAACTGAGAAAAAGTCCCGCGAGAAAGCTGCGAACCCCGGCAAGGATCTCGTTTCCGCCGCGACGGCCGCCCTTCACCTTGCGCTGCCGCCAGCGGGCATAGCCGGCGACAAGGGCCAGCGTCGCCGCAAAGGACATCTGGAACCCGGGACCGGAGACGGACGACGGATCGACAGCCAGAATGACAAGCGCCGCAACGGCGACATTGCGCAGGCTGATCGACGGCCGGTCGAAGAAGACCGCCATCAGCATGATGACGATCATGATCCAGGACCGAACCGCGGAGACCGCGCCGCCGGAGATCAGAATGTAGAAGCACACCATGGCGAGCGCCCCCGCGGCGGCGATCTTCTTGATCGGCACCCGATGCGCGAGACCGGGCACGAGGCTGAGGCCGGTGCGCAAGCCGACCAGAAGGGTACCGGCCGCCAGCACCATGTTCATCCCGGAAATCGCCAGGACATGGCCAAGGCCGGAGTTTCGCAGCGCCGTGATGCTGTCGTCGCCGATCGCACGCTCCTCGGCGGTCACGAGAGCTGCGCCGATCGCGCCGGCGTCGCCCGGGATGGTCGCCCGGATGCGAATGCCGATCGCTTCTCGCCAGATCGCCAACCCCTGCCATGCCGCCTCGATCGAACCTCCCCGCCCGGCCCTGTCCGGGACGGGGGTTGCAACGACCTGCGGATTGCCCAAGGCGTATCCCACCGCGCCGATACCCTTGAAGAAGCTGTCGAAGCCGAAATCGTTGAGGCCGGCGAGTGCAGGTCCCGACGGCGGGGAGAGGCGCGCGCGTCCCTTGATCGTCTCCCCGACCCTTGCCGGCCTGCCGCCGCGGACCGTCAGCGTCAACGTGGCCGGCGGACGCCGCAAAACCGGACCCTCCGTGCTCTGCAGGGCCACGACGTAGCGGTAGGCGTTCTTGCCGGAGATCTCCCGGCTGACGATCCGACCCGTGAGGGTCGTCGTCACCGGCGAGTCGAGCAGGATGGTCGTCGTTCTCGCGGTCTCGAAGGCGGCGGAGGCAGCACCGAGCAGCAGGAATGTTGCGGCAATGACGGCCAGGCTCAGCACGCCCGGCCGTGCATGGAGTGCGACACTAGCTATGCAAAAAACACATGCCAGAACTGCGAGAGTGACCATGCTCGGGGGATCGCGCGCTGAAAACCACAGGATTGCGCCCAAAGCCATCAGCACCGGCAGGAAAAGAAACGGATGCCCGAACGCTCTCTCCTCGTCCCAGGCAAGACGGATGCTGTTCGGCCATGTTCGGGGCAGCGACCGGAGCCTCACAATCCAGACACGGCCTCGGGGCCGGAAAGCGAACGACCGTCTGGCGGGAAGCGGCACCGGAAAAGGCATGCGAAGGTTGGAGCGGTCGGCTGGGACCGGCGCGCGCCCAGCGGGGCCATCGCTGCGAAGGCGAACATCCACTGGCGTTTCCGGCACGTCACGCATCACATGCCATGCCCCTCTTGCCGCCCGGCAAAAGTCTCGCAGAAAACAGCGCGGGTTACAATTTTTCGTTCGTGCCTATTTCTTCATCATGTCGATCGAGGAGCGCTGGAAGCCGCAGCTTTCGTGAGCTGGCACGATTGGAACTGCCGCCTATCCATGCAACTATCGCGTCGCGAAATGATTATGCTGCATCGCAAAAGCACCGCCGCCGCACGCTTGGCAGGGGGTATCAAATGCGGTAGCACTGAGGCAACAATGACGAAATGCGGCACGATTTCGTGCCGTTTCGGTGCACATGGAGGATCGCTATATGGCAGGCAAAAGCGCAACGGTAACGGTCAACGATAAATCGGTCGAACTGCCCGTGCGGTCCGGTTCCATCGGCCCGGATGTGGTCGACATCGGCACGCTCTACAAGCAGACGGGTCAGTTCACCTATGATCCCGGCTTCACGTCGACAGCGTCATGTGAGTCCAAGATTACGTACATCGACGGTGACGAAGGCATTCTTCTGCACCGCGGTTTCCCGATCGAGCAACTCGCCGAACAGGGCGATTTTCTGGAGGTCTGCTACCTTCTCCTTTACGGCGAACTTCCGACGAAGGCCCAGAAGATCGACTTCGACCATCGCGTCACGCACCACACCATGGTGCATGAGCAGATGTCGCGCTTCTTCACGGGGTTCCGTCGCGACGCCCACCCGATGGCCGTAATGTGCGGCTGCGTGGGCGCGTTGTCGGCCTTCTACCATGACTCGACCGACATCACCGATCCCCATCAGCGCATGGTCGCCAGCCTGCGCATGATCGCGAAGATGCCGACGCTTGCCGCCATGGCCTACAAGTACCACATCGGCCAGCCCTTCGTTTACCCGAAGAACGATCTCGACTACGCGTCGAACTTCCTGCACATGTGCTTTGCCGTGCCTTGTGAGGAATACAAGGTCAACCCGGTTCTCGCGCGCGCCATGGACCGGATCTTCATCCTGCATGCGGATCACGAACAGAACGCCTCGACGTCGACGGTTCGTCTTGCCGGATCGTCCGGTGCGAACCCGTTTGCCTGCATCGCGGCCGGCATCGCCTGCCTCTGGGGTCCGGCCCATGGCGGCGCCAACGAAGCGGCCCTGAACATGCTGGCGGAAATCGGCACCGTCGATCGTATTCCGGAATATGTCGCCAAGGCCAAGGACAAGAACGATCCTTTCCGCCTGATGGGCTTCGGTCACCGCGTCTACAAGAACTACGACCCGCGCGCCAAGATCATGCAGAAGACCACGCATGAGGTTCTGGCGGAACTCGGCCACAAGGACGACCCGCTCCTGCAGGTCGCCATGGAGCTCGAGCGCATCGCGCTGACGGACCCCTACTTTATCGAGAAGAAGCTGTATCCGAACATCGACTTCTATTCCGGCATCACCCTGAAGGCGCTCGGCTTCCCCACGACCATGTTCACGGTTCTGTTCGCCCTGGCGCGGACCGTCGGCTGGATCGCACAGTGGAACGAAATGATCGAGGACCCCGAGCAGCGCATCGGTCGTCCCCGCCAGCTCTATGTTGGCGAGCCGAAGCGGGATTACGTCCCCGTTTCCAAGCGTTAAGCCGTTCGCACGGTAATGTGAGACGAAAAGCCGCGGGCCTCGAGCCCGCGGTTTTTTTTCGCCGAATTGTCGCGCTCGCTGCGCGCCGCCTGGTTGTCATCCTGTTTTGCAGAGGGCTTGGTTCCGGGCTCGCTCCGACAAACGTAATGAAGCCAGTCTCGATCAGGAGACTGGCTTCACATCCCGCGAACCAAACCTAGAACGGCGCGCTCAGCCTTCGATGCGGCGGACCTGGCGCGTGGCGTCGAAAGCACGGTTCATGTACATGTCGCGATCGTAGACGTCGTCGAAATAGGCGATATGGCCGTTCTTGTCCGGCCAGGCCGTGAAATAGGCGACGTAGACCGGGATGCGGCTCGGAACCGACACGCCCTTGTTGCGGCCATCGGCGATCTGCTTGGCGACGTCTTCGACGGTCGTTCCAAGCACGGCAGCCGCCATGCGGCGCGGGTCGGCAAGCCGAACGCAACCGTGGCTGAGGGCCCGCATGTCCTTCTTGAAGAAGCTCTTGGACGGTGTGTCGTGCATGTAGATCGCATGCGCGTTGGGGAACAGGATCTTCAGTTCGCCCAGTGCATTGTCGTCCGATGGCGGCTGGCGGACAGAGACGGACTTGGTCGAGCCGTACCAGTCGACATCATAGGACGACACCGGACGGCCGCCCACCTCGACCTGGTAACCGAGGCGATCGAGGTAGCCCGGATCGCTGCGCAGCTTCGGCAGCATCTCGTTGATGATGATCGACTGCGGCACGCCCCAGTAGGGGTTGAACTCGACCGTCTGGATCTCGTCCTCGAAGAAATAGGTCTGGTTCGTCTTCGAACCCACGACGACGCGCATGTTGAACTGCTCGACGCCGCCATCATGATAGGATGCGGTGAACGCCGGCTGATTGATGAAGACATAGCGGCTGCCGAGATCGGCCGGAAGCCAGCGGGCCTGTTCCATGGCAATGCGCAGCTTGGAAATCCTGTCGGCATTGCTGTCGCCGCCGCTGAGGATGCGGATCGAGGCGCGGCCCACGATGCCATCGGGCTTCAGGCCGTTCTCCTTCTGGAAGCCTTCGACCAGCGCCACGAGATCCGGCGTGTAGGCCTCGCTGCCTTGATAGGCGTCGAGCGTCGCGGCATGCTCTGTCTTCAGGGCATCCGAGCCTTTTGCCTTGATGGCAGCCACGACCGCCGGCAGGCCGGGATCGGCGATGCCCGGCTTGAGGAGCGTCCCTTCCGGGATCTCGATGCGGGGCTGACCGCCGGCCGTTGCTTCAAGCCGCTTCAATTCGTTGCGCAGGGCCGTGAACTCGACGTTCGACGGCGTCTGCGTTGCCAGAAACGCCGCAACGTCATGGCTTGCCGCGATCACGCGCATCTTGCCCGCAAGGTTCACGTCCTTGCGCTTGAAATCATGGTAGCCGGAGATCGCGTTCGGATCGATGCGGCCGCGCACCGTATCCTGAACATAGGTCAAGACGGCCGCGCTCAGCCGGATCTCGAAGGAAACCAGGGCTTTCTCGCGGGCCGCCATATCCGTGGCATCCGGCGTCTCCGTGGGCAGGGTGACAGCATAGTCCTGCGGATCGAGGCCCACGCTTGCCGCGTCGGCCAACACGGCCATGGCGGCGCGGGCGCGATCGTTGACGCCCTTGGCGTCGATCCAGATCAGGGCATCGGTACCGGCATAATAGGCTTCGATCGTCTTGGCGACGTCAGGCGCTGCATAGGCCGTGACGGACGGCATATACGGGCGCGCATCGTTCAGCAGCGTGGTATCGCCCGTCGAGACGAGCTCCGGACGAAGCGAGCCGGTGACGACCGGATCGACCAGACGGTCGGTCTCGATGCGTCGGGGCGCTTCCGCCTTGTAGGTGTAATATTTCGGCCCGACGACACGGGGCGCAGGCGACGCGGATGCGCTGCGCCGTGCGGGCTGTTCCTGGGCTGGCGCCGGCGCTGCTTCCGGCAGCGTCTGGAAGGTTTCCGGCGCCCGGTTGCGACGGAACAGGTCCATCAGCGTCATGGCGTCGGCGTGACCGACGTTGAGCGTGGTCAGGGCGCACCCCGACATGAGGGTGACGATCGCTGCTGTCTTCTTCAATGTCATAGCCGAACTTTCCGTATCGCAGTGCCGCCTCATGGCGGGTGGCGCCCGATGCCGTTCATGTCACCAAGCATCCGACTTATAAGAAATGTTGGTGAATGAAAAGGAAACGCAGACGCCCTAAACGCAGAGACAAGCGCATCGAAACCTTGCGGAGCCTTCGCTGAAACATCCCAAGAATCTGATAGTTTACGCTTTTTGCCGCACAGGCCCGGCAGCACCGGCGTAAAATCGGCATTGCCCGCCATTCCTCGTTGCGAAGAGACATGGGGCCTGTGTTCCAAAAGGCACAGCCCTCTCGGGGTGGCCTCGGTCGAGA
This sequence comes from Rhizobium sp. Leaf341, assembly GCF_001424325.1. Lineage (NCBI taxonomy): Bacteria > Pseudomonadati > Pseudomonadota > Alphaproteobacteria > Hyphomicrobiales > Rhizobiaceae > Rhizobium > Rhizobium sp. Leaf341. The sequence continues at coordinate 165,449 of NZ_LMPE01000016.1, forward strand.
CCTCTCACGGTCTTCCGCCGCCGGTCGGTAGAACCGAGCGATTCTCCGCGCATCGCTCCGCCTCTTTCTCTTTACAATCGGGCCGGACCTGGGCCACAGAAGACGCCAGACCAGCCGGACCATGTCGAGACCGGCACCGAGGATCTTGCGGCGCGCCGCGCGCTGCATCTGACGAAGCAGGGGAAAAGACGATGACGGCGACCCGCACGGAAACAGATACATTCGGCCCGATCGAGGTCGAAAATAATCGCTATTGGGGCGCCCAGGCCCAGCGGTCGCTTGGCAACTTCAAGATCGGCTGGGAGAAGCAGCCGTTGTCCATCGTTCGCGCGCTCGGCATCGTCAAGCAGGCGGCGGCCCGCGCCAACATGGCGCTCGGGCGCCTCGACCCGGCCGTCGGCGAGCCGATCATCCGCGCCGCGCAGGAAGTGATCGACGGCAAGCTCAACGAGCATTTTCCGCTGGTCGTCTGGCAGACCGGTTCCGGCACGCAGTCGAACATGAATGCCAACGAGGTCATTTCGAATCGCGCCATCGAGCTGCTCGGTGGCGTCATGGGTTCCAAGAAGCCGGTTCATCCGAACGACCACGTCAATATGAGCCAGTCCTCGAACGATACGTTTCCGACGGCCATGCATATCGCCTGCGCCGAGCGCGTCGTCCACGACCTGCTTCCGGCGCTGAAGCATCTTCATGCGGCGCTGGACGCAAAGGTGAAGGCCTTCGATCACATCATCAAGATCGGTCGCACGCACACGCAGGACGCGACGCCGCTGACGCTTGGCCAGGAGTTCTCCGGTTATGCCGCGCAGGTGGCCTCTTCGATCAAGCGCATCGAAATGACCTTGCCGGGCCTGCAGGAGCTCGCTCAGGGCGGCACGGCCGTCGGCACCGGGCTGAACGCGCCGATCGGCTTTGCGGAAAAGGTTGCCGAAGAGATCGCATCGATCACCGGCATCGCCTTCACCTCGGCGCCGAACAAGTTCGAGGCGCTGGCGGCGCACGACTCCATGGTCTTCAGCCACGGCGCCATCAATGCAACGGCGGCGGCGCTCTTCAAGATCGCCAATGACATCCGGCTTCTCGGCTCCGGCCCGCGGTCCGGCCTCGGCGAACTGTCACTCCCGGAAAACGAGCCCGGTTCCTCGATCATGCCGGGCAAGGTCAACCCGACACAGTGCGAAGCGCTGACCCAGGTCTGCGTGCAGGTTTTCGGCAACCACGCCTCGCTGACCTTTGCCGGCAGCCAGGGGCACTTCGAGCTCAATGTCTACAACCCGCTGATGGCCTACAATTTCCTTCAGTCGGTCCAGCTGCTCGCCGATGCCGCCATTTCGTTCACCGACAACTGCGTCACGGGTATCGAGGCGCGGGAAGACAACATCAAGGCGGCGCTCGACCGCTCGCTGATGCTCGTGACGGCACTCGCTCCGAAGATCGGCTACGACAATGCCGCTAAGATCGCCAAGACGGCGCACAAGAACGGCACCACGCTGCGTGAGGAGGCCGTCGGTGGCGGCTATGTCACGAACGAAGAGTTCGATGCCGTCGTTCGCCCGGAGACGATGATCAGCCCTGCCTGACCGTCGCGCCGACCGGGAGGCACGGCAGGAGGACCCGTCGAGGGTCCAGCCGGCTTACGCGCACCATTGACAACATAAGGAACCCCGCTTCCCCGAAGCGGGGTTTTTGATGTGCCGCAGGCCCTCCGTTCGAATTCGCCTTAGAAAGCGTCTGCTAACTGTAGTTTCGCGCATTCATTAAACTTTCTCACATCATTTAAACCCTAGAGTAGGGTTATTGCAGGACGGATTTTCCCGGGGCCGGAAAACCGCGCCTGCGGACGCGCGTGATTGCAGGCCGTTGAGGTCATCGTCAGCGATGCCAAGGTCATTTCAGGGAGGGCGACGTGCAGCCTGCGACTTCACCCAAGGGACAAGCACCGGATATCGCTGCGCAGGTCACCTTCGCAATGCGGATCATGGGAATTGCTCCCATTCCGCGCAATTACGAACTCTATTACGAGGCCTATATCGGTTCCAATCCGCGGCTGACGAAGGAACTCGCCGGCCTTGGAAGCAAGGCGACGCAGGAGGAACTGGACGAGATCGGCGCTCGATACTTCGCGCATATCCACCATGCGGCCGGGGTCGAGCGTGCCCATAATCGTCTCGCGGCGCAGCTGAACGATCTCCTCGCGATGATGCGCGAGGAACAGTTTGCGCTTGAAAGTTACAACCGCGTTCTCGGCGAAGCGGCGATGAACATTAACAGCAAGAGTGCTGCCGGTGCGGAAATCCTGCGCAGCGCTGTGAAGCTGCTGACGCAGGCCACCGAAGATACGATGACCCAAGGCAAGGAGCTGGTCGAGAACGTCTCGCTCAAGTCGGTGGAGATGGACGTCATCCGGCAGGAACTCGACGAGTACAAGCGCATTGCCAATACCGATTCCCTGACACGTCTCGCCAACCGCCGAGCCTTCGACGAGAAATTGTCTGCGGTTTACAATTCCGATCAGATCCGCACCTATACGGGTCTCCTGATCTGCGACATCGATCACTTCAAAAAGGTCAACGACACCTTCGGCCATCCGGTGGGCGACAAGATTCTTGCCACGGTCGGCACGGTCATCCGTTCGAACCTGCGACGCGAGGCCTTCGTGGCGCGGACCGGCGGCGAGGAGTTTGCCGTCATCCTCAACGATCAGACGGTCGAGGAATGCGTCCAGATCGCAGACCGCATTCGTCTGGCACTGGCCAATACGCCGTTCAAGAACTCGAAGACGGGCGTGAACTACGGCCCGATCACGCTGTCGATCGGCGTCTGCCAGGCATCTCTCGCCGATGATCCAGTCGACCTCTACAACAAGGCGGACGTTGCGCTCTATTGTGCGAAGAACGCCGGGCGCAACCGGACCACGCTGTTCGAAGAGGGCATGAAGAAGGATACGGGCCGTAACTGGCTTCTCTACCGCCGTTGACGGTTCTTGGCCGTCGCGATCAGGCGACGGTCCCCTGTTGCTCGGCCAGAAGGCGGAGGCATTCGTCAAAGGCCACAAGGTCCGTATAGAGCGCATCAGGGGCCGCCCGGCCGACCACGAGCGCGCCGCCCCGTGCGGCGATACCGCCGTCGAGCATCAGATTATCGGCCATGTCGAAATTCTCGATCGAGATCCCGTCCGGCCCGCGGTGGCGTCCGTCCGTCGTCTCCCGGATGTCGCCGCCGTAATAGGCGGAGCAGCGATCGTAGTGGGATTGCGCGACATTGGTGTAGGCATAGACCAGCTTGCCCTGCGCGCACATGAAACCGACCTCGAATGCCGTGCCGACATCGGCGGCAACGCCGCGAAAGGGCGTGAGGTTGGCAATCACGGCATCGGCCGCCCGCATCATGCCCTCGTTGATCTGGCTGATCGCAAGGCCCATGCCGAACTTCGTCTCGGACGGCGGAATGGCAAGATCGCCCGGACTGAGCGGCTCGAAGCCTGCAGCTCGGGCCCGCGCGGCCTTCAGGTCGAGGATCTCCCGCGCATTGGGCAGAAACACCTCAGGACCGGCAAGATAGACTTTCAGGGGCATGATGCTTCCCGTTTTGCTCGAGTTACGGCGTCGGCGCATGCGCGTTCGCGCTTATGACCTGGCCTTCAGCGTCACATACTCCCAGACGGCCACGATGACGAGGATGGCGAAGGAGATGATCAGCAGGACATGGGGCTCGACCACGAAGGCGAGCGGCGCGGCCAGGATGAACAGGCCGATTCCACCGAGGTGCGAGACCGACAGACGCGGCGCGACCGAGCGTTTGATCCAGACATTGCCGGCGAGGAAGACGATGGGGCCGCCGATGATGGCGCTTGCCGTCTTCAGATCAATCGCGCCGTATGGGTGCGCGAGAACGAATTCATCCGCAACCGCGCAGAGGATGATCCCTCCCACGACCGGTATGTGGGCATAGGTGAAAATGGTGCGCGCGACTTCGCCCGGCGAGTCGTCGCTTTCAATCTGGGCAGCCGCCCGCTCCTGCCCAAACCGGAAGTAGATCCACCACATGGTGACGGTCGAACCGAAGCTGCTGAGAGCGAGCACGAAGACGAGCGGAGTCACGTCCATTTCGGCCAGGGTGCGGCCCGTAACGAGAATCGTTTCGCCGAGGCAGATGAGCACGAAGAGAGCGCAACGTTCGGCCATGTGCGCGCCGAGAACATCCCAGTCGTCGAAATCGGAGCGACCCAGTCCGGGCACCCTGAAACCGACGGCAGGCGAGACATATTCGATCGCAAGGGCTGCCATCCAGATGAAAAGCTGGGCCTCGCCGCCGATCAAGGCGCCAGCAATCCAGAAGACTCCGGACAGCACCAGCCAGCAGGTGATCCGCAGAAAATCGCGTGCATTGTCCGGGCTGTGACCATGAAGCGCATAGACAGTAAAGAGAGAACGACCCACCTGCATGCCCACGTAGGACAGGGCAAACAGCAGCGCCTTGTCGCCGAAGGCATCATCGATGGCGGTGGAAAGCAGAAGCGCGCCGAACATCAGGGCAAACAGCATCGCGCGGACCGGCATGCGATCCGGATCGAGCCAATTCGTCACCCAGGTCGTGAAGATCCACACCCACCAGACGGCAAGGATCATCAGCAGCGCTTCCAGCCCGCCCAGCAGCGAGTAATGCACGGCGAGCGTGTGCGACAGCTGGATCAACGAGAAAACAAAGACGAGATCGAAGAACAGCTCGGGAAAGGCGACCTTGTCGTCTTCGCCCTCGCGCCGATCGCGCATCCAGCCGGCTCTATCGCGCAACGACTGGAAAAGCCGGCTCATCGACCACCCTCAGCCTGTCCGCCGCGCTCACGCCCTCGGTCGAGCCCCTTGGCGCCCAGCTCCTGCTCATAGGCGGCAAACAGGGCGGTGCCGTCGGTCGCAAGCGTCCGCAGGTAGGTCCAGGTGAAAATGCCCGTGTCGTGGCCGTCGTCGAACGCGATGCGGACCGCGTAATTTCCCGTCGGCGTCATCGCGGCGATGGCCACGTTGCGCTTGCCCGGAACGGTAATCTTCTGGCCCGGCCCGTGTCCCTGAACCTCGGCCGAGGGCGAGAGCACACGCAGCATCTCGGCGGGCAGGATACCCGCAAGCCCATCATTGAAGGTCACGGTCAGCGTTCTTCGATCCTTGGAGACCCGCAGCTCCTTCGGCCAGATGTCGCTCGTCATGTCGGTTCTCCGCGCGCATCTCGTCATGCGCCTGCTGCCGCTTGATTTTTTCGAGACCTAGCGCAGATTCACCTGCAAGGAAACCGACACGCTCGACGATCCCATAGCGTGAACAGAAACCGTCCCGTCCAAGCCGGCCTTGACGCATCCCGTCGCAGGCACGATGTTTGCACACAGGACGACGGAGACGCTTGTGAACACCATCATCATCGACAGACGCCCGATCGATCAGCGGGGCGCCGCGGCGCTCGCCGCTTCAGCCGCGCCGATGATCGACCCTTTCGGCCGGGCGGTCACGTATCTGCGCGTCTCGGTGACCGATCGCTGCGACTTCCGCTGCACCTATTGCATGGCGGAAAACATGAACTTCCTGCCAAAAAAGGATCTCCTCACGCTCGAAGAGCTGGAGCGCATCTGCTCAGCCTTCATCGAGAAGGGCGTGCGCAAGCTCCGCCTCACCGGCGGGGAACCGCTGGTGCGCAAGAACATCATGCACCTCGTGCGCGCACTCGGCAAAAAGATCGAGGAAGGGACGCTGGACGAGCTGACATTGACGACCAACGGTTCCCAACTGGCGCGCTATGCGCAGGACCTCGCGGACGCCGGGGTCCGGCGCATCAATGTCTCGCTGGATACGCTCGACCCTGACAAATTCCGGGAGATCACGCGGTGGGGCGACCTCTCCAAGGTGCTGGAAGGGATCGACGCCGCCCAGGCAGCGGGCATTCACGTCAAGATCAATGCCGTTGCCTTGAAGGGCTTCAATGATCTCGAGATCCCCGACATGATCCGCTGGGCACATGGTCGGGGCATGGACCTGACGCTGATCGAAACCATGCCGATGGGCGAGATCGAGGAGGATCGGACGGACCGTTACATGCCGCTGTCCGAAATGCGGGACCGGCTGTCGAAGATCTTCACACTGACCGACAATGCCTATGCCACCGGCGGCCCTGCCCGCTACATGACCGTCGCGGAAACCGGAGGACGGCTCGGCCTCATCACGCCGATGACCCACAATTTTTGCGAGAGCTGTAATCGCGTCCGACTGACATGCACAGGCACGCTCTATATGTGCCTTGGTCAGAACGATGCCGCCGACCTTCGCGCCGCTGTCCGGGCATCCGCCGAAGATGCCTACCTGTCTCAGGTGATCGACGAGGCGATCGGACGCAAGCCGAAGGGCCATGATTTCATCATAGACCGAACGCAGAACCGCCCGGCGGTTGCGCGCCACATGAGCGTTACCGGCGGCTGAGATGACCGCCCCTACCCTCGACAGCCATGATTGCAGGATGGGCTGACCGATGCGCCCGGTTCACGCAGAAGACCTCCCGCGGACGGTCCTCGGGATGGTCCTTGCCGGCGGTCTGTCAAGCCGGATGGGGCGGGACAAGGCCGGCGTTCCCCTGGCCGGGACATCGCTGGCGGTGCTCGCTCTGGATCGGCTGCGACCACAGGTCACTGCCCTCGCCTTCAACGGCAATCTGCCCCTGCCCCTGCCAAGCCTCTCGACCGGCATTCTCACGGTTCCGGAAACGTCGCCCGGACAGTTTGGTCCGTTATCCGGCGTCCTCGCCGGGCTGCGTCTGGCCCAATCAATGGACGCTCCGCTACTGGCCACCGTCCCCGTCGATGCACCTTTCTTTCCGAGCGACCTTGTCTTCAGGCTGCGCACAGCGCTCGAAGAGACACGCAGCATGATCGCCGTGGCCAGTTCGCGAGACGAACTGCATCCCGTCTTCGCGCTCTGGTCGTCCGCGCTATCGCGCGATCTCACGCATTTCATCGCGACCGATGCCAAGCGCAGGGTCCGCACCTTCATCGAGCAACATTCGCATGTCGTGGTCGATTTCACCTCGGCGGGTAAAGCTTCTGGCGGGATCGACCCCTTTTCCAACATGAACAGCCCCGAGGATCTCGAGAGGATCGAACACATGCTGGCACGCGACGAAGCTGGACATCGATGAGCACACCCAAGATCTTCGGCATTGCCGGCTGGAAGAATTCCGGCAAGACGGGCCTGGCCGTCCGGCTCGTGACGGAACTCACGGCGCGGGGATATAAGATCTCGACCGTGAAGCACGCCCATCATGATTTCGACATCGACAAAATCGGCGCGGATAGCTGGCGGCACCGGGAAGCAGGGGCACATGAGGTGACGATCGTGTCGGGCACCCGTTTTGCCATCATGCACGAACTCCGCGGAGAAGTGGAACCGTCCTTCGAGGCGATCCTGGCGCGGCTCGCTCCCTGCGATCTCGTCCTGGTCGAAGGCTACAAGCGCGAGCCTATCCCGAAAATCGAGGCGCGGCGGCTGGATGCGAAGAACCACGAGCCGCTCGCACCCGCAGACCCCTATATTTGCGGCATCGCAGCCGATCATCCGGTTCCCGACACGACCCTCCCCGTCTTCGACCTCGACGACACCGCATCGATCGCCGACTTCGTGGAGATGACCTGCGGTCTTACGCGACGTTAAAGGGCGCTGCGTGAAAAAGGACGCACGCAACGCGCTTTAAGGTCTTGTTTTGATGCGTGTCATTTCCCGAAACCGCTGGACACTTTCGGGCGACATGCCTTAGGCAGACCCATCAGTTGACTGTCGCGTTCGTGCCGTCCTCGTGGACGGCATCCAGCCGCACGAAGGCGTACCCCTTGGCCTTGAGCGCGAGAATGCCGGCCGCAACGCCTTCTCCCGCCGCGTGCGTCGGCTGGTTGATATGGGAGATGATCACGTCGCCATCTCGCGCGCCGGCAATCCGTCGCGTGGCAATCTTCGCGCCCAAAAGGGACCCGTCGTCGCCATTGAGCGAATAGCCCGCCACGTCGAAGCCGAGGGCCCGGATCTGCGCGATGGACGATGCGGTGTATTTCGCCGTCGCGCCGCGAAACCAGTGCGGCTGCGGCGCGCCATCTGCCACAAGCGCATGCGCGCCGCCCGACACTTCCGCCTCGACGGCCTCTGCCGACCCGGCGGACGCTATTCCGTAGACCGCCTGCGGTCGATCGATCGCGGGGACATGCATCGCACCATGATTCTCGAGCTCGAACAGATCGGGATGCGCCAGGAAGATCGCCAGCGTCGCAGCATTCCGCTTCAACCAGCGCTCCGTGATGAAGATCGTTGCCGGTATCCGATTGTCGACGAGGACAGACAGGATCCGCTGATCGGCAAGGCCCATGCAGGCGTCGAACGTCAACGCCACACGCGGCGTCTTGCCACCCGGAGCGACGTGGAGCCGCGGCTCCAGGAGACCGTCACGGGCCGCAGCCTGGGAGCCGAAGCCGAGGGCCGCCAGCAGCGGCAATAGATACAGAGCTTTCATGAGACGTCCAGACGGCAAGAACCCGGCGCGAGGCGCGCCGGGTTCTTTATCATCAAGACGGCCAAGGTGGCAAAATAGGGGCGGCGGCCGGAAGCGAGCGCCGTCCCCTTCGTCAGCCTTTACTTCTGCGCGACGGGACGCACCAGCGGCGTGACGCGGCGGATGGTGACGCGACGGTTTTCCTGCTCGGCTTCCGACGTGCGGACCTTGAGGAAGCGTTCGCCATAGCCCTGCGTGACCAGGTTTTCCGGCGGGATCTCGTAGATATCCGTCAGAAGTGCGGCGACCGATTCGGCACGCTCATCGGAAAGGACGAGGTTGGACTGGTCGGAGCCGACGGCATCGGTATGACCTTCGATCAGGAAGGTCTCGCCGGGATCCTTGTCGATGACCTCCAGCATGGCGTCCGCCACCTTGCGCAGCGTCTTCGCCTGCGATGTCGGCACTTCTGCGCTTCCCGTGGCGAAGGTGATCGTATCCAGATCGATACGACGGACCTTGTCGCGGATACGCGCCGAGTTGCGGACCTCGTCCAGCGAATAGGTTCGCTCGACCCGCTCGACCGGCGGCTCAGCTAGGAAGTCGTAGTAATCGCGATCCGGCTCGGTCGACGTGTCGATGATATAGTCGCGGACCGGGACGGTCAGACGCATCGGCGGAAGATCCTCGCCGACGTCGTAGAGCGGCGGGCGCTTCTCTTCGTCGACCTCTGGCGCATAGACCATCAGGTATTCCTCGCCGTCACGATTGATGCGTGTGCGCTGGATCACGTCGCCGTAGCGGTTGTAGATCGTCACGACGCGCATGCCGTTCGGGCGCTCGATCACCTCGCGGGTGCGGCCACGCGGCAGTTCCTCGTAGGAGGTCTCGCGTGCGTCACGCCGCAGGCGCGGGCGATCGTCGCTCCGCACGACGATCTCGTCACCGAAATCGAGAACTGTGCGGTTGTTGCGCGTTTCCTCGATTCGCGGACGCTGACCGGTCAGAGCGTCGATCAGATCGCGGGCATCGAATTCCGGTGCCTGATCGATACGACGCCCGCGTTCGTTGATCGCGGCATTCAGCTCTTCACGATCCGGACGACGCTCGCGGTGCTCGGACTGCGCATCGGCATCCGTGCGCGGCGGCGGCTGGTTGTCGCGTTCCTCGCGAACCTGCTCGCGTTCGCGGCGACGCCGATCGCGCGAGTCTCTGTCGCGATTGTCGGCGTCCTTGTCACTGTCGAGCACGGCGGCACCATTCTCGACCGGGAGGACAACGGTCTCGTCGCTCTTGGACGGGTCGCGTGCCAGCTTCTCGCGTTCCTCGCGCGACCGCTTGTCGACGACAGGGCGATCGCGGTTTGCACCGTCGTCGCCTGCCTGATCGGCATTCGTGCCGGCGTCCTGAGCGTCACGCGGGCGCGCCGGATCGTCGGTCCCCTGACCTTCGGCTTCACGCTGCTTGCGGCGCTCGGCACGGAGACGGGCACGCTCCTCGTCGGTCATCTCGGCTGCAGCGGGCTGCTCGGCGGAATCGCCTGGCTTGGCCTGCTGCTCGCCATCCTGCTGACCCTGCAGGCGTTCGGCCTCGCGCTTGCGGATACGCTCTTCGCGCTGCCGCTTGCGTTCGGCGTCCTCGTCCGCCTTGGGTTGACCAGCCGCGTCGGAATCGCCAGTCTTCGCCGCGTCGTTCGCATCCGCGCCGGCTTTCTTCTGCTGCTCTTCGGTCTTCTGCTGCTCGGCATCCCGTTGCTTGCGGCGCTCTTCGCGGCTCTGACGCGGCGTAGCCTCGCCCGATGGCTCAGCCTGCGGCTGCTCGTCGCTCTGCTTCTGCTGCTCGGCATCCCGCTGCTTGCGGCGCTCTTCGCGGCTCGGACGCGGCGCATCCTCGCCCGATGACTGGGCCTGCGGCTGCTCGTCGTTCTGCTTCTGCTGCTCGGCATCCCGCTGCTTGCGGCGCTCTTCGCGGCTCGGACGCGGAGCATCCTCGCTCGATGGCTGGGCCTGCGGCTGCTCGTCCGACGGGTTCTGCTGTTCGCTGTCGCGCTGCTTGCGACGCTCTTCGCGGCGGGGCTGCGCGTCCAGGCCGGAAGACGGCTCGGCCTCACGCTGCTTCTTTCCCTCGCCTTGCTGCTGGTCGGAGTCGCGATCCTTGCGACGTTCCTCCCGCTTCTGACGGCCTTCGCCGTTCTCCGACGGCTCTGCGCCGCCGTTCGGGGCGGACTCTTCCTGCCCTTCTACGGGTTTGCGCTTGCGAAGAAGCTCGTCTTCATCGGCCTGCGCCAACTGGAAGGACTTGATCTGGGCGTCAGCCAAAGCTGGCTGCAGCCCGACGGTCATGGCGAGCAAAGGCATGGCTACCGTTGCGAAAAGCTTGGATCGAATGGTCATGGTGTCTCCTCCTGCGAGAGATCCCGTTCTTGTTCTTGTGTCCGATGCCGAATATTCGGACCGGCATAACGTCGAACGCCGCGTATCGGCCGGTCGCAACTCATGCTGCGATCCAGAGGCGGAGCGGTAGCAACAAGCGCATGAATTGGCGATGAATGCCGCGTTCATCGGCGGACATAGGCTTTCCGCATCCGACCGCCAGAGCCGGCTCACGCTTTTCTCTGCGGCTGCTTTTTCCTGTTGCATTTGCGAACGGGTGACGGAATATCGCAGCCGAAGCGACCGTTTGCCGTCGCTTGCGAATGTCCCGGAACACCAAAAAGAAGCCGGGACTGCGCCAACAGAGAGGATCGACATGCCTATCGCCAAACGTTTCACCATGGCTGCCGCTGCAGCCGTTTTCGCCCTCACCGCGAGTACGGCTCTTGCCGCAGGCGAGAAGATCACCATCGGCACCGAAGGCGCCTATCCGCCCTTCAACGTTCTGGAATCCGACGGCTCGCTGACGGGCTTCGACATCGACATCGCCAAGGCGCTCTGCGTCGAGATGAAGGCCGAATGCACCTTCGTCACCCAGGATTGGGACGGCGCCATTCCCGCTCTGATCGCCAAGAAATACGACGCCTTCATCGCCTCGATGTCGATCACGGCCGAGCGTAAGCAGAAGGTGGACTTCACCGAGAAGTACTACAACACACCGCCGGCCATCGCCGTGCCGAAGGACAGCCCGATCACCGAAGCGACCGAAGCCGGCCTCGACGGCAAGACGCTCGGTGCACAGGCCTCCACGACCCATTCCAACTATGCCGAAGCGCATATGAAGAAGGCCGAGCTCAAGCTCTACCCGACGTCCGACGAGTACAAGCTCGACATTGTCAACGGCCGCATCGATGCCGTGATCGACGACGTCGTCGTGCTCTCGGAATGGCTGAAGACCACGGATGGCGATTGCTGCAAGCTGCTCGGCACGCTGCCGGTCGATCCGGTCATCAATGGCGAAGGCGCCGGCATTGCGCTGCGCAAGGGTGACAACGAGCTGCGCGAAAAGTTCAACGCCGCGATCAAGGCGATCCGCGCCAACGGGAAGTACAAGGAAATTAACGACAAGTACTTCGCTTTCGACGTCTACGGCGGCTAAGCCCGGTCCTTGCCGAAATCCTGCGGCGGGAGCTTGCCCTCCCGCCGTTTTTGTTTGACAACAACGACGTAAGCAAGAAGCGCCCAACAAGGAGCGCCTCAAGGGGACGATCAGACAATGAGCGGAATCATGGCCGCGCTTTCATCCGCCGTGTCATGGCTCGGCGCCACGCTGGACCCGTGGTGCGGACCTCTCGGCATCTTTCGGATCCTCGCCGGCAACACGCTGCTGGCGTGCGGAGATGCAGGCTGGGGCGACGAGATCGGTTATGGCTTTCTCATCACGGCGTCCCTGGCAATCGCCACGCTGCCCTTCGGACTGATGCTCGGCTTTTGCGTGGCTCTCGGCAAGCAGTCGAGCGAGCGATCGCTCCGCTTGTCCTCGGACATCTACACGACGATCTTCCGAGGCCTGCCGGAGCTGTTGACCCTCTTCATCGTCTATTACGGCCTCCAGATCGTGGTGCAGCAGGTGCTCGCCGGCGTCGGCTACGCGGGTCCGGTCGAAATCAACGCCTTTTTCGCCGGAATGGTCGCACTTGCCGTGGTCTTCTCGGCCTACTGTTCCGAAGTTCTGCAATCCGCCTTCAAGGCGATCCCCAAGGGCCAGTACGAGGCCGGCGATGCGCTCGGGTTCAGCCGCGGAAAGACCATGCGCCTGATCGTGCTGCCCCAGTTGTTTCGGATCGCCCTGCCCGGCCTCGGCAATCTCTGGATGGCGCTCCTGAAGGACACCGCTCTCGTTTCCGTCATCGGACTGCCCGACATCCTGCGCCAGACGGGCGTGGCCGCCCGGGTGACCAAGCAGGCGTTCGAGTTCTTCGGACTTGCCTGTATTCTCTTCCTGCTGCTCGCCGCAGCATCGTCCGTCGTCTTCTCGGCGCTGGAGCGCTGGGCGCGTCGTTCGGAGATGGCCCGATGAGCACCACACCTCCGCTTCCGCCCGCAGGCGCCCCGCCGGCCCTCGACACAGATCTTTCGCTGCCCGACGCCCGCTCCGTCCAGGCCTATGTCTCGACGGATCTGATCGCGCCGCAACCGGCGCCGCGCGAAGACAGCCGCCCCTACACGCTGTCGCGTTTCTTCGGACGCGCTCTTCTCGGTGTCTGGCTGGCCGTTTTCGTCGGCCTCGGCATGCTGGTCGTCGGCGGCTTCGATCCCGAGAAATTCCAGCGTTACGGACCGGCCTATATCTCCGGCCTCGGCGTGACACTCGGCCTCGTCTCCACCTCCATCGTCCTTGGCGCGCTTCTGTCCCTGCCGGTGGCGCTGGGTCGCATGTCCAGAAACAAGATCGCGAACTGGCTGGCCTATATCTATATCTACTTCTTCCGCGGCACGCCCCTGATCATGCAGCTCTTTCTGATCTACTACGGTCTTGGCAGCTTTCGGCCGCAACTGACGGAGATCGGGCTGTGGTGGTTCTTCCGCGAGGCCTGGTACTGTGCGCTCCTGACGTTCGTTCTGAACACGGCGGCCTATCAGGCGGAGATTCTTCGCGGCGCGATCAACAGCGTGCCCCGAGGCCAGCGCGAAGGCGCCGCCTCGCTCGGTCTCCCGCCCCGCATCGCCTTTTTCAAGGTCATCCTGCCGCAGGCGATGATTGTCGCGCTCAGACCCTATGGCAACGAGATCATCCTGATGATCAAGGCGTCCGCCATCGTGGCCATCGTGACGGTGTTCGACCTCATGGGCGAAACCCGTCGCGCCTTCTCGCGGACGTTCGACTACCAGACCTATCTCTGGGCGGCGATCTTCTACCTCATCATGGTGGAGGCCCTCCGGAACCTCTGGGCTTGGCTGGAAAAGCGTTTGACCCGCCACCTGAAACGCTAGCAGCAGCTCTTGGCAGCACTCATGCCTATATGCTGCCAAGCTCCTGGAATGTAACAATATTTTTTGTCACCGAGCCGACATTAACGCTTGATTAACCCTTCAGGCGCTTCATTCTAGAAACCGTCATTCAGCAAAGATGAGGTTTCGCATGGCTTCTGACATGGAACTGCAGCTGAAAGGGTACGGCCTTACCACGGCCGAGATCCTCTACCGTATGCCGGATCGCCAGGCGATCCTGCAGAGTTACATCTGGCAGCACTACGATCTGGCGCCGCACTTTCCCGAAATGAAGAACTTCCTGAAATTCTGGCGGGAAACGCTCGACGGGCCGTTGCATTCGGTGCGGTATGTGCACCGGAAACTGATCTCGGCCGGTGATTGGCGCGCGCTCCAGGGAGAGTTCATCATCAACTGAGCCGGCGATCGACGTGTCGAGGTGCGCGGATCGGGATTGCCATCGGGCAGGACCCATCCTACAAAGCGGCCATGCAAAAGAAGATCGACGAAGAGGCCTTGGCCGAGGCCTATAACCGCGCACTCGCCCTCGAGAAATCCGGCGATGTCGAAGGGGCTGTCTCTGCCTACAGGCAGGTGCTGGAACTCGACCCGGACGACCATGGGGGCGCGGCCGTGCGCATCGCGTCCATGGGACGTGGTGAGACGCCGGACAAGGCGTCGGACGCCTATGTGACCACCCTCTTCGACCAGCATGCCGATGTATTTGAGGATGTCCTCGTCGAACAGCTCGGCTATTCCGTGCCGATGATGGTGCGCCAGCGGCTGCAGAGCCTGGGGCTTGGTCCCTTCAAGAGCCTTCTCGATCTTGGTTGCGGCACGGGCCTGACCGGCAGCGCCTTGCGCGACATGGCCGAGACCGTGACGGGCGTCGACCTGTCGGAAAACATGGTCGAGATCGCGCATGAGAAGGATCTCTACGACGCGCTCTACGTCGCCGAAGCGGTGGACTATCTCGAGGACAACGACGACGGTCCGTTCGATCTCGTCACGGCCACGGATGTGCTCCCCTACCTTGGCGGCCTCGAAGCCTTGTTCTTCGCCGCCGCCGAAACCATCGAGCCGGGCGGGCTGTTGATCTTCTCCAGCGAGACATTGCCGGACGACGTCTTTGCCGGACGTCGTTTCATGGTCGGACCGCACCAGCGTTTCGCGCATGCGCGGGACTATGTGCTGGAACGCCTGGACGCGACCGGGTTCGATCTTGTCGAGCTCACCGACATTGTGGTGCGCATGGAAGACGGCGCTCCGATTGCCGGCCACCTGGTCATTGCACGACTGCGAACGGCATCGTAGATCGCTTTTTTCCGTCATCGCTAGCCTGAGGAGAATCCCGTGGCAAAAGTCGCCTTCATCGGTCTCGGAGTCATGGGGTATCCCATGGCGCGCCATCTCGCATCGAAGGGCGGCCATGACCTGACCGTTTTCAACCGGACCGGGTCGAAAGCCGAAAAATGGGTCTCGGAAAACGGCGGCCGCGCGGCAGCAACGCCCGCCGAGGCGGCACGGGACGCGGATTTCGTCTTCTGCTGCGTCGGCAATGACGACGACCTCCGCTCCGTCACGACGGGCAAGGATGGCGCGTTCGAGACACTGCGCGCTGGCTCCATCTTCATCGACAATACGACGGCCTCTGCCGAGGTGGCGCGGGAGCTGGATGCTGCGGCCCGGGCGCGGGGTGCACACTTTATCGACGCGCCGGTGTCCGGCGGGCAGGCGGGCGCGGAAAACGGCGTTCTGACCGTCATGTGCGGCGGGGATGCCGACGTTTTCGATCGGGCAAAACCGGTGATCGACGCCTATGCCCGCATGGTTGGGCTGATGGGGCCCGCCGGCAGCGGACAGCTGACGAAGATGGTCAACCAGATCTGCATTGCCGGCCTCGTTCAGGGACTGGCGGAAGCCGTGCATTTCGGCAAGAACGCCGGCCTCGACATGGAGGCCGTTGTCGACGTCATCTCCAAGGGGGCGGCCGGTTCCTGGCAGATGGAGAACCGTCACAAGACGATGATTGCCGGCACCTATGATTTCGGCTTCGCCGTGGACTGGATGCGCAAGGATCTGGATATCGTGCTGACGGAAGCGCGGCGGAACGGCGCGAAGCTTCCCGTCACCGCCCTGGTCGACCAGTTCTACGGCGATGTGCAGGCGATGGGTGGACGGCGATGGGATACGTCCTCGCTGCTGGCCCGGCTGGAAAAGAAGTAGGCGCCCCCGCGCCTGCTTCCCCTTTCGGACGCCTGGAACCTCAGTCTTCCTGTGACTTCGCCTGTTCGAGGATCATGTAGTCGAGCGGCATCTGGGTCGTGTACTTGATCTGCTCCATGGCAAAGGCCGAGGAGACGTCGCGGATTTCGATCTTCGCAATCAGGCGCTTGTAGAACGCATCATAGGCGGCGATGTCCGGCACGACGACGCGAAGCAGATAATCGACGTCTCCGCTCATGCGGTAGAGTTCCACCACTTCGGGAAACTCTCCGACCACCTCGGAAAAACGCCGAAGCCATTCGACCGAGTGCGCGTTGGTGCGGATCGATACGAAAACCGTGACCTTGGTGTTGATCTTCGCAGGATCGAGAAGCGCGACGCGGCCACGAATGACGCCTTCCTCCTCCATCTTCTGAATGCGGCGCCAGCAGGGCGTGGTCGACAGGCCGACCTTTTTGGCGAGGTCCGCGACGGCGAGTGTCGAATCTTCTTGCAGCAGTCGCAGGATCTTGCGGTCGAGACGATCCATTTCAGTAGCCCCCTTCGAATAATATTCCTTCTATAGCGTCAAAGCGGGAAGAAGCGAGATCGAATTTTTACGATATCCGCAATTGGATTTCTGCGCGCAGCACCGGCAGGAGCTCCGCTTCGAACCACGGATTCTTTCTCAGCCACGGCGTGTTGCGCCAGCTCGGATGCGGCAGCGGCAAGCACTTTGGCCCGTTGTCCTGCTCGAACCACCGCCGCCAGTCCGCGACCGTGGCCGTCATCGACACCTGGCGCGATGTGCCGAGGTGATAGGCCTGAGCGTAGGCGCCGATGACGAGGATGAGCGAGGCATTGGGAACCGCAGCGAGCGCCGTCTCGCGCCAGGCCGGCGCACATTCCCGGCGCGGCGGAATATCCCCGCCGTGCTTGTCATATCCGGGAAAACAGAAGCCCATGGGAACGATGGCGAACCTGTCCGCATCATAGAAGGTCGCCCTGTCCACGCCCAGCCAGTCGCGCAGCCGATTTCCCGACGGATCGTCGAAGGGAACGCCGCTGAGATGCGCCCGCATGCCCGGCGCCTGGCTCGCGATGAGGATCTGCGCCCTGTCGGACAAGACGAAGATTGGGCGTGGTTCGTGCGGCAGCGGCTCGCCGAAGGTCGGCATGTCACGACATATGCGACATGCGGAGATCGTGGTCGAAAGGCGATCGATCGCGTCTTTGGTCGGGGTCAGCGGCTTGTCCATGCAGTCTCGAGGTGGCGCAGCAGCGCCTTGATCCAATCTCCGTCGATATGGGGCGTTTCCGAAGTTCTGCCATGGCGGGCGCGCCAATCTCGCGGTTGATCGAAGGAACCGGCCCACAGCCCTGACCGGCGGGCGCGCGCAACGGCCTCTTCCGCTGCATAATCGCCGAAGGCAACCGCGAAGCCATCGTTCACCATGCGGGCATTCACCTCTTCGCCCCCCGTGCGACAGGCCGCCAGCCGTCGGCCGTAGCGATCGTCGGCACCGCCCTTGCAGGCGATCGGCAACCCGCCAATCAACTGGATGAGATGCCGGCGGGCCTCCTGTCCGCACGCCCATGTCTTCCCATCGCGCTCGCAGTTCTGGCTCAGCTCCGGGGCATCGATGCCCGCCAGACGGATCCGATCGCGGCCAAGGGCCAGCGTATCGCCGTCCACGACGCGCGGCACGCCGGAGAGCGTTGCGTCGCCCTGGCGGGAGATGCGGTCCGCAGCCAGCCAGACGAGCCCCAGAAAGAGGACGGTCAATACGCCGTCGAGCAACAGCGACCGGGGCTTCCTCATAAAAAACATTCCGGTAACCGGTTCTTCATCACGTAACGAAGGAAAACAGGAAGCAAGTTCTTAACAATTCCTACCTAGAATCTGCCGGGGTATCCGTCAGGCTTTCCGGACAAAATGAATCAGGGCGTCAGCACATCGACCGACAAGATCATTGTCGACAAATCTCGCAGCCATCGCAACAAGGCTGTGTCGAAAGCCGTGCGCACCAATCGCGAACGCCTCCAGTCCGGTCCGTCGAATGCTGCGGGCTTCGACAAGGAAATGCTGGCCCTCTATGTCGCATCGGTGCTGCAGGGCGCTGCTGCCATGCCGATCCTCCTGATGATGATCGCCGCAAGCGGGCTCTATTTGACGGAGAACCTGCAGATCATCGCCTGGTTGACCGTTGCGCTCCTCGTTCATGCCCTCGGCCTCATGGCCGCGAAGCGTGCGTTGCGCAGGGACCTGACGCCCGAGAACATCATCGACTGGCGCCGGCGGTTTCTCCTTGTCCAGATGCTGATGGGTATCGTCTGGATGGTTTTTCTGGTGCAGGACTGCGAGAGCTGCGTCGCCCGGGATCTGGAGCTGTACAAGGGCGTCGCCCTTCTCGTCGCGCTTGCCGCCACCGCGATCGCGACGGTCCTGATGCGCTATGCCCTGATCGTCACGTTCGTTCCGTGCGTCGTCCTCCTCGCCGGAAAGGCGATCCTGGTGGGCAGCGGAAATCTGGTCGCGCTCGCCGTGGTGCTCGGGACATCCCTCGCCTTCCTCGTCTACATGACCGCGCGCATGCGCCGCGCCAATATCCAGATCCTCTCCGTTCAGGCGGAAAAGGACGATCTGATCGCCGAGCTCGAAGTGGCCAAATCCATGTCGGACGAGGCGCGCCGCCGGGCGGAAGAAGCAAACCTTGCCAAGTCGCGTTTCCTCGCCTCGATGTCCCACGAACTTCGCACCCCGCTGAATGCCATTCTCGGTTTTTCCGAGGTCATGTTCACCGAAGTGATGGGTCCGCTGAACAATCCGACCTACAAGGAATATACCGGTGACATCCACAGGTCCGGCAAGCATCTGCTCGACCTGATCAACGAGATCCTCGACCTCTCCCGCATCGAGGCGGGCCGTTACGATCTCAATGAAGAAGCGATCCAGCTCGCGGAAATCACGGAAGACTGCATCGGGATGGTCCAGCTGCGCGCCCGCACCAAGAGCATCACCATCACCGAACAGTTCGAGCAGGGGATGCCCGCGGTATGGGTCGACGAGAAGGCCATGCGCCAGGTCACACTCAATCTTCTGTCGAATGCCGTGAAGTTCACCCCGCAGGGCGGGCAGATCTCGGTCAAGGTTGGCTGGACGGCGGGTGGCGGGCAGTATCTGTCCATCAAGGACAACGGTCCTGGCATTCCCGAAGACGAGATCCCCGTCGTGCTCTCGGCGTTCGGACAGGGATCGATCGCCATCAAGAGTGCTGAGCAGGGCACGGGCCTCGGTCTGCCGATCGTTCAGGCGATCCTGGCCAAGCATGATGGGGAATTCATCCTCCGCTCCAAGCTGCGCGAGGGCACGGAGGTCATCGCCATCCTTCCGGCGCGCCGTGTCTTGGAAACGGTGCCCGCCGTGCAGGAAACCGCCGCCGTCGCCCGCCGCCGAAAGAGCTTTGCCTGACGGATAAGTCCTGATGGCGTCAGCCGGGCAGAACGTGTCCCTGCCCCACGACTTCGATCGCAACCGTCTCTCCCGGCGCCGCAACGTCAAAACCCGACACCCGGAGGTCGAGAACGGCACGCGACGGGCCCTCGCCCACCTCCACCGTCAGCCGGCAGAGGCCGCCGCCGAATTCGCTTTCCAGCACCCGCGCACGCGCGCCCTTGACGAGATCCGCTTCCCCGAGACCGAGCCAGCGGATACGCAACTGCTCCGGCCGCAGCATCACCAGTTTGTGCGCGGTCGAGCCACCGCGGTCGGACGCGTCGTCGGTCGTGCTTACGGGGATGGTGCCGAGCACCGTTTCCGCCTGCCCCGACGTCACGACGGCGTCGAGCAGCACGGCGTCTCCGAGAAAGAGCGCCGTCTGCCGATCCGCCGGCCGTCGGTACAGGGACTGCGGGCTGCCGGCCTGCACCAGCCGACCTTCCCGGAAGACCGCCACGTGATCGGCAAAAGACAGCGCTTCGCCCTGATCGTGTGTGACGAGGATGGATGTCGTTCCCGAAGCGGCGAGAATGCGTGCGACCGTGCGGCGCATGGTATCGCGCAGGCCGGTGTCGAGCGCCGAAAAGGGCTCGTCGAGCAGCATCAGCCGCGGTTCGAGCGCCAGAGCGCGGGCCAAGGCCACGCGTTGCTGTTGACCTCCGGAGAGCTGGTGCGGACGCCGCGAGCCCATGTCCGCATCAAGCTCCACCATGTTCATCAGCGCCGCGATGCGCTGGTCGCGACCCTCCTGCCGTCTCGGCAGACCAAAACCGATATTCTCGCCCACGGTCAGGTGGGGAAACAGGGCGCCATCCTGCGAGACGATGCCGATGCCCCGCTTGTGGGCCGGCACGTGAATGCCCTCGCCGGCGAGATCGGTGCCATCGAGGGTGATGCGGCCGGCGTCGGGACGCTCGAAGCCGGCGATCAGCTTCAGCAGCGTGGTCTTGCCAGAGCCGGACGGACCGACGATGGCCGTCCGCGCACCGGCCGGAACGGTGAGGGAGACATCGATCAGCGCGCGGGCGCTGCTGCCATAGGTCTTGCTGACGGACGTGATCGACAGAAGACTCATGCGGCGCTCCCGCTTGCACGGCTCGACTGTCGGTGAAGGACCAGTGTCAGCGGCAACGACAGGACGATCATCATCAGGGCATAGGGCGCGGCCGCGACATAGTCGATCTCGCTCGTCAGCGACCAGAACTTGGTCGCAAGGGTTTCGACACCGGTCGGCGACAGCATGAGCGTGGCCGTTAGCTCGTTGGTAATCCCCAGCGCCACGAGCGCCGTGCTGGCAGCCGCACCCGGTGCGGCGAGCCGCATCGTCGTCACGCGGACCGCCTGGAGGGGAGCCCGGCCGAGCGCCATGGCCGCGCGCTCCAGTTCGACCGGAGCCTGCGCGATGCTCGCCCGCAGTGCCACGAGGGCGCGGGGCAGGAACAACAGCCCGTAGGCCAGCAGAAGCGTGGCGAAGGTCTGATAGAGCGGCAGAACGAGCCGGACGGTGATGGTGACAAGCGCCAGCGCGACGACCACGCCCGGCAGGGACCCGACATAATAATGGCAGGCCTCGAGGATGCGCTGCAAACGGCCGGGCGCGCGAACCGAGAGCCACGCCATAGGGGCGGCCGCGACTGTCGTCAACATGCCGCCCATGACGGCCAGAAGAACGGTCTGAAGCACGGCAGTCCCAACCGGCTGCAGGGGCCAGATGTCGAACCCGCCAATCGCCAGCCAGCGTGTCAGCGTCGTGAAGGGGACGCCGATGGCCAGCGCGGCCGTCACGAGGTTCAGCGCCAGCGCCGGCCAGATCCACGGCCCGAGCGCGTGGCGCGTCACCATGCGTGGTGCGCCGGAGCCGACACGCGCATAGCGTTCGCCGCCGCGCGCCAGCGCTTCCGTACCGAGAAGGGCAAGACAGCAGAGCACAAGGACGCCCGACAGCATGTTGGCGGCCGGCCCATTGAAGGCGGACTGGAACTGATCGACGATGGCGGTCGAGAACGTGTCGAAGCGGATCATGACGAAAAGGCCGTATTCGGCAAGGAGATGCAGGCCGACGAGCAGGCTGCCGCCGCAGATCGCCACCCGCAGTTGCGGAAGGACCGCGCGGACGAAGACGCGCCAGGGGCTGAGGCCGAGCGACGCAGCAGCGTCCTCGATGGCCGGGTCAAGCCGGCGCAACTGGGCCGCAACCGGAAGATAGAGAAACGGGAAATAGGCAAGCACGGACACGAGCACACCGCCGCCGAGCCCTTTGAGACCGGGAACGAGGCTGATCCACGCATAGGAATGCACGAACGCGGGAACGGCAAGCGGCGCCACGGCGAGCCAGGCCCAGAGCCGCGAGAACGGCAGGTTGGTGCGTTCCGTCAGCCAGGCAAGGGCGACCGCGAGAACGATCGTCAGCGGCACCGTGGCCGCTTCGAGAAGCGCCGTGTTGATGAGCAGGTCGCCGACCCGCCCGCGAAAGACCAAAGCGACCACCTGATCCCAGCCCGTCTGCACCGTCACCACGGCAACGAATCCCAGCGGAATGAGGCTGACCAGGGCCACCAGCAGAGCTGGCAGGGTCACGAGCGGATAGGCGACACGCGCGCGCTCGCGCTGCGAACCGCTCAAATGGCCCGGCGTTGCGTTCGGGGCGACGGCAAAAGACTTGGCATCGGCATGCGGCACGGGTGGCGCCTTTACTCGGAACAGAGGGTGCGCGCTTCGGCAAAGAAGCGCGCACGGATCGCGATACCCTATTGCGGCGATTGTGGACGAAATCAATCCAGAATCGTCACGCAGGTGTCATGATGCGTCGCTTCGACGCTTAGAGGATGCCGGCTTCCGTCATCAGGTCGGTCACCGACTTGCTGTTCAGCTGCTGCGGATTGACCTTCGGGTAGTCCAGCGTCGAGAGCGCCGGCAGCGCCGCATTGGACGACGCATCCTTGGCAACGGCATATTCGAAGGAGGTGCCGTCCCGCAGCACGGCCTGGCCGCCCTTGCCGGTGAGCCACTTCAGGAAGAGCTGAGCCTCCGCCTTGTGCTGGCTGGAGGCGAGGATGCCGCCCCCGGAGATGCTGACGAAAGCGCCGGGATCCTGGTTCTTGAAGAAGTGCAGAGCGACGTTCTTGCTGTTCTCGCCCGTCTTCGCCTGATCGCCGTAATAGTAATAGTGGTAGATCACCGCGCCTTCGACTTCGCCGGCATTGACCGCCTTCATCGCGGTCGAATTGCCCTTGTAGGCCGTGAAGTTGGTCTTCATCGCGGCGAGCCATTCCTTGGTGGCGGCTTCGCCCTTGAGCGCGAGAAGCGCGCTGACGATCGCCTGGAAGTCTGCACCGGCAGGCGAAGCAGCCCAGCGGCCCTTCCACGCGGGATCGGCAAGATCGAGCAGCGACTTCGGCAGCTTGTCCTCCGTCAGCTTCGTCTTGTCATAGGCGAAAACGGTCGAGCGGGCGGCAACGCCGACCCAGTGGCCGTTCGACGGTTGGAACGTGTCCGGCACCTGCGCCAGGGTTTCCTTGGCGACGGGCTCGAACAGGCCGGCCTGATCGACCAGCGACATGGCCGGCGAGTTCTCGGTGAGGAAGACATCGGCGGGAGAGGCTGCGCCCTCCTGCACGATCTGGTTGGCGAACTCCATGTCGCTGCCCTTGCGCAGCGTCACCTTGATGCCGGTCTCCTTCGTGAAGGCCTCGGCCCAGGCGACGCCAAGGCTTTCGTGCTGGGCATTGTAGATCACGATGCCGGCGGATTCGGACTGGGCGAGCGCGGGGTTCATCGCGGCCAGAAGAGCTGCTGCGGCGACAAAGCCTGCGGCACGGACGGAAATTTTCATGACGGCCTCCTGAGAGTGTCCGGACGACGTGCCCGGCAGAGGCGGTATAGATAAGATGAACCTAAAGGTCAACTTTAGAGCTACGATCTTTTGGGCCGCGTCTTTTCGACAAAAGTCACGGTTTCACAGGGATCGCGGCCACCGTTTGCGCGCCATGCTCCCTCCGTGCGGATCACCTTTGTGTTATCGATCGCGGTCAGAGACCGGTCAGCGGCATGTCGCTCACGACGCCGGACAGAAACACGACATAAAAGGCATAGCCGGCATTTGCGAGGATGAGACAAAGGCAGGCGAGCGAGCCCAAATCCTTGGCATTGCGGCCCATTTCGGAAATCTCCGGCGACACGCGATCGACGATTTCCTCGATGGCCGTGTTCAGTGCCTCGAACGCGATCATCAGCAAGAACAGGAGCATCATCGCGACATACTGAAACAGGGTCGCGCCGCTGATCGCAAATCCCAGCATGGCCACGCCAAAGCCGATTAGTTCCTGCCGAAAGGCCGCTTCCCCGAGGAGACGCCGGGCTCCGCCGAGCGAATAGGTGGCGGCGGCAAAGAAGTGCTGCAGGCCGGTCAGCTTTCGCGGCAGCGTCTGACCCGGTGCCGTTGCGCCGAGTGCCGATGCGCCCGCAGCTTCCGGGCCATGCGCGGTCTGGCCACGCGCCGTCTGTCCGGGCACCCTCTGTTTTCCGGCCTCGTGACCGAGACCCTCGCGGGTCAATCCCTCGTGGCCCGGCACCTCGTAGGGTGGCTCTCGCTCCTGCATGCGCAGCGCATTCCTGTTCATATCAGCTTCTTGCCACGCAGGGCGCGAAAGCATCCAGCTCGCGGTTATAGACATCCGTCTGGATGTTCATCATGCCCAGAACCGTGTGAAACAGGTTATCGTGCGACATGGCCGCATCCGAATAGGCGAGAAGGCACTTGGTATCAAGCCCCATGGCTTGCGCGTAGGACGGCGAGAACCAGGAGATGAAGGGCACATGGGTCTGCTCCGTTGGAGCAATCGCATAGGGCGCGCCGTGGAGATAGATACCGTTCTCTCCAAGCGATTCGCCGTGGTCCGACATATAGATCATCGCTCCGGCCAGCGTGTCTTCGTGCTTGGCCAGCAGCTTGGCGACACTTGCAAGGAAGTGATCGGTGTAGAGGATCGAGTTGTCATAGGCATTGACGATCTCTTCCGGGGAGCAGTTCATCAGCTCGTCCGTGCGGCAATCCGGCTTGAAGCGACGGAATTCCTCCGGGTAGCGCGCAAAATAGCCGGGTCCATGGCTCCCCAACTGATGGAGGACGATGACCGTGTCGTGCTTGACGTCCGCCAGCTTGCTGTCGAGACCATCGAGGAAGATCCCGTCCAGGCACTCGCCATTGTTGCAGAGCGGGCTGTTCTGCCGATCGGTCTTGGTCGCGTAGTCCGTGAGCTTGGCGATGCCCTTGCTGCCGGTGTTGTTGTCCCACCAGGAAACGCTGATGCCGGCATGCGTCAGGATGTCGATCAGGTTCTGGCGCGTATGAGCCTTCGTCTCGCTATACTCGGTCCGCTTGTAACCGGAGAACATGCAGGGCAATGAGACGGCCGTGGCCGTGCCGCAGCTGGTCGTGTTCGTGAAGTTCGTCACGCCCAGCGCCTTGAGCTCCGGGTTCGTTTCGCGGGCATAGCCATTGAGCGAGAAGCTGGCAGCGCGTGCGGTCTCGCCCGCAACCACCACGACGACCACCGGCTTCTTCTCGGCTGCGAGCCGGTCCCCTGCCCTGGCATCCAGACCAAAAGGTGCGACCACCAGATCAACGTCCTGATAGGCGGAGCGGGCATAGCGGACGACAGCGGACAACGGGGCAGCCGGATTGAAGACATTCAGCACTTCCTTCCGCTCGCGGGCGACATAGGCGATGGCCGCGTAATTGTAGCTGACCAGCGTCAGCGCCACGGCCAGTGCCGGAACAACGAGAGCGAGGTTGCGCACGGCCTTCTGAAAGAAGGGCCGGTGCCGGACCCGGACGAGCGCGATCATGACGGCCGGCAGAACGGCGAACACCAGGATGTGGAAAAAGAAGTTCGGCGTCAGCAGATGACCGGCTTCAGCGCCCGTCGTCACGAAGGCGCTTTCCACCATCGCCTTGTCCACGACGATTCCGTAGACGTCGGTGAAATAGGACGCGACGCCGGCGGCGAGGACGCAAAGGATCAGGACCGGCTTGATGATGTAGCGCACCGAAAGCGTGACGAGGGCACAGACGGTCAGCAGCGAGATCGCAACAGAGAAGGCAAGGAGACTCATCTTGTTGGACGAAAACGCCGCGGCGGCGCGACCCCAGAACGTGATGTTTGTGGCAAGGAGAAGATAGGCCGACACGATCAGGGTCAGCGGGATGCTGCCGATTTCGGGCCGCAGATGTTGTGAGATCTTCAAGGGACACTCCCGTCAGGATGCCGGCGGGAACCCGTCAGGCTATGCTGGGGTGTCGTAAAGCCGACATCCTGTCCGGACACTGTCAGGGCAGGCCACCTCATCATGAGGGTCCAGCAGAGAGGCGCAACGGATCTGCTGCGCCTCTTGTCCAGCCAGCTTCGGCTTCAGCGCGGTGTGCGCTACTCCCAGTCCTCGACCGCCGGCTTCTGACCGTGACCGAGCCGACGGTCGAGTTCGCCGGCTTCAGTCTCTGTCAGTCGGAGATCCAGACGTATCGTGCCGTCTTCCAGGTCTTCGCGATGGTCGACGATCGCATGTTCGTAAAGCCAGGGCAGCAGTTGCAGCCGATCGACGGGAAGCGTAACGGTCGTTTCCATCATTACCCCGGAGAGACGACGGTTGATCTCCTGCATGAGGGCATCGACCCCCTCACCCGTGACCGCCGAGACGGTGATGGTATTGGGCGTATGCGCTGCCTTTTCGAGCAGAGCGGCATGCGGCTCCTCTTCCAGCCGGTCGATCTTGTTCCAGACCTCCAGCAGGCGTTCGGTCCGCGCCTTCTCGTCGATCCCAAGATCCTCGAGAATGCGTTCGACGTCGTCCGACTGGGCCACGTGATCCGGGTCCGAGACATCGCGGACATGCAGGATGAGGTCGGCTTCCAGCACCTCTTCGAGGGTCGCCCGGAACGCGGCCACGAGGTGCGTGGGCAGGTCGGAGATGAAGCCGACCGTATCGGACAGGATGACGGTCCGCCCCTGGGGCAGCTTCATCCGGCGCAGGGTGGGGTCCAGCGTCGCAAAGAGCATGTCCTCAGCCAGCACGCCCGCCCCGGTGATCCTGTTGAACAGGGTCGATTTCCCCGCATTGGTGTAGCCGACCAGTGCCACGATCGGATGCGGCACCTTGCGGCGCTTGGAACGGTGAAGCTGGCGCGTACGGCGCACCTGCTCCAGTTCCTTTTCCAGCTTGATGATCTTGTCCTGCAGCTGCCGTCGGTCGGCTTCGATCTGCGTTTCGCCGGGACCACCCATGAAGCCCGCACCCCCGCGCTGGCGCTCAAGGTGGGTCCAGCTGCGGACCAGGCGGCCTTTCTGATAGTTCAGATGGGCCAGGTCGACCTGAAGGGTGCCTTCCTTGGTGGAGGCGCGACGGCCGAAGATCTCGAGAATGAGCCCCGTGCGGTCGATGACCTTCGCGTTCCATTCTTTTTCGAGGTTGCGCTGTTGGACCGGCGTCAGCGGATGGTCCATGATGACAAGACCGGCATCCTGCGTGTCGAGGAGATGCTTGATTTCCTCGATCTTGCCGCTGCCCAGCAGCGTTCCCGGCTTCGGCTGGGCGATCGGAACGACGAGCCCCTGGACGACGGAGAGATCGATGGCCCGGGCGAGACCGATCGTTTCCTCGAGTCGCGCGTCATCGGTGCGAACCGAATGCGGCTGCTCGGCCTGCTGGCGGCCTGTTTTCTTGACGACCGGGACGATAACCAGCGCCCGCATGTTGTCGCGGTGCTTTTCGGTCTCGGGGATGATGCTGTCTGGCGTATCGTTGTGTTTTGTGATGGCTTCAGTCCGGTGTTCAGGATGCGGATTCTTCGCTCTCGAACATCTGCATGGGCTGGCCCGGCATGATGGTCGAGATGGCATGCTTGTAGACGAGCTGGGAATGCCCGTCGCGCCGCAGCAGCACGCAGAAGTTATCAAACGAGGTAACGACGCCTGTCAGTTTGACGCCGTTGATGAGGAAGATGGTGAGAGAGATCTTCTGCTTACGGACCGTATTGAGAAATAGATCCTGCAGGTTCTGAGAACGTTCCGCCATAGCGCCGCTTCTTTCTTTATTGCCGGTTCGAAAACAACCGGTTGATAGGTCTGCAATTCGAGAGTTGCCCCGCGCGCCTGCCCCTCAGACGCTGCGGAATCTGGTATCGCATCAACGTCTCTTTCGCAATGTCGAAAAAGGCTGGGCGTCGTTTCCGCGATACCGTGCGTCATAGCTTTCGCAGGGGTTCAGACCCCGAGAGACTTGAGTTTGCGGTGCAGAGCGGAACGCTCCATCCCGACGAACTCCGCGGTGCGCGAGATGTTTCCGCCGAACCGGTTGATCTGTGCGATCAGATAGTCCCTCTCGAACATCTCGCGCGCTTCGCGCAGCGGGAGCGTCATGATGTGCTGGTCGCCCTGCGCGGAAATCTTCGGCAGGCTGTCGCCCACCTCCGTCGGCAGCATGTCGGCCGAAATGACCGTATCGGGCCCGTCCGAGCGCGCGAGGATCATCAGGCGTTCGATGTTGTTGCGCAGCTGGCGGATGTTGCCCGGCCAGCTGTGCGCCTGAAGCACCGCCAGCGCATCGTCGCCGATCTTGCGCGAGCGGATCCCGGCCTGTTCGCTGATCTGCCGCATGAACATGTCAACGAGGAACGGGATATCCTCCCGACGATCGGCCAAGGCGGGCACGCGAACCGGGATCACGGCCAACCGGTGATAGAGATCCTCGCGGAACGCACCCTCGGCGATCAGGCTTTCGAGATTGTACGCCGTCGAGGAGATGATGCGCACATCGACCTTGACGCGCTTCGAGCCGCCGACGCGCTCGAACTGCTGATCCACAAGCACGCGCAGGATCTTGTTCTGCGTTTCGCGCGGCATCTCGCCGATTTCGTCGAGATAGAGCATGCCGCCATGGGCTTCCTCAAGGGCGCCCGTCTTGCGTGGCTGACCGGGCGTTCCCTCCGTGCCGAACAGGGCGATCTCCATGCGGTCCGGCGTGATGGCCGCCGCATTCAGCGCCACGAAGGGACCTGCGGCGCGCGCAGACTTCTTGTGGATCATGCGCGCGACCAGCTCCTTGCCCGAGCCCGAAGGCCCATGGATCATGATGCGGCTGTTGGTCGGGGCAACCTTCTCGATGGTCTGGCGCAACTGCGAGACGGCAACAGAGGTGCCGATCAGTTCGACGGGGTCGCCGGATCGTTTCTTGAGTTCGGTGACCTCGCGCTTGAGCTTGGAATTTTCCAGCGCGCGCTCCGCGATCAGGATCAGGCGGTCTGCCTTGAACGGCTTTTCAATGAAATCATAGGCTCCACGGCGGATCGCAGACACCGCCGTCTCGATATTGCCGTGACCCGAGATCATCACGACCGGAAGGTCGGGATGCCGGCTCTTGATCTCGTCCAACAGGGCAAGACCGTCGAGCCGGCTGCCCTGCATCCAGATATCGAGAAAGACGAGACGCGGTACCCGGTCGGAAATGGCCGCGAGCGCACTGTCGCTGTCGAACGCCATGCGCGTTTCGTAGCCTTCGTCCGAGAGGATGCCCGAGACGATCTCGCGAATGTCCTGCTCGTCGTCCACAACCAGAATATCAGCCGCCATCGGTCATTTCCCTACTCTGTCTATCGTCGTCTTTGTGCCCCGCATCCGCGGCGCCAGATTGTTTCGGACGGCCCTCGTGGGAGGCCTCGATACGCGCGCCGGCAGAACCGGCGGCGGCCTGCCGCTCCCGCTCGACCTCGGCATTGATCGCGGGCGGAAGAATGACCCGGATCATCGCGCCGTGGCCCTGGTCGAAATCCGGTGGCGCATCGTGCAGTTCGAGATGCCCGCCGTGGTCCTCGATGATCTTCTTCACGATCGCGAGGCCGAGACCTGTCCCTTTCTCGCGCATCGTCATGTAGGGCTCCAGGATCCTGTGCCGGTTCTCCGTCGGAAGACCTTTGCCGTTGTCGACGATATCGACGACATAGGTGCCGCTCTTCTCCGCAAGCCGCGACCGGATCATGATCTTCCGCTCGTGGCGTTCTGCATCGGCCGGTAGCGATTCGATCGACTCGACCGCGTTCTTGATGATGTTTCCGAAGGCCTGACCCAGCATGCGACCGTCGAAGGAGCCGTCCAGCGCCTCGTCGCCGAAGTCGCGGATGAATTGAATGTCACTGCTGCCCATCTCCCGCAGGAAGACCGCGTCCTTGAGGATGGCACGAAGGTCCGAGCGCTCCTTCGTCGGCTTCGGCATGCGGGCGAAGGACGAGAACTCGTCCACCATACGGCCGATATCCTCGACTTGACGGACGATCGTGTCGGTGCACTGGTCGAAGACAGATCGATCGTCCGGATTGATCTGCTTGCCGTAACGGCGCTTCAGCCGCTCTGCCGACAGTTGGATCGGCGTCAGCGGATTCTTGATCTCGTGAGCGATGCGGCGGGCGACGTCCGCCCAGGCGGTCGAACGCTGGGCAATGACGAGGTCTGTGATATCGTCGAGGGTGATGACGTAGGACTCGGCCGTATCGATCGCCTCCTCACGCGTCACCTGCACGTTCAGCGTGCGCTCCTTGCCGTTGCGCATGATGTTGATCTGCTTGCGAAAGTCGTTCCGCGGCCGCGAGATCGCCTCGGTCAGCACCTCGTCGATCTCGGGCGCCACGTCGGAAAGACGCTCGCCGACGATATCGAAGGTCGATCGGGACAGGAACACTTCCGTCGAAGGGTTGGCGATTGTGATCCGCCGGTCGTCCTCGACGCCGATGACCGCCGCGGTCACGCCGGACAGCACGGCTTCGATGAAGCGGCGGCGGTGATCCATCTCGTCCTTGGCCTCGAGCAGCTGGTGCTGCTGTGTGCGGATCTCGACGATCATCTTGTTGAAGGTGCGCGACAGACTGCCGACGTCGCCATCCACCGTGTGGACGGGAACGACGACGTTGAGATTGCCGGATGCGACGCTGTCGGCGGCCCCGATGAGCAAGCGGATCGGACGCACGATGCGGTCTGCAACGGCAATGGCCGCCCAGATCGCCGCCAGCAGCACGATGAGCGCGAAACCGAGGTAGAGAACGCCGAAGGCGACCTGGAGTGACGTCCGACCGGCAGCGAGATTGCGGTATTCCGCAACGTTCTCCTCCATCAGCCGCATGGAGCTCATCACCTTGGGATCGACGGTGCGAACGGTGTAGAGATAGGCGCCGGCGATGTTGTCGAGCGGAATGATCGCGCCGACGAGATTGGTGATGCCCGGCGGAATGAGGGTCGGCTGGCCCGAAACCGTGCTGGCCAGCGCGTCGACCGGAATAGCGGGGAGCGGCCGGTCTGTCGGAATGTTTGCCTGAAGGATGGCCGTGCCATCGGCGCGCACCAGAAACGCGCCCAGCATGCCGCGTGCCCGCGCCTGCCGTGTCATGAGATCCACGAAGCCCGTGCGATCGAGGCTGTAGAGCTGGCGGTTGCGTTCGAGATCCGTCGCCATCGAGGCGGTCTGCCCCTGGAGGTAGCTCGCATTCTCCAGCACATAGGCCTGCGCGACGTCGATGGAGGAGCGAACGATGGCCTGGGTCCGCAGTGAAAACCAACGGTCAAGCCCGACGTCGAGCGTGATCGAAGCAAAGATGGCCACGAGAATGGCCGGTGTTATCGCGACGATCGAGAACAGCGCGACAATCCGCACATGCAACCGCGCGGCCGCACGCCCCTTGTTGCGGGCACGAAGGAGACGCAGGATCTCGCGACCGATCAGATAGATCAGGCCGATGACGAACAGCGCGTTGACCGCGGCCGACGCGATGACGATGTTGGTTTCCGGCTTGATCGGCGTCAGTCCGAGCAGCACCAGCAGCGAGATGATGGCGCAGGCCAGCGCGCCCGAGGCCAGCACGAGGCCCGGCAGCGCGAAAGCGGCGCGACGATCCGTGCCGTTCCCGGTCTCGTCCGTCGCCAATGGCAGTATCAGCCCTTCGGCCATGCAAATTCCACCCACCAACGGTTACCGGCAGCGCCGGCTCCGCGTCCGCGCGCGCGTCGGGAGACGTCGAGCGCTTTGCCTGCGACCATGAGACGACATCGGCTCCAGGCCGAGTCGATCGCATGTGTCATCCAAGCAACACAATGTGGCGTAAATGCAACGGTCGCTTTTTCGTGTCAAGCGTTCCGCGAGCTGCGGTAGACGGAGACGCCGAGTTCACGGATTTTCTTGCGCAGCGTATTCCGGTTCAAGCCGAGAAGATCGGCAGCTTTGATCTGGTTGCCGCGGGTCGCCGTCAGGGCCGCGAGGATGAGCGGATACTCCATCTCCGCCAGGACACGGTCATACAGACCGGAGGGCGGCAAGCCGTCCCCGAAGCCCGCAAAATACTGGCGCATGTTCTCCTCGACGGCCTGCGAAATAGACATCGAGCCGGACCGTGCGCTTGCCTTCTCGATCGGGCTGTCGGGGATGTCGGACCGGAGTTCGCTCTCGATGATCTCCCGGCTGATGACCTCCTGCGGATACAGCGCCGTAAGACGACGAACCACATTCTCGAGTTCGCGCACGTTGCCCGGCCAGGGATGCGATTTCATCAACTCCAGGGCTTCCTGCTCGAAGCGCTTGACGTCGAGCCCCTCCTTCTCGGCCATCTGCACGAAGTGGCGCACGAGATCGGGGATATCCTCCGCCCGGTCGCGCAGCGGCGGCAGGCGCAGCGGCACCACGTTCAGGCGATAATAGAGATCCTCGCGGAA
Organism: Rhizobium sp. Leaf341; assembly: GCF_001424325.1. Taxonomy (NCBI): domain Bacteria; kingdom Pseudomonadati; phylum Pseudomonadota; class Alphaproteobacteria; order Hyphomicrobiales; family Rhizobiaceae; genus Rhizobium; species Rhizobium sp. Leaf341. Next base: position 197,773 of record NZ_LMPE01000016.1, read on the forward strand.
GAGACCCTGGTTGATCGACTGTTTCAGATCCTTGTTGGTCGCCGCGACGATACGGACGTCGGAGCGGATCGGCGTGCGTCCGCCCACGGTCGTGTATTCGCCCTGCTGCAGAACGCGCAGCAGCCGCGTCTGGGCATCCATCGGCATGTCGCCGATTTCGTCGAGGAAGAGCGTACCGCCTTCAGCCTGTTCGAAGCGGCCGGTCGAGCGGTTCTGCGCGCCGGTGAAAGCACCCTTCTCGTGCCCGAAGAGTTCGGACTCGATGAGATCCCGCGGAATGGCGGCCATGTTGATGGCGACGAAGGGGCCGTTCCGGCGCTTGCCGTAATCATGCAGCGCGCGCGCCACCAGCTCCTTGCCGGTGCCGGACTCACCCGTGATCATCAGGGTCAGGTCCGTTTGCATCAGCCGCGCGAGCACCCGGTAGATTTCCTGCATGGCGGCAGAGCGACCGACCAACGGCATGCCGTCCTGCGTATCGTCGTCCATCTTGGCCGGCTTGCGCTTGGGTTCCGCCAAGGCCCGGCCAATGATGGCGATCAGTTCCGTCAGGTCGAACGGTTTGGGCAGATAGTCGTAAGCCCCTTTTTCCGAGGCCTTGATGGCCGTCATGAACGTGTTCTGCGCGCTCATGACGAGAACGGGCAGCTCCGGCCGGGCCTTCTTGATGCGCGGCAGCAGATCGAAGGCATTCTCGTCCGGCATCACGACGTCCGTCAGCACGAGATCGCCGTCCCCCGCCGAGATCCAGCGCCAGAGGGTCGCGGCGTTCGAGGTGATGCGGACATCGTAGCCGGCACGGCTCAAGGCCTGGTTGAGCACGGTACGGATGGCTGCGTCGTCGTCGGCGACGAGAATCGTGGCGCCAGTCATCGGGTCTTCCCTTTTACAGCAATGGGATCGGGGTCCTCCGCGGTCGGTCCTTTTGACGCGGGCATGAGAACGCGGAATATGGTGCGGCTGGTCTGACTGTCGCATTCGACGATCCCGCCATGACCGCCGATGATCTTTGCCACCAACGCGAGGCCAAGGCCGGAGCCGTTGGTCTTTGTGGTGATAAAGGGATCGAACAGATGCGGCACGAGGTCAGCAGGCACGCCCGGCCCGTTGTCGTGAACGCAGAATTCAAGCGGCAGCGAAATCTTCTCCTGCGTACCGGCAACCGAAAGGCGGATGCCGGGCCGATACGCCGTCGTCAGCACGATCTCGCCATCCGGCTTGTCGCCGATCGCCTCGGCCGCATTCTTCACGAGATTGAGGAACACCTGCACGAGCTGATCACGATTGGCATAGACCGGCGGCAGGGACGGATCGTAGTTCTCGGTGATGCGGATGCGGCGCGCAAAGCCCGCCCTTGCTACCGCTTTGACATGGTCGAGAATGGAATGAATGTTCACCGGATGCCGATCGACCGGCCGCTCGTCCGAGAAGACCTCCATGCGGTCTACCAAAGACACGATTCGATCGGTCTCGTCACAGATGAGACGTGTCAGCGCGCGGTCCTCGTCGTTGACGGAGCTTTCCAGCAGCTGCGCGGCTCCCCGAATGCCGGAGAGCGGATTTTTGATTTCGTGGGCCAACATCGACGCAAGGCCGGTCACGGATCGCGCGGCGGCGCGATGGGTCAGCTGCCGGTCGATCTTGTCGGCCATGGAGCGTTCCTGAAAGACGATGACGACGCTGCCCGGCTCGGACAGGACCGGCGCGACATAGAGGTCGACCAGCTTGTCGGCACCCAGACGCGGCGATGAAAGATCGACGCGGTATTCGTTGACCGCCGCCCGGCGTTCGCGCACCTGCTCGATCAGGGTCAGGAGCGGACTGCCGAAGGGGATGAAGGTGCTGATGTCATGACGCGCGAGATGGCTGGCGCTCGCGCCGAAGAAGGCTTCCGCCTCCCAGTTGGCAAAGGTCACCAGCCCTCTCTCGTTGACGAGAACCACCGGATTCTGGATCGCATTCAGCACCGCCATGGGCAGGGCGGCCTTGGTGTCGTCGCTCATCGTGCCGCTCATGCCGCCATCGTCCTTTCAACCGCCGTCTCGCCGTCCCGAAGAAGCTCGAGAAGACCGGACAACGCCGTCTTGTGATCCGTCGCCGTCAGCACCAACGCCTTGCAGTGCCCGGGCGCATTGGCCGCGAACCGCTCGATGTACCAACCGAGATGTTTTCGCGCATGACGAAGCCCCGTCTCGATGCCGTAGAAGGCGAGCATCATGCCGTAGTGCTCTGCTATGACATCGAGGCGCGCCTGGCCATCGGGTTCAGCGCAGGCGCCGGCGAGAACACCGGCATGCCAGGGCCGCCCCTGGCAGGCACGCCCGGCCATCACCGCATCGGCGCCCGAGCGCCTGAGGATTTCGGCCGCATCCTCGGCCGTCGTCACATCCCCATTCGCCACGAGCGGCAGCGACATGGCGTTGCGCACGGCCCGGATCGCATCCCAGTCTGCATGCCCCTTGTAGAACTGCATGCGGGTCCGCCCATGGATCGTGACCATGCGGATACCGGCCGCCTCGGCACGGCGGGCAATGTCGGGGGCGTTCATCGTCGTTTCGTCCCAGCCGAGCCGCATCTTCAAGGTCACGGGGATGTCGACCGCACGAACCGTCGCCTCGATCAGGGACAGCGCGTGATCCGGATCCCGCATCAGCGCCGAACCGGAATAGCCGCCGGTCACCTTCTTGGCGGGGCATCCCATATTGATGTCGATCACGTCGGCGCCGTTACCAGCTGCGATTTTTGCGGCCTCCGCCATCCAGTGTGCTTCCCGCCCGGCCAGCTGGACCATATGCGGCGTGATGCCCGCATTTTTGAGCCGGGCCCAGCTCTCGCCTGCATTGCATGCCAGCTCGCGACTTGCTACCATCTCGGTCACCACGAGGCCGGCGCCATAGCGCCATGCCAGCTGGCGAAACGGCAGATCGGTGACGCCCGACATGGGCGCGAGCACCACGCGGTTTCGAAACGACATCCCCTCGATCGCGAAGGGCGATGACAAAGCTGGATGCTGCAATTGATTATCTTTCAGGCACATCAGTTTTCTGCACTATTTTTAGACATAGATATCGCCCTTGCCAAGCGCTTTCGCGCGACATGCGCAATTTTCCTCAATCGCCTGCCCGCTTGTCTGGCAAAGCCCGGTCATGCGGGTTAAACGCGCTCTGACGGATTGCGCAGGGCAAGCTTCATGCGGCCGGGTGCTTCATTTGAAGGCAGGCAGGGAGGCGTCTTACAGCAGATGCAAAGAGAACGCGAACTTTCATGCGGCGTCGTGATCGTCGCAGCCGGTCGCGGTGAGCGGGCCGGTGCGTCGATCGAGGGTCCGAAGCAGTATCGCCGGATCGGTGGACGCCCCGTGATCTCCTGGACACTTGATGCGTTTGCGGCCTGGGGCAAGGCCGGTCCGATCGTTGTCGTCATCCATGCGGATGATGAAGCCTTTCTCGAAACGGCGCTCGCGGCCTGCCGGTCTCGCCCGGTCGTGACGATCGTCCGTGGCGGCCCGACACGACAGGCATCCGTGCTGGCCGGCCTGAGGGCCCTCTCCCGCCAAGGTATCCGGCACGCGATGATCCAGGATGCGGTTCGGCCGTTCGTAACGTCGGACCTTCTCGACCGCTGTCTCGCTGCCTTGTCGTCCGGTGTCCGAGCGGTGCTTCCCGCCATTCCGGTCACGGATACGCTGAAGCGCGCCAATGTCTCCGGTGACGTGGGGGAGACCGTCTCGCGGGACAGGCTGTTTGCGGCGCAGACACCCCAGTGTTTCGACCTCCCCAGCATCCTCGCGGCGCACGAGTCCGCCGCGACCTCCGGGCGGTCGGACTTCACCGACGACACCTCCATCGCTGAGTGGGCGGGTCTGCCGGTCGTCCTGGTCGCGGGATCGGCAGACAATGTGAAACTCACGACGCAACAGGATCTACGCATGGCAGACGAGCGACTGAACGGGCATCGGATCGATGTGCGGACCGGCAACGGCTACGACGTCCACCAGCTGGTCCCGGGCAACGGCGTCACGCTGTGCGGCATCTTCCTGCCGCACGATCAGTCGCTGCTCGGCCACTCCGACGCCGATGTCGCGCTTCATGCCTTGACGGACGCGCTGCTGGCCACCTGCGGCGCTGGCGATATCGGCGATCACTTTCCGCCATCCGACGACAGATGGAAGGGTGCCCGGTCACGGATCTTCCTGGAACATGCCGCCGGCATCGTGCGGCAGCACGGCGGCGTCGTCATGAATGCGGACATCTCCCTGATCGCGGAAGCGCCGAAGGTCGGCCCGCACCGGGACGCCATGCGGCAGGCCCTGTCCGACATGCTGGGCATTTCGCTCGACCGCTGCTCGGTCAAGGCGACAACCAACGAGAGGATCGGCTTTGTCGGCCGGCGCGAAGGCATCGCGGCGATCGCCACCGCGACGGTCAGCTTTCCCGACGGTTTTCGATGACGCTCTGGCCCGACGATATCCGGCAGTCCGCCGAACGGCTCCTTGAGCGCTGCGCCGGCCGAGGCTGGACGATTGCCACGGCCGAGTCGTGCACCGGCGGGCTGATTGCCGGCGCCCTGACCGAAATCCCCGGCTCTTCCCGGGCGGTCGATCGCGGCTTCGTCACCTATTCGAACAGGGCCAAGGCCGACATGCTGGGCGTCACGACAGCGACCCTCGAGGCGTTCGGGGCAGTGTCGCGCGAAACCGCGCTCGAAATGGTGCGAGGCGCCCTGGCGCGCTCCGACGCAGACATCGCCGTCGCCGTGACGGGCATCGCAGGGCCCGGTGGGGGATCAGAGGAAAAGCCGGTGGGCCTCGTGCATATCGCCGCCGCATGGCGCGGGGGAGCCGTCCTGCATCGCGCGATGCGATATGGCGACATCGGCCGGGACCAAGTACGGCTTGCCACAGTCAGGACGGCGCTTGACATGCTGGATCAGTGCGTCGATCAGGCGTCCGCGCCGGTATAGACCGTGTCGGCCCGCTTTTCGAAGGCTTCCGCGAAAAGCCGAAACGCGCGGTCGAACATCGACCCCATCAGCGCGCCGAGAATGCGGTTCTTGAACTCGTAATCGATGAAGAAATGGACCGAGCAGCCGCCGTCGGGCGTCGCTTCGAACGTCCAGCGGTTGTCGAGATAGCGGAAGGGTCCATCGATATACTTGACCTCGATCCGGTGCTCGGCGCGGTTCAAAAGCACCTGCGTCGTGAACGTCTCGCGGATGGCCTTGTAGCCCACCGTCATGTCGGCAAGGAGCAGCTCCTTGCCGTCGCGCTCCTTGCGGGTTCGCACCGTCAGGGCCTCACAGAGCGGCAGGAATTGCGGGTAGGACTCGACGTCGGCAACAAGGTCGAACATCTGGTCGGGAGAATGCTTCACCAAGCGTCTGGTTTCGAACTTCGGCATAAGACGCAGTTAGTCGGCGGCAGACACAAGATCAAGGAGGCGGGCCACCTCCCGGCGCGATTTCAAGGTGAAAATCGGGACGTTCAGACCGTATGTCGCCATATCCCGTTCAATGAGCAGAGCGACACGGGTCTCGAAATTCCAGATGTAGGAGAGAAATTCCCGGTCGGGAAACCGTTCTGGACAACCGGGCGCCATGTCACGGCGAACACGGCCATGGCTCCCGGCAACGCGGCGGAAGACGCTGAGCAGGCACAGCCAGCGCGGCAGGCGCAACCAGAGAACGACATCCGTCCGCGGCAGGCGCAGGTCGAAGCTCGAGGATCCCGTTCCGTCCATGATCCAGCGCTCGGTGGCCACTGCCTGTGCAATCAGCGCGCGTTCCTCGGCTCTGTCGCGCTTCTTCCAGCCCGGGAGCCAGAAGAACGCCTTGTCCATCGACATGTGCGGCAGGGACAGTCGTTCGCCGAGCGCCCTTGCAAGTGTCGTCTTGCCGCTGCCGGAACAGCCGATCACGCAGATCCGATTGGCGCCGGAGATCACCGCGGCCGCTTGCGCACCGGTCAGTAACACGTGCAGCATGGTCACCCTCCTGATGAAGACAAACCGTGCAGACCCGCCACCCTGCTGCCGCACCGTCGCGCATGAGCGCCCGCGCGGTCCGGGCCGAACACTCCCAGGTTCTCATCGCTGGCCCTCATCCGTCTTGATCGCGGGAGAGGATTGACGTGCCAATAGAAACGAGGAGCCGGCCTTATTCGGCGGCGAGCAGAACCTTCTTTTCCCGTGCTGCCCGCAGGCGTGCGAAATCGTCGCCCGCATGATGCGACGACCGGGTCAGGGGGCTCGACGCCACCATCAGGAAGCCCTTGGTATAAGCGACTGTCTCGTAGGACTTGAACTCTTCCGGCGTGACGAAGGCTTCAACCTTATGGTGCTTGCGCGTCGGCTGCAGGTACTGGCCGATGGTCAGGAAGTCGACATCCGCGGTCCGCAGATCGTCCATGAGCTGGAGCACTTCGTTCCGCTCCTCGCCAAGGCCGACCATGATGCCGGATTTGGTGAACATGGTGGGGTCCAGCTCTTTCACACGCTGCAAAAGGCGGATGGAGTGGAAGTAACGGGCGCCCGGACGGACGGTCAGGTAGTTGCCCGGCACGGTTTCCATATTATGGTTGAACACGTCGGGCTTTGCCGCCACGACCCGCTCGAGCGCGCCGGGCTTCTTGAGGAAATCCGGTGTCAGGATTTCGATCGTCGTCTCCGGCGACGCCAGACGGATAGCCCAGATGACCTTTTCGAAGTGCTCGGCGCCACCATCGTGCAGATCGTCGCGATCGACCGAGGTGATGACGACATGCGACAGCCCCATCTGCCGAACGGCCTTGGCGACGTTTTCCGGTTCGGCCATGTCCAGTGCATTGGGCTTGCCCGTTGCAACATTGCAGAAGGCGCAGGCACGGGTGCAGATCTCGCCCATGATCATGAACGTCGCGTGCTTCTTTTCCCAGCACTCGCCGATATTGGGGCAACCCGCCTCCTCGCAAACCGTCACCAGCTTGTGCGAGCGCACCAGATCGCGTGTCTCGTGATAGCCCTTCGAGGTCGGAGCCTTCACGCGGATCCATTCCGGCTTGCGCAACATCTCCGTGTCCGGCTTGTGGGCCTTTTCCGGGTGGCGCACGCGCGGTGCATCGGTGGTCGTCTGGGTCCGGTCGAGAATGGTGACCATGGATCGTTCTTTCTTTCCGCTTTGGTCTGCCCGACGTGTCGGCCGGACCATCAGCTTCTGGTGCTCGTCCTGTCGCCGCAGCCGTGTCGCCGGGCGCTCAAACCTTCGAGCCGGCGAAACCGCCCGCTCCTGCTCGTGTCGGTCCGGGAGAACGGACCGTTCATGCAAGGCCTCTCAGATGCGACCGCGCGCAGCCGACGTCAAGTCACGATCAGGCGTTCAAGGCCCGCCCGTAGGCGTCGAGCACGCTTTCCTTCATCGTTTCCGAAATGGTCGGATGCGGGAAGATGGTGTGCATCAGGTCTTCCTCGGTCGTCTCGAGGTTCATTGCGACGACGAAGCCCTGGATCAGTTCGGTCACCTCGGCGCCAACGAGATGCGCTCCGATCAACTCTCCCGTCTTGTTGTCGAAGATGGTCTTCACCATGCCCTGGTCTTCGCCAAGCGCGATCGCCTTGCCGTTGGCGACGAAGGGGAAGCGACCGACGCGAATGTCGCGACCTTCCGCCTTGGCCTTCGCCTCGGTCAGGCCGACCGACGCGACCTGTGGATTGCAATAGGTGCAGCCCGGGATCTTCAACTTGTCTATCGGGTGGACATTCGGCAGTCCTGCAATCTTCTCGATGCAGATGACGGCCTCATGCTCCGCCTTGTGCGCCAGCATCGGCGGACCGGCGACGTCGCCGATCGCATAGAGGCCGGGCACATTGGTCTTGCCGTAGCCGTCGATGACGATGCAGCCGCGATCCGTCTTCACGCCGAGCGCTTCCAAGCCGAGGTTCTCGATGTTGCCGACGACGCCGACAGCCGAGATCATGCGGTCGGCCGTGATCTTCTCGATCGTCCCGTCCTTCTTCTCGACATGGGCGGTGACGCTGTCTGCGCCCTTCTCGACCTTGGATACCTTGGCTTCCAGCAGGATCTTCATGCCCTGCTTGTCGAACTGCTTCTTGGCGAAGGTCGAGATCTCCGCGTCCTCGACCGGCATGACCTGGCTGAGAACTTCGACGACCGTCACATCCACGCCCATGGTCCGGTAGAAGGATGCAAACTCGATGCCGATCGCGCCCGATCCCATGACCAGAAGCGACTTTGGCATCTTCTCGGGCTTCATTGCCTCGAAATAGGTCCAGATCAGCTTTCCATCGGGCTCGATGCCGGGAAGCGCCCGGGGGCGCGCACCGGTCGCGACGATGATGTGCTTTGCGGTGTAGGTGCCCTCGCCGAGCGTGTTCTTCGGAATGGGGCCCTGCGGCTGGACGATCGGCTTGGTGATCGGACCGACGACGATCTCGCCGGGCTTTGTCAGCTTTGCCTCGCCCCAGATGATATCGACCTTGTTCTTCTTGAACAGGAAGCCGACGCCACCGTTCATGCGCTCGGCGATGCCGCGCGACCGGGCGACGATTGCCTGCAGGTCCGGAGAAATCGTTCCTTCGAGCTTCAGCCCGTAATTCTTGGCGTGCTGGGCACTGTGCAGAACGTCGGCGGACCGGAGGAGTGCCTTGGTCGGGATGCAACCCCAGTTCGAGCAGATGCCGGCGAGATGTTCGCGCTCGACGACGGCCACCTTCATGCCCAACTGCGCCGCGCGGATCGCCGCGATGTAGCCGCCCGGGCCGGAGCCGATGATGATGACGTCGTAATTCTGAGCCATGCCTTGCGTTTCCTGTCGGTTAAAGGCGCGCTCGGGGCGCTGCCATTCACAATGGTTGTTGCCACCGCATCGTCGCGGCGAAGATGGGGATTCCGCCCGGCGTGCGCTAGAGGCCGAGCATCACGCGGACGATCGGCTCGAGGCCGCGTCCGATGGCTCTGGTGTTCTCCGCGTCGAGATGAATCCCGTCGATCGGCGTGGTTTTCGCAACCGAACCTGCATCGAAGAAGCCGCAGCCCGTTTCGTCGGCCAGATCCGCATAGAGCGAGGCGAGCATCGCAGACTGCTCACGCGCGCCGGCAAACATCGCAGCGAAACCGGCATTCGCCGTTTCGCAGGCCGGAGGCGGCGAGACGATCAGAACGTCTGGCGCGTCGGCCTCAAAGGACCACGCATGATGCCGGACGAGCTCGACCAGCCGCTCGATGCCCTGAACCGCTCCGAATGCGGTCCCGTGCACGACGGGCTTCATATCATTGGTGCCGAGCAGAAAGATCACGAGATCGATCGGATCGTGGCTGTGGAGCACGGTCGGAAGAATCCGGGCGCCATTGCGGTCCGCATCGGCCAGATGGTCGTCATAGGCCGTGGTGCGTCCGTTGAGGCCTTCTGCGATGACATGAACGCCTTCGCCCAGCGCATTGCCGAGAACGGTCGGCCAGCGGTCCGCCAGTGCATGGCGCCCGGGCGCGGCGGCGTCATATCCCCAGGTGAGGCTGTCGCCGTAGCAGAGGACTGTCTTCATCTCGTCGCCGCCTCCCTGTCATTCCTGAAGATCGTTGCAGACATCGTTCCTGAGAAACGACGGAGCGTTGCTTCACGCTCCGTCGTCTCGGATCACACCAGCATGCCCATCGGATTTTCGATGTAGCGCTTGAACGCGCCCAGCAGCTCGGCACCCAACGCGCCATCGACCGCGCGGTGGTCGGTCGAGAGGGTCACCGTCATGACGTTGGCGATTTTCATCTCGCCCTTCTTCACGACGACACGCTCCTCGCCGGCGCCGATCGCAAGGATCGTCGCATGCGGCGGGTTGACGACGGCGGCAAAGTTCTTGACGCCCATCATGCCCATATTGGAGACGGCCGTCGTGCCGCCCTGATACTCTTCCGGCTTCAGCTTGCGGCCCTTGGCGCGGGCGCCGAGGTCTTTCATCTCGTTGGAGATGGCCGAAAGGCTCTTGAGCTCGGCGGAGCGAACGATCGGGGTGATGAGACCGCCCGGGATCGACACGGCCACGCCGACATCGGCATGCTTGTGCTTGACCATATTGGTCTCGGTCCAGGAAACGTTCGCATCCGGCACATCGCGCAGGGCAAGCGCCAGCGCCTTAATGACCATGTCGTTGACCGAGAGCTTGTAGGCCGGCTTGCCGTCCTTCTCGGGAGCCGCAGCGTTCAGCTGTGCGCGCAGCGACAGCAGCGCATCCAGTTCGCAATCCACGGAGACGTAGAAATGCGGGATCGTCTGCTTGGATTCCTGAAGGCGCTTGGCGATCGTCTTGCGCATGCCGTCATGTGGCACGAGATCGTAGGAGCCCTCGGCAAAGTTCTTCAGGACCTGCTCGTCGGACATGCCCTTCGGCGCGGATGCCGCGACCGGTGCCGCCGCTGTCGCGGGTGCTGCTGAAGGAGCAGTCGATGCCTTGCCGATACCACCGGCAACCGCTTTTTCGACGTCGCTCTTGATCACGCGGCCTTTCGGGCCGGTGCCGGTGACCGCCGAAAGATCGAGACCGGCCTCCTTGGCGAGACGGCGAGCGAGCGGCGACGAGAAGACGCGCTTGTCCCCAACGGTCTTTGCGGCGGCAGGTGCCTGTGCCTGCGGTGCCGACGATGTGTTCGCGGCAGCCGGCTCGGCAGTCTTCGAGGGCTCGGACGGAGCCTTGGCAGGCTGAGCCTCGGCCTTTGGTGCCGAAGCGCCGCTGCCTGCGGCGGCAGCGCCGACATCCTCGCCATCGGCGGCGAGAATCGCGATCAGGGCGTTGACCTTGACCCCTTCGGTGCCGGCGGGAACGACGAGCTTGGCAACGACGCCTTCATCGACAGCTTCGACTTCCATTGTCGCCTTGTCGGTCTCGATCTCGGCGATGACATCGCCGGACTTGACGGTATCGCCTTCCTTCACGAGCCATTTGGCAAGGTTGCCTTCCTCCATGGTCGGAGAAAGCGCGGGCATGGTGATGTTGATCGGCATGATCCCGCTTCCCTTACTTGTAGCAGACGGTCTTCACCGCCTCGACGACTTCACCGACATTCGGCAGAGCCAGCTTTTCGAGGTTTGCCGCGTAGGGCATCGGAACGTCCTTGCCGGCAATCGTCAGGATCGGCGCATCGAGATAGTCGAAGGCCTGCTGCATGACGCGCGTTGCGATCTCGGTGCCGACGGATGACTGCGGATAGCCCTCCTCGACGGTCACCAGGCGGCCGGTCTTCTTGACCGACTCGATGATCGTCGGCAGGTCCATCGGCCGGATCGTGCGCAGGTCGATCAGCTCGACGTCGATGCCGTCCTTCTCGAGTTCGGCGATCGCCTTCAGCGAATAGGTCATGCCGATGCCGAACGAAACGATCGTGACGTCCTTCCCGGTCTTGTGGACCCGCGCCTTGCCGATCGGAAGAACGAAATCGTCCAGCTTCGGAACGTCGAAGGACTGGCCGTAGAGAATTTCGTTTTCGAGGAAGATGATCGGGTTCGGATCCCGAATCGCCGCCTTCAGGAGACCCTTGGCATCCGCAGCCGTGTAGGGTGCGATGACCTTCAGGCCGGGGATGTGGCTGTACCAGGCTGCGTAATCCTGGCTGTGCTGCGCGCCGACGCGGGCGGCCGCGCCGTTCGGCCCACGAAACACGATCGGGGCACCCATCTGGCCGCCGGACATGTAGAGCGTCTTGGCTGCCGAGTTGATGATGTGGTCGATCGCCTGCATGGCGAAGTTGAACGTCATGAACTCCACGATCGGTTTCAGGCCGGCCATGGCCGCGCCGACGCCGACGCCGGCAAAGCCGTGTTCGGTGATCGGCGTGTCGACGACGCGACGCGCGCCGAACTCCTGCAGCAGGCCCTGCGTGATCTTGTAGGCGCCTTGGTACTCGGCAACTTCCTCACCCATGATGAAGACGTCACCGTCGCGGCGCATTTCCTCGGCCATCGCATCGCGCAGCGCTTCACGCACCGTCGTGGAGACCATTTCCGTGCCGGCCGGGATATCCGGGTCTGCGGCAACATCGACCTTCGGTGCCGCGGGCACCTTGCTGTCGGCCTTCGCTGTCGGCTCTTCGCCCGATTCCCGTGCCTTGCCACCGGCATCGTTCGAGGTCGCGGCCGGCGTGTCGGCATCGGCCTTCGGAGCGGCCGGCTTTGCGCTCGACGCGTCGCCGGCGCTCTCGCCTTCCTGGAGCAGCAGCGCGATGGCGGTGTTGACCTTCACGTTCTCCGTGCCGGCTTCGATCAAGATCTTGCCGATCGTGCCTTCATCGACGGCCTCCACTTCCATGGTGGCCTTGTCCGTCTCGATTTCCGCGATCACGTCGCCGGACGCAACGGTATCGCCTTCCTTCTTCAACCATTTGGAGAGCGTGCCTTCTTCCATGGTCGGGGAAAGGGCGGGCATCAGAATTTCAATAGGCATGGATCAATCCCTCGTCCCGGATCACAGAAGAATGTCGGTGTAGAGCTCGGATACATCCGGCTCCGGATCGTTCTGCGCGAAATCGGCGCTGTCGGCCACGATGTCGCGGACGTCCTTGTCGATCGCCTTCAGCTCGTCCTCGGTGGCCCAGCCCTTCTCCAGCAGGCGAACCTTCACCTGCTCGATCGGGTCATGCTCGGACCGCATCTTCTGAACCTCGTCCTTCGAGCGATACTTCGCCGGGTCGGACATGGAGTGGCCGCGATAGCGGTAGGTCTGCATTTCCAGAATGACCGGACCCTTGCCTTCGCGGCAGTGGGCAACGGCCTCGTCGCCGGCCGCCTTGACGGCGCGGACATCCATGCCGTCGACCTGATAGCCGGGAATACCGATGGCGGCGCCACGCTGCGAGAAGTCGACGCCGGCAGATGCACGGGCGACCGAGGTGCCCATGGCGTAACGGTTGTTCTCGATGATGTAGATGCAGGGGAGCTTCCAGAGCGCCGCCATGTTGAAGCTCTCATAGACCTGGCCCTGATTGGCCGCGCCGTCGCCGAAATAGGCGAGAGAAACATTGTCGTTGCCGCGGTAGCTGTTGGCGAAGGCGAGACCGGTGCCGAGCGACACCTGCGCACCGACGATGCCATGGCCGCCGTAGAAGTTCTTTTCCTTGGAGAACATATGCATCGAGCCGCCCTTGCCTCGGCTGTAGCCGCCCTGGCGCCCGGTCAGCTCGGCCATCACGCCGCGCGCACTCATGCCGGTTGCCAGCATGTGCCCGTGATCCCGGTAGCCGGTGATGACCTGATCACCGTCCTTCAGGGCCATCTGCATACCGACGACAACAGCCTCCTGACCGATGTAGAGATGACAGAAGCCGCCGATGAAGCCCATGCCATAGAGTTGGCCGGCCTTTTCTTCGAAACGACGGATGAGGAGCATCTCGCGATAGGCTTTCAGATCCTGCTCGCGGTCGAAGTCTACGATCGTACCGTTGGCGAAATCCTTGGCTGCGAATTTGCCGCGGCTGGATACGGGCGCGTTTTGACGCGGTGCCATGCGATCCTCCCTTTGGTTAGCGTTTTGCGGCTACCATAGGGAAAGTGCGCAACAACAGCAATGCTATATTTGCATGGCTTATATTCGCCTCAAGCCACTGAGAAGATTGAGTTAATCAGGATTAACAAAATTCCGGTTAAGTGTCCAATCAGTGGAAGATGACGATCTCGTCGGCGCGGGACATGTTGAGTCCGAACCGGGCTTTTTCATCCAGCATGTCGCGCTCCATGGAGCCGTCGCTGAGCAAGGCGACTTCCTTTTCCAGCAGCTGGCGCTTTTCGGTCAGGTCTTTCAACGTGGCCTGACGCTCGACGCGCTGGCGGTCGAAGACCTCCGTGGCCCGCAAGCCGAAGTCGCCATGGATCGAGTGATAGGAGAAATAGGAGAGGAAGGCGACCGTGATCAGCGGCATGGCAAACCGCCCGAGTTTCCGCTTCCGATGATGTTTGGTCCACATACGCTGACGCCCTGCTACGCTACTGCGCTCACTGTAACCGGCATGTGTTAATCGAGCGTTGACCATAGTGAACATCGGGACGCGGCGGACCGAAAACGAAAAAGCCCGGACCTCGCAGGGAGATCCGGGCTTTCGACGATCAGGTTGGACGAGACGTATCAGCCGCGCAGGATCGAGCGACCCATGTACTGGGCCTGCGGGCCGAGCTGCTCTTCGATGCGGATCAGCTGGTTGTACTTCGCGGTCCGGTCGGAGCGCGCAAGCGAACCGGTCTTGATCTGTCCGCAATTGGTGGCGACCGCGAGATCCGAGATCGTGCTGTCCTCGGTTTCGCCCGACCGATGCGACATGACGGCCGAGTAGCGCGCCTTGTGCGCTGTCTCAACGGCGTCGAGGGTTTCCGACAGCGAGCCGATCTGGTTCACCTTGACGAGAATGGAGTTGGCAACACCCATCTTGATGCCGTCGCGCAGACGCTTGGAGTTGGTCACGAACAGATCGTCGCCGACGAGCTGGACCTTGGAGCCGATCTTGTCGGTCAGGTACTTCCAGCCGTTCCAGTCGTCTTCGCCCATGCCGTCCTCGATCGAGAAGATCGGGTACTTGCCGGCGAGTTCGGCGAGGTAGTCCGCCATGGCTTCCGGCTCGAGGACACGGCCCTCGCCTTCGAGGTGATACTTGCCATCCTTGAAGAACTCGGTCGATGCGCAATCCAGTGCAATGAACATGTCTTCGCCGGGCTTGTAGCCGGCTTTTTCGATCGAGCTCATGATGAAGTCGAGCGCTGCCGGCGCAGAGGCGAGGCCAGGCGCAAAGCCGCCTTCATCGCCGACATTCGTGTTGTGGCCGTCAGCCGACAGCTGCTTCTTCAGCGTGTGGAAGACTTCCGAACCCATGCGGACGGCGTCGCGGATGGAATCGGCGCCAACGGGAACGATCATGAATTCCTGGAAATCGATCGGGTTATCCGCATGTGCGCCGCCGTTGATGATGTTCATCATCGGTACCGGCAGGTGATGCGCGTTCGGGCCGCCGATGTAGCGGTAGAGCGGCAAGCCAGCCGATTCGGCAGCGGCCTTGGCAACGGCGAGCGACACGCCCAGAATGGCGTTTGCACCGAGGCGCGACTTGTTCTCGGTGCCGTCGAGCTCGATCATGACCTGGTCGATCTGGATCTGATTCTCGGCGTCGAGGCCGCCGATGGCTTCGTAGATTTCGCCGTTGACGTATTCGACGGCGCGTTCGACGCCCTTTCCGAGATAGCGCGACCCGCCGTCGCGCAGTTCGACCGCCTCATGCGCACCCGTCGACGCACCGGAGGGAACCGCAGCACGACCGAAGCTGCCGTCTTCCAGATGCACGTCGACTTCGACCGTCGGATTGCCGCGGCTGTCGAGGATTTCGCGGCCGATGATGTCGATGATGGTTGTCATGGGTCTCTTCCCTGTCTTTGGGTGGTGGGCGGATGGCCTGTCTTAATCCACGGCCATGAAATTACAATGGCAGCGCCTGTCAGCGCTTGGAGATGGAATCGAAGGCGAGCAGGGTTTCGAGCAAACGCGGCATGTCGTTGATGTTCACCATGTTCGGACCGTCCGAAGGCGCGTTGTCCGGGTCCTCGTGCGTTTCGATGAAGACGCCCGCCACACCGACGGCAACGGCCGCACGCGCGAGCGTCTCGACGAACTCCCTTTGGCCGCCCGAGGACGTGCCCTGCCCGCCTGGCTGCTGCACCGAATGGGTCGCATCAAAGACCACGGGGGCGCCGAAGCCTGCCATGATCGGCAGGGAGCGCATGTCCGAGACCAGCGTGTTGTAGCCGAACGAGGCTCCGCGTTCGCAAAGAAGCACGTTCGGGTTGCCGCTGTCGGTGAACTTGGCAAGGACGTTCTTCATGTCCCACGGCGCGAGAAACTGGCCCTTCTTGACGTTGATGGTCCGGCCGGTCTTTGCGGCCGCCACCAGCAGGTCCGTCTGGCGGCAGAGAAAGGCAGGGATCTGCAGAATATCGACCGTCGGTGCGACGAGGGCGCAATGTTCTTCCGTGTGGATGTCCGTCAGAACGGGGAAGCCGTATTCCGCCTTGAGATCGGCAAAGATCTCCATGGCCTTCTCAAGGCCGATGCCGCGCTGACCGGCCAGCGACGTGCGATTGGCCTTGTCGAAGGAGGATTTGTAGACGAGACCGAGGCCGAGCTTGTCGCAGAGTTCCACCATACGGCCGGCGATCATGAAGGCGTGGTCACGGCTCTCCATCTGGCAGGGACCGGCGATCAGCGACAGTTTCGACCCCTGCGAGAAGGTCACGGCGCGCGTGCCCTCGCCGACGACGACAGATGCATTGGTATTCATGGTCATTCTCCAAATACGAAGATGGCGCCCTGTCCGGGCGCTGGCGGAACGAGCAGCGTATCGCCGCGCTTGATGTGATCGATGGCGTTTTCAGCCAGAGCGGCCTGCGTCGCAGCAAGATCGTCAACGGTAAAGACGATCGCACGCGCGCGAAGTCCGCGCTCAGGGAGCGCCTCCTCGACGCCGAGATACGCTCGCATGCCCGCCTCGTTGAGGACGGAAATCTGGGCGTTTTCCGTCTCGATGTCCATGCCGAAGGAATGCGCCTCCGTTTCGCGCGCGTCCACCACTTGCTGCAGAACATACTGGAAGTCCGTCGGATTGGGCTCGGACAGAATGACTTTGCGGATGCCGGTCACGCCATTTGCGTGGTTTTCGAGCGTGGAACGGTCGGACGGTAGCGGCTGGACGCGCTGACAGGTGAAGCAGAAGAGATCGGGCGCGCGCAGGTCGCTGGCGAAAGCGAGCCGAAACTGCCCGATCGCCTCGCTCCCGTCCGGTCGCTTCATCGGCCGCGAGAACTCCAGGATGTCACCGCCCGACAGGCCGCTGCCCTGAAACCGGAGATGATCGGCGGCGGCATCGTCTGTGGAAAAGACAAGCGCTGAGAACCCATCCTGCCCACGCCGGAAGCGATAGGCCTGGTCGCGCGCGACGAAGACATTGCCTGTAAGGGCCGCAGCTTCGCAGTCCTCGCGCACGGCGACAGCCAACGGTTCGAGATAGGTCTTGTCGGCGAAGAATACGCAGGCATTTTCGGTGCCGAAGGGATGCAGGGCATCCGCGGCCACCGTGAAGCCTATTCGGGAGAGACGCGCACGGGCCGTGGCAAGGTCGCCGACCGGGAGAACGAGATGATCGAGATGGCGCCGGACATGGCCTGCGATCGCCGGTCGGTCGTCTCTCATCGTCCGCTTCTCCTCGTCACGCCGGCACGAACCAAGCGTCCCCGGGTGCTTGGCATCTTCGGGCCGACATTTCAAGGCTGGAGTTGAGAGGCTCGACGGGAACCCGCGCTGACGGGCTAGTCGCAGTTGCGGAGCTGCCCTGCATAAGAGGATGCAAGAGCCGCAGACCGGCGGGCGGTTGCCTGAAGACCGGCATCGCCGCGCCAGGAACCGCGTGCAAAGCCCGCGTCGCCTGAATAATAGGCGAGATAGAGGCTGTACGCATCGTTGAGCGCGATGCCGTTCTTGCGGTGGTTGCGTGCGTGATACCAGCCGACGAAATGGATGGCGTCGGAGAAGTTGGTCCGTTTGGCCATCCAGCGCCCCGTCGAGGCGCGATATTCGTTCCAGGTCCCGTCGAGCGCCTGCGAATAACCGTACGCGCTGGACACCCGCTTCCACGGGATGAAGCCGAGCAGCTTGGTGCGCGGAGGCTTTGCATAGGGCTGGAAGTTCGATTCCGTGTAGATCGTCGCCATCAGGATGGGCACCGGAACGCCATACTGCCTTTCCGCATGGCGTGCAGCCCGCTGCCAATTGTTGAACCACCCGTCGCGCTGCTCGAAAATCGCGCAGGCGTTCCGGGTGTTCTTCGGTGCCGTTGCACAGCCGGCAAGCGCCATCAGGGCGACGATAATCAATACACGCATCGCTCTCGATCCAATTCGAACGAAATGAATCGCAGGTAAACGTTAAAAGTTGGTTTTGATCGTTTCGGCAAATGCGCGGGGTCAGATCGTGCGACGGTAGAACCGCGTATCGAGATCCATTCGGGGGAAGCCAGCCGGCAGGTCGCCCGCATCGATGGTCGCAAAACCATTCTTCTCATAGAAGCGATGCGCCGCAAGAAAGCGATCGGTCGTGCCCAGGACGATGACGGAGAAGCCGTTTGCGGCGGCATGCTGAACGAGGATGTCGAGAAGCCGCTGCGCGATCCCATCGCCCGAGCCGCGATCGCTGGCCCCGCGATGACTGGCGGCGACGAACATCTTGCGCAAGGCGCCCTGCCCGTCTCCCAAATCTCTGAGCGCTATTGTGCCGACGATGCGACCGCCATCGTCCGCCACCCAGAACCCGCCGCGCCCGCGACGGTAGAAACCGTCGATATCGGCGAGGTCGGGCTGATCGGCGGCCGTGATCGAAAAGCCGAACTCGCCTGCCTGGATGGGCAAGATCAGAGCGACGATCCCGCTTTCATCTCCGGCCCTCGCGGGTCGGAGGATGACGTCGGCCTCAGGCGGCAAACCGTTCTGCACCGCTCAGACGAGCCGGGTCTGCTCGACCGCGGCTTCGATGAAGCTGGCGAAGAGCGGATGAGGGTCGAGCGGCCGGGATTTCAGTTCCGGGTGATACTGGACACCGATGAACCAGGGATGATCCGGATACTCGATCGTTTCCGGCAGGACACCGTCGGGCGACATGCCGGAGAACACGAGGCCGCAGCCTTCGAGGCGTTCCTTGTAGTCGATGTTCACCTCATAGCGGTGACGATGACGCTCGGAAATGTCGCCGGAGCCGTAGATATCGGCGATCTTCGTTCCCTTTTTCAGCGACGCTTTGTAGGCGCCGAGGCGCATGGTGCCGCCGAGATCGCCGGAAGCCGTGCGCTTCTGAAGCTCGTTCCCCCTGATCCACTCGGTCATCAGCCCGACCACCGGCTCGGCCGTGGGACCGAATTCAGTCGAGGACGCCTTTTCGATACCGGCCAGATTGCGAGCAGCTTCGACCACCGCCATCTGCATGCCGAAGCAGATCCCGAAATAGGGAACCTTGCGTTCGCGGGCGAAGCGCGCCGCCAAGATCTTGCCTTCCGATCCGCGCTCGCCGAAGCCGCCCGGCACCAGGATGCCGTTGACCTTCTCGAGATACGGCGCCGGATCCTCCTTTTCGAAGACCTCCGACTCGATCCACTCGAGCTTCACCTTCACCCGATTGGCGATACCGCCGTGATAGAGGGCTTCGATCAGGGATTTGTAGGCGTCCTTGAGGCCGGTATACTTGCCGACGATCGCGATCGTAACCTCTCCCTCGGGCGTGCGGATCCGATCGTAGACGTTTTCCCAGCTGTCGAGTCGGGGCTTCGGTGCAGGCTCGATGCCGAAGGCGGCAAGCACTTCCGAATCGAGGCCTTCCTTGTGATAGGCGATCGGCACATCATAGATGCTGGCAACATCGAGGGCCTGGATGACGGCAGACGGACGCACGTTGCAGAACAGCGAAAGCTTGCGTCGCTCGGCTTCCGGGATTTCCCGGTCGGCGCGCACCAGCAGGATGTCGGGGTGAATGCCGAGCGCCTGCAGTTCCTTCACGGAATGCTGCGTCGGCTTGGTCTTCAGTTCGCCCGCGGCCGGGATATACGGCATCAGGGTCAGGTGAACGAACACGGCCGCGCCGCGCGGCAGGTCGTTCTTCAGCTGGCGGATCGCCTCCATGAACGGCATGGCCTCGATATCGCCGACCGTTCCACCGATCTCGCAGATGACGAAATCATAATCCTCATTGCCCTCGGTAACGAACGCCTTGATCTCGTTCGTCACGTGCGGGATCACCTGAACGGTCGCGCCGAGGTAATCGCCGCGCCGTTCCTTGTCGATGATGTTCTTGTAGATGCGGCCCGTCGTGATGTTGTCGGTCTTGGTGGCGGAGCGACCGGTGAAGCGCTCGTAGTGACCAAGGTCGAGGTCCGTCTCCGCACCGTCGTCGGTAACGAACACTTCGCCGTGCTGCGTCGGGCTCATGGTGCCCGGATCGACGTTCAGGTAGGGGTCGAGTTTGCGGAGCCGCACCCGATAACCACGGGCCTGCAGCAACGCGCCGAGAGCGGCTGCGGCAATCCCTTTTCCAAGGGACGAAACCACGCCGCCGGTGATGAATACATATCGCGCCATGGGCTTGACCGGATACCTTTTCGAGATCGATTCCGCCATCGAAAAATGCCGCACTCCCCAGATTTGAGGGGGCGGCGTCGATGACGCACAAAAGAAAACCGGCGGAAAACAAGTTCCGCCGGTCGGTTTGAGCTGTGCTCTGCTTACTGCGCGGTCGGTGCGCCGGTGCCGGTCGATGCGGGCGGCGTAGCCGGTGCATTCGCGGCCGGTGCGTTCGCAGCGGGTGCCGGCGCGGCAGGGGTCGCCGTCGGAGCCGGTGCGGTCGTGTTCGCCGGTGCCATTGTGTTTGCCGGTGCCATCGTGTTCGACGGAGCGGGCGCCGGTGCAGCGGGAGCGGACGTTGCGGGCGCCGTGTTTGCAGGCGCAGAGCTCGTCGGCGCAGGTGTCGCAGGCGTATCGCCACCGGTCGGAACGCCGTTGCCCTGGGCGGCGGGAGCCGAAGCTGCGGGAGCCGGGGTTGCGGGGGTCGTGGTTGCCGGCGCTGTCGTGGCAGGCGGCGTCGTCGTGCCACCGAGAGAATCGAGGACGCCGTTGCCGTTGTTGGTCGTTCCCGGTATGCGATCGAGGACATCGGTCGCATTGGGCTGGTAGCGGGCGTAGATGCTCATGGCGAGCGCAAGGACGAAGAAGAGCGTTGCGAGAATGGCCGTCGTGCGGGTCAGCGCGTTCGCCGTGCCCCGCGCGGACATGAAGCCCGAGCCGCCGCCGACACCAAGACCGCCGCCTTCCGAGCGCTGGATCAGCACGACGCCGATCAGCGCCAGTACGACCATGAGATAGATGACAAGCAATACTTCCTGCATTTCGTCCAGTCCTGGCTTGAAGCGCGCAGGACCCCGGCCGTGTCGCCGTTCGTCACCCGCACTTGACGTCTCTCTTGCCGCAAATCTTCACGAAAAGCCGGGCACGGAACAGCCGCACGTTCCCGGCCGCTTGCTCGCAGCGAATTTCGGTTTCGCGGGCTCAATATACCAAGCAGCCCGCTATTCCAAGCCCGATGATTCAGCCGAGCAGCTGCTCGAATGCGCCGTAGATGGCGAGGAAGTCCTGCGCCTTCAAGCTGGCGCCGCCGATCAGGGCACCATCGACATTAGCGATGCCCATCAATTCGACGGCATTGGCCGGCTTGACCGAGCCGCCATAGAGAATCCGCATGGCCGATCCCGCGCTGCCAAAGCGCGCCGCAAGCTCCTTGCGCATGAAGGCGTGCGCCTCCTCGACATCGCCGGCCGTGGGTGTGAGGCCCGTCCCGATCGCCCATACGGGTTCGTAGGCGATGACCGTGTTCTCTGCCGTGATCTCATCGGGCAGCGAGCCGTCGAGCTGGCGCTTGAGGACGTCGAGTGTCTGGCCGGCCTTGCGCTCGTCGCCGGTCTCGCCGATGCAGACGATTGCGGTCAGCCCGGCAGCGAGCGCCGCTTGCGTCTTTGCCCGCACGACCGCATCGGTCTCGGCGTGGTCGGTGCGACGCTCGGAATGTCCAACGATGACGTAGGTTCCAAAGCAGTCGGCAATCATGCCCGCGGAGATATCGCCCGTGTGGGCACCCGACACGGCAACGTGGCAATCCTGCGCGCCGATGGCGAGCGGACTGTCGTCGCAGAGGGCCGTCGCCACGTAGAGAAGCGTCGCGGGCGGGCAGATGAGCGCCTCGACCTTTTGCGACAGCGGGCCCTTGACCCCCTCTGCCATCGCCTTGATCTGGTCGAGAGAGGCGCGGAGCCCGTTCATCTTCCAGTTCCCCGCAACAAGCGGACGCACATCAGGTGTCATTCGGCTTCTCTCCCGTTTTCCGACGATGGATCGGCCGTAGCAAATCCCTCCGGTCGTGGAAAGCATTCATGACGCACCGCTTGAAAAACGTCCACCCGGCCAAGCGCCGGGCGGAGACCGCGCGTCTTCCCCATGCTGCCGACTCAGCCCATCTGGCTGCCGACGAAATCCTTCACGATCCGGATGATGCCGCGACCGAGAAGGTCATCCAGCGCATCGACAAACTGATCGACATGCCCACGTTCGCAGATGAGCGGCGGCTCGAGCCGGATGACGTTGCGATTGTACTCGGTGAAGGCAACGAGGGTGTCGTAATCGCGCAGAAGCAGCGCGCCGATGAATCCGGAGAGGGACCCTTTGAGCTTGTCGTCGAGCATGCCGATGATCGGCCGCAGCACTAGGGGCATCGTCTGGCTGAAATCCTGGAACTCGAGCCCGACCATGAGGCCCTGGCCGCGCACCTCCTTGATGATCTTCGGATATTTTTCGCGCAGTGTCTCGAGCCGGGCGAGCAGATAGGCGCCCTGCTCCGCCGCATTGTCGATCAGATCCTCGTCATAAAGGACGTTCAACGCCTCGATTGCGGTGACGCAGGCCTCGCCCATGCCGCCGAAGGTCGCCATGGCATGGATCATCGCCGTCTTTGGCGTACCGTAGGCCTTCATGTAGATCTCGCGCCGAGCAATCATGGCGCCCACGGCCGCCTTGCCGCCGCCGAGCGACTTGGCCAAGGCGGTGATATCCGGCACGACGCCCTCGTGCTCGAACGCAAAGAAGCGCCCCGACCGGCCGTAGCCGCACTGCACCTCGTCCGCAACCCAGACAACCCCGTAGCGATCACAGAGCGCACGCAGGTCCCGCCAGAACCCGTCGGGTGCCCGGATGATACCGCCGCCCCCCTGGATGGTTTCCAACACGATCGCCCCGATCTGGGGATCGGCCTTGAAGGCGCTTTCGATCGCCGCGATGTTGCCGAAGGGCACGCGAACGGTGTTGCCGGACACGGTGAAGTCGGCCCGGTAGAGCGCGCCGTCCGTGATGTTGAGCACGCCCTTCGTCTTCCCGTGGAAGGAGTTCTCGGCATAGACGACCTTCGGCCGTTTCGGTCCGGCCGCACGCTCCGCGAGCTTGACCGCGGCTTCCATCACCTCGGAGCCGGACGAGCCGAGGAACACCATGTCGAGATCGCCCGGCGAGACGGTCGCCAGGTTCTTCGCGAAGGCCGCGGCATATTGCGACATGAAGGCGATCGCGATCTCGTGCCGCTGTTCGTCCTGGAAGCGTTTGCGCGCCTCCAGGAGGCGCGGGTGGTTGTGACCGAAGGCGAGCGAGCCGAATCCGCCGAAGAAGTCGAGAATCCTGCGACCGTTCTGGTCCGTGTAGTACATGCCCTCGGCGCTCTCGATCTTCACCTTGTGAAAGCCGAGCAGCTTCATGAAATGGAGCTGGCCGGGATTGACGTGGTCCTTGAACAGGGTCGTCATTTCCGGGACAGTCAGTGCCTTTGCGTCTTCGACCGTCAGGAGGTCGGGTTTCCCCATTGACGGACGGACCGGCTGCGGGCCTTCGATGGCGGGAGCGTCGACGAGGACGCGGGCGGGCGTATCGAGCATCGTGGAGATTCCCTCTATTCGGCCGGCACGGCGGCGGGCGCACTGGCGACGCCTCTGGATTTCTTGGCGCGATATTCGTCGTAGGCGGCAATCAGCATGGCGCCATCGTTGAATTGGGGCTTCCAGCCGAGCTCCCGCTTCAGCTTACCGGTTTCCCGGACACACATTTCATCGGCGATGAGATACTGCTCCGGATCCATGATCGGCAGATTGATCGCGTCGAAAGCAGCAAGCGTCGCCTTGACGGCGAAGCCGGGCGTCGGGACGAGGATGGATCGGGATCCGGCATGCCGGATCAGACCGCCGAGCAGGGCACGGACGGACGGCGGGTTGTCGGACCCGAGATTGTAGGCTTCATTCGGCACGCCGCCCTTCCAGGCGAGGCGAGCGGCTTCGGCACAGTCGAACACGGAGATGAACTGATAGGGGGCCTTGCCCGAGCCGATCATCGGCACCGGAATGTTGGCGTCGATCAGCTTGAACAGCTTTTCGAGGATGCCGAGACGGCCTGGACCGATGATAAGGCGCGGACGGAAGATGGAGATCCGCATGCCCTTCTCGCGATACGCGTGGCAAAGCTGCTCGGTCGCCCACTTCGACTTGCCGTACTCGCCGAGCGGCTTGATGGGATGATCCTCCGCCTGCGGGGATTGAACGGTATGGCCGTAGATCATGTCGGTCGTGAACTGCACGAGACGGTTCGCGCCCGATGCCTCCGTCGCCTTCATGATGTTTTCGGCGCCGTGGTAGTTGACCGGCCAGAAGAATTGCCAGCGCTTGGACCGCACCTGCAGGGGTGACAGCATCTTGGCCGCCATGTTGTAGACCATGTCGTCCGGGCCGATATCGACCTTCATGACTTGGTCCAGATCCGTAACATCGCAGGATATGAAGCGCACGCGGCCATGGGCGTAGTGTGGCAGGTCGGATCGAACGATGTCGGCCACGAGGACCTCTTCGCCTTCGTTGACGAGACGCTCGGCAAGGTGGCGACCGACAAAGCCGTCGCCTCCGAAAATGACGTGTTTCATGTCGGGCTCCCAAGGTGGATGGATTTTGCAGCTGGGCCGTGCGCCGCCGTGATGGTTTCGGGCGACGAGCGGCCGGACTGGGCGATGAGCACGGTTCCGACGCAGATGAACCCGATGCCGGCGATGCGCCAGGCATTCAGGTCCTCGCGAAAGATGAAGTAGGCGAAGATGGCCACGGCGACATAGGCAAGGCTGAGGAAGGGATAGGCAAAGGAAAGCTCGACCTTCGACAGCACGTAGAGATGCGACACCATCGAAATGGCGAAGGTCGCAAGACCGGCAAAGACCCAAGGGTTGAACAGGATCTGGAAGAAGCGGGCAACGGCGGTGTCGGCCGTGAATGTCAGCGGGCCAAGGCTCAGCATGCCTTGCTTCAGCATCAACTGGGCCGCCGCATTGGTCAGCACGGTAAACAGAATGAAGGCCAGATATTTCATCGCATCATCTCTTTCGGTCACGCGTCCGGGCGAACATCTCGGTGCAATCCAACTTACGCAAAAGAATCCACCATTCCGTGAAACTTGCTGGTTTCTTTGATTAAAACTGTCTTCATTTCGCTTCAAAGGGCCATGGCGGTGCGCCGCCAGAAATTGGACATCATCGCCGGATCGCGCATGGCCTCGAGCGACGTCCAGTCCGGAAAGGATGCCGCGAAGGTCTGCGGGCTCATGCGGGCATCCTTGTACGGATTGACCGCCCCGCCCGCGGACACGACGATCCTGTCGAGAGTATCGAGCAGCCTCAGCGTGCTCTCGCCCTGGTTGGCGAAATCCAGAGTGAGCGTGAAGCCGGGCCGGGGAAAGGAAAGCAGGCCGCGCGACGGATGATCGCCGAAACGTTTGAGAACCGTCAGGAAGGAACCGTGCCCGGCCGCTCGCGCCGTTTCCAAGAGGTTCGCCGTGACAGCGGGTGCGACGTCGGCGGGATAGACGCTCTGGTGCTGATACAGCCCCTTGGGTCCGTAGAGACGGTTCCAGTTCCGGATGGCGTCGAGCGGGTAGAAGTAGCCGGACCATTTGACCGTCTCGACCGTCTCCCCCGGCTTCGCCCGGCGGAGATAGGCCGCGTTGAACGCTTTGAGCGTCAGGCGGTTGAGAAGACTGACGGGCGGGGTCGCGGGAATGCCGAGTGTGCGTCCGCTCGGCAGATCGGGAAAATCGCACGAGGCATCGGCGTGATCGCCGGCGAGCAGAATGCCACGGCCGGATTTGCGCCCGGTTGCGAGCTGGTCGATCCAGGCAACGGAATATTCGTGTTCCGCATCGACCCGGTCGATCGTGTGGAAATAGGCATCGAGGCTATCGAATCGGATCGTATGCTGCTGGATGTGGGCCGACGGCACTTTCATCAATTGCAGGTCGATATCGAGGATGAGGCCCGTCAGGCCCATGCCGCCGATCGTCGCGCGGAACATCTCCGGGTTTTCGCTGTCGGAACAGGTGAGAACGCGCCCGTCCGAGCGCATCAGCGTCAATCGGCGGACATGGTTTCCGAAGGTGCCGCGCTGGTGGTGGTTCTTGCCGTGGACATCGTTGGCGACGGCGCCGCCCAGGGTGACATGGGCGGTGCCGGGTGTGACCGGCAGGAAGAAACGATGTGGCACGGCACGGCTCAGGACGGCCGAGAGGGTGACCCCGGCCTCGGCCGAGAGCATACCGGTTCCCGGATCGAAGGCATGAATACGCCCGCGGGAGCGATTGTCGATCAGGACGCCGGCATCATTATGACAGCTATCGCCGTAGGAACGGCCGTTGCCGAAGGGAAGGTAGCTGTCCCGCCCTGCCGTGCCCGCCTCGTCCTCGAAGGTGTCGGGGCGGATAGCCTGTCGCGGCCGCCGGTCGAGGCGGCCCCAGCTGTCGAAGGTGGAAGCCCCGCGTGCTGTTGTCGCGTCCGTCATTGTATGCCGACCGCCCCGATCATCACAAGCACGGCGCCCGACGCCATGGTCGCGATGCTGCGCCAGTCGCGCATGATGAAGACGACGGGATCCTCGTGCAGCAGGCCGCGCCGCGCGAGCATCCAGATGCGCAGCAGCATGTAGAGCACCATCGGGCAAAGCGGCCAGAGGGCGGCCGGCATGCTGTACATCTGCTGCATCTCGACGCTGTGGATATAGAGCGCCAGCACCAGCGCGGATGTAAAGGCGGAGGAGACGCCTGCCTGCCCGACCATTTCGAAATCGACCTGCATATAGCCGCGCCCCGGAACCTGGGCACCGGCCTCGCCGCCGTGCTCGCCGAGTTCGACATAGCGCTTCACGAGAGCCAGACTGAGAAAGAAGAAGATCGAGAAAGCGAGAAGCCAGAAGGACAGGACGGTCTCGGTCGCTGTTGCACCGGCGATGATCCGGATGGTGTAGAGACCGGCCAGCGTGAAGACGTCGACAAGCAGCTTCCGCTTCAGGAAGAAGGTGTAGGCGGTTGTAATGACGAGATAAATGCCGAGTGTGAGAATGAACTCGCCGGGCATTCGCAACGTCAGCGCGGTAGCGGCCAGGAGCAGGCTGCCCGCCAGGGCGAGGCCGATCGGCAAGGACATGCGCCCGCTGGCAAGCGGCCGAAACCGCTTCTTGGGATGGCGGCGATCATTCGTCAGGTCGGAGATATCGTTGATGACATAGACAGCCGATGCGAGGAAGCTGAAGGCGAAAAAGGCGATGACCGTATTGATCAGGGCGGCCCGATCGAGGATCTCGTGATCGAGTGCCATCGGAACGGCAATCAGGATATTCTTGGCCCACTGATGGACGCGAATGGATTTCAGCGTGTCCTTCAGGCCGCTCGTACCGGTCTCCAGACGCTCGGCATCATGACGCCGGCGCCAGGTTTCCGCAGCGCGATCCGGTGCGACGACGATGGCTTTTCGCGCGGCGTCGAACACCGGGATGTCGTCGCGGCTGTTGCCCATGTAGTCGAACCCGGCATCGCCATAGCGCGCGACCAGTTCCCTGCACTTGCGATGGCTGGTCAGATTGTGGGTCGGAGACGAGTGCAAGACAGCCGTGAAGACCCCGGTATGGGCTGCGACGTCGAGCGCCACCTGCTTCGCGGCCCCTGTCACGAGCACGACCTCGCGTCCGGTTTCCCGTTCCTGCCGCAGACGTGCGATCACTTCGGGGCGATAGGGCCAATCGGCGGCGGTGCGACCGGACCGGGCGGCAACTTCGTGCTTCAGATGGGCCTTGCCGCGCCACGCCCAACGGATCAGCGCGAAGATCATCAGCGGATTTCGGAACAGCACGACCGCGACGCCTTCCCACAGCGTATCCGCCGCGACAAGCGTACCGTCCAGATCGACGCACAACGGGACGAGCCGTGTATCGGTTCGCGCATCCATCATCGCACTCCCGTGTTCTCAGAACCCGGACGATGCCACGCCGTGCTTTCGGAAAGGCAAACGAGAGGCCGCCAGGACAGCGCGACTTCAATCGGTGGTTAATGAAGCGAAAATCGCTCAGGTTGCATCTACCGGGTAAGGATCCAGTTGATGGCGTCGCGCCAGTCGGTCATCCTGACCGGCGTTCCATGGGTACCTGCCTGGAAGAGCACGAAGCGGGTTGGATACTTGCCCTTTCGCAGGCGCGTATAGAGCGCCGCCTGGTCGTCCGCCATGTAGGTCTTGTCGGCGCTGCCATGGCTTAAGAACAGGGGCAGCTTGCGGGCGAAGGCAGCGCTCTTCATGAAGTCCGGATCGGTCGCGCCGCCCATGATCATCATGCCGGACAAGTTGGCGACGGCCTTGGCATCGCGGGAAACGCCCCAGCAGAGGAAGCTTCCCATCGACGCGCAGGACAGGATGATCGGGCGACCGGGTGACCGGCGCGCGACGACATCGATCAATCCGGCAATGTCGGCAGCGCCATCCGAATCGAACGACCGCGCGCTTGGCGCGTAGTAGACGCCGCCGTTGTCCACGGCGAGGTTCTTCAGGCGATTGAAGTTGCCTCCGAAGGAAAAGTCGTTTGCCCCGAGCCGTCGGTCCCCACCCCGCCCGTGAAGGAAGATCACCGTGAAGGCTGCATTCTGCGGTGTCCCGACCCTGAACACATCCAACCCATGTCCGCCGACATCGACGGTTTCGTTCTCCTGGAAACGCTTGACGCCGAGCGAGACATAGGGCCGCTTGACGCGGCGCTCGGGCACCTCGTCACGACCATTGATGTCCCGCATCTCGTCGTAGTCCACGGTCAGCCAATCGCCGCCGTCGCGTGACTCCAGGACGCGGCCGTAGCTGAAAAGCTCATCCTTGAACGGCTGCAAGGTCTCGGCGCGCGCCGGGCCGTGCGCGAGAACAAGAGCGGTCATGAAGACGACAGCCTTGGGAACACCGAAGCGGCCAAAAGAAAGTGTGGATCGGGCCATGTTTTGTTCCCTTTTTGATCTCCCGGGCCCTCTTGGCTCTTTCGCCGGGCCCCTGCCCTCTGTATGAAGAGGTGGAATAAACAGGCGGGCCGGGACCGGCAGCCGGTTCCCCGCCCTACAGCATCAGCCGACACATCGAAAGACGTTTGACGCACCAGATGACGGACAGCAACGACCTTTTCGCGAATGCAGCGCCCGCGCCCCGGAAGCCTTCGGATACGAAGCCGCCGGAGCCGAAGGCGTTGGATCTGAAGCCGGGCGCGCCGAAGATCGGTGACGGGAAATCCGGTGCCGGGCCGGGAGCCGACGAACCGAAAACGGCGACGCGTGCGGCAGGAACGCCGGCTTCCCAGCTGAAGACCGATACGGGCGACTACAACGCGTCCGCCATCGAGGTTCTGGAAGGCCTCGAGCCGGTCCGCCGTCGGCCGGGCATGTACATCGGGGGTACGGACGAAAAGGCGCTGCACCATCTGTTTGCGGAAGTCATCGACAACTCGATGGACGAAGCGGTGGCCGGACATGCCAATTTCATCGACGTCCATCTCGATGCGGAAGGCTGTCTTGCGGTCACGGACAATGGTCGCGGCATCCCGGTGGAGAACCACCCGAAATTCCCGGGGAAGTCCACGCTCGAAGTCATCATGACCGTGCTCCATGCCGGCGGCAAGTTCGACAGCAAGGTCTATGAGACCTCGGGCGGTCTGCACGGCGTTGGCGTTTCGGTCGTCAATGCGCTTTCCGACGTTCTGGAGGTCGAGGTTGCGCGGAACAGGCGGCTTTACCGCCAGCGCTTCTCGCGCGGCATCCCCCAGGGCGGCCTCGAGGAGCTCGGCGACGTCCAGAACCGGCGCGGCACGCGCGTGCGCTTCCATCCGGATCCGGACATCTTCGGACCTCACGCCAAGTTCGAGCCTGCGCGTCTTTTCCGCATGGCCCGGTCGAAGGCCTATCTGTTTGGCGGTGTCGAGATCCGCTGGTCCTGCGACCCCTCGCTGGTCGAGGGCACCGAAACGCCGGACAAGGCGGTCTTCCACTTCCCCGGCGGGCTGAAGGACTACCTCAAGGCGACGATGGGCTCCGAGTTCACGGTGACGCGCGAAATCTTCGCCGGCAAGACCGAGAAGACGGGTGGCCACGGCGCGCTCGAATGGGCCGTTACCTGGTATGGCGGCGATTCGGTCGTGCATTCCTATTGCAACACCATTCCGACCCCCGAGGGCGGCACGCATGAAGCGGGCCTGCGCATCGCCCTGACCAAGGGTCTGAAGGCCTATGCCGACCTGACGCAAAACAAGCGCGCGGCGATCATCACCACCGACGACGTCATGATCTCGGCGGCGGGCATGCTGTCCGTCTTCATCCGGGAGCCGGAATTCGTCGGCCAGACGAAGGACAAGCTCGCCACCGTCGAAGCGCAGCGCATCGTCGAGAACGCGATCCGAGATCCCTTCGATCATTTTCTGGCCGGCAATCCGCAGGAGGCTGCCAAGCTGCTCGACTGGGTGATCGAGCGCGCCGACGAGCGCGTCCGCCGCCGCAAGGAAAAGGAAGTTACGCGCAAGAGCGCCGTTCGCAAGCTGCGCCTGCCGGGCAAGCTCGCCGACTGCTCGCAGAACTCGGCGCTGGGCGCCGAACTCTTCATCGTGGAGGGCGACTCGGCCGGTGGCTCGGCCAAGCAGGCGCGCAACCGCGCCAACCAGGCGATCCTTCCGCTCCGGGGCAAGATCCTGAACGTGGCGAGTGCCGGACGCGAAAAACTCGGCGCGAATCAGCAGATCTCGGATCTCGTCCAGGCACTCGGTTGCGGGACCCGGTCGAAATACCGGCAGGAAGACCTTCGCTACGACCGGGTCATTGTCATGACCGACGCCGACGTCGATGGCGCCCACATCGCCTCGCTGCTGATCACCTTCTTCTATCAGGAGATGCCGGAACTCATTCGTGGCGGCCATCTCTATCTCGCGGTGCCCCCGCTCTACCGGATGACGCAGGGCGCCAAGACGCTCTACGCCCGCGACGATCTTCATCGCGTCGAATTGATGGAGAAGGAGTTTACCGGACGCGGCAAGGTCGAAATCGGTCGCTTCAAGGGCCTCGGCGAGATGATGCCGGCGCAGTTGAAGGAAACCACGATGGATCCGTCGAAGCGGACGCTTCTGAAGGTTTCGATCGACGAGATCGATTTCGAGGGAACGCGCGATGCCGTCGACAATCTGATGGGAACCAAGCCGGAAGCCCGCTTCCGGTTCATCCAGGAGCGCGCCGTGTTCGCCGAGAATCTTGATATCTGACGCTGTTCGTTCCGGGCCTTTCCCGGCAGGTCCGGTTCCGGCCTTCGGCCGGCGGTGCTAGGCTAGGTTCTGGCCCGGCGCAGAAGCTCGGATTGGTAGATACGGTTGTCAGGCGACGATCTTTTCCATGAAGAGACTGAGCGGATCGGGCATGTAGGTGCCGAACGGCTCGATGTCCCGATACCCGGCCTTGCGATAGAGGCCGATGGCTTCCGGCTGGTAGATGCCCGTCTCGAGACGAACGGTCGTCAGTCCGCTCGCGCGCGCCTTTTGCTCGATCGCGTCGAGAAGGGCCTGCCCGGCCCGCATGCCGCGCGCCTTGGGGTCGACGAACATCCTCTTGATCTCGCCGCTGCCGTCGCCCGCGGCCACCAGCGCACAGCAGCCGACGATGGCACCATGGTGCCGCGCCACGAAAAATGAGACGCCCGGCTTTTCGAGCGTTTCCAGATCGACGAGATGATTGCTTTCCGCCGGATAAAGCGACTGCGCATAGGCATCCGACTGGTCGAGGAGATCGATGATCGCCGGTTGACGGGGAGAGTCTTCTCGAATGGTCAGAGTCACTTGGCGGAATGTCCTCAGAAGGTGAATCGGCGCGTTGAGACAGTGCGTGATACGCGGTTTTCAGCCTTACACCAATTCCCGGATGAGGTCTGTTGCATTGCCGTCGAAGGCTTCCGCCCCGAGAGCGAGGATGCCGGACGGCTTTCCGACGCTGCGCGCCATAATTTCGGGCGACCCTCTGTTTACGCTTTACTCAGATACAGGAGAGAAGCAGATCATGGTCAGTGCGGTTCTCGTCGTGATGACGATCCTCGGTTGCGACGACAGCGTCAGCCAGTGCCATTACGTTGATACGGTGAAAGGATCCTGGGAGACGGTTGCGGCCTGCGACAGCCAGTCGCAAAAGAAGCTGCCAGCCTATACCAATGCCAGCTATCCGGTCATCGTCGCCATGTGCGAGAAAACGGGGGACGCGCCGATTGCCGCCGATGCCGAAAGCCGTACCGTTGCACGGACGACCCTGCCGCCTACGGTGGCCACCCCGTCCACGGCGCCGACGGTCGCACCTTCCGAACCATCGCCCACGGCGCCTTCCCCGCGCCTCACGCCCGCGCCGAGCGACGAGACCGCCCTGCGCAAGCCACTTCCGGAACGGGCCTATGCGATGCTGCGCGGCGTGCTGCCGGATGGGCAGAAGATCCGTCACGCCATCTCGGTTCCCGTCCATTACCTGGGCGACGGCTATTCCTGGGTGGCGACGCGCATCGCACGGTGAGCCTGACGTCGCCGCCATGCCCTGCACAATCGCCGAAGGGCTAAGGCACCGATACGTCGATCGGCGGCTTCACGCAGCTTGCCGGGCAGCGTCGATGGCGAAATCGCGTGCGAAGCGCCGTTGTTCGGCGATGGCCAGCTTTTCCACACACTCCGAGAGCCCGGAGCTGTCCGTCATCGTTCGGAGGCGACGGACGAGAACCGAGGCGATGGATGCTGCCGGAATGTGGGAGCCCTGGCGGCGCTCGCGGCGCCAGATGAGAATGGCTTCGGCGAAGAGCGCGCTGACCTCGCGGTCCAGTCCCCCGTTTTCGAACAGAGCCTGAAGAACCTGCGGGCGGCCATCCGAGAGAATGGAGCGAACCCGCTTTTCGCTGAGCTCCGTCAGCGCGACGATCGCGGTCGCGAAGAAGTCGACGCGTCCATGGCAGAGGGCATTGACGAGCAGGGCCGGCGTTAGCCGTCCGGTGACCCTCAGTTCCTCGACCAGCCCCTGGATGTCGGCATCCTCCAGCAATCCGGCCATATCGATCGTGGCCGTTTCGCAGGCAGTGCGCGCAACCCGCTGCAGGCGATCAACGCCGATCACGGCTTGAAGAAAGGTTGCGCCCTTGAGGGCGGCGCCCACATGCTCGACCAGCACCTGACGTGCATCTGCCGGCAGGTCTTGTCGCTCGAGAAGCAGATTGCGGATGCTGCACACGTCGCCCAGACGATCCGCAATGCGCTTCAGCGTTCTGCGCGACAGATCGGCTGCGGCATTTTCGAGGAGGATCATCACCTCGGGCACGCCGCCGACTTCGCTGATGGCAGCGGAAACCGGGCGCGACACGTGGCTGCGGGAGGCGATGAAGGCGCGAAGCTCCGCTGTTCCGCGGGCCGCAAGGTCGATCAGATCGTCATCTGCAAGGACCGTGGAGCGGGTGACGACGGTAAAGGCGATTTCCGGCTGGTCTTCCGCCAGCGAGAGAATGATCGGCCTCGGCGCTTCGGGCGCTGCTGCGAGCGCCTCGGCCAAGGCCTGGCGAACTTTCGGAGAGGGATCGTCCAGCAGAAAGGTCATGGCCATGTCGGCCGCGTGACGGTCGATGCGATCGCCGTCCTTCGAACAATAGGCCCGCGCCAGAGCGCTTGCGGCGCGGGCGCGGTCCGTCGCCTTGGCGGTTTCGACCCAGCGAAGAAATGCTTGTATGATCACCGACGCCCCACTACGCAAAACGGCCAGATGCTGATGATACGATGGTAAGCAGGAAACGTTTAAGATTGGTTCACCATGTCGCTTAACCCTGATGAAACCGGTCCGATCGTGTTCTTCGATGCCGCAGACCTTGCGCCCGAGCGCTGTTTTGCCGCGGTTCTCTCTCCGGAAGGGTCGTTCGACGGTGTGCCGGCAGGGCGCCTGCTCCTGTCGGTCGGCCTCGAAGATCTTCAGGACGACGCCTGCACGAAACTGTTCGCCCGGTTCCGACCATCCGGTGTCCTGCTGTCGGGTTGCCGGACACGGGCCGATGTTCAGGCGGCTGACGTTGCCCTCGGGGTCATCGAGGCAGAGACGGGGCACCCCGAAAGTGACCTCGCGATTGTCGCCGTTTTCGGCGCAGACCCGGCATCCTTTCTCGGCGCGGAACGGCTTGCAGGGGCGTCGCGACGCCTGATCGCTCTCGTGCTGGACGAAGACGCGCTGGCCGCCGCCATCCGCCTGATGTCGCAGGCGGCACGGTCCCTCTCGCCAGCGATCCAGCTGGCGCGCGGCGCCGTGATCCTGCGAGCGGCCGATGCCGGCCTGCCCTGTTTCTGGTCCCTCCCCTTGGGTGAGACGGACGGGCACGCGCTGCTCCGCCTGCGGGACGCGGCCCTGCAATTCGGGTTCCGCGATGTCGTCGTCCGGACAGCCCACCATCGGATCGTGCTCGGGCGGGCTGATGCGAGGGATTGATGCGACAGGCTTCGGCGCTCAGCGACCGGGGCGCATGAGTTCGAACACGTCCCCCGCATCGGCGTAATCCATGTAGCCGAGACGCCCCACGGGGCGCACTCTCGCCATGTCGAAGCGCCCGTCGCGCAGGGCGTCCTCGCGAATGTGGATGCCGACCACCTGGCCGATGACGACATGGTTTTCCGCAGGCTCGCCGGACAGGGTTTTCGGCTGGAACATCTCGGTCATTCGACATTCCAGCGCAGCATAGGCTTCGCCGACGAAGGGTGCCTCGACCAGCGTGCCGTCCACCGGCGTCAGGCCGGCGGCTACGAATTCGCTTTCGCCATGCGGCAAGGGTGCCGACGAGCGGTTCATCGGATCGACGAGATCGCGGCTGACGAAGCTTGCGGTGAAAACGCCGGTCTCCTCGATGTTGCGAACGCTGTCCTTCCATCCAGACGATGAAAACATCACCATCTTCGGCACATCGCCGATGGCATTGAAAAAGGAATAGGGCGCAAGATTGTGGCTGCCGTCCTTCGATCGCGTCCCGATCCAGCCGATCGGGCGGGGAGAGACGATCGCCTTGAACGGATCGTGCGGAAGGCCATGGGCATTGGTGTCGGTGGCATAGAACATCAGGCAGACCTCACGCGTCTTCGCCGACCCAGGTGACGATTTCCGAGAGCGCGGGGCGCGGGCGCTCGGTCGGCGGCACCTGCGGCGAACCGATATGGATGAAACCGGCGACTTTCTCCCCGTCGCGAATTCCGAGCACCGGGAAAGCCCGCTGATCGAAGGCGAACCATTCGCTCAGCCAGTTCGAGCAGAAGCCGAGCGCGTTGGCAGCCATCAGCAGGTTGAGGCACACCGCACCGGCGGACATGATCTGCTCCCATTCCGGCACCTTGGCGTGCGGCGCTGCCGTGCTGATGACGGCCACGACCACAGGCGCGCGGGTGAGACGTGCGTGCTCGACCTTGATCATCTCTTCGGAAAGATCGGGCTTTGTTTCCAGAGCCAGACGCGCCAGCTCCGCGCTGATGCGGGCGCGTTCTTCGCCGCGATAGACGATGAAGCGCCACGGCGCCAGTTTGCCGTGATCGGGCACGCGCGACGCAAGCGTGAGAATCTCCTCGATCTCGGCTTGGTCGGGACCCGGCTCGCACATCTGAAAAGCGGGGATGGATCGGCGCGTCGCCAGATAGTCCTTAAGGCCGGGAACGGTCGTCATGTCGGTCACTTTCGCGGGAATCGGCCCAGCGGCGGATGCCGTCACGGGTCGGAATGTCGTCTGCGGCCGGCATCAATGCCGGTCATTGGGCTGGGTATGACGAGCCCCGGCACGGCTCACGGAGACGGAAGTCCTGTATCCCTCGCGTAAAACTGTACCGGTCCTGCACATTATGCAGTAGGTTGCGGCCAGTGAGGTCAGTGCCGCCAGCCACGAAATCGCCATACCGGCGTCTCAAGTGGAGCCACGTCGTCAGGAAGTCAACCGTCTCATGCATCACCCGGCTCTTCTTCGCTCCCTCCCGCTGGATCCGCGTCCGGGAATGGCTCTCGCCGTTTTCCTGGTCTTCAGCGTGACAGGCAGTGCGCATGCTCAGACCGTGCAGACCGGAATCCTGCCGGAAGGACCGGCACAGCCGGAGGCCGTGCAGACGGACCCCTTCAAGAGCTTCCCCTCGATCTCGACGCCGCCGAAGATGCCCAAGCTGAACAGTTTCAGCCCGATCGTTCCGAGCCAAGCCACGCAGGGACCGACCACGCGCGATGTTCGGCTGGACGCGCTTCTCAAAGATAAAGGCGGCGTGGTGGAGCAGGGTCTGACCTGGCGCGTGTTCAGCCCGATCCCCGGCTCCGACGGCAAGCTACCACTGGTCGCGACCTCCCAGGGTGGATCGGCCGCATTCCAGCTCGTCCCCGGCGAGTATTTCGTCAATGTCGCCTTCGGTCGTGCGGGCGCGACACGCAAGATCCGCGTTGCGGAGACCGGTGCCTTCGAGCGGCAGGTCCTCGTGCTGGACGCGGGCGGTGTCACGTTGAACGCGGTTTCCGGCGCGGACGTGCGGATACCCCAGGCCGAGCTCTCCTTCTCGATCTTCTCATCGGACGTGAAGGAAGACGGCGAGCGGGCCTTGGTGGTGGCCGACGTCAAGCCCAACACGGTGGTTCGCCTGAACAGCGGCACCTACCATGTTGTCTCGAACTACGGCTCCGTCAATGCGGTCATCCGCGCGGATATCCAGGTCGAAGCCGGAAAGCTGACCGAGGCAACGATCCAGCATCGGGCGGCCAAGTTGACCCTGAAGCTGGTTGCCGAGCCCGGCGGCGAAGCCATCGCCGATACGGCATGGTCGATCCTGACGGCATCCGGCGACGTGGTCAGCGAAAGCGTCGGGGCGTTTCCCACGCTGGTTCTGGCCGAAGGCGACTACAGCGCCGTGGCACGCAACAACGAGAAAATCTACCAGCGCGACTTTACGGTGACCGCTGGCGTCAATGCCGATGTGGAAGTGCTGCTGTCGAACACGGCCGCGCAGCCGGGCGCGCAGGGTGAATCGGCCGCGGCTGCCAACGCGCAGGACTGAGCGCAATCCCGCCAAGGGACAGTCCGGCGCAAAACGAGAGAAGCCGGATCTCTCGACCCGGCTCCCGTCTTCGCTTATCTCTCTCTGAACGATCAGACGGCCGCAGCCAGACGCGCCTTGCGGGCCTCGGCCTTGCGGCGGAGATCGGGTGGCGTGGCTTCCTCGACCAAGCTCGCGATCGCGTCGTTGAGCGTCATCGGCGTCTGGGCCTGCGAACCGAGGCGACGGACGTTGACCGTCCGCTCTTCCGCCTCGCGCTTGCCGCAGACGATGATGACCGGCACCTTGGTGACCGAGTGTTCGCGGACCTTGTAGTTGATCTTCTCGTTGCGGAAGTCGGTTTCAACCGTCAGACCCGCGTCCCGCAGAAGTTCCGCCACTTCCTCGCCATAGGCGTCCGCATCCGATGTGATGGTGGCGACGACGATCTGGAGCGGCGACACCCAGAGCGGCATGTGGCCCGCGAAGTTTTCGATCAGGATCCCGAGAAAACGCTCCATCGAGCCGCAGATCGCGCGGTGGATCATCACCGGCTTCGTCTTCTCCGAATTGCTGTCAATGTAGAACGCGCCGAAACGCTCCGGCAGGTTGAAGTCGACCTGCGTCGTGCCACACTGCCACTCGCGGCCGATGGCATCCTTCAGGGTGTATTCGAACTTCGGTCCGTAGAACGCGCCCTCGCCCGGCAGAATGCCGGTCTTGATGCGGCCCTCGGACTGCGCCTCGATGGTCTTCAGCACGTCCATCATCACGCTTTCCGCACGATCCCAAAGTTCGTCGGATCCGACGCGCTTTTCTGGACGGGTGGAGAGCTTGACCACGACCTCGTCGAAGCCGAAATCTTCGTAGACAGACAGGATGAGATCGTTGATGCGCAGGCACTCCGCCGCCATCTGCTCGTCCGTGCAGAAGACATGGGCGTCATCCTGCGTAAACCCGCGCACGCGCATCAGCCCGTGCAGGGCGCCCGACGGCTCGTACCGGTGGACGTTCCCAAATTCCGCAAGCCGGATCGGCAGTTCGCGGTAGGACTTCAAACCATGCTTGAAGATCTGCACATGACCCGGGCAGTTCATCGGCTTCAAGGCAAAGACCCGATCATCGTCCGTATCGTCGCCGGCCACCGACACTTTGAACATGTTGTCTCGGTACCAGCCCCAGTGTCCGGAGGTCTCCCAGAGAGACTTGTCCAGCACCTGCGGCGCATTGACCTCCTGGTAGGTTCCGGCAAGGCGACGACGCATGTAGGCGACCAGCGTCTGGAAGATACGCCAGCCCTTGCCATGCCAGAAGACCACGCCCGGACCTTCCTCCTGGAAGTGAAAGAGGTCCATCTCGCGACCAAGCTTGCGGTGGTCGCGTTTCTCGGCTTCGGCCAGGATGTTCAGATAACGGTCGAGATCCTCCTGCGTGTGCCAGGCGGTGCCGTAGATGCGGGTCAGCATCGGATTGTTGCTGTCGCCGCGCCAATAGGCACCGGCCACCTTCATGAGCTTGAATGCCGTGCCGATCTGGCCTGTCGAGGCCATATGCGGTCCGCGGCAGAGATCGAACCAGTCGCCCTGATAGTAGATCTTGAGATCCTGGCCTTCCGCGATCGCATCCACCAGCTCGACCTTGTAGGCCTCGCCCTTGTCGGCAAAGACCTGGCGCGCCTTGTCGCGCGGCCAGACTTCCTTGGTGAACGGCTTGTTGCGCTGGATGATCTCCTTCATCCGCTTTTCGATCTTCGGAAGATCGTCGGGCGTGAAGGGCTCGGCCTTGGCAAAATCGTAGTAGAAGCCGTTTTCGATGACGGGGCCGATCGTCACCTGCGTGCCGGGCCACAGCTCCTGCACCGCTTCGGCCATCACATGGGCGGCGTCGTGGCGGATCAGCTCCAGCGCGCGCGGGTCGTCGCGGGTGACGATCTCCAGACGTCCGTTCTGAACCGGGTCGGAAAGATCGCGCAGGGTGCCGTCGAGCGCGATGGCGACGGCCTTCTTGGCAAGCGATTTGGATATCGATTCGGCGACCTCGCGGCCAGTCGTTCCGACGGCGAAATCGCGAATGGAGCCATCGGGAAACGTGAGGGCAACGGACATTGTCTATCTCCTATCCAGTCCCGCCAACGAATGCGGGTGGGGAATGCTATGGATGAGACCGCACGCATTCCGCGACGTCACGCGGAATTCATACGGTCGCGCGCGGTATAGAGCCATTCGCGGCATGTGGAAAGAGCCGAAGGCGGCAGCGATGCGCGGTGTTCTCAAGCGCGTTGCGCGAAAAAGGGTTCACGCAACGCGCTTCAAGGTCTTGTTCGGATGCATGTCGTTTACCGAAACCGCTGCACACGTTCGGGCGACCTGCATCAGGAGGAACGCCGCCACGGGGCGAGCCAGCGAAGTCGACCGGAGAGCTGCGGCGGCACCGGGTCCAGACCTCCCTTTCCGCCGGGCCCGCACCGGGCAATGCGGTAAAGGGTCATCCAGCTCCCGGGCCACAGGCCGTGCCGGCCGATCGCTTCATAGCCGTATTCCGAGCACGTCGGGATATGGCGGCAACCGGCACCGATGAAACTCGACAGCGTCAGCTGGTAAGCACGAATGAGAGCCATGCCGGCGAGCCGGCCCGGTGTCTTGCGGAACGGTCCCCGCCAGTTGCGGCCGCGATAGGGCCCGGGCTGAGGGGTGCCGTGCCCGCATTCCGCTCCACCATCGCACATGATCAGACGTGGGCCGTGTCCGGCCGCGCCGCGTCCGGTTGCGGATGGGATTGCTGCGCCTCGACCTGACCGATCGCATCCACCACGGCATCGAAGGTCAGCATGGTGGAGGCATGGCGTGCCTTGTAGTCCTTGACCGGACGCAGAATGCGCATGTCGGCAAAGCGTCCGCCGGGGCCCTCGCCATCCGCCTTCAGCATGTCGAGCATGGCCTCTCGCGCCGCCCTGATCTCCTCGGCGCTCGCACCCACGATGTTGTGCGCCATGATCGAGGACGAGGCCTGACCCAGCGCACAAGCTTTGACGTCATGGGCAAAATCCGTGATGTGCCCGTCCGCCATGCGAATGGTGACCTTGACCTTCGAGCCGCACAGCTTGGAGTGAGCAGAGGCCTCTGCGTCCGCAGGATCGAGGCGTCCACTTCGGGGAATGTTTCCAGCAAACTCAAGAATGCGGCTGTTGTAGATATCATCCATGATACGGCCGTCCCGCTTCCATGCCCTCTTTGTGTCCGCAGACAGGCAATCGATATGGTTTCGCGTGGATATAGTCACGAGGCGGAGGATTTTCTTCACCTCGGCGGAAAAAAGAACAGGGGCGTCGCATCGCCCTCTTTTACACCCGTTCGCTTATATTATATGGTACCTACGGAAAAGGCGACAGGGCAGAGGTGCTGCTGTCGCCTGTTGTTTTGGGGAACCGCGCCTGACGGTGGAGAGCCTTGACCTCTCCGTCCGAACAGTCCTGGAGCCCGCCAACGACAGCCGTAGCCTGACGATATCGGCAGGAGATCGGTGAGTGGCGAGTTGTCCGTAAAGATCAACGTCAAGCTACGCGCCACGCAGCAGGGGCTATCATGGATGCCATCGTGAAGAATTTTCCGTCTCAAACGGACGTCGACGGTCGGCCGTCGCAGAAGGAAGCCGAGGACGCCGTGCGCGTGCTCCTGCGATGGGCAGGCGACGATCCGCAGCGCGAGGGCCTGATCGACACCCCAACGCGGGTTGCAAAGGCGTACAAGGAACTGTTCTCCGGCTATGACCTCGCTGCCGAGGATGTGCTGGGCCGCACCTTCGAGGAGGTTGCCGGCTTCGATGACGTTGTTCTGGTCAAGGACATCGCCTTTCATTCGCACTGCGAACATCACATGCTGCCGGTCATCGGCCGGGCCCATGTTGCCTATCTTCCCGAAGGCCGGGTTCTCGGCCTCTCGAAAATCGCGCGGGTGGTCGATATCTTCGGTCGGCGGCTGCAGACGCAGGAAAGCATGACGGCGCAGATTGCCGCCGCGATCAACGAGACACTGCGTCCGCGCGGTGCTGCAGTGATGATCGAGGCTGAACATATGTGCATGGCCATGCGTGGTGTGTTGAAGCAGGGCTCGACCACATTGACGACGACCTTTACCGGCACGTTCAAGACGGACGCAGCCGAGCAGGCCCGCTTCATCTCGATGGTGCGCGGCTTCCGTTAAGCCGCGCAGGTCTCACGCAACGCTTGCTTCGGTCAGCCACGATTGCCTCGAAGTTTCGCGCCAAGTGCGCCTGTTTCTTTTTGCGTCGATCCGAGCAGGCGTGATGCTCCTCCGGCTGTCAATGTCAAGAGAATGGACGTCGGACGCTGCATCTTCTCATTTAGCCGGAGTCTTCTGGATGTCCCTCGTTTTTACCCGTCCATCGTCCGATACGTCCGAGGTCGAGGAAGGCGCCGTTTTCACGCCCCGCTTCGATGGGCACGGCCTGGTGACGGCGGTGGTAACGGACGCCAGGGACGGCATGCTGTTGATGGTGGCGCATATGAATGCGGAAGCGCTGGCGCTGACGGTCGAGACCGGCATCGCCCATTATTACAGCCGCTCCCGCAAGGCATTATGGAAGAAGGGGGAGACGTCGGGCAACCTGCAGAGCGTCGTCGAACTGCGAACCGATTGCGACCAGGATGCCGTCTGGCTGCGGGTGAACGTCGCCGGGCACGATGCGACCTGCCATACGGGACGACGGTCGTGCTTCTATCGCTCCGTGGACATCACGGATGGTGCGGTGGCGCTCACCGTTCGCGATGATGTCAGGCACTTCGATCCGCGTACGGTGTACGAGAACGACGCGGCCCGGCACACGAGCGACGACAAGAATTGAGCATCTGCTTTTATTTGACGCAGGTTTTCGTCCGCTAAACGAAGTTTCAATGTCCGTGGCGCTCTAATGTCTTCAGGAAAGGCCGAAGCCTTGATGAGGGCCCGGTCATGTGGCGGACAGGTGCTCCATGCTGAACTGGACATTCTCTCGACATGGAACAGGTGCAGAAACGCCGGCGCCGCATGACGGGTTGGGCAGCGGCGGTGTCCGCATCGAGCAGGAAGGAACAGGCCGCGTCTTGACTGTCGCTCCGGAGAAACCCCGCATCGCTCTTGCACTTGGCGGCGGCGCTGCCCGTGGCTGGGCGCATATCGGCGTTCTCCGCGCGCTCGATGAGGAAGGTATCCCCATCGGCATGATCGCGGGGACCTCCATTGGTGCGCTGGTCGGCGGTTGCTATCTTGCCGGGAAACTGGACGAACTCGAGACCTTCGCCCGATCCCTGACGATGCGGCGCATCGCGGGCCTGCTCGATCTCGCGATCGGCGGCGGCGGACTTTTCGGCGGATTGCGCCTGACGCGCCGCATGCAGGAGCATCTCGCAGACGTTGCCATCGAGAGCCTTGGTCGGCCGTTCGTGGCCATCGCCACCGATATTCGGTCCGGGCACGAGGTTTGGCTCTCGGAGGGCTCCCTCATCACCGCCCTGCGCGCGTCCTACGCCCTGCCCGGCATTTTCGAGCCTGTGCGTTGCAACGGACGAATGCTGGTCGATGGCGCGCTGGTCAATCCGGTTCCGGTCTCGGTATGCCGCGCCTATGAGCAACCGCTCGTCGTCGCCGTCAATCTGCAATACGATCTTTACGGCCGCTCCGCCGTCATCAAGCTGCGGGCCAGCGATCCCGTGACCCCGCCGACCCCTGGGAAGACGGCAGACCCTGTTGCGCGTCTCGGCATGACCAGCGTGATGGTGCAGGCCTTCAATGTCATCCAAGACCGGATTTCGCGGGCAAAGCTCGCCGGCGACCCGCCGGACCTGTCGCTGCATCCGAAGCTCAGCGATATCGGCCTGTCGGAATTCCATCGCGCCGGCGAGGCGATCGACCGTGGTTATGTCGAAACCAAGAATCGCCTCACCGAACTGAAACGGCTTCTCGAAACCGGGCTGCGCTGATCAATCCCTGTAGCGACGTTAGCGCGTTCAACCGGCGATATAGGCCTTGATCTCGCGCGCCTCGTGTTCGATGGCGCGGATGTGGCTGCGCACGGCGTCGCCGATCGACACGATCCCGACAAGACGGCCGTTGCGCGCGACGGGCAGATGACGGGCCCGACGGCTGTTCATGATTTCCATGACCGCGTCGATTTCCATCTCCTCGCTGCAGGTGTGGACATCCCGACACATGACGTCAGACACCGGGCGGTCGAGGCATTCCGCTCCGTACCGCGCGATTGCGGCGACGACATCGCGCTCCGCCAGCAGGCCGGCGATCGCCTGCTGCTCATCCAGCACCACCACCGTACCGATGCGGTGCTCGGCCAGAAGCGCCGCGGCGTCTCGCACCGCCATGTCCGGCGCGATCGTCACGACCTGTCGGCCCTTCTCGTCCAAAATCCTCTTCACCGTCATGCGAACCTCCCGCTTCCGCTGCGCCTGTGACAGAACGACGCAGGCGAAACATACCGCAATCCGCGTGAAACGGAAATGCCGGGTGCGCGCGATACCGGGCCGCCGGTCAGTCGCGCTCGGCCCGCGTCTCGGGCGGGTCGATCAGTCCGAAGAAGAGGAAGCCGAAGAGGAAGCCACCAATATGCGCCTCCCAGGCGATGCCGGCACCGTCGGCAAGCGTGAACAGGCCGAGCCCAACGAGGAGGTTCGTGGCAAACCAGACTCCGGCAAAGAACAGGACCGAACGATTGGACAGTGCCTCCCGCACGCTGAGGCGCGGGTTGCGGTGCGCAAACTGGCGGCTGATGCGGCCACTCGGCGAGAACACGAAGCGGGCTGCCGCGCCCATCAGGCCGGCGACAACGCCGGAGGCGCCGATGACAACCGTCATGTCGCCCCAGTGAAGCGCGAGATGCAGGCCGACGGCAGCGATCGCGGCCAGACACCAGAAGACCGCCAGCCGGCCGGCACCGATGCGGCGAACGACCGGCGCGCCGAAGGCCAGCATCCAGAAGGCGTTGAAGATCAGGTGCTCCCAGGATCCATGCAGGAACGAGTAGGTGACCGGCGTCCAAAGCCATGCCAGGCCCTGCTCCGCCAGCGGATGATCGTAGCGCGCCGGCAGGAAGGCGAAGTTGAAAATCAGTTCGTCGTCGATCTCGACGGAGAGGAGATAGGTCCGCACAGCGTGGATGAGAACGAGGACCGCCAGGATCCAGACAAGGCTTGGCGGCAGATTGAACGCCGGCTCTCGGGCGCGCGGTTCGACCGCAATGCCGGCGCCCGCCGGTAACGGCGACCCGGACATATCCTCCGGCAAAGACCGGCGTGCCGCCCGTTCCTCGTCCGACAAGGTCGCGCCGGCGGGACGATCGCTGCGATTTGCATGTTCGTCAGGGCTAGGCCCCACCCCTGCCCCGTCTGGCGGAACCAGGCGATCTGCGGCTTTCTCGGTCTCCGCGGCACGCCCATCGATCTGGGGTACACCCGAACGGGAGGGCTTGCCGGGTACAGGCGCGTTGTCTCGGTCTGTCATGGGAACATACTTTCGATCGTCGTCGTCGTGTGCGAGGCGCGTTTATCCCCTGCCCGACGGCGGCTGGCAAGCACACCCGTCAGCGCGATGGTCGCATGCCGGATCTTTGCCCTCGAGAACGTGCTGCAGACGTTCACAGCGGTCGGCGGTCGGCTGCGCCAGACAACGCCGCTTCGACAACCGGAGCGCCGTCGCGACTCCCCGGTGCCGAAGACGACCCTCAGTGAGGCGATCTCTTT
The DNA here is from genome assembly GCF_001424325.1 of Rhizobium sp. Leaf341. NCBI lineage: Bacteria > Pseudomonadati > Pseudomonadota > Alphaproteobacteria > Hyphomicrobiales > Rhizobiaceae > Rhizobium > Rhizobium sp. Leaf341. The sequence goes on from NZ_LMPE01000016.1 coordinate 242,483, forward strand.
CGCCCCAGCCGGCATGTCACAGCTCAAGCGCAGCATGTCATTAAGCTTAACGGGGCGCTGGCACGCGAATTGCGAGGGGATGACGGAAGGCCGCCGCCGCACCTCGTATCGATCCGATGCGGGACGGTTGTGCTCCAAAGCGGGACGATCGACATGAAGACGCGAACATCGACCGAGATTTTCCGGTATTGGCAAAGCCTCTGTGAAAACGGCCGAATCCCGTCACGGGAACACCTGGACCCCGGCGCGATCCGCGACGTCCTGCCGGACGTCTTTATCCTGGAACCGACGGACGCAGACTCGGGCCGGACGATGTCTCCCCGCTTCCGACTGGCCGGAACGCGCCTCTGCGCCTTGTTCGTGCGGGAACTGCGGGGCACCGGGTTTGACACTCTGTGGTCTGCAGCGGACATGCAGGCTCTTAACGACGTCACGCGCCGGGTTCAGCGCGCCGGCGAACCCGCGGTCATCCAGGCGTCCGGCATGACGGGGGGCGGCGAGCGCCTCGCGACGGAGCTCGTCCTCCTGCCGTTGACGTCCCGCAGCGGGCGTCTCGACCGGATCTTCGGATCTCTGGCGCCGACGTCGCGCCCCACCTGGATCGGCGCGCACCCTCTCCCCTTCCTGTCGATCAATCACGTCGACTTTCTCCAGCGGGATACGCCCGTCGGCGACGTTGCGGTGCGGACCACGGTCTCCCGGACCGTCACGTCGGCCCAGCGTCCGACGGCCTTCCACCAGGCTTTGTCCCGCGTCATGCATCTCTCCGTCTTCGACGGCGGAAAGGGGCACTAGGGGTCGCTTTCGAAGACTCTGTTAACCCGGCTCTTGTATTCGTAAACGTGCAAGGTCCACGGGCGTGTCGCGATGTTCAACTTCAAACAGTCTCAAGCTGCGACACCGAAGGCGCACGATGAAAGCGCATTCCAGCGCGTCACCGTGAATCTCGGCGGCCGTCTGATGCTGGCAAGCCATGACGAATATGATTGCACGGCGACGGAGATGTCTCCGGGTGACGTCTTCTTCTCCACGACGGCCCGTCCGCGCATTGGTGAGCGCGTCGTCGCCTATGTCGACCATGTCGGCCGCATCGAGGGGCTTGTTTCCCGGCTCGCCGACCAATCCTTCACTGTCCGGATCAACGCGACGGATCGCAAGCGCGACAAACTCGCCGCACAGCTGACGTGGATTGCCAACAAGCACGAACTCGGACTGCCGGAAGACCGCCGACACGACCGTCTGGCGCCGCGCAAGACCCAGACGGAGATCACGCTCGAGGACGGCACACGCTACGCCTGCCGGATCATCGACCTTTCCCTCTCCGGGGCTGCCGTCGATACGGAATTCCGCTTCGAGCTGGGAACGCCGATCCTTCTCGGCAACATGCGCGGGCGAATCGTCCGCCATTTCCAGGAAGGCGTCGCCATCGAGTTCCTGGGCGTCCAGTCACGCGACACGCTCCGCGAATTTCTGTAAGCCCCCACTCCCACGACAAGCTTCAACCGAGCGCACCGCATTGCTGCGGCGCGACGGCCTGCGCGCCTGCTTTCGCTAACATGAGCCGCCCTGAGAACCGATGCAGTCGGGCCGCGGCGCCCCCCTGCAGTCCATGCGTCTGGCGCGGTCGCGAGCCCCCTTTTCAATTATCCTAACCAGATCATGAAGAAGATCGAGGCCAGTTTCCTGTAACGGGACGCCGACCAATGTACCGCAATTCCGGTCCGCCGGCCGTTGCCGTCGGAAAAGACGCTCGACCGCCATTTTGCGTTTACACTTTTATTGTTTCGTTACCGTGCCTTATGCGCGGACGCGTGCCCCATTCCTTACGTTCATCGCTAAACTTTTCGACGAAACCGACTCAAATACATTTAAAACAGTCATCGTGTTTTATGCGTATTTTATATTCAGTTGATCGGCATTTGTACTTTGTTTTACTTCGGACTTTTGGCTGAGATCAAAACGTCCGTGTCATTCTGTGCCTGTAACGGGGACACGGACAATGACAAAAACAAAAAGCTTCAAAGCAGGCTTCTTCGGCATCATCGGCGCGCTTGCCTTGGCGACATCCGCCTTTGCATTCCCAGCCAATATGGAAACGGAAGGACCGACGAATCCGCCTGTCGGACATTACGAGTTTTGCCGCACGGCACCGGACGAATGCCGTGCCAACCCGACCAAGGCAGCACCGCTGACCCTCACGCGCGAGACCTGGAAGACCATTCTCGAAGTCAATTACGACGTCAACGAGCGGATCACGCCGATGACCGACAAGGAAATCTACGGTGTCGAAGAACACTGGGCCTATCCGGAAACCGTCGGCGACTGCGAAGACTACGTTCTCCTGAAGCGTCGCGAGCTGATGCAGGCCGGTATCGCACCGAACAACCTGCTAATCACCGTCGTGCTGCAGCCGAACGGCGATGGACACGCCGTACTGACGGTGCGCACGGACCGCGGAGATTTCATTCTCGACAACATGCGCAGCAAGGTGCTGATCTGGTCCGATACGGAATATACCTACCTGAAGCGGCAGTCTGTCGACAATGCCGGCCGGTGGGTCAAGATCCAGGATGGCCGGGCCGTGGCCGTCGGCAGCGTCCAGACGCAGTAGGCGCGGCTTTCCACCCTTCCCTCGATCCCGAGTTTGGGCCTGCGCGGTGATCCCCGTCACCGGCGGCCCATAAGGCCGGCTCCGCTGTCCCCGGAGCCGGCCTTCTTCGTTTCGCGACGTGATGTCACCGGACGGCGCGCCTGTGCTTTACGGAAAATTAACCTTCCTGCGTCAGCCTGACCCGGTATCGACCTGCGGTTCGTTCATCCGTGCCGGTCGATCCTGTGTCGGGTCGACGCAGGCGCGCGCCGCGCCGGGAGGGATGCTGGAACGATCCGATGACCACTTCATCAGAGCTCGCTGCAACCCCCGGACACGCCGCTCCCGGTGACGCGCCATCACGCTCGCGCCTTCTTCTTTTTACCGGATCGGCGATCGGACTCCTTGCCGCCCTGACAATCGCGATATGCCTGGCCGGCCCCCGGATCGGCGCGACACTCGCGCTTGGTGGCAACACCACGAGCACGGTCGACACCGACATCGTGATCGGCACCGACCACCTGCGTCTGCCCGCCAACGTCATTCGCTTTGCCGAGCAGCGCACGGCAGGCGCCGCGGAACGCGTTGATCTCTACGCGACCTGGCCCGAAATGCAGGGCTATAGCGACGAAACGCGAAGCCGCTTCAACGATGTCACGCGCACGGACGGGCTCGTCTTCCTGCAGATCTCCCAAAGCACCATGTCGCGCGACATGTCCGGCCGCATCGCGCCGATCTATCGTCACCTGTTCGAAGGCGACCCCATCCCCGGCCCTGCCGGCCTGACCGGTCATCGCATGAAAGCCACATCGGGATACGGCGCCGAGATCTTTTTCACCGCGTCGTCGACCGCAACATCTGCTCCAGCCGACTACGGCGTCCGCTGCCTCATGCCGGAGCGCCCGGAGCTTGCCACCAGCGCGGATTGTCAACGCGACGTGCATGCGGGCCAGGATCTCGTGGTGCTCTACCGGTTCTCCAGCCAATTGCTGCCACAATGGCACGCCATCGACGAGGCCGTTCGGCACTTCGTCGACGCAAAACGCGTTCCTTGACGCCAAGAAGATCATCAACGGCCGCGGTCCCGCGGAGCGATTTCGGGCAGCGCGATGTGTGTCGATTTTGAAACCAATCCTTCATCATAAACCGATTGGTAACGCTGTGAGGATAAAGTCTGGGCAACGGTCGTCCGTAGGGGGGCGATGCCCGGACGACAATTTTTGACCTGAGAATGAAGAGAAGCGTAGTGTCCATGCCAACATTGAACGGTTCCACCGAGCGTCAGCCGACCCCATTCTTCAAATCGGCTTCACGTATGATCGTTGCCTCCGTCGTGGCGGTCTGTGTCTTTGCAGCCCCCGCTCTGGCCGCCAAATATGCCGGCATCGTCGTCGATGCGAAAACCGGCAAGGTGCTTTACAGCGAAGATGCCGACAGTCTGCGCTATCCTGCTTCGCTGACGAAGATGATGACCCTTTACCTGACCTTCGAAGCGCTCGAAGCCGGAAAGGTGCGCAAGGACACGCCCGTCCCCTTCTCCAAGCACGCCTCTGCCGAGCCCCCATCCAAGCTCGGCGTGCGCGCCGGCCAGACGATCACGGTCGAGCAGGCAATCCAGGCGCTTGTCACGCGCTCCGCCAATGACGCTGCCACGGCTCTCGGCGAGTTCCTTGGCGGCTCGGAAGAGCGCTTTGCCCGGATCATGACCAGCAAGGCTCGTGCGCTCGGCATGACGCGTACAACCTACCGCAATGCCAATGGCCTGCCGAACGACGACCAGATGACGACCGCCCGCGACCAGGCCCGGCTCGGCATGGCGCTGCGTCAGCATTTTCCTCAGTATTATAGCTACTTCTCCACGCGCAGCTTCACCTTCGGCCGTCAGGTCATCGGCAACCACAACCGTCTTCTGGGCAATGTGCGCGGCGTCGACGGCATCAAGACGGGCTATACCCGTGCAGCCGGCTTCAATCTGGTGACTTCGGCACAAGCCGATGGCCGCAGCATCGTCGGTGTCGTTCTCGGCGGCAAGTCCGGCGGTGCCCGCGATGCCCAGATGCGCGCGCTCGTCGCCAAGTACATGCCGGCAGCGTCGCGCAGCGGCAGCGGCAATCTCGTTGCCGAAACCCAGGACGCGCCGACGCTTTCGGCAAGCGAGCCGCGCACGGTCTCCACTGCAGCGGCGACCGGCGGCAGCTTCAACCTGCCCAACAGTGGCCCGGTCCCCGGCGCCCGCTACAGCGACGAAACGACCCGCAGCGTCGAGGTCGCCTATGCTGCCGAGCCGAAGGCCAGCGCCAACCCGGTTCTTGCCGCCAAGCCGAACACCCTGGAAGCCCAGAGCCAGAAGCTTGCCTCCCTCGGCACCAACACCGCCATCGATCGCCAGGTCACGAATTCCGTCGCCAAGAAGGTCTCCGAGCCTGTGACGGAAGACTCGGCATCCGCCGGTCTGTCCGGCTGGATCATCCAGATCGGTGCGACCCCGGACAAGGACCAGGCCATGACGCTTCTTGGCAACGCCAAGGAAAAGGGCGGCAAGGCGCTCTCCGCCGCGAAGCCCTTCACCGTGGCCGTTTCGAGCGGCAGCAGCCAGCTCTATCGCGCGCGCTTCGGTGGCTTCTCCAGCCAGGACAAGGCCGTTAACGCCTGCTCGGCTCTGAAGAAGAAGGGTTTCGCCTGCTGGGCCGCCGCCCAGTAAGGTCTCAGGATCGGCCGGTGGGGAACGCCGGCCACCTCACACGATATCGAAATGCCGGCGTCTGTTGTTGCGCCGGCCTCCTCCTCGGGTTTGTTTTGCGTCAACGGGGTCCGTCATGTCGATGAATGAAAACGGTTCGGGAGCACCTCTGGTCCCCGACAACAAGGTTCGCCGCGCACCGCGCCGGGGCCTCCATCCACTCCACGAAGCAGCCATGCGCATTGCCGAACTGGGATCCAAGCCGCAATCGAAGACCAAGGATCTCGTCGGAATGCTCCTCACCCATGGCGCACGAGCCTGGCGCTCGACACAGCCGGATGTGGTCATCCACCTCCACGTGACCGCACCATCGTCACGCCGGCCGGTTCGACTGAGAATCAAATAACCGGACGTGACAGACGATCCGACAAAGCCCGCCGCGCAGACCCGCCGGCGGGCTTTGTCGTTTGGGCATGTCGATCAGAGGAGGCCGAGTTCGGTCAGTTCGCGCCGGAGGTCGCTCGGCATGTCGGCCGTCTCGGATGCGAGGTCGCGTGGCGCATCGGCGTCCGTCAGATAGCGCCAGCCCTGGAAGGGACGACGCGGCTGAAAATCGGTGTCGATGACCTCGGGGCCGAGAACGAGATTGCAGCGTCCAATGCCTTCGCCATCCGTGAACGGCGCGATATCGAGAATGCGCTGGCGGGCCTGCACCTGGCCCTTGATCACCCAGTAGAGCGAGCCGCCGTCGAGCAGTTCCTCCGTGCGCTTGGGCACCATGCGGGTGGTATGAACGGAGTGCGGCGCATGGCCGGCCGACATCGCGTTCAGCGCGCGATGGGCGACCCATTCGCGCAGATCGTCGATGGAGTCCGCGCCGACGCAAAGCTTGAGAAGATGCAAGGCCATGATGCCGCGTTCAACACGCTTGCCAGCGGCCCGTCAAGAGCCACACGGCATCAGCACTCGACAACATTGACCGCGAGGCCGCCCGTCGACGTTTCCTTGTACTTGTCGTGCATATCGACGCCCGTCTGGCGCATCGTTTCGATGCAGGCATCGAGCGGCACGAAATGGCTGCCATCGCCCTTGAGCGCGAGCGATGCGGCCGTGACCGCCTTGACGGCGCCCAGCGCATTGCGCTCGATACAGGGCACCTGCACGAGACCCCCCACCGGATCGCAGGTCATGCCGAGGTGATGTTCCAGTGCGATCTCGGCGGCATTCTCGATCTGCTCGGGCGTGGCTCCCATCACGGCGGCGAGGCCCGCGGCGGCCATGGCCGATGCGGATCCCACCTCTCCCTGACAGCCGACCTCGGCACCGGAGATCGAAGCATTGAACTTGATGATTCCACCGATGGCAGCCGCGGTCAGAAGATAGTCCCGGATCCCGTTCTCATCCGCGTCTTCATGAAAATGCAGGTAGTAGCGGATGGTCGCGGGCACCACGCCGGCTGCGCCATTGGTCGGCGACGTCACGACCCGTCCGCCCGCCGCGTTTTCCTCGTTCACGGCCATGGCGTACACGCTCAGCCAATCATTGGCGAGCAGCGGATTGATCTTGTTGGACCGCCATTCCTGTTCGAGCTTGTCATGGATCATGCCGGCCCGGCGCCGCACCTTCAGACCGCCCGGCAGGATGCCCTCCTGCGAGAGTCCCCGATCGATGCAGCTCTTCATCGCGGCCCAGATCCGGTCGAGTCCCGCATCCAGCTCTTCGCGCGACATGGAGCATTCCTCGTTCGCACGCTTCATCTGGGCGATGGAAAGCCCCGAACGCGCCGCCATGTCGAGCATCTGCTTCGCGTTGGCAAAGGGATAGGGCACCTTGATCCCACCCGGCTTGGTCTTGGAAGCGCGCATCGCCTCGAGTTCCGTATCCGTCACGACGAAGCCACCGCCGATGGAGTAGTAGATGCGCTTCACGAGCAGGCGCCCGTCCCTGTCGAGAGCGGAGAAGGACATGCCATTGGCGTGGCCCGGCAGCGGCACCTTCTTGTCGAAGAAAAGATCGCTCTTTGGCTGGAACCGATAGGTGGGGTGACCCGGCGGCGTGACCTCGCCGCTCCGCTCGACGGCTTCGATGATCGCGTCCATGCGATCGGGATCGACCTGGTCGGGACGCTCGCCCATCAGGCCGAGCACGACCGCCCTGCCCGATCCATGGCCGATGCCGGTATGCGCAAGCGAACCATGCAGGCTGACGGTTATGGCCGCCACGGATGCACCCGCGGGACGAGGCCAGTCCGCGGACAGCAGAAGCTCCAGAAAGCGATTGGCCGCGGACATCGGCCCCATCGTATGGGAGCTCGACGGACCGATGCCGATCTTGAACACGTCGAATACGGAAAGAAACATGCAAACCCCGCTCTGCGCCCGTCCGCGCATTCCTGACCATCGACCATAGGTCATCGCCGCCGCATCCGGGCGGCGACCGACCGACATCCGATGAGGCGCACGCGACATAGGCCGCCGACGGACTTTGCAGCATATTGCTTTTTCGCAAGAGCGTGCCACAAGAGCCGCATGGTTCTGCTCGATTATATCGCACTCTTGCTGTTTGCGCTGCTGTGGGGCGGCTATGTCTGGATCACGGACCGCCGCACGGTCTTCGGTCGGACGAGCCTTTCGCGACTGATGATCGAGCGACGCCGCCGATGGATTCTCAATTCGCTCAATCGCGACCTGAAAATGATCGATACCCAGATCATCGCCGGCCTGCAGGCCGGAACCGCGTTCTTCGCGTCGACCTGTATCTTTGCGCTCGGCGGCTGCTTCGCGCTTCTTGGCCGCGCCACGGAGGCACAGGCGATCTTCAACGATCTGCCCTACGTCGTCCAGGGCGGAAGAACAGCCTTCGAACTGAAGGTCAGCGGACTGACCTGCATCTTCGGCTATGCCTTCTTCAAGTTCGGATGGTCCTACCGGCTGTTCAACTACTGCTCGATTCTCATCGGCGGCATCCCCATGCTGTCGGAAACCAAGGTCGATCGTGCGTTTGCCGAACGGGCGGCCGAGCGTGCGATTCGCATGAACGTGGTCGCTGCCAAGCACTTCAATGCAGGGCTGCGCAGCATCTTCCTGTCAATCGGCTATCTTGGCTGGTTCGTCAGCCCCTATATCCTCATCGGTGCCACCGGCATCGTCATCGTCGTTCTCTTTCGACGTCAGTTCTTCTCCGAGGCGCGGGAAGCGCTCCTCGAACCGTAGATCCCGCCGGCCGCGCGCCGGCCTGTCATCCTGACGTTTCGCGTGCTCCGGAACACTCTTGCTTCCATCTTCGCCGAGCATGCTTCAGGGGAGTTTGCATGTCATTGACCCATCAGACCGCACCACTTGACGACGCCTCCGTCATCCCACCGGAGACCGGCCGTCCCGAGCGTCATCGCCTCGGCTGGCTGGACGTCGTGCGCGGCATCGCGATCCTTGCGATGGCGAGCTATCATTTCTCCTGGGATCTCGAACATTTCGGATATCTGGCACCCGGCACGGTCGGCATCGGCGTGTTCAAATATTACGCCCGCGGCATCGCCAGCACCTTCCTCTTCCTGGCCGGCTTCAGCCTCGTGCTCGGTCACTTTCCCCACCTTCGCCGCCCTGCATTCTTGAAGCGCTTTGTCCGGATCGTGGCCGCGGCCGTGGTGATCAGCATCGCGACCTGGTATGTCTTTCCGGCGGAATACATCTTCTTCGGCATTCTCCACGCGATTGCAGCAGCGAGCCTGATCGGCATCCTGTTTCTTCGCCTTCCGGTCGCAATCACGCTTGCGGCTGCCATTGCCGCATTCGCAGCGCCGCTGTACCTGCGCTCATCGTTCTTCGACGCGCCTGCACTCTTGTGGGTCGGCTTGTCGGAAACGCTGCCGCGATCAAACGACTATGTCCCGCTCCTGCCCTGGCTCGCGCCGTTTCTCACCGGCATTGCGCTCGGCCGGATCGCTCTTTCGCGTGGTTGGCTCAAGGCGACCGGACCGGCCCGAGAGACAACGGGGCCGGTCTCCCGCGGGCTTGCCTTTGCCGGCCGGCACAGTCTGCCGATCTATCTTCTGCATCAGCCGCTGCTGTACTCGGTCGTTGCGCTAGCCGCCATGGTCTACCCGGCGCCGCGGCCTGATCCGCGTCCGGCCTTCCAATCGAGCTGCATGGCGACCTGCACCGGCGACGAGACGCAAGCCTTCTGTTCGAGCTTCTGCGGGTGCACGCTCGACAGACTGGTGGAGGAAAATCTTCTCGACCCTCTGGATCGGGGTCAGACCGACGTCGAGATGAACCGCCGGGTCTCGGAGATTGCCGGTCAGTGCACGATGAAGGCGCGGGAATAGCGCCCGAAAAACAAAAATGCCGCGGCGGGTGAGCCGCCACGGCGATCGACTGTTTATGCTCCGAGGGATGTGGTCAGGTCCCCACGCCGATTTCGGCGAGCCGCGTCAGGCAGGCTTCCTCGACATTGCTCATTTCCGCGAGCGTTTCCTCGATATCCCGGCGCTTCTGGATGAGTTCCGCCCGCTTGTCCTCAAGCCGCTTCATCATGAGGCGGAGCTGACCGGCTTCGCCTGGTGGCTCCTTGTAGACCTGGATGATTTCGCGGATCTCGGCGATGCTGAAGCCGATCCGGCGTCCGCGCAGAATTTCCTTGATCAGATGCCGATCCGTCGAACGGAAGAACCGGGTCCGACCGCGTCGCTCAGGGTGGATCAACCCCTCGTCCTCATAAAAACGAAGGGTGCGGGTGGAGACACCGAATTCTCGTGTCAGTTCCGTGATGGTATAATACTTGTCCAAACCGTGCCTCATCTGCCAGACCAAATCCTGATCGACATTTACGTAAAAGTCAATCGGCAGGGACATGTCCGTGATCTCCGGCCTTGATGGACGGGAAACCGCGTTCCGATAAAGCGAGGTCTTTCAGTGGATCCCGAACCACCAGGTGGCGAGGCCGAGAAAGGCAAAGAAGCCCGTGACGTCCGTGACGGTCGTCACGAAGACCGCTGAAGAAACGGCCGGATCCGCACCGAACTTGTCGAGCAGCAAGGGAATAAAGATCCCCGCAAGTGCCGCGGCGATCATGTTGATCAGCATGGCGGTCGCGATGATTCCGCCGATATCGGCACTGTGGAACCACAGGCCGGCGGCCAGGCCGATCAGAAGGCCGAACAGAGCGCCGTTGATGAGGCCGACGCCCGCTTCGCGCCGGATAACCCGGAAGGCGTTGTGAATGTCGAGATCGCGCGTCGCCAGCGCCCGCACCGTGACCGTCATCGTCTGCGATCCCGCATTGCCGCCCATGCCGGCCACGATAGGCATGAGGACGGCCAGTGCCACGATGTGCTCGATCGCCTTGTCGAACAGCCCGATGACGGAGGCGGCAAGGATGGCCGTCAACAGGTTGACCATCAGCCATACGACGCGCGAGCGCGAGGTATCGATCACCGAGTCGGACAGTTCTTCGTCGCCGACGCCGCCGAGGCGCATGATGTCTTCCTCGGCCTCTTCCTGGATGACGTCGACAACGTCGTCGATGGTCAGCACGCCGACGAGACGCTGGTTCTCGTCGACGACGGCAGCCGAGAGCAGGTTGTACTGTTCGAAGACCTGGGCAGCTTCTTCCTGGTCCATTTCCGCGGGGACCGGATGATTGGTCTCGCGCATGATCGATTCGATTTTCACCGACCGTTTGGTGCGCAGAATGCGATCGAGATCAATCGTTCCGAGGAGACGGAATGTCGGATCGATCACGAAGATCTGGGTAAAACTCTCGGGAAGCTCGGTGTCCTCGCGCATATAGTCGATGGTCTGCCCCACCGTCCAGAAGGGCGGCACGGCGACGAACTCCGTCTGCATGCGTCGGCCGGCCGTCGATTCGGGATAGTCCAGCGAGCGGCGCAGGCGCACGCGTTCGGTGAAGGGCAGCTTGGCGAGGATCGCTTCCTGATCCTCCTGGTCCATATCCTCGAGAATGTAGACGGCATCGTCCGAGTCCATCTCGCCGAGCGCCGCGGCAATCTGCTCGTTCGGCAGATGCTCGACGATGTCGAGGCGAATGGCTTCGTCAACCTCCGTCAGCGCCGAGAGATCGAATTCGTCGCCCAGCAGCGACACCATGGCCCGCCGCTGTTCCGGATTGATCGCCTCGAGCAGGTCGCCCATTTCGGACGCATGGAGCCGCGCGACGTGCTGACGCAGATAGAGCACGTCGCGATCGGCGATCGCTGCGCCGACATGCATGAGATAGTCGGAACGCACCGAGCCGTCCTCGGCGTAGATGTCAGCCCCGTCATAGGCATCATCCGCTTCGGGAACGCGCGTCTCCAGGTCGTCGCCGGTGTTGCTCATCTGCCCGCCTCGCGATCGTTCAGCCGTTTTCGGCGCCGGGACGATGCCCGAAGCTTGAAGAAAAGGCTCTGCCAGTGTCTCGATGGTTGCAGGCCGAAAACAGGGCCGGCCGCACTTCGTGCTAGACCAAGGACGTGCCCGGGTCTACCGAAGATGCGGCTCCGGCCGGACATATCGGAAAAATTTGTTCAAGCTGTTGCAGAACCTGACAAATCGAAGTCAAATCGGCACCCGTCCAGGCCGTTTCCGCGGCCCTCTGGCGCAGGCGTGCCTTGCCCCATCGCACACCTGTTCGAGGCCGTCTGGACCCTCGGAACACGACACGCCGGAGCCCGCATGACGATCCGACCGATCCTCCGTTTCCCGGATGTCCGCCTCAGGACGCCGGCGGACCCGGTCACAGCATTCGACGGGGCGCTCGCGTCGCTGGCGGCCGATCTCGTCGACACCATGCGCGCCGCTCCGGGCGTCGGCATCACCGGCCCCCATATCGGCGTTCTCCAGGCGATCACCGTGATCGAGATCGCGCCATCGGCCGGTCCGCGAATCTTCGTCAATCCGGTCGTCGTCAGCACCTCCCGGGAAACCATTCGCCAGAGGGAAGGCAGCGTCTCCATGCCGGGCTTCACCGACGAGGTCGAACGACCCGCGCGGGTCGACGTCCGCTACCAGACCCTTGACGGCCTGTGGCAGAACCTGGAGGCGGACGGATGGATGTCGGCCTGCCTGCAGCACGAGATCGACCAGATCAATGGCATCTTTTGGCTCTATCGCCTGTCGCGGCTGAAGCGGGAGCGGTTGGTCAAGACCTACGAGAAGGGGCTGAAACTTAGATAGCAAGGCCGCGAGGGCCCGCATCTTAACCATCAGCCGTCGTTCAGACACAAAAAAACCGGCCTAAGCCGGTTTCTGTTGGTGCGGTCGAGAAGACTCGAACTTCCACGGGTTGCCCCACAGCGACCTCAACGCTGCGCGTCTACCAATTCCGCCACGACCGCATCGTGGTAGATCCGAATTGCTCCGGCGGGGGTGCATGTAGCAAAAGGATTTGGGGGGCACAAGGGCGTGAAGCGGAAAAGTTCTCCGGCGTGGAAACTATTTGAAAGGCCTGTGGACAGTGCCCGAAAATCCGCCTTTAACCCACCCTCACGGCATCCCATCTAAACGCGATCCCCGGTCCGCAGCGCCGTCTGGCCGAGGGCTCGGGATCGACCCGAATTGACAACGGACCTGCTTGGCGCCGGATCGCTCCGGGCCGACCGCAGGCTTTCTTCAGGAAGACCCATGCAGCGCGACGCTCTCGACAGCCGTTTCTTCGCCGTTGACGGAAGCCCGCCGGTCCGCTGGCGGATTGCCGACGGGCTCGTGCCCTATCCGGACGCCGTCGAGACGATGGAGCGGGAGGTGGCGGCGATCGCTGCCGGCGAGGCGGACGAGCTCGTCTGGCTCGTCGAGCATCCGCCGCTCTACACGGCGGGCACCAGTGCCGATGCGGCGGATCTCGTCATGCCTGACCGCTTCCCTGTCTTTTCGACGGGGCGCGGGGGTGAGTACACCTATCATGGTCCCGGCCAGCGCGTGGTCTATGTCATGCTCGATCTGAAGCGGCGGCGGCAGGATGTTCGCGCCTTCGTGGCCGCGCTCGAGGATCTCGTCATCCGCACCCTGACCAGCATGAACGTCACCGGCGAGCGACGCGAAGATCGCGTGGGCGTCTGGGTCCGTCGTCCCGAAAAGGCGCCCCTGCCCGACGGAACGCCCGTCGAGGACAAGATCGCCGCGATCGGCATTCGTCTGCGCCGCTGGGTAAGTTTTCACGGGCTGTCGTTGAACGTCGATCCCGACCTCGACCATTTCGGCGGCATCGTGCCCTGCGGCATTCGCGGGCACGGCGTGACCAGCCTCGTCGATCTGGGATTGCCCGTCATGATGGAGGACGCGGACATGCGGCTGCGGGACGCCTTCGACGCGGTCTTCGGTCCGACCGTTGCGGAACCGACGGCGCGGTCGGCCGTCAGGTCGCCGGCTGGCGACGCTCCCGCCAGATCATGAACAGGCCCGACCCAACGATGATCCCGACGCCCAGCCATTTGGAGGCCGTCGGAAACTCGCCGAACACGAGATAACCGAGAATCGTCGCCGCGATGATCTCGAAATAGTGCAGAGGCGCGAGCACCGAGGCGGGCGCAGCTTGGAAGGCCTTGACCACCATCAGGTGCCCGTAGCCGGAAATCGTGCCGAGCACGATGACGAGGCCCCACCCCAGGGGTGTCTGCGGCAACGACGGGACGAAATCCTCTGCGCCCATGCCATGACCGAGGGCAAGCGTCGCTCCCATGAACAGTGTGCCGCCGAATCCCGCAAAGGTCTGCATCGCAAGCGGCGTGTCGGCGGCGCCCGAAGCCCGGTTCATCAGGAGGTAGCAGGCAAAGAGAAAGGCGCAGGCCACGGGCATCAGCGCCGTCAGGCCGAACGCCTGAAAGCTCGGCTGAATGACGATCATGGCGCCGGAAAAGCCGATGCCGATCGCGGTCCACCGCCGCCAGCCGACCTTCTCACCGAGAACCAGCGCCGAGAGACAGGTCAGAATGAACGGCTCCACGAAATAGATCGCAAACACGTCGGCAAGCGGCATGTACTTGACCGACGTGAAGAACAGCAGCGACGCCGCGGCCAGCAGCACGCCGCGCAGCATGTTGTACCAAAGCCGTTGCGGCACGAGCGCCTTCGGACCGCCCAGTCGGAGCAGCATCGGCAGCGTCGCGACCAGCTGAAAGAAAAAGCGATAGAACGTCACCTGTCCCGGCGACATTCGAAGTTCGACGGCCATGTACTTCGCGATGGCATCCATGCAGGGCAGGATCATCATGGCGGTAACCAGGAGCACCGCGCCCTGCATCACGGTGGTAGGCATCACGGTGGTGGGCATCACGGTGGTGGGCGAGACTGTGGTGGGCACGACCGGTTTGGGCGCCGCGGACGATGGTGGACGGGTCATGCGAATCGGGCTCCAGATCCGAGGTCGGACGCGCCCATGGCAATGCCCTCCGAGCGGTTTCCGCAAGGCGTCGCTCGACGGATTTTTGCCGCTTCGGGCTCTTTTCTTTCGCGGTCGTGGATGTAGGCTCGGGTGAAAAGGTTTCCTGCGGCCCACGGCACCCGTCCCGTGGTCGAGCCGGCGGGAACATGATGAGGAGAGCGCCATGCGCCCATCGACTGACGGCATGATGGCCATGCTGCGGCAGCCGCACGATACGGATACGCCGGGCGGCCGTCTTTTCCGCGCGCGCGGCGCGCTCAACCTCAGCCTCGACGATCTCGCCGAGCGTCTAGGGGTCCCGCCGGATACGGTCTCCGACTGGGAGCGCGACAGGAGCGCGCCCGAGGGGGAGACGCTTGCCTTGCTCGCGGATCTTCTTGGCGTCACGTCGCTGTGGCTGACGGCCGGGATCGCGGAGCCGTTCGGCGTCACGCTGTCTCCTTCAGCCGCACAGGCCCTGATCGAGGAACTCGCCAGCGCAAGACGGCTGCACGCGCAGGCGGGAAAGGCGATCGACGCGCTTGAGACCTCGCTTCGCCGTGCCCTAAAGGGTATCTGAACAGACATATCGAATCATGCAGGCCGGACATCCGGCGCTGCGCCCCCTCAAGAGCTTTGGATCCAGGAGACATTTCATGGACGTTCGCGCTGCCCTTGCCGTTCAGGCTGGCAAACCCCTCGAAATCATGACCGTGCAACTGGAGGGTCCGCGTGCCGGCGAAGTCCTCGTCGAAATCAAGGCGACCGGCATCTGCCACACCGACGAGTTCACCCTCTCGGGCGCCGATCCAGAGGGCCTGTTCCCTGCCATTCTCGGCCACGAGGGTGCCGGCATCGTGGTGGATGTCGGTCCGGGCGTGACGTCGCTGAAAAAGGGCGATCACGTCATTCCGCTTTACACGCCGGAATGCCGGGAGTGCTATTCCTGCCTGTCCCGCAAGACCAATCTCTGCACCTCGATCCGCGCCACGCAGGGCCAGGGCCTGATGCCGGACGGCACCTCGCGTTTCTCCATCGGCAAGGACAAGATCTTCCACTACATGGGCTGCTCCACCTTCGCGAACTTCACCGTCCTGCCGGAAATTGCGCTCGCCAAGGTGAATCCGGACGCCCCCTTCGACAAGATCTGCTACATCGGCTGCGGTGTGACGACAGGCATCGGCGCCGTCATCAACACGGCGAAGGTCGAGATCGGCTCGACGGCCATCGTCTTCGGCCTCGGCGGTATCGGACTGAACGTCCTGCAGGGCCTGCGGCTTGCCGGCGCAGACATGATCATCGGTGTCGACATCAACAATGACCGCAAGGCCTGGGGCGAGAAATTCGGCATGACGCACTTCGTCAATCCGAAAGAGGTCGGCGACGACATCGTGCCCTATCTCGTCAACATGACGAAGCGCAACGGCGACACGATCGGTGGCGCCGATTATACCTTCGACTGCACCGGCAACACCAAGGTCATGCGCCAGGCGCTCGAGTCCTCTCACCGCGGTTGGGGCAAGTCCGTCATCATCGGCGTTGCCGGCGCGGGTCAGGAAATCTCCACCCGGCCCTTCCAGCTCGTGACCGGCCGCAACTGGATGGGCACGGCCTTCGGCGGCGCCCGCGGCCGCACGGACGTGCCGAAGATCGTCGAGTGGTACATGGAGGGCAAGATCCAGATCGATCCGATGATCACCCACACGATGCCGCTCGAGGACATCAACCGGGGCTTCGACCTGATGCATGCCGGCGAGAGCATCCGCAGCGTCGTGATCTATTGATGACGGACACGCGCTACGAGGTCGATCTGCGGACGATGGACGCCCTGTCGGCGACCGACCTCTATGCCCTGCTGAAGCTGCGCGTCGACGTCTTCGTGGTGGAGCAGACATGCCCCTATCCGGAACTCGACGGCAAAGATGCATCCGCACTGCATCTGCGCCTTGTCGACGACGGTGTGCTCCTCGCGTCCGCCCGGCTGCAGCCGCCCGCGGATGCGCAGACGCCGGCCCGCATCGGCCGCGTGGTCGTTTCGCCTGACCATCGCGGCAAGCACCTCGGCCACGCGCTCATGCGGGAGGCGATCTCCGCCTGTGAGACCGCCTTTGGAGGCGCGCCGATCGCGCTGTCCGCACAGAGCCATCTGCGGGCCTTCTATGCGAGCTTCGGCTTTGAGGAGACGTCCGCCGAGTATGTCGAAGACGGCATCCCGCATGTCGACATGGCACGGCGCGCGTCGCCCGTTTCCGGAGAGGTCGCGTGATCTACGTCGATGCCGATGCCTGCCCGGTCAAGCCGGAAATCCTGAAGGTTGCCGAACGGCATGACCTGCCGGTCACGCTCGTCGCCAATTCCGGGCTTCGTCCGTCGCGCGACCCCATGGTGACGCATGTCGTCGTGTCGTCCGGCTTCGATGCGGCGGACGACTGGATCGCGGAACGGGCCGGGCCCGGCGACGTGGTCATCACCGCCGATGTGCCGCTCGCGGGACGGTGCGTCGCCAAGGGTGCGCTCGTCACGGGGCCGACAGGCCGCGTGTTCGATGTCGCCAACATCGGCATGGCGACGGCCATGCGGGATCTCGGCGCCCATCTGCGGGAAACGGGCGAAAGCCGGGGCTTCAATGCCGCCTTCACCGCCCGCGACCGCTCCGCTTTTCTGGAAACCCTCGACCGGCTGTGCCGGCGCGCGAAACAGGCCTGAGGCCATGGCCGGTGCACGGAGCGGGCTCATTCCGCGGCGACATCTTCCGTTCTCGCTCGGTGCGATGGCTGCCGCTCTGTCGCTACCGCTCGGCCTTCTCCACGGCGAGCGATTCGGCATCGAGCTTGCGGCCGTTCTCTTCTTTCTCGTCTATCTCGTGATGATCGCGATCCGCGTGCCCAAGCTCAGCGGCGCCTTTCTGAAAGAGAATGCGGCAGGCACCGACGAGCCGGAGTTCGTGATCCTCGGCGTCACCCTGGCCGCCGTCGTGATCTGCCTCGCGTCCCTGTTTCAGGCGCTCAACGAGAAGGATGGCGCGCCTCTTCCCGAGCAGATCCTCGCCTTCGCCTCGGTCGCGCTCGGCTGGCTGACGGTCCACACGATGGCCGCTATCCACTATGCCCACCGCTACTGGAGCCCCGACCTTGCCGAAGACGGCACGGGGCAGGATGGCGATCGCCGCGGCCTCGACTTTCCGGGAACGGACATGCCGGGCATCTTCGACTTTCTCTATTTTTCCTTCGTCATCGGCATGACCGCGCAAACCTCGGATGTGGCGATCAACACCACGGCCATGCGGAAGATCAATCTGCTCCACGCCGTCGTTTCCTACTTCTTCAACACCGTGCTCATCGCCGTGGCGGTCAACGCCGCGGTCGCCCTGCTCTGACGTATTGTCCGCCATGCCCAAAAGGAATCTGTCATGAACGTCCTGTCCCAGAACATCGCCTTCGGCGGCATGCAAGGCGTCTACGCGCATCGGTCCGACGCCTGTGCTTGCGATATGACCTTTGCCGTCTTCGTGCCGCCGCAGGCGGTCAGCCAGCCCTGTCCGGTCGTCTGGTATCTGTCCGGCCTGACCTGCAGCCATGCCAACGTGATGGAGAAGGGCGAATATCGCCGGCTTGCCGCAGAGCTCGGCCTGATCATCGTCTGCCCGGATACCAGTCCCCGCGGCGACGACGTTGCAGACGAGGCCGCCAACTGGCAGATGGGCAAGGGCGCCGGCTTCTATCTCGATGCGACCGAGGAACCCTGGGCGCGGCACTACCGGATGGAAACCTACATCACGCAGGAACTCCCGGCGCTGATTGCCGCGCAGTTCCGTGCCGACATGAACCGCCAGGCCATCTTCGGTCACTCGATGGGCGGTCACGGCGCCCTGACGCTCGCACTGAAGAACCCGGATCGCTTCAAGAGCTGCTCCGCCTTTGCCCCCATCGTCCAGCCATCGACGGCCGATTGGTCGATGGGCGCGTTTGAAAAATACCTGGGCACCGACAAAGCCGCCTGGCGCGCCTACGACGCATGCGCGCTGGTCGAGGACGGCGCTCGATTCCCGGAATTCCTGATCGACCAGGGAACGGCGGACGGGTTTCTCGACAGCGGACTGCGCCCGCATCTCTTCGAGGAGGCCGTCAAGGGGACGGGTATTGCCCTGACGCTGCGGATGCAGGAGCGTTACGACCACTCCTACTACTTCATTTCCACTTTCATGGACGATCATCTGCGTTGGCATGCGGAGCGCCTCGCATGAAGCAGGAGAGCGCACAGGGCGTTTGTCCGTCGTCGGGGCAGCAAGCGCGCGGGGGCCGGTGGTGAACGTTCTTCTGGTTGCTCTCGGCGGGGCCGTCGGCTCCGTGCTCCGCTATCTTTCGGGCCTCGTCTGTGCTCGGCTGATGGGAACCGGCTTTCCCTGGGGCACACTGTTCGTCAACGTCACCGGCTCGTTTCTGATCGGCGTATTCTCCGAAATCATCGCCCGGCGATGGGGAGCCTCGCCCGAGTTGCGCCTCTTTCTCGTGACCGGCGTTCTCGGGGGCTACACCACCTTCTCGGCCTTTTCGCTCGATGCCGCGATGCTGGCCGAACAGGGGCAATGGCCGTCTGCCATCGTCTATATTGCCGCCAGCCTCGTCCTTTCCGGGCTTGGCGTCGTCGCAGGTCTGGCCCTGATGCGCGCAATCGTCTAAAGCGGGCGCTAGACGACGATGATGGAAGGCGGGCTTTGACCGCCGAGGACGAAAGACCAGGACATGGCGGGTATCGAGCACAAGACGGTGGAAGCCGATGAAAACGGCATGCGCCTCGATCGCTGGTTCAAGGTGCACTATCCCGGCCTCGGCTTCGGGCCGCTGCAGAAGTTGCTGCGCTCGGGCCAGGTCCGCGTCAATGGCGGCCGTGTGAAATCCGACTTTCGCGTGGAAGCCGGCCAGTCGATCCGCATTCCGCCGATGGACGTCGATGAAAACCGCAAGTCCGGGCCGATCCCGAACCATGACCTGAAGCACTCTTCCGACCACGAGCTGCTGTCGCGCATGCTGTTGCATGAAGACGCCAAGGTCATCGTGCTCAACAAGCCACCGGGCATCGCCGTGCAGGGCGGGTCCGGTCTTAACCGGCATATCGACCAGATGCTGGAGGCCTGGACCAGTCCGAAGGGTGAAAAGCCGCGCCTCGTGCACCGGCTCGATCGGGACACGTCCGGCGTGCTGGTCGTCGCACGCACCCGCGGCGCCGCGCAGAAGCTGACGGCAGCCTTTCGCGAACGCGACACGAAGAAGACCTACTGGTCGCTGGTCAAGGGCGTTCCGCGCAAGCGGGAGGACAAGGTATCGAGCTGGCTCGTCAAGGAGCAGACGCCGGACGGTGATCGAATGCGCATTGCCCGCCACGGCGACGATGGCGCAGATCATGCGATTTCCTACTACCGGGTGCTCGAGCAGGCGGGCCAGAACTTTGCCTGGCTGGAGATGGAGCCCTATACCGGCCGAACCCATCAGCTGCGCGTCCACGCCCTGCATATCGGTCACCCGATCCTCGGCGACCCCAAGTATTTCGACGACGCGCCCAGCTGGAATTTCCCGAGCGGAGTCCAGAACCGCCTGCATCTGCATGCGCGCAGGATCGACATCCCGCATCCCGATGGCGGGCGTTTGACCATCACCGCCCCGATGCCCCAGCATATGGTCCAGACGTGGAACCTCTTCGGTTTCGACATGGCCAACGCCGGAGAGGACTGATGCAGCTCGTCCTGTTCGATTGCGACGGCACTCTGGTCGATAGTGCCGGCGTGATCCATGCGACGATGGCACAGACGTTTCAGGCGTTCGACCGCGTGCCGCCCTCTCTGGAAGAAACGAAGTCGATCATCGGCCTCACTCTCGACATCGCGATTGCCAGGCTGACTGGCGAACCGCATGTCGACGACCGGGCGCTTGCGATGACGGCCCACTACAAGGCCATCTACGCGGATGTCCGTGCCGCTGGCCTCTCGGAACAGCCGTTTGCCGGCATCGCCGCCCTGATGCAGACACTGGCACGACGGCCGGATCTGGTCATCGGCGCGGTCACGGGGAAATCGCGCCGCGGGCTGGATATGATCCGCACGGCGCACGGCTTCGACTTCAGGGTTTCGCGCACGGCGGACGACTGCCTTTCCAAGCCGCACCCCGCCATGGTCACCGAATGCTGCGCGGAGGCCGGTTTCGCCCCCGGCGATACGCTTGTCATCGGTGATGCGATTTACGATATGCAGATGGCAAAGAGTGCCGGCGCCACGGCAATCGGCGTTTCCTGGGGCTATGCCCCGACAAGCGCCCTCCTTGCCGCCGGCGCGGATCATATCGTCGAGACGCCGGACGATATTCTTGCCTTGCTGGAGACTGCGCATGCCTGATATCCGCGACGAATTCACGAACACGTTCAGCGATCCCGATCCTGTCCGCCGCGCGCAGATCCAGATGCTGAAGCCGTTGCCGAAACGATTCTACAAGGACGTTTCGATCGGCCCCGCCGAGGACGACAGCTTCGCCATCCTGCTCGACGGGCGGCCGGTGAAGACCCCCGCCAAGCAGGCGCTTGTCGTACCGACGAGGAGGCTGGCCGAGTATCTGGCCGCGGAGTGGGAGGCGCAGGTCGAGAACATCGATCCCGGCACCATGCCGGTCACGCGTCTTGTCAACAGCGCGCTCGATGGCGTGTCGAAGGACATTCGCGGCGTCTTCGACGACATCCTCACCTTCTCGGGCACGGATATGCTCTGCTACCGCGCCGACCAGCCGGAGGGCCTCGTGGCCCGCCAGCAGGCGCAATGGGATCCGATCCTCCGCTGGATGGCAGAGACGTTCGGGGCGCATTTCATCCTGGCCGAGGGCGTGATGCATCAGAGCCAGCCGCAGGCCGCGATCTCCGCTTTCGCCCGTGCGTTGGAGGCCTACCAGACACCGATCGCGCTTTCGGCCCTCCACGCCATGACCACGCTGACGGGCTCCGCGATACTGCCGCTCGCCATTGCCGAGCGCCGCCTCGGCGTCGACGAGGCCTGGGCGCTTGCGCATCTCGACGAGGACTGGCAGATCGAGCATTGGGGCACCGATGACGAAGCGTTCCAGCGGCGCGAGCTGCGCTGGCGCGACATGCAGGCGGCCAGCGCCGTTCTCGATTCGCTCAGGCGCGATTGACGCTCACGCCGTCAGCTTGAGCCCGGCTATGCCTGCGACGATCAAGCCGATGCAGCCGAGCCGAACCGCGGTCGCCGGCTCGGCAAACAGGACGATGCCGAGAATGACGGTGCCGACCGTGCCGATCCCGGTCCAGATCGCATAGGCCGTGCCGAGCGGCAGTGTCCGCAGCGCCACGCCGAGGAGCACGACGCTCGCAACCATGGCGGCAATGGTGAAGATGGTGGGCAGCGGTTTCGAGAAACCCTCGGTGTATTTCAGGCCGATCGCCCATCCGATTTCGAACAGTCCGGCGAGAAACAGAAAAAACCAGGCCATGGAGATCACTCCTGTGAGGAGCGAGGCCGTCCCCGCATGGATGAAACGATGTCGCGGTCGTCCGCGCCCCCTCATGCCATACCCTGCCCGGCCTGGCAACGATCAGCGCTCGCCGCCGCGCTCCTTGCGCAGCTTCTCCCACCAATCGAGCCGCTTGCGGATGTCCCGCTCAAAACCCCGTTCCGGCGGATCGTAGAAGGTCTGCCGCCCCATCTTCTCGGGAAAGTAATCCTGACCGGAGAAGGCATCGGGCTCGTCGTGATCGTAACGATAGCCATCCCCATAGCCCTCCCCCTTCATCAGCTTCGTGGGCGCATTCAGGATGTGCTTGGGCGGCAGCAGCGACCCATTCTGCTTTGCGGCGCGCATCGCGGCCTTGTAGGCCGTGTAGACGGCATTCGATTTCGGGGCCGTCGCGAGGTAGACGCAGGCCTGCGCCAGCGCAAGCTCGCCTTCCGGCGAGCCGAGATAATCGTAGGCATCCTTTGCGGCATTGCAGACG
Source organism: Rhizobium sp. Leaf341 (assembly GCF_001424325.1). Lineage (NCBI taxonomy): Bacteria > Pseudomonadati > Pseudomonadota > Alphaproteobacteria > Hyphomicrobiales > Rhizobiaceae > Rhizobium > Rhizobium sp. Leaf341. The sequence goes on from NZ_LMPE01000016.1 coordinate 265,096, forward strand.
ACAAGCGCCTGGGGATCCGCAAGGCCGATATCCTCCACCGCCATGCGCACGAGACGCCGCCCGAGATAGAGCGGATCCTCCCCGGCATCGAACATCCGGCAGAGGTAATAGAGAGCCGCATCGGGATCGGAGCCCCGCACGGCCTTGTGGAGCGCAGAGATCAGATTGTAGTGCCCGTCCTGCCCCTTGTCGTAGACCGGTGCCCGGCGCTGGACGACCTCCTGCAGCCCTGCCACGTCGAAGATCTCGTCCTTCCGCGCCGCACGCCAGACCTCCTCGGCCAGCGTCAACGCGGCCCGCCCGTCTCCGTCCGCCATGCGGACCAGGCTTGTGCGCGCCTCCTCATCGAGCGGCAGGGGCCTTGCTTCGGTCGTCTCCGCCCGCGCCAGAAGTTCGCGCAGGCTGTTCTCGTCATGGGACCGGAAGGTCAGCACGCGTGCGCGGGAAAGCAGCGCCGCATTCAGCTCGAAGGACGGGTTTTCCGTGGTGGCACCGACGAGGATGATGGTTCCGTCTTCCATGACGGGCAGGAAACTATCCTGCTGGGCCCGGTTGAACCGATGGATCTCGTCCACGAAAAGCAGCGTCTGGCGACCGGACATGCGCCGCGTCCGCGCCATCTCGAACACTTTCTTGAGATCGGCGACGCCCGAGAAGATTGCGGATATCTGCTCGAAGGCGAGACCGGTCTCACCGGACAAGAGCCGCGCAACGGTGGTCTTTCCCGTTCCGGGCGGCCCCCAGAAGATCATCGAGCCCAGCGAACCCGAATCGATCATCCGCCGCAACGCGCCGTCTTCTCCTGTCAGATGCGGCTGGCCCGTAACGTCCGCCAGTGTCTGCGGCCTCAGCCGGTCGGCAAGCGGGCGCCGGGCCTGGAGCTCCTGAGGCTCGTTCGGCGCGAAGAGGTCGCTCATCGGAAGAACTGGCGGATCCGCTGTCCGTCGCGCTCGATCTCCACGCGCCAGAAGGCCGGATCGTCCGACGTTGCCTTGACGAGCGTCTCCGTCTTGTCGATCGGCACGCCATTCACGGCAACAATGATATCCTTCGGCGCAAAGCCGACGCGGGCGGCGGGCGAGCCGCGATTGACGGCGGTGATCACGACGCCTTCCGAGGTCGCGGGCATGTGAAGCTCGTCGGCGAGACGGGGCGACAGGTTGCCGACCACAGCACCGGCAAACGGCGTGCGGCCCTCGATCAGCCGTTCATCCCGGGGCGCTGTCTCCGGCGCACGCTCCAGCCGCAATGTGACCTCACGCACCTTGCCGTTGTTCGCCACGCTCAGACGCGCGTCCTTGCCGATCCCAACCGTGGTCAGCCGATACCCGAGCGCGTCGGGATGTTCGACCGCAATCCCGTTCACGGTCGTCACGACTTCGCCTGGACGAATGCCGGCCTTCTCCGCCGGTCCGCCCTCGATCACCGAACTGACGAGCGCGCCCCGCGCTCGATCCAGTCCGAGCGCCTCGGCAACTTCCGAGGTGACGGGTTCGAAGCTCGCGCCGATAAACGGACGAATGAAACTGCCGGTCCCACCTTTTGCAGATTCGATGAAAACCTTCACCAGATTTGCCGGAATGGCGAAGCCGACGCCGTTCGAGCCTCCGCCACGCGAGAAGATGGCCGTATTGATCCCGATCAGCTCTCCCTTCATGTCGATCAGCCCCCCGCCCGAATTGCCCGGATTGATGGCCGCATCGGTCTGAATGAAAAAGCCGAAATCGCTGCCCGGCGTCACCTGATTGCGCGCCAGCGCCGATACGATGCCACTCGTGACCGTCTGCCCGACGCCGAAGGGGTTGCCGATCGCAAGAACGAGATCGCCGACCTCAACGCTGTCCGAATCGCCGAGCGGGATGGTCTGGAACGGCGTACTTCCCTCGATCTTGAGAACGGCGAGGTCCAGCCGGTCGTCCTTCAGAACAACCTTTGATTCGAATTCGCGTCCGTCCGCAAGCGCGACCTTGATATCGTCAGCCCCCTCGATCACGTGGTTGTTGGTGACGACGATACCATCCGCTCCGACAATCACGCCCGAGCCCAGCGACGACTGCTTCTCGGACCGGTTCGGCATGCGCTGGCCGAAGAACTGTTGCAGGAACGGATCGTCCGCCAGCGGCGAGCGGCTTTCGACCAGTTTTTCCGCGTAGACATTGACGACCGCATTCGCCGTCTGCTTGACGAGCGGCGAGAAGGACATCTGCATTTCCGCGCGGTTTTCGGGAACCGCTTTCGCAGTGGCCGGGCGTTCGCTGCTCGCGCCCGCCACCGGAGCGGCCACCGCACTCGTCTTGACCTGATCGACGGCCGTATGGGCCTCGCTCAGGTCCGTGGGCGCCACGAAGTGCGCCAAAAACATGATGATGACGAGGCCGGCAATGCCGGACAGGACGAGCGACAATGGCGAGCGGCGCATGGGGAACCCTTGATGCAGGTGTAACAGGCTTGTCGTGGAGAAATAGGATGATACGGCCGGAAAGCAAAGCCGTCGTGTTCGGCAAAAACATGGCGCTGGCCACACCGCGCCGCACGCCCGGCCCTTCCCTGTCCAGGCTCGAGCCCCAAGCCCCAAGGCCCCAAGCCCAAGCCTCAAACCGGGTGGCTGAAACGAAAACAGCCGGACTTTCGCCCGGCTGTCTTGAAGTGCTCGTCCTGCAGAATCAGGCTGCTTCGGCGGCGTCCGCTTCGGCGGCGACGCGGGCCTTGTCGGCTGCGCCCTTGGCATCGACGTCGCGATCGACGAATTCGATGACCGCAATCGCAGCGTTGTCGCCCTGACGGTAACCGGCTTTCATGATGCGAAGGTAGCCGCCGTTGCGCGTCGCATACCGCGTGGCAATGGCGTCGAACAGCTTGGCAACGACCGTGACGTCACGGATCTGCGAGATGGCCTGACGACGGGCGTGCAGGTCGCCGCGCTTGCCGAGCGTGACGAGCTTTTCGACGATCGGACGGATTTCCTTGGCCTTGGGCAGAGTCGTGATGATCTGCTCGTGCTGGATCAGCGAAGCCGCCATGTTGGCGAACATCGCCTTGCGGTGGCTGGCGGTACGGTTCAGCTTGCGGCCGGCTTTCTGGTGGCGCATGGCTATTCTCCTTTATGCAGGTGTCGCTCTCTCTGGAGGACCTGCCGTTTCCTGGCACATACAGGCACCACGCAATCGCTCGCCGGGCCTGCTGTTTGACGGGGAAAGGCAGAGTTTTGACCTGCCTTGTCTATTTTTCACATCGCGGAATGCGAGCGGACAACCGCTTCACATTGATCCTCATGCCGCGATCAATACTGGTCTTCGTAGCGCTTTGCGAGATCTTCGATGTTCTCGGGCGGCCATGCAGGCACTTCCATGCCGAGGTGCAGACCCATGGAAGCGAGAACTTCCTTGATTTCGTTCAGCGACTTGCGGCCGAAGTTCGGAGTCCGGAGCATTTCGGCTTCCGTCTTCTGAATGAGGTCGCCGATGTAGACGATGTTGTCGTTCTTCAGGCAGTTTGCCGAACGAACGGACAGTTCGAGCTCGTCCACCTTCTTGAGAAGCGCCGGGTTGAACGCGAGTTCGGTAACGGCTTCCTCTTCGGCTTCCTTCTGCGGCTCGTCGAAATTGACGAAGACGCCGAGCTGGTCCTGAAGGATACGTGCTGCGAAAGCAACGGCATCTTCACCGGTCACGGAACCATCGGTCTCGATCGTCATTGACAGCTTGTCGTAGTCGAGAACCTGGCCTTCACGGGTGTTTTCCACCTTGTAGGACACTTTCTTGACCGGCGAGTAGAGGCTGTCGACGGGGATGAGGCCGATCGGTGCATCTTCCGAACGGTTGCGATCCGCCGGAACATAGCCCTTGCCGTTGTTGACCGTGAACTCCATGCGGATCTCCGCGCCCTCGTCGAGCGTGCAGATCACGTGGTTGGGGTTCAGGATCTCGATGTCGCCGACCGTCTGGATGTCGCCAGCCGTGACCACACCCGGGCCCTGCTTGCGAACGACCATGCGCTTGGCATCGTCGCCGTCCATCTTGATGGCGATTTCCTTGATGTTCAGGACGATGTCGGTGACATCTTCGCGAACGCCCGGGATCGAAGAGAATTCATGCAGAACGCCGTCGATCTGCACGGCCGTAACGGCGGCCCCGCGGAGCGAGGAGAGGAGAACGCGACGCAGCGCGTTGCCGAGGGTCAGACCGAAGCCACGCTCGAGCGGTTCCGCGACAAGGCTGACCTTGGTGCGACCGGAAGACGTGAACTCGACCTTGTTCGGCTTGATCAGTTCCTGCCAGTTTTTCTGAATCATATGTTTTGCCTTCCGTTCGTTGCCACCATCCATTCGTGGCAACGGAGCCCTGAAGCGCCGGCGAGAGCGATCTCCCGCCGGACCTGATGACGAATGCGTATCAGACGCGGCGCTTCTTGCGCGGACGGCAGCCATTGTGCGGGATCGGCGTCACGTCACGGATGGACGTGATCATGAACCCGGCGGCCTGCAGGGCGCGCAGAGCCGATTCACGACCGGAGCCCGGGCCGGTGACTTCGACTTCCAGCGTCTTCATGCCGTGTTCCTGCGCCTTCTTGGCAGCATCTTCGGCGGCGATCTGCGCGGCAAACGGCGTCGACTTGCGCGAGCCCTTGAAGCCCTTCGAGCCGGCCGACGACCATGCAATGGCATTGCCCTGCGCATCGGTGATGGTGATCATCGTGTTGTTGAACGACGAGTTCACGTGGGCGACGCCCGTCGAGATATTCTTGCGTTCGCGACGACGTACGCGTGTGGCTTCCTTGGCCATGTTTACCCTTTCACGGATCTCTGCACCGCCGTAATTCCAGCGGCTACACCGGGGAGCCCTGCTCCCCACTTTCATCAGCGACGCCGGAGCATCTCGGGAGAGGCTCGGCATCGCGGCGATATCATCGCTGCCGTATTTCCAGCAGCTCCACCGAACGACGGCACAAGCCGTCTTCGACATACCAAAAAGAGGCCGGTGCTTCGCACCAGCCTCCTCACCCCCGTTTCCGGGAGATTATTTCTTCTTGCCAGCAATCGCCTTTGCCGGGCCCTTGCGGGTACGGGCATTGGTGTGCGTGCGCTGGCCGCGGACGGGCAGCGAACGACGATGACGCAGGCCGCGGTAGCAGCCGAGGTCCATCAGGCGCTTGATGTTCATCGACGTTTCGCGACGCAGGTCGCCTTCGACCTGGTATTCGCGGTCGATGGCTTCGCGGATCTGAAGAACTTCAGCATCCGTGAGCTGATGCACGCGGCGTTCAGCCGGAATACCGACCTTCTCGACGATTTCCTGTGCGAATTTCGGTCCGATCCCGTGAATGTAGGTCAGCGCGATAACAACGCGCTTTGCCGTCGGGATGTTGACGCCAGCGATACGAGCCACGTCTGTTCTCCTTGCTTCCAGTTGCCATCCGGCAATAGGTGCTTCTATGCAGCCTTGAATAGCCGTCAGTTTCAATTTTCGTTCGGAACACGGGACAAAAGCCCAGCCCGGACTTCACTCGTGAAATCCGCGCCATTCCCCTGCATGTTGCGAGTTAGCGCGGTCTTTAGACGGAATCGGCCGGAAAAGTCAACTCCCGGCCAGTCCTTTTCTTGTCCAACAAGGCGTTGCGCCCGGTATCGTCAAACTTCGGCTGCTGCCGAAGCAAGAATCGCGTTGATCTGTCGCGTCACTGTTTCGACCGGCGCCATCCCGTCAAGCGTCTTCAGCTCTCCGGTCCTTGCGTAATGCTGCGAAAGCGGCGCCGTCTTCTCGCGATATTCGACAAGACGCTTCTTAACCGATTCCGGATTGTCGTCCGAGCGAACTTTACCGCCGGCGGCCAGTGTTTCAGCGACTCGGTTCTCGATGCGCCGAAGGAGCGCCTCCTCGTCGACCTTCAGCTCGATAACGGCATCGAGCTTCAGGCCCTTCTCCTCGAGCATCCGGCCGAGTGCAACGGCCTGCGGGACCGTCCGCGGGTAGCCGTCGAGAATGAAGCCATGGGCGCAGTCTTCGGCGTCGATGCGGTCCGAGACGATCTCGTTCACGATCTCGTCCGACACGAGCTGGCCCGCGTCCATGACGGCCTTTGCGCGCTTGCCGACGTCGCTGCCCTCGGCAACGGCGGCCCGCAGCATGTCACCGGTCGACAACTGGGGAATGCCGAAGCGATCCACCAGAAGCTTGGCCTGCGTCCCTTTGCCGGCCCCGGGCGGTCCTAAAAATATCAGTCTCATCGGCCCCTCTTCCCTCCACGCAACTTCGACTTCTTGATCAGCCCCTCATACTGCTGAGCGATCAGATGACCCTGTATCTGTGCTACAGTATCAAGCGTCACGCTGACAACAATCAAAAGCGACGTACCACCAAGGTAGAACGGAACGCCGGTCTGGGCGATGACGAATTCCGGAAGAATGCAGACGAAGATCAGGTAGATCGCGCCGATCACCGTGATGCGCGTGAGGACGAAGTCGATGTACTCCGCCGTGCGCTCACCCGGACGGATGCCGAGGATGAAGCCGCCGTGCTTCTTCAGATTGTCGGCCGTATCCTTCGGATTGAAGACGATCGCGGTGTAGAAGAACGCGAAGAAGGCGATCATGGCCGCATAAAGGACCATGTAGAGCGGCTGGCCGTGCGCCAGCGAGCCGACGATCGTCGTCGCCCAGGCAGGAAGCGTCGCGCTGTTGGCGAAGCCGGCCAGCGTTGCGGGAAGCAGCAGAAGGGACGACGCGAAGATCGCCGGGATGACGCCGGCCGTGTTCAGCTTCAGCGGCAGGTGCGACGTGTCGCCCTGGAACATCCGATTGCCGACCTGGCGCTTCGGGTACTGGATCAGGAGGCGACGCTGCGCTCGCTCGACGAAGACGATGAGCGCGATGACAGCGACCACCATGATGATGATGCCGAGAATCAGCGGCGTCGAGAGCGCACCCGTCCGGCCGAGCTCCAGCGTGCCGGCAAGCGCGGTCGGCAGATGCGCGACGATCCCAGCGAAGATGATGAGCGAAATGCCGTTGCCGATCCCGCGGGACGTGATCTGTTCGCCGAGCCACATCAGGAACATCGTGCCGCCCAGCAGCGAGATGACCGTGGAGATGCGGAAGAACCAGCCTGGATCGTTCACGAGACCGTTGCCACTCTCAAGCCCGACTGCGATGCCGTAAGCCTGCAGCAGGCCCAGGAGCACCGTCCCGTAGCGCGTGTACTGGTTGATGATCTTCCGGCCCTGTTCGCCTTCCTTCTTCAGCTGCTCCAGCGAGGGGACGACCGAGGTCATCAGCTGAACGATGATGGATGCGGAGATATAGGGCATGATCCCGAGCGCGAAGATCGCCATGCGCGAGACCGCGCCGCCGGAAAACATGTTGAAAAGCCCGAGAATGCCGCCGCTCTGCCCCTGGAAGGCCTGGGCGAACGCGTCGGGGTTGAGGCCCGGAAGCGGAATATAGGTGCCGAGCCGGTAAACCAGCAGCGCGCCCAGCGTAAACCAGAGACGCTTCTTGAGGTCCTCTGCTTTCGCAAATGTTTTGAAATTGAGATTGGAGGCGAGCTGTTCCGCTGCAGAAGCCATGCGATTCTCCGCGTAGCCAGTTCCGAACCCGCGGCGTCAGACCCGGCCGACTCCGGAAAAGCTTGAATTACGTTTCTGCACGACCCCTGGAACCGATTCTTGTCCGTCGGCGATCATGCGCTTGTCGATCTCTTGGAGTGCAGGCCGCATCCGCTCACGAATGCCGCTCCCTGCCCTTCCCGTCCAGCTTGGAGATGCGGACCAACCGACCCCTCTCCCCTGCCTTCGTCGTCCTGCCCGCGCCGTGCGCGCGTCCTCCAGACGCAATAAACCGCCCGGTGTGTAACACTCCGGGCGGTTCGACTTCAAGATTATTCGCTGGCAGCGACAGGCTTGGCAGACAGCAGCTTGATGGAGCCGCCGGCCTTTTCGATCTTCTCGATCGCGGACTGCGAGGCACCGGCCACTTCGATGGTGACCTTGCCCGTCAGTTCGCCGTCCGAGAGAACGCGAACGCCATCGCGTGCACGGCGGATGATGCCGGCAGCCTTCAGAGCAGCGGCGTCGATCGTCGCGGAAGCGTCGAGCTTCTTGGCGTCGATGGCCGTCTGGATGCGAGCGAGCGACACGACAACAAAATCCGAACGGAAGATGTTGTTGAAACCGCGCTTCGGCAGGCGACGGTAGATCGGCATCTGACCGCCTTCAAAACCGTTGATCGCGACGCCGGACCGGGCCTTCTGACCCTTGACACCCCGGCCGGCCGTCTTGCCGGAACCGGAGCCGATACCACGGCCCAAACGCTTGCGCGCGTGGGTCGAGCCTTCGTTGTCCTTGATTTCATTCAGCTTCATGATGGTATCTCCCTCACTTCTCGTCGATAACGCGGACGAGGTGCTGGACGGACCGGATCATGCCGCGAACGGAAGGTGTGTCTTCCAGCGTGCGCACCCGGTGCATCTTGTTGAGACCCAGGCCGATCAGCGTTGCGCGCTGTACGGCGGGGCGGCGGATGGGGCTGCCGATCTGCTCGACAGTAACCGTCTTACCGGTGGTTTCAGTGGCCATCGTACGGACTCCCTTATTCTTCCGACGTGACGCCAGCCGCTTCGCGACGGGCCTGCAGCGTGGCGAACTTGAGGCCGCGCTGTGCCGCGATGTCCTTCGGGTGCATCTGGTTCTTCAGAGCATCGAAGGTGGCGCGGATCATGTTGTACGGGTTGGACGAACCGGTCGACTTGGCAACGACGTCATGCATGCCGAGCGTTTCGAAAACGGCGCGCATCGGACCGCCGGCGATGATGCCGGTACCGGCCTTGGCCGAACGCAGCAGGACCTTGCCGGCGCCGTGGCGACCGTGAACGTCGTGATGCAGGGTACGGCCCGAGCGCAGCGGGACGAAGATCAGCTCGCGCTTGGCAGCTTCCGTCGCCTTGCGGATGGCTTCCGGCACTTCGCGCGCCTTGCCATGACCGAAGCCGACGCGGCCCTTCTGGTCGCCGACGACGACGAGAGCAGCAAAGCCGAAACGACGGCCGCCCTTCACCACCTTGGCGACGCGGTTGATTGCTACGAGCTTGTCGACGAATTCGCTGTCGCGCTCTTCGCGGTTCTGGCGGTCATCGCGAGAACCTCTTCTTTCTTGTGCCATTGTCCTTTTCCTTTTTCTTTTCCGGGTGCAATCGGCAGATTGATCGGTGCCGCCCCTCGATCGGTCGAGAGTACGGCGAATTCCCGACACGGCTTCGGCCCGGATGTACCGGGCCGGCCCGTCGTGGAAATGGGAGCCTTACTTCGCTTCGTCAGATTCGGAAAGCCGGGTCGGCCTTCCTCCTCGACCTTAGAAGTTGAGGCCACCTTCGCGGGCGGCTTCAGCCAGGGCCTTGATACGGCCGTGATAGATGAAGGCGCCACGATCGAAGACGACGTCCTTGACGCCGGCTTCGGATGCACGCTCCGCAAGGAGCTTGCCGACGGCAGCAGCTGCCGCCGTGTCAGCGCCCGTCTTCAGAGACGTGCGCAGACCGGTGTCGAGCGTCGAAGCGGACGCCAGCGTCGTGCCGGCGACATCGTCGATGACCTGTGCGTAGATGTTCTTCGACGAGCGATGAACCGACAGGCGCGGACGGCCGTTCGCGACCGCCTTGATTTGACGACGAACGCGCGAAGCGCGACGTACAAGATTATCTTTCCTGCTAGCCATTTCGCGTGATCCTTACTTCTTCTTGCCTTCTTTGCGGATGATCCGCTCGTTCGCGTACTTGACGCCCTTGCCCTTGTAGGGCTCGGGGCCACGATATTCGCGAATCTCTGCGGCCACCTGGCCGACCTGCTGCTTGTTGATGCCCGAAACGACGATTTCCGTCGGCTTGGGAACAGCGATCGTGATGCCTTCCGGCGTCTGGTAGACGACGTCATGGCTGAAGCCGAGCGCCAGCTGCAGGTTCTTGCCCTGCAGGGCCGCACGATAACCGACGCCGTTGATTTCGAGCTTGCGCTCGAAGCCGTCCTTCACGCCCTTCAGGATGTTCTCGACCATCGTGCGGGACATGCCCCACTTGGAACGAGCGTCCTTGGACTGGCTGACAGGCTCGACGACAACAGCGTTGTCTTCCAGCTTGACGGAGACTTCGTCGTTCGCAACGAAGAAGAGTTCGCCCTTCGGGCCCTTGGCCGTCACCTTCTGTCCATCGACAGTCGCGGTGACACCAGCGGGAACCTGAACGGGCTTTTTACCGATACGAGACATGTTTCAATCCTGTCTGTTCGTTCTGGAGGTCCCTGATCCGTATTAGAATACGGAGCAGAGAACCTCGCCGCCGACGTTCTGTTCACGAGCCTGGTGATCGGCCATCACACCCTTCGGAGTCGAAAGGATGGTGATGCCGAGACCGTTCGCGACCTGCGGGATGGACTTGACCGAGACATAGACCCGGCGGCCCGGCTTGGACACGCGGCCGATCTCACGGATCACCGATGCGCCTTCGTAGTACTTCAGCTCGATGTTGAGCTCGGACTTGCCGTTGTCGAAATCGACTTCGGAATAGCCGCGGATGTAGCCTTCCGACTGCAGCACGTCGAGAACGCGTGCACGCAGCTTGGAAGCCGGCGTCGTCACGTTCGTCTTGCGGCGTGCAGCGCCGTTACGGATACGGGTGAGCATATCGCCCAAGGGATCAGTCATTGTCATTTGCCCGTCTCCTTACCAGCTCGACTTCACGATACCCGGGATCTTGCCGAAGTTGCCCAGTTCGCGCAGGGCGATACGGGACATCTTGAGCTTCCGGTAGTAGGCGCGCGGACGGCCGGTGACTTCGCAACGGTTGCGAACGCGGGTCTTCGACCCATCACGCGGCAGGCTTGCCAGTTTCAGAGTTGCCTTGAACCGCTCTTCGATCGGAAGAGACTGGTTCATGATGGTCGCCTTCAGCTCGGCCCGCTTGGAGGCCTGCTGGGTGACCAGCTTGCGGCGGCGCTTGTTCTTTTCAACTGCGCTCGTTTTCGCCATGAAACGTAATCCTTCTGCTTGTCGTTACGGCTTACTGGCGGAACGGGAAGTTGAACTCTGTGAGCAGAGCCCGCGCTTCGTCGTCCGTCGTGGCCGTCGTGCAAACGATGATGTCCATGCCCCACATCTGATCGACCTTGTCGTAGTTGATCTCAGGGAACACAATGTGTTCCTTCACGCCCATGGCGAAGTTGCCACGGCCGTCGAAGGACTTCGGGTTCAGGCCGCGGAAGTCGCGAACGCGCGGGAGCGCGATGTTGATCAGGCGGTCCAGAAATTCATACATGCGGGCGCCGCGCAGGGTGACCTTCGCGCCGATCGGCATGTCTTCGCGCAGCTTGAAGCCGGCGATGGAGGTGCGGGCCTTGGTGACGACCGGCTTCTGGCCGGCGATCGCTGCAAGGTCGGCCGCTGCGATCGAAGGCTTCTTCGAGTCGCCGGTGGCTTCGCCCACACCCATGTTGATGACGATCTTGTCCAGCTTGGGGATCATCATCTCGTTGGCGTAGGAGAACTTCTCCCGGAGCGCCGGACGAATGCGAGCGACGTATTCGCTCTTGAGCCGCGGCTCATAGGTCTTGGTGTCAGCCATCAGATAACATCTCCCGAACGCTTGGCCACGCGAACCTTCTTGTCGCCATCGATGCGGAAACCGACGCGGGTCGGCTTGCCGTCCGTGTCAGCGATCGCGATATTCGACAGGTGGATCGGGGCTTCTTTGTTGATGATGCCGGCTTCCTGGCTCTGGGTCTGGCGCTGGTGACGCTTCACCATGTTGACGCCACGCACGACAGCCTTGTCTTCCTTCGGCATGACCTGGATGACTTCGCCGGTCTGGCCCTTGTCCTTGCCGGCGAGTACGACGACCTTGTCGCCCTTACGAATCTTGTTCATCTCTAATCGCCCCTTACAGTACTTCTGGAGCCAGCGAGATGATCTTCATGTGGTTCTTGGCGCGAAGCTCGCGCGGAACCGGTCCGAAGATACGGGTGCCGATCGGCTCTTTCTTGTTGTCGATAAGAACGGCTGCGTTGTTATCGAAGCGGATGACGCTGCCGTCCGGACGGCGGATGTCCTTGGCGGTGCGTACGACGACCGCCTTCATCACATCGCCCTTCTTGACGCGGCCGCGCGGGATGGCTTCCTTGATGGAAACGACGATGACGTCGCCCACGGAAGCATACTTGCGCTTGGAGCCGCCCAGCACCTTGATGCACATGACACGACGTGCGCCGGAATTATCCGCCACGTCGAGGTTTGTTTGCATCTGAATCATGTCAGGTCGCCTTCTTGTTGTGACCGGACCGGTTGGGATCTCCTCATCGTGAAAGAGAGCCCCCTGTTCCGGCTTATGAAAATTTGCATGCGGCGCGCTGCACCCTCTTGCGAAGGGCGGCACGCCACAATGCTTTCAATGGCATTCCCAGTCCCTCGCCTCTTGAGAGAAACGGGCGGGACATGATGCGACAGCGCGGGATCGATCTTGCCAGGGTGGTTTCCTGAAAACAGGACCTTCCGTGCGCTCAAAGCAAAAGAACGCTCGTAACCCCGAGCGTTCCGTGGCTGCTTCATACAGAGATTCTCGCCGATTACAAGGGGCGAGGTCCGAAACCCTGGCCATTTCGACCAGAAGCGGGACCCTGTCCGATGGTACGAAGACGCCGCGCATCCGTGTCCTGACGACACTGCGCGGCGCAATCGACGATCTGTCTGTTCGCTTAAGCCTGGGCGGAAATGACCGTCCAGCACTTGTCCTTGGAAATCGGCGCGCATTCCTGAATGGAAACGAGGTCGCCGACCTTAAACTGGTTCTTCTCGTCGTGCGCCTTGTACTTCTTGGAGCGACGGACGGTCTTCTGGAGGATCGGGTGCGCAAAGCGACGCTCGACCCGTACGACGACGGTCTTCTCGTTCTTGTCGGAGACGACGGTGCCCTGCAGAATGCGTTTCGGCATTTTTCTTGGTCCTTAGGCCTTGGCTTCTGCCGCCTTCTGGCGGGCAATGGTTTTGATGCGCGCGATGTCCTTGCGGACCTCGTTGATGCGCGACGACTTTTCAAGCTGGCCGGTCGCCTTCTGGAAGCGCAGGTTAAACTGCTCCTTCTTCAGCTTGGCAAGCTCGTCGTTGAGCTGGTCGGCGCTGAGCGCCCGAACGTCATTGGCTTTCATGGGGCTTCTCCTTACTCCGCAATGCGCTGTACGAAGCGCGTCTTGACGGAGAGCTTCGCAGCACCAAGACGAAGGGCTTCGCGTGCGAGCTCCTCGTTGACGCCATCGATCTCGAACATCATACGACCAGGCTTGACCTTGCACGCCCAGTATTCGACGGAGCCCTTACCCTTACCCATGCGGACTTCGGTCGGCTTCGCGGTAACCGGAACGTCCGGGAATACGCGGATCCAAACGCGGCCGGCACGCTTCATGTGACGCGTGATCGCGCGGCGGGCCGCTTCGATCTCGCGCGCATTGACGCGGTTCGGTTCGAGGGACTTCAGGCCGAATTCGCCGAAAGCGAGATCAGACCCGCCCTTGGCTACGCCCTTGATGCGGCCCTTGAATTGCTTGCGATACTTCGTACGCTTTGGCTGCAACATTTTTTTAATTCTCCGATATTGGCTGCCAAACGCGACTGTTACGCGTTTTCACGACGGCGATCACGATCGCGATCGCGATCACGTCCGCCACTACCCTGACTGTCACTCTCGCTCGCACGGCGCTCGGAGGCCATCGGATCGTGCTCAAGGATTTCGCCCTTGAAGATCCAGACCTTGATGCCGCAGATGCCGAATGCCGTCACAGCTTCGGCAACACCGTAGTCGATGTCGGCGCGGAGCGTGTGAAGCGGAACGCGACCTTCGCGGTACCATTCCGTCCGAGCGATTTCGGCGCCACCCAGGCGGCCGGCGCAGGTGATCTTGATGCCTTCGGCACCCAGACGCATGGCCGACTGAACCGAACGCTTCATCGCGCGGCGGAAAGCCACACGGCGCTCGAGCTGCTGGGCGATCGACTGTGCGACGAGCGTCGCGTCGACTTCCGGCTTGCGCACTTCAACGATGTTGAGGTGCGTTTCCGAGTTCGTCATCTCCGACAGCTTGCGACGCAGCTTTTCGATGTCTGCGCCCTTCTTGCCGATGATCAGGCCCGGGCGAGCCGAGTGGATCGTGACGCGGCACTTCTTGTGCGGACGCTCGATGACGACCTTCGAGATACCGGCCTGCTTGAGTTCGTCCATCAGATACTTGCGGATCTTCAGGTCTTCGTGCAGCAGCTTGCCGTATTCGGCATTGTCGGCGAACCAACGGCTATCCCAGGTCCGGTTGATACCGAGACGGAAACCGATTGGATTAATTTTCTGGCCCATTATGCGGCCTCCCCTTTGGCTTCCACTTCACGAACAACGATCGTCAAGTGCGCAAACGGCTTTTCGATCCGCGATGCACGGCCGCGACCACGGGCGTGGAAGCGCTTCATCACCATCGACTTGCCAACGAAAGCTTCCGCGACGACGAGCGAGTCGACGTCGAGGTCGTGGTTGTTCTCGGCGTTTGCGATCGCCGATTCCAGGGTCTTCCTGACCGTGCCGGCAATGCGCTTGCGGGAGAATTCAAGTTCGGCCAGAGCGCGGTCGACCTTCTTGCCGCGGATCATCGCAGCAACGAGGTTGAGCTTCTGGGGGCTGACGCGGATCGTGCGCGCAACAGCCTGCGCCTCATTATCCGCCAGCCGACGTTCGGCTTTTGCCTTGCCCATCGTTACTTCCTCTTTGCCTTCTTGTCCGCACCGTGACCGTAGTAGGTCCGGGTCGGAGAGAATTCACCGAACTTGTGACCGACCATGTCTTCATTGACACTGACGGGAACATGCTTGGAACCGTTGTAGACGCCAAAGGTCAGACCGACGAACTGCGGCAAGATCGTGGAGCGACGGCTCCACATCTTGATGACCTCATTGCGCCCGCCTTCGCGAACCTTCTCAGCCTTCTTGAGAAGATAGCCGTCGACGAACGGACCTTTCCATACTGAACGAGCCATTTGTGACTACCTCTTCTTACTTCTTGCGCTGGTGGCGCGAACGCATGATGAACTTGTCGGTCGACTTGTTCGAACGCGTGCGCTTGCCCTTGGTCGGCTTGCCCCACGGCGTTACCGGATGACGGCCGCCCGAGGTGCGGCCTTCGCCACCGCCGTGCGGGTGGTCGACCGGGTTCATGACGACGCCGCGGTTATGCGGGGTCTTACCGCGCCAGCGGGTGCGACCGGCCTTGCCGTCGTTGATGTTGCCGTGGTCCGGGTTGGACACGGCGCCGATGGAGGCCAGGCAGGACGCATGAACGAGGCGCTGTTCGCCCGAGTTCAGGCGCAGGATCGCCATGCCCTGGTCGCGACCGACTAGCTGCACGTAGGTGCCTGCCGAACGGGCCATCTGGCCACCCTTGCCGGGCTTCATTTCCACATTGTGGATGATGGAGCCGACCGGGATGAACTGCAGCGGCATGGTGTTGCCGGGCTTGACGTCGACAGCCTTCTCCGAAGCGATGACCTTGTCACCGACGGCGAGGCGCTGCGGCGCAATGATGTAGGCCTGCGTGCCGTCGTCGTACTTGATCAGCGCGATGAAGGCCGTCCGGTTCGGGTCGTATTCCAGACGCTCGACCGTACCGTCCACGTCGAACTTGCGACGCTTGAAGTCGATCAGGCGATAGGTCCGCTTGTGACCGCCACCGATGAAGCGGGCGGTGATGCGGCCGAGGTTGTTACGCCCACCGCTCTTGGTGAGACCCTGTGTCAGCGCCTTGACCGGCTTGCCCTTGTAGAGCGAGGACCGGTCGACGATGACCAGCTGACGCTGGCTCGGGGTCGTCGGATTGAAACTTTTCAATGCCATTTTCTTGTTCCCTTTTGGGTCCTTACCCGGGGGTTATGAAACCGCTCTGGGTTTAACCTTTAGAGTCCGGTGGAGACGTCGATGGACTGACCGTCAGCAAGTGTGACGATCGCCTTCTTGACATCCCGCTGCCGGCCAGCGAAGCCGCGGAAGCGCTTGAGCTTGCCCTTGCGGAGAAGCGTGTTCACTGCCGTGACCTTGACGCCGAACAGAGCTTCGATGGCAGCCTTGATCTCAGGCTTCGACGCATCCTTGGCGACGTTGAAGATGATCTGGTTCTGTTCAGAAACCAGCGTGGACTTTTCGGTGATCGACGGAGAGAGGATCACATCATAATGGCGAAGATCCGTCACTTGAACCGCTCCTCCAGAGCCTCGATCGCATCCTTGGAAAGCACAAGCTTGCCGCGGCGCAGAATGTCGTAAACGTTGATGCCCTGGATCGGCAGAACGTCCACGTTGGGGATGTTCTTGGCAGCGAGCTTGAAGTTGTTGTCCAGCTCGGCGCCGCCGATGATGAGGGCGTTGGTCAGGCCGAGCGATGCAAACGCACCGGACAGGGCCTTCGTCTTGGCTTCAGCCGCGACCAGGCTGTCCACGATGATCAGCTCGTCGGCCTTCATCTTGGCAGACAGGGCGTGACGCAGGCCGAGCGCGCGAACCTTCTTGGGAAGGTCGTGCTCGTGGCTGCGGGTGACCGGGCCGTGAGCCTTGCCGCCGCCGCGGAACTGCGGAGCGCGTGCCGAATGGTGACGAGCGCGGCCCGTACCCTTCTGCTTGTACATCTTGGCGCCCGTACGGGAGACTTCGCCGCGCGTCAGGGTCTTGTGCGTGCCCTGCTGCTTCTTGGCGAGCTGCCAGCGGATGACGCGGGCGATCAGGTCCTGGCGAACGTCCAGGCCAAAGATGGCGTCGGACAGGGAAACCGTGCCTGCGTCCTTACCATCCAGTGTGGTGACGGTGAGATCCATTATTCGGCTCCCTCATGTGCTGCTGCGCGGACGCCGGCCGGACGCGGAGCGTTTTCCGGGATGCCGGCCTTGATGGCGTCGCGGACGACGATCCAGGAGCCCTTGGAGCCGGGGACGGCACCCTTGACGAGGATCAGACCGCGGTCTTCATCGGTGGATACGACTTCGAGGTTCTGGGTGGTGATGCGCGTCTGGCCCATGTGACCAGCCATGCGCTTGCCCTTCCAGACGCGGCCCGGATCCTGGTTGGAACCAGTCGAACCATGCGAACGGTGCGAGACCGAAACGCCGTGCGTGGCACGCAGACCGCCGAAGTTGTGGCGCTTCATGGCGCCGGCAAAGCCCTTACCGATCGAGGTGCCGGTCACGTCGACGAGCTGGCCCGTGACGAAGTGGCTCGCCGTCAGCTCAGAGCCGACATCGATCAGGTTTTCGGACGTTACGCGAAACTCGACAAGCTTGGCCTTCGGCTCGACGTTTGCAGCGGCGAAGTGGCCGCGCATCGCCTTGGGCGTGTTCTTGACCTTGGCCTGGCCTGCGCCGAGCTGCACGGCGACGTAGCCGTTCTTTTCTTCCGTGCGCTGGCCTACCACCTGGCAGTTTTCCATCCGCAACACGGTCACTGGAATGTGCTCGCCGGCGTCGTTGTAGACCCGGGTCATTCCCACTTTCTGTGCAATCACACCTGAACGCATCGGTTCATTCCTCTTCAGAGTCCCTGTCGGGGGAAACCCCTTCAGCCTCTTTGTTCAAGGCTTCCATCCGGCATTCGCGCCATTGGTCACCCGTTTCTGGAAGTCGTTGGACGGAATGTCCACGTACCTTCCTTGTTATATCCACCCGGTCCGAAGCGTTCCGGGAGGGGCCTTTAGAGCTTGATCTCGACGTCGACGCCGGCGGCCAGATCGAGCTTCATCAGGGCGTCGACCGTCTGCGGGGTCGGGTCGACGATATCGAGAAGACGCTTGTGCGTGCGCATCTCGAACTGTTCGCGGCTCTTCTTGTCGACGTGGGGCGACCGGTTGACCGTGAACTTTTCGATACGCGTGGGAAGCGGCACGGGGCCACGGACGCTGGCGCCCGTACGCTTGGCCGTCGACACGATTTCGCGCGTGGAGGCATCGAGGATCCGGTGATCAAACGCCTTGAGGCGGATGCGGATATTCTGGCCGTTCATTCGACTAGTCCTTTTTTTCGTATGGGCAACTGGCCATACGCCAAATCTTCAATTGTTACGGTCGGCCGCGTCTTGTCAAAAAGCGCAGGAACCGGGTTGTTAGCGCCCGGTCCCTGCTAGGTCAACGGCCTAGCCGCTGATTACTCGACGATCGAAGCCACGATGCCGGCGCCGACGGTCCGGCCGCCTTCGCGGATAGCGAA